>NZ_AMRM01000051.1 GCF_000300335.1 Nitratireductor pacificus pht-3B | reverse complement strand
ACTCAGTGATCGAAGCGACGATGCCGGCGCCGACGGTGCGTCCGCCTTCACGGATGGCGAAGCGCAGCTTCTCTTCCATGGCGATCGGCACGATCAGCGTCACGTCCACCGTCACGTTGTCGCCCGGCATCACCATCTCCGTGCCTTCCGGCAGCGTCACGATGCCCGTCACGTCCGTCGTCCGGAAATAGAACTGCGGACGGTAGTTCGTGAAGAACGGCGTATGACGGCCGCCCTCTTCCTTCGTCAGGATGTAGGCCTCGGCCTTGAACTTCGTGTGCGGCTTCACCGAGCCGGGCTTGCACAGCACCTGGCCGCGCTCGACGCCGTCACGGTCGACACCGCGGATCAGCGCGCCGATGTTGTCGCCCGCCTGGCCCTGGTCGAGCAGCTTGCGGAACATCTCGACGCCCGTCACCGTCGTCTTCGTCGTGTCGCGGATGCCGACGATCTCGACTTCCTCGCCGACCTTCACGATGCCGCGCTCGACGCGACCCGTCACCACCGTGCCGCGGCCCGAGATCGAGAACACGTCTTCGATCGGCATCAGGAACGGCTGGTCGACCGGACGCTCAGGCGTCGGGATGTAGGCATCCACTTCGGCCATCAGCTTGCGCACGGCCTCTTCGCCGATCGTCTTGTTGGAATCTTCCAGCGCGGCCAGCGCCGAGCCCTTGACGATCGGAATGTCGTCGCCCGGGAAGTCGTAGGACGA
>NZ_AMRM01000050.1 GCF_000300335.1 Nitratireductor pacificus pht-3B | reverse complement strand
AGACTGGAAGGTGTCGATCCGTCGTGCCTGCGCCTGCCTGCGGATCGACACCTCGCTCTATCACTACAAGTCGAAGCGTGGCGACCAGGCCGCCCTGAAGGTCAGGATCAAGGAGATTGCAGCGACACGCGTGCGCTATGGCTACCGGCGTGTCCATGTTCTGCTGCGGCGAGAGGGCTGGACCGTGAATGCCAAGCGAATCTACAGGCTTTACAAGGAGATGGGACTGCAGTTGCGCAACAAGACGCCGAAGCGGCGCGTGAAGGCGAAACTGCGTGAAGACAGGACCGAAGCCGTACATTCGAACGATGTGTGGGCCATGGACTTCGTTCATGACCAACTGGCAACCGGCCGCAAGATCCGTGTGCTGACCGTCGTCGATACCTTCTCCCGGTTCTCGCCGGTGGTCGATCCGCGGTTCGGCTACCGAGGCGAAGATGTGGTAGCGACGCTTGAGCGGACCTGCCGTTCAGTTGGCTATCCGAAGACGATCAGGGTCGATCAGGGCTCCGAGTTCATCTCCCGTGACCTTGATCTGTGGGCCTATCAGCGCGGCGTCGAACTGGACTTCTCACGCCCGGGCAAGCCCACGGACAATGCCTATATCGAGAGCTTCAACGGCAAGTTCAGGACGGAGTGCCTCAACGCCCATTGGTTCCTGACACTTGACGACGCCCGCTCGAAAATGGAGGGATGGCGTAAGGACTACAACACTGTCCGCCCGCACAGCGCAATCGGCAACAAGCCGCCGATATCGCTCATGAAAGGCTCATCGGCCGCTTCCGCCGCATGAGATACCACCC
>NZ_AMRM01000049.1 GCF_000300335.1 Nitratireductor pacificus pht-3B | reverse complement strand
CCTCGACATTGCCGCCGCGCTCGACCGCCAGGTCGACGATCACCGAGCCCGGCTGCATCGCCGCGACCATCGCCGCGCTGACCAGCTTCGGCGCCGGCCGGCCCGGGATCAGCGCCGTCGTGATGACGATGTCCTGCCTGGCAATGTGATCCGCCACCAGCGCCGCCTGCGCCTCCTTCTCGGCATCCGTCAGTTCGCGGGCATAGCCGCCCTCGCCCGACGCATCCTTCAGCGCATCGGTCATGATGAACTTGGCGCCGAGCGACTGGACCTGCTCGCCCGCCGCCGCCCGCACGTCCGTCGCCGTCACCACCGCGCCGAGCCGCCTGGCCGTCGCGATCGCCTGCAGGCCGGCGACGCCGGCGCCCATCACGAACACCTTCGCCGCGGGCACCGTGCCCGCCGCCGTCATCATCATCGGCATTGCCCGGTCGTATTCCGCCGTCGCGTCGATCACTGCCCGGTAGCCGGCCAGGTTCGCCTGCGACGACAAGACGTCCATCGACTGCGCCCGTGTGATGCGCGGCATGAACTCCATCGCGAAGGCCGTCACCCCGGCCGCCGCCATCGCCGCCACCGCGTCCTCGTGGCCATGCGGGTCCATCGTCGCGATCACCACCGCGCCCTTGCGATAGGTCTTCAGCTCGGCCGCGTTCGGCCGCCGCAGCTTCAGCACGATGTCCGCCTTCGCCGCGTCCCCCGCCTTGCCGATCCGGGCGCCCGCCTTCTCGAATGCGCCATCGACGATCCGCGAGGCCGACCCAGCCCCCGCCTCGACGACCACATCGAAGCCAAGACCAACAAGACGCTTCACCGTGTCAGGCGATGCCGAAACACGCCCTTCCGTTACGTC
>NZ_AMRM01000048.1 GCF_000300335.1 Nitratireductor pacificus pht-3B | reverse complement strand
TTGACCTGAGCCCCTAGATCTCCTCCAGATTTTGGTAGAGTCCGCGGCAACAGAGGGCGGACGCATGAAGCGCAGCAGGTTCAACGAAGAACAGATCATTTCGATATTGAAGGAGCAGGAGGCCGGGCTGTGGACGGCGGACCTGTGTCGCAAGCACGGCATCAGCAGTGCGACCTTCTACAAGTGGAAGGCCAAGTATGGCGGCCTGGATGTATCGGATGCACGGCGGCTGAAGACGCTGGAGGACGAGAACACCCGGCTCAAGAAGCTCTTGGCCGAGGCCATGCTCGACAATGCCATCCTCAAGGATGTCGCAGCAAAAAAATGGTGACGCCCGACGCAAAGCGGGATGCGGTGGCTAATGCCTGCCTGGTGCACGGAGTGAGCCAGCGGCGGGCGTGTGAAGCTTTGGCTGTGGATCGATCAAGCGTGCGGTATCGCAGTCTGCGGCCGGACGACCGCGAGCTGCGAGAGGGGATGAAGACCGTTGCCGCCCAGCGGCGACGGTTTGGATATCGTCGTATCCATGTGATGCTGCGGCGACAGGGCATCGAGATGAACATCAAGAAGCTCAGGCGGCTCTATGCCGAGGAGAAGCTGCAGGTGCGCAAGCGCGGCGGCCGCAAACGCGCCTTGGGAACAAGACGGCCGATCATCGTGCCGGACCAGCCCAACCAGCGCTGGAGCCTGGACTTTGTCAGCGATGCTTTCACCGATGGCCGGCGGTTCAGGATGCTGACCGTTGTCGATGACCACACAAGGGAATGCCTGGCCTTGGTCGTAGATACCTCGCTCTCCGGGCGACGGGTGGTGCGCGAGCTCGATGCCATTATTGCACAAAGAGGCAGGCCGTCCACGGTGGTCAGTGACAATGGCACCGAGTTCACCAGCATGGCGATCCTGCGCTGGTCCCAGGACCGGCAGATCGACTGGCACTACATCGCGCCGGGAAAGCCCATGCAGAACGGCTTCATCGAGAGTTTCAATGGCAGCTTCCGCGATGAATGCCTCAACGAGACGCTATTCACGTCACTGGCCGAAGCCAGGATGCGGATCGGCGCATGGAAGGATGATTACAACGACCATCGACCGCATTCCTCGCTGGGCAATCTCACGCCCAGCGAATTTGCCAGCAATCTGGCACTGGAAAAACAGGCCGCTTAGGGCCAAACATCAACCAAAGGACTCTCCGTAAAA
>NZ_AMRM01000047.1 GCF_000300335.1 Nitratireductor pacificus pht-3B | reverse complement strand
GGCGCATCACGCTTGTCTGCGCGAACGCAGCCGTCGAAAAAGCCATCAGAAGCAGGAGACCCGCGGCAAACACCGTCCGCAGTAGCGGAAGGCTCGCGAATGCCGCATTCACCGGCAGGGTCATGGACGCACCTCTGCTGAACGACCGCGCATCACCTCAATGCGCAGCCACCAGCGTGCCCTTATCCGGGTAGATTTCGGCAGCCATAAGGCCCTTGTCGCCGCGCCCGAAGCGCACCAGAACCACCTGCCCCGGACGCAGTTCCGTGATCCCGTAGCGCCGCAGCGTTTCCATGTGGACGAAAATATCCTCGGTGCCCTCGCCGCGCGTCAGGAACCCGAACCCCTTGGTGCGGTTGAACCATTTCACCAGGGCGCGCTCCAGACCGCTGTCGGGCGTGACCACCACATGGGTGCGCGGACTCTGGTCCTCGACAGGATGGACGGCGGTGGACAGATCGACGGAGAGGACCTTGAACGCCTGAAACCCCTTCTCGCCCTGCCGCACGAGGCATTCGACACGCGCGCCCTCGAGCGCCGTCTGGAACCCGTCCTTGCGCAGGCACGTCACATGCAGGAGGACGTCCCCGATCCCCGCTTCATCCGGCAGGATGAAACCGTACCCCTTCGCGACATCAAACCATTTGATCGCGCCGGAAATCTCGATAAGCTCCCCGACGTCCCTGGCCTCGTCCGTCTCCGGTGCCGTCCCGCTCGCCCCGTATCCCCTGGTTGCCGAGGACTTGTCATCCATCCCGATAAGCCTTTTTTCAAGTCCGCCCGACTCACTGTCCCTATGAAAGATAACATTCGCGCTTTGTGGCATAGCAAGACCCAGATTCCGATTTTCAACAGCAGGTGGAAATGCCGGAATTTGAAGGGTTTCCCCGCCGTGGTACAACCGGTTAACGGTGATCGTTCCCTGTCAGCGGGGGTTGTTGTTCGGTTTCGTTTACGTAAACAAAAGTCGTGAGAGGAAATATGCGATACTTGCACACCATGGTCCGCGTGAAGGATCTCGACGCGTCGCTCAACTTCTATTGCAACAAGCTTGGCCTTGTCGAAATCCGGCGTTCCAGCAACGAGAAAGGCCGCTACACGCTGGTTTTCCTCGCCTCGCCGGCCGACCGGGCGCGCGCCGAGGCCGAAATGGCCCCGCTGATCGAACTCACCTACAACTGGGACACCGAGGATTATCAAGGCGGCCGGAATTTCGGCCATCTCGCCTACGAGGTGGACGACATCTACGCGCTGTGCGCGGCCCTGATGGACAAGGGCATCACCATCAACCGCCCGCCCCGCGACGGCCGGATGGCGTTCATTCGCTCGCCCGACGGCATTTCCATCGAGCTCTTGCAGAAGGACGCCGCCCTGGCGCCGGCGGAGCCCTGGCTGTCAATGGAGAACACCGGCAGTTGGTGATCATCCGGTCTGCGCGAGCCGCATATTTGCCTCCCCGCGCGGCCGTGCTAACAGCAGAAGAATGCCGATCGTGGGGGGAAGACGCATGAAGGAAGTCCTTCTCGAACTGGAGCGCCGCCGGGCCGCAGCGCGCGAGGGCGGCGGACAGAAGCGCGTTGACGCGCAGCATGCCAAGGGCAAGCTGACGGCACGCGAGCGCATCGAGGTCTTTCTCGATGACGGGTCGTTCGAGGAGTTCGACATGTTCGTCGAGCACCGCTCCACCGATTTCGGCATGGAGAAATCGCGCATCGCCGGAGACGGCATCGTCACTGGCTGGGGCACGGTCAACGGCCGCACGGTCTTCGTTTTCGCCAAGGATTTTACCGTATTCGGCGGCTCGCTCTCGGAAGCGCATGCCGAAAAGGTGGTCAAGGTCCAGGAGATGGCACTGAAGAACCGTGCGCCGATCATCGGCTTCTACGATGCCGGCGGCGCGCGCATCCAGGAAGGCGTCGCCGCACTCGGCGGCTATGCCGAGATCTTCCAGCGCAACGTCCTTGCGTCCGGCGTCATCCCGCAGATCTCCATCATCATGGGTCCCTGCGCCGGCGGAGACGTCTATTCGCCCGCCATGACCGACTTCATCTTCATGGTGCGCGACACGTCCTACATGTTCGTGACGGGTCCCGATGTGGTGAAGACCGTCACCAACGAAACGGTGACGGCGGAGGAACTGGGCGGCGCT
>NZ_AMRM01000046.1 GCF_000300335.1 Nitratireductor pacificus pht-3B | reverse complement strand
CGTCGCCGAAGACGGCGGGCCATTCGCCGAACGCAAGGTTGGTTGTGACGATGATCGAGGTGCGTTCGTAGAGCCGGCTGATCAGGTGGAAGAGCAACTGGCCGCCGGCCTGGGCGAAGGGGAGATAGCCGAGTTCGTCGAGCACGGCGAAGTCGAGCCGCGTAAGGTAGTCGGCGATGCGGCCCTGCTTTCCGGCGCGATGCTCCGTCTCGAGACGATTGACCAGATCAATGACGTTGAAGAAGCGGCCGCGCGCTCCATTGCGGATGAGGGCTCGGGCGATCGCGATGGCCAGGTGCGATTTGCCCGTGCCGGTGCCGCCGATGAGGACGGCATTGCGTTGATCAGCGATGAAGGCGCCGGTGGCGAGATCGCGCACGAGAGCTTCGTTGACGGGCGTGTCGGCGAAGTCGAAGTCGTCGATGTCCTTGGCCAGCGGCAGCTTGGCGACGGTGAGCTGGTATTTGATCGAACGCGCCTGCTTCTCGGCGATCTCGGCCGACAGCAGGTCGCCGACGATCCTGGGTGGCTCGTGCTGGCGCTTGATGGCGGTGCCCATGATCTCGTCGTAGGCGCTGCGCATGCCGTAGAGTTTCAGCGTTCCCATCAGGTCCAGAACTTCGGTTCGTTCCATCAGCTTGCCCTCCTGAGGCTGTCGTAGCGGGCGCAGTCGGCCTGCGGCTCATGGCGCAGACGCAGCGCATCGGGTGTGAGGATGGTGACGGCCGGCGCCGGATCGCGCCGGCGGGCCAGGATGTTGAGGATGACGGCGGACGAGTAAACGTTCTCGGCGAGCGCCTGCTGGCAGGCGGTCTCGACGGCATCGAGTCCGTCCGACAGCACGGCCGTCAGGATCGAGACCATCTGCCGATCACCGTCGTGGGCAGTCTTCAAGCGCCGCCGCACCCGCTCCATCGCTTGGGGCAGTTCCCAGCCCTGGAACGGCGCACCGTTGCGCAGCGCGCCGGGCTTGCGGGCCAGCACCGGCACATAATGCCATGGATCGTAGACCGTCTGATTGCGGCCGAAGCAGCGGGCATGCTCCCCCACGATCGCCCCGTCCTGACGGATGACGATGCGATCGGCGTAGGCCTGGATCTCGACCGGCCTCCCGACCGCGGTCGACAGAACCGAGTATTTGTTGTTGTCGAAGCGCACGGTGCAGGTCTTCGACACCGAGGCGGGCACCGTGTGGAACCCGTCGAAAGGGCCACGATAGCCGACCAGCTTGCCGCGCTCCTCCTCGAACACGTCCCAGATCGTGCGCTCCGGCTGGTCGACATGCCGATGCGCCCTGGCATAGGCGACGCACTTGTCGAGCAGCCAGGCGTTCAGTTCCTCGTAGCTCTTGAAGCGCAGCCGCGGCGTGAAGAAGCGCTCGCGCACCAGCCCGACCTGGTTCTCGACCTGCCCCTTCTCCCAGCCCGACGCCGGGGTGCAGGCAACGGGCTGCACCAGATAGTGGCTGCACATCTGCAGGAAGCGGCGATTGTATTGCCGCTCCTTGCCGACGAAGACCGTCTCCACCGCCGTCTTCATGTTGTCATAGATGCCGCGTGTGCAGGTCCCGCCGAAGAAGGCGAAGGCTCGGTCATGGGCGTCGAACACCATCTCCTGCGTCTCCCGCGGATAGGCTCTGACGAACATCATGCGGCTGTGGCAGAGCCGGACATGGGCGACCTTCACGGTCACGGTGACGCCGTTGATCAGGACGATCTCGTGGCTCCAGTCGAACTGGTAGGCATCGCCCGGAGGATAGAACAGCGGCACGTAGGCCTCGGCCATAGTCGCACCGCAGGCCTTGTCCCGGCTCTTGGCATAACGCCGGATCGCGTCGTAGCTGCCCTCATAGCCCAGCGCCCGCAATTCCTCATAGATGCGGATCAGCGTCAGGCGCTCGCGCTTCTGCTTCGCATCATTGCCGTCCAGCAGAGCATCAAGCTGAACCTGCCATGGGCCGATCTTCGGCTTCGGCTGGTGCTGACGCTCATACCGGAACTCGGTCGCATCGGAACGAAGCACCTTACGGACCACCTTCCGTGATATGCGCAACTCGCGGCAGATCTCCTTGATCGACTTCCCCTGCACCAGCGACAGCCGGCGTATCTTCGCAATCGTCTCCACGACCAACATCCAAAACAAGTGCCTCCGATGATACCGAAGGCAGTCTGAAGCCCCTGCGTTACAGGGGTCCCTTTTGGACGCCGATCACCCCTGAAACAGGGTCCTTATTCCACGCCGAAACACA
>NZ_AMRM01000045.1 GCF_000300335.1 Nitratireductor pacificus pht-3B | reverse complement strand
TGCTACAGCGTCCTTTGCGCGTCTTTCAAGACGCGCGGCGCTGTAGCCGTCAGGCGGGGAAACCCAGCCGCAATGTTGACGGAGATCTAATGGCGGAAGTGGCGCATGCCGGTCATGACCATGGCGATGCCGTGTTCGTCGGCGGCGGCGATCACCTCGTCATCGCGCATGGAGCCACCCGGCTGGATCACCGCCGTCGCGCCCGCCTCCACCGCCGAGAGCAGGCCGTCCGCGAAGGGGAAGAAGGCGTCGGAAGCGACGGCCGAACCCTTGGTCAGCGGCTCGGCGAGACCAGCGGCCCCTGCCGCGTCCTCGGCCTTGCGGGCAGCGATGCGGGCCGAATCGACGCGGCTCATCTGGCCGGCACCGACGCCCACCGTCGCACCGTCCTTCACATAGACGATGGCGTTCGACTTGACGTGCTTGGCGACGCGGAAGGCGAAAATGAGATCCGCCATCTCCTTCTCCGTCGGGGCGCGTTTGGTCACCACCTTCAGGTCGAGATCGTCGACCACGCCATTGTCGCGCGACTGGACGAGCAGGCCACCGGCCACGGTCTTGACCGCAAGGCCGGGTGCGCGCGGGTCGGCCAGCCCGCCGGTGACGAGCAGGCGCAGGTTCTTCTTGGCGGCGACGATGGCGCGCGCCTCCTCGCTCGCCTCGGGAGCGATGATCACCTCGGTGAAGATCTTGACGATCTCGGTCGCCGCCTCCGCGTCGAGCGGCCGGTTCAGCGCGACGATGCCGCCGAAGGCCGAGACGGGATCGCAGGCGAGCGCCTTCTCATAGGCCTCGCGCAGCGTCGCGCCGGTGGCGACCCCGCACGGATTGGCATGCTTGATGATGGCGACGGCGGCCGAACGGTCCGGCGCGAACTCGGAAACGAGCTCGAAGGCGGCGTCGGTGTCGTTGATGTTGTTGTAGGAAAGCTGCTTGCCCTGCAGCTGCGTCGCCGTGGCGACGCCGGGGCGCGCCTCGCCGGTAACATAGAAGCCGGCGGTCTGGTGCGGGTTCTCGCCGTAGCGCATCACTTCCTGCAGTTTGCCGCCGACCGCGCGGAACACCGGCGCGCCGATCTCCAGCGTCTCGGCGAACCAGCCGGAAATCGCCGCGTCGTAGGCCGCCGTGCGGGCAAACGCCTTGGCGGCCAGTTCCTGGCGCAGGCGATGCGGCAGGCTGCCGCCGTTCTCCGCCATCGCGTCGAGAATGCCTGCATAGTCGGCCGGCTCGGTCACCACGGCCACATAGGCATGGTTCTTGGCGGCGGCGCGCAGCATCGCCGGCCCACCGATGTCGATGTTCTCCACCGTCGTCGCGTAGTCGCCGCCGCCGAAGCGCACCTGTTCGAACGGATAAAGATTGATCACCAGGAGGTCGATCGGCGCGATGCCGTGCGTTTCCATGGCGGCCGCATGCTCCGCGTCGTCGCGAATGCCGAGCAGGCCGCCATGCACGCCCGGATGCAGCGTCTTGACGCGGCCGTCCATGATCTCGGGAAAGCCAGTCAGCTCCGACACGTCGCGCACGGCGATGCCTTCCTTCGCCAGCGCCGCCGAGGTGCCGCCGGTCGAGACGATCTCGACGCCCCGGTCCGCGAGCGCGCGGGCGAAGTCGACGATGCCGCTCTTGTCGGAGACCGACAGCAGGGCGCGGCGGACGGGCACGAGATCGGGTGCGGGAATGTTTTTCGCGGCGACGGACATGGCGGGGCTGCTCCGATGGGGACTGATGGGAGCCGAGGTACCGGCAGGCGGAGCGCAAATCAAGCGCGCGGCGGCGACAAGTCCGATTTTGCCGTCCGCCGGCTTGCATTCGTCCGCCGATCGGGCACTCTCCGCGCATGGATAGGGACCAGACGATATTCTATGGCAGCGAGGCGGATCTTCCGGTCGATGCGTTTCGCCGCGTGCTGGCCGAGTCCGGCCTGGGAGCGATCCGGCCGGTGGACGACGCGGAGCGGCTCGGCCGCATGGTGTCGGGCGCCAATCTGATCGTCACGGCAAGGCGCGGCGCGCCCGAAGGTCCGCTCGTCGGCGTGGCGCGCTGCGTGACGGATTTCTCCTGGTGCGCCTTCGTGCCCGAACTCGCCGTCAGCCGCGATGCGCAGGGACTCGGCATCGGTCAGGGCCTGCTTGCCGAAGCCCGGCGGCTGCTCGGGCCGGAGGTCGCCCTGTTCCTGGTGTCGGTGCCCGAGGCGGTCGGCTTCTACAAGCGCGCGGGAATGGAGCATCTCGCGGACTCCTTCATGTTCCGCCGGACGCGATAGACCGCCACGTGTTCTTCCGGACGCGCAAGGACGATCTGAATCATTGACCGAACACCGGAATGACCGAAAACCGGGTTCCACTTTTCG
>NZ_AMRM01000044.1 GCF_000300335.1 Nitratireductor pacificus pht-3B | reverse complement strand
GACGGCGGAGGAACTGGGCGGCGCTGAGGTCCACACGCGCGAATCCGGCGTCGCCGATCACTATGCGCTGAACGACGACCATGCGCTGGCCATCGTCCGGCGCATCGTCGGGAACCTGAATCGAAAGAAGACGATAGGGCTCGATCTTCAGAAACCGATTCCGCCGCTCTACGACCCGCGCGAGATCTACGGCATCATCCCTTCCGACACGCGCCAGCCCTACGACGTGCGCGAGGTGATCGCCCGCGTCGTCGACGGTTCCGAGTTCGACGAGTTCAAGGCCAATTACGGCACGACGCTGGTGACGGGCTTCGCCCATCTGCACGGCATCCCCGTCGGCATCATCGCCAACAATGGCGTGCTGTTTTCCGAAAGCGCGCTGAAGGGCGCGCACTTCATCGAACTGTGCTGCCAGCGCAAGATCCCGCTCGTCTTCCTGCAGAACATCACCGGTTTCATGGTCGGCCGCAAATACGAGGCCGGCGGCATCGCCCGCGACGGGGCCAAGCTCGTCACGGCGGTCGCCACGGCGGGCGTGCCGAAGGTGACCGCGATCATCGGCGGCTCGTTCGGCGCCGGCAATTACGGGATGTGCGGCCGCGCCTACTCGCCCCGCTTCCTGTGGATGTGGCCGAACGCGCGCATCTCCGTCATGGGCGGCGAACAGGCGGCCACCGTGCTCTCCATCGTCAAGCGCGAGGGCATCGAGCGGCGCGGCGGCCAGTGGAGCGCCGAGGAGGAAGCCGAGTTCCGCCGGCCGATCCTGGAGAAATACGAGCGCGAGGGGCACCCGCTCTATTCGAGCGCCCGGCTGTGGGACGACGGCATCGTCGATCCGGCGAAGACGCGCGAGGTGCTGGCGCTGTCACTGGGCGCCGCGCTCAACGCGGAGATCGGCGAGACGAAGTTCGGTGTTTTCAGGATGTGAGGCAGCATCCCGATCACCAGCGGCGTGGCGCGGACCAATTCCGACAGGACGAGACTTTGCGTCGATCCAGGGGTATATGCACCGGATGGGATTCGGGGTTTTCATTCACCGCTCAGATTCGATCTATGATGACCGCCCGGCGGAGCGATACCAGTTTCCGCCCCAGTATCTCACCCGTGTCAATGCATGCGTTGGTCATTGGATCCTCTACTATGAGCCTCGCAGCGTTCGTGAAACCCGTGGCTACTATGCGATAGCGAAAGTCCAGGAGGTCGTTCGCGACCCTGCGGCGCCCGACATGTATCTGGCGGTCATCGAGCCGGGCAGCTATCTCGATTTCGCTCGACCCGTACCGTTCAGTGGTCCTGACGGCGTTCTGGAACGCGGGGTCCTGAATGCGGAAGGCCGCATCTCCGGAAGAGCCCAGTCTGCCGTACGCCCAATCTCTCCGAGTGACTTCAATCGCATCCTTGCGGCAGGCCTTCAAGACGAAGCCGTTCTGCCGCGCGTAGGAGATGTTGAGCTTGATGGTTTCGAGGAACCTCAGGCCCCTTTCCAGCTCGAACAGGAGCGTGTGCGCATAGAATACTTCACGTCTCGCGCGGTCCGGGACCGGGTCTTTCGCCGTCTCGTCCTGCGCGCCTATGATGCACGATGTGCGATCACTGGTCTCAAGCTGATCAATGGTGGCGGCCGCGCAGAAGTCGAGGCAGCCCATATCCGGCCCGTTGGGGCCAATGGGCCCGATATCATAACCAACGGCATCGCGCTTTCAGGCACGGTGCACTGGATGTTTGATCGAGGGCTAATCAGTCTGGGTCCAGAGATGGACATTCTAGTCTCAAGGCACGTGAATGACCCGGAGAGCGTACGGGGATTGATCAACAAGACCGGTCGCGCGCTAACGCCGCCGCGCGCCTCCGAAAGGCCGCACCCAAGTTTTCTGCAATGGCATCGCGAGCACTGTTTCAAGCAGTGAGCAGTGCACCGTTAATGCCCTCCTTCGCCGGACCGCTGGAACGGCGACGTTTTCGCGAATAGGTTTCGCGGATGGACACGCAACACGACGCGATTCGCATCGCCGCTGCCATCATCACCCGTCCGGATGGCATGACCCTTCTCGTGCGCAAGCAAGGCACCTCGGCCTTCATGCAGCCGGGCGGCAAGATCGAGGCGGCGGAGCAGCCCGTCATGGCGCTCTGTCGTGAGCTCCGGGAGGAAATCGGCCTCAGCGTCGATGCAGCGGCGCCGATACATCTCGGCCGATTCAGCGCCCCTGCGGCCAACGAGGCAGGACGCACGGTCGTGGCCGAACTGTTCCGGCTGACGATCGACGGGCATGTGGAACCTGCCGCCGAGATCGCGGAAATCGCCTGGGTCGATCCCGGAGCGCCCGGAGCGTTGCCGCTGGCGCCGCTGACGCGCGACAGCGCACTTCCGTTAGCCTGCCGCTGACCGGACGCATGGCGACTGCTTGTCCGCGCTCACCCTCCGTTCACCAGTCCCAGCACCAGCCGGTGCACATTGCCGCCCTCGCTTAGCTCTTCCCGGTCGAAATCCCTGCCCTTCTGCCGCTGCGCCTGCGACAGCCGGCCGAGATGACCCTGGAGCTTCTGGCGCACCTTCTGGCAGTTCGGGTCGTTGTCGGCAGTCAGGCCGACCGAGACGGCCTCAATCTCCTTCACCATCTCGGTGATGAACACGCCATGCATGCGCTCATGCGCCTCGACGCCGGCGATGAAGGTATCCCACAGGCGCTTCGTCGCCGCCGGCAGCGGGCCGGACGGCTTCGGCAGGCGATAGGTGATGATCAGCGTGGGTTTCGCGGAGACGAGCGTGCATTTGCCGCCGCGCGGCTGGTAGTCGCGCCGCCAGGTCAGCTTGAAGTCCGTGTAGGCGATGGCCCGCCCGACGCCCACCTTCGGCCCGCGCTCGCCGATCGAGCGGTAGAGCTCGATGCCGGTGCTGCCGGAGATAGCGTAAGTCTCGATCCGCTCGTCGGCTTTCCAATCGGCGCGCGCCGCCTGCGGCAGCACGCCGGAAAGGAATGCCGCCACCATCACCATCGTCTTCATCGGTTATCCCTGCTGTCGCACAGTCGCAGCAGGGTTAGTGGAAAGCCGCTTCGCTGGCAAACCCGACGGCCGCTTCCTCGATGCAACCGATGCACCATGGCGGGGAGATATCCCCGTCACGCAGCCGAAAAACCGCAGGAATCCCAATGCCCTGTACATTTTTATGCCGCGCCTTTCTCCCCGCCCTTCCGGCCTTT
>NZ_AMRM01000043.1 GCF_000300335.1 Nitratireductor pacificus pht-3B | reverse complement strand
GACCGCCGGCTGCAGGCGCTGGCCGCCGCCAGCACCAGTGCGCCGTTCATGCGCGCCGCCCGGCGGCAGGCCCCGCCGGTGGTCGTCCGCCGGCCCGTCGGCCGGCCGCTGGTGGTGGAGGCGGTCACGCTGCCGCGCCTGATCACGCCCCTGTCGAGCAAGGCCAGCGCGCTGGTCATCGTCACCGATCTGGATGCACCGTCACGCACGCCCGGCGCGCTGCTGGCGCGCATGTTCGGTCTCACCCCGGCTGAGGTCAGGCTCTGCGAAGCCCTGATGCAGGGCCTGTCGGTCAGGGAGGCGGCGGAGCGGATCGGCATCACCGAGCAGACGGCCCGCCAGCGGCTGAAGATCATCTTCCAGAAGACCGACACGAACCGCCAATCCGAGCTGATGCTGCTCCTGGCGAAATTGTGAGCCGCCTGGCGGCGGGGATGCTCCGGCGTCGGAACCTGCTAATCGATTGAGCCGTCCCCACGCCGGCTTAAACCGGCGCGCGGCCTTGAATTTGATCGCCGCATGGGCGAAGGGATGCGGGCTCCCGGACGAACCGGGGCAAGGCTTCATCCGCTCTGGAGTTCCGTTCCGTGAAAACCCTGACCATCCGCCGCCCCGACGATTGGCATCTGCATCTGCGCGACGGCGCGGTCCTGGACGCGGTCCTGCCGCATTCCTCGGCCGATTTCGCCCGCGCCATCATCATGCCCAATCTGGTGCCGCCGGTCGTCACCACCGCCGACGCGCTGGCCTATCGCGAACGCATCATGGCGGCCCTGCCGGAGGGACACGACTTCACCCCGCTGATGACGCTGTACCTCACCGAGCAGACCGAGCCCGACGATGTCGCCGCCGGCGTCGAGAGCGGCCTGATCAAGGCGCTCAAGCTCTATCCGGCGGGCGCCACCACCAATTCGCAGAGCGGCGTGCGCGACCTGACCAGGGTCCAGCCCGTGCTGGAACGCATGGCCGAGCTGGGCATCCCGCTGTGCATCCATGGCGAGGTGACGGACCCGGCGATCGACATCTTCGACCGCGAGGCCGCTTTCATCGATCAGGTGCTGGAGCCGCTTCGCAAGCGCCTGCCCGAACTGAAGATCGTCATGGAGCACGTGACCACGCGCGACGGCGTCGACTATGTGAGAAGCGCCGAGCGCAACCTCGCCGGCACGCTGACGCCGCATCACCTGATCATCAACCGCAACGCGCTTCTGGCCGGCGGCATCCGCCCGCACTATTACTGCCTGCCCGTCGCCAAGCGCGAGGAGCACCGGCTGGCGCTGCGCGAGGCGGCGACGTCCGGCGACCGGCGCCTTTTCCTCGGCACGGATTCGGCGCCGCATCTCGACCCGATGAAGGAATGCGCCTGCGGCTGCGCCGGCGTCTTCAACTCCGTCAACACGCTGGCCTGCGTGGCGCATGTCTTCGAGGACGAAGGCGCGCTCGACCGTCTGGAGGCGTTCACCTCGCTCAACGGCCCGGCCTATTACGGGCTCCCCGCAAACGAGACGCGCGTCACGCTGGTGCGGCACGACACGCCGCTCGCCTATCCGAAGTCGGTTCCCACGGCCGAGGGCGCGATCACCGTGTTCGACCCGATGTTCCCGCTGCACTGGGCCGTCGAGGGCAGCCCCGTCGGCTGACGGTCGGAGATCCCGGACCGGTTCGGCGTTTCATGGAAAGGCTGAACCGGCCGATCTCATTGCTTCTCCACATTGGTGCGGTCTTCGGGTGATGTCACCTGACCGCAAGACTGCCCCGGCGCTTCTTTGCGCATAAGAACCATTCCGTGGCCGGTCGGGCTTGCCTCGACCCTGGCCACGGGATGCAGCTCATGCGCCGCACATTGCCGCTTGCCTGCCTGGCGCTGCTGGGCAGCCTCGCCCTCACCGCGTGCGGCGGCGAAGACGCGGCGCCCGCCGTCATTCCAGCCCCCGGCCCGGACCCCGGCCCGGTGACGCCGCCGAAGGAGCCGCCCTATGGCGGAACCTACCCGGTCTTCGCCCTGCAGGAGGCGGCGCGGCACCGCCTGAACCCCGAATTCACCCGCATCGACCCGACCCCGGCGGAGGAAGCGCAGCTGCGGGCGCAGTTCGGCCTCGAGGCGCAATGCGCCGGCAGCGCCAATCCCGACTGCATCAGCGCCCCGGCCTACGGCCTGCAGAACATCGACGTCGCCCACACGGCCAAACTGCCGGACGGGCGGAACGTGACCGGCGAGGGAACGCTGATCGCCGTCGTCGACAACGGCTACCGCACCACGCATCAGGAGCTGGCCGACAAGACCCTGCTCCGCTTCCTGGGCGACACGCCGGCGCTCGGGAGCGACAGCCACGGCACGGCGGTGGCGGCCATCGCCGCCGGCGCGGCGGACGGCCGGGGCATGATGGGCGTGGCACCCGGCGCGGCGCTCCACCTGTCCTCCTGGGCGGTCGTGGAGGACGGGGACGTTCCCGCCCATATCGCGGCGGCCACGCGGGACGCGGCGGCGCATGGCGCGGTCGTCCAGAACAATTCCTGGGGCTGGCAGGCGGAGAAGGCGGCCGATGCGGAAGCGCGTGCCTTCGCCGGTTCCGGCGCAGCCGACTATGCGGAGCACCTCACCCTGCGGCTGGGCGGAACGGCGGCCGAATGGCGAAGGCTGTTCTCCGCCTACGACGCCTTCCAGGAAACCGGCGTGATCGTCTTCGCCAACACGAACGACCGCGCGCTGGGCGACGCCTCCGCCTGGGCATCCCTGCCGAACTTCGTCCCGCAGCTCGGCGAGGCATGGATCGCCGTCAGCAATGCGCTCTTCTCGATCGACGGCGGGACGGGCTCCATTCTCGAAGCCGATCTCCTGTCGGCTCCCTGCGGCACCGCCGCGCGTTTCTGCCTGACGGCGGACGGTTCGCTGGTCGTGCCGACCGCCGGCCATGACAGCGCCTATGCGCCGGGCACCGGCACCTCCTATGCCGCGCCACAGGTCTCCGGCGCGGTCGCTCTCCTGGCGCAGGCCTTCCCCAACCTGGCGCCGGCGGAGCGGACCGCCCGGCTGCTCGCCACCGCGCGGCGCGACTGGCCCGGTTTCCAGGCGTCGATCGCCGGCGAAACCGCGTTCGCGCAGAGCGTCCGCCGAACCTATTCGCGTCTCTACGGGCATGGCGTTCCGGACCTGAAAGCCGCGCTGTCGCCGGTCGGAGGCCTGTCGATCGCCAGCGGCAGGACGGTGTTCGACGGGGCGCGGTCGCCGCTGTCGCAGGGTCTCGTCGCCGAGGCACCCATCGTCGGCAACGCCATCGCCCGCGCGCTTGCCGGAAAGAGGATCATGGCGGTGGACGCGCTCGGCACCGGTTTCCACGTTCCGGCGGACCTTGCGAACAGCGCGCATGCGCGGCGCGCCACCTTCGCCCGGACACCGCCGGGGCAGCGCCTCGGCCAGGCCTTTGCCTTTGCGGCGTCAATGTCCGGCGAAGCCGCGGACCTCGCCGAAACCGGCCGGGCCAAGCTGCTTTTCTCCCATGGATTTGCCGGCTTCGGACCGGTCTCCGCACCGGCCTTCTCGCGCCTGCTGGCGTTCGGCCCCGATGCCCATCTGCAGCTCTCCGGCGCGATGGACCGTCTCTCGGGCGCGGCGCGCTTCACGGCTTCGCGCCTGGCGTCGGGCGGGCGCTTCTCGAGCGAACTGGCCTTTTCCGCCGGTCACGACGGTCCCGGCGGCGTGTTCGGCGCACCGTCGCCCGGCCTCCCCATGGCGACCGGCGGCAGCGGTTTCGCCGCCGCGAGCCTGACCGCCGGCGCGGG
>NZ_AMRM01000042.1 GCF_000300335.1 Nitratireductor pacificus pht-3B | reverse complement strand
CGTGATTGACCCAGTCCGGCGTTTCTGGAAGCACGAAATACTCCCGGTGCATGGAATCGTGCGGCCAGCCCTGCGCGAGCCCGGCATCGAAGACGCCGTTCATGAACTGCGGCGAGCACGTCAGCAACGATCCAGACGTCACTCGCTGTGACGCGCGCAAAGTTGGATTGGTCAACGGATCTCGGGCTTGAACAACCACCAGATCGTTTGCACGTCCAATCCAGTGGCGTAGCTCACTGTCGCAATGGATTGCGCATTGTTTCGACGAGGCGCACAATGTCCGATTGACGACGTGCCTCCATCTTGCTCATCGCACTATGGATCTGATTCCTCACTGTATACACACTGGTGCCACGCTTCTCGCTGATCTCCCTAGCTGATAAGCCAGTGGCGATATGCAGAACCACTTGGGTTTCATGTGGTGTCAGCTGATACCGGGCGTGCAATCGTGCTGCGATGTCAGGCATCTCACGTTCCTGCGAAAGCGTCAGCAGAAAACATGGTTCCTCACGGCTGAACAGAATACCGGAAGGGCGCCCACCGGCCTCTTCGGTGCCCAGCGGCGCAATCCGACATGTGAACGTCGGTAGCTGCTGGCCGTCACGCAAGCGTAGCGTCTGCGGTTCGCCAAGGGGTCCCTGGGCCAATGCTCTCGTGAAATGCTGCTCCCAGGCCGGCTTGGCAAAGAACAAACGCCGCCGAAAATCGCTGCGGACGATTTCTCCTGCATCGAGCATTGCCTCGGCGCAGGCGTTGGTAAAAACGATTCTCCGGTCCCGGGTGAGCACCATACAGCCGGCCGTGCTCGGATCGAGCACATTGACCAAAGACTGTTTCTCCAGCTTGGCCCCGGCCAGGGTGCGGGCCACTTCAAATGCCTGCCGCAAATGCGGGGCGAGATGAGTGACCATTCGCTGCCAGGGCTTTTCAAGCCGAACGGAATCGCATGAGCGTATGCTGCCGCTGAATGCAAACAAGCGCTTGTCCTGCTTGAAAAGCAGGACGGAACAGCCGCCGGTGATATCCTCCTGCGGGCGAACCCAGTCGTCGTAAAATTCGGTTCTGCGAAGACTGCGGTCGCCCCACAGTTCCCCATAGGAGAGAAGCTGCCCCGGCCCCTCGTTCATGAGCCGCGCGGCGAGGAAGTCCTTCTCCGAGTAATAGTCCACATAGGACTGCTGGAAGGCCGGATCATAGCCGAACTGCCGGGCGCCAAGCTCTATGCGGGCATCGGCGTCATAACCGAAAAGGCAGGTGCGCACGCGACCGCCGACCACATCGGAACAGGCTTCAAGAAAAGCGTCCCATTTCTCATCATCCAGCGCGGCGCCGTAGGCCAGCGTGGTCAACATTGCGAGCCGGTCTTCCAAATCCCCCTCCACTCAAGCGCGCAGTGTATCCGAAGTGCCAAGCGCATCCGTAGTGCATGTGCATCATGAGGCATGTTTTCCTCGCATGTAAACAGTGCGGAAAAGCGTCGGGGGGACGCTTGCCGGGGTTGGTCCTGCCTGAAACAGGCGGTTCGCCTCGGCTTTCGCGTCCCCGCTAATCGAGAGGACACGATTTCATGACCATGTTTTCCGCCCCGGCGAAAAACGCTTGCCGGTCCGTTTCAGCCGGATCGCCCCTCGGCAGAACCATGCGCGCGGCGATGCTCTCCGCCAGCGCCATCACGATCGGATCAGCCTGCGCCCTGCCAGATGCAGCGTTGGCGCAAACCAACACGTCCTGGGTAGGCAGGGCGTCCCCCAACTGGTTCCTGGCTGACAATTGGAACAGCAGCGTGCCGGCCCCCGGAGACCGTGCCTATATCTCCAGGCCGTCCGGCAACGACGATCCGATCCTTGAGGGGATGACCGCTCCCGATGTGCACGAGGTGCATGTCGGGTCCAACGGCGTCCAGCCCTCCAGCGGATATCTGCGCATCGAGAATGGCGGCATCCTCAACAGCACGCACGGCCTGCTCGGTCACAAGGCCGGCAGCACCACCGGCAAAGGCACAGTGCAGGTTTCAGGACCAGTGTCCGAGTGGAACAACGCCGGAAACATGATCGTGGGAGACACCTACGACGGCACGTTGCGCCTGCGAAATGGCGCCAAGGTTACAAGTCAGCAGGGCTTCATCGGCAATGCAGCGCTCATCAACGGATTTGCGGACCTGCGTGGCAACAACACCAAATGGGTCAACACAAACGATCTGTCGGTTGGCGAAAAGGGCATTGGCGTTCTCTTCATCGTCGACGGCGCGACCGTTGAGAACAGCGATGGCTATGTGGGCTCGGCCGCCGGCGCGCAGGGGCGCGTCTCCGTCGGCGGTACCAATGCGAAATGGATCAATGCCCAGACGCTGACAATCGCCTATGAAGGTGTTGGAAGCCTCGCCATCAACAGCGGCGGCGCGGTGAGCAACACGGATGGCTATGTCGGATCGGAAGCGGGATCGGACGGCTCGGTCTATGTGTCCCATGCCGGATCGACATGGACCAATTCGCAAAATTTGTATCTGGGTGACGAGGGCAAAGGCCGCCTTACCGTCGAGAGTGAGGGTGTCGTCTCTGCCGCCTCGATCTATCTTGGCGACATGCCGGGGTCGGAAGGGCAGGCCACCATCAGCGGCGCCGGTTCCCAATTGAACGCAACCTATGAGCTGGATGTCGGCAGCGGCGGCAAAGGCACGCTGACACTCACCGACAATGGGACGGCATCCGCAGGCACGGAAGTCTATGTCCAACGCAGCGACGGCTCCAGCGGAACGCTGAACATCGGCGCGGCTTCCGGCGACGCGGCGGCGACAGCCGGCAACCTCTCCACGCCGAAACTCTATCTGAACGAGCCTGGCGCGAGGCTGGTCTTCAACCACACCAATACCGGTTATCTGTTCAACCCCGATATGTTCGGGACGGGCCAGTTCCTTCAGGAATCCGGAGAGACCATCTATACGGGCGATGGCGCGGCCTTCACGGGGAGCGGTACGGTTTCCGGCGGGCGGTTTCTGGTCAATGGAACCCTCGGTGGCGTGATAACCGTCGATGGTGGCGTTCTGGGCGGATCGGGAACCCTCGAAACCGCGACGATCAATGGCGGGGGCACGCTGGCCCCCGGCAATTCTATCGGCACGCTGAACGCGGCGAGCGCCGATTTCCACGCCGGCTCCGTGTTCGAAGTGGAACTAAACGATGGCGGCAACACCGCCGGGACGAACAACGATCATCTGAACGTTTCGGGAGCTGTCGCGATCGACGCCGGCAGGATCCATGTGAAGCCGGAAAACGGAACCGACGACGGATCGACCTACACGCCTGGCCTGACCTACACCATCATTACGGCGGGCAGTGTGGCCGGCCGGTTCACCTCGATCGTCGACGATTACCCGCTGCTCGATTTCACCGACAGCTATTCGGGCACCAATGTCTTCCTGACATCATCACAGGTGGCCGGCTGCCCGACCGGCATGACATTCAACCAGACCTCCACCTGCGGCGGCGTTCTCTCCATCGGGTCGGGGGGCCTTTATACAGCGGTCCTGAATCTGGGCAGTGCGGAACTGCCGGTCGCACTGGACCAGCTTTCCGGCGAGGTTCACGCTTCGGCCAGAAGCGCGCTTCTGGAAGACAGCCGTTTTCCGCGTGAGGCCGCGAATCAGCGGCTCCGCGCGCGGACAGGCGAAGCCGGGCAACCGGCTTTCTGGGCTCACGGTTTCGGCGCGAGCGCTCACTGGAAAGGCGATGGAAACGCCGCGGAGCTGGACCGCACCATTGGCGGTTTCCTGCTGGGCGCGGACGCCGCCCTTGCCGACAGCCTGCAATTGGGTGTTCTGGCCGGCTACAGCCGCTCCGGTTTCGATGTCGACAACCGCGCATCTTCGGGAGACGCAAAGACCTGGCATGTCGGCCTCTACGGCGGAAAAGAATGGGGTGCCTTCAGCCTGCGCGGCGGCACCGCATTCGCCTGGCATGGGCTCGACACAAGCCGGCGCGCCGCCTTCACCGGGTTCTCCGACACGCTGGAGGCCGACTACAACGCTTCGACGATGCAGTTCTTCGGCGAGGCCGGGTATCGCTTCAAGGCCGGGTCGATGCAGCTTGAGCCCTATGCGGGGCTGGCGCATGTTCGGGTGAAGACCGATGGCTTTGCGGAGGCTGGCGGCGAGGCCGCGTTGACTGCAGCAGGCACAACCACCTCCAGCACCTTCACCACGTTGGGTCTGCGCGCGCAAACCGAATTCGCGCTTGGCGACACATCGGCCGTAGAGTTGACAGGCGGGATCGGCTGGCAGCACGCCTTCGGCGACACCGAACCCACGGCGCAGATGCAGTTTGCGGGTGGCGATGCGTTCACCATCGCCGGCATACCGGTGGCCCGCAACGCTCTGGCGCTCGATCTGGATGCGCAGGTGGCGCTGAACCCGGCGACCAGGATCGGCCTGTCCTACTCAGGACGCATCGCTTCCGGTGCCCGCGACCACGCGCTCAAGGCGACGCTCGGTGTGACCTTCTGAAACCACAATTAGAATGCCCGGCTGCCTTGAATGTACCCGTTCACAAGTGACCTGAGCCCCAAGTCCCCTCC
>NZ_AMRM01000041.1 GCF_000300335.1 Nitratireductor pacificus pht-3B | reverse complement strand
GCCACCGGCGCCGGAGCGATGGGCCGGGTGGCGCGCGGCGGCTGCGGAGGGCGGTTCGCTTCGGGCGGCCGCGAGAGCGCAGGCTCGGGCCTGTTGTCGGCCGGGCCGCGCGGTTCGGCGGCAAAGGGGGCCGCGATGTTGGCTTCAACCACAAGGTCGGTCGGCCCGCCAATCAGAAGCAGATGCTCGACATTGTCCCGGCGCACCAGCACCAGACGGCGATGATTGTCGACCGGCGTCGCGTCGGTCACGGCAAGCCGCGGCTGGCGTCCGCGCCCGCCGGAAACGAAGGTTCCGCTCGTCAGCCGGCGCGAGACGCGCAGGACGACCCAAAGCAGGATGGCAACGGCAACCAGGATGATTGTCCAGAATGCCGGAACTGCATAGGCCTCCCCGAAAATCCCGACCAGCCAATCGCGCATTGAACCACTCCGATAACGTCCATATCCCGTGCACACTATGCGCGGCCCGGGCGGGCGGCAACCCGTTGCGGGCGCTTATCCTCGGGCCGTGCAGGCCATTCGCCGCGCAAACGGGGTGGATTTGCTGTTCGATTACCGGTGTGCGCTTGCAGATGCCGGGCGGGCTGATATATCCCGAATGGGCCGGGAACGCATGTGCGCCGGAATGACTGGGCTGGATAGACGGGAAACGCATGGCCAAGCAAACTGGCGGAGAAATCCACGCGGCGCCGATCATAGACCAGAGTTCGCGTCCCGGTGCGATAACACGTCTCCTCATCTTCGTCGTGATCCTGACCTGCTCGGCGGTTGCGTTCGCGGTGTTCCGCGAGCGGCTCGGCGACCCGTTCCTGCTCGGAATTCTGGGCATGCTCGCCATGATCGGGGTCGGTTTCCTGTTTGCCACGGCGATCGGCTTCGTGCAGGTCGCGCCGCGCTCGGCGGGCAGCGAGCTGTCGCGCTCCTTCGTCGATTCCATGGAGGAGGGGCTGGTCGTCGCCGACACCAAGGGCCGGATTCTCTACGCCAATCACGCCTATGCCCGGATGACCGGCGCCACCTCCGTCGCCGATGTGAAGACCGTCGACAATCTCCTGTCGGACAATCCGGAAGCCGCGCCGACCATCGACCGGCTCGCGGCCGGCCTGCGCGACGGGCGGCCTGGCGACGGTGAGTTCCGCCTTTCCCATTCGATCCGGCCGGGCGCCGAACTGGGCGCACGCTGGTACCGGACCTGGGCGCGCATCTTCAAGCTGCCCGGACACCGCCAGCCGGTGTCGGCCTGGCAGATCGCCGACATTTCGCGGGAACGGGCGGAGCAGGAACGCTTCTTCCTCGACCTTCAGAAGGCGATCGACCATCTGGACCATGCCCCCGCCGGATTCTTCGCGGCCGATCCGGACGGGCGCGTCACCTACATCAACGCGACGCTGGCCGAATGGCTGGGGATCGAGCTGGCGAACTTCGTGCCGGGCGCCGTGCGCCTGCCGCAGATCGTCGCCGGCGACGGGATGGCGCTGATCAATGCCGTCAAGGCCGATCCGGGCACGGCGCGCAATGCCGTGATCGATCTCGACCTGTCGACCATGGACGGCCAGGTGCTGCCGGTACGCTTCATGCACCGCGCGACGACCAGCCGCGACGGCACGTCCGGCCCGACGCGCACCATCGTTCTCAACCGGCGGCACGGCGAGGACGCCTCCGCCGATCTGCGCGCTTCGGAGGTGCGGTTCACGCGCTTCTTCAACTCCACGCCGATGGCCATCGCCTCGGTGGACCGCGAGGGGCGCATCCTGCGCACCAACGCGCCGTTCCTGTCGCTGTTCTCCCGCGTGGTCGACAGCGATGCGCTCGAACGGCACATCAAGCTCGACGCGGTGATCCACGAACGCGACCGCGATGCCTTTGCGCTGGCGCTCGATCGCGCCAAGCAGCGGCAGGCCGAAATTTCGCCGATCGACACGGTTCTGCCCGACGACGCGGAGCGTCACGTGCGCTTCTACGTCAACCCGGTGGTCGATCATGCCGGCGGCGAGGAAGCCGAGGAGGCGGCGATCGTCTATGCCGTCGAGACGACGGAGCAGAAGGCGCTCGAGGCTCAGATGGCGCAGAGCCAGAAGATGCAGGCGGTCGGCCAGCTCGCCGGTGGCATCGCCCACGACTTCAACAACGTGCTGACCGCCATCATCATGGCGTCGGACCTGCTCCTGACCAACCATCGCCCGTCGGATCCCTCTTTCCCCGACATCATGAACATCAAGCAGAACGCCAACCGCGCCGCCTCGCTGGTGCGGCAGCTCCTGGCGTTCTCGCGCCGCCAGACCCTGCGTCCGGAGATCCTGAACCTGACCGACGTGCTTGCCGACCTGCGGATGCTCCTGGCGCGTCTGGTCGGCAACGAGATCACGCTGGCCGTCGAGCACGGGCGCGATCTGTGGCCGGTCAAGGCCGACATCGGCCAGTTCGAGCAGGTGATCGTCAATCTGACTGTCAATGCGCGCGACGCCATGCCGGATGGCGGCGCGCTGACGGTGCGGACGAAGAATTTGAGCGCCGAGGAAGCGGCGAAGCTCTCCTATCGCGAACTCGTCCATGCGGACTATGTCACGGTCGAGGTGGAGGACAGCGGTACCGGCATCGAACCGGAGACCCTGAAGAAGATTTTTGAGCCGTTCTTCACCACCAAGGAAGTGGGCAAGGGCACCGGCCTTGGCCTCTCCATGGTCTATGGCATCGTCAAGCAGACCGGCGGTTTCATCTTCTGCGATTCCGAGGTGGGCAAGGGCACCATCTTCCGCATTTTCCTGCCGCGCCATGTGCCGACGGAAGCGGAAAAGGCGGCCGAGGCCAATGGCGCCGCCGAGGAGCAGACGCGCCGGGCCAAGGAAGAAAGCCGCGATCTCTCGGGATCGGCCCGCGTCCTGCTGGTGGAGGACGAGGACGCCGTGCGCATGGGGAGCGTCCGGGCGCTCTCGTCGCGCGGATACGAGGTTCATGAGGCAAGCTCAGGCGCCGAGGCGCTCGAAGTGTTCAACGCGCTCGACGGCAAGGTCGACATCGTCGTGTCGGACGTGGTGATGCCGGAGATGGACGGGCCGACCCTGCTGGTCGAGCTGCGCAAGGTCCAGCCCGACATCAAGTTCATCTTCGTCTCTGGCTATGCCGAGGATGCGTTCGCCAAGAACCTGCCGGAGGAAGCCCAGTTCGGATTCCTGCCGAAACCCTTCTCGCTCAAGCAACTGGCGACCGTCGTGAAGGAAATGCTGGAGGCGGACTGAGCTTCCGGAGCCTTGCGGCGCGGGCGCTCCGCAAGGCCGTGGCGTTCAGACCGAGACCGCGCGGCGCACCCGGTTCTCGGCGCCGAAAACCTCGATGTAGCGCTTGATCTCCGCCGGATCGCCGGTGGCTTTCTCGGGGTTGTCCGAGAGCTTGACGGCCGGTCGGCCATTGGCCTCGCTGACCTTGCAGACCAGCGATATCGCCTTCAGCCCCTGCACCTCGCGCGGCGCGCAGTCCTCGAAATCGTTGGTCAGGTTGGTGCCCCAGCCGAAGGCCATGCGCACCTTGCCGTCGAAATGCCTGTAAGCCTCCTCGATGGTCTCGACGTCGAGCCCGTCGGAGAAGATGAGCATCTTGTCGCGCGGGTCCTTGCCGTGCCGGCGCCAGAACTCGATGATCCGCTCGCCGCCTTCGATCGGCGGGGCGCTGTCGGGACGGAAGCCGGTCCAGTCGGCCACCCAGCCCGGCGCGTCGCGGAGGAAGGATTCCGTTCCGAAGGCGTCGGGCAGGACGATCAGCAGGTTGCCGCCATAATAACTCTGCCAATCCTCCAGAACCCGGTATGGCGCCGCGCGCAGCTCCTCCTCGCTGTTGGCGAGCGCCGCCAGCACCATCGGCAGTTCGTGGGCGTTGGTTCCCAGAGCTTCCAGATCGGTATCCATCGCCAGAAGAACGTTGGAGGTGCCGGTGAAGGCTTCGCCGATCCCCTCCTTGAGCGCCTCGACGCACCAGCGCTGCCAGAGGAAGGAATGCCGGCGGCGCGTGCCGAAATCGGAGATCTTGATGTCGGGTAATTTCCTGAGACGCTCGACCTTCGACCATACCTTGGCCTTGGCCCGGGCATAGAGGACGTCGAGGGCGAAGGGGCCGAGCGAGCGCATGGCGGCGCGCGAGCGCAACTCGTTGATGATCGCGAGCGCGGGGATCTCCCACATGCTCGTTTCCATCCAGCGGCCGTGGAAATGCAGCTCGAACTGGCCGTCGCGCCGCGACAGCTCGTATTCCGGGAGGCGGAAATCGGCGAGCCAGTTCAGAAATTCCGGCTGGAAGATCTGCTTGCGCCCGTAGAAAGTGTTACCTGCGAGCCAGATCATCTCCTTCTTGGAGAAGCGGATTTCGCGCGCGTGGTCCAGCTGCTCGCGCAGCTCGTCCTCGTTGATCTCGTCGGCGAGGCGCACCTTCTTGTTGCGGTTGATCAACGAGAAGCGCGCGTCGACATCCGGGTAGAGCCCCCAGATCATCTGCAGCATCAGCAGCTTGTAGAAGTCGGTGTCGAGCAGGCTGCGGCAGATCGGATCGAGCTTCCAGGTGTGGTTGTAGACGCGTCGCGCAATATCCGTCTTCGGCATGATGTCGGTTCTTCCTGAATGTGGCGTGCCGCAACGGCGCTTTCTCCGGACCGGCAGACGACACCGGGAAGGGGGCGATTGTCAATGATCCAGCAGAAGGAGCGTCATGGTTTAAATTTCGTTACCGGCGTTAAGGTTTTGTTAGGAAAGTGCGCAAACAATCGACACTGGGAGGAGATCCACGGAGACAATCATGTCTGGATCTGCTTTGGCCCTGCGCCCGCTTCTCGGCGTATCCGTTCTTGTTGGTGTCTTCCCTGTTATCAGTCTTGCACACGAAGCCAAATCGGGATGGCGATATCCCTATGCCTGCTGTTCCGACAATGATTGCCGGGAGATCAAGGACGCTGCCATCTCGGAGGTTCCGGATGGCTACCTTATCAAGGTGACGGGCGAGGTTGTGAGCTACAGTGACAAGCGCGTGAAGAACTCGCCGGACGGCGTGTTCCACTGGTGCTCGGTTGCCGGCAAGGACGATTCCCGGACGATCTGCCTGTTCGTGCCGCCGCGCAGCTATTGAGCTTCGCATGCCGCGCAGGCGAGGTCACAAGGGAATGTTGTCGTGCTTCTTCCAGGGATTCTGCAGATCCTTGTTGCGCAGCATGCGCAGGGCACGGGCGATCCTCTGGCGTGTCGAATGCGGCATGATCACCTCGTCCACATAGCCGCGTTCGGCCGCGACGAAGGGCGACAGGAAACGGTCCTCATACATCTTGGTGTGCGCCGCGATCTTCTGCGGATCGTCGATGTCCTTGCGGAAAATGATCTCGACGGCGCCCTTTGCGCCCATCACGGCGATCTGCGCCGTCGGCCAGGCGTAGTTGATGTCGCCGCGCAGATGCTTCGAGGCCATCACGTCATAGGCCCCGCCGAACGCCTTGCGCGTGATGACGGTGATCTTCGGCACGGTCGCCTCCGCATAGGCGAACAAAAGCTTCGCGCCGTGCTTGATCAGGCCGCCATATTCCTGCGCGGTGCCCGGCAGGAAGCCCGGTACGTCGACGAAGGTGACCAGCGGTATGTTGAAGCAGTCGCAGAAGCGGACGAAGCGCGCCGCCTTGCGTGAGGCGTCGCTGTCCAGAACGCCGGCCAGCACCATCGGCTGGTTGGCGACAAAGCCGACCGTGCGTCCTTCCACGCGGCCGAAGCCGGTGACGATGTTCTTGGCGAAGGAGGCCTGAATCTCGAAGAAGTCGCCTTCGTCGCAGGTCTTCAGGATCAGTTCCCTGATGTCGTAGGGCTTGTTGGCGTTGTCGGGGACGAGGCGGTCGAGCGAGGGATCGGCGTCCGTGACCGACTGGTAGCATTCCACCTCCGGCAGCTCGGCCGTGTTGGAGGCGGGCAGGAAGTCGATCAGGCGGCGCATCTGCAGAAGCGCTTCGATATCATTGTCATAGGCGCCGTCGGCTATGGAGGATTTCACCGTGTGAACTGAAGCGCCGCCCAGTTCCTCCGCCGTC
>NZ_AMRM01000040.1 GCF_000300335.1 Nitratireductor pacificus pht-3B | reverse complement strand
GCGTCGACTTGCCGGCGCCCGACGGGCCGACGATGGCCGTCGTCTCGCCGGCCTTCGCCGTGAAGCTGACGCCGCGCAGCACGGGAAGCGCCTCGCTGTAGGAGAAGGCGACCCTGTCGAAGACGACATCGCCCTTCGCGACCGAGAGGGCGCCGGCGCCCGGCGCGTCGCCCTGCTGCGGCTCGATGTCGAGAATCTCGTAGATCATGCGCGCGTTGACCAGGGCGCGCTCCAGATTGACCTGCACGCGGGCGAGCTTTCGCACCGGATCATAGGCGAGGAGCAGTGCGGTGATGAAGGCGAAGACCGAGCCGGGCGGCTGGGCGCTGACCGACGCGCGCCATGCCGCATAGCCGATGACGCCGGCAATGGCCAGACCGGCCAGGATTTCGGTGATCGGCCCGAGACGCTCCGAAACGCGGGCGATCTTGTTCGACCGCTCCTCCGCATGAAGGATCAGGCCCGCCATCTTGTCGGAGAGCTGCTTCTCCATGGTGAAGGCCTTGATGATGGCGATGCCCTGAACGGATTCCTGCATCGCGCCGAGCAGACGCGAATTGATGTCGACGGCCTCGCGCGTGACCCGGCGCAGGCGGCGCATCAGGTAGTTGACGGCGTAGATGAGCGGCGGGCCGATGACCAGGGCGATCACCGACAGCAGCGGGTCCTGCATCACCATCACGGCGACGAGGCCGACCAGGGTGACCACATCGCGGGCGATGGAGGCCACGGTCATGTTGAGCAGGTCGCGGATGCCGCCGACATTCTGGCTGATCTGCGCCGAGAGCTGGCCGGAACGGGTGGCCGTGAAGAAATCGATGCCGAGGCGCATCAGGTGGTCGAACATGCGCTGCTGGTAGCGCGCGACGATGTTGTTGCCGATCTTGGCCAGCATGACCGACTGGCCGTATGAGGCGAAGCCGCGGATGGCGAAAGCGGCGATGATCGCGCCGCAGATCCAGCCGACAAGCTCCCAGCGCTGGCGGTAGAACACCTCGTCGATGATGTCGCGCATGATCCAGGCGCTGAACGCCGTGGTCGCGGCGATGGCCAGCATGCAGACGATCGCGATGGCGTAGTGGCCGACATACTCACGGCCGTTCTCGGCAAAGATCCGCCGGATCACGGGAATGATTGCGTCCGAATCCGCCGTGCTTCTTCCGATTCTCAAGGCTTCGTTCCTGTTCAACCGCTCTCGTCGACCGCCCGCAACAGGCTATGCCCGTTCGAGACAGCTCATGCAACGGCCAATCACGCAGGAATGACCGCGGCACAGGTTCAGGAAGCGGGAAATCAGGCCTTCCAGCGGCGGCCCTGCGTCTCGACGCCGAAGCGCGTCGGCGTGCGCGCATAGGCGGCAAGGCCCATCACGGCGGCCATGGGATGCGTGATGACATAGGCCGGGGTGGCGCGCAGCAGATCGCTGTGCGGAGCCTTGTCCTCGAAAGCGGCGCGGAACTTTCCGTTCTTCAGGGTCGGCACGATCTTCTGCGCGATGCCGCCCGTCAGGTAGACGCCGCCCCGGCTCATGAAGACCAGGGCCATGTCGCCGGCCAGCCGCCCGAGATAGGTGACGAAGAGGTCGAGCGCCTCCACCGCGACCGCGTCCTTGCCGGCCAGTCCCGCCCCCGTGACCTCGGCGGGCGTCGCGTGGACGGGGTCCCTGCCGTCGGCCGCGGCGATGGCGCGATAGAGATTGACCAGGCCCCGCCCGCACAGAATCTGCTCGGCGGAGATGCGGCCCTCGATGGTCTCGAGATGCGGGAACACCTCCAGGTCGCGCGCGGTGCGCGGGCCGAGATCCACATGGCCGCCTTCGCCGGGCACGGGAAACCAGGTGTGCTGGGCGTGCACGAGACCGGCCATGCCGAGCCCGGTGCCCGGGCCGAGGACGACGCGGCTGCCCGTCGCCTCCGAGGTGCCGGGACAGACCATTTCGAGATGCTCCTCGTCGAGCGCCACGACGGCCAGCGCCTGCGCCTCGAAATCGTTGATGACGATGATGTCGGAGAAGCCCATGCTCTCCATCATGCGGCGCGGCCGCACGACCCAGTCGCAATTGGTGAGGTCGATCTCGTCGCCATCGACCGGGCCGGCCACTGCCAGCACCACCGAGCGCGGCTGGATCGATGTCCGGTCGAGAATGGAGGACTGGATCGCCTCGTCGATGGTCGCATGGTCGGCCGTCTGCACGACCGGGAAGATCTTCGGGTCGGCGTTGGAATCGACGAGAATCGCGAAGCGGGCATTGGTGCCGCCGATATCGCCGATCAGGACCGGGAATCTGAGCGCGGTGTCGTTCTCGTTCGTGAAATGCATGGCAAAGGCCCGGATTATGGCGCTGCTCGTCCTGTCGGCGCGCCTGCGGCGTCTGGTTCTGTTCCCCGCATGGTTTCGTCGCGCGCTCGGCGGCACAAGGCAAAACCATGCCTACCGGGGCAATTAAATCGGTTGAACCATTAAGGCAAGCACGGCGACGAGAAAATCACGTCACCGGCGCCCATGCGGGGGCCGGCCGCCCTACTGCAGGTCGGGGCGGCTGCTGGGACGCGGCACACGGCTTCCGGGAATGGCGGACAGGACGCTGGCCGGGTCGAACGCCTGGTAGCCCAGAACCGGAAGATCGGGCGCAGGCGCCTGTGACGACGCCTGGGCGATCGTTCCGTCGCCACCGAGCGTTACCGCCATCTCGGAAGGCGGAGAGGGCGCATCGAGCACCACGCGGCAGGCGGCGGGCAGCGCCGCCATCGTCATGATGTCGCGCGCCTTCGGCTTGGCCGGCCCCTTGGCGGGACGCCAAGGCTCGTCGGTGAACCACCAGTCGAGCGACTTGTCGCAGCCATCGCCGCGCGGCGGCGGATCCTGCGGCCTGCACCCGGTCGAGCCGGGCGGACAACCGATCCGCACGTGAAAGTGATAATGGTGCCCCCAGAAGGGGCGCACCTTGCCCAGCCAGCCGCGGTCGCCGCGCACCGTGTCGCACAGCTTCTTCTTGATGCCGGGATGGACGAGGATGCGCTCCACCTCCGGGTAGCCGGCAGCACGGCGCAGGACCGCTTCATGCGCCGGCGTCCATTTGCGGTCGTCGACATAGAGGGAATCGCCCTTCAGCATGGACACGGCGCTGACATTCTCGCGCTCTCTGTCAGTGAAGCGGCGCGCCGGCATCGGCGTGAACCAGATGTCCGCGTCGAGGCCGAGCTGGTGCGAGGCGTGGCCGGTCAGCATCGGGCCGCCGCGCGGCTGCGAGATGTCGCCGACGAGGAGGCCGCTCCAGCCGTCCTGCGCCGCCTCGCGCGACAGGCGCTCCAGCAGCGTGATGAGCTGGGGGTGGCCCCAGCGGCGGTTGCGCGAAAGGCGCATGGCCTGCCAGTGCGGGCCGTCCCTGGCGATGGCCATGCCGCCGGCAAAACAGCCCTTCGAATAGAAGCCGAAGGCTTCGGGAGCTGCCACCGCCGGAAGTTTCTTCGCCCCGAACAGATCCTTGGCCAGCGGCTCGGCCACGGCCGCGCCGGCGAACACGGAAAGGCCGAGCATTGCCGCCACGGCACATCTCAAAAGCGTCGGGAATCGCATCGTTTCCTCGTCATCGGCCACCCATTGCCGGCGCGAATCATAGCACAGCCATGGCGGTCTCAGGAATCTTCCGCCCGCCAGCTCTCGTCCGCCCACATGGCGTCCAGCGCCGCGCGGTAGTCGGGATGGCGCATGCGATAGCCCGTCGCCTTCAGCCGTGCGTTCGCCACGCGCTTGCACTCGCCATAGAAGGACCGGCCCATGGCGCTCAGGCCCGCATCCTCGAAGGCGACCTCCAGCGGCGGCTCGACGCCCATGAGGCGCGCGGCATAGGCGACCACATCCTGGGGCGGGGCCGGAGCATCGTCGGTGACGTTGAAGATGCCGCCCTCGCGGCGGCGCGCCAGATGGGCGGCGGCGCCCGCGATGTCGTCCACATGAATGCGGTTGAACACCTGGCCCGGCTTGACGATGCGCCGGGCCTTGCCGTCCGCCAGGTTGGCGAGGGCGTTGCGTCCCGGGCCGTAGATGCCCGACAGGCGCAGGACGGCGACGGGAATCCCGGTCTGCTCCCCGAGCTCGAGCCAGGCACCCTCCGCCGCGACACGCTGCTTCGAGCGCTGGGAGACCGGCGCGCAGGCGCTCGCCTCGTCGACCCAGGCGCCGCCATGGTCGCCGTAGACGCCAACCGTCGAGAGATAGCCGATCCATTTCAGCGCCGGCATGGCCCCGGCGACCGTGGCGCGGGCCGCTGCAAGAACGGGATCCCCGGCGGCATCCGGCGCGATGCTGACCACCAGATGGGTCGTGCGCGACAGGACATCGGCGATGCCGGACGGCAGGGCCTCGCCGCCGATGAAGGCATGGGGCGTGATGCCGGCGCGTTCGAGCCGGCCGGCATTGGCGAGGCTTCGCGTCGTGCCGCCGATGCCATCCGCCTCGGCCACCAGCTCGCGCGCCAGGGCGCGGCCCGAATAGCCGGCTCCGAAGATGAAGAATTCCTTGGTCATGATCGGGCTCCCCACTCGGCCAGCACTTCGGCATCCTTTTCCCGCGGACGCAAGCGCGCATCGAGAACCGCGAAGCGCTCCGCGTCGAGCAGCCGCTCCAGCGCCCAGACCGCCGCGCCACGCACCAGCGCCGACGGGTCGCCGGCCAGGACCTCGCACGCGCCGGCGAGCGCCGGGTCGCCGGAGTTGCCGGCGGCGATCAGCGCGTTGCGGACAAAGCGGTCGCGGCCGATGCGCTTGATCGGCGAGCCGGAGAAGAAGGCGCGGAACGCCGCATCGTCCAGCGTCAGAAGATCGGCGAGCGGCGGCGCGTTCAGATCCTCGCGCGCCCTGAGCTTCGTCTCGGCGGCTTCGCGGGCGAACTTGTTCCACGGACAGACCGCCAGGCAATCGTCGCAGCCATAGATGCGGTTGCCCATCGCGGCGCGAAATTCGCGCGGGATCGGCCCCTTGTGCTCGATGGTGAGATAGGAGATGCAGCGGCGCGCGTCGAGCTGGTAGGGGGCCGGAAAGGCGTCTGTCGGGCAGATGTCGAGGCAGGCGCGGCAGGAACCGCAATGGTCGCGCTCGGGTGCGTCCGGCGCCAGCTCCGCCGTGGTGAAGATCGACCCCAGGAACAGCCAGGAGCCGAATTCGCGGCTGACGAGATTGGTGTGCTTGCCCTGCCAGCCGAGGCCCGCCTCGCGCGCCAGGGGCTTTTCCATCACGGGGGCGGTGTCGACGAAAACCTTGACCTCCGCCCCGGCCCGGGCGGCGAGCTTGCCGGCCACCTGCTTGAGCCGGCCCTTGACCACATCATGATAGTCGCGGTTGCGCGCGTAGACGGAGATCGCCGCGCGGCTCCTGTGCTCCAGAATGGCAAGCGGGTTGTCCTCGGGGCCGTAGTTCATGGCGAGCATGATCACCGAGCGCGCCTCGGGCCACAGATCGCGCGGATGGGCACGGCGTTCCGCCGTCTCCTCCATCCATTGCATGGTGCCGTGGCGGCCTTCGTTCAGGAAATGACGCAGCTCGGCGGCGCGCGAAGGCGCGCGCTCCGCCGATGCGATGGCCACCGCATCGAAGCCCGCGGCGCGCGCCTCCTTATCGACAAAGGCGCGAAGCCGGTCGGCCTGCGCCGGGCGCATCAGAAATCGAGATCCGCGTAGTGCGAGACCGGCGACAGGCCGCGCACGCGGTCGGTGAGGAGGGAGCGGAAGGACGGCCGCGATTTCATACGGCTGTACCAGTCGCGCGCGGCGGGATAGTCGCGCCATTCGACCTCGCCCAGATAGTCGAGCACCGAGAGCGCGCCGGCTGCGGCGAGGTCTGCATAGGAGAGTTTCTTGCCGGCCAGCCAGTCGCGCGTACCGGCCAGCCAGTTGGTGTATTTCAGATGCTGGCGCACATTGGCCCGGGCCGCGCGAATGGTCGCGGAATCGGGCGAACCGCCCCCCTCGGCGCTGGACATGTGCGGCTTCAGCGCGCGCTCGCGCACCAGATGGCGCGTCACGTCCGCTTCCGTCTTGGTGAGATACCAGTCGACAAGCCGGCGAATCTCGGCGCGCTGGACCGAATCCTCCGCCATCAGCCGCTTTTCCCGCTTCAGCGCGCCGCGCGTCTCGTCGAGATACTCGGCGATGACCGTGGCGCCGACGATGGGATGATCGCCCTCGGCCAGAAGCACGGGAATGGTGCCAGCCGGATTGAGGGACAGGAACTCCTGACGCCGGGCCCAGGGGCGTTCCTCGATGAGGGCGAGTTCCTCGCCATACTCGCCGAAGGAGAGCCGCACGAAACGGCAGGAGGCATAGAGCGGGTGGTGGAATAACGTCAGCATGCGTTGACTTCTAATGGAAGGCTCTGGCCATTTCATGGCCGCGGCGGTAATCCTCTGATTACCTGATTCTGGGCGTTCTTCCTTCAGCTATAGGGGGAGACCGGCTGACTGACAAGCAAGCCATGATTGAGGAGCGGACGTGACGGACCAGACCATCATCGGTGCGCTTCTGCTTGGCATTCTCGAGGGGTTGACGGAGTTCATCCCCGTCTCCTCGACCGGCCACATCCTTCTCGCCGGGCATTTCCTCGGCTTCGAATCCACCGGCAAGGCCTTCGAGGTGCTGATCCAGCTCGGAGCCATCCTGGCGATCCTCAGCGTCTACGCCGCGCGGCTCTGGAAGATCCTGACCGACCTGCCGCGCGACCCCGGCACGCGGCGCTTCGTGCTCGGCGTGCTGATCGCCTTCCTGCCCGCAGCGGTGGTTGGCGTATTGGCCTACAAGATCATCAAGACGGTTCTGTTCGAAACGCCGATGCTGATCTGCATCATGCTGATTCTCGGCGGCATCGTTCTGCTCTGGGTCGACCGCTGGGCGCAGAAGCCGCGCTACACCGACATCACCAAATTCCCGCTCGCCATGTATTTCAAGATCGGCCTGATCCAGTGCCTGTCGATGATCCCCGGCACATCGCGCTCCGGCGCGACCATCGTCGGCGGGCTGCTGCTCGGGGCCGACAAGCGCTCGGCGGCCGAGTTCTCGTTCTTCCTGGCCATGCCGACCATGACCGGCGCCTTCGCCTACGACCTCTACAAGAACCACGCGCTTCTCTCGGCGGCCGACCTGCAGATCATCGCCGTCGGCTTCATCGCTGCCTTTGTGGCGGCGCTGCTCGTCGTGCGCTGGCTGCTCGGCTACGTCTCGCAACACGGCTATGCGCTGTTCGGCTGGTGGCGGCTGATCGTCGGCGGGCTGGGGCTGATCGCCCTGCTCGCGTGGGGGTAGGGCCTCCGGAACGAGGCGCGGAGTCTGGTTCTCAGGTTGTTCCGGCTCGATCATGGCAGCAGCGTCGTGCGTGGTTCGACAA
>NZ_AMRM01000039.1 GCF_000300335.1 Nitratireductor pacificus pht-3B | reverse complement strand
GACGAGGCGACCTCGGCGCTCGACAATGAATCCGAGGCGCGCGTTCAGGAAGCGCTCGAGGACATCATGAAGACGCGCACGACCCTGGTCATCGCGCATCGCCTCTCCACCGTGGTCAACGCCCACCGCATCGTCGTGCTCGAGGAGGGGCATCTGGTGGAGGAAGGCACGCACGCCACCCTTGTGCGCAAGCCGCACGGCATTTATGCACGCTTCCACAGGATGCAGAGCGAGCGTGGCGAGGACCTGCTGGGCGGTGCCGCGCCTGTGGACGGGACGGTGGATGCGCCCGTCGGCGAGGAGAGCAAGGCATGAGCGACATAGGGCTGGTGATCGTCGGCGCGGCCGGCCGCATGGGCCAGACGCTGATCCGCACCGTCCACGCAATGGACGGCATGCATGTCGCGGGCGCCATCGAGCGGCCGGGGTCGCCTTTCCTCGGCAGGGATGCCGGCGAACTGGCCGGCATCGGCATCATCAACGTTCCGATCACCGACGACCCGCTGGCGGCCTTCGCCGGCGCGGACGGCGTGCTCGACTTCACCTCGCCGGATGCCAGCGTGGAGTTCGCCGGCTATGCGGCGCAGGCGCGCATCGCGCACGTCATCGGCACCACGGGCTTCACGCCGGCCCACGAGGCGCAGGTCGCCGCCGCGGCGCATCACGCGACCATCGTCAAGTCGGGCAATATGAGCCTCGGCGTCAACCTGCTCGCCGTGCTGGTGGAGCAGGCGGCGCGGGCGCTCGACGCAGGCGACTTCGACATCGAGGTGCTGGAGATGCACCACCGGCACAAGGTCGATGCGCCGTCGGGCACGGCGCTCCTCCTCGGCGAGGCGGCCGCGAAGGGGCGCGCCATCGCGCTTGCGGAGAACAGCGTGCGGGTGCGCGACGGCCAGACCGGCCCGCGCGAGGCCGGCACCATCGGCTTCGCGACGCTGCGCGGCGGCTCGGTCATCGGCGAGCATTCCGTCTTTCTGGCGGGCCCCGGTGAACGCATCACCCTGTCCCACGAGGCCGGCGACCGCGGCGTCTTCGCCCATGGCGCGGCCAGGGCCGCGCTCTGGGCGCATGGCCGCAAGCCCGGCCTCTACTCCATGCTCGACGTGCTCGGGCTGAACACCTAATCCGATCGACGAATCCTGGAAGGAACCGCCATCATGTCCGGCACACTGATCCTCGTCCGCCACGGCCAGAGCGAATGGAACCTGAAGAACCTCTTCACCGGCTGGCGCGACCCGGGCCTGACGGAGAAGGGCCATGAGGAGGCGAAGGAAGCCGGGCGCAAGCTGAAGGCGCGCGGCTTCAGGCCGGACATCGCCTTCACCTCGGTTCTGTCCCGTGCGCAGGTGACCAATGATCACATCCTGCGCGAGCTCGGCCAGGAAGACCTGGAGACCATCCGCGACCAGGCGCTCAACGAGCGCGACTACGGCGATCTCTCGGGTCTGAACAAGGATGATGCGCGCCAGAAATGGGGCGAGGAGCAGGTGCACATCTGGCGCCGCTCCTACGACGTGCCGCCGCCCGGTGGCGAGAGCCTGAAGGACACCGGCGCCCGCGTCTGGCCCTATTTCCTGCACGACGTCCTGCCGCATGTGCTGCGCGGCGAGACTGTGCTGGTGGCCGCGCACGGGAACTCGCTGCGCGCCCTCGTCATGGCGCTTGACGGCATGAGCGGCGAGGAAATCGTCAAGACCGAGATCGGCACCGGCGTGCCCATCGTCTACCGTCTCAACGCCGATTCGACGGTCGCCTCGAAAGAGATTCTCGAGGACTGACCACGGGCCGGAACGCCCCCACGGAGCGCCGCGCCGGCCGGCCGGCCGTAGAGCATCGAACCGAAAAGTGGAACCCGGTTTTCGGTTACACCGATGCTCCATCAATGACCTGGATCGTCCCTAGACCCGTTCAACGTTTCACGGAAACGTTGAACGGGTCTATCTCTTTTTCTTGCGTTTATGCGAACGTCGGGTGATTCCACCTGACTGGAAGACGCTATAGTGCGTCCGAAAGGACGCACGGCGATCGACCACGGTTTCGCGGTCCATGGAAACGCCGCGCCGCCCGACCTGCCTGGCCGATCGAACCGGCACGGTCGGGGCTCTCATCCGGCGGCACTCGATCTCTTCACGGTTTGATTGAAACGCGGAAGAGTTCCATCTCTTTGCCTTCTGCGCCTGAGCGGGCGTCAGGTGACTCCATCTGGCTGCGAAACGCCCTCGTCACGACAGAGAGCGCCGCGCCACCCCACGCCTTATCGGCGTTTCGCTGAAACGACAGGCGGTCCCGCGCCGACCCCGGAGCATGTCCGCAGCGGGGCGCAGGCGAATATGTCATCGCGCCGTCATTTTCCCGCCGATGATCGAGAATCCGCGTTGACACGGCAGGACTTGGCCCTTACATCGGCAGCGCACACCTGCCCAGGTGGCGGAATTGGTAGACGCGCACGGTTCAGGTCCGTGTGCCGCGAGGCGTGGAGGTTCGAGTCCTCTCCTGGGCACCATTCTCCAAGCGTGTTCCTCGCAGTTTCACACGCTTGAGCAGCTCTCCCGACATCCCTTAAGCAGTGCCAGACGGACAGGAGCGACCGCGTTCCTCCCGGCGGATATTTGCGGCCTTTTATCGCCGCAAGAGCGCGCCGAAGCGGGATCCCGGTGCAAGCACGGACCCGGTTCATCATTTCACGAAATGACGCTGCCCCGCCCTCGTCTCACGCCCCTCGCTTGGGCCTGTTCGCCATTTCATGGAAATGCTCTCCTGCTCACCTCCCTTGTTCTCCGTTCCATGCGGACGTCAGGTGTCCCCACCTGGCCGCAGAAGAAGCCCTGACGTGCTCGCGCGGGTGCCCGCGAAGCCCGGCATATCGCCCGGCCTTTCGGCGATGAGTCCGCCCACCCGCTCCCACAGGGCCGGCAGCGATGGCGTCTCCATTCTCCTTGGCGGCGCTCACGCCGCACGCGCGGCGCGGTCGCCGGCCATGCGATAGGAAATCGCCTCGGCGAGATGGATGCGCGTCACCCGGTCGCCGCCATCCAGGTCGGCGAGCGTCCGCGCCACCTTGAGAACCCGGTGATAGGCGCGGGCGGAGAAGCCGAGTTTCTCGCTGGCGTCGCGGATCAGCGCCATGCCGTCCGCCTCCAGCGGCACGATGTCCTCGATCAGGGCGGCGGAGCAGGCGGCGTTGGTGGTCCAGCCGGGCAGGCCGAGCGCCGTGTAGCGCTTGTGCTGCAACGCGCGCGCGCGGGCGACGCGCTGGGCAATCGCCGCGCTGCCCTCCGCCCGCGCCGCGCCGACCAGCTCGCCCGCGGTCACCGCCGGCACCTCGATCCTCAGGTCGATGCGGTCGAGCAGCGGGCCGGAGATGCGCGCCTGATAGTCGCTCTGGCAGCGCGGGCCGCGCAGGCAGCGGTGGCCCGGCTCCCCGGCCATGCCGCAGCGGCACGGGTTCATCGCTGCCACGAGCTGGATGCGCGCCGGATAGCTGATCCGGTGATTGGCCCGGGCGATCACGCATTCCGCCGTCTCCAGCGGCTGGCGCAGCGAATCCAGCACCTGCGGCGAAAACTCCGGCAGCTCGTCGAGGAACAGCACGCCGTGATGGGCAAGCGACGCCTCGCCCGGCCGCGCCTTGAGCCCGCCGCCGACGATCGCCGCCATCGAGGCGGAATGATGCGGCGCGCGGAACGGTCTCCGGTCTGACAGTTTCCCGTCCGCCAGTTCGCCGGCGATCGAGGCTATCATCGACACTTCGAGAAGCTCACGCGGCGCCAGGGGCGGAAGGATCGACGGCAGGCGCTGCGCCAGCATCGACTTGCCGGCGCCCGGCGGGCCGATCATCAGCATGTTATTGACAAGAGACCCAATTGCATTGATGGAATCTCTATGTCTGCAAACCTCAAGCCACCCTTGGCGTTCTCGTACCTAAGATTTTCCACTCCAGAGCAGCAACGCGGCGATAGTTTTAGGAGGCAAACCGAGTTAGCGCAACGATATGCGCGGGAGCACGGCCTTGTGCTGGACTCCCGATCTTTTGCTGACCTCGGGGTGTCTGCTTTTCGTGGGGCGAATCTTCAATCGGGGAAACTGGGAGAGTTCCTCCACGCCGTCCAGATCGGTGCAATACCCAAAGGCTCTTACCTTCTCATGGAGAGTTTGGACCGGATGTCTCGGGCCGATCCTTGGGACTCCGTTGGGGAACTGAGAAAGATAGTAAAAGCGGGCATTAGGGTGGTCACCCTCACCAACGGTAGGGTCTACGAGATTGATGATACGAATTCGGAGTTCGCTCTCTTGGAGGCCGTTGTGGTCCTCATCCGGGCGCATGAGGAAAGCGTCATCAAGTCGAGAAGATTGAAGGCAGCATGGGAGAAGAAGAGAGGTTCGGCCTCGTCCCGTCCGATCACGTCTATTGCCCCCGCATGGCTGCGCTCAATGGAAGATGGCAACGGCTTCGAGGCGCTGGAGGACAGGGCGGCGGTGGTTAGGGGCATCTTTGAAGCCTACTTGGGCGGGGAAGGACCACACAGTATCGCACAGCGACTCAACAAGGAGGGTGTTCAGCCGTTCGGGCGAGGTGAATTCTGGCATAGATCATACGTCCTCAAGATACTGGACAATCCGGCCACCATTGGGGAGTTCACTCCTCATACCTTGGAGTACGATGAGGGCGGGCGGCGAACAAGAAAGCCACAACCCCCTCTCCGAAACTACTTTCCTGCCATCATTGGGGCAGAGGACTTTGCGCGGGTGAGGTCGTTGAGGTCCTCCAAACGCAGCCCCGCCCAGCCTGCCGGTACTCGGAGGGTCTCTCACCTATTGGCTGGACTGGCGCAATGTCCTCACTGTCGAAGCTCCATGCTCAGGGTCAACAAGGGCGGCGGTCCTAAGGGCGGTTACCCATACCTTGTGTGTAGCCGCGCAAAGGCTGGGGCAGGTTGTCAATATCACGGGGTGAGAATAGACCGGATTGAGCCGCGCATTGTGGAAGCCTATGAGCATCTAGCCAGAGATATGCCAGTGGGGTCCAAGACTGTCGAGGACGTGGCCAAGCGGCTTGAGAAGGAGCGTGAAGCCCTCACTAAGCGGATCGCTCGCTATGTGGAATTCCTTGAGGTCGGGCCATCAGAGGCCGTTCGGACGGAGTTGTCAAAGGCGGAGGAGAGCCTAGCAAGGGTGCGGACAGAGGAGCGGGAGCTTGCCGCAATACGGGCCAGCCGCAATGTTGTTTCGCGCACGGCACGTCTCAGTGATCTACGAAAAGCCCTCTCCAGAGACCCTCTCGACTATGCGGAGGCCAACGCAGCGTTGCGACAACTGTTCGGGCGCGTGGTGGTTCACTGGGATAGAGCTGCGCTGGATTTTCACTGGCAGCATGGCGGTGTCTCACGGGTAACTGTGGTCGAGGAGACGTGGTGAACTGACGCTGGACTCCAAGGTATGCCTTAAGGGTCCCTGTGGGATCGCTGCTCACCAAAAGATTCCTGGAACGATATACACACGGTGATGAGCGAGCCGGTTATCCAAGCCAGAACCAGGAAATCAAGGAAGGTGGCACCAGGGACTGAGGAGCGAAGCATCAGTAACGCACCTAGCGCCACTCCCGATGAGACGCCATAGAAGCACAGGCGCTTTGCCAATAACGGTGCATCCTGCTGGCCAACAAATTGACCTTTAGCCCACATGGCTACAATAGGAATTGCTGACATTACCACGATTACAGCGATTGCTCCTAAGAATACCATATCCTCTCTCCCGACCCCACCATGGTCTGTTACGCGTCTAGCCGAAAAGCGTGTTCAGTACCCGTATGTTATACTTCAACTTAGGCGTATCTGCTGAAGCACGATATTGTGGTACAACATACGGTGCTCACCAAGAGTTCAATCTGTTTATAGTGACCTGAAATTGAAGCGGATAGTAAGACGTATTGCGTTTTCTGTTATACGAGATTTAAGGTGCGGCCCATGTCAAACGATGAGAATGCATCAGATTCACCCCCCTTGGATTCGGCCCTTGCAGTACTTTTTCGCGCAGCATCGGGCCTTACGGCCCTAATCGTAGCTGCAAGCTTCCTTCTCGGCAGTGCTTCGCTTTCGGGGCGATTCTATGGGTTGGGTTTGCCCGGCATACATTTGGTCACTATTGCCGACCTCGGGAGTGAAGTCGTTAGAAAAGCACCTATCACAATCGCCCTAATCGCCGTTGGTGGCATTCTAACTATGAGGCCTCCTTTTCAATTTGAGGTGCGACGGAAGAAAGCATTAATATACTTCGATAAGATTGTAGCTTTATTGTGTTTAATCTCGGTTTCGTGTGTTTATGTTTTTGTCCCTCCAATATACGGAGCAAAATGGATTGTAGTTTTGTTGTGTTTGTCGGCATTGGTTTTGTTGACTCATGTATCATTCAATAACCCGGTTCTATCTATCCTCGCGCTGTTGGTTGGCTCGTTCCTGGTTCAATTTGCCGTTACCTTTTGGTTGTCATCATCTTTAATTGGTTTACCAGAGGATGATCCGAGATTGAGTCGCGCGGTAATTTGCCTAGAGAGTGGCTGCCGCTCGGGCATAGTCGTTGCTCGATTCAGTGAGGTAACGGTCCTTAGGTGGTTTGAAGAGTCTGGCATTGAGTATGTGGCCAACGGCACTCTCAAATCGATCACTATTCAACAGCCGGAAGCGGACTTGCCTAGATATCTGTCCTGGTAGGTCAAATTCACGGTCGCGGGCGTGCGCCCATATCCTCCTCTTTGATCCGCTTCGCTAACCTGGAGAGCGTTGAGGTGGAGACCCCTGTGGCCTTCACGATGCTCGCCCATGTCTGTCCGCGCTTGAGCATATCCATGAGGGCGGCATTGCGTTCGGTGTCCTCGGGCCTTCCTCTATACGCCCCCGCCGCCTTGGCCTTCTGGATGCCTTGGGCCTGCCTCCTGCGGCGGTCCTCATAGTCCTTTCGGGCTATCGCGGCGAGCATGTCCAGCATCATGCCGTTGATGGCGTCCAGCATGCGGGCGGAGAACTCGTCGGCTCCCGGCTGAATGAGCTGGTGAGAGGTCGGGAGGTCCAAGGCCACCACGCGGACACGATTGGCGGCGATCTCGGCCTTTAGCTTCTCCCAGTCGGCGGCATTGAGCCGGCTCAGGCGGTCCACCTGCTCCACCAGGAGAGCGTCTCCAGGCTGACAATCGGAGAGGAGGCGGAACAATTCAGGACGCTGGAGAGAGGCCCCGCTTTCGTTCTCCACGTAGGAGGCGGCAATCCTCAGACCCCGCTCATCAACAAACCGCTGGAGGTCTGCCTTGGCGCGGGCGGCATCTTGTTCCTTGGTGGAGGCGCGGAGGTATGCGCGGATGAACATAACGGAAGGCTCCATAGTTCGCTTTGGGTAGCTTCGATAATATTGCTTCGCTTTGAGTTGTCAACGATATTTATCGAAGTGCTATTTCAAACGGCTTGAGGCGATTCGCTATAGGTACACTCCAATAGAAGTGACCCATTTGGACGCTGGAGGGGTCAACTACCATCTCCCCAGCTTCTTGGGCGGCTCATGCTGGATGGGCTGGGGGGTGCCCGGCAGGCAGACCATGGGGCGAAACCCCACGCCAACACTCTGGCCCATGCCGACAGGGGTGGCCCAGGGGGGAAGTCTGTCCATTGCCACGTTAATTGGAGATGTCGCGTGGGCGACCCTTTTTTGGCAGTCCGGGCACCAAAACAACTTGGGTATCGACTTTTCTGCTGGTTCCGGCTCAAGATAATCTTGGGTGGGGAGGCTGATGAGCAAAAGGTCATCAAAGTTAGGCTGGCTTGTTGCTGGAGCGGTGGTGCTCGGCTGGCTCGGGAGCGGGGACGATGACAAGCCCAGTTCCGCGCCAACTTTGCCTCGCCTATCGCAGCCCGACTCAACGCCTCAGCCACCAGCTTCTTTCGTGAGGTTGCCACCCAAAGCAGTACAACAGCCCAGTGCTGCGGAGACCCTCTACACAACAGCCAACGTCAACATGCGGACTGAGCCCAGCACCTCCTCGCCAATCCTCACTACGATCCCCAAGGGTTCCCAGGTGGTTGCAGTCGGCTCCCGTGGCGCGTGGCGCAGTGTGCAATATCGTGGGAGGGCTGGTTGGGTCTCCAGTCGGTATGTCTCTAGGGAGCGGCCTGTGCTCACCTCCGCGCCGAGACCCCCAGCCCCCGTAACGCAACGCCGTGCGGTAAGGGCGATCCCTGAGAACTCACGCCAAGGCCAGCCGGTGCGGGAGGGGACATATGGTCAAGGCTGCGACTGCCCATATGACAGGATGCGTAACGGTCGTAGGTGCGGCGGCAACAGTGCATGGAGTCGGCCCGGTGGAAGGAGCCCCAAGTGCTATTGGTAGTCGTGGCGCGGATAGCAAATTGGGGGGGCAAGTGGAAAAGACGGTCTAGGTGAAGGCTCACGTGACACAGACATTTCATATGGGTAACTTGGCGGCTTGAAATTTCTTTGGGGGAAATAGCAATGGCCGGTACAACGCACGAAGAAGCAGCGAAATCACTTAGCCGCATCCAGAATTTCGATGCCATGTCGCTATCACGAGTAGACGCTCTTGGTAGCGAGCTAAATTTCCTAGAGGCCGTGCCAGCAGCAAATAATATCATTAACCTATTCTCACAATTTCCGGCTCAGCACTTGGATGATCTTCCTGAAGCGCAGGCGAGCATTATTAAAGGCCAAGCTGATTCCGCTTACAGCCTCTTCGAGTCTATTCTCAACTTTGACCCAAAGCAGGGTGATGCGTATGCGAACCGAACTGCCCTGATTAAGAGTCTAGAGACGCAGTATGAACCACTGTTCACGCAGATCATGGGGCTCATCGCCTATGGCTCTTCTAGGCAGAGGGACTTCAGCGCGATTGAAAGAGAAGCACGGGCGGCGGTGCAAGCGGCAAAGGATCGTGCAGATGAAGCCGCCAAACAGCTGGAGGACCGGCAAGTTGAGGCTCAGCGTATCCTTGAGGAAGTGCGCCGCGTTGCTGCCGAACAGGGTGTCTCAAAACAAGCTACTTATTTTAAGGAGGAGGGTGATGAGCACACTACCGCAGCGGAGAAGTGGCGCTGGTTGACCATCTATTCCGCGATTGGTCTGGGCGCGTATGCTGCGCTTTCAGCAACTTTTCACCGATGGCCGATCCTCAAGCCCTCAGGGACATATGATGCGTTCCAGCTTGGCCTAAGCAAAGTTTTGGTCTTCGCTGTCATCGCTTATATGTTGTTTCTGTGTGCCCGGAATTTTCTTGCCCACAAGCACAACTCAATCGTCAACAGGCACCGCTATAACGCGTTGCTCACGTTCAATGCTTTGGCAGACGCGGCCAATGGCCCCGACAGCCGAGACATCGTGCTCACTCACGCCTCCAATTGCATATTCACGCCACAAGAAACAGGTTACTCTAAGGGTTCTACTCACACCGACAACACCGCAAACATCATCCAGTCGTTACCGCGTCTTGTGTCGCCATCCGGTTCCAACCCGTCATGAGCCTGAGGGCAGCTACATCATGCCGACGCCAGTATGCCAGCCACCAAGCTCACGAGGAGCGCCCCGAAGCTCAGGCCAACCAGAAGCGCAAACTTGAGGGTCTGAGCATCAAGCGCGGCTTTCAGATCGGCTTTGGTGGCGAGGTCCTGCATGGTGCGGCTCCGTCGAGGATGAGACCCAATTATTGCATGAGGCGGGGCTTGATGGCAGTGCTTGGAGTAGCCCTTTAGGTGGGGAGATTATCTCTCACCTTCTCCCCTGCTGCCTAATGGCCCTTCCGGTACCCCCAAGGCGGTCACTTTAAGCACCAATGCGGAGACTGAACGAAGCCGCCCCATGTAGCCAGGGAGAGCGGAGGAGATGCTCTCTCCCCCGTCTTCAGGCGACATCAAGCAGCCCCCTAGAGGAGCGGCCAGGGGGAGGGTAAGTGGCCGTTTAAGGCGTCATGCCGCCTCGGCAAGTGCTGGAGGTTGCCAGATAGGCTTTTCTCCAACAGTCAGCGCCACGCCAAGTATCTGCTCCGAGACGGTGCGCATGGCCTCTAGCGCCTGCTCCTTATCGGAAACGCGAGTTTGAATACCGTCATGGAGAGGCAGCGAGGGGATACCTCTGGCGGCGAGGTCCAAGAGCACCGCCATGAGGATACGCGATTCCAAGGCCATCAGCTCAACGCCGCAATCGGAGCCGAACAGGTGAGCGATGACAGGATGCCGAGAGCCAGCCGCTTGCACAAGCCGTTTGGCCGTCCAGCCCTCGGGGAGCTTGGCCTTCAGCTTTGGCGCTAGGAGGCGCATGGGACCTGTCCTTGAGAGAAGTGACGCCATGGCCTGCTTGGCCCCGTCTCGGTGCTTCTCCAGGCCGGGAATGTCGTACGGGTCTCCATCTGGGAGCCTTCCCGTAACCTTGAGGTATGCCATGGATGGGTGCATCGCGGAGAAGTCCAGATCGGTTATGTTCTCCCCGCCTATGGTGATGCGGTGTCGTAGCTTACTATCTAGTGTCTGCCAGAAACCTGCCCAGATTCTACCGAGGAGGTTGAACCCAATGGGGTCCTCAGGAGACCGGAGGAGGAAGGAGCGATAGAGGCGGATTGGCCCCACCGGCTCCCCATCGTATGTAATCCCTGCTGCATTGAGCATCTCATTAACGGTCTCCACCTCGGCGCGGAGCCTCATGGTCTCCTCGGTGTCGGCATACTGTACCAGGCGCTTGGGTGCGGGCCGGTAGCGGTGGCCGTCCCCTCTGCCTTCCTGTGGTTGTCTGGCCCTAAGCAGGATGGTCTCCCCTCCAGCATCCCGCCCGATGTCAGCCAAGCGGACCCCGTGGCACTTCAGTAGGCCCCGAAACCTCGCGGTCGGCTCCACGGTCGTGGTGGTCTGCTTGAAGCGATATACATGTGGGATGAGGAAGCCCGCAGCCTCCAGTTCCTTCAAAGTCTCCCCAAGGATGCGCCTGGGGTAATCTGCCCTTTCGTATCGCGTTGGTTTCGTCTTCGCGGTGGATATGGCCAAGACGTTCCCCGGCATGTGGGAGGGACTTAGGGCGAGATGCGCGAGGTTGGCCGCGATGTTCTGGACCACGAACCGCTTGCGCTCCATGCCGTCACGGCGGGGAGACCTAACGCGGCCTTTGGGGGCGGGCTGGATGGCTACAAAGAGGTGCTCCGCCACGCTTCGCAAGGCATGCCCCTCTGCGGTCAACCAAGCGTCGAGGAAGACGGAGGTGGACTCTTGTTCTCGGTTCTGCCCGGCTTTCAATCGAACCATATCTCGGTCCTGTCATTGAAGAGCGGTTCCTCGCCGTTGGCGGTGTCCGTGCCGTGGTTCGGGTGGTATCCAAGGGCGGCCTCAAATGCTTTCCGCTTCATGATGGCCTCCTCTTTCGTCTCGAAGGAGCCGAGGTAGCGATTCCTCCCTTCTTCAGAAATCCATACCCGCCACTTCTTCAACTCCTTGCTGTAATAGACCCCCGCCACGCCAGACTTGTTGTTGGCCCGCCGCCCCAGGTTCCTCATGTTCTCGGCTGGGGTGGTCGCTAGGAGGTTGATCCAGCGATTGTCATCCCTTTTGTGATTCTCGTGGTCCACCGGGTGCTCTGGCCATTCGCCCGTCTGCATGGCCCACGCCACGATATGCGCAAGAGGGCGGTAACCCGGCAACCATAGCTGAATGTACCCGCTGGAGTGTGTTTCGGCGTGGAATAAGGAC
>NZ_AMRM01000038.1 GCF_000300335.1 Nitratireductor pacificus pht-3B | reverse complement strand
GGGAACCCTGCACGGTCCCCGCCATGACAAGCCGCCGGAACACCGTTCCGGCGAATCTCAACCCGGCGACCATACAGCAACGTCCGCGGAAAACACAAAGGATATCAGCATGAGCAACACGGCAACCAAAGCAATTCCTGAACTGCGCCGAGACGATCTCCTCGCTCCGTACAGCTTCGGCGGAGGCGCCTCGCTGGGAGGTCCACGGCCAATTGGTCAGACTGTCGGGACCGTCGTCGGCGGGGCGCTCGGTGGCATCATCGGCAGGCTCCCGGGCGCATCGATCGGCAGCAGCATCGGCGGCAGCATCGGCGGCCTGATCGGTAGCGCGTTCCAAAGCGAACGACCCCGGGTTTAAGGTGGCACTGACCCACGTCTAGACCCTCACGAGGGGCGGCCGGTAGCCGGCCGCCCCGACCAGACGCAGCAGCCGCCCCGGTTGCTGCGCCCCCGGATCGCCGTGCGTCCTTTCGGACGCGCAAGGGACGATCTCAATCATTGACTGAGCATCGGAACAGCCAGAAGCCCGATTCCAATTTTTCGGTCCGATGCTCCAGCTGCCGGCGGTCCAATCATGATGAAGCAGCATGCCGACGCGGGATTGATCCCTCTGTCCTGGTTCGGCAAAACCTTGTGGAAGTTCACGCCGCTCTGCATCGAGCTGACCTTCCTGGCCATATGCCTCAGACTGATCGGCCTGATCCAGCCTTTCGTCTTCCAGGTGGTGATCGACCGCATCCTGCCGTTTCAGCGTGAAGCCTCGCTGATCGTCGTCGTGCTGGTGCTGGTCGGCGCCAGCCTGTTTCAGAGCGGCTTCACGATCCTGTCGGGCCTGCTCAACGTCCTGACGGCAAACGGCATCACGCGCGAACTGGGATCGCGCCTGTTCGACCATCTGTTCAAGCTGCCGCTTCGCTATTTCCGCCGCTGGCCGGTCGGCGAGACGATCACCCGCATCGGCGAGACCGACACGATCCGCGCATTCCTGATGGGCGCCGCAACGGGGGTCTTCCTCGACCTCCTGTTCTCCGCCGTCTATCTGGCAATTCTGCTGGCGCTTTCCGGCAAGCTGACCTTGCTGGTGCTTGCCGCCCTGCCGCTCCAGGCCCTGATCTATATCGGCTTCGGTCCGATCCTCAGGAACAGGCTTCGCGCACAATTTGATGCAGGCTCCGGTCACCAGGCGCTGATGGTCGAGAACATCATGGGGGCGACCGCCGTGAAGGCGCTGGGCGCGGAGGACCTCATGCTCGCGCGCCTCAACAGGACACTCGGGCGGGTGCTTGAGACGGCGCGGCGCGTCACGACGCTTAACATCGCCAGCAGCGAACTGGCGCTCGCCTGCGACCGCGCCGTGACCATAGGCATCGTCTTCCTCGGCGCGCAGGAGGTGTTCGCCGGCAACCTCACATTGGGTCAGCTGATCGCGTTTCAGCTCATCGCCGAGAAGATCGCAGGCCCCGTCGCCGGCTTCTCGAAACTCTGGCAGGACTGGCAGGGCCTGAAAGTATCGCGCCAGCGCCTCGGCGACATCGTCAACGCGACGACCGAACCGTTCGGCGAACGTCCTCCATTGCCGGGAAACATCGAGCCGCGATTGGCGTTCCACGACGTTGCATTTTCCTACCAGCCTGGCGTTCCGGTTCTTTCCGGCTTCAACCTGACCGCAAAGCCGCACAGCTGCACGCTGGTCATTGGCCCATCGGGTGCCGGCAAATCCACCTTCGGCCGGCTGGCGTCCGGGATCGAGACGCCCGACGGCGGGAAGATCACCCTCGGAGGGGAGGATATCGCCGCGCATGATCCCCGCGACGTGAGGGCGAGGATCGCCTACGTTCCGCAGGAACCTTATCTCTTCTCCGGCACACTGCGCTCCAATCTGACGCTCGATCGACCCGATTGCAGCGATCTGGAACTCGAGGAGGCGCTGCGGATCGCCGCCGCGGACGAACTGATCTGGCAATTGCCGGCAGGTCTCGATGCGGAAGTCGGCGAGCGCGGCGGCGCGCTCTCAGGCGGTCAGCGGCAACGGGTCGCCATTGCCCGCGCCATCCTCCTCGCGCCGTCCGTGCTGGTCCTCGACGAACCCACCAGCGCGCTGGACGAGAATGCCCAAAGGAGGATGATCGCCGCGCTGATGAAACTCAGGAAACGCATGACCCTGGTCGTCATCACCCATCGGCCCGACGTCTTTGCGGAGGCCGATGCGATTGTCGAGCTGGGCGCGAGGGCGCGGCCATGACCGGAGCATCCACCCCGCGCGTGGCGTCTCCCACGCTGCGCGCCACTGCGCTCTTCACCGCCGGCGTGTTTGTGACGATCCTCGTCGCCGCCTGCATTCTGCGCGTCGAGATCACCGCTTCGGGCTCGGCGAGGGTCATCCCGGTGGAGCGCGTGCAGCTCATCCAGCCCGAGTTCCCCGGCGCAATCTCGGCGATCGCGGTTCGCAACGGCTCTCATGTGAGGAAAGGACAGGTCCTGATCGCATTCGACGCGACCGCCCCGCTCGTCGAGCGCGACCTGATCGACGGAGAGGAGAGACGGCTGCGGATCGAAGCGGCGCGTCTGGAAAGTCTGACAACGGCACTGGCAGGTGCCGGCCCTGAGGATGATCATCTGCCGGCAACGCAGTTGCCGGACATCGCCGCCGCCGATGACGATGATGAACGAGCGCTGCTGGCCGAGCAGAAGCGGCTGCTGGCCGCAGAACGCGACGATATCGCCGCGCGGCTGAAGCGGGCATCGGCGCGCATGGCCGCCAATGAGAAGACCGCCTCAATCGTGCGCGGGAACGTCTCGCGAAGCGAAGCCACGCTGGCGATCGAGACCGAACGGCTGGCGGCGGCGCAGAAACTGATGGAGACCGGCGCATCCTCGCGCGGCGCGTATCTGCAGATCCTCAAGAGCTTCACCGACCTGCAGAACGGACGGGACGTGCTGCTGCGCGAGCTGGACGAGAAGATCGCCCTGGGGGTGGTGCTCCAGGCGGAGCGGGCAGGGATACTGACGACGGCCAGGAACGAAGCGCTGAGGAGGCTGAGCGAGATCAACACCCGCCTGGCAGCGCTCGACCAGCAGCGCCGCGCCGTGGAGCAGCGCCTCGAAGCGGCCACCTTGAAGGCGCCAGTCGACGGGATCGTCGAGCAATTGTCTGTGTTCACCATCGGCGGCGTTGCTCAGGCCGGCCAGGACCTGATGCGCATCGTGCCGGACGGCAGCATGCTCGAGATCGAAGCCGTCTTTCCCAACAGGGACAGCGGTTTCCTGGCCGCGGAGCAGAAGGTGCGGGTGAAACTCGACGCCTTTCCCTCCGAACGGTTTGGAACCGTTTCGGCCCGCATCATCGACATTTCCGCCGATGCGGTCGAAACGGAACCTGGACGGTGGGGGTTCATCGCCAGGCTGGCTCCCGAAACGGCGTATCTCGATTCGCCCTCCGGCCGCTTTCCGTTGCGACCGGGCATGACGGCTTCAGCGGATGCGATCACCGGCGAGCGGACGCTCATCAGCTATTTCATCGCACCGATCATTGCCCAGTTCGGCGCCAGTCTGGGAGAAAGATGACGCGACGCGCGAATTGCGGGAACGCCCCTTGCGGCAGGATCGGGCAACGCCTATATCAGCCTCACCGGTAGCTCGACCGGCGCGGAAGGTCCTGCAGGATATGCGGTGAGGTTCCCCGACGAGCGGCTGCATTTGATCCGGAAGACGGTCGGGCGACCACGAAGGTACTGGCGCTCCGACACGGTCCCGGAGACGAAGGGAAGCGGGCACGAGCCCGCTTTTTTGTTTTCCGCGCCATAGCTTGCCCCCAACGTCCCCGCGGCACATCCCCCGATGGGAACCGCTATGATGCCGAACCGAACAGGTGGCAGCGCACCGTGGCGTCGCCGACACGATGGGGCGGGGGCGTCTCGACGTCGCACTCAGGACGCCTGACCGGGCAACGCGGATGGAAATGGCAACCCGCCGGCGGCGTGATGGGATTTGGAATCTCGCCGGCGATGGACTGCCGGTCCTTGCCCTCCATCTCGATGTCCGGCACCGCCTCCAGCAGCATCTTCGTATAGGGGTGCTGCGGCGCGGCGAACAGCTCGCGCGCCGGCGCTTCCTCCACCAGCCGCCCGAGATAGAGCACGCCGACGCGGGTCGCCACATGGCGCACCACGGCGAGGTTGTGGCTGATGAACAGGTAGGTCAGGCCGAGCCGTTCCTGCAGGTCGCGCAGGAGATTCAGGACCTGCGCCTGCACGGAGACGTCGAGCGCCGATGTCGGCTCGTCGCAGACGATGAAGTTCGGTTCCGACGCCAGTGCCCGGGCGATGGCGATGCGCTGCCGCTGCCCGCCGGAGAACTCATGCGGGAATTTCTGGCCGTCGCGCGGATCGAGGCCGACCAGCGAAAGCAGCTCGCCCACGCGGGCGGCCCGGTCCAGCGGATCGTCGATCAGGCCGAACGCCTTGATCGGCTCGGCGATGATCGAGCCGACCCGCCAACGCGGATTGAGGCTCGCGAAGGGATCCTGGAAGATCATCTGGATCTTGCGGCGCATGCGGCGCTCGGCCTCGGGGCTTTTCTTGCCCCAGACATCCGCACCATCGATCGCGATCGACCCGGCGCTGGGCGGCAGGAGGCCGACGGCCATCTTCGCGATGGTCGATTTCCCGGACCCCGACTCGCCGACGAGCGCATAGGTCTCACCCTGCCTGATGGAAAAGTCGACGCCGTCGACCGCTGTCAGGAAAACGCGTCCCTCGCGCTCGATCATGCGGTTCAGCCAGGGCTTCGACAGATCGAAGACCCGGCGGAGCCCCTCCACCTCGACAAGCGTCTTTCTCTCGACGCCGGTCTCATTCGCAACAGCAAGTCCCTGCATGCTCATCGCGCCGCCTCGCCGTTGGGGATCGACAATTGTATACCGGCCGCGTCCGCCTGTCGTAGCGTCTCCGCCGGCGCCTGTCGCGCGAAGGCCGGCGCATGGAGGAAGCATGCGGCTTCGCCGGCGCCGGCATCGTAGGGCGGGGGTCGCTCGACGGTGCAGGGGTCGAAACGATAGCCGCACCGCGGGTTGAAGGCGCAACCGGCCGGGATCGCGCCGAGCCGCGGCATGGATCCGGGGATCTGCGCCAGGGCCTCGTCGGGATCTCCGGTGAGCGAGGGGATCGCCGACATCAGGCCGATCGTATAGGGGTGCTGCGGATGCTTCACCACGTCGCGGACGGGTCCCAGTTCCGCGAGCCGCCCGGCATAGAGCACGCAGACCCGGTCGGCCGTCTCGGCGATGACGCCCATGTCGTGGGTGATCAGCATGACGGCCGCGCCACGCTCGGCGCACAGCCGTTTCAGGAGCGCGATGATCTGCGCCTGCACGGAGACGTCGAGCGCCGTCGTCGGCTCGTCGGCGATGACGAGCTCCGGGTCGGCAGCAAGCGCCAGCGCGATCACCACCCGTTGGCGCATGCCGCCGGAAAACTGGTGCGGATAGGAGGAAAGTCGGGTCTTGGCAGCGGGAATGCCCACCTCCTCGAGCAGTCTCTGCGCCTTGTCGCGCGCCTCTGCCGTCGTCATGCGCTGATGCGTCATGATGGTTTCGACGAGCTGATCGCCGATCCGGTACAGCGGATTGAGGCTGGTCAGCGGGTCCTGGAAGATCATGCCGATGCGCTTGCCGCGAATGTGCCGCATGCGCTCGGGAGGCAGGTGGTCGATGCGTTCTCCTGCCAGATGGATCTCGCCGCCGGCGACACGGCCGGGCGGTTCCAGGAGGCCGATCACGGCGGAACCGGTGATGGATTTGCCGGCGCCCGATTCACCGACCATGCCCAGCACCTCGCCGGGCGCGATGTCGAACGAGAGGTCGTCGATGGCGGTGAGCACACCCCGGCGTGTCGGGATCTCGATGCGGAGATTGCGGACGGAGAGGGCAGGGGTCATCTATCTCAGCTTCGGGTTCAGGGCGTCGCGCAGCCAATCGCCGAGCAGATTGACCGTCAGCGCCAGGATGGCGAGCGTGATGCCGGGGAAGATGGTGATCCACCATTCGCCGGAGAACAGGAAATCGTTGCCGATGCGGATCAGCGTGCCGAGCGAAGGCTGCGTCGGGGGAACGCCGACGCCGAGGAAGGAAAGGGTCGCTTCGGTGATGATGGCGAGCGCCAGATTGATCGTTGCGATCACCAGGACAGGCCCCAGGACGTTCGGCAGGACATGCTTGAACATGATCGTCCAGGGGCCGAGGCCGATCAGCCGCGCCGCCAGCACATATTCCTTGTTGGCCTCCACCAGGACGGAGCCGCGCACCGTGCGCCCGTACTGGACCCAGAAGCTGAGGCCGATCGACAGGACGAGGACGACGAACACGACCTTGTCGTAGGATTGCGGCCCGGCCATCGCCCGCGCCACGCCGTTGATCAGCAGGGCGATCAGGATCGCCGGGAAGGTGAGCTGCACGTCGGCGATGCGCATGATGACGCTGTCCACCCAGCCGCCGAAATAGCCGGCGACGAGACCGAGCGTGATGCCGAGCAGCATGGCGAAGACGACGCTGGCAAAGCCGACGGCGAGCGAGATGCGCATGCCGAACAGGATCGTCGACAGCACGTCGCGTCCCTGATCGTCGGTGCCGAGCAGGAACCGCGCGTCTCCGCCATCCTCCCAGGCCGGCGGCAGAAAACTGTCGAGGATCGAGATGCTGCCGGGATCGAAGGGATCATGCGGAGCGATGAGCGGCGCGAAGAGCGCCGCCAGGACGAAGATGAGAACCACCAGCGCCGACAGCATGGCGAGCGGCGAGCGTGTGAAGGAATACCACAGGTCGGAATCGCGCATGCGCCTGAAAGCGCCGGGTGCGGAACGGTTGGTTTCCTGGCTCGTGACATCGGACATGGTGCTATCCCGCCGTTCTGCCGCCGATGCGGATGCGCGGGTCGACCGCGACATAGAGCAGGTCGACGATGAAATTGATGGTGACGAACAGGAAAGCGATCAGCAGCAGATAGGCGGCCATGATCGGGATATCCACGTTCTGCACGGCCTGCAGGAACAGCAACCCCATGCCCGGCCATTGGAAGACGGTCTCGGTGATGATCGCAAAGGCGATGATCGAACCGAGCTGAAGCCCGGTGATGGTGATGACCGGCACCAGCGTGTTCTTCAGCGCATGGCCGAAATTGATCGCGCGCCGCGACAGGCCGCGCGCGCGGGCGAACTTGATGTAGTCGGTCCTCAGCACTTCCAGCATCTCGCCGCGCACCAGTCGCATGATCAGCGTCATCTGGAACAGGCCGAGCGTGATCGAGGGCAGGATCAGCGACTGCAGGCCGGACTTCGTCAGCAGGCCGGTGTTCCATACCCCGCCCAGATTGACGGTTTCGCCGCGCCCGAAGGAGGGCAGCCAGCCGAGGTTCACGGAAACCGCGAAGATGAGGAGGATGCCGATCAGGAAGGTCGGCAGGGACACACCGATCAGGCTGACCGCCAGAAAGCCACGCGCCAGAAGGGTGTTGCGGTAGAGCCCTGTATAGACGCCCATGGGAACGCCGACGGCGAGCGCGAACAGCGCCGAAACGAAGGAGAGTTCCAGCGTCGCGGGCAGGCGCGATGCGATCAGCGACGCCACGGGCTGCTTGAACTGGTAGGAAATGCCGAAATCGAACTGGGCCGCCTTCACGACGAAGCGACCGAACTGGAGCATCACCGGATCATTGAGGCCGAGCGCCTCGCGCAGCGCCGCGCGTTCGGCCGGCGGCGTGTCGACGCCGACGAGCTGGTTGACCGGATCGCCGACGAAGCGGAACATCATGAAGGAGATCAGCGCGACGACCAGCATGACGCCGAGCGCCTGCACGAAGCGTTTGATGGCGAATGCAATCATTGACGTGTCTCTGAAGGCCGAAACGACTGGCCCGCGCCGTGCCGTTCAACGGTGGCGCGGGCCGCGATGTTTCAAGGGCTTCAGTTCACCTTGGCCCAGTAGAACAGGACCTGATTGTCCGCGCGCTGAACGATATCGATGTTCTTGCGCTTGCCCCACACCAGGGACTGCTGGTGCAGCGGGATATGGGACGTCTCCTCGGTCATGATCGTGTAGGCTTCCTTGATCAGCCCGTCGCGCTTGGCGGTGTCGGTCTCCACCACGATCTGCGCGGCCAGCGCATCGACCTTCTCGTTGCAGTAACCGCCGAGGTTGAACGGACCGCCGGCGCCCGTCTCGTCGCGGCAGCCTGCCAGATTGGTCAGGATGTTCCACGAATCGAAGGAGCTGGGCGTCCAGCCGAGCAGGTAGAAGTCGGTGTCGTAACCACCCGGCGCCAGCACCTTCGCGAAGTACTGGGCTTTCGGCTGCGCATTGAGGTTCACCTTCACCCCGACCCGCGCGAGCATCGACACCACGGCCTGGCAGATCGCCTCGTCATTGACGTAGCGGTCGTTCGGGCAGTCCATGCCGACGCTGAAACCGTCGCCGTAGCCGGCATCGGCCAGAAGCTGCTTGGCGGCTTCGGGATCGTAGGGCCAGCGGCTGAAATCGCCGGCGCCCGAATACTGCTCGTTGGCGATCAGCAGCGGCACCGGCGTCGCCAGGCCGCGCATGATGCGATCCTTGATCGCCTCGATGTCGATCGCCTGGTAGACCGCCTTGCGGACATTGGCGTCGCGGAACGGGTTCTTGCCCTTGATGTCCGAGGTCGGCAGCTCGTCACGGATCTGGTTGAAGCCCAGATGGATGACACGCAGCTCCGGACCCGTCAGCGCTTCCGTGTCGGCGTTCTCGTTGACGCGGGGAATGTCCTGCACCGGAACCGGATCGATCAGGTCGACGTCTCCGGCGAGCAGCGCGGCGACGCGGGTTCCGTCGGCGGCGATCGGCGTGAACACGACTTCGGTCAGATTGTGCTCGGGCGTACCCCACCAGCCGCCATTCGGCTTGAACACGGTTCGCACGCCTGGCTCATGGCTCTCGACGACGAAGGCGCCGGTGCCGTTGGCCTTGAAGGCGGCCTGTCCTGGATTGGTGTCGCGCGCCGAGATGGGAGCCACCGCGCCCTCGGCCTCGGCCCACTCCTTGTCCATGATGTACCAGGTATCCCACTCGTAGTGCAGGATCGGATTCGGCGTCTTCAGCTTCACATCAACCGTGTGGTCGTCGATCTTCACCCATTCCGAATCGGCCGGAATGCGCGTCTTCAGATCCGACCCCTCGGCGCGGACGCGCTCGGCGGAGAAGATCACGTCGTCGGCGTTGAAATCATTGCCGTTGGCGAACTTGACGCCTTGCCGCAGATGAAAGCGCCAGGTCAGCGGATCGATGGTCTCCCAGCGCTCGGCAAGGCCGGGGATGATGCTCAGGTCCTTGTCGCGCTTGGTCAGGCCCTCATAGACATTGGCCAGCATGCCGAGCGTGAAGGTTTCGTTGAGCGAATAGGGATCGAGTGCGTTCAGCGTGCCCTGAAAGGCAAAGCGCAAGGTCTTGGCCTCAGCCTGCGGGACGGTCGTCAAGGAAAGACACACAGCGACGGCGGACAAAGCCGTCCATCGCGATAACGCGGTAAAATACTTGAATGGCCTCTGCGGCATCACCGTTCTCCTCCTGGTGTTGCTTCAGGTCGCTGTCGAAGAAATCCCCATTTCCGCCAGCAACCCGTGGCGATCGCGCCGATGTTCGTGGTTCCCCGGATGCTTTGGGCAGGTCGCGAAAACGCCCCTGACCGCATCTCGTCTTATGATTGTTGCAGCCTCAACTTTCGCGACCGTAACCGAAGCGCCGCGTTTTACAACCCCGATACGCTCACAGCCCTCTTGCGCACAGGATATCGCCCGGCCGCGAAATGTTGCAGGCACGGTCGGGCTTCGCTCAAAGCTTGATCAGCAGCGCCGTCGCGCCCAGCGCCATCAAGACGGAGAGGGCCGTGAGGGCGATGAAACCACGCGCGCGGTCGAAGAACATCGCATAACCCGCGAGCCACGCGGAGGCTGCGGCACCCAGCGCAAACAGGAACCCATCGCGCGAACCGAAAGCAAGCGTTGCAGCCATCAGTCCGCCGATCACCAGCGATCCGAATGCGATGACAATGGCCACTGCGTAGGTATCGTACTTTTCGTTCATCGTTCGATAGGTCCTCGTTTCTCGCCCCGGCCGACAGCGCCAGCTTAGTCATCCCGAAACGAAAGAACAGACCCCACCGCGCCAATCCCGAAAGAGACCTCAAGAAAACCGTCCACAGCGGGATCAAGCCGCGTCTTCGGCGTCTCCGATAGCACATGTGACTGAATTGCCCCCGCGTGATGCGGACATATGCTGCCCGGGCGGACACGCCATTCGGCGGCGGTCACGCCCGACGGACAGGAGGCAAGTGATGACGATTCGGATCGAACGGGGGCTTCGCTGCGCGGTGGCGGCCATCGGTTTTCTGGCATCCTGCCTGCCAGCAGGCGCCCAATGGGGCGGGGCCGGAGAATGGGGACCGGCAGGTCACACCATGTGGGTCGAACCCGGCACCTGGATGGTGACGTTTCCCGATCAGGGCGACTGGCCGAGCGTGGCCGCCAGTGCGGAAGGCCAGAATCACACCGGCCGGCTCGAGTTCAGCTGCCGGCGCGGCGCACCAAGTGGAAACATGATGCTGTGGGACTACCATGGTAGCGCGCTCGCAGTGGTTCCCCGATCCCATCCGGAAGAAACCAGGCAGGACGTGGTTTTCGACTTCGACGGCAAAACCTTCGACGTCACGCTGACCTTCGTGCCGTGGGACCGGGTCTGGCTGGCGCAAGGGCTCCTGACATCGCGCTTCCTGGAAGCCTTCGCGTCCAGCCGCCGGCTCGAGATCCGCAGCCTTGACGGCGAACAGGTCAACATCTGGGGCCTGAAGGGAACGCGCAAGGCGCGTCAATCCATGCGGCAGGTTTGCGAAAGCTGACCGGACCGGGCGAGGGGTTCAGACCCGCGGATGTCCACCGGCGGCAAGCGGACCTTCAGGTGGCACGGTGCCCGCGTATCTGCGCAGCGCGATCGCGTAGATGATCGACACGACGGCCATCAGGGTTCCCCAGGGAACCAGCACCCACGGCACCAGGGCGACGAGCGCAGCGGCGATCATGCCGATGTCGAAATGGCCCATCATCGCCGTCGTGCCGGCCGCGAGGACAAGAGCGATGTCCAGCGTGACCGCCAGATATCCCGCCAGGGCCGCTTGCCAGAGCTGCAGGCGCGCGACGGGACCGACGCAGATGAGCCATGCGGCCAGGCCGGAAACCAGCACGACACCCGGCCGGGTGAAGGAGCCGGCATCCGCAACGATAAAGCCGAGCAGGACCACGAACAGCCAAAAGATAAGCGCATGGCCAGCCCCCGCCGCCACGCGGGCTGCAATCGCCCTGAAAGACCATCGATGCTGGTTCATCGCAACAACCTCCGCCTCTTTCCCGCGATCATGCGGCAGGCCGAAACCGTCCGGTACCCGGTCAGATGCACTATCGCGCATCACCCTTCATGCGAGGTTATGATGGAATCATAACTGTTTAGAAACAGATGGATAAGGTTATTTTCGAATGTCTTGAATGAAATTCATGGTGTGCAGGATGCATGAGCAGGTGCGAATGCCGGGCTTCACGGCCCGGTCTTGTGCTATGGGAAACCGGGGCATGCAGCGGAGGGGGAAGACATGACTGGCGAGCAGACCGCGGCCGGCCGGATCGGCCGGTGGCTTGGCGTGTTGGGACCGAATCTGAGCGCCGGGACGGAGCGTGGCGCGGACTGGCGCCTGGACTATCTCTTCTCCATCGGCGCGATCAGCTGGATGGTGCATCTCTGCGTGACGGGGCTTGCCGGCATCGTGCTGGTCCAGGCCGACGCGGGCGGCTGGGTCCCGTGGTGGATCGCGGCCATGGCGCTCCTGTCCCTGGCCATGGCGGGACTGGCGATCGCCTACCGTCACCGTCCGGTGCATGTCGCGCCACGGACATACGGCGTCGTCCACAGCGGGTTGACGACCATCGCGGGCCTCGTCTGGGGCACGGGCGCGGTTCTGTGCGCTCTCTCGTCCTCGACGCAGATGCTGACCTTCTATTCCCTCGTCCTCGGCGGCACGGCGCTGGGAGCCGTCAGTTCGCAGCACATTCTGATGCGCAGCTGCCTGCTGTCGGTCTGGACATCCGTTCCGCTGCTTGCCGGCGCCTGGCTCGCCAACGACATCGTTCCGGGATCGCTGGCGACGGCCGCCATGATGATGCTGTTCGGCGTCATGCTGACGGTCCTGGCGGTCAGGATGAACGACTTCCTGTCGCAGAACGTTCTGCTGGCGGACGAACTGGCGGCGCGCAACGCCGTGCTCCTGCGCACCAGTTCCGAGCTGGCCGAGGCGCAGGAGGAAAAGTCACGCTTTCTTGCACAGGCCAGCCACGACCTGCGCCAGCCGATCCATGCCATCGGACTGTTCGTGGAATATCTGCACGGCATGCGCATGGGACGGGACGGACGCGACGTGCTGCACAACATCGACCGCTCGCTGGAATCGCTGACCCGCCTCTGCCGCTCCCTGCTCGATCTTTCCGCGCTCGATATCGGACGCGTCAAGCCGGAGATCGGCCCGGTGTCGCTCGGCGAGGTGATGGGCGAAGTGGTGCGTCAGGCAAGCGAGGCCGCGCAGGCGCGGAATGTCGCGATCCGCTTCAGGCCCTCGCGCCTGTGGGTCCGCAGCGACCCGGCATTGCTGCACACCATGGTCCAGAACCTCGTCTCCAACGCCATCAAATATGCGCCGGGCGCATCTCTCCTCGTGGGCGTCAGGCGGCGCAACGGCTCAGTCTCGATCGTCGTAGCGGACACCGGACCGGGCATCGCACAGGAGCACCAGCAGCGAATCTTCAAGGAATTCGTCCAGATCGAGGCGCCCGATACGGCGGAGGCCGATGGCCTCGGGCTTGGCCTGTCCATCGTCCGGCGGCTTGCCGACATGCTCGGCCTCCGGGTCGGGCTGGTCTCACAGCCGGGCAGGGGGGCGAGCTTCTCCATCGACGGGTTGGAAGTGAGCCAACCCGCCTCCAGCCCACGCCGGCAGATCGCCACCGGCCATGTCCGGCTGCTCGAGCGCTTGCGCGTTCTCGTCGTCGATGACGACAGGGCCGTGCGCGACAGCACCGTCCAGTTGCTCACCCGCTGGGGATGCGCGGTGCGGGCGACGGATCGCGCCCGGCCGGAAACCGATCCGGGCGCGTTCGACTTCCTGCTGTGCGATCAGGAACTGGCCGATGGCGACGACGGACTGTCGCTGATCCGCGCCCTGCGTGCGCGTTCGCCGGATCCGCTTCCGGCCGCCATCATCACCGGTGGCCGCTCCGATCATCTCGAGGAGGAATGCCGGGCGGAGGGGATCACCATCCTGGCCAAGCCGGTCCGTCCCACGCAGCTCCGTTCGGTTCTGCTGTCGGGAGTGGCGGGCCGGGCAGGGCGCAATCAGACGATCCCGAACTCGGCGGCCATGCCCGCAGCCGCGGTGCGGCTCGTGACGTCGAGCGCCCGCAGCAAGGCCGATACGTGAACGCGCACCGTATAGTGGGAAATCCCGAGATCGCGGGCGATCTGCTTGTTCGAGCGGCCCAGTGCGAGAAGGCGCAGCACCTCGCGCTGGCGTGGCGACAGCCGGGCCAGACGGTCGGAGGGAACAAAGTCGCTTTCGCCCAGGCTCGTGTCGGTCTTGACCACCACGTCTCCGGCAAGGAGTGCTGCGATGCCGGAAGCCATCTCGCTCGATGACACGCCCTTGGCGATGAAGCCGTCGGCGCCGGCCCGCATGACTTCTTCGACCATCGCGGCATCGTCCGTCATGGAAACCACGAGAAGCGACGTGGTGGCATATTCGCTGCGCAGCGTGCGGATGCTGTCCGGCCCTTCAAAGCCGGGAAAGACGAGATCGAGCACGAGCAGGCTCGCGGGCTCACCGTCGGCGGCCGCGCGCATCAGTTCCTCCGCCGTCCCCACCTCGCTGATCGCGGCATCGGGAACCGCTCTTTGCAGGATGCGACGCATGCCGTCGCGAAAGATGGGATGATCGTCGGCGATGATGATGCGTTCGCCCATGTCCTGCGGTACCTGCCTGCTTCTGTGAAACATCAACTCAGCCCGGGACTCTAGCCGGATGCGCGCTTGATTGGCACTAGCACGGACGTGCTATCCCGCGGCATTCAAAGGACTGTAGTGCAGATGTGCTACTGTCGCATGCCCCGCCCCGCCGATAGTGTTGCAGGACATCGCTGCTCCCGGACGGAAATGCCCGCGCGAAGGGAGCCGTCGCTGACGCGCGCCATGGCGCCGTCTTCTGGTTCATCCGGAGAAACGGGATCTGTCCTTGCCATGAGTAACCTCCTTCCTGCCGCTGCCATTGCACTGGCGTTCTGCCAGGGTGCGCAGGCAGACGAAACGATCCACGACCTCTATACGGCGATCGGCGACACGGTGTTCTTTCCGCTGGTCGACGGGCCGGACGGGAAGACGGTCACCAACGCCGCCGGACGGCCGCTCAAGACACGGATCAGCGAAGAAGGGCGTTTTCTCGCCTATCTGGAGGAAGGTGGAGGCTGGGCGGTCAACACGTTCAAGTTCTGGCCGCTCGCCGACGGTGGCGCGCTGGCTGCAACCATGGTCGGTTCCTTCGAGGGCGAGGTGATGTTCGCCGACAGCTATGCGGAGTTCTATCGTCGCCACCCGGGCGGGAAATGGGAGGTGATCGATCCGCCGGTGCCGCCGCTCGACATCTCCCACTTTGTCCGCGAGACGCCTGACGTTTCCGGCGACAGACAGCGGCAACTGCTCGCGCGTGCCGACTGGGGGCTGTTTTACGAATTGCGGCCGGACAGCGAGCAGATGGTCGTTCGCCCGACAGCGACCGACCACGAAAAGTGCTGGCCCGAGATCATTTTCGGCCTCCTGGAAGAGGGGGAGGCAGAAAACGCCGGCAGCACCGGTTTCTGCCGTGACGTCGATGCCCTGTTGACCGGCGGGATCGCGTTGCACCTGGACGCGGAGACGGGCCATTTCGAGCTCGTGGAGCCTTGAGCGGAACGCGCGGAGGTCGGCTCCTCTGAAACCGATGTACTACGGCTTCCCGTCCTCAGTCCTGCTCATGAGATCCGCCAGACTTGCCGGTGGGTTCGGCCATCCGCTGGAGGCTTCCCGCCGGGCGAATTCCAGAAGCCGTACGAGCCGTTCTGCCGAGAGCGGCAGGTTCCCGGGGAGGCGTTCGATCGTCCGTGTCCCGTCATCGTCGACGAAGGCGAACTCCGGCACCGCGACTCCGGTTCCGGTGACGACGGGGTCGCCGAAAATCCCGACGCCGAACGTCTCCACCTGATCCCAGCGCACGAAGCGCTCGCGACCATCCGTCGTCGTGCGCCAGAAGCCATCCCGCTGAAGGTCGAGCTGACCGTTGCGGCCGGTCAGACTGCACAGCGCATAATAGCTGACGATGAGCGGGAAGAGCAGGACGATGGCGGACAGGAGCGGCGTCAGCCCCTCCTGCAGCAGGGACAGGCTCCATAGCGGGCCGAGCGTGAAGAGCCAGGCAACCGCCATCAGGAAGACTTGCTGCCGCGGGTCGGGCTTGAGGGAGATCTTCCAGCTTTTCTGTCCTGCCGGGCGGGTGGTCTCTCGTGTCATCGTTCGTCCTCCATGCCCACAGGGCCGCCGATGGCAGGCGTGGAAGATCCCGAAGAATCACGACCCGGCGGCGACCGCGCCACCGGCGCCGTGATTCCTCCGAAGCTGCTGAAAGCCCCCGATCAGCACGGCTTCGGATAGCATGAGTATCGACGCCCGGAACGGCATCCGCCGCCGGGTTTCGCCGATGTGCCGAAGCCGGTTGAAAGCTAGAAAGGGGACGCTGCCGGGTCCATTCGGACAAATGTGCTATGCGCTGCCCCGGGCCTGCGGAAGATGGTGTTCAATCGAGCCGATTGCCGTTCGAAGAGAAGAAATGCAGGCTTCCGGAAGCGAGTTTCAGCGGAAGAACGTCACCCGGGGCAACCCGGGTTGCCACCGGCAGCGTTGCCACAATTCTCTGGCCGGCGAGGGTCCCCGAAACCACCAGTTCCGGGCCGGTCATCTCGGTGGTGTCGACGGCAAGGTCGAGATCGGCCTTGTCATCGGGCTGAAGCGGCTGGAAGGCTTCGGGACGAATGCCAACGGTCACGGCATCCTCCGGGTCCTGAGCCCGGGCCCGTCCCGATGGCAGGGCGATTGCGACATCGGTTCCGGGGAAGGTGACCTTGTCGCCGGTCAACCGTCCATCGAGCAGGTTCATGGGTGGTGAACCGACGAACTCCGCCACGTGGCGGGTGGCTGGGCGATTGTAGATCTCCTCGGGTGTTGCGAACTGCTCGACCCGGCCATTCCTCATGAAAGCCACCTTGGTGGCCAGTGTCATGGCCTCGATCTGGTCGTGGGTTACGTAGACCACGGTGGTCTTCAGCATTGCGTGGAGGCGCTTCAGCTCGGCGCGCATCTCCATTCTGAGCTTGGCGTCCAGATTGGAAAGCGGCTCGTCGAAAAGGAAGACCTTGGGCTTGCGCACGAGGGCGCGTCCGATGGCGACGCGCTGGCGCTGCCC
>NZ_AMRM01000037.1 GCF_000300335.1 Nitratireductor pacificus pht-3B | reverse complement strand
CGTCGCCCGGGAAGTCGTAGGACGAGAGCAGCTCACGAACCTCGAGCTCGACCAGCTCCAGGAGCTCCTCGTCGTCCACCTGATCGACCTTGTTCAGGAACACCACGATCGCCGGAACGCCGACCTGGCGGGCGAGCAGGATGTGCTCGCGCGTCTGCGGCATCGGGCCGTCGGCGGCCGAAACCACCAGGATCGCGCCATCCATCTGCGCAGCACCGGTGATCATGTTCTTCACGTAGTCGGCGTGGCCGGGGCAGTCGACGTGGGCGTAGTGACGCGCATCCGTCTCGTATTCCACATGCGCCGTCGAGATCGTGATGCCGCGTGCCTTCTCTTCCGGAGCCGCGTCGATCTGGTCATAGGCGCGGAAATCGCCAAAATACTTCGTGATCGCAGCCGTCAAAGACGTCTTGCCATGGTCAACGTGACCAATCGTGCCAATGTTCACATGCGGCTTCGTACGCTCAAATTTACCTTTGGCCATGTGAGCTCTCCATTCCTTGCGCCCGTCGGGGCTTTTTCAATTCCGATAATCCGCCGGGCGGAGTTACGCGTATTTCTTCTGGATTTCCTGCGCCACGGCGCTGGGAACCGGCTCGTAGTGGTCGAACAGCATCGTGTACTGCGCACGGCCCTGCGACATGGAGCGCAGGCTGTCCACGTACTTGAACATGTTCGCCAGCGGCACCATCGCGTTGACGACGGTGGCGATGCCGCGGGCTTCCGTGCCCTGGATCTGGCCGCGCCGCGAGTTCAGGTCGCCGATCACGTCGCCGACATAATCCTCGGGCGTCACCACCTCGACCTTCATGATCGGCTCGAGCAGCTGGGCACCGGCCTTCTGCGCGCCTTCGCGGAATGCCGCGCGGGCGGCGATCTCGAACGCCAGGACCGACGAGTCGACGTCATGGTAGGCGCCGTCGATCAGCGTCGCCTTGACGCCGAGCATCGGGAAGCCTGCCACGGGACCGGACGAGAGGACGCTCTCGATGCCCTTCTGGACACCGGGAATGTACTCCTTCGGCACGGAACCGCCGACGATCTTCGATTCGAACGCGAAGTCTTCGCTCTCGGTGTTCGGCGCGAAGACGATCTTGACGCGGGCGAACTGGCCCGAACCGCCGGACTGCTTCTTGTGCGTGTAGTCGATTTCCGCTTCGCGGGTGATCGTCTCACGGTAGGCAACCTGCGGCGCGCCGACATTGGCCTCGACCTTGAACTCACGCTTCATGCGGTCGACGATGATGTCGAGATGAAGCTCGCCCATGCCGGCGATGATGGTCTGGCCGGATTCCTCGTCGGACTTGACGCGGAAGGACGGGTCCTCGGCGGCGAGACGGTTGAGCGCGAGGCCCATCTTCTCCTGGTCGCCCTTGGTCTTCGGCTCGATCGCGATCTGGATGACCGGCTCGGGGAATTCCATGCGCTCGAGGATGACCGGCTTCAGCGGGTCGCACAGCGTGTCACCCGTCGTGGTCTCCTTGAGGCCCGCAAGGGCGACGATGTCGCCGGCATAGGCCACTTCGAGATCCGAGCGCGAATTCGAGTGCATCTGCAGCATGCGGCCGATGCGCTCGCGCTTGTCCTTGACCGTGTTGGCCAGCGACGTGCCCTTGTTCAGCACACCGGAATAGATGCGGCAGAAGGTCAGCGAGCCGACGAAAGGATCGTTCATGATCTTGAAGGCCAGCATGGAGAGCGGCTCTTCGTCGGAAGAAACGCGCGTCACCTCGCCCTCGGTCTTCGGGTCGATGCCCTTGATCGCCGGAACTTCGATCGGCGACGGCAGGAAGTCCACCACGGCGTCGAGCAGCGGCTGAACACCCTTGTTCTTGAAGGCCGAGCCACAGAACATCGGGAAGAACTTGACGGCGATCGTGCCCTTGCGGATGAGCTGGCGGATTTCGTCGTTCGACGGCATCTCGCCTTCGAGGTAACGCTCCATCGCGCCTTCGTCCATCTCGACGGCGGCTTCGATCATCTTCTCGCGGTACTCTTCGGCACGGTCCTTGAGGTCTGCCGGGATCTCGACGACGTCCCAGGCAGCGCCGAGGTTCTCCGACTGCCAGACCAGCGCCTTCATCTCGATCAGGTCGATCACACCGGCGAAATCGCTCTCGGCGCCGATCGGCAGCTGCATCACGACGGCCTGGGCGCCAAGACGAGTCTTGACCATCTCTGCCGAGCGATAGAAGTCGGCGCCGATCTTGTCCATCTTGTTGCAGAAGATCATGCGCGGGACGCGGTACTTGTCCGCCTGGCGCCACACGGTCTCGGTCTGTGGCTCGACGCCGGCATTCGCATCGAGCAGCGCGATGGCGCCGTCGAGAACGCGCAGGCTGCGCTCGACCTCGATCGTGAAGTCCACGTGGCCGGGCGTGTCGATGATGTTGAAGCGGCGCTTCTTGCCGTCACGGCCCTGCCAGAAAGTGGTGGTCGCAGCGGAGGTGATCGTGATGCCACGCTCCTGCTCCTGCTCCATCCAATCCATCGTCGCGGCGCCGTCATGGACTTCGCCGATCTTGTGCGACTTGCCCGTGTAGAACAGGATGCGCTCGGTCGTCGTCGTCTTGCCGGCGTCGATATGCGCCATGATACCGAAGTTACGGTAGTCTTCGATCTTATATTCGCGGGACATCGTCGTGTACCTTCTTCGATCCGTTCCGGGCTACCAGCGGTAGTGCGAGAACGCGCGGTTGGCTTCAGCCATCTTGTGCGTGTCTTCGCGCTTCTTGACGGCGGTGCCGCGATTGTTGGCCGCATCCAGCAGCTCGCCCGACAGACGGTCGATCATCGTCGTCTCGTTGCGCTTGCGCGCAGCGGCGATCAGCCAGCGGATAGCGAGTGCCTGACGGCGCTCCGGACGAACGTCGACGGGAACCTGGTAGGTGGCGCCACCGACACGGCGGGAGCGGACCTCCAGATGCGGAGCGACATTGTCGAGCGCCTGATGGAACAGGCCGACAGGCTCCTGCTTGGTCTTCTCGCTGACCTGGTCGAACGCGCCATAGACGATCCGCTCGGCAGCCGACTTCTTGCCGTCGAGCATGATGGCGTTCATGAACTTCGTCACAACCGTATCACCGAACTTCGGATCCGGGTTGATCTCTCTTTTTTCTGCGCGGTGGCGTCGGGACATGTTTTTCGTCTCTTACCTTCAGGGCCCGGCTCAAAAAAGAAGCGCCGAAGCCGGAAAATCCTACTTCGGACGCTTCGCGCCATACTTCGAACGGCGCTGCTTGCGGTTTTTGACACCCTGCGTGTCAAGCACGCCACGGATGATGTGATAGCGCACGCCGGGAAGATCCTTCACGCGACCGCCGCGGATCATCACCACCGAGTGCTCCTGAAGGTTATGACCTTCACCGGGAATGTAACCGATAACCTCGAACCCGTTGGCAAGACGGATCTTCGCCACCTTGCGCATGGCCGAGTTCGGTTTCTTCGGCGTCGTCGTGTAGACGCGCGTGCAGACGCCCCGCTTCTGCGGGTTGGCCTGCATGGCCGGAACCTTGTTTCGCTTCACCGGCGCAATGCGCGGCTTGCGGATCAGCTGGTTAACGGTAGGCATCAAGACCTTCCTTGTTTCCAATTCCGTAGCTCAAGCCCGAGGGCCGCCTTGAGGACAGGCTGCGTTCTCATGCATAAATCCGGGCCGCAAACCGCAATTGGCGGTGTTGCCCGGACAAAAAGCAGAGGAAGCGTTACCGCTTCATGCGCCGCAAATTCTGTCGCTCGCAAAAAGAACCCTGTTTGAGACCTACTTCGGGGCGCGTCGCCCTGAACGGAGCAGCCTCACATCGGCTCGGATGCAGCGGGTATTACTCGCACGTCGCTCTAGCGTCAACCCCGCCCAGGCAATTATCTTGCGTCGGACCGTCTGACGGCTCCCTGCCCGGCAAACCGGACAGATTATTGCCTGGAATCCGCCCGGATTGATGCAAAAACACCCGCCCTGCCCTGTCCCTGAAGCCATCGGCGTGGCAAAAGACGCTCCAACACCGAATACAGATGCCCGACGGGAAGAATCAGGAATCACAATGACCGCATCCGAAGAACGCCCGGTGACCATCATAACGGGACGCGTGTGGCGCGAGAAGGGAGCCGAGAGCGAAGGCGTACACGTCATGCTCGTCGCCCCCGACGACGACACGGCGGTGCGCATGACCCTCGAGGCGCTCGCCCAGGAAGGCTACGCCGAGGCGGAACTCGACCAGATCGGCGACATGCAGGGCGAGCCCGACGAGGAACCGCATCTGTCCGCATGGCAGGGCGCCCTCGAAGGCGAGATCGCCATCGTCACCTTCGATGAACCGATCTGATCCCAAAGCAGGGATGCAAGACGCAGAAGGCCCGGGTCATCCCCGGGCCTTTTTCATTTGACCTCCTGGATACGAAAAAGCCGGGCGCGGAGCCCGGCTTTCCCGATTGCTGTCTGAACGGCCGATTACTCGGCGGCGCTCGTCATGTCGGCGATCATCGGATCGGCCGTCTCGACGCCCGACGTCTTGCGTCGCTCGTCGAGGATCAGCTCGTCGCGCGAACGGGCAATGCGCCGGATCTGGCTCATCGCGCCGCCCGTACCGGCCGGGATCAGGCGGCCGACGATGACGTTCTCCTTCAGCCCCTGCAGCGTGTCGATCTTGCCGGCGACAGCCGCCTCGGTCAGCACGCGGGTGGTCTCCTGGAACGAGGCCGCCGAGATGAAGGACGGTGTCTGCAGAGAGGCCTTGGTGATGCCGAGCAGCACCGGCTGGCCTTCCGCGGGCTTCTTGCCTTCTTCCACCAGACGGTCGTTGATCTCGTCGAACTCGACGGAATCGACGTGATCGCCCGGGATGTAGGTCGAGTCGCCCTGCGCCGTGATCTCGATCTTCTGCAGCATCTGGCGAACGATCACCTCGATGTGCTTGTCGTTGATCAACACGCCCTGCAACCGGTAGACCTCCTGGATTTCGTTGACCAGGTAGGAAGCCAGAGCCTCCACGCCCTTGATCGCCAGGATGTCGTGCGGCGCCGGGTTGCCGTCCAGGATGAAATCGCCCTTCTCGATCTGGTCGCCGTCCTGCAGATGGAACGGCTTGCCCTTCGGAATGAGGTATTCCGACGGCTCCAGGGTCGCGTCATGCGGCTCGATGATGATGCGGCGCTTGTTCTTGTAGTCGCGTCCGAACCGCACCGTGCCGTCGATCTCGGCGATGATCGCGTGATCCTTGGGACGCCGCGCCTCGAACAGTTCGGCCACGCGCGGCAGACCGCCCGTGATGTCCTTGGTGCGGGCGCTTTCCGTCGGGATACGCGCGATCACGTCGCCCGGCTTGACCTTGGAGCCCGGTTCCACCGAGAGGATCGTCTCGACCGAGAGCAGGAAGCGGGCGTCGCCGCCGCGGGCAAGCTTGCCCACCTTGCCCTTGGAATCGAGGATCGTCAGCGCCGGCTTCAGATCCGTGCCGCGCGGCGTCGAACGCCAGTCGATGACCTCGCGCTTGGTGATGCCGGTGGATTCGTCGGCCGTTTCCTGCACGGACACGCCGTCCACCAGATCCTCGAAGGCAACCGTGCCCTCGATTTCGGTCAGCATCGGGCGGGTATAGGGGTCCCACTCCGACAGACGCTGGCCGCGCTTCACCTTGTCGCCCTCGTCGACGAACAGCCGCGAGCCGTAGGTCAGGCGATGGCTGGCGCGTTCCTCGCCGCTCTCGTCATGGATCAGCACCGCCATGTTGCGACCCATCACCATCAGATCGCCTTCGGAGTTGCGCACCACGTTGCGGTTGCGAATCTTCACCGTGCCCTCGAAAGAGGCTTCGAGGAACGACTGGTCCACCACCTGCGCGGTGCCGCCCATGTGGAAGGTGCGCATGGTGAGCTGCGTGCCCGGCTCGCCGATCGACTGCGCGGCGATGACGCCGACAGCCTCGCCGATGTTGACGGGCGTGCCGCGCGCCAGGTCGCGGCCATAGCAGACGGCGCAGACGCCGTTGCGCACTTCACAAGTCAGCGCCGAGCGGATGCGCACGGTCTGGATGCCTGCCTTCTCGATGGCTTCCACGTCGCGCTCGTCGATCAGACGGCCGGCGGACACAATGACCTCGTCGGTCGCCGGGTTGACCACGTCGTCGAGCGCCGTGCGGCCGAGCACGCGCTGGCCGATGGAGGCGACCACCTGGCCGGCATCGACGATCGGCTGCATGGTGAGACCGGTCTCCGTGCCGCAATCGGGCACGACGACGATGCAATCCTGCGCGACGTCGACCAGACGGCGCGTCAGATAGCCCGAGTTGGCGGTCTTCAAGGCGGTGTCGGCCAGACCCTTGCGGGCGCCGTGGGTGGAGTTGAAGTACTCCATCACGGTCAGGCCTTCCTTGAAGTTCGAGATGATCGGCGTCTCGATGATGGAGCCGTCCGGACGGGCCATCAGGCCGCGCATGCCGGCAAGCTGGCGCATCTGCGCCGGCGAGCCACGGGCGCCGGAATGCGACATCATGTAGACCGAGTTCATCGGCTTCTGGCGGCCGTCATGGTTGAACTCGACGGCCTTGATGCGCTTCATCATCTCCTCGGCGACCTTCTCCGAGCACTTGGCCCAGGCATCGACCACCTTGTTGTACTTCTCGCCCTGCGTGATCAGGCCGTCATTGTACTGCTGCTCATATTCCTTGGCGAGCGCCTCGGTCTCGGCGACCAGCTTCACCTTCGTGTCCGGGATGACCATGTCGTCCTTGCCGAAGGAGATGCCGGCGCGGCAGGCATGGGCGAAGCCGAGCTGCATCACGCGGTCGCAGAAGATGACCGTCTCTTTCTGACCGCAGTGACGATAGACCGTGTCGATCATCTTCGAGATGTTCTTCTTGGTCAGTTCCTGGTTGCAGATGTCGAACGGCACATTGTGGTTCTTCGGCAGAAGCTCGCCGACGATCATGCGGCCGGGTGTCGTCTCGTGGATCTCCGACACCGGGTTGCCCTCGGCATCGACGGTCTTGAAACGGCCCTTGATCTTGGTGTGCAGCGTGACGACCTTGTTCTCGAGCGCATGGTGCAGCTCGCCCATGTCGGCGAACACCATCCCCTCGCCCGGCTCGTTCTGGTTCATGATGGACAGGTAGTAGAGTCCGAGAACCATGTCCTGAGACGGCACGATGATGGGCGCGCCGGAAGCCGGGTGCAGAATGTTGTTGGTCGACATCATCAGGACGCGCGCTTCAAGCTGCGCCTCGAGCGACAGCGGCACGTGCACGGCCATCTGGTCGCCGTCGAAGTCGGCGTTGAACGCCGTGCAGACGAGCGGGTGCAGCTGGATCGCCTTGCCTTCAATCAGGGTGGGCTCGAAAGCCTGGATGCCCAGACGGTGCAGCGTCGGCGCGCGGTTCAGGAGAACCGGATGCTCGCGGATGACCTCGTCGAGGATGTCCCAGACTTCCGGCTTTTCCTTCTCGACCAGTTTCTTCGCCTGCTTGACAGTGGACGAATAGCCCTTGGCGTCGAGCCGCGCATAGATGAACGGCTTGAACAGCTCCAGCGCCATCTTCTTCGGCAGGCCGCACTGGTGCAGCTTGAGTTCCGGGCCGGTCACGATGACCGAACGGCCGGAATAATCGACGCGCTTGCCGAGCAGGTTCTGGCGGAACCGGCCCTGCTTGCCCTTCAGCATGTCCGACAGAGACTTCAGCGGACGCTTGTTGGCGCCCGTGATGACGCGGCCGCGGCGACCGTTGTCGAACAGCGCGTCGACGGCCTCCTGCAGCATGCGCTTCTCGTTGCGGATGATGATGCCCGGCGCGCGCAGCTCGATCAGCCGCTTCAGGCGGTTGTTACGGTTGATGACGCGACGGTAGAGATCGTTCAGATCGGATGTCGCGAAGCGGCCGCCGTCCAGCGGCACCAGCGGACGCAAGTCCGGCGGGATCACCGGGACGATCTTCATGATCATCCACTCCGGGCGGTTGCCGGATTCCATGAAGTTCTCGACCACCTTGAGGCGCTTCAGAAGCTTCTTCTGCTTCAGCTCCGACGTGGTGGAAGCGAGTTCCGAACGCAGGTCGCCGGCGATAGCCTCGAGATCCATCGATTCGAGCAGGTGATGGATCGCCTCGGCGCCGATCATGGCCGTGAACTGGTCCTCGCCATACTCGTCGACGGCGATGACGTATTCTTCCTCGGAAAGGAGCTGGTTCTCCTTCAGCGCCGTCAGGCCCGGCTCGGTGACGATGTAGTTCTCGAAATAGAGAACCCGCTCGATATCCTTGAGCGTCATGTCGAGCAGCGTGCCGATGCGCGAAGGCAGCGACTTCAGGAACCAGATATGGGCGACCGGGGCGGCGAGCTCGATATGGCCCATGCGCTCGCGGCGCACGCGCGACAGCGTGACCTCGACACCGCACTTCTCGCAGATGACGCCCTTGTACTTCATGCGCTTGTACTTGCCGCACAGGCACTCATAGTCCTTGATCGGACCGAAGATGCGGGCGCAGAAAAGGCCGTCGCGCTCGGGCTTGAACGTGCGGTAGTTGATGGTCTCGGGCTTCTTGATCTCGCCGAACGACCAGGACAGAATCTTCTCAGGGGACGCCAGAGAAATCCGGATCGAATCGAAAGTCTGTGCCGGCGCCTGAGGATTGAAAAGATTCATGACCTCTTGGTTCATGCCGATCTCCTTTGCGGGACGCGTGGTCCCTTTTCAAACTTCGGTGAGGTTCGCCGCCGCTCATCCCACCGGTTCAAATGCTTGGCCGCTACGCTGCCTTGCGACGACAATGGCACGCCGCGGGAAACCCGCGGCGTGCGGAACGCCTTACTCCGCCGCGTCAGGCAGCTGCTCCTGCAGCGGTTCCTCGATGCGGGAGTTTTCCAGCTCCACATTGAGGCCGAGAGAGCGCATTTCCTTGACGAGAACGTTGAAGCTCTCGGGAATGCCCGCCTCGAACGTGTCGTCGCCGCGCACGATGGCCTCGTAGACCTTGGTACGGCCCGCCACGTCGTCCGACTTCACGGTCAGCATCTCCTGCAGCGTGTAGGCGGCGCCGTAGGCTTCGAGCGCCCAGACCTCCATCTCGCCGAAGCGCTGGCCGCCGAACTGCGCCTTGCCGCCCAGCGGCTGCTGGGTGACCAGCGAGTACGGGCCGATCGAACGGGCGTGGATCTTGTCGTCCACCAGGTGGTGCAGCTTCAGCATGTAGATGTAGCCAACGGTCACCTGGCGGTCGAACGGTTCGCCCGTCCGTCCGTCATAGAGCGTTACCTGGCCAGAGGTCTTCATGCCGGCCTGCTCGAGCATGACGTTGACGTCTGCTTCATGCGCCCCGTCGAAGACCGGCGTGGCGATCGAAACGCCGCGCCGCATCTGCTCGCCGAGACGGATGACGCTCTCGTCGTCATAGTCGCGCACCGGCTCGTTGCGATCATTCTGCGGAATGATCGATTCGATGGTGGTGCGCAGCGGCTTGATGTCGCCCTGCTCCTTGTAGGCATCGATCAGGTCGCCGATCTGCTTGCCCATGCCGGCGCAGGCCCAGCCCAGATGCGTCTCGAGGATCTGGCCGACATTCATGCGGCTCGGCACACCCAGCGGGTTGAGCACGATGTCCACATGCTGGCCATCCTCGAGGAACGGCATGTCCTCGACCGGCACGATGCGCGACACGACGCCCTTGTTGCCGTGACGGCCGGCCATCTTGTCGCCCGGCTGCATCTTGCGCTTCACCGCGACGAAGACCTTGACCATCTTCATCACGCCGGGCGGCATCTCGTCGCCGCGCTGCACCTTCTCGACCTTGTCCATGAAGCGCTGCTCGAGCGCCTTCTTGGATTCGTCGTACTGCGCGCGCAGCGCCTCGAGAGCTTCCTGCTGCTTCTCGTCCTCGACGGCGAACTGCCACCACTGCGAGCGCGGATACTCGGCCAGGACCTCGTTCGACAGGGCCGAACCCTTCTTGTAGCCCTTCGGGCCGGCGATCGCCTGCTTGCCGTTCAGCATGTCGGCAAGACGCGCATAGACGTTGCGGTCGAGGATCGACTGCTCGTCGTCGCGGTCCTTGGCCAGACGCTCGATCTCCTCGCGCTCGATCGCCATCGCGCGCTCGTCCTTCTCGATGCCGTGGCGGTTGAACACGCGCACCTCGACAACGGTGCCGTAGGTCCCGGGCGGCATGCGCATGGACGTGTCACGGACATCCGAGGCCTTCTCGCCGAAGATGGCGCGCAGGAGCTTTTCCTCAGGCGTCATCGGGCTTTCGCCCTTCGGCGTGATCTTGCCGACCAGAATGTCGCCGGGAGCGACTTCCGCGCCGATATAGGTGATGCCGGCCTCGTCGAGGTTCTTCAGCGCCTCTTCCGAAACGTTCGGAATGTCACGCGTGATTTCTTCCGGCCCGAGCTTGGTGTCGCGCGCCATCACCTCGAACTCCTCGATGTGGATCGAGGTGAAGATGTCGTCGCGGACGATGCGTTCGGACAGGAGGATGGAGTCCTCGTAGTTGTAGCCGTTCCACGGCATGAACGCGACGAGCACGTTCCGGCCGAGCGCCAAGTCGCCCAGATCCGTCGACGGACCATCGGCGATGATGTCGCCCTTGTTGATGATGTCGCCGACGCGGACCAGAGGACGCTGGTTGATGCAGGTGTTCTGGTTCGAGCGCTGGAACTTCATCAAGCGGTAGATGTCGACGCCCGACTTCGAGGCCTCGACGTCTTCCGTGGCGCGGATGACGATACGCGTCGCGTCCACCTGATCGACCACGCCGGTGCGGCGGGCGGCGATCGCCGCACCCGAATCGCGCGCGACGATCGGCTCCATGCCAGTGCCGACGAACGGCGCCTCGGCACGCACCAGCGGCACGGCCTGACGCTGCATGTTCGAGCCCATCAGCGCGCGGTTGGCGTCATCGTTCTCGAGGAACGGAATGAGAGCGGCCGCAACCGAAACGAGCTGCTTCGGCGACACGTCCATCAGGTCGACGTTCTCGCGCGGCGCCATCATCACTTCGCCGGCATGGCGGCAGATCACGAACTCATCCGTGAAGCTTCCATCCTTGCCGATCACGGCATTGGCCTGGGCGACGTAGTGCTTGGCCTCTTCCATGGCGGAGAGATAGACGACGTCCTGCGTCACCTTGCCGTCGACGATCTTGCGGTACGGGCTCTCGATGAAGCCATACTTGTTGACGCGGGCGAAGGTGGCGAGCGAGTTGATCAGGCCGATGTTCGGGCCTTCCGGCGTCTCGATCGGGCAGATGCGGCCGTAATGCGTCGGGTGCACGTCGCGCACCTCGAAGCCGGCGCGCTCGCGGGTCAGACCGCCCGGTCCGAGCGCCGAGAGACGGCGCTTGTGGGTGATCTCCGACAGCGGGTTCGTCTGGTCCATGAACTGCGAGAGCTGCGAGGAACCGAAGAACTCGCGCACGGCGGCAGCCGCAGGCTTGGCGTTGATCAGGTCCTGCGGCATGACCGTGTCGATCTCGATCGAGGACATGCGCTCCTTGATCGCGCGCTCCATGCGCAGCAGGCCGACGCGGTACTGGTTCTCCATCAATTCGCCGACCGAACGGACGCGGCGGTTGCCGAGATTGTCGATGTCGTCGATCTCGCCCTTGCCGTCGCGCAGTTCGACCAGGGTCTTCACCACGGCGACGATGTCTTCCTTGCGCAGGACGCGCACTGTGTCCGGGCAATCAAGCTCCAGGCGCATGTTCATCTTGACGCGGCCGACGGCCGAAAGGTCGTAGCGCTCGGCGTCGAAGAACAGCGAATGGAACATCGCTTCCGCGGTTTCCAGTGTCGGCGGCTCGCCGGGACGCATCACGCGGTAGATGTCGAACAGGGCCTCCTGGCGCGACTCGTTCTTGTCGGCGACCAGGGTGTTGCGGATGTAGCCGCCCACGTTGACGTGGTCGATGTCGAGGAAGTGCACCTCGCGCTCGCCCGTCTCGAGCAGCACCTTCAGCGTCTTCTCGTCGATCTCGTCGCCGGCCTCGAGGAAAATCTCACCCGTGGCGTAGTTGACAATGTCCTCGGCGAGGTAATTGCCGAGCAAGTCATCCTCGGTCGCGCGAATGGCCTTGAGACCCTTTTCGGCGAGCTGCTTGGCCTGGCGCGCCGTGATCTTCTTGCCGGCCTCGACGACCACTTCGCCGCTGTCGGCGTCGACTAGGTCGGCGGTCGCCTTCAGGCCGCGGAAACGCTCGGCCGAGTACGGCACGCGCCAGCTGTCGCCGTCGCGGATATAGGTGAGCTGGTTGTAGAAGGTGGAGAGGATCTCCTCGCCATCCATGCCAAGCGCCATCAGCAGCGAGGTCGCCGGAATCTTGCGGCGGCGGTCGATGCGGGCATGTACGACGTCCTTCGAATCGAACTCGATGTCGAGCCACGATCCGCGATAGGGAATGACGCGGGCGGCAAACAGCAGCTTGCCCGAAGAGTGGGACTTGCCCTTGTCGTGGTCAAAGAAGACGCCCGGCGAGCGGTGCATCTGCGAGACGATGACGCGCTCGGTGCCGTTGACGATGAAGGTGCCGTTGGACGTCATGAGCGGCATGTCGCCCATGTAGACGTCCTGCTCCTTGATGTCCTTGATCGACTTGGCGCCGGTATCCTCGTCCACATCGAACACGATCAGGCGCAGCGTCACCTTGAGCGGCGCGGCGAAGGTCAGGTCCCGCTGCCGGCACTCGTCGACGTCGAATTTCGGCGCCTCGAACTCGTACTTGACGAATTCGAGCATGGCCGTGCCGGCGAAGTCCGAGATCGGGAAGACCGACTTGAACACCGCCTGCAGCCCCTCGTCCAGACGCCCGCCCGCGGGCTCCTCGACCATCAGGAACTGGTCATAGGATGCCTTCTGAACCTCGATCAGGTTCGGCATCTCCGCAACTTCCGGAATCTTACCGAAAAACTTGCGTACCCGCCTGCGACCATTAAACGTTTGGGTCTCGGCCATCGTCGCTCCTTGCCCTGCCTGGCTTGCCTGCATAATCACCACCGCCAATGCCGGCGGTCATATTCGAAACGGATAAAAACCCGTTTCCTGAAGGTCGCTTGCGGCCCACAGGAAAGAGGTTTGGGTCAATCCTCATTGTCCCATCCCGCGCGCACCGGACGGCACGCGCGGGATGGAGCCGAATTACTTCAGCTCGACTTTGGCGCCAGCGCCTTCGAGCTGGGCCTTGATCTTCTCGGCCTCGTCCTTCGACACGCCTTCCTTGACGGGCTTCGGAGCGGCTTCGACCAGGTCCTTGGCTTCCTTCAGGCCGAGGCCCGTGATCGCGCGGACTTCCTTGATGACGTTGATCTTCTGCGCGCCGGCATCGGCGAGAACAACGTCAAACTCGGTCTTCTCTTCGGCAGCTTCGCCACCGGCGGCAGCGCCACCGGCCACGGCGGCAACGGCCACCGGAGCAGCGGCGGAAACGCCCCACTTCTCTTCCAGCATCTTCGAAAGCTCGGCCGCCTCGAGGACGGTCAGGCTCGACAGGTCTTCAACGATCTTGGCAAGATCAGCCATGGTAGTTTTCCTTTTGTGTTCGAACTGTGTTGTTGGTCTTGAGGACCGGCATCACGCCGCCTCGTCCTTCTTGGAATAGGCGCCAAACACGCGGGCGAGCTGGCCCGCCGGTGCGTTGACAACCTGTGCGATCCGGGTCGCCGGCGTGGAGATCATGCCGACGATCTTTGCTCTCAGCTCGTCCAGCGACGGCATCGTGGCGAGTGCCTTGACACCATCCGCGTCGAGCGCGGTCGCCCCCATCGCGCCACCGAGAATGACGAGATTGTCATTCCCCTTGGCGAAATCGCTGGCGACCTTCGGAGCGGCAACCGGATCGTCCGAATAAGCAATCAGCGTCTGCCCTTCGAAAAGAGCCTGAATGCCTTCGGACGGAGTTCCCTGAAGGGCGATTTTGGCGAGACGGTTTTTCGCAACCTTGACGGTGCCGCCCGCGGTACGCATCTTGGAACGAAGATCGTTCATCTGCGCCACGGTCAGACCGGCATAGTGGGCGACGACGACCGAACCGGTGTTGCTGAACACCTGATTCAGGTCCGCGACGAATTCGCGTTTTTCCGCTCTGTCCACTGCCTTCTCCATTTGACGGAAATTCCCGAAGGAAATATCCGCCGGTTTGCCTTTTGCCGCAGGGCATCCGACAGTCGGATCACCCAAGCGACGCTCGAGGATCCTGCCCCCTTTCGCCGCGCCAGCAAGCTGACGGTCTCGGACAAAAGGCCAACACGGTTCGAACCATCCATCGAGGCCAAAACCCCGGTTTCCGGTCTCACCCGTCTCATGCAGGCCCTTCTTGAAGAATTAAGGCGAGCCGCCTGCAATCTCGGACAGGATGTTCCAGAAGTTTCCTTCCGGCTTCCGGGCCGAACCGGCCCGGAAAGAGTTGGGGAAGGCGCGAGGCCTTCCCGAATTCGATCAGGCCGCGGTCAGGCTCGACAGGTCGATGCGCAGACCCGGTCCCATGGTCGACGTCAGGGCGATCTTCTTCAGATAGTTGCCCTTGGCGCCGGCCGGCTTGGCCTTGACCACCGCGTCGGCGAACGCGCGAACATTCTCGACGATCGCCTTGCCATCAAACGAGGCCTTGCCGACGCCGGCGTGGATGATGCCGGCCTTCTCGACGCGGAACTCGACGGCGCCGCCCTTCGAAGCCTTGACGGCGGCAGCCACATCGGCGGTCACCGTGCCGACCTTCGGGTTCGGCATCATGCCGCGCGGGCCGAGCACCTTGCCGAGACGGCCGACGAGCGGCATCATGTCCGGCGTGGCGATGCAGCGGTCGAAATTGATCTCGCCCTTCTGCACGATCTCGACCAGCTCCTCGGCACCGACGAGGTCCGCACCCGCGGCCTTGGCTTCGTCAGCCTTGTCGCCCTTGGCGAACACGGCGACGCGCACCGTGCGGCCCGTCCCGTTCGGCAGGTTGACCACGCCGCGCACCATCTGGTCCGCATGGCGCGGATCGACGCCGAGGTTCATCGCGACTTCGATCGTCTCGTCGAACTTGGCGGTCGCGCGCTCCTTCAGCAGCGCCACGGCCTCATCGAGCGTGTATTCCTTGTTCGGGTCGATGCCCTCGCGGGACTTGGCCACGCGCTTGGAGAGTTTCGTCGCCATATCCTCAGCCCTCCACTTCCAGGCCCATGGAGCGCGCCGAGCCTTCGACCATGCGCATGGCCGCCTCGACGTCGTTCGCGTTCAGGTCTTTCATCTTCGCTTCGGCGATCTCGCGCACCTGGGCGCGGGACACCTTGCCGGCGACGACCTTGCCCGGTTCCTTGGAGCCCGACTTCAGCTTGGTTGCCTTCTTCAGGAAGTAGGAAACCGGCGGGGTCTTCATGGTGAAGGTGAAGGACTTGTCCTGGTAGTAGGTGATGACCACCGGGATCGGCGAACCCTTCTCCATCTCCTGGGTCTGCGCATTGAATGCCTTGCAGAACTCCATGATGTTGATGCCACGCTGACCAAGCGCCGGGCCGATCGGCGGCGACGGCGTCGCCGAGCCTGCCGGAACCTGGAGCTTGAGCTGGCCTGCAATCTTCTTAGCCATTTCTCATCTGCCTTGTCGTTCTACCGGCCATTTCTCGAGGAAACGGGCCGGCACTGCAGTTTGGTGGTCCGGAAACCTGCGGCCGGCTAGAGCCGCCTTCCCTTCCACCGCCTAAGCCCCGGAAGACCCGGAGCGCCCGGTCAGCCCTTTTCGACCTGACCGAATTCGAGATCCACGGGCACGGCGCGCCCGAAGATCGAAACTTCCACCTTGAGGCGCGAACGCTCCTCGTCGACTTCCTGAACGAAACCGTTGAACGAGGCGAACGGACCGTCGGCCACCCGCACCTGCTCGCCGATCTCGAAGGTCACCGACGGCTTCGGCCGGTCAACGCCTTCCTGAACCTGCGTCAGGATGCGGTCCGCCTCGGCCTGGGTGATCGGAACCGGCTTCGAATCGCCGAGAAAGCCCGTCACCTTGGGCGTATTCTTGATCATCGAGAACACGGCGTCCGTCAGCTGCGCCTTCACCAGCACATAGCCTGGAAAGAACTTGCGTTCGGCATCCACCTTGCGACCGCGGCGCACCTCGACGACCTTTTCGGTCGGGACGACAACCTGCTCGATCTTGTCGCCAAGCCCTTTTTGCCTGGCCTGTTCTTCGATGGATTCGGCAACCTTCTTTTCAAAATTCGAGTAGGCGTGGACGATGTACCAACGCGCTGTCATTTCAATCGCACTCCGTAAATCGTCCGCGGTTAGGCGCCAATGCCCAGAATCAGCTCGATGCCCCAGGCCATCAGCTGATCGGCAACAAAGAAGAAGATCGCGGCCAGCGTCGCAAAGGCCATGACCATCACCGTCGAGATGAGTGTCTCGCGCCGTGACGGCCAGGTCACCTTCGAGGTTTCGGATCGCACCTGCTGAAGAAACGTGAAGGGATTGCTGGTTTTCGACGCCATATGCCGCTCTTGATCCTCAAAGCCCGAAATCGGGAATTCCACAGGCCCGGACGACCGTCCGGGACACTCCCTACCCGGCCGAACGGCCCGGTTCAGGATCGTCGCGAAGCGCGGAGACCGAATCGCTCGCCGCATTTCACCCATACGACAAAGGCGCGTAAAGCCGGCTTCCCGGCTCCACGCACCGCGTGTCTGTTGGCCCTACATAGAACCTAAGTCCGACTCTTGCAAGCCCCCTGGGGCTGCGGCATCTATTCGACCGCGCTTACGCAACAAACCCAAGGAAGCTGGCAGGGGCAGAGGGGCTCGAACCCCCGACCTGCGGTTTTGGAGACCGCCGCTCTACCAACTGAGCTATACCCCTAACGGCGCCCTTATTGCCCAAACCCATTTCCAGTTCAAGAACCAGTTTGGCCTGGTGCGCCTATAACTCTATTTTTTTCGATCATTTCCCAGGGCGCAGCTCTTGTTGGCTCCGGTCCCGGGAGCATTCTCGAACACACAACGCTTTTCAGGAGGCGTGCCACATTTCCGGGCAATGTTCTTGAAGCTCACACATTTGCCGTCCGGTGCGCGATACCCCGGGCCGCCCTTGCATCCACATCCCTTGCAGGGAGGTCGTTCCGGGCAATTTCGGGCGGCCAGTCCCTCCGGCACCTGCATAAGCAGGAACAGCGCGACAAGCCCAAGAAGCGCTCTGGCCATCCTCCATACCTCGTCACAAGCAAAAGCGGGGTGCTGCGAACAGCACCCCGCTCAAAACCGACGATATCAGCGGCTTCCGAGAGTTCGCGACGATCACTCAGTGATCGAAGCGACGATGCC
>NZ_AMRM01000036.1 GCF_000300335.1 Nitratireductor pacificus pht-3B | reverse complement strand
AGGTCGGCGGCCGGATCGTTACCCCCGGTTGCGGAGAAGCCGCGAAGGCGGTGGTGTTTCACAGGCCGGGAAACCGGACCTCTCGGGCATCATCGGCCGAGTGATCGACCGACGGATGGGACAGCGGCCGGACAGGCGGCGAAAGGGTCGCATACAGTTCCACAGATTGGCGACGCTTTCGCCGCCCGTCTTCCCGAACCCATCTTCATGCCCCGGCGGACCGCCGCGCGGGAACGGAGGAGTGCACACATGGAAAGCCGACATAGCCGCATCTACACCCCCGTCATCCCGGAAGCCGCAGGCTATCCGGGACCCATTGGAAGAACGCACAGGGCGCGGCCCGGACCTCGGTCCCGCACCGGCGCTCGCGCCGTCTGCGACACCCGGCCCCGCTCCTCAATGGGTCCCGGGTCAAGCCCGGGATGACGAGGGTGGAGAGGTCCGCATCCGGCGTGCTCCGAGATTGCAAGACCAGCACAAACGCCGGCGCTCCCTTCTCCCCGCAGGCGGGGAGAAGGGCGCCATTATCCACCTGGAATGGGTTCTCAAACCCGGCCCAAGGCGGCTAAGGGTGAAAGGAAATCAGGAAACGCGTCGATGCGAAACGCGCGCAGCGCCCCTCAGCCATGCTTTGGGCAAAGTTCTATCATCACTGGAACCCGGGGTACCCGGTACGATTCTCATGCCATGAAGATTCTGACACTCTCCACCTCGGGCGAACGCTGCGGCATCGCCGCCTACAATACCGAACTCGCCGAAGCGATGCGCAGCGACGGACTGACCGTGGACATCCACCCGATCGATTCGACGGCGGTCCGCACATTGCCGGAGCGGGAGCTTTCAGCTTATTTCAAGCCCTTCCTGGCGCGGCTCGAGGCCTATGACGCGCTGATCATCCAGCACGAATACGGCCTGTTCGGCGCGCAGCATTCGCTGGTCGCGGCGCAGAGGGTGTTCGCCCGGGTGCTGGCTGCCGTCGCAGCCTCCGGCAAGCCGACGGTGGTCGTGTTTCATGCAGAGCCGCGCACCTCGACACGCCTCCTCTCCAGGAAGCGCATGTACTGGGAGCGGACGCGCCGTCTCATCAACGCCAACCCCCAGATCTCCATCCTGGTGCATGGCGACGAGGCGCTGGCGCAATATGTCGATGCCGGGCTGAAGCGCGCCTCCCTCTGGACGACGCGGCATCCGCTGCAGACCATCCGCCCCGTTGCCCCGGCCAGGAGCAACGGCACGGTCACGCTGACGATTTTCGGCTTTGTCGCCACGTACAAGGGCTACGACGAGGCGGTCGCGGCCCTCGCCCTGCTGCCGGAACGGTTCCGGCTGCTGGTCGCCGGCGGCGCGCATCCCGGCAATGTCGGCGACGACACGCTGGCGCGCCTGATGGCGGCGAACGACCCGCGTATCGAGGTCACCGGCTGGATCGACGAGCAGGATGTCGGCGCGGTGATGGCGCGCACCGACATCGTTCTGGCGCCCTACCACCCGGATGGTCCGCCCGGCTCCGGCGCCATCACCTGGGCCATCCGCCATGGCCGCCCGGTGATCGCCTCCGAGACCATCAGCTTCCGCGAGATCCAGCGGGAGGCAGGGTGCTTCGCCATGGTCGCGCCACTCGATCCGCAGGCCTTGGCCGACGCGATCCTGAAGCTCGCGGACGACGAGGCCGAGAAGGCCCGGCTGGTCGAAGCCGGCTTCGCCTATGCGCGAAGCCACAGCTGGGAGGGACTGGCCAGGCGCGTGGTGGACAGGCTCGGCGGCGCCGGTGTCGGGGAGCCACGGGAGGGCGTCAGCCCGCGCATCGATGAGGAAGTGTCGGGATAATCTTGCAATCCTGTCATCTTTGTTGATGGCCGCCGCCGGCCGTTTCCGGAACCCTGCCGTTTCATCGCCGCATTTGCCGCCCAAGCGCCGTGGCTGACACGGAACCGGGGATGTTTCCATGCGACAGCGCATTCTTCACGGGCGGAGGATTCTGCCGGCGGCGGCTCTCATGCTCGCCTTTTCGGCTCCGGCCCATGCCCAGTGCGGCAGCGCCTCCTGGTATGCGCTGACCTCCAAGACGGCCTCGGGCGAGCGGATGAACCCGGCGGCGATGACCGCCGCCCATCGCTCGCTGCCCTTCGGCACCAAGCTGCGGGTCGTCAACAAGCGGAACGGCCGCAGCGTCGTCGTCCGCATCAACGATCGCGGCCCCTTCGTCCGCGGCCGCATCGTCGACCTGTCGAAGGCCGCCGCCGCCGAGCTGGGCTTCATCCGCGCCGGCCACACCAAGGTGTGCATCGAGGCGCGCTGAGCCGCCGGGTCCGGATCACCGCCCAAAGCCGGCGGTGGTCGGCAGCCACAGCGAAAGCTGCGGGAAGACCCACATGATGATCAGGCCGACGATCAGCAGCAGCACGTAGGGAAACGCCCCGCGCATGATCTCCGACAGCGGCGCCCCGGTGATGCCCTTGAGGATGAACAGGTTCATGCCGACCGGCGGCGTGATCAATGCCAGCTCGAGATTGATCATCAGCATCACCCCGTACCAGATCGGATTGATGCCCAGCGCGTGCATCGCCGGCAGGATGATCGGCGTGGTGATGAGAATGATGGCGATCGTCTCGAGGAACATGCCGAGGATGAAGATGGCGATCATCACCACCAGCATGAAGCCGGTCTGCGACAGGCCGAGCGCCGTGACGGCCTCCATGATCTCGGCCGGCAGGCGGATGATCGTGATGGCGTGGCCGAACAGGGCGGCGGCGGCGATGATCATGAACAGCATCGCCGTGGTGCGCATGGTCTGCCAGGTGCAGTCCCACAGGTCCAGCAGCGACACGTTGCGGTAGACGAGCAGCGCCACCGCCAGCGCGTAGACCGCGCCGACCGCGGCCGCCTCGGCGGCGGTGAAGATGCCGAAATAGATGCCGCCGAGGATGACCGGTGGCATCGCCACGGCCCAGAAGGAGTTGGCGAAGGCGCGGATCACCGCCCGGGCGCCGGGCCAGTTCTGCTTCTCGGTCTCGCCATGGGCGTTGGCCTGGTACCAGCTGAACACGGCGAAAATCACCGCCATCAGCAATCCGGGGATCAGGCCGGCCAGGAACAGCGCGCCGATGGAGGCGTCGGTGACGATGGCGTAGAGGATCATCGGCCCCGATGGGGGAATGAGGATGCCCAGAGTGCCGCCGGCGGCGATGATGCCGTAGGTGTCGCGCGAGCGGTAGCCGAAGCGCTGCATCTGCGGGATCGCGGTGGAGCCGATGGTCAGCGCCGTCGCGACGGACGAGCCGGATATGGTCGAGAAGATGGTACAGGAGAGGATGGTGGCGAAGCCCAGCCCGCCCTTCACATGGCCGACCAGCTTGTTGGCCATGTCGTAGAGATCGTCGACGACCTTCGCCTTGATCATGATGTGCGCCATGAAGGCGAACATCGGGATCGTCGCCAGAAGCGGGTTGTTGAGGCTGGCGAACACCGTGTCCGCCATGGAATCGGTCTTCCCCTCGAACAAATAGAGCACGGCGAGCGAGGACAGGCCGAGCGCGGCGAAGATCGGCATGCCCGTCAAAAGCAGGACGATCAGCGCGGCCAGGATCAGCAGGATGGTCATGGACGTTCCCGAAGATGACGGAGAAGGGCGCCGAGCGCCGCCAGGATCAGAAGCCCCGCGCCGATCACCATGGTCGACTGCGGAATCCAGAGCGGCACCTCGAGATAGCCCGTCGAATAGGCCTCGAACTGCCGGGAGAACGTCACGGTGTGCCAGGCGGCTTTCAGCAGAAGGCCGGTGAAGACGAGGATGGCGATCTGCGACCACAGTTCGAGCCACCAGCGGCCGCGCGGCCCGGCCCTGTCGAACAGGATGTCGATGCGGATGTGGTCGCCGCGCCGCAGCGCCTCCGCCGCGCCGAACATGACGACGGCGACGACAAGGAAACCGGAGGCTTCGTCGACGCCGAGAAGCGGCCGCCCCAGCACATAGCGGTTGAACACGCCGAGCGTGGTGATGCAGAGCACCACCAGCAGCAGCAGCGCGCTCAGGCCACCGCCGAGGCGCGTGACCACGGCGATCGCCATATCCAATCCCGAGGAGGCGCGGGGCGCCTCCTCATGCTCCGTCCTGTCGAGGTTCATCGAGACGCCTTACTGGATCTTCTCGATGAGCTCGAGCAGCTTCTTGCCGTCCTCGCCCGTCTCCTCGGCGAAGCCCTCGTTGAAGGCCGGCTGCATGGCCGCCTTGAAGGCTTCGTTCTCGGCGTCGGTGGCGATGTGAACCTTGACGCCCTTCTCCTCAAGCTGCTTCGGCGCATCGGCGGAAGCGGCCTGCGAGGCCTCGATCGCCCAGCCGGACGCCGCCTCGCCGGCCTGCTTCAGCGCCGCCTTCGACTTGTCGCTCAGCCCCTCGTACCAGGACGGGGTGACGTAGCCGTGCAGATATGCCGCGAGGACCGGCACGACGGTGAAATGGTCCTGCACCTCGTAGTATTTGCGCGAATAGGCGGCTGCCACGTCGGTGATGGCCGCGTCGATCACGCCCGTCGCCAGCGCCTGATAGACCTCGCTTCCAGGCATCGAGGCAGTCGACGCTCCCATGGCGATCAGGCTTCGGTCGAAGGCCGGGCCGAGGCCGCGCATCTTGATGTTCTGGAAGTCCTCCGGCTTCAGCAGCGCCCTGCCCTTCGAGGTGAAGACGCTGACATTGGTCTGGAACATCCAGGCGATGTTTTTGACGCCCTTGTCGGCAAGTTTTTCCTCGAGGAACGCGGCGGCCTCGGAAGTTGGCCACTTCTTCCAGGCCTCGATGGAGGACATGGTGTAGGGGCCGACCGTGACGTTCATCAGCGGCAGCGTCTTGCCCCACTGGAAGTTCAGCGAGAAGGCGCATTCGATGTCGCCCTTGGCGACCGCCAGAATGTTGTCATTCGCCTTGACCAGGCTGTCGGCGCCAAACACCTGGACGTCAAGCTCACCCTCCGACAGCTTTTCCACCTCGGCGGCCCAGCGATCGACCACCTTGGCGATGTGGTGGGCCGGCGGCAGCTGATGGCTGCAGCGCATGGCGGTGGCCGCCTCGGCAATGGTCGTCGAGGCCGCCGACATGGCCAGAACGGCAAGCATTCCACTCAGTGTCTTTCCCATGGTTTCCTCCCTGGAATTGCTGGGCTTTCTCAATCTCTTCCCTGAACGCGTTCTCTCTCGCCTGCTCAGGCGCGCCACGCGACCGCGGCGGGCGGACCCGCGCGGGCGATGGAGCCGTAAAACTGTTCGTCCGGCATCGCGCGCTCGGCAACGGACCGCGCGCTCGCCAGCGCGCCGAGGTCGATGCCGGTGGCGAAACCCTTGGTCTCGCAGAGAAACACCAGATCCTCGAAGACCACATTTCCCGTCGCGCCCGGCGCGAAGGGGCAGCCGCCGAGGCCACCGAGCGAACCGTCGAGAACGCGGCAGCCCGCATCAAGCGCAGCGGCTGCATTGGCGATGCCCATGCCGCGCGTGTCGTGCAGGTGGACGATGAACGGGCGGGCGCCGCACAGCGCGGCCATCGACGCCGAAAGCGCCGCGACCTGCCGCGGCCCGGCGAAACCCACCGTGTCGGCGATGCCGACGATGTCCGCGCCAGCGGCAAGGCAGGCCTCGGTCAGCCGCAGCACCTCGGCGGGGTCCACCGCGCCGGCGAGCGAACAGCCGAACGCCATGGAGATGCCGACATTGACGATCGCGCCGTGGCCCTTCGCGTCACGCATCCGGACGATCTCGCCGACGAGTTCTACGGCTTCCCGGCGCGAACGGCGCATGTTCGCCTGGCTGTGTTCCTCGGTGGCCGAGACGACGCAGACGATCTCGCCAAGCCCGGTCTCGAGCGCATCGACGGCGCCGCGCTCGTTGAGCGCCAGCGCCGCCGCATGGGCACCCCCGAGCGCATTCACGGCCGCAATCACGTCGCGGACATCGGCGAATTGCGGCATGCGGCTGGCCGGCAGGAACGAGCCGACCTCGAAATGACGCACGCCAGCGGCATGCTCGCGCGCCAGCCAGTCCCGCTTGGCCTCGGTGGAGGGAAACGCCTTGACGAGCTGCAGCCCGTCGCGCAGGCCGACCTCGCGCAGCGAGACGCGGTCGGCGGGATAGATCTCCGACAGGACGGTCATGCCGCCTCCGCACGCAGCGGGCCGCGCGCAGCGGCGATCTCCTCGTCGTCGAGGCCAAGGCCCTTCAGCACCGCCTCCGTGTCCTGGCCGACCGCCGCCAGATCGCCGCCGCCCGACAGCATCACGCCATCGACCTCGAAAGGCAGCGACGGCGCGCGGAAGGACCGCCCGTCGGGCATGGCCGAGGCCGCCAGTCCGCCCGGCCGCATCACATGCGGGTCGTCATACATGTCCGCCGGCTGGGCAATGGGCGCATAGGGAATGCCGACCCGCTCGAAGGCCTCGAGCAGGGGCCCGGCCTCGCGCCCGGCGATGGCCTCGGCGAAGATCGGTACCGTCCAGCTTCGGGCGTCGATCTGGTCCATGCGCTTCTGCAGCCGCTCGTCGGACAGAAGCACGTCCAGCTCCAGCAGCTTGCACAGGGAGGCCCATTGTCCCTCGGTGACCGCGCCGACGAAGATCTGCCGCCTGTCGGCAGTCTCGAAGATGTCGTAGACGGGCCAGGAGAAGGTGCGCTCGGGCATCGGCGGGGGGCTGGTCCCCTCCAGCTCGAACTGGACCATGTGCTGGGCGACCAGAAGCAGGCAGTTCTCGAACAGGCCGACGCGCAGGCTGCGGCCCTTTCCGGTCTCCTTGCGCTCCATCAGCGCGGCCAGCACCGAGAACGCGCCGAACAGCCCGCCCATGATATCATTAGCCGACGAACCGACGCGCAGCGGGCGGCCGGTCGGTCCCGTCATGTAGGCAAGGCCGGTCATCATCTGCACCACTTCGTCAAGCGCCGTGCGGTCCTGATACGGACCATGCAGGAAGCCCTTGTGGGAGGCGATGATGAGGCGCGGAAAGCGGGCCTGAAGGTCTTCGGGATCGGCATCCATCTTCGCCAGCGAGGCGTCGCGGAAGTTTTCGACGAAAACATCGGCCGTCGCCAGGAGACGGTTCAGGGCGTCCCGCCCCTCGCCGGTCTTCAGGTCCAGCTGAACGGATTTCTTGCCGCGGTTGAACAGCGGAAAGAACGGGCTGCCCATGCCGGTCAGATGGCGCGTCTTGTCGCCCTCCGGCGGCTCGACCTTGATCACCTCAGCGCCCAGGAAACCGAGGAAAAGCCCGCAGGACGGCCCCATGATCATGTGGCTCATCTCGACGACGCGCACACCGTCCAGGGGTCTGAATGCATGATCCATATCGGTTCGTTCGCCGGTCTTGCCGGAACAGGTCGCCGCCTCCGGAGGGCGTTCCCCATCCCATGTTTCTGGTTCGCGCATCGGTGCCGACGTCAGTGATTTTTCTTCGTCCGCACCATGCTTTCGTGCGAGACTAGCGTTGCGTTTGATGCCTTGAAATTATAATGTTTCTAACGTTGCTTTCTAAATTACAGAAACCATGGACACCCGACAGCTTCGTTACTTCGCCGCGATCTACGAACAGGGAACCCTGTCGAACGCCGCCGAACATTGCCGCGTCGCGGTCTCCGCGCTCAGCCATCACCTGGCCAATCTGGAGCAGGAGCTTTCGGCGAAACTTTTCGTGCGCAAACCGCGCGGCATGCAGCCGACGGCGGCCGGCGAGCGGCTCTACACACACGCCAAGTCGATCCTGAAGGCCATGTCCGCGGCCGAGAAGGACATCAGGGCCGCAGACGAGGAGATTGCCGGCGACGTCTCGGTCGGCATGGCCTATTCGGCGGTGAAGGCGATCGGCGTCGACCTGGTGCGCCGCATCATGTCGGATCTTCCCAAGGTGCGCCTCTCCCTGTCGGAAAGCCTGTCGGGCTCCACCCTGATGCACCTGATGTCGTCCGAGGTCGACATCGCGCTCGTCTACAATCCGCCCGCCGACCCGCGGCTGCGCGTGCAGGCGGTTCTGGAAGAGGAGATGCTGCTGGTCGGTACGCCGGCCATGATCGGCGACACGCAGGAGCCGGTCCGCTTCTCCGAGATCCTGGACATGCCGCTGATCCTGCTCCGCCAGGGCGTTTCTGCGCGGGCGCTGCTGGACGACATCTCGCTGCTGCGCAAGCTGGAAAGCCGCGCCAAGCTGCAGATGAACTCGGTGCAGGCCATCGGCGCCTCGCTCGCCGCGGGGCTGGGCTGCGCCATCGGCACGAAGCTTTTCATGTATGAGCAGTTGGAAAGCGGGTTGCTGCATTCGCGGCCGATCATCGAACCGACGCTGTCGCGAACGCTCTATCTCTGCGAGATGGCCGACCAGCCGACGACATTCGCCCAGGAAGCGGTGCGCGCGCTGATGCTGGAACTGGCGGCGGCGACGGTCACGTCGGGCATCTGGGATGCGACGCTGCTGCTGCCGGACGCCCCGCAGTCCCGACAAGCGATGGCGTGAGCCGCTTCGGCCTCAGCCGACGACCTTGCGCAGGGGCGGGCGCGCCGCGCTGTCACGCAGATAGCCGAGCGTCGCGTCGGCATCGCAGGGCCGGCCGAACAGGAAGCCCTGGCCGCCGCCGCAGCCGAACTGCACCAGCCGGTCCGCCTGCGCTTCCGCCTCGATGCCCTCGGCCACCACATCCATGCCGAGGCCCTCGCACATGGCGAGAATAGCGCGGATGATGTGCTCGGAGGGGCGGTCGTCGAGGATCGACGAGACGAAGGCGCGGTCGATCTTCAGCTTGTCGAACTGGAACTCGCGCAGACGCCCGAGGCTCGACTGACCCGTGCCGAAATCGTCGAGCGACACGCGGATGCCGACGCGGCGCAAATCCTCGACGATGCGCTGCGCGGAAGCCGGATCGTTCATCAGGCCGGTTTCGGTGATCTCGATCTCCAGCCGGCGCGGGTCGAAGCCCGTGCGCTCGAGGATCGACAGGATCTGCAGGCCGGTGTTGTGATCGACGAGCTGCGACGGCGACAGGTTGAACGACAGGAACAGGTTCGACGGCCAGCCGCGCGCCGCCTCGGTCGCCTTGCGCAGCACGAGCTGCGACAGCGGCCCGATGATGCCGCGCTCCTCGGCGATGGGAATGAAGACGCCCGGCGAGACGGGACCCAGGTCGCGGTCCGTCCAGCGTGCCAGCGTCTCAAAACCGACGGTGCGGCGGGTCTCCAGATCGACGATGGGCTGGAAATGCGGCTCCACGTCGCCGGCCGCGACGGCGCGGCGCAGGGCCTGCTCGATATGCGTCACCCGCTTGGCCGCGTCTTCCATCTCGCGCGTGTAGACGACAACCGCGCCGCGGCCGGAACGCTTGGCCTGATACAGCGCCGTCTCGGCCTTGTTGAGGAGAACCTCGCTGGTCTCGTCCTCGGAATAGTAAAGCGAGCAGCCGGCGGAGGCCGACAGGCGCGCCGTGCGATGGCCGACATCATAGGGCGCGGACAGGATCTCGATCAGCAGGCGCGTGCGCTCGCGCGCCGCTTCCTCGCTGAACACCATGGGATAGAGGAATGCGAACTCGTCGGCGCCGATGCGGGTGACCGTGGAGTTCTCGTCCATCGCCGCGCGCAGCCGCAGCGCCACCTGCTGCAGGATCTCGTCGCCGGCGGCGCGGCCGAACAGGTCGTTGATGGGCTTGAAACCGTCAAGATCGAGCACACCGATGGCGAAGGGCGCCGGATCCTCGGCACGCTCGTCGATCAGCCGGTCGATCTTGTCGAAGAAGCGGCGCATATTGCCGAGGCCGGTCAATGCGTCCGTGAAGGCATAGTCGGCCTGATCTGCCGCTGTCGTCCGAACATATGCAGGCGCCGGCTGCATCGGGTATCTGCTCCACTCGCGGATTCACTGCTCCGGGGCGGACCATGAACCCAAAATGTTTAAGAATAGTATCCAATGTAACACTATTGTGAACCGGCTGACGGTCCTCGCGGTCCATTGCGGACGGAGCCGCCGCCGGCGGCTTGACACGAGCCGGCGCGCGCCGTCATCTGCGCTTCCCCGAAGACCCTCCCGGAGTGCCGATCCATGCCGCTGAATGTCGCCGTCCAGATGGACCATATCTCGACCGTTTCGATTGCCGGCGACACCAGCTTCGCGCTGTCGCTGGAGGCGCAGCGGCGCGGCCATGCCCTGTGGCACTACACACCCGACCGGCTGTCCATGGCCGGAGGCCGGGCGATCGCCCGGGCCGAGAAGCTGACGGTGCGCGACGAGCAGGGCGATCACTTCACGCTCGGCGCCCCCGAACGGCTCGATCTTTCCAGCATGGACGTGGTGCTGCTGCGGCAGGACCCGCCCTTCGACATGAACTACATCACCACGACGCATATTCTCGAGCGCATCCACCCGAAGACGCTGGTGGTCAACGACCCGGCATGGGTGCGCAACAGCCCGGAGAAGATCTTCGTCACCGAATTCGCCGACCTGATGCCCGAGACGCTGATCACCCGCGACCCGCGCGAGGTGGACGACTTCCGCGCCAAGCATGGCGACATCATCGTCAAGCCGCTCTACGGCAATGGCGGCGCCGGCATCTTCCACCTGCGCGAGGGCGACCGCAACCTGGCCTCGCTGCTGGAGATGTTCATGCAGGCCTTCCGCGAGCCGTTCATCGTCCAGCGCTATCTGAAGGAGGTGCGGGCCGGCGACAAGCGCATCATCCTGATCGAGGGCGAGCCCGTCGGCGCCATCAACCGCGTGCCGGCAGAGCACGATTCCCGCTCCAACATGCATGTGGGCGGCCGCGCCGAGCCTTCCGAGCTGACCGAGCGGGAACGCGAGATCTGCGCCCGCATCGGCCCTTCCCTGCGCGAGCGGGGCTTCGTTCTCGTCGGCATCGACGTGATCGGCGACTTCATGACGGAGATCAACGTCACCTCGCCGACCGGCCTGCGCGAGGTCAAGCGCTTCGGCGGCGCCGACATTGCCGCGCTGTTCTGGGATGCCGTCGAGGCGCGCCGCGCCGCCTGAGCGCCGGACGCCCCGCTCCCGGAGGCTTTCCCCACGAAAACGACCCCTGCGCCCGGCCCGATTGTGGCCGGGCGCCTTCGTTTGTTCCGGCAGTGCAACCCGATGCAACCCATGCGGGCGCGTTAACTACGCATGTTCTCTAAATGTTCTTGATTCGATCGATCAAACATGCTTCATTCCGGTTGCATTGAGTTATCGTTTTCCTGCCAGGAGTGCAACGGGCAGGGGAGCGGGGCGCGGCATCCGGGGGGATGGCATGGTTTCGCATGTGAGCACGATCGCGTTTCAGGGGGTCGAGGCGGTTCCGATCGACGTGCAGGTGATGGTGGCGCCCGGCAAGATGGGCATGCAGATCGTCGGGCTCGGCGACAAGGCGGTGGCCGAGAGCCGGGAGCGGGTGCAGGCGGCGCTGCATGCCTCGGGCCTCTCCATGCCGCCGAAGAAGGTCACCGTCAATCTGGCTCCTGCCGACCTGCCCAAGGAGGGCAGCCATTACGACCTGCCGATCGCGCTCGGGCTGATGGCGGCGCTGGGCGCCGTGCCGGGTGACGCGCTGGCGAGCTACGTGGTGCTCGGCGAGTTGTCGCTCGACGGCACGATCGCCGCCGTCAACGGCGTGCTGCCGGCGGCCATCGGCGCGAACGCGGCGGGCAAGGGGCTGATCTGCCCGCATGCCTGCGGCGCCGAGGCGGCCTGGGCCAGTGCCGAGCTCGACATTCTCGCGCCGCGCAGCCTGATCGCGCTCGCCAACCATTTCCGCGGCACGCAGGTGATGAGCCGGCCCGAGCCGGCGCTCGGCCCGCCGCCCGGGCAATGGCCGGACCTGGCGGACATCAAGGGACAGGAGAGCGCCAAGCGGGCGCTGGAGGTGGCCGCCGCGGGCGGGCACAACCTGCTCATAGTGTAAACAAAAGACCTTGCCAGTTTTCATTCAAAGAAGGAGACCAGACGAATGTCCAATCGCATCACCTGCCCCATCACCACCTCAGACCTCAAGGACCCTATGACGGCTATCCGCTTTGCGGTGGACTACATGCAGCCTGAAGAGTCTCATTACTTCCTCAAGGAGTTGCTGGCGGGAGAGGACCTCTCCTCATGGATTGAGGCCTGGGAGTATGACCAGGAGGAAGCACGGCGCATGACGGACCCGAACTGGACGCCCTCCTGATGCCGTCACCGGTCGGAGAGGTCCCCTCCTCTCCCTCCCATCCATCATGAGAGACAAGCGAGTGTCTATGTCCAGTGACAGGTTGATACGTGCGTACCTCGAAGCCAACAGAAGGATGATGGCCGAGAGCAAAGACATGACGTTGGCCACCACAGTCACCTTCCTCGGTGCAGCCGTATGGAGTGACCACGAGGACCTTGAGGGTGAACCCCTGACCCTGGAGGACCTAGCGGTCAAGGTAGGCATGACGCCGACCACCATAAGCCAGCACCTTAGGTATCTTGGCGGCGGCTACCGCTTGGGGAGACCGGGACTAGGCTTGGTGCTGACAGACGCCAACCCCGACAATCGCCGCAAGAAGACATTCGGCCTGACACCCAAGGGCCGGGGCCTCGCGGCGCAACTTGCGTTGATCCTCAGGAGGGCGACATAAGGGAGGGCCTTCGGCCTTCTCTCCCCATCTGCACATTAATTGGGTCGTACTTGAAAAGGAGCATAGCATGGCCAATGATTGGTTCGTTTATTTTCAATGAGTTAGACGATGTGTCACTTTTTGAAAAGAAAGCTATCGCCGAAGAGACACAGGTATATGCACTATAAGAAGATTAGACGGAGCCATCGCGGTAAAAACCTGCACCCCGCAACGCGGAGCTGGCTTTGGAAGTCGCGACGAGCGGAGATTGACCTGGAGAAGCGTCTCAGGGCGGATATTCAACTGGCTAGAGAGGCCAACCTCTGCGTCACACTCGTTATGCCTCGTGGTGGATATTCCGGCCCCTACGGTACGATCCCGCCAACAGACGGACATATCTGTAGGGAACCTGCCTCTCGACGCGGCTACTGTGTCCGACACTTCATCACGCATTATCTCTATCTCCCCGACAGAATGCACGGGAGAACTGGACGGGGGGTAACAGGGAGGCCGTTCAAGGCGGCGCAGTTCCCGTGTGGACGATTGAGCGAGGTGCAAGAAGACCTCATGCACGACCTTGAGCGCCTGCCTTTAGAGACGCCTTTGGAGGAATGCTTAGCCCGTCTCAACACAGCAGACCCCAGCAATCCGCTCCAGGCGGTCCCGACCCGAAAATAATTTGCTTATACTTGAGAAGAAAAGCGCCATGCAGGCGGGTGGCGAATTAGGCAGGTTCTTGAAGTAGAAGGTGCTGCCGCCGCAATAGGCTCCCACTTTTAAAGAGCATCCAGCCCGCCCTTGCTTCTCCGGCCACCTATCAGCGGCCACTTTGCGAAAACCCCATGGGCGAGAGATAGGATCAGTATCTCTTTCCAATCGCCATCAACATCCATCCCCATCAGCCCGCCCCTCCTCCTCGTGTCTTTCCACCGGGAGGAAGCGGGCTTTTTGTCATCCATGAAGGGAATGAACATGGAAGAACTATCACCCCAAGCCCGCCAAGCCCTCCAGGAGATGGAGGCTGAGCTTGCAGCCAAGCGTTCGGCCTCAGACCAGGAGGTGCTCGCCAGGGCCGACAAAGAGTTCGGCTCCGATCCCGTAAGCCGGGGCCTCGCGTCGATGGCATCTGGTGTCGTCCAGGCTGGTTTCGAGACCAAGGACTTCCTCTTTGGTGAACCGGCGGAGGGCGAGAAGTCCCAGACCAGACGGGACGTGGAGGCACTGGACCGGGCGCTCGACAATGAGAGCGTCGGCTATGGCCTGACTTCGGGGGTCTCACAGATAGTCGTGGGCCTCATCGGGGCCGGGAAGCTCATGGCTCCGGTGAAGGCCGCACAGAAGCTCAAGACGGCGGGCAAGGCCGGTCGGGCGCTCTATGAGACTGGGAAGGCGTCGGCAGCATCAGCCGTGGTCCTCGACCCCCATGAGGAGCGTCTCAGTGACCTCGTGGAGTCCTTCCCCTCGCTCCAGAACCCGGTGACGGCCTACCTTGCGTCTGACATCGAGGACAGCGCTGCCGAGGGCCGCTTCAAGAATGCCCTGGAGTCCATCGGCGTGGACTTCGCCCTGCTCGGTGCCATCAAGGCGATCAAGCTGCTTCGGGCCGGAAACACAGACGCCGCCTCGAAGGAAATCGCCAAGCTGGAACGCGCCCGACAGGCCAACGTGGATGCATTCGGTCTCGATTTCGGGCCGACGCCTCAAAATGCCCCCTCAGCGACTCATGCAGCGCCGTCACCGTCTGCCGAGGCATCTGCCGAAACGCCGCCCAGTGAGTCCCCCAGGGCCTCTAGTGCCGATGATGGGGCGGAGGCAATCTCCAATCTCACCGCCTCCCCGCCAAAAGCCGAGCCGCCAAGCGCCACTTCCATGATGGAAGTCTCCACGGATGACATCTCGGCAATTCTCAAAGGTACCAGGTCCGATATTGAGGCCGTCTCCAGGTTTGGCTCTCGTGAAGCCGCCGCCGAGGCAGGCCAGATTGCTGCCCGTGGCGCATCCCGCCTTCCCTGGCAGAAGCTCCACACACCTGATGGCCTTCGCGACTTCATGAGCAATGCCGCCGACACCCTGAAGGCCGACATGGACAAGGCCAAGGGAGGAGACATCCTCCGGGACACCCAGGTTGCGGAGAAAGTTCGCCAGATGGCCGACTACTTCGGGGACGATCCGAGCACCATCATGGGGGAACTTGCTGAGTCCGGCCAACATGCCAGCCTCATGACCTCTCGCATGGAAGCCGCCTACCTCATCAGCAACCGGGTCTTTCAGGAGACCTACGAGACCGCCGCAAAGCTCCGCAACGGAATGCTAGACGAGTGGGGCGGAGACACAGCGAAAGCGAACCAGGAACTCAAGGACAGGCTCAGCGTTGCCGTAACGGTCTTCGCTTCCGCGCAGGCAATGAGGTCCGCCGCAGGCCGATCCATGCGAAGGCTCCGGGGGCAATACCGCCTGACCCGAGCCGACCTTGAGGGCATCAACGGCCTGGACGCCGAGCAGTTGGCCGACCTTCTGTATTCCACCAAGGGAGACCCCAAGAAGCTGGCCCAGACAGCCAATCCAACCTTCCTCCGCAGAATGACGAATGAAGCGAATTTCCTCCTCCAGAATAACCTTCTATGGGGATGGCCCACGCACCTCGTGAATCTCACGTCCAACACAATGATGATGGTGGGAAGGCCGACCGAGAAGCTCCTCGGGGGCATCGCTTTAGGACCAAAGTCAGGGGGCGACATACTCCGAAGGCAGGCGATAGAGGAATACTCCGCGACAGCTGCCGCCTTGGGTGATGGATGGACCGCCGCCGTGGAAGCCTTCAAGCGCGGAGACTCCAGGCTCGCCCCTCACAATACAGAGTTCTTTCAGGGAGCCGTCCAGCAACAGGCCCTCCCGTGGAAGCCTGTCACTGGCCTCATGGACATCGTGGAGAATGCCTGGAGGTCTGCCAACTACAGGAATCTCGTGGGCCTCCCTACGCGGAGCCTCGGCGCTGTAGACGAGTTCTTCAAGACGCTCCGCTATCGCGCCTATGTGCAGGGACAAGCAGCCTCCCGCGCTCATAGCCTTGGCCTCACAGGGCGGGACTACCAGCGATACATTCGGGAGGAACTGGAGAAGGCGATAGACCCCGCCAGCGGCAAAGCCCTAGATGGTCGGGCACTTCGCGAGGCACAGGCCACCACGTTCCAGAACGAGCTACTTGCTGGCACCGCAGGCGCGACCATCCAGCAGGCGAGGAACCGGCATCCGATCCTCACTCTCATTCTGCCGTTCGTAAAAACCCCGGTGAACGTCTTGAGGTACGGCTGGAAGATGACCCCCGGCCTCAATCTCCTACAGAAAGAGTTTCGGGAAGCATGGAGAGGAGCACACGGCGAGGAGGCGAAGGCCCACGCTATCGGCCAGATGGCGCTAGGCTCGCTCTTCATGGGGCTTTCCGCCACGTTGGCCCTCAATGGCCGGATGACGGGAAGCGGGCCGAAGGACCCCAGATTGCAAGCCGAACTAAAGGCCACCGGCTGGCAACCGTACTCGTATGTCATCGAGAATGACGACGGCACCAAGACCTATATCAACATGGGCCGTTTCGATCCCATCAGCATGGCCATGGGCTTAATGGCGGACCTTGTGGACCTCGCACGACATGACCCTGAGAATAGCGGCGCAGAGATGGGCATGGGGGCCGTCGCGATGAGCCTCGCCAAATCCTTTACCGACAGGACATTCCTCCAGAACATCAACCAGACCCTGGAAGCCCTCAGCGACCCAGACGGGAAAAGGGCCGAACGGTGGCTTGGGACCATTGCCGGGAACCTCGTCCCGCTCTCCTCAGGTCTTCGCCAAGTGAACCCCGATCCGTACATGAGGGAGGCTCGCAGTCTCGTGGACGGCATCATGAAGAACGTTCCGGGCTTCTCCGAAACGCTGCCCCCGCGCCGCGACTTCATGGGTGAGACCATCTGGAGGCGCACAGGTCTTGTCACGGATAGCGAGGCTGATGAAGTGGAGGCTGAGCATGGCCGCATCATGCTGGAGACCGAGCGCGGCATCGGCAGAGTAGACCCCGACCTTGATGGAACGGACCTCCGGGACATTACTCTTGAGACCGGGCAGAACGCCTATGACCGGTTGCAGGAACTCAGCGGCCATATCCCAGGGCAGAAGCCCCTCAAGGCCCACTTGGCGAAGCTCATCAGGTCCAGCACCTATCAAGACTTGCCGGACGGCGATCCCGGGGTGAAGGGGACAAGGCTCAATGCCCTGGGGCGTCTTGTCGGCCAGTACCGCGCCGCAGCCAAGAAAGCGCTGTTGCGAGAGGCCCCGGAGTTGCGCCTCCTCGTGAAGTCCCGCCAGCGGAAGGTCCATGGAGCTTACCTGAAGAACAAGGGAGCACGCACAGGTGAGGCGTCGGCCAGAGCGCTTCTTGAGGCGCTAGACCCCCAGGGTACACCAAGCGGTCAATAAAACCGGACATCAGCAACAATCATCAGGGGGTTGGCGGGCCGAGGAGCCTTCCACCCCTTTTTCTGTTTTGGAGAGCATCATGTTGAAACAGCCGGACGGCCAGCGCCCCACAGTCGAAACACTCAGGGAGCTTCTGGTTTACGACCCCGAGACAGGAATCCTCACCTGGAAGGTGAGACCGCGCCGCCACTTCAAGACGGATGGCGCATGGAAGGGGTGGAACGCTCGCTACGCAGGGAAGCTAGCGGGCACTCCAAACTCCAGCGTGTCAATCGGCTCGGAATGGGGAC
>NZ_AMRM01000035.1 GCF_000300335.1 Nitratireductor pacificus pht-3B | reverse complement strand
GCTTCCGCCGCATGAGATACCACCCCCGCAAGTTCCGGTTCGGGGCGATCCAAAGACGGGGTGCACGTCAATCAACCAAAGGACTCTCCGTAAAACCGGAGGGGACTTGGGGCTCAGGTCACAGAGAACTTCATTTACGAGCTCCAGGAATGCATATATTTTTCCACCTTGGCGGTTTTGCAACCCATGGGTACCTGTCTGATTTAGTTGTTATTGAAGAGATACCCTTTGGCAAAAAATAAGCAGCGTCTCTGGGCTCGCAAGAGCAAGATCACTTTACATGAAGTCGCACTCCATGCAGGGGTTAGCGAGTCCACAGTTTCGCGGACTATTCGCGATCAGGAGCTTGTGGCTGAACCGACGCGCACAAAGGTCATGGAGTCAGTTCGTGCGCTTGGCTATATGCCAAACCGTATTGCCGGGTCGTTGGCGTCGCTTGAATCGCATCTGGTCGGGGTGGTTGTCCCGTCCCTGTCGAACATAGTGTTTCCGGAAGTTTTGCATGGAATTAACAGCCGGCTAAAGTCCTCGAACTATCAGTCGGTCATCAGCATCAGTGACTACGATCTCGAGCATGAAGAGGTGCTGGTGCGTGGTCTTCTGTCCTGGAAGCCAGCTGCTATCTTGATCGCCGGATTCGACCACACGCCGGCGACGTCCCGGATGCTCGATCAGTGTGGTGTCCGGGTCGTTGAAATGATGGACATCGATTCCGTTCCCATCGACACTGCTGTTGGCATGTCGCATCGCCGTGCTGGATACGCTACAGGTCAGCACCTGATTGAGCGCGGCTATCGCCGGTTTGGGTATGTCGGGCACAACTGGACCGCGGATCGTCGCGCAAAGTTGCGCTATGACGGATGCTGCGAAGCGCTCAGTAATGCGGGGATTTCTTTTGTTGCCCACGCGATTGCCGAGGGTCCGAGTTCGGTTGCGAATGGGCGAGCGCAGACGGCGCGGTTGTGTGATGCCTCAGCAGTGGACGTTGTTGTGTATTCCAACGACGACATGGCTGTGGGTGGAGTGTTTCACTGTCTGAGCACCGGTATTTCCATACCGGATCAGCTGGCGATTTTCGGGTTTAACGGACTCGATATCGGTCGGGAGTTGCCAAGACCGTTGTCCACTGTGCGGTCAAACCGTTTTCTGATCGGAGAAAAAGCCATCGACGCGATCCTGGGCAGGCCAGATCGTCCGATTACGCCAAATATCATCGATACAGGCTTTGAGGTTTTTGTCGGGGCCACCGCGTAAGTTTCTGGTACGAGGGCGTCCTTGCTGTGCCGGAATGCGAACCGTCTGACTGACGCAAATTTCGGACCGGGGCGGAGGTGCCTGGCGAGCCTCGGGTCGACGCGGGGCGTTGTGATTCCGCCTGGCGTCATTCGGCGTTCGCAGATCCATCCATAGCCTTTGAAGTGAGCTGTGCTGAATGGCTGGAGTCTGCTCGCGGGCGACTCTCCGCCCCACCGGGAGAGCTCCGGTGACGACATGTTCCTTCCGAAAAGAGCTTGACAGAGCGTTTCATTCAAGCAAAATGACAGCGCTGTCATTGACGATTCCAGACCGAGGATGCGATCCTCGGCAGCGTTGGAGGCGAGTTGTCCTTGATCGGCGTTTCTCCACTTGGATGCTGTTTGGACGCAGCGCTGAGAATGAGGGTTTGGTTGAATTTTCGCAGGAGCGCGAACGCTCCATGCGGGAGGAGTAAGTCTGCAGACCGATATGGCTTTCGGGGCAGGCTCAGGAGGTGACATTTGTCGACGGGCAGCAATTCGGTGAAAGCACTCAGATCCGTAAGGCCGAGGGTGGTGTAGTTTCCAACTGCGGGCGCGGCCTTTCATGGGGCGGTGCTTGGTGATCTGGGCTTATCTCAAGCCGCAATCCCCCAAACTACCTGACAATCCAATGTTATAGGGTTCTTCCGCGGCCGAGCTGCTCGTGGTGGCCCGGAAAGCAGGCGCGCTGATGCCCCGAAACACTGAAGTTATTGCGCTCCCAACGATGACGCCGGGAACCGGGCGGAACCTTACGGTTCATCGTTTCGGCAGGCAGGGCGCGCGACCGAAGGTCTACATTCATGCGGCGCTGCACGCAGACGAGTTGCCCGCAACGATGGTCGTCCATCATCTGATGCCGATGCTCGAGACCGCCGAGGCTGAGGGTCGGATTAAGGGGGAGATCATTGTCGTCCCCGTGGCAAATCCGATCGGGCTGAACCAGAATCTGGGCTCATACTTCAGCGGCCGTTTCGATCTCTCAACGCGCGAGAACTACAATCGCAACTTTCCGGCGGACTGGAATGTGGTCGCCGATGCAGTGAGAGACCGGCTCACCCATGACGCGGAGGCGAACGTCTCCCTGATCCGTGATGCGGCATATGCGTATGTCGCCGAGCAAAAGCCTGCCTCTGAACTCGATGCGCTGCGCTGGAAGCTTCTGGAGTTGTCCGTTGACGCTGACTATGTCCTGGATTTGCACTGCGCCGCCACGGCGCTCGTCTACCTCATGATCTACAAGGATTGTCTTGATATTGGGGGGTGTGAGCTGTCGGCGGATATCGGAAGTCGAGCCAGTTTCCTGATCGACTGGTACCCTGACAAGCGGACGTTCATGACCACAACGGCAAGCTTGTGGAGCCGCGTCCGCGAGGCCGTGCCTGAGCTTCCAGTTCCTCAGGGGCTCATGTCATGCGTGGTCGAGTATCGCGGGCGCCTCGACGTATCAGATGCTCTTGGCCGTCCGGATGCAGAGAACCTGTTGCGGTTTCTGATGCGCAGGGGAGTGGTGGAGGGGCGTTTTGATCCACCTCCCCAGGCGCTGTGCGCACCGGTACCGGTATCACATATGGTTCTTGTCACAGCACCGGCCGGAGGTGTTGTCGTTTACAACAAGATGCTGGGTGAACCAATCAAGGCAGGCGATGTCGTCTGCGAAATCATCAACCCGCTTGACCCGGATACGGCTCGCGCCCGGACCCCTGTACATGCTCCGGTCGACGGTATCGTTTTCGACACACGGAACGATCATCTGGCGCGACCAGGCTCGGTCGTCTACCGCATGTGCAGCGATCAACCTCAGGATAGACGCGTCGATCAGGCACCCCAGGATGACTGAACGCTGTCCAGCGCCAAGCTTTTCGGACCGCAATCCGTAGCCGGTGGTCCAAACGGTTCGGCGTCCGTCACACCCAGGTGGCAAAGTAAAAACATCAGAGGAGGAAACGTAACGATGAATGCCAAACTTCGAAACCTGTTGTTGATTGCGACGGGAGCAGCTTTGTTCCCGGCGGCGGCTTCCGCCGCCGCATTCTCCTGCCCAACCACGTCTGACGAATTCACGTTTGCGCAGAATGCGCAGATTCCTGGTCTCGATCCTCATTTTTCCTCTGCGATTTCGACGCGCAATATCGCAATGAACATCTTCGAGATGCTCATTACACGGGACGAGAATAGCGCAATTATCCCCCAACTCGCCGAGTCGTTTGATGAAGGCGATGATGGTATGTCCTACACGTTCAAGATCCGGAGTGGCATCACTTTCCATAGTGGGCAGACCATGACATCCGCAGATGTTCTTGGTTCGCTTGAGCGGTATCGGCGCGTTGGCACCTCGTCATCGGTGTTCAAAAACGTTGCCGGCATCGAAGCTCCCGACGCCAGCACCATTGTTATCACGATGTCCAAGAGGCAGCCCACCTTCCTTGAGGATTTCTCCAGCTTCCATATTCCGATTGCAATCATGCCGGCATCAGAGGCAGAGAAGCCGGCCAATAAGATCGACCTTATCGGAACCGGCCCCTATTCCTTCGGTGAATGGGTGCCGGATTCACACGTCACCCTCAAGAAGTTCGATGGCTATGTTCCCGACAGCCGGTTTGAAGGAACGACTGGTTTCGGCGGCTACAAGCAAGCCTGCTTTGACACCATCACCGTCCGGATTGTGAGAGAACCCAGCGCTCGTGCGGCCGGCATTGAGAGCGGAGATTATGATGGTGTCGAACAGGTTTCGACGAAAGCCGCTGCGCGCCTGAAAGACGTCGAAGGCGTGATTGTGATGAAGCAGGAGAATTTCTCCATTCCCATCATGATTCCGAACACCCAGAAAGCTCCTACCGACAATCTGATGGTCCGCATGGCGATGCAAGCCGCGCTGAACATGGAAGACATCATGGAGACGGCGACCGACGGTGCCTACAGTCTGCAACCTGGCTTTCAGTATCCCGGCAACCCCTCCTACACGGATGCCGCCAAGGAGCTGTATAATATAGCAGATCCGGAGCTGGCCAAGAAATACCTCAAAGAGGCCGGTTATGACGGTGAAGAGGTCATAATCATGACCAACACCGACTATTCCTACATGTATAATGCGGCGTTGATGGTGAACGAGCAGCTTAAGGATATCGGAATGAACACGAAATTGTTCGTTACCGATTGGCCGACAACTCGCGAGATTCGCGCAAATAAACCAGATGATTGGAATTTTTACTTCACCGGATGGGGGACGGGCCCCTCCATCGGGCCGCGCGACGCGATCAAGGATTTGCTGCCGCCGATCAACAGTCAAAACCTGTCCGAAGAAGATGTGGAGATGACGAAGTTGTGGAACGCCATGCATGAGGAGCCGACGGCAGAGGGTCGTCTGGATGCTTTCTCGGATATGACCCAACATCTGTACGAACAGGTCTATCAGTTCAAGTTCGGCGACATGCACAATTTTCAGGCGATTCGTTCGAACGTGAAGGGCTTCGTTCCCTACCGTATCCCGCGCTTCTCAAACATCTGGCGTGAAGGCTGAACCCGGTGCAATCGGGCGGCGGGCGCATGAGTTGCGCCTGCCGCATTTGCCGACCCGTACAATAGGGCTCATAAATGATTGCTTTTATCCTGCGGCGGTTATTCGCGGTAATCCCGGTTCTACTGCTCGTCACATTGGCATCGTTCCTGCTTATGCGGCTTATCCCCGGCGATCCGGCAATGTTGATTGCCGACATTTCGGCCAGTGACGCGGAAATTGAAAAGATCCGCGAACAGCTCGGTCTGAACGAACCTTTCCTGACGCAACTCCTACACTGGTACGGCAATCTGCTGAGGGGAGACCTCGGTGAATCTTACCTGTTGGGGCGCAGTGTCACGCAGGCAATATGGGAGCGGTTGCCGACGACGCTGTCGCTGACGCTGCTATCCTTCGTTCTCAGCACCACCATCGCGGTAACCCTCGGGGTGATCGCGGCAGTCAAAGCCAATACCTGGCTTGATCAATTTGTGATGAGCTTTGCGCTGATCGGCGTCGCCCTGCCGAATTTCTGGATGGGCCTGATGCTGATCATCCTATTTTCGGTGCATCTTGGTTGGTTGCCGAGTGGCGGGTACGTTCCTCTCAGCGAGGATTTCTGGGGCTGGCTCAGAACCTGTACGCTGCCTGCCATCTCGCTTGCTCTCCTGCAAATCGGCCTGCTGTCGCGCATAACCCGGGCCACGATGCTCGAGGTTTTGCAGCAGGATTACATCCGAACGGCGAGGGCCAAGGGGCTATCGAAGTCCAAGGTGGTCGGCAAACATGCGCTCAAAAACGTGCTGGTGCCAGTCATCACGATCCTCGGCATCTCCTTCAGCCTATTGATCAGCGGGTCTCTCGTAATCGAAACCGTATTCTCCTTGCCTGGTGTAGGGAAATTGCTTGGATCAGCGATTTTAAGGCGCGATTATCCAGTCATTCAAGGCGGACTCATCTTTGTTGCCGTCTCGATGATCTTTATCAATCTTTTGGTTGACATCCTGTATGCATGGGTCGACCCGCGAGTGCGGTATTAGAAGATGGAACGTCACCCTTTCTCTACGCCTATCGGTTGGCGTGGCCTATTCAGAATTATCTCAGAGCGCTTTTTGAAGCTACGGAACTCACGAGTTGCTCGGCGCGCTTTAAGAAATAGCCTGCTTCTAACCGGTATTGGGTTGTTTACATTCGTCGTCCTGCTTGGAATATTCGCTGATTTCCTTGCGATTACTCCCTACGATGAAGTGCAGATGCGTCACCGCTTCGAGCCGCCAAGTGCTGCTTTTCCCTTCGGTACCGACAATTTCGGCCGTGATATATTCAGCCGTGTCGTCTATGGCGCGCGTATCAGCCTGCAAATTGGGCTGTCCGTAGTGGTGCTCTCCGGCATTTCGGGAGTGATTTTCGGCACTCTAGCCGGGTATTTTCCTCGCTTGGACAACGTGATCATGCGTGTGATGGACGCGCTCCTGGCTTTCCCGGAAATTATCCTGGCCATCGCAATCGCCGCCACGCTTGGACCGTCGACAGCCAATGCGATCATTGCGCTGGCAGTGGTTTATACGCCCCGAACTGCCAGGGTTGTGCGTGCATCGGTTCTGGTAATTCGCCAGATGGACTATGTCACCGCTGCGATATGCGCCGGCGCGACTGACATGAGGATTCTGCGCCGTCATGTATTTCCAAACACCATGGCCCCCTTGGTCGTCCAACTGACGTTCATCTTTGCCTACGCCGTCATTGCCGAAGCAGTACTGAGCTTCTTGGGTATAGGCGCTGTTCCGCCAACACCGACTTGGGGGAATATCATTGCCGAAGGACGAAACTACATTCGCGAAGCAACGTGGATTAGTCTCTTCCCAGGCTTGGCAATCGGCATCACCGTTTTAGGGCTGAATCTGCTGGGCGATGGCCTGCGTGATGTGCTCGATCCCCGTATGAAGGTGCGTCATGGCTAGTCCCGTCATACCTCTCCTTGAGGTGCGTGATCTTTCCGTTCATTTCCGGACTGAAGGACAGAAGGTAACTGCGGTCGATCGCATCAGCTTCGATCTGGCCGAGGGCGAGGTTCTCGGCATCGTCGGTGAATCTGGAAGTGGCAAGAGCACCGTCGCCCTGGCGCTGATGCAATTGATCGCCACACCACCCGGCTCCATCGATGCGGAGCGACTGAGTTTCAAGGGCAAAGACCTCATGAGCATGTCAGACCGCGAGATGCGGGCTGTGCGGGGCAATGAGATCTCTATGATCTTTCAGGAGCCGATGAGCTCACTGAACCCTGTGTTCACGATCGGCAATCAGCTTGTCGAGACGATCTGCGAGCATGAACCTCTGACCAAGCGTCAGGCGTTTGCCAAAGCAGTCGATCTCCTGAGACTCGTCGGTATTCCGGATCCTGAAGCGCGTGTCACGGACTATCCGCACCATCTGTCCGGAGGCATGCGGCAGAGGGTGATGATAGCGATGGCTCTCGCCTGTGCACCCAAGCTTTTGCTGGCTGATGAACCCACGACCGCGCTTGATGTAACCATTCAGGCGCAGGTTCTGGAACTGCTACAGCATTTGCAGGGCGAACTCGACATGGCGGTGGTGCTGATCACTCATGATTTGGGGGTCGTCGCAGAGTACACGCACCGGGTCGTCGTGATGTATGCCGGTAGGATCGTGGAAGAAGCACCGGTTGCAGATCTGTTCGCGGCGCCACAGCACCCTTACACCGAGCTTCTTTTGAAAAGCATGCCGCCACTGGATGAAGATCTGCATAGGCTGCTCGCTATCCCGGGTTCCGTGCCTTCTCCTACTGAAATGCCCACCGGGTGCCGTTTTGCCCCTCGTTGCCCGTATGCCCAGAACATTTGCCGTGAAACTGAGCCCGCGATGATCCGCGAGAGCCCGGCGCGTGCCGCCGCCTGCTGGCGGCTGGTTGACTACAAGGTGCCCGCATGACCTCTGAAACCAACACCCCGCTGCTTGAGATTTCCGATCTGGTCAAGCATTTCACGGTGCGCCGCAGGGGCGGTCTGTGGACGTCAACCGCGACGGTGAAGGCCGTTGATGGTGTGAGCCTCAATATCGACAATGGCGAAACCCTGGGCCTTGTCGGCGAGAGCGGATGCGGCAAATCAACCGTCGGTAAATTGATCATGCGCTTGTCCAGTCTGACGGGTGGGCGGATTGTTTTCGACGGGCGCGATGTCTCGCACCTCGGACGCAGCGAAATGCGTCCCATCCGGCGGGAAATGCAGATGATCTTCCAGGATCCTGTCTCGGCGCTGAACCCACGCATGTCTGTCGAGGAAATCGTGGGCGAACCCTTGGCGATACACGACTCTCGCAATCACAGGGAACATGGGGCCAAGATCAGGAAGCTCCTGTCGACCGTCGGCCTCGCGAACTCTCACGCGCACCGATTTCCGCATGAATTCTCGGGTGGGCAACGCCAACGCATCGGCATCGCACGTGCTCTGGCAACCCAGCCCAAGTTGATCGTCTGTGATGAAGCTGTTTCGGCACTCGATGTATCGATCCAAGCCCAGATCATCAACCTCTTGCAGGACCTCCAGGAAGAGTTCAGGCTGACCTATCTCTTCATTTCCCACGATCTCAGCGTCGTTCGTCATATCTCTGATCGTATTGCCGTTATGTACCTTGGCCGCATCGTCGAGATCGCAGAGAAGAAGACGTTGTTCGCCAAGCCCCTGCACCCCTACACGCAGGCGCTGTTGTCGTCAGTCCCCATTCCCCGGCCCGGTGCCCGCAAGGAGCGCATCGTTCTGGCTGGTGATGTGCCAAGCCCGATCAATCCTCCCAGCGGCTGTTCTTTCCGCACACGCTGCGTAAAGGCGATGGATGTGTGCGCAAAGATCGCACCGCGGCTTCAGCATACGCCGACCGGCGATCTCGTTTCGTGTCATGCGGTAGAACTATCGAAGCAATAAATGCCCGATTTCATTGCTGAAGCAAGCTTCAGCCTCAATACATCAAAGGTAGTTCATCAGATGGAAATTTCTTCTAGCCGAAGTGTGGCTTTGATCGATATCGAGGGACCACCAGTTGCGCGCGGCGAGCAGTTTGGACGGGCCTGCCGTGACCAGATCAAGGCTTACCCGGAGATATTGCGTCGTACCATCGCGCACGAATCGCGTCTTCGAAATCCCGAAGCCCGGGCGCCAAGCCCGTCTGTTGAAGACCTTGTGGATCGCGCGCTGCGGTTCCTGCCCAAGCTGGAAGGCTATGCTCCGGAACAGATGGAGGAAATCCGGGGCATAGCGACTGGCGCAGGAGTGCCGTTCGGTCATGCACTGCTGATCAATGTCCGCAGCGAAGTCGGCATTTTCGATGGCTTGCCGGCCGATGGCGAAGGTTGCACCTCTTTCGCAGTGGATCGAAGCGCGACGCATGACGGCACCATGCTGATTGGTCAGAACCAGGATCAGGCCGGGGTCATGGAAGACCTCGTCGTCGTCCTGCGGGTCACGCCGGAACATGGGCCACGGATGCTGATGGCGACGTTCGGTGGGCTTATGGGTTACCCTGGGATCAATGATGCCGGTGTTGGCTTCATGCAGAATTCGCTGACGAACTCTGTCTGGCGTTTTGGATTGCCTCACTACCCCATGAAGCGCCGCCTCCTGGAGCAGCGCAGCATCGAAGATTGTCTTGCCGTCATGAAGGCTTCGCCGGTCGGATCATGTGGCAACTACGTCCTTGTCGATAGAAACCGGGCTGTCGATGTGGAATTGACTCCCGATTCCATGGCGGTCCTCGCGAGCAAAGAGGGCGTCGTAGCCCACGCAAATCACTTTACCGATCCCGAACTCAAGAAAGACGACCGACGTCCGAGCGAATGGGTGGACACGTTGCTGCGTCACAGCGGCCTCGAAACCATGATGCAGGAGAGGCGCGGCATGTTGAGTGCCGGCACAATGAAGGAACTCCTGTCTGATCACGATGGTCATCCCGGCAGCATTTGCCGTCATCACCAGCCGGGCCAGCTCGCTCCGGTCAAGACGATCTATTCGGTGATCTGCGAACCGGATGCGGGGCGAATGCACCTGCGCCTGGGGAATCCCTGTCAGGGACCGTACCAGGTTTTCGAATTTGACTGACTGGCTTGCTGCGCGAGCAGCCGGCGATCGTGAAAAGAGACAGGTAGAGCGCATCTGCGGTCGACTTGGCGCGTCGTATTTTCGTTTGCCCCAGGGCAACGTCGCATAAAGGAGAATGCTGATGTCAGCACCCAATTCGTCGGTAGCACTCGAGATACTGGAACGTCTCGTGGCCTATGAGACTGTCTCAGATAGATCCAATCTGGATTGCGTTGCCTATATTGAGGACTATCTTCGATCTCACGGCGTTGAAGCGAAGAAAATCTTCAACGAAGACAGGACGAAGGCCAACATTCTAGCGAGCATCGGGCCGGCGTCCCGGCCTGGTGTGGTTCTGTCCGGCCATACGGATGTCGTTCCGGCCGACCATCAAGTCTGGACTTCAAGCCCCTGGGCGTTGCGCCGTCAGGATGGGCGGCTTTATGGCCGCGGCACCGTCGACATGAAGGGGTTTGTCGCCACCGTGCTGGCCACGGTGCCGGAGATGGTCAACGCCGAGCTGACGGCTCCGATCCATATCGCCCTCTCCTATGATGAAGAGCTTGGGCAAAGGGGCGTTCCTTCACTGATCAAGGCTCTTTGCGAACAGGTCGCGCCTCCGAAGGCGGTGATCGTCGGAGAGGCGACGGCCATGAAGCCCGTGTTCGGGCACAAAGGCAATTTGTCGTTTTTCACGAATGTCAAAGGTCGCAGCTATCACTCCAGCCGCATGGACATTGGTGTGAGTGCTGTACACGTGGCCTGCCGACTGGTCTCGTGGCTGGACGAACGCATGAAGGCCAATCGCGACGCCCAGACCGAAAACGGTTTCACTCCCGGATACACGACGTTGCACTGCGGGAAAATCAGCGGCGGGCACGCATCGAACATCATCGCCGACGAATGCTCTTTCGTCACTGAAATCCGCTCGATCCCCCAGGAAGATCCCAAAGCCTATGAAGCAGAATATAGCGCTTTCATCGAGCGTGAAATTCTTCCCGAGATCCAGGCTATCGCCCCAGATAGCGGCGTGACACTGGTGCGTCGCGCCATGGTGCCAGGGCTGCGTCCGGATCCGGGCGGTGCCGCCGAACTGCTGGTGCGGGATATTACCGGTTATTCGGGGCCGCCCCTATGTGTGACCTATGGCACGGAAGGTGGACAGTTTCAGCAGGCAGGATGGTCGTCCATCGTCTGCGGTCCGGGCGACATCGCTCAGGCGCATCAAGCCGATGAGTATCTCGAAGAGAGCGAGTTCGAGCGCTGCCTCGAATTCATGCAAACGCTGGTGGGACGTCACAAATGACCTCCGTAAATCTGAGAAGCGACAATGTTGCGGGTGTGGCGCCCGAAGTCATGGATGCCATCATCGCGGCGAACCACGGATCGAGCCCGTCTTACGGATCGGATCCGCTAACCGACGGTCTCAACGCAAAATTCGGCGCGTTGTTCGGACGTGCCTGTTTCGTGCAACCCGTGTTCACGGGCACCGCCACGAACGCGCTGTCACTGTCCTTGTTGGCGCCGGGCTGGGGGGCGATCCTGTGCAGTGAAACCGCACATATCCATGACAGTGAGTGCGGTGCAGTTGAACTACAGACGGGTGGCGCAAAGCTGGTGCCGTTGCGGCAGAGCGATGGGCTGATCAAGGCGGAGGTTCTAGAAGAAGCCTTGACCCAGACCCGCTGGGGCAACACTTCGGTCGCGCCGCCAAAGGTTCTGAGCGTCGCCCAGGCGACAGAGCTAGGCACTGTCTACCAGCCCGGGCAACTGGCCGGGCTCGCCGATCTCGCGCACCGTTTTGGGCTGAAGTTCCATATGGATGGAGCTCGCTTTGCGAATGCGGTGGCACATTTGGGATGCTCACCGGCCGAAATCACCTGCGATGTCGGCATCGATGTGCTTTCTTTCGGCGGTACGAAGAACGGCTGTCTGTGTGCGGAAGCCGTCGTTTGCTTCGATGAAGCCCTGTCCGAAGAAGTGCGGTATCGCGCGCGGAAAATGGGGCAAGTGGCGTCAAAGATGCGCTTCGTGTCGGCGCAGTTGCATGCACTTCTTGAAGACAATCGTTGGCTCAAATTCGCCGGGCACGCCAATGCGATGGCGACGCGTCTTTCGACGGGATTATCGCAATTGCAGAACGTCGAGCTGCTGCACCCGGTTGATGCGAATGAAGTGTTCGTCTCGATACCCGAGGCTATGCGCAGTGCTCTGACCTCCGAGGGGTTTGGTTTCTACGACCGCGGTGGAGGGCATGTGCGGATGGTCACGGCCTTCAACACCCGCGCAGAGGATGTCGATGCGTTTATCGCATCGGCAGCGCGGGCACAGGAAAGGGGTGATCAATGAGCACTCCTGTCGAGAAGCGGTCCCTGGGATTGATCCACACGGTTAGTGGCCTCGTGCCTGTCTTCGCCGATCTGGTGCGAACCTACCTACCTGATTGGCAGACCTTCAATATCGTCGATGAAACGCTTCTGAAGAACACGATCCGCGCCGGTAAGCTCGAAACCCCGACCATGCGCCGGCTTGCGGGACATGTCTGGACGGCGGAAGATGCCGGCGCGGATGCGGTACTCGTGACGTGTTCTTCCATCGGCCCGGCGGTGGATGCGACGCGCCCGATGTGCCCGATACCCCTTGTTCGCGTCGATGCCGGGATGGTGGAGGAGGCCCTTGATGCAGGGCGCCGAATTGGTGTCCTGGCTACGCTGTCAACGACACTGGTCCCGACCGTCGATTTGGTGGCCACGCGCGCCTCTCAGCGCGGGACTGATGTGAGGATCGAAAGTCATCTTTGCGAAGGCGCTTTTGAAGCGCTTTCTGCGGGCGACCGTGATGATCATAACGCACGTATCCGCGAGGGGCTGAGCGTATTGGCGGGGTCGGTCGACGTGATCATACTGGCACAGGCCTCCATGGCGAACGCGCTGGATGATGCGACGCGGGCAAGCATGGGCTTACCCGTCCTTGCCAGTCCCGAACTCGGTGTGCGCCATCTCGCCAAAGTCTTCGAGACCTCGCTTCGGGCACCTCCTTCCAACTCTACATTCGAGCCGGGTTTGACGGTCGAGAAGGCGTGATGGCTCGGCCGCGGATCGAGCGGTCCGCCGACGCGCAGACACTCGATCCAGCGTGAATGAACCCGACGGGATGATGCATATGTGCAAAGATCGGATAGCTGCCACTCCGGCTGAAGGGATCGATCCGCAGTCGATCGAGGCCAGCGTTGGTGCGGAGCAAATCTTCTCATCGATCTTAGAGCCGCTTCATGACCTGGCCCGGCGGCGGCCGGTAGGGGGTCTGCAGACCCAATCACAATCTTCTCGCTGTCGGCACATGCTCGATCATGTCGGTGAAGCCGATGCCGACACCGACGTGATGCCTGGTGTGGAGAGCATTTGTGACCGAGCGATGATGACGGCGGATGTCTGCGGGACCGCCCCAAGCTGCAAGGCGACAGATGCGGTGATTGATACCCGTCTTAGCGCGAACCTCCGAACAGCGTGTGCTGAAAGGAACCTGAAATGAAGATTGGTTGTGTTGGACTTGGCTCGATGGGGTTTGGCATGGCCAGATCGCTTGTGCGTTCAGGACATGACGTTTACGGCGCAGACCTCAACGTCGGCTCCGTCGACCGCCTGCGCGCCGAGGGGGGCGCGTGCGAAGACCTCGCTGAGGCTGCACCATCACTCGATGCCCTGTTGATCGTTGTGCTCAACGCTGCCCAGACGGAATCTGTTCTCTTTGGAGACAATGGTCTGGCGCGTCGGATCCGCAAGGGCGCCGTCATTATCTCCAGCGTGACCGCCGCACCTGGATTTGCGCGGGAAATGGGTGCGCGCTGCGCTGAACTCGGATTGTTCTACCTCGATGCTCCGATTTCCGGCGGTGCGGCCAAGGCTGCGGCTGGTACGCTCTCCATCATGGCCTCCGGTAGTCCCGAGGCTTTCGCGGCCGCCCGTCCCGTTCTTGATGCGACCGCAGAAACCGTATTCGAGTTGGGGAACGAGCCTGGAGCCGGGTCGGCGATGAAGGCCGTAAATCAGATGCTCGCGGGTATCCATATCGCTGCCATGGCAGAGGCTCTGACCTTTGGGATGACGCAGGGCATCGACCCTGAAACGTTTATCGAGGTGATCCCCAACTGCGCCGGAACGAGCTGGATGCTCGAGAATCGCGCACCGCACGTTGTGGCGGGCGACTACACGCCCCATTCCGCCATCGACATCTGGCCCAAGGATCTCGGAATCGTGCTCGACGCCGCCCGTGACGCCAAGTTCAGCGCGCCGGTCACGTCCGCGGTGCTGCAACAATTCCTTGCGGCCTCGGGCTCCGGCCTGGGGCGCGAAGACGACGCGGCGGTGGCCAAGATCTATGCGCGCAACGCGAACCTTGACCTGCCGCACCGGGGTTAAGAGATAGACGATGAGTACGTTTTTCGGCGCTGTCGCCGACGACTTTACCGGAGCCACAGACCTGGGTGCGCTTCTGGCCCGTTCCGGTGTTCCGGTTTCGCTGCGTGTTGGCGTCCCCAACGGGGAACCGGAGGACGATACCGCACCGCTGGAGGTCATCGCCCTCAAATGCCGCACGGCCGGTGTGGATGAGGCTGTCGCCGAAAGCCGAGCAGCACTGGCGTGGCTGCGCAAGGCGGGCGCGCAACGTTTTTTCTGGAAGTACTGCTCGACCTTCGATTCCACTGCCAGTGGAAACATCGGTCCTGTCGCCGAGGCACTCATGGAAGACCTCAGTGTGCGGCAGACGATTTACTGCCCGGCTTTTCCAGAAAACGGTCGTGCGGTCTTCATGGGGAATCTGTTCGTTGGTGACCAGCCCCTGGCCGAAAGCCCGATGCGGGATCACCCACTCACGCCGATGCGTGATTCCAATCTGATGCGGCTGCTCGCACCACAGGTCACCCTCCCGGTCGGGCACGCCAACAGGCTGGTGATCGCGAAGGGTTCGGTTGCGCTCAAGACACATCTCGACACACTGTCGCTTGAAGGTGTGGCCCATGTCGTCGTCGATGCAGTCGGGAACGATGACCTCCACACGATCGCAGAAGCCTGTCGCGACATGACATTTCTCACGGGCGGAAGTGCCCTAGCGATGAACCTGCCTGATCTCTGGGCTGATTTCGTGACCGCACGCGCGGACGGGAACGCAGCCGTTTCACAAGTCGAAGAAGGTCCGGCAATCGTGCTGTCGGGCAGTTGTTCGATGATGACCAATCGACAGGTCGCAGACTACAAGGCCAAAGGTCACCAGTCATTCTTGCTTGACCCTGTCACTTTGGCCGAAAACGGGTCGGAGGCGGTGATTGCCTGGCTGAACAGCCAGCAGACAACCGCGAGCCCCATCATCTACGCGACTGCGGAACCCGATGCCGTTCGCGCTGCGCAAGACAGGCTCGGCGCAGAGCATGCGGGCAGAGTCGTCGAAGATGCGCTTGCTGCCTGTGCGGTCGTCGCACGGGACCGCGGTGTCCGCCGGTTTGTCGTGGCCGGTGGCGAGACGTCGGGCGCCGTCACCAAGGCCCTTGAAATTGACCGGCTGAGAATCGGCAACGAAATCGCGCCGGGCGTGCCGTGGTGCTATGCGACGAGCGGCGGTCACACGGTCGCGATCACGCTCAAATCCGGCAATTTCGGCAATGCAACCTTCTTCACTGATGCACTGGAGCGGCTGGATCGATGACCGAAGAAAATCGTCTGCGTGAAAAAGTCTGCCTGCTGGCCAAGTCTATGTTCGATCGGGGACTGACTGGCGGATCGACCGGCAACATGTCGCTGCGGCTGCCCGATGGGGGACTTCTCATGACTCCAACCGGTGCCAGCCTAGGTCGTCTTGATCCCGCCAGGCTCGCCCGCTTCGACGCACACGGCAAGCATATTGGTGGCGACAAACCCACAAAGGAGCACCCGCTGCACACGGCGTTCTACGACACCCGGAGCACGGCCGGCGCGGTGATCCATCTGCACTCATGCTATTCGGTCGCGCTCTCGACCATGTCGGGGCTTGATCCTGATAACTTCCTGCCCCCGATAACCCCTTACGCGATCATGCAATTGGGCAAGGTTCGGCTCTTGCCCTTCTTCCGACCGGGCGATCCAGCCATGGGCGAGGCAGTGCGCGGACTTGCCGGAAAACGCAGCGCCGTCATGCTGGCCAATCACGGCCCGGTCGTGGCCGCGAAGGATGTCGAGGCCGCCGGCAATGCGATCGAAGAACTGGAAGCAACGGCGCGCCTAACCCTTCTGACGCGGGGCATGAACCCGCGGCTGCTGACGGAGGCGCAAATCCGCGATGTCGTGACCACCTTCAATGTGGAGTGGGATACATGAAGTTTTCCGCCAATCTCGGCTTTCTCTGGGCCGATCGCCCGTTGCCTGACGCCATACGTGCCGCCAAGGCCGTAGGTTTCGACGCGGTTGAGTGTCACTGGCCCTACGATGTCCCTGCCGAGGAGACGCGATCGGTGCTCGACGAGACCGGGCTTGCGATGCTCGGTCTCAACACAAGGCGGGGTGATGTTGAAGCGGGTGACAATGGTCTGAGTGCCTTGTGTCACCGCCGGGAGGAAGCGCGCGCAGCCATTGACGAGGCCCTGGCGTATGCCAGGGTTACAGGTTCCAGCGCGGTTCACGTCATGGCTGGCAAAAGCCGCGGAACCGCCTCCAAGTCGACCTTCGTGGACAACCTTGCCTATGCATGCGAGCAAGCCAAGGAGATCACGATCCTGATCGAACCGCTCAACCCGCACAATGCCCCGGATTATTATCTGAACTCGACGGGGCTCGCTGCCGAGATTATCGCCGAGGTGAATGCGCCGAACCTGAAAATGATGTTCGATTGCTATCACGTGCAGATCATCGAGGGCGACGTCACACGTCGCTTGGAAACCCTCCTGCCGATAATCGGTCATATCCAGATCGCCTCGGTCCCCGATCGCGGCGTACCCGATCATGGTGAGCTTGATTACAGCTATGTCCTCAAGCGCATACATGAACTGGGCTGGGATCGACCCATCGGCGTCGAGTACCTGCCTGACGAAGGCGAACAGCCAGACATGCTGTGGATTGCCCGCCACCGCTGATACCTAGATAAGGAGCATCTTGATGTTTGAGAAACCGGTTATCGGATTTGTCGGCCTCGGTCTCATGGGGCATGGCATAGCCAAGAACATTCGCAACGGTGGCTACGATCTGCTGGTCAAGGGAAACCGCAATCGCACCCCGATCGACAGTCTGTTGAATCTCGGTGCGCAGGAGATCCAAAGCCCTCGCGAGATGGCCGGAAAATGCGACATCATCCACCTATGCTTGTCCACGTCGACCCAGATCGAGGCAACCATGCATGGCGAAAACGGCGTTCTTTCCGGTGCTCGCCCTGGTCTCGTCGTCGTTGATACCTCGACCGCTGATCCCTTCTCGACGGAGGCGCTTGCCGCGCGATTGGCCGAAAAGGGCGGCCATATGGTTGACGCACCTCTCGGCGGTACACCGGTTCAGGCCGAGGCAGGTGAACTGAGCGCCATGGTCGGGGGCGAGAAAGAAGTTATTGCCCGCATTCGTCCGGTGCTCGACTGCTGGGCCGCTTCGATCAATCACATCGGCCCAGTGGGAGCAGGCCACAAAATGAAGCTGCTGATGAATTTTGTTGGGTTGTCTTACGGCGCGCTCTTCTCGGAACTCGTCGTTCTGGGCGCCAAGGTTGGAATCTCACCGCAAAAAGTCCACGAAGTCCTGTCCCCCAGCCGTATGGGCAGCGGATTCTTCGAAACCTTCATGGGTTATGTTGTCGAACGCGATCGCGAATCGCACAAGTTCTCGATCGAGAACGCGGCAAAGGATATGCGATACCTCAACGATCTGGCTGCTGAAGCAGGTATAGTCAACATAATGGGCGCGGCCGCAAAGCATTATTATACGCACGCGATTGCTACTGATCATGGTGAGGATTATGTGCCGATGCTCTCGGATATTGTGGGCGAGATGAATGGCATAGACATGGACAGGATCGTGCGCGAGGCCAACGAGGCGTGACCTTGGCTAATCACATGGTTGTTTGATGGCTGATGCCTACGGTTTCTCTGAGGTAGTCCCGGTTTCCGAGACAGGTTGACCTGCTCCCCTGAGATGTTCCCGATTTTGGTTTAGCCTGTTCCTCAAGTGACGTGCACCCCGTCTTTGGATCG
>NZ_AMRM01000034.1 GCF_000300335.1 Nitratireductor pacificus pht-3B | reverse complement strand
CGGAGGGGACTTGGGGCTCAGGTCATATCTCACGGTGGACGGTGGTGTAACCGCAGATCGCCCGAACGCTTCGAACCTCAAGGGCCTATATGGCATATGGTGCGAGCATGCGCATGTGGTGGTCAAGGGATACCATGCCCATGGCAAGACCGCGCTGGTGCATCTTGAAGGCACCTGCACAGTGCATGCGGTTGATGCGCAATTTGAACCGGAAGAAGCTGAGACCGTAAGCGTCTTCGAGTTCACCAATGCAACCCTTGGCCCCCGTTCGGTGATAATCGACAACTGCGAGCGTATCGGTAATCTGGCGGCAGGGCGCTATGATTTCGGCATCGGGTCGGGGAATACGATCGACATCAACGCGATTCACGTCAACAACTCACCGAGTTTCCCAGGCGTCACGAACAATGCCATTGTTCACCGCGACGGATGGCTGACCGGCTCAGCCACGTACAATCCGCCAAACCTAGGCGATGGGGCGGGCGACACGGCCGTGATTACAGTGAATGGTGCCAGACTCGGTGATCTGGCCGCCGCTGCCTTCCCTGTCGATACTCAGGGAATTACGATGTCAGCGTGGGTCAGCGCAGCGAATTCAGTGAGCGTTCGATTCCAGAACGAGACCGGCGGCGCACTCGATATCGCTTCAAGCACTCTCACTTGCTACGCTAGGACACCGGGAGGTTGATCACGTTCGCCTTGGCGAGCGGGTCTCTGGCCTGAAGCGCTTCGATGTAGGCAAGAAGTGTCTTGCACCCATCTGCATCGAGATGAATCCCCATCTCATGCTTTACGCTGTCGCGAAAGGCTGTGAGAATTCTTCGAATGTATGCGTCATCTGTTTGCAGGGTCTTCGCTCCCTTCAAAATAACTAGAATTCATCGACTCTTGTCGCTACTTCGCATCCTTAGCAAATTGGCCTCTAATGCGACGATTACACTGTTCACTAAACTTGGCACATCGTGGGGCGGCTCCAGTACTGCGTGTTCTGCAACAATGGCGCCTCGAACGGTTGTATCGACGCCAACTAGTTTCAAGCCATCAGCACCACCGCTGTCAACGCCGCCTGCTTCTACAAAAACACTGCAGCGAATGTCACGATCGGAACGCAGATCAACACATCTGGCCGGCCAACGGTTTTTCCGTGACTTTATGCCTGTTGTCCGGATAGACGATGGGCACTTCATCTACATCGTCGGCGTAGAGATCGACGTCCAGGAAAAGATCGTCATCTTCCCATGAAGGCTCCATCTAGTCAGGAGCCAGGCGGTGAAGAAGATCAACGAGAAGTTCAGGAAACACGAGCATGATCTGAACCCCTTGGTTTAGGCGCTTTGAACCTGCATGGTTCTCGGAAGGGCGTCAATTGTTTCAATGGCCTGCTGCATTGCCAGAACCCTGTCGTGGATCGGAACGCCGGAAGCAATCGTCACATTCGGACGCCATATGTCAGTTCCATCTTTGTTCCTGCGCCACATCGTATTGCTGGTCGTTGAAAGCAAAATTGTGGGAACGCCCGCCGCACCCGCCAGCTCACCACTGGTCGTGAACGGACTTAGCACAGCATCCAACGTGGATGTCATCGCTAGCTGACCCTCAAAGTCGTCCAAAAGGTCCAGCCCCTCCGGTATCTTGAGCGACACAAACGATGAGAGTTGCGAAATCTCTTCTTCTGTAGCGCCGGGCTGCAAGAGCCAGAAATCGACATTCTTGAGTGCTGACAATCCGCGAAGATCATCGACCGTTAAATAGTGCCGATTTCGAGCAACCGTCTGCAGAAGACTGCGCCAAGCAATGCCGACTTGCGGACGGCAATTGTTACCGATGTTTCGGCGCCAATCGTCCGCAAGGTGGGGGAGTGGCTTGAGAACGCCCCCTTTCCCCTCGAAGGTCTCTGGGTTCGGACGGATATCTGCTAGGCAATCCAAGACAGAGCAAACGAGATCGCAGTCCTTGCCGACCACGATCGCCTGATCCGATACACACTGAAACAAGGTCGCGTCCGTCAGCGTCTTCCGGTCTGGCATGTCTCTCACGAGTTCGCGCCTGTGTCGCGCTGTCGGCAAGAATTCGATATCCGGGAAAGTCCGCCTCATGATCGTGGTAAGGCGGGGGTCGCAAGTAATGGTCAGACGACCAAAAAGCCGGGACAGGTCCGAGTAAGTTGTGCACAGTCGAAACTCATCACCGGGGCCTCCCTCACTCAAAAGAAGGGCGGACTTGTCCCGATAGTATCCAGAAACAATGTTAATCTCACTCGGCTTGACGTGCACATTGAAATACTTCGATATAGCTGCACTGATCGGCTTTTTCCGGTAGAGTTCATATGATTCTTTGATTTTGCGCTGGGCCTGAAGTGCATCCAGGTTTAGAGGGCTGAACGGCCAAGGGTCTTTCTGTTCGGCGTATCCGGCTCTCAACATCGTCTCCGCGTGTTCAGCCCGATTTAGCTCAAGGGAACACCTTGCCACACCCATCGTGGCCCGCAGGTTATCTTTTCCCGAAGGGAAGAGCTGCTCGTATGTCGCAATCGCTTCTTCGTACCTGTGGAGAGATTCGAGTGACAATGCTCGGCAATGAATCAAATTGTTGCGAACCGTTGTTCGACGTTTCCGATCCGTGATGCGGCTGACCGTCGCCATACCGTAGACACAGAAATCGAGAGCATCTTCAAATTTCTCTCCGTCGTACAGGTACTGTGCTGCCTGCGAGATCGTCGATGCACGCCATCCCGACTGCTCGACGACATGCATTGCAATGCTTCGCGACACGGGCGGGGCGTCCAATTCGAGTGCCCTCATTTGGCGGCGCGCTGAAGGATCAAGTGGGTACAGGCCACCAAGGATGCGAACGGCACGCCTCGCGTCCTCAAGCCGACCGAGATTGCTGAGAATTGTTACCCTAAGCTGCAGTGCTTTTTGTAGGTTGGGCTTAAGAGTCAGTGCCTCATCCGCCTTCGCCAAAGCGGCTTCCAGATCCCACTTTGAGAGAAGTTCCTTGGCCTCTACAGCTAGACGTTGTTCAGGTCGCAACGCGTGCTGGACCTTGGCCTTCACCTTCTTGCTCAAGGTTCGGTGGTAGACCGCGCGAATCTTGCGCCGTACGCTCTCTGGCAGCGTGCTTCTATAGACTTTCCGCAGGTGCCCTACGCCAACAACCATTGAGAATTTCCCGTTCCGATTCCACCACCGCTGATGGGCTACTAGCCCTACAGATAGAGATTGTCTATCGGGAAGCGCTTGAAGCTGTCAGAGCATCAGGTCCGACGCCAGAAACTGTCGAAGTATATCCATTTAGCCGGCGTCAATGCCAGGCGCGCATGAGAACGGTCAACTTCATCAAACCCTGGAAGGTACTTTTGGTCAATTACCCCCCTAATCCCCGGCGGCGGTACGCCCGGGCGATACTTTATGTTGTGCATGAGAAACATCGAGCGGGCTGAGGTGGCTCCTCGAAGATAGGTAAGCGCTGTCTCGTGCCCCATCTCTTGGAAGCTCGCAGCGTTCCAGAGAACGTCAAATGCGGCGCCATCGAGCAGGGGAAATTTCCAGTGTGGCATCGCATTTATCTTGCCGCGCTGGATGTCACCCATCGACGTGAAATTTCTAGTTTGGCGGTAACCCGCCACCTGGTCAGACCCTTCAAACACACGTTCGAGATACTGGTTGGCGACGTAGAGCTGAGTCGGCAAGTCAAAAATCAGAACTGTCAGCCCTGGGTGTGCTTTCTTCAGCATTTCGGCTTGCTTACCGGAACCAGAACCAACTTCCACGATGATTTGATCATCAAAGGAAACAAACTTCGAGACATACGCATATCGGCAGTAAAAATTCAGCCAAGACAGAGTGTAGAAGCGGTCTTCAACTACGAATCCCTCTGGCGCTCCAACTTTGCTAGCGGGTAGTTTGTCAATCGAGACCGCATTATGTCCGACGAAACAGCTTGCCGCGGCATGGTACATCTCTTCCGGCGAAGCTCGCGATGTGGGTGGATTGATGTCAACCGCACCGAACGACGCTAGGACAGACCCCGGTGAACCCTTCTCGTGTTTGCTCGATCGAAAATTGTTGAGGCCTTCCGTTTTCAAAAAGGCCAGGAACCTGTCCGAGTACTCCAGCCACCGGGCGGTTGCGCGATATTGATCCGGCGCATCGATATGGTCGGCGACCATCAGGTCGAGCAGCTCGTGGTCGTCTTCGACTTGCATTCGGATCTCCCATTGTGCGTGGCGACTGGCTCGTCGCGTTCTCCTACGAACGAGGTTCTATCGTTCCCACGCTTAAAGGGAAATCACTGATTGAGACTTTTAGGCGGCGGCTTCGCACGTGGGTTCCGCGTGTTGCCTGAGCCCCCCGCCTGCCAGTACCGGCACTATATCCGAGATCTGCGCCAACCGGCAGTGCGAGCCTCAGTCTCCGTACAGAACCAGCGTTCGCCACGGACGAGATCGATCCGCGTCCTGTGATAGTAGTCCTGACCGGGCAGGTGGTAGATGTGCTGATTGTCGTCAGTGATGTTGCCCTTGATAGCACAGCCCGATCCCGGCATCGCTGCCAGCCATCGGCCGCCGGGGATATCGTCGGCGAAATAGCCGAGCCCGAGACTGAAGCACAGAAGTGCCGCGGAGCATACAGGCCAATGGCGGCGAGGCTCCAGGTCCTCGGCCAGCACCTTGAACTTCTCCGGATCGGCGTGCTTGAGCCGCCTGAGCTTGTGAACAGTGCCTGTCATCCGCGTGAGTCCTAGCACTTCGCCCTGAAGCGATCGTTTCTGCAAACCCCACAATTTGAAAGGAAACACCATGGACCGCACCGTGCCCGCCGGCGCGGCGCTTTCGAATGGGCTGATCTCAATGAAAGGAACCGCAATGGATAAGTACCACGTCTACAGGCCCGTGCTCGACCTTCTGGGCCGCTCCGAGGGCACAGACAAGGGCGACGGCTATAACGAAACGCTCGGCTACGGGATCATGCTCGACGGGCGCGTATCGAAGGGCAAGGGCACGGATGTCGTCCTGACGCGAATGACGCTCGATCAGGTCGATCAGATGCAGACCCGGATGCTCAAGGATCCCGACAACAGCCGCCTCAACTCCTCGGCCAGCGGGCGCTACCAGATCGTGCGGACCACGATGCGGGCGATCCGCACGACGCTGGGCTTGACGGGCAGTGAGCGCTTTGATCGGGACATGCAGGACCGGATGGCCTGCTATTTGCTCGGGCTGCGGGGTATCGACAAATGGCTGGCCGGACGGCTGCATATCGATACGCTTCTGCTCAATCTCTCGAAGGAGTGGGCGAGCCTTCCGACGCCGGCGGGTAAGGGCTTCTATGACGGGCAGCGCGCATCGGTCTCGGTCGATGATGTCAAGCGCGCCCTCCGGGAGGTTCGTCTTCGCCACATGGAAGGCCAGCCCAAGCAGGTCGAGAAGGTGCCAGTCCCGCGACCGACCGTTCCGCACGAGGTCGATGAAGAAGTGAAGCAGAAGACCGGCCTGTGGGGCTGGCTGACGACGATCCTCGGCGGGGGGGCGCCGGTATGGCAGGGCTGCTCGGGATGAACTGGCAGACCATCCTTGCACTGGGCGCGGTGGGTCTGGTCGGCGTCGTCATTCTGATCGTTCTGGGGCCGCAGATCGTCCGATCCGTGAAGCGCATCCGGGCAGCGGTAGAGGCGGGCTGATGTTGGCGCTCATCGCAAGGCTAGCGGCGACCCTGGGCGTGCCGCGCTGGGGAGCCGGCGCCATCACCGCCATGGCGACCATCATCGCCGCTGGCGGGCTGCTCTGGGGCCTCTATGCCGCCATCAAGGGGCGCGGCGCCGATGAAGTTCGCATCGAAATCGAAAGGAAAGACCATGAAGCAGGTTCCGCTGCGAGCGAGGCTCGTGATCGTCTGCGCCGTTGCCTTGAGCGTGGCGGGCTGCCAGACGAGCGAACCGGGCAGTGCGACCGGTAGCATCAGGCAGATCATCGGTACGGACATCATCGGGGCGCATGGCGAGACGATCGCGGACCAGAACCGGATCGACCTCACCGTCGAGGGCCCTTGCGCTGCGAGGGTGTTCTCGGCGGCCGAGTGCATCGAGCACCGGCGGTCAAGCGTACGCCGTCGCGCCGAACTTCGTGCTGAATAGGGGTAGAGACGAATGCCAGGCAGCACAGAGGCGCAGGTGGCGAGGCTCGACGAACGGCTCAATTCAATCGAGCGCCTTCTGGCATCGATTGCCGAGGACCAGAAATCGGCATCGGAAGGGCGGCGCCGGAGCTATGAGGCGCAGGAGCGGACCGAGCGCGAGATCATCGGTATCACGCACAGACTGGCCGCGGTCGAGAAGAGCGTCGAATCGATCCGTCCGACTACGGAAGAGCTCGAGCGGGTGCGTGACCGCGTCGTGTTCGCCGGGCGGCTGGGGCAGACGCTCTGGTCCATCGGCAAGGCGCTGATCTCGGCGGCGGCGGGTGCGGCCGCGGCATGGTACGCGATGACCGGTCGGCCGCCACCTTGAGTGCCATCATTGATACTCAAGCCGTGTTGAGTATCACTTTGCCGTCGAAATGATAGACAAGTATCGCTCCCGCTGGCCCCGGCTGGCGGGGCTCTTTTTTGCGTTTGGGGATGGCTGATGTGTACGGCGCTTCGCAGGAACGGGGGAAGATTCGTCGCTATTCCATGTTGCATCCATGTCGCGTGGAATTGCCGAGTGTCGCAGGAACTCCTTGGAAATCAAGGATAGTCAGTCGCAACACAGCGCAACATGAAAATGGCCCCCGAAGGAGCCGCTAGTGTTGTAAGCCATTGCATTTGTTCTAGAAATTTTTGGAGGCCTCGCCCGGAATCGAACCGGGGTGCAAGGATTTGCAGTCCTCTGCGTAACCACTCCGCCACGAGGCCATGCCGAACGGCATCGACGCCGTTCAATAGGTTGCAGCCAAATTTGCGTCAAGCGGATAAGCGTCGATCGCGCCAACTTTCCGATTTTATCCTGCATGCGGGCGAGGGCGCCGGGACATTCGCCACGCGGTGCTTCAATTTGCCCGGCATCGATGCCACACTCGGGGACGTTCGACCGCGTCGCAGGCGGACGGACAGGCTGCGCGCCCGGTGAGGGCGCCGATCGGAGGCATGATGAGCTGGAATCCCGCCCTTTCGCCCGGTTGTCCCGACACGGTCGGCGTCGAGGCGATCGAAACGCTGATCGTGCCGCGCGCCCGTGATATCGGCGGCTTCGAGGTGCGCAGGGCGCTGCCCGCGCCGAAGCGGCAGATGGTCGGCCCGTTCATCTTCTTCGATCAGGCGGGGCCTGCGGAGTTCCTGACGGGGCAGGGGATCGATGTGCGGCCGCATCCGCATATCGGTCTGGGAACGGTCACCTATCTCTATAGCGGCGATTTTCATCACCGCGACAGCCTCGGCACGGACCAGATCATTCATCCCGGCGCGCTGAACTGGATGGTCGCCGGGCGCGGCGTCACGCATTCCGAGCGTACCAGCAGCCTTGCCCGGCAGGGGCCGCACAGCCTGTTCGGCATCCAGACCTGGGTCGCCCTGCCGGAGGGCGAGGAGGACATGGCGCCGATGTTCGAGCACCATGCCAAGGAGACCCTGCCGCTGATCGAGGCGGACGGCGTCTCGCTGCGGCTGATTCTCGGCACCGCCTACGGCGCGCGTGCCCCGGGGCGCGTCTTCTCGGAGATGTTTTATGCCGATGCCGTGCTGGAGCCCGGCGCGCGGCTTCCGCTACCCGACGATCACGAGGACCGCGGCATCTATGTGACGAGCGGCAGCATCACGGTCGCCGGCCAGGATTTCGAAGCCGGCCGGATGATGGTTTTTCGTCCGGGAGACGCCATCACCGTCGGCGCCGGACCGGAGGGCGCCCGGCTGATGTTGCTGGGCGGGGAGACGCTCGGCGGTCCGCGCTACATCTGGTGGAATTTCGTCGCTTCCTCGCGCGAGCGCATCGAGGCGGCGAAGGCCGACTGGCGCAAGGCGCGCTGGGGAACAGGCCTTTTCGATCTGCCGCCGGACGACCGCTCGGAGTTCGTTCCCCTGCCGGAGTGATCGCGATCGCGGCGCTTCAGCCGAGCTGCTCATAAGCGCTGGTGGCGATCGCCTGCAATTCGCTGCGCTGCAACTCGCCCACCAGCGCGCAGCTGATGCGCGCGTCGCGCCAGAACAGGGCCGCGACCGGTCCGGCTTCGGCGAAACGGAACGAGGATTTGCCGCCTTCCGTCGTCGGCTTCACATAAAGGGTCACGCGCCGTCCCTGGGTGTCTTCATACATGAACTGGGCCGCCGGCCCGGGGCCATCCGGCAGGAGCCGGCCGCCGACCAGCGCGAACCCGGTGGGCCGCAGATCCGGAATGACGATCGTCCGGTCGAGCCGCTTCGACAACCAGCGGGCGAGATGCGCGTCCTGCGCCGCGGCGACCTCGACCGGGTGCACCACCTCGCCGACATAGAGATTGTGCGCGGCCACCGCCCTGTCGAGGAGCGATGCCGTCGCCACCTGCCGGCCGCCGGCGAGACCGCGTCCGTACCAGCCGGCAGCAGAGCCGAGCAGGGTCAGCACGAGGCCGGCCGCCGCCAGCCTGCGCCATTCGGTCAGCCGCACACGGCGCTGTCTTGCGATGCGGTGCGGCGACAGCGACGCCGGAACGGTTTCTCCGGCGACCGGATCGTAGAGCGCGCGCAGCGCATCGCCGTCGCGCTGCCATGCGGCGACCAGCGCCGCATCCGCCGGGTGGTCGTCGAGGTGCCGCTCGACCGCCGCGCGGGTCTCGGCGCTCAACTGGCCGTCGACATAGGCGTGCAGCGTGTCGCGCGAGATGTCCGGTTGGGTCTTCGTCATTTCACGGTCCTCAGGCGCGGCGGCGCGTCGAGCAGGTCGCGCAGCGTCTCGCGGGCCCTGGCGATACGCGACATCAGCGTGCCGAGCGGAATCCCGAGCGCGTTCGCCGCCTCGGCATAGCTCAGCCCCTCGATCGCCACCAGCAGCAGCGCCTCGCGTTGCTCGTCCGTCAGCTTGTCGAGCGCCCGCGCGGTATCGGCCAGCGCCAGCCGGCCCGGCTGGCCGGCGGGCGAGGGTGGCTCGCCCGACAGGGCATCGATGGGAAGCGACAGCGGTGCGCGGCGGTCGCGGCGCAGGTCGTTGCGATAGGTGTTGAGCAGGATCCGGAACAGCCAGGCCCTGAGCGGCCCGGTCGGTCGCCAGAGGCCGCGCTTGCGGATCGCCCGTTCGAGACAGTCCTGAACGAGATCGTCGGCGCGCTCCGCATCGCGGGTCAGAGCACGCGCATAGCGCCTGAGCGCCGGCACGCAGGCCTCGATCTCATCCAGGAAGTCCGGCATGCGGTGCTCAGTTCATCGCGGTGTGCCAGGCGCCGCCGACGCCGTCGCCGGTCATGTCTCCCGGCTTGGTGTCGTTCTTCCAGAGATAGAGGGGCATTCCCTCATGCGCCCACTGCTTGGTGCCATCCATCCGCTCGACGAGCGTGAAGGCACCGTCCTCGGTGGCACCGTCGGCGGCCACCAAGGGCGGCCAGTTGGTTGCGCACTGGTCGTAGCAGTTGGACTTGCCGGCTTCATCCTTGTCGAACGTATAGAGCGTCATGCCGGCGGCATCGGTCAGGACCTCGCCCTTGTCCGAAGCCATGGTCTTGATCGCGCCGCCCGCGAAGTCTTCGGCGAGAGCAAAGGTGGAGGTGAATGCCAGAGCCGCGGTCGCGGCGAGAAGAGAGCGCATGAACATCGGGTTTCCTCCTTGATGGGCGGGCCGTTCATCCGGCCCGCAACAGGAACAACAGTGCCCGGCCGGATTTAATCCGTCGCCCGCCAACAATATTACAGGCGGGTCCGCGGCCGATCAAAGGCCGTATCGTCTTGTCGGACGGTGCTGAATTCTGGCAGTGGGCGTCAGGAGGGACGATCGACGGCGCCGGGCGCCCTTCCGTACCGGCGGCGGGCACCCTATCTCTCGGACGGTTCGACGTTCGCGGTGGACGCCGGGGAGCCGGCCGGCCATAGAACGCCATAGTGATTGACAGGGCTGGAAGCAGTCGTTAGCAAACCGTTTAAACCGTTGTTTTCGCAACGCGCCCCGGGGCCTGCAGGCCGAGACCGGAACTTGCATCGGGAACCGATTTGATGAACGCCGATTTTTCCCTGCAGCGCGCCAAGATGGTGGAAGGTCAGCTTCGCACCACGGACGTGACCAACGTGCCGCTGCTCGACGCCATGGGCGACATCCCGCGCGAAGCCTTCGTGCCGGGCCGCAGAAAAAGCCTGGCCTATATCGACGAGGATCTGGAGATCGCCACCGCGACCCGTGAGGGCGCGGCGCGCTACCTGATGGAACCGTCGCCTTTCGCCAAGCTCGTGCAGCTCGCCGACGTGCAATCCAGCGACGTCGTGCTCGATGTCGGGTCGGGGACCGGCTATTCGGCCGCTGTCCTGTCGCGGCTCGCCAGCTTCGTCGTCGCGCTCGAATGCGACGAGAGCCTTGCCGCCTCTGCCACCGAAACGCTGAGCGAACTCGGCTGCGTCAATGTGGCCGTAGTCGGCGGCGCGCTCGAGAACGGCTATGCCGATGATGCGCCATATGATGTCATCCTTGTCGGCGGGGCGGTTGATTCGGTTCCGGAAACGCTGCTCGGCCAGCTTCGCGATGGCGGTCGCCTTGTCGCGGTGATCGGCGAGGGCAATGCCGCCAGCGCGCATCTTTACGTGAAGGACGACGGAATCGTTTCGAGCCGCGTCGCCTTCAACCTTGCGGTGAAGCCTTTGCCGGGGTTCCAGAAGGCCCGCGCGTTTGTTTTTTGAGGGTGGACTTGTTGCGTTCCTGCAACGGAATTGATCGCCGGTTTGGTGTAGTGTCCCGGCAAATCGTGCTTGATCTGCACAGGAGAGCTTGTGTGGCGCGGGGGCGTCGTCTCTTTTGAGGCACGGGTGCCGGTCTTTTTGACCGGAGTTGATGAGAGAGGGCGGCGGTGTCGGCTGGCATGGTCGCAACAGACAATCCGAGGTTGCCAGATCGTGTCTTTTTACCGCCGTTTCCTTCTTCCGATGGTTGCCTCAACGGCGCTGATCGCCGCTCCGGGTGCGGTTTCCGCCGAAACCATCCTGGGCGCGCTCGCCAAGGCCTATCAGAACAATTCCACATTGAACGCCGAACGCGCCGGCGTGCGCGTCACCGACGAGAACGTGGCGATCGCCAAGTCGGGGATGCGGCCGCGCATCTCCGGAACCGCCACCATCGGGCTGGCGACCAATGACGGAACCGATATCAGGACGGGCGAGTTCGGCATCGCGCTGACGCAGCCGATCTTCGACGGCTTCCAGACCCGCAACAATGTCCAAGCCGCCGAAGCCGGCGTCCGGGCGGCCAATGAGGCGCTGCGCAACCAGGAACTCGATATCCTGTTCAATGCGGCCAGCGCCTATATGGACGTCATCCGCGACCGGCAGATCGCTGCCCTGCGCTCGCAGAACCTCGAATTCCTTGCCGAGCAGGTGCGCTCGGCCCGCTCGCGCTTCGATGTCGGCGAGGGAACCCGCACCGACGTCGCCCAGGCGGAGGCGCGCCGTCAGGCGGCGATGGCCCAGCTCAGCGCGGCGCGTGCCGCCGTCGCTTCGCGTTCCGCCATCTATCAGCAGCTGATCGGCGATGCGCCGAACAATCTCAAGTCGGCGAGCCCACTCGGGAAGCTTCTGCCGAAGAACATGGACAGCGCCCTCGCGCTCGGTCTTTCCGACCATCCCGTCATCAAGGCGCGCCAGCACCAGATCGACGCGGCTTCATTCAAGGTGAAATCCTCCGAGGGTGCCTTCCTGCCGCAGCTTTCGGGTTCGGCAGGCCTGACGCACACCTATCGCAATTCGAGCCCCGGGACGTTCTCCGACGGCTCCTCGAATTCGGCGAATGTCGGCCTGCGGCTGACGGTGCCGATCTACCAGGGCGGGCAGGCTTCGGCACAGGTGCGGCAGGACAAGGAATCGCTCGGTCAGGCGCGCATCAATCTCGATGTGAGCCGCGATCAGGTGCGCGCGGCGGTCGTCTCGGCCTGGACCCAGTACCAGGCCGCGCGCGAATCGCTCGCCGCGAACCGCGAACTGGTTCAGGCGGCGCAGCTCGCGCTGAACGGCGTCATCGAGGAGCGCAATGTGGGCCAGCGGACCACGCTGGAAGTGCTGAACTCGCAGGCGGATGTGATCGACGCCAAGATCAACCAGGTGACCGCCGAGCGCGACATCGTGGTGGCAAGCTACGCCATCCTGTCGGCGACCGGTCGCCTGTCGGCCCGAAATCTCGGCCTGCAGGTCACCGAGTACCGGCCGCAGGAGCACTACGAGGCCGTCAAGGACAAGTGGTACGGCCTGCGGACGCCGGATGGCCGCTAGACGCCCGTAGCCGGGTGGAGCTTGGCCTCGGGACAGCATTGAACACCACAGGGTGATGGACCTTTTCGATGCCGGGCGCTGTCATGCAGCGCCCGGCATTCTTGTGTGCAACCCTGGGGGAGTGCCTTGCGGGGATTCTCTCGGGCTGTCGGGTCGGATACCATCGGTTAGTGATTCGATCTTTCGCATCACCGCCCGGGCTTCAGGAGCGGAACGCTGAATGCACCGGGTTCCTTTGTTGGGCGGATACAGGGCAGAGGCGGCAGAAACGAGTGATGTCACACGGAATCGGGGCACAGAAAAGCGATGCGCCCGCCGAAGGGTTCGCGGCGGCTGGGACACAGCGCGAACCTTCCATGGAGGAGATACTGGCTTCCATCCGGCGCATCATCGAGGACAACGACGCCACGGCGTCCGGGCAGGTGGGCGCGCTTCCCCTCCGTGATCTCGGCTCCGACGAAAGTTCGCAGGCCGAAGCGCCCCGCAGGGACGTGTTCGAGGATGCGCCTCCGCCGGCGGCGGAATCCGCCGCGCCGCCGCAACCAGACGAAGACCCCGTGCCTGCGGCCGAGCGGGCGCCGGTGGAGCAGGATTTCGTCCCCCAGGGGTTCGCCGAAACGCGCGGTGAGGTCGAGCATTTTCGCGCCGAGTTCAAGGCCGGGGATCATTCCCTGCGCCCGGTTCTGCCGGGGGATCATGCCGGCTCGCCCCTGCCGCAGGGCGGGGAAGAAGGCCCGAAGACCGCGACCGACACCGTGGCTGACTGGCAACCGGTCCGGCAGGAGCTTGGTCCGATCGCCGCCGACCACGAAGACCGCAAGCAGAGCATCCTCTCCGAATATACGGGCCGCAAGGTCGCTGCCGCGTTCGGCGAACTCAACGAGGCGTTCGAGGCGAGCCGCAAGCGCAACCTCGATCAGATGGCCGAGGAGATGCTGCGGCCGATGCTTCAGGAATGGCTCGACAACAACCTGCCGACGATGGTCGAGCGGCTCGTGCGCGAGGAGATCGAGCGCGTGGCGCGCGGTGGCTAAAGCATTTTGCAGTCAGGTGGAATTACCTGACGTCCGCACAAATGCGGAGAAACAACGAGAGGGACCCGCTCAGCGTTTCTGTAAAATGTTGAACGGGTCTAGAGGCGGGGCCCCGAAGCTTCCGCGATCAGGCCGGGCAGCCCGAAACAGCTCGACCGAATCACAGGCCCGCTCGTCCGGCGGCATGCCGCGAGCCGGCTCAGGCGCGCGTCCGGTTGACTTGGCCTGACCCTTCCGCTTTACACCATGCTCTGATCGTACCAAGGTTGCCTGGTACGGCGCATTTTCCAGCCGCGGCGACACCGCTTCGGCGCCGGATAATGCGGGAAAAACAAGAATCTAGGCAGGTCTGGTGAACCGGGTTCTACCGGGACTGCCCCAACGCCTCGCGAGCACGGATATCCCAATGCTTGAAAAGACGTACGACGCGGCCAGCGTCGAGCCGAAAATCGCCGAACGCTGGGAAGAGGCGGGCGCCTTCAAGGCCGGCGCCGGGGCGCGACCTGGCGCGGAAACTTTCACCATCGTCATTCCCCCGCCGAACGTGACCGGCTCCCTGCACATGGGCCATGCGCTCAACAACACGCTGCAGGACATCATGGTCCGTTTCGAGCGCATGCGCGGCAAGGACGTGCTGTGGCAACCCGGCATGGACCATGCGGGCATCGCCACGCAGATGGTCGTCGAGCGCCAGCTCATGGAGCGCCAGCAGCATCGCCGCGATCTGGGCCGCGACAAGTTCATCGACAAGGTCTGGGAATGGAAGGCCGAGTCCGGCGGCGCGATCATGAACCAGCTGAAGCGGCTCGGCGCCTCTTGCGACTGGAGCCGCGAGCGCTTCACCATGGATGAGGGCCTGTCGAAGGCGGTGATCGAGGTTTTCGTCGCGCTCTACAAGCAGGAGCTCATCTACAAGGACAAGCGTCTGGTCAACTGGGACCCGAAGCTGCTGACGGCGATCTCCGATCTGGAAGTGGAGCAGGTCGAGACCAACGGCAATCTCTGGCATTTCCGCTATCCGATCGAGGGCGTGACCTTCGATGCGGACGATCCGTCGACCTACATCACGGTGGCGACGACGCGGCCCGAGACCATGCTCGGCGATACCGGCGTCGCGGTCCATCCGGACGACGAGCGCTACGAGAAACTCGTCGGCAAGAAGGTGGTCCTGCCGATCGTCGGGCGCAGGATCCCCGTCGTCGCGGACGAATACTCCGATCCGGAGAAGGGCACCGGCGCGGTGAAGATCACCCCCGCGCACGACTTCAATGACTTCGAGGTCGGCAAGCGTCACAAGCTGGCGGCGATCAACATCCTGACGGTCGAGGCGGCCGTCACGCTGAAGGAAAACGAGGATTTCCTGGAAGGCCTGACGCCGACCGACATGCAGCGGGCGTTGTGGGCAGAGCTTGACGGTCTCGACCGCTTCGAGGCGCGCAAGCTGATCGTCCGGATCATGGAGGAGGGCGGCTTCCTCGCCAAGGTCGAGCCGCACCGCCACACGGTGCCGCATGGCGACCGCGGCGGCGTGCCGATCGAGCCCTTCCTGACCGACCAGTGGTATGTGGATGCCAAGACGCTGGCGAAGCCGGCCATCGCGTCGGTGCGCGAGGGCCGCACCAATTTCGTGCCGAAGAACTGGGAAAAGACCTATTTCGAGTGGATGGAGAACATCCAGCCCTGGTGCGTTTCGCGCCAGCTCTGGTGGGGACATCAGATCCCCGCCTGGTACGGCCCCGACGGGCAGGTCTTTGTCGAGAAGGACGAGGAAACCGCGCTGGAGGCGGCGATCCAGCACTACATCGCCCATGAGGGACCATGGAAGGCATGGGTCGAGGAAAAGCTCGAGAATTTCGAGCCGGGCGCGATCCTGACGCGCGACGAGGATGTGCTCGACACCTGGTTTTCCTCGGCGCTGTGGCCGTTCTCGACCCTCGGCTGGCCGGACAAGACGCCGGAGCTGGCCCGCTACTATCCGACCTCCGTGCTCGTCACCGGCTTCGACATCATCTTCTTCTGGGTCGCCCGGATGATGATGATGGGCATGCACTTCATGGAGGAAGAGCCGTTCCACACGGTCTATGTCCATGCGCTGGTGCGTGACAAGTCGGGCGCCAAGATGTCGAAGTCGAAGGGCAACGTCATCGATCCGCTGGAGCTGATCGACGAATACGGCGCCGACGCGCTGCGCTTCACGCTGACCATCATGGCCGCGCAGGGGCGCGACGTGAAGCTCGACCCGGCGCGCGTGGCGGGCTACCGCAATTTCGGCACCAAGCTCTGGAACGCCACCCGCTTCGCCGAGATGAACGGCGCGGCGCGCGACGCGGATTTCCGTCCGGAGAACGCGAAGCTCGCGGTCAACCGCTGGATCCTGACCGAGCTGACGCGCGCGGCCGGCGCGGTCACCGAGGGAATCGGCGCCTACCGCTTCAACGAGGCGGCCGGCGCGGCCTATCGGTTCGTCTGGAGCCTGTTCTGCGACTGGTATCTGGAGCTGCTGAAGCCCGTGTTCGCCGGTGAGGACGAAGCCGCCAAGGCCGAGGCGCGCGCCTGCGCCGCCTATGTCCTCGACGAGATCTACAAGCTGCTCCATCCGATGATGCCCTACATGACGGAAGAACTGTGGGCGCATACGGCGGGCGAACACGAGCGCGACGATCTCTTGGCGCTGACGCCCTGGCCGGAGCTGGCCTTCGAGGATGTGGAGGCGGCCGCAGACATCAACTGGCTGGTCGACCTGGTTTCCGGCATCCGCTCGGTGCGTGCCGAGATGAACGTGCCGCCGGCGGCCATCGCGCCGCTGATCGCTGTCGGCGCCGACGAGGCGACGCGGGCGCGGATCGCGCGGCACGACCCGGCGATCCGCCGCCTGGCGCGTGTCGGCGAACTGGGGTTTGCGGGCGAAGCGCCGAAGGGCTCGGCGCAGATCGTCCTCGGCGAGGCGACCTTCTGCCTGCCGCTCGGCGACCTGATCGACCTGTCGGCCGAAACGGCGCGGCTGGAGAAGGAGATCGCCAGGACCGCCGGCGAGATGCAGCGGCTGGAGAAGAAGCTCGGCAACGACAAGTTCGTCGCCAACGCGCCGGAAGAGATCGTCGCCGCCGAGCGCGAGAAGCTCGCTGAATTCGCCCATGCGAAGGGCAAGCTGGAAGTGGCCCTGGCGCGCGTCAGGGAAGCCGGCTGACCGCGCCGGCCTTGTCGGCTCACGGCTCTACGGAGAGGGGCGGAATGGCAATTGGGCACCTTCCTGCCGTAACCCGCCCCGGCGCGCCGGCGCTGGTCTCGTGTTGGTCGGGCGCGCGCGAGCTGGTTCTGTCCGGTCGAGACCTGCCCGTCGCGGCCGGTGTCTTGCCGAACGTTCCTGCATCGTCCCCTGCAAAGACTGTCCGCCGATTGGCGGACGGCTGTGCCTCGCCCTCCTGCCGGTCGATGATTCGTGGTTTCGTGATCCGGTCACTCGTGACGGAAACGGGGCGCGAAAGCGGGATTTCAATGACCGATTTGTGAAATCTCGATCGTTGTTGCAGTTGCGCAACAGGTGCCCGTTTCGTGGGTACGGATGTGGAGCTTCAGGGCATTTTTCCCGCATTTTCAGCCGAGAATGCGCTGCGGGCACATCTGGCAAGCCGGTTTCGCCGCCGTCGCTTATGGTATGAATTACGTAAACGTAAGAGTAATGCAGGGCCTGCCCTACGCGGGAGATTGAGGTTGTCCGCCGTGCTGCTATCCTCGGTACCACATTAGGAGGAGAGGGGTTCTCATGCGTTTCACCCGCATCGCTTCGGCCATGACACTCGTTGCAGCATCTGTCGGAGCCGCGCAGGCCGGCGGCTTCTCCCGCGGGACGGCCGATACGGACATTCTTTACGAGGACGGAAATTTCAATCTGCGCGCCGGTGCGATCATCGTGGTACCGACGCAGAAGTTCAAGACCGCCCCCAGCCTTGCGCCCAATCCGGCGCTTGTCGGCACGGACTATCTCGACACCTATGTCATTCCGAGCGCCGCCGCCAAGTTCAAGATCAGCGACAATCTTTCCTGCGCTGGAACGCACACCCAGGTCTACGGCGCGTCCTCGTCCTATGCGGCCTTCTATGGCCCCACGGGCAAGGTTTCCGAGGAGTTCACCGTCTCGGAGTTCGGTGCCACCTGTGCCGTCTTCTTCAATGTCGGCAAGGGGCGGCTCGCGGTTCTGGGCGGGGCCTTCGTCGAGCAGTTCGACTATGATTTCGTCGGCGGTTTCGGCACCGCCAACATCGATCTGGGCAGCAATGCCGTCGGCTGGCGCGCCGGTCTCGCCTACGAAATTCCCGAAATCGCGTTCCGCACGGAGCTGATGTACCGCTCGGGAACCTCGCATGATGCGAGCGGCACCTACAACATGGCGCCGATTGCAACGGGTAGCGGCGAGCTTCCCCAGAGCCTGGAACTGAAGCTGCAGACCGGCATCGCGCCGGGTTGGCTGGCCTTCGGCTCCGTCAGGTGGACCGACTGGTCGGTGAATGAAACCCTGCAGGTCTACCTGGGCGGCGCCCCCTTGCCGCCGAACGAATACTACTGGCGCGATGGCTGGACCGTCACGGGCGGTATCGGTCACGCATTCACCGAGAACGTTTCCGGTCTGGTCAGCTTGCAGTGGGACCGCGGTGTGGCGACGGGCTATGATTTCCGAACCGACAAATGGCTGCTTGCTGCGGGTCTCAGCATGAAGGATCAGCTTGGCGGCGAACTGAGGCTGGGCGGCGCGGTGTCCTTCCTGTCTTCCGCCGAGATCACCAAGGGTCTGGAGACCGGCGCTTCGGTTGGTTCCGGCTGGGCCGGCATCCTGTCCGCCAACTACAAGGTCAAGTGGTAGTCATCACCTGATCGCTTCCGACACTGAAGGCCTGGCAGAGATGCCGGGCCTTTTGCTTTGCGGGCGCGAATGATCGCAGATGCCACCCATGCGGTGTGTGCACGGGCGCCGCGCAAACGCGCATGGGACTTGAAAATAAGGACGTTGTGCCGCAAATAGGGACAGTCACCCGGACCGGGCCCCTCTGGCAGGCAAGGCGTTGCCTGTGATGTCGGACCGCACGACAACGCGCTCACGCGGCGCTGAAAAACGTTCCAGCTCCATGACAATGCACGACTGGCTATGGCCCGGTTTTCTGGCCTTTGTGGCCCTTATCCTCTTTTTCGACCTGTTCATCCTGCATCGCCGCGATCACGTCATATCGACCCGTGAAGCGATGACGACCGTCGCCGGCTATGTGGCGCTCGCCATGGTCTTCGCGGTGGGCGTCTTCTACTTCGGCGGCAAGGACCGCGGCGCCGAGTTCCTTACCGGCTATCTGATCGAGCAGGCCCTTTCGCTCGACAACATCTTCGTCATCGCCCTGATCTTCACCTATTTCAAGGTGCCGCCGGAAGCGCAGTACCGCGTGCTGTTCTACGGCATCGTCGGTGCCATCGTGATGCGGCTCTCGCTGATCGTCCCCGGCGTCAAGCTGGTCGACCAGTTCATGGTCATCGGCATGGCGCTCGGCGCCCTGCTGATCTTCTCCGGCTTCAAGATGATGACCGCCGGCGACGACATGATCGATCCCGGCGAAAGCCGGATCGTCAAGCTCCTGATGCGCACGGGACGCGTCACGACCGAGTACGAGGGGTCGAAGTTCCTGACGCGGCGCAACGGCCTTCTGTACATGACGCCGCTGTTCGTCGTCCTGATGACCGTCGAGGTGACGGATCTCATCTTCGCGGTCGATTCGATCCCGGCGGTGCTGGCGATCTCCAACGACGCCTTCATCGTCTTCTCGTCGAACGTCTTCGCGGTGATGGGCCTGCGCGCCCTGTTCTTCGTGCTGTCGGGCATGATGCGCACCTTCAAGCACCTGAAGACCGGGCTTTCCCTGGTCCTGATGTTCATCGGCCTGAAAATGCTGCTGGCCCACTGGATCAAGATCCCGTCTCCCCTGGCGCTGACGATCACCGTCCTTCTGATCGGCGGTTCCGTCGTCGCCTCGATCATCGCGCGCAAGCGCGAGGAGCAGCGCGCAGAGAGCTGATCGCGCGCCCGATTGTGAAAACGGGCGCCGGCTTCAGTCGCCGGCGTCCGTAATCGAACGAAAACAAGCGAATCCACTCTTTTGCTGAATCGTCGCGCAAACCGGCCGGCGCCGGGATTGGCCCTGATCAGGCGCCGCCGCGCATGCCTGCCGGTCTGCGTGCCGCATCCCGTCGCCAGCTGTGCCCATTCGGCAACAGTTTCTCAATAAGCATTCGGTTATGACTGTGGTGGGATGCAACGCCAATTTCCCGCCATAAACCCGGCGCATCGACGATGATCGAAGGCGCGCCGGAAGCCAACCGAGTGTTTTCAGGAGAATGCCGCGCGCAGCGGCTAGGGTGAGTATGGACGCTAAAGCCATTTCGAAAGCTAAACTTCCAAGCCGTCATGTGACCGTTGGGCCGGCCCGTGCGCCGCACCGCTCCTATCTCTATGCGATGGGGCTTTCTGCGGACGAGATCGCGCAGCCGCTGGTCGGTGTCGCCACCTGCTGGAACGAGGCCGCGCCCTGCAACATCTCGCTGATGCGCCAGGCGCAGGTGGTCAAGAAGGGCGTTGCCGCGGCCAATGGCACGCCGCGCGAGTTCACCACCATCACCGTCACCGACGGCATCGCCATGGGCCACCAGGGCATGAAGGCGTCGCTCGTCTCGCGCGACGTGATCGCCGATTCCGTCGAACTCACCATGCGCGGCCACTGCTATGACGCGATGGTCGGCCTTGCCGGCTGCGACAAGTCGCTGCCCGGCATGATGATGGCCATGGTGCGTTTGAACGTGCCGTCGGTCTTCATCTATGGCGGCTCCATCCTGCCCGGCACATTCCGTGGTCGGCAGATCACGGTGCAGGACGTGTTCGAGGCGGTCGGCCAGCATTCGGTCGGCTCGATCAGCGATGACGACCTGATGGAGATCGAGCAGGCGGCCTGCCCCTCGGCCGGCTCCTGCGGCGCGCAGTTCACCGCCAACACCATGGCGACGGTCGCCGAGGCGATCGGCCTGGCCCTGCCTTATTCCTGCGGCGCACCGGCGCCCTACGAGATGCGCGACCGTTTCAACTACGCGTCGGGCGAAAAGGTGATGGAGCTGATTGCCAAGCAGATCCGTCCGCGCGACATCGTCACCCGCAAGGCGCTGGAGAATGCCGCCGCCGTCGTTGCCGCTTCGGGCGGCTCCACCAATGCGGCGCTGCACCTGCCGGCGATCGCCCATGAGGCGGGCATCGACTTCGACCTGTTCGACGTCGCCGAGATTTTCAAGAAGACGCCCTATATCGCCGACCTGAAGCCGGGCGGCAAATATGTTGCCAAGGACATGTTCGAGGCGGGCGGCATTCCGCTCTTGATGAAGACGTTGCTGGAGCATGGTTTCCTGCACGGCGACTGCATGACGGTGACCGGCCGCACAATTGCCGAAAACATGGAGCATGTTCACTGGAACGAGGAGCAGGATGTCGTGCGTCCGGCCAACAACCCGATCACCAAGACGGGTGGTGTTGTCGGCCTGAAGGGCAATCTGGCTCCCGAAGGCGCGATCGTGAAGGTCGCGGGCATGAAGAACCTGACGTTCTCCGGTCCGGCGCGCTGCTTCGATTCCGAAGAGGAATGTTTCGCCGCCGTTTCGGAGCGCAGCTACAAGGAAGGCGAGGTGCTGGTCATCCGCTATGAGGGTCCAAAGGGTGGACCGGGCATGCGCGAGATGCTGGCGACGACAGCCGCCCTTTACGGGCAGGGCATGGGCGACAAGGTGGCGTTGATCACCGACGGGCGCTTCTCCGGCGCCACGCGTGGCTTCTGCATCGGCCATGTCGGCCCCGAAGCCGCCGTCTGCGGGCCGATCGGCCTGCTCAGGGATGGCGACATGATCACCATCGATGCCGTGAACGGCACGATCGATGTGGCGCTCGGCGACGACGAACTCGCCGCCCGCGCCAAGGAGTGGAAACCGCGCGAGACCGACTATCAGTCCGGCGCGATCTGGAAATATGCCCAGACGGTCGGTCCGGCGCGCGATGGCGCCGTCACCCATCCGGGGGCGAAGAAAGAAACGCACTGTTATGCGGATATTTGAAGCAGGAAAAGCGGCGGTCTTAGCCGGTCTGGTGGCGTCCACGGTCGTGGCGCTGCCGGGTGCGGCGCTGGCACTCGACGAAAAAGCCGTCATCCGGGAGCCGGAGCAGCGCAGCCCCTGGGCCGTCTTCCGCTTCGGCTTCTCCGCCTACAAGCGGGGCGAGAAGCAGGAGGCTGTCGAGGCCTATCGCTATGCGGCCGAGAACGGCCAGGTCGGCGCGCGCTGGAAGCTGGCGCGCATGTATGCGGAAGGCGACGGCGTCGCCCGCAACGACTACGAGGCGTTCAAGTTCTTCTCGGCCGTCGCGCAGCAGGAAGTCCATCCCGGCAGCCCCGACGAGACCTATGTGGCCGACGCGCTGGTGGCGCTCGGCAAATATCTGCAGACCGGCATCGCCAACAGCCCGATCCGGGCGAATCCGTTCGCCGCGCAGGAGCATTTCATGCGCGCGGCGGCCACCTATCGCAATTCCGAGGCGCAGTACCAGGTCGGCAAGATGTTCCTGTCGGGCGAGGGCGTTGCCCAGAGCGTTCAGCAGGCGGCCCGCTGGTTCCAGCTGGCGGCGGAGAAAGGCCATGCCGGCGCCCAGGCGACGCTCGGCCATATCCTGTTCGAAAGCGGCAAGGTCGTGAAGGGCCTGGCCATGATGACGGCGGCGCTCGACCATGCCGCGCCCACGGATGTGAGCTGGATCCGCACCATGCAGGAACAGGCGTTCGCGCTGGCCGGCGAATCCGACCGCCGCACGGCGATCGCCCTGGCGCACGATCTGCGCGACAACGGCTTCGACTGACAGGATCTCGGTTGACCGCAGGGTTTTCCGGGATTACCGCCGCTGACCGTTTTGCGGCATGGGCGTGAGGGACGCCTGAAGACGGCCTTCTCCGGAGGGAACCGGAAGCTCCGTCATCTCGAGGCAGCCCTTCTTCAGGATCTTCCAGGACGAATTGTTCAGCACCTTCTCGCATCGCGCCAGGCTCGGGCCGTCCGGCAGGGTGATGCAGGCGAGCTGCCCCTGCTCGAACGCGGCGCCGTTGGCGCGGCACAGGCAGTCCGCCGACGCGGTGCCTGCCGTAAAAGGCGCCGCCATCAGGAGCGCGGCAAGGACCGTCAAACGCTTTTTCATGGCATTTGAAGAATAGCATGGTTCCCGCAGCTGCGCCATCGTGCGGGCCGGAGCACCCTGCACGCAGGTCGGATCACCTGACGCCCGCATAGACGCG
>NZ_AMRM01000033.1 GCF_000300335.1 Nitratireductor pacificus pht-3B | reverse complement strand
GGCAGAAAAATGCACCGAAGCCCGCAATCCAAGGCGTCGCGGGCTGGCAAGCGGCGCGGCTTTCCCCGTTCGGGCTATCGGCTCCGGCAGCCGGAGAGGCGATCCGCTGTCGGGCGTTTTCGCCCGATGGCGGAAATTCTCACCGCAGATCCTTGCGCAGGATCTTGCCGACATTCGATTTCGGCAGCTCGTCGCGGAACTCGATGTATTTCGGCCGCTTGTAGCCGGTGAGGTTGTCCTTGCAGTACTTCTTGATGTCGGCTTCCGTCAGCGCCGCGTCCTTGCGGACGACGAAGAGTTTCGGCACCTCGCCGGAATGCTCGTCCTCGACACCGATGAGAGCGGCTTCCAGGATGCCTGGATGGCCGGCAATCACATCCTCCACCTCGTTGGGGAACACCTTGAAGCCGGAAACGACGATCATGTCCTTCTTGCGGTCGACGATGGTGACCATGCCGGTCTCGGCCATGGTGCCCATGTCGCCGGACTTGAAGTAGCCGTCCCCGGTCATGACCTTGGCGGTCTCGTCCGGACGGTTCCAGTAGCCCGCCATGACCTGCGGTCCGCGAATGCAGATCTCGCCCACCTCGCCGAAGGGCAGGTCCTTGCCCTTCTCGTTGCGGATGGTCACGTCCGTCGACGAGATCGGCAGGCCGATCGTGCCGGTGAATTCCTTCGCGTCGAACCGGTTGACGGTGGCGACGGGCGAGGTCTCGGACAGGCCGTAGCCCTGCGAGATGACGCAGCCGGTGAGCTTCTGCCAGCGCTCGGCGACGGGACGCTGCACGGCCATGCCGCCGCCGAAGGTGACCATCAGGTTCGTGAAGTCGAGTTTCTGGAAATCCTCGTTGTTGAGGAGGGCGTTGAACAGCGTGTTGAGGCCCGGGAAGATGTGGAACTTGTAGCTCTGCAGCTCCTTGACGAATGCCGGGATGTCGCGCGGATTGGGAATCAGCACGTTGTTGCCGCCGAGCTTCATGCCCATCAGCGCGTTCACCGTGAGCGCGTAGATGTGGTAGAGCGGCAGGGCGCAGATCAGCACGGGCGCCTCAGGCCTGGGCCGGTCGATATAGGCGCTGCGGAACCAGAACTCGTTCTGGATGACGTTGGCCAGCACATTGCTGTGCAGCAGCGTCGCGCCCTTGGAAACGCCGGTCGTGCCACCGGTATATTGCAGGAAGGCGTTGTCGGACAGGCCGATCTTGACGGCGGTGAAGCCGCGCGCGGCCCCCGCCTTCAGCGCATCGTTGAACCGCACATGGCCCGGCAGCGACCAGGCCGGCACCATCTTCTTGACCCGCCGCACGACGAGATTGACGATGAAGCCCTTGAGGCCGAGCAGGTCGCCCATGGACGCGACGACGACATGCCTGACCGGGGTCTTGCCGGCCACCGACTGGAGCGTATGGGCGAAATTCTCGAGGATGACGATGGCTTCGGCGCCGGAATCCTTCAGCTGGTGCTCCAGCTCGCGCGGGGTGTAGAGCGGATTGACGTTGACCACCACATAGCCGGCCCGCAGCACCGCCATCATGGCGACCGGATACTGCAGCACGTTGGGCATCATCAGCGCGACGCGCGCGCCCTTCTCCAGGCCGAGCGACTGCAGATAGGCGGCGAAGCGCGACGACAGCGTGTCGAGTTCGCTGTAGCTCAGCGACTTGCCCATGCTGGTGAAGGCCGGCCGGTCGGAATAGGCGTGACAGGCCTCGACCAGGAGATCGGCGAGCGAGTCGTGCGTGAACGAACCGATCTCGGCGGGAATGGCCTCCGGATACTGCGCGAGCCAGGGTTTCGCGCTGGCCGGCGCTCGGCCGTTGGCTGGCCTGGACGCGGCGGGCTTCTTCGGCGCGGCCTTCGCCTTCGTGGTTCGCGTGCTTTTGACGGCCGTCTTGCCGGACGCCGCTTGTGTGGCTGTCGTGCCGGTCCTGGCCGCGCGCGTCCTGCCTGAAGCGGCGCCGGCCTTCACCGTCTTGCCCGATGCCGCCTTGCTGCCTGCCGTCTTGGTTGCTGCCGCTTTGGTTGCTGCTGTCTTGCCTGCCGCAGTCTTGCTGCCGCCGGCCTTGCCGGCGCTGTTCGCCGCCGCCTTGCCCTTGACGGTCTCCTTGATGGTCTTAGCCAAGTGTTCCTCCCATAAAAGAAAGAAAGGTATAACGTTTACGTTCACGTAACACCAGATGCGACGGCTTCATTGTCGATGTGGCCGGCGGGTGTGGGACACGGTCATCCAGCTTCTCCCCCTCAACGCGGTCAGTGTATTGCGACTTGGCAAGACCCGGCAAGGGGACCTTTGCTTCGGCCAGGCCGGTCATCCCGGGACAACCGTGCACGGCTCCCGGCCCCCTTGGCATCCGCCGGAGCCCCTCGAGGAGAGGGGCCAGGGATGGGGGCAGGCGCCGCCATTGATGGGCCGGGACCAGCGCGGCGCCTTTCACCCATTCTGCCAGGCTGGCGCGGGCTCCTCGTCCGGCCCTTCGGGCCACCGGGGTCGAGCCGCGGGTCTCGACCCGTCCTTTGGGCCCCCGCCTGCGGGGAGAAGGGAGCGCCGGCACCGTGGATGGAGACCTCCTTCTCCCGGTGAACGGCAGGGCAATCGCATATGATGTTTCTCGCAGGCTTCACCTGCGACCCCCACCTTTCTTCCCTCCCCCAAGGGGAGGGAAGAAAGGTGCTGCGCTTCATCATCCCCCTCCTCCTTGAGGGGAGGGGTAAGGGGTGGGGGTACTGCGTCGCGATATTCGATTGCCCTGCGGTGAACGGGGAGAAGGTCCCGGCAGGGGGAGGAGGGGCTGGCGGCGCCATCGGCTGCGCATCGCGACAACCGAAAACCGGGTTCCACTTTTCGATCCGATGCTCGACCGCCGGGTGTTACTGCCCATACCCCGCATGCTCCTTGAGGAACGCCTCCTCCTCCGCGCTGCTGGTGCGGCCAAGCACACGGTTGCGGTGCGGGAAGCGGCCGAACCGCGCGACGATGTCGCGATGCTCGATGGCGTATTTCAGCGCCTCCTCATTGCCGAGCCCGCCGAACAGCATGACGGAGCGCTCCTGGTCGGCCAGCACCTCGGAATGCATGAACGGCATGTACATGAACTGCTTCTGCGCCGCGTCCATGCCTTCGTCGAAACCCCGGTCGACGGCGTTGCTGGCCAGGCTCATGGCGATCTGGTCGGTGCCGAAGGCGGCCGGCTGGCGGCGGAAGATGTTGCGCGGAAACTGATCGAAGACGACGATCGCCGCCAGCGCCGCGCGCGGGTCGGCCAGCGCCGAGGCGGGCTGCTCCTGTTTGAACCGCTCATACAGCGGCTGGAACCGCGTGCGGATCGCCGCGTCGGTCTCGTCCTTGCCGCTGTACCAGTCCTGCGGCGTCAGCTCCTCGAACCAGAACTTCAGCACATCGTCGCGCCATGCGTCGCTCATATCGTTTCCTCCTGCGCAAGGCGCGTGCCCTGCATCGTCTCGACTGCGGATCAAGGGCTGATATGGGTCCTGACGGCCCGTTGCCGCAAGGGCATTCAAGGCGAATCATTGCGCATATCAAGGCAAAACCGACCAAAAGTTGCATTTGCGGGGCGGAAGTGGAGGAGGGTGTTCCCTCCCAGAAGGAACTTTGCTTATATGCGCGCTTCCAGGGCCTCGGGAGTAGGTCCACGAGTATTCAGGGAGAACTCCATGAACAAGAAACTGACCCTTGCGGCAGCGCTTCTGGCCGCCACGGTGCTGAGCAGCGCGGCAAGCGCGAAAACCTTCGTCTATTGCTCCGAGGGTTCGCCCGAGGGCTTCGATCCGGCCCTCTACACGGCGGGAACGACCTTCGACGCGGCGGCGCACACGGTCTACAACCGCCTGCTCGAATTCAAGCCGGGCACGACCGAAACGCAGCCGGGCATCGCCGAGAGCTGGGAAATCTCCGACGACGGTCTCGAATACACCTTCAAGATCCGTCCGGGCGTCAAGTTCCAGACCACCGACTTCTTCACGCCGTCGCGCGACGTCAACGCGGATGACGTGATCTTCTCCTTCGAGCGCCAGCTGAAGGCCGACAATCCCTGGCACCAGTATGTCGCCGGCGCGGCATGGGAATATTTCAACGGCATGGGCTTCCCCGACCTGATCGCTTCGATCGAGAAGGTCGACGACATGACCGTCCGCTTCAAGCTGAAGCAGAAGGAAGCGCCGTTCCTCGCCAATGTGGCGATGCCGTTCGCCTCCATCGTCTCCAAGGAATATGCCGACAAGCTGGCGGCCGACGGCAAGATGGAAATGCTGAACCAGCAGCCGCTGGGCACCGGCCCGTTCGAGTTCGTCGCCTACCAGACCGACGCCGTCATTCGCTACCGCGCGCATGAGGATTACTGGGGCGGCAAGCAGAAGATCGACGACCTCGTCTTCGCCATCACCACCGACGCCGCCGTGCGCTACCAGAAGCTGAAGGCCGGCGAATGCCACCTGATGCCCTTCCCGAACGCCGCCGACGTGGCCGAGATGAAGAACGACCCGAACCTGAAGGTCGAGGAGCAGGAAGGCCTGAACGTCGCCTACCTCGCCTACAACACCACGCAGGCGCCGTTCGACAACGTCAACGTCCGCAAGGCGCTGAACATGGCGATCAACAAGCAGGCGATCGTCGATGCGGTGTTCCAGGGCGCGGCGACGCCGGCCAAGAACCCGATCCCGCCGACGATGTGGTCCTACAACGACGCGATCGAGGACGACGCCTACGATCTGGACGCGGCCAAGAAGATGCTCGAGGAAGCGGGCGTCAAGGACCTGTCGATGAAGATCTGGGCGATGCCCGTGGCCCGGCCCTATATGCTCAACGCGCGCCGCGCCGCCGAGCTGATCCAGGCCGACTTCGCCAAGATCGGCGTCACCGTCGAGATCGTCACCTATGAGTGGGCCGAGTATCTCGACCGCTCCAAGGCGAAGGACCGCGACGGCGCCGTGATGCTGGGCTGGACCGGCGACAATGGCGACCCGGACAACTTCCTGCACACCCTGCTCGGCTGCGACGCGGTCGGCGGCAACAACCGCGCGCAGTGGTGCAACGAGGAGTTCAACGATCTCGTCGTGAAGGCCAAGGCCACCACCGATCCGGCCGAGCGCACCAAGCTCTACGAAGAGGCCCAGGTGGTCTTCAAGCGTGAGGCTCCGTGGGCGACCATCGACCACTCGCTGTCGGTCGTGCCGATGCGCAAGGAAGTCCAGGGCTTCCACCAGAGCCCGCTCGGCGACTTCGCCTTCGAAGGCGTCGACCTCGTCGAATAAGCGCCACGTACGAAACACTCTGGAGGCGCGCCGGGCGACCGGCGCGTCTCGTTTGCATTATCCGCCAAGAAGCGCTTGTGTAGACGGGACTAATCCTCCAGCCGCCGGAGATCGAACCCGCCATGCTTCGATTTGCCCTGGGACGGCTCGCCGTCCTGATCCCCACCTTCATCGGCGTGTCGATCATCGCCTTCGCCTTCATCCGCATCCTTCCCGGCGACCCGGTGATGCTGATGTCGGGCGAGCGCGTCATGGCGCCCGAACGCTATGAACAGATCACCCGCCAGCTCGGCTACGACCGTCCATTGCCGGTGCAGTATTTCGACTATCTGACCGACATCCTGAGCGGCGATTTCGGAAACTCCATCGTCACCCGCCGCCCGGTGCTCGACGATTTCCTGACGCTGTTCCCGGCGACGCTGGAACTGTCGTTCTGCGCCATGTTCCTCGCCATCATCATCGGCGTGCCGGCCGGCATCTTCGCCGCCATCAGGCGCGGCTCCTTCTATGACCAGACGATCATGGGAACCGCGCTGGTCGGCTATTCCATGCCGATCTTCTGGTGGGGCCTGCTGCTGATCATCCTGTTTTCCGGCACGCTCGGCTGGACGCCGGTCTCGGGGCGCATATCGCTGCTCTATTATTTCCCGCCGGTGACCGGCTTCATGCTGATCGATTCCCTTCTCTCGGGACAGGCCGGCGCCTTCAAGTCGGCGGTGTCGCACCTGATCCTGCCGTCCATCGTCCTCGGCACGATCCCGCTCGCGGTGATCGCCCGCCAGACGCGCTCGGCGATGCTCGAAGTGCTGAGCGAGGATTATGTGCGCACGGCCCGCGCCAAGGGCCTGTCGCCGTTCCGCGTCGTCGGCATCCACGCGCTGCGCAACGCGCTGATCCCGGTGATCACCACGATCGGCCTCCAGGTGGGTGTCCTGCTCGCCGGCGCGATCCTGACGGAGACGATCTTCTCCTGGCCGGGCATCGGCAAGTGGATGGTCGATTCCGTGTTCAAGCGCGACTACCCGGTGATCCAGAGCGGTCTCCTGATCATCGCCGGCGTGATCATGCTGGTGAACCTGGCCGTCGACCTGCTCTACGGCCTCATCAACCCGCGCATTCGGCATTGAGGAGGCGATCATGACCGATACGGCTTCAACACACGCCAGGATGCAGGACGCCTCACGGCGGGCCCGCCTCGCCGAATTCTGGTATTATTTCTCGGAAAACCGCGGCGCGGTGATCGGGCTCGGCGTCTTCGTCGCGCTGGTGATCGTCGCGCTGTTCGCGCCGCTGATCGCGCCGCATGCGCCGAACGCGCAGTTCCGCGACGCGACGCTGCTGCCGCCCTTCTGGCAGGAGGGCGGTCGTGCCGCCTTCCCGCTCGGCACCGACCCGCTCGGCCGCGACATGCTCTCGCGGCTCCTGCACGGCGCGCGCTTCTCGCTGTTCATCGGCGTCGTCGTGACGCTGCTGGCCCTGACCACCGGCATCATCATCGGAACGATAGCCGGCTACTTCCGTGGCTGGGTCGATACGGCGATCACGCGGCTGATGGACATCATCCTGGCCTTCCCGTCCCTGCTCCTGGCGCTGGTGCTCGTCGCGGTGCTCGGGCCCGGCCTCAACAACGCGATGATCGCCATCGCCCTGGTGCAGCAGCCGCACTATGTGCGCCTGACCCGCGCGGCGGTGATGGGCGAGAAGGGCCGCGACTATGTCACGGCGGCCCGGGTGGCGGGCGCCGGTAATGTCCGGCTGATGTTCCGCACCATCCTGCCCAACTGCACGGCGCCGCTGATCGTCCAGGCGGCGCTGTCGTTCTCGACGGCGATCCTCGACGCCGCCGCGCTCGGCTTCCTCGGCATGGGCGCCCAGCCGCCGACGCCGGAATGGGGCACGATGCTCGCCGAATCGCGCGAGTTCATCCTGCGCGCCTGGTGGGTTGTCACCTTCCCCGGCCTCGCCATCCTGATCACGGTGCTGGCGATCAACCTGATGGGCGACGGTCTGCGCGACGCGCTCGATCCCAAACTGAAGAGGTCGTGAGATGGCCCTGCTCGAAATCGAAAACCTCACCGTCACCTTCGATACGGCCAGCGGCCCGCTCCGGGCCGTCGACGGCATCTCCCTGTCCATCGACAAGGGCGAGATCCTCGCCATCGTCGGCGAATCCGGCTCGGGCAAGTCCGTGTCGATGCTGGCGGTGATGGGGCTCCTGCCGTGGACGGCGACGGTCACGGCGGACCGCATGGCGTTCGAGGGCCGCGACATCCTGAACCTGTCGCCCACCGAACGGCGGCGGATCATCGGCAAGGACATCGCGATGATCTTCCAGGAACCCATCGCCAGCCTCAATCCCTGCTTCACCGTCGGCTTCCAGATCGAGGAGGCCCTGAAGCAGCATATGGGGCTCGACGGCGCGGCGCGGCGCAAGCGCGCCATCGCGCTGTTCGAGGCGGTCGGCATCCCCGACCCCGAGGAGCGGCTGTCGCACTTCCCGCACCAGATGTCGGGCGGCCAGTGCCAGCGCGTGATGATCGCCATGGCGATCTCCTGCGAGCCGAAGCTGCTGATCGCCGACGAGCCGACCACCGCCCTCGACGTGACCATCCAGAAGCAGATCCTCGATCTGCTGATGAACCTGCAGTCCGAGCAGGGCATGGGCATGATCATGATCACCCACAACATGGGCGTGGTTGCCGAGACGGCCGACCGCGTGGTGGTGCAGTACAAGGGCAAGAAGATGGAGGAGGCCGACGTGCTCTCGCTGTTCGAGACGCCGCAGCATGCCTACACCCGGGCGCTGCTTTCGGCCCTGCCGGAAAACGCCACCGGCGACCGGCTGCCGACCGTGTCCGACTTCTCCATCGAGGGCGACCCCTATCAGGGCGCCAAGACCGAGGGGGCACGCGCATGAGCGAGGTCGTCCTGGAAGCCCGCGGCATCGTCCGCGATTACCATGTGGGCGGCGGCCTGTTCGGCGCCGGTCGCACCGTGCATGCGGTGAAAGGCGTCGACCTGAAGGTGGAGAAGGGCAAGACGCTCGCCATCGTTGGCGAATCCGGCTGCGGCAAGTCCACGCTGGCGCGCATCATCACCATGATCGACGCCCCGACCGCCGGTGAGCTGTTCATCGACGGCGAGAAGGTCGACATTGCCGCACGGGCGCTGTCGCCCGAGATGCGCCGCAAGGTGCAGATCGTGTTCCAGAACCCCTACGGCTCGCTCAATCCGCGCCAGAAGATCGGCGACGTGCTGATGGAGCCTCTCATCATCAACTCCGATGTACCGGCCGCCGAGCGGCGCGAGCGGGCGATGACCATGCTGACCAAGGTCGGCTTGCAGCCGGAGCATTTCAACCGCTATCCGCATATGTTCTCCGGCGGCCAGCGGCAGCGCATCGCCATCGCGCGGGCGCTGATGCTCAACCCGCGTCTTCTGGTGCTGGACGAGCCGGTTTCGGCGCTCGACCTGTCGGTGCAGGCGCAGGTGCTGAACCTGCTTGCCGACCTGCAGGACGAATTCGCCCTGACCTACGTCTTCATCAGCCATGACCTCTCGGTGGTGCGCTACATCGCCGACGACGTGATGGTGATGTATTACGGCGAGGCGGTCGAATACGGCAGCCGCGACGCGGTGTTCTCCGACCCGCAGCACAGCTACACGAAGACGCTGTTCGCCGCGACGCCGCGCGCCGACGTGGAGAGCATCAGGAAGAGGCTGGCGAGGAAGGCGGCGTAAACCAGTTCGGCGTTTCATGGGAGCGATGAACTGATCTCGTTCCTTGTTTCTCCGCCGAGCCCCTTCGCGCCCCCCTCTGGCCTGCCGGCCATCTCCCCCACAGGTGGGGAGATTGGCTGTTGTGGCCGGTTTTGCCAATCTTCGACCTCGAACGATCAGGCGAAACGTCGATGAGAGATAATCTCCCCCTTGTGGGGGAGATGCCCGGCAGGGCAGAGGGGTGCGCCAAGGGCGACAGGAACAGGCAGCGCTTCATGGAAGCGATGAGCCGCCCTACACCACCATGACCGGACAGTCCGCCAGGCTCGTCACCTTGTGCGAGACGCTGCCCATGAGGTAGCCCTCCAGGTCGCCGAGGCCGCGGCTGCCGAGAACGATCAGGTCGACCTCCCGCTCCTTCGAGAACTTGACGATGGTGCGCGCCGGAGGCCCGTTACGGACGAAGGCGCGTGGACCCGCCGCGCCCAGCTCCACGGCCTCCTTCTTGGCCGCGTCGGCGATCTCCTTGGCGTGCTCGCGCATGGCGTCGTCGAGATTCTGCGGATCGTCGGGCCGGACCATCGACATCGACGCCTCCAGCAGGCTGTGATGCCGGAAGACGGTCAGGGTCATCAGCTCGGCCCCGGTCATCTTCTGCATCCCGACGGCGAGCTTCAGCGCGCGCAGCGCATTGTCCGAGCCGTCGACGGGAACCAGTATCCTCTTGAACATGACTGCCCTCCTATCTGAAGGCGAGATCGCGCAGGAACAGGGCGATCTGCGGGAAGAAGATGAGGGCGACCGAGACGCCGACCAGGATCAGCGTGAAGGGCCCGATGCCGCGCACCACCTCGATGTAGGGTCGCTTGAAGATGGCGATGGCCGTGAAGATGTCGCAGCCGAAGGGCGGCGTCGCCGAGCCGATCGCCACCTGCAGGGTGACGATGGTGCCGACCAGAACCGGGTCCAGGCCGACCGAATCCACCACCGGCGCGAAGATCGGCACCAGCACGAGGATGACGACGATCGGATCGACGAACATGCAGCCGACGAAGAACGACACCGAGATCACGGCGAGAACCATTTTCGGCCCCATCTGGTCGATGCCGATCGAACCGAGGATCGCCTGCGGGATCTGGCCGAAGGAGATGACCCAGGAGAAGGCCGCGCCGGCTCCGACCAGGATGAACACCACGGCTGTGATCAGTCCGGTCGACTTGGCGATCTTGTAGATGTCGACGAGGTTCAGCGAGCGGAAGACGACGAATTCGAGGATCAGCGCGTAGAGCACGCAGGCGGCTGCCGCCTCGGTGGGGCTGAAGACGCCGCCATAGATGCCGCCGACGATGATGACCGGGAAGCCGAGCGGCCAGATGGCGAGGCGGACCGCGCTCAGCCGCTCGCGCCAGCTCGCCTTCGGCTCCGTCGGAACGCCCATCACGGTGGCGTAGATGATGCTGTAGGCCGAGAACAGCACGAGCAGCAGCAGCCCCGGCCCGACGCCGGCGATGAACAGCTCGGAGATCGACGTCGAGGAGATGACGCCGTAGATGATCATCCCGATCGACGGCGGGATCAGGAAGGCGATGTCGCTGGCGTTGATGATCAGCGCCAGGACGAAGGAATCCTTGTAGCCGGCTTTCAACATGCGCGGGCGCAGCGGCGAGCCGACTGCGACGACGGTGGCCTGCGTGGAGCCGGACACCGCGCCGAACAGCGTGCAGGCGGTCGCGGTGGAGACGGCGAGGCCGCCCTTGATGTGGCCGATGAACTTCATGACCAAGTCGATCAGCCGGCCGGCGGATTCGCCGCGCGTCATGATGTCGGCGGCCAGGATGAACATCGGCACGGCGATCAGCGAGGCGGGCCGGATGCCGGCCAGCATCTGCTGGACCATGAAGTCCATCTTGCTGAAGCCGCCGAAGAGTTCATAGAAACCGTACATCGCCCCGAGCAGAAGCGGGATCATCATCGGAAAGCCGATGAGGAGCAGGGCGATCATGATGGTGGAGATTTTGAGTGCCATGTCCGGTGCCCCGCTCAGATCTCGATTTCGTCTTCTTCGTATCCCTCGAGCACATGGGTCGAGAGATAGATGTCCTTCTGGACGACGTTCTTCACGGCGGTCAGCGCGTATTGCACGCCGGTGACGAAGAAGCCGACCGGGACCCAGAGATAGATCCAGTAGACCGGGAACTGTATGGCCGGCAGGATGCGGCCGGACTTCGCCACCTTCATGATGTAGGTGATGGAGAAGTAGAACAGCGCGAACATCACCGTCGCCGTCACCAGCGCGATGACGATCATCAGGATCTTGCGCGTCTTCGGCGGCAGGGCGTCGTAGATGGCCGACATGCGGATGTGGCGGCCGTGGCGGGCGGCATAGCCGATGCCGGCGAAGGTGATCAGGACAATGAGCGTCCGGTTCAGCTCCTCCGTGAAGAAGATGCTGTGCTGGAAGACGAAGCGGCCGACGACATTGGCCACCGTGTTGATCGCCATCAGAATGACGCCGACGGCGAGAATGACGGACTCGACCTGGCTGATGACCGTGTCGACGGTTCCGAGAAAGCCAGGCAAGGTCGATGCGTAGCCCGGCGCCTTTCCGGTTTCGTTGCTGCTGCCCATGTGGTTCCCCTCGGGTTGCCGCGGGCCCCGCCGACGCCATGGGCGCCGCGGGGTCCGCGCCGGGCCTTTTCCGGCCCCGTTCTGTCCGGGCAGTTACTGCGTGGCGGCCTCGAGGTCCTGCTTCATCTGGTCGAGGATCTTCTGGCCGCTGTCGCCGGTCATCTCGATGAACTTCGCCTCGACCTCGGCCGCCGCCGCCTTGAACGGCGCGCGCTGCTCCTCGGTCAGTTCGACGATGTTCATCTCCGGCTTGGCTTCCTTGATCTTGGCGACGGATTTCTCCGTCAGGCCGTTCTGGTACTCGAGGATGTGCTCGAATGCGACCTTGGCGGCATCGTCGATCACCTTGCGGTCCTCGTCGCTCAGCCCGTCATAGAACTCCTTGTTGGCCATGACCGCGGTGGTGAAGTTGTTGTGGCCGGCAAAGGTGATGTGGTCGGTGACCTCGTACATCTTGGTCGATTCCACCCAGAACATCGGGTTCTCCTGGCCCTGGATGATGTTGGTCTGCAGGCCGCCATAGACCTCGCCCCAGGGGAGCGGCGTCGGGGTGGCGCCGAAGGCCTTGTAGCTTTCCACCAGCAGCGGATTGGTCATGACGCGGAACTTGACCTCGTTGAGATCCGCCGGCCCGGCCACCGCCTCCTTGGTGTTCATCACCACCTCGCCCTCGGGGAACATGGTGAGCAGCTCCAGCCCCTGCGCGGCGTAGAGTTCCGGGAACATCTCGTTGATGGCCTTCGAGTTGCGGAAGAAATCGCCGAGCTGCTCGGATTCGGCCGGCAGGAGATAGGGCACGAAGAAGACCTGCGCCTCGGGGATCAGCGCGCCGGTGAAGCCCGGCGACTGGTCGACGAACTGGAGGATGCCGGCCTGCGCCTGCTCCATGATGTCGGCGGATTCGCCCAGCGTGCCGAACGGGAAGAGCTGGATCTCGTGGTCGGAATTGGCCTCGATCTCCTCCTTGAATTTCTGTGCGTAGACGCCCTGGACATCCGTCAGGGCTTCCTCGAAGGCGTATTTCCAGGTCTCGGCGGAGACCGATGCGGAACCGGCGGCGAGGACCGCGACGCCGGCCAGGCCGGCAATGAGATGGCGCTTGATCGGATTCATGATGTTCTCCTCTGGTGGTCTGGTTTTCTGAATGCACTAGCGGCGACCGGACCGCAGGGCGGTTCCGGACGTCATCCCTGAACGAGCTTCGTCAGCGGGCGGGGAGCCAGCCGGGAATCGTCGCTATGCCGCGCAGACGCGCTTTTGCGGGGGATTTTTCACGGCGCGCCGCGCCGCGAGGAGAGGGTGGGAGGAGCAGGACGCGCTTCACGGCCGCTGCCGCGAGCCGGATCGTCGCGCCGCGCGACAGGCCGCCGAAGCAGCATGCCAGCGGTGCGAACGGCGTACGCATATCGCTCGTCGCAGGTGCGATCAAACACCTCTCCTTGCCAATTGTCGATGATCGACGCGGCCAGCGTGAAACAGACACACGGAAGAGTCAAACCGATTGTGTCGTTTCGCGGGAAACGACGCCCCGGAACGGTGCACGGGGTTTCGCCGGGCCGGCGATGCGGGCCTTCACCCCTCGCCTGTCGCCGCGCGCAGGCGAACCTCCGTCGGCGTCATGCCGTAGCGCAGGCGGAACTGGCGGTAGAAGGTCGACGGCTCGGTGAACCCGGTCTCGAAGGCGATGTCGGCGACGCGCCGCAGCACCTGCCGCCGGTCGGTCAGGCAGGTGTGCACGCTGGCGAGCCGCTGCTCCGTGACATAGTCGGAAAAGCTCGTCTGCTCGTCGGCGAAGAGCTGGCGGACATAGCGGGCGCTGATGCCGAACCTGCGCGCCGCCTGCTCGGCGTTCAGCCGCGGATCGTGCAGGTTGCGCGCGATGTGCTGCTTGATTGCGGCGAGCCGCGCGGCGCGAATGCCCGGCAACGCCTCCTCCGGCCGGATGCTGCCGAAGGACAGCGCCAGGATATCGGCGACGTGGCGGGCGATCAGCGGCGTCATCCGCGCCGGCGACTGCCGGCCCATGTGCAGCACCGACCAGAGATAGTCGAATAGCAGCCGGTGCGCCGGGTGGTCGCGGCCGATGCCGTCCAGGCGCATGTCGTCGAGATTGCGCACCAGCGGCGCCAGCAGCGCGCGCTTGAACTGCAGCGCCATGGTCCAGCGCGAATCGGCGGTCGATATGGAGAACCGGCGGTCGAGCGGCAGGATCGCCGCGGTGCCGGGTCGCGTCTCGAAATCGCCGCGCCCCGGCACCGTGAAGCGGTAGCCGCCCCGGTTCCACGACAGGATGATGTCGTCATTGCCGTCGGCCATCAGCTCGGAGGTGCGCTCCCAGGTCATCGGCGAGACGGACGCGATCGTGCACATCATCTCGGGCAGGATGAGTGTGTTGGCATTGAATTTCAGGGGGATTTCCTGATCCGGGCTGACCTGCAGCCGCATCTGGATCCGGCCGTAGAACTCGCGAATGAACTCATCCCGATGATGCTCGGGCAGGTCGTCGGCACTGAAGGATGCCGTAACTGCTTCGGCGTCTGAAAGCATCGTCGGCGTGCCCCATGGCGGATCTGCCGGAGAAATTTGAGCCAATTGCCGCCAAGTTGCAAGCGGCATGCGGTGCTGCAACCGGCTGTTCCGCTGCTGCAACAAGGGGTTCCGCTCCGTCCACACGGGGCGCGGCGTTCTCTGCTAGCAGTGCGCCGTAGGGGCATTTCAACCAAAAAGCGCAGAAGCGACCGCCCGACCGGCGGATGCCTGGGAACGACCGAAGGAACATGCATGGCGCAGCCATCTCTGGAATGCGGACGGGGTGCGCCCCGCAATCGACACGCGGCCGCGGCCGCAGGAGGAAAATCCGGCCTGCACTCCGCCCTTCTGGCGACGACGGCGCTGGCGCTGAGCCTGTCGGCCGCGCCCGCCTGGGCGCAGACGGCCTGGACCGGCGCTAGCTCGACGGACTGGTTCGACCACGGCAACTGGGATGCCGGCGCTCCCAGCAACGCCACCGACGCCACGATCGACACGGTGGCCAACAACCTGCCGACCTTGAGCGGCGGCAACGGCGCTGCCATCGACCTGTTCGTCGGCCTGAACGGGATCGGCACGCTGACCGTCGAGAACGGCGGCAACCTGTTCAATGAGGACACCTTCATCGGCCAGAACGTCACCGGGGTCGGCTCGGCCCTGCTCTCCGGCACCAACGCGTCCTGGACGAGCAGCGGCGCGCTCGTCCTCGGCAATCTGGGGACCGGCTCGATGACGGTCCAGAACGGCGCGATCCTGTCGAGCGGCGAGGCGTTTCTCGGCGCCGGCATTCCCGCCAGCGGCACCATGTTCATCACCGGCAACGGCACGCTCTGGACCAATACCGGCCTGATGACGGTGGGCGGCCTGGGCAGCGGCACGGTCGATGTGCTCAACGGCGCCGGCGTCGTGTCGGGCGCGGTCGATCTCGGCGCCAATGCCCACGCGAATGCCAAGGGCACGATCAACCTGTCCGGCGGATCGACGTGGGAAAGCGACGGCTTCGTCACGATCGGCCGTTTCGGCGAGGGCAGGGTCAACGTCCTGGGCGGGGCGCGAATGACCAGTTGGCACACGCTCCTTGCCGAGGAAGCCGGCAGCAAGGGCGGGGCAGTGATCGGTGACGCCGGTTCCCTGTGGGACACCGGCAACATCAGGATCGGCGGGGAGGGCGAGGCGGCCATGCTCGTGCACAACGGAGGCAGTGTCGAAGCAGAGGCCGTCGAGCTCGGTTCGAGCGACCTGGGAAGCGGCATGCTGACGGTCGACGGCGCCGGCTCGAGCCTCAGCGGCACCGGCACGATGCATGTCGCCGGCAGCGGGACGGGACTGCTCGTCATAACGTCTGGCGGCGTGGTCAACAGCCATGCGGGCTTCATTGCCAACATCGCCGGTTCGGGTGGTCTGGCGACGATCCATGGAGACGGCTCGGCCTGGCACAACGAGGGCGCGCTGACCGTGGGCAACAGCGGCTTCGCCACGCTCCAGGTCCTTGCCGGCGGGCTGGCGACCAGCGTCGGCGGCACCATCGGCCGGTTCACGGCATCGCAGGCGAGCGCGACGGTGTCCGGCGCCGGCTCGGCCTGGCAGAACGGCGGCTCCCTTGCGGTTGGCGGCGAGGGCAACGGCGCCCTGGCGATCACCGATGGCGGCCTGGTGTCGAACGGCATGGGCTTCGTCGCCGAGGAGGCGGACAGCGTCGGCACCGTGGTGGTTTCTGGCGCCGGCTCGACATGGTCGAACGCAAGCGATCTTTTCGTCGGCAACCGGGGCAATGGCGCGCTGACGCTGCAGGACGGCGGCAGCGTCACGGCCATCGACGGCCTGCTCGGCGCGCATGCCGGGTCGCTGGGCACGGTGACGGCAACCGGCACGGGCACTTCCTGGACCAACACGGGCGACCTTTATGTGGGTGGCGAAGGCGAAGGCCGGCTGACGGTCGCGAGCGGCGCGCTGGTCGATGTCGCGGGCACCGCCTTCATCGGCATGGAAGCGGGTTCCATCGGTACGCTCAACATCGGCGCGGCTGCGGGACTGGCGCCGCTGGCCGCCGGCCAGCTCAACGCCGCGGCAGTGTCGTTCGGCGCGGGCACCGGAACACTCGTCTTCAACCACACGTCCACGGACCATCTGTTCGCGCCGGCCGTCGAGGGGAACGGCACCATCGATCTCCTCGCGGGACGAACCCGCATGAGCGCCGATTCCAGCGGTTTTTCTGGACAGACGGAGATCGCCGATGGGGCGACGCTCGCCATGGACGGAAGCCTCGGCGGCACGCTGGACGTGCTGAATGGCGGAAGGCTCGAGGGTACCGGCACCGTCGGCACGACCTTGGTCGCCGGCGGCGGCACGGTGGCGCCCGGCAATTCCATCGGAACGCTGAACGTGGCGGGCGACATCACCTTCGACGCCGGCAGCACCTATGAGGTCGAGGTCGATCCGGCGGGCGACGCCGCCGACCTGATCCACGCCACCGGCAAGGCCATCCTGAATGGCGGCGCCGTCGCCCATATCGGTCTCGCCGGTGCGTACCTGCCCTTCAAGACCTACGAGATCATCACCGCCGACGCAGGCGTCGACGGGACGTTCGACGGCGTCACCTCGGATTTCGCCTTTCTCGATCCGACGCTGACCTACGATCCCGACAGCGTGTTCCTGACGCTGGTGCGCAACGACGTCACCTTCTGCGCCATCGGCATCACGCCGAACCAGTGCGCCACCGGCGAGGGCGTCGAGAGCCTCGGCCCGGGCACGCTGCACGACGCGCTGGTGCTGCTCGACGCCGAGACCGCGCGGGACGCGCTCGACCAGATGTCCGGCGAGGTCCATGCCTCGGCGGCCGGAGTGTTCCTCGACGACAGCCGCTTCGTGCGCGACGCCGCCTCGGACCGGGTGCGGACGGCTTTCGGCGACGTGGCGGCGCGCCCTGCGCCGGCGCTCGGCTTCGCCAAGGGCGATGCGCCGGCGGTTGAGGCTGAACGCCTCGCCTTATGGGGCCGGGCCTTCGGGGCCTGGGGCACGTTCGACGGGGACGGCAACGCCGCGACGCTCGAACGCGGCACGGGCGGCGTGCTCATCGGCGGCGACATCGCCGCGTTCGATACGTGGCGGCTCGGCCTGATCGCCGGCTACAGCCGCTCGTCCTTCGACGTCGATGCGCGCCACTCCTCCGGCGACAGCGACAATCTGCATCTGGGCCTCTATGGCGGGACCCGGTGGGGCGCGCTCGGCCTGCGCTTCGGCGCGGTCTATGCGTGGCACGACATCGAGACGCGGCGCTCGGTCGCCTTCCCCGGGATCAGCGACACGCTGGAAGCGTCCTACGACGCGGGGACGGCTCAGGTCTTCGGCGAACTGGGCTACCGCATCGACACCGCCGCCGCCGCGTTCGAACCCTTCGCCGCGCTGGCGCATGTCCGGGTCGACGGCGACGGCTTCACCGAGACCGGCGGCGCGGCCGCGCTCTCCAGCGCCGGGGCGGATGCGGACGCGACCTTCGCGACACTGGGCCTGCGGGCGGAACGCGCGGTGGCGCTGGGCGGGATCGACGCCAGCCTGCACGGCATGGTGGGCTGGCGACACGCCTTCGGCGACACCACGCCGACGGCCGCCTTCGCCTTCGCGGGCGGGGACGCCTTCACCATCGCCGGCACGCCGATCGCCCGCAACAGCGCGATGGTGGAAGCGGGGATCGCACTTCAACTGTCGCCGCTGGCGACGCTCGGCGTGTCGTATAGTGGTCAGTTTGCCTCGGGCATCAGCGACCATGCGGCGCGCGCCGATCTCGCGGTGCGCTTCTAGGGCGTTTTGCAGTCGGGTGGAATCACCCGACGCGCGGATAAATGCGGAAAAACAAGACGATAGACCCGTTCAGCGTTTCCGTGAAACGTTGAACGGGCCTGGAGAATCGGACCTGAAAGCGGGCGGCTTCGTCTGCGGGAGGTTGCGGATGCGGGCGGAGGCCGCCCGCGCCACCGCTCATCCCGCCCTGGCGGCCGCCTGCCGGCTCAGCACCTGCTTCAGGTTGAACGCGGCCTCCATCAGATCCTTCGTGTAGTCGCTGCGCGGGTTGTCGAAGACCTCGCCCGTCGGGCCTTCCTCGACCACCTGGCCCGACCGCATGACGATGGCGTAGTCGGCGAGCGCCTTCACCACCGCCAGATCGTGGCTGATGAAGATGAAGGAGAGATTGTAGTTCTCCTGGATATCGCGCAGCAGCGTGATGATCTGCTTCTGCACCGAACGGTCGAGCGCCGAGGTGGGTTCGTCGAGGACGATCACCGTCGGCTTCAGCACGACCGCGCGGGCGATGGCGATGCGCTGGCGCTGGCCGCCGGAAAACTCGTGCGGGAAGCGGTTGCGCATGCCCGGATCGAGGCCGACCTCCTTCAGTGCCTGCATGGCGCGCTGCTCGCGCTCGCGCCCCGAAAGCGACGGCTCGTGGACGAGAAGCCCCTCGGTGATGATCTCGCCGACCGTCATGCGCGGGCTGAGCGATCCGTAGGGGTCCTGGAAGACCATCTGCAGATTGCGCCGGTAGGGGCGCATGGCCCCGCGGTCGAAACCCTGGATCGGCGTGCCCTGGTAGACGACGCGCCCCTCCGAGGGCAGCAATTGCAGCAGCGCGCGGCCGAGCGTGGACTTGCCCGAACCGGATTCGCCGACGATGCCGATGGTCTGCCCGGCGCGCAGCCTGAGGCCGACATTCTGCACGGCCTTGATCTCGAAGCCGCCGCCCGAGAACAGCCCGCCCTTCATCGAGAAGGTGACGGAAACACCGTCCGCGTCGAGCAGGATGGGCTTGTCGTCGCCGACGGGCGGCTTGTGGCCCTCCGGCTCGGCCGCGAGCAGCATCTTCGTGTAGGCCTCGGCAGGGCGCTGGAAGATGTCGGCGGTCGTGCCGGTCTCCACCACCAGGCCCTTCTGCATCACATAGACCCGGTCGGCGAAGGCCTCGACGATGCCGAGATCGTGGGTGATGAACAGGATGGCCATGCCGAGCTTCTTCTGCAGCTCGGCGAGCAGGCCGAGGATCTCGGCCTGGATCGTCACGTCGAGCGCCGTGGTCGGCTCGTCGGCGATCAGGAGGTCGGGATCATTGGCGAGCGCCATCGCGATCATGACGCGCTGGCGCTGGCCGCCGGACAGCTCGTGCGGATAGGATTTCAGCCGCCGCTCGGGATCGGGGATGTGGACCAGCTTCAGGAGCTCCAGCGCCCGGCGCCGCGCGGCGGCGCCCGACAGGCCGCCATGCACGCGGATCGGCTCGCAGATCTGCCGCTCGATCGTGTAGAGCGGGTCGAGCGAGGTCATCGGCTCCTGGAAGATCATCGTGACCTTGGCGCCGCGCACCTTGTTGAGCTTCGAGCGCGGCATGCCGATCAGCTCCTGGCCGCGATAGCGGGCCGAGCCGGAGACCGCGCCGTTGCTGGCGAGCAGCCCCATGGCGGCCATCATGATCTGGCTCTTGCCGGAGCCGGATTCGCCGACTACGGCGACCGTCTCGCCGGCATTGACGTGCATGTCGACGCCGCGCACCGCCTCCACCGCGCCGTCCGGCGTTTCGAAGGTGACGCGGATGCCCCTGATGTCGAAGATGCGCTCTGAGTTTTCCTGCTGCATCTCAGCGATCCTTCGGGTCGAGAGCGTCGCGCAGGCCGTCGCCCAGGAAGTTGAGCGCGAACAGCAGCGCGGTCAGCGCCAGCGACGGGTAGATCAGCATGTAGGCCGCGCCGCGCATGTTGCGCGCGCCCTCGGCGATGAGCACGCCGAGGCTGGTCAGCGGCTCCTGCACGCCGAGGCCGAGGAAGGACAGGAAGCTTTCGAGCAGGATCACCTTCGGGATCAGGAGGGTCATGTAGATGATGACCGGACCCAGCGTGTTGGGGATGATGTGGCGGCGCAGGATGCCGCCCGAGCCGACGCCCAGCGCCTCTGCCGCTTGCACGAACTCGCGCCGGCGAAGCGCGATCGTCTGGCCGCGCACGATGCGCGCCATGTCGAGCCATTCGACCGCGCCGACGGCGATGAACATCAGCACGATGTTGCGGCCGAAGAACACGACGAGCAGGATGGCGAAGAAGGTGAAGGGCAGCGAATAGAGGATGTCGACGAAGCGCATCATCAGATTGTCGATGCGTCCGCCGAGGAAGCCGGCCGTCGCCCCGTAGAGCACGCCGATCAAGAGCGCCACGCCCGTTGCGAGCGCGCCGATCATCAGCGAGATGCGGATCGAGATCAGCACCCGCGCGAACAGGTCGCGGCCATTGGCGTCGGTGCCGAAGATGAAGCGCAGGCGCTGCACGTCGGCCTCCATGGTGATCGTCTTCTTGTCTTCCGACTGGCTGACGACGCGGGCATTGGAGAACAGGTCCGACCGGTCCAGATAGCGGGTCACGCGCGGATCGATCTCGCGCGCCGATGTGGCCTCGACGCGCAGCGTGCTGCCGTCGAGCTCGATCGACTGCGTATCGACCCGGGCGCGGGCGAGCGCCGACTCGGCGAGCGGCACGATCTCCGCCTGGCGCGGATAGGGCTCCAGGCTGGCCGGGACCTTGACGAAATCCGAATAGACGCGCGCATAGGGATGCGGCGCCAGCATCGGGCCGAAAACGCCGGCGAGCACGAACAGGACCAGCACGACGAGGCTGACCATGGCGGCGCGGTTGCGCCGCAGCCGCATGAAGGCGGTCGCCCAGAGCGAGCGACTGCGCATTTCCGGCGCGGCGGGGGTGATGGCGACGTCAGTCATAGCGCACCCTCGGGTCGAGCGCCGCATAGAGCAGGTCGACGATCAGATTGAAGATGACGACGAACACGGCGATGATGATGACGGTGCCCATCACCAGCGTGTAGTCGCGATTGAGCGCGCCCTGCACGAAATAGCGGCCGATGCCCGGCAGGCCGAAAATGGTCTCGACCACGACGGAGCCGGTCAGAAGCGCCGCGGCGGCGGGCCCCAGATAGGAGATCACCGGCAGGCAGGCGGCGCGCAGCGCGTGCACGACGACCACCATGCGCGTCGGCAGGCCGTAGGCGCGCGCCGTGCGCACATGGTCGGAGCGCAGCGCCTCGATGGTCGAGCCGCGGATCAGGCGGGCGATGATGGCGATCTGCGGGAGCGCCAGCGTGATGACGGGCAGCACCATGGATTCCGGACTGTTCCAGCCGCCGGCGGGCAGCAGGCTCAGCCAGACGCCGAAGATCAGCGACAGGAGCGGCGCGACGACGAAGTTCGGCACGGTGATGCCGAAGGTCGCGGTGGCGATGACGCTGTAGTCGATCCATGAATTCTGCCTGAGCGCGGCGATGGTGCCGAGCAGGCTGCCGATCAGGAGGGCGATCAGCAGCGCCGTGCCGCCGAGCTGGATCGACACCGGCAGGCCGTTGCCGAGAAGCTGCTGCACCGAGAAATCGCGGTAGATGAAGCTCGGCCCCAGATCGCCACGGGCGAGATTGCCGAGATAATAGAGATACTGTTCCCAGACCGGCTTATCGAGGTGGAAAACCCGGTTGAGGTTTTCGAGCACCTTGGCTTCAAGCGTGCGCTCGCGGTCGAAAGGTCCGCCGGGCGCCACCCTCATCAGGAAGAACGAGAAGGTGATGATCAGGAACAGGGTCGGGATTGCGCCGAGCAGTCGGCGCACGGCATAACCGAGCATCGGTACCAACTTTCATGCCGGTTCGGCGCCGCCCTGCCCGGGGACAGGACGGCGCTGAACGCAGTTGTTACTCGCTGATGCTCATGAAACGCGTCCCATGAACGTTCTGGATGTTGTCCTCCCAGCCGTTCAGCTTGGGCGACACCAGGGACAGGGACGAGTAGAAGAGAAGCGGAATGTAGGGCGTGTCGCGAACGAACACCGCCTCCGCTTCGCGCAGGATATCGGCGCGCTTGACCAGGTCGATCTCCGCGGCCGCCTTGTCCATCAGCGCGTCATATTCCGGGTTCTTGTACTTGGCGTAGTTGAAGCCGGTATTGTCGCTCTCGACCAGGAACAGGAAGTTCTGCGGGTCGGAATAGTCGCCGATCCAGCCGGCGCGGGCCACTTCGTAGTCGCTCGTGTCGCGCAGGTTGGCATAGTGGGCGGACAGGTCGCGCACGTTGAACTGCACCTCCACGCCGAGCGGCTTCCACATGTCGGCAATGGCGGTCGCCGTGTTCTTGTGGTTCTCGGAGTTGTTGTAGGAGAGTTCCAGCGTCAGCGGCTTGTCCGGACCGTAGCCGGCTTCCTTCATCAGCTCGATCGCCTTGTCCTCGCGGTCGATCAGCGACGTCTCGGCCCAGTCGTAGCTGGCGCCGCCGCCCTCGTAGTTGCCGATGCCGGGCGGCACCAGCGAATAGGCGGGCAGCATCGCGCCGGCCCAGATCTCGTCGCCCAGGAACTGGCGGTCGATCATCATGGAAAGCGCCGTGCGGACCTTCGGGTCCTTCAGGCTCTCCTTCTCGGTGTTGAGCGCGTAATAATAGGTGCCGAGATAGGGCGTGATGCGCACCTGATCGCCCAGACGCTCCTTCATCGACTTGATCTGCTCGGTCGGCAGGTCGGAGCAGCTCATCACTTCGCCGGCTTCGAAGCGGCGCACGCAGGTGGCCCGGTCCTCGAAGGGGATGTACTCGATGCGGTCGATCTTCACATTCGCGGCGTCATGGAAGTTCTCGTTCTTCTCCATGACGATCTTGTCGCCCGGCGTGAAGGAAACGAGCTTGTAGGCGCCGTTGGTGACGATGTTGGCGGGCTGCACGAAATCCGACCCATGGGCCTTCACGGCGCCCGGATTGACCGGCAGGCCGGTCTGGTGGGTCAGGAGTTCGAGGAAATAGGGTGTCGCCTGCGCCAGCGTGATCTCCAGCGTCCGGTCATCGACGGCCTTGGCGCCGAGTTCCTCGGGCTTGGCCTCGCCCTTGTTGATCGCCTCGGCATTCTTGATCGGGTACAGGATGTTGGCGTATTTCGCGCCGGTGTCCGGCGTCATGATGCGCTGCAGGGAGAAGACGAAATCCTCGGCGACGACGGGATCGCCGTTCGACCATTTGGCGTTTTCGCGGAGCTTGAAGGTGTAGACCGTGCCGTCGTCGGAAACCGACCAGCTCTCGGCCACGCCGGGAATGATCTTGGCCTTGTTGTCGTAGACCACGAGGCCCTCGTAGAGGTCGCGCATCAGATGCGCTTCGGCGACCAGCGACGTCTTGTGCTGGTCCAGCGTTTCCGGATCGCCGTCATTGCCTCGGACATAGGTGGTTTCGGCGGCCGCAAGGCCGGCCACGGATAGCAGCATCGTTCCGGCGAACAGCGGCCGGATCAGGGCTTTCAACATTTCCCGCACTCCCATTTACTCGTTTTCTCATCCGGGTGGATGGACGAGGCGGCATTTGGCAACGAAATCCCGGACTCGTCAAACGCTTTCGGGAAGCCTTGCCCGAGGTTGCACGAACCTTGCAACAATCGCTCTGACCGTGCATCGTCATTTGAAAGGAAATTGCGGGAAGGGCGCCTGGCACGCCTGTCCGGAGACCGGGCCTTCCGGCATGACGCAAGGGCAGTTTCCTCCTGTTCTCCCCCTTGACCCGGCGTCAGCCGGCCCCGTTTCAGAACGTCTTTCGTAGGCCGATGGCGAGATCCAGCCCCGGTTCCCGCGATGCGCCCGCCGTGAGGTTGGTGCTGGCGTCGATGTGCAGTTCGAAGGCGCCGCGGGTCCCGGCCTGGTAGGAGACGCCGAGATGCAGGGGAGGGTCGGCGCGCGCCAGGTCGATCTCGAGCGTCTCGAAGGCGATGATCCCCTGACGGTCGCGGCCGACGGGGAGGCGGAGCCGCGCCGTGCCGGCGAGCGCGGTCGGCCGCACGCCCGCGTAAAGCGCCGCCCGGTCGCCCGGAAGGACCAGCGCCCGCCGCGAGGCGATCAGGCCGGCGCTGCCGAAGGCGAGCGCGCCGTAATCCACCAGTGCGCCGGGCGCCGCCCTTACATGGCCGGCGCCGAGCTCGGCAAAGCCGTTCAGCGTCCAGCCGCCGCCGAGACCCGCGCCGGCGGTCAGGCTC
>NZ_AMRM01000032.1 GCF_000300335.1 Nitratireductor pacificus pht-3B | reverse complement strand
ATCACCTGACGCCCGCATAGACGCGGAGAACAAGGAAATGGTCCCGGTCCCGTTTCGATGAAACCTTGAACGGGGTTGAGCGATGCGCGGGTCTATGCCGGCGCCAGGCCGAATTCCGCCACCACCGGCACGTGGTCGGACGGCTTTTCCCAGCCGCGTGTATGCTTTTCCACCGAGACCGACACCAGGCGGTCGGCCGCCTCGGGCGAGAGCAGCAGGTGGTCGATGCGGATGCCGTTGTTCTTCTGCCAGGCGCCTGCCTGATAGTCCCAGAACGTGTAGATCCCCGCCTCGTCATTGACCGCGCGCAGCGCTTCCGTCAGGCCGAGCCCTTCCAGCCGGCGGAAGGCCTGCCGGCTCTCGGGCCGGAACAGCGCATCGCCGACCCATGCCTCGGGGTTCTTCGCGTCCACCGGCTCGGGGATCACATTGTAGTCGCCCGCCAGCACCAGCGGCTCCTCCAGGCGCAGGCGTTCCGCGCTCCAGCGTTCCAGCCGCTCCATCCAGCCGAGCTTGTAGGGGAATTTCTCGCTGTCGACCGGATTGCCGTTGGGCAGGTACAGCGAGACGACGCGCAGTGCGCCCTTGTCGGTCGAGAAGACGCCTTCGATGAAGCGGGCCTGCTCGTCGCCATCGTCGCCCGGCAGGCCACGGTTCACCTCGTCGAAGCGCAGCTTCGACAGGAGGGCGACGCCGTTGAACCCCTTCTGGCCATGCGTTTCCACATGATAACCCAGCGCTTCGATCGCCTCGCGCGGAAACTGCTCGTCGACCGACTTGATCTCCTGAAGACAGGCGATGTCCGGGCTGGATTCGCTCAGCCAGTGCAGGAGGTTGTCGATGCGCGCCTTGACGCCGTTGATGTTCCAGGTTGCGATCTTCATCCGAGCCTCTTCGCGCTTTCGCCAGTCTTAGAGCATTTCGCGGTCGGGTGAAAACGCCGACGCATCTGCAAATGCCAAAAGCCAGGAGATGGAGCGCCTCTTGCGCGTCCATGGGGACGCCTGACGTTGTAGGTTCGTCCGGGTCTTGCCGCAACCGCTGCGAAAAGGATACTGACAGGATGCGACGTCAGGAGGGTTCCGCGCCGGCAATGGCGCGGAGCCTGAAGGGCAGACCAGACAGCAGCGCCCGCACATAGCGCCGCTTCTGGTAGAACCCGTTCAGCGAGACGCGCCGGAAGGCGTTCGGGCTGGCCACATGACGCTCGTCGATCAGGCCAGGAAGGTTGGTCACCGCCGTCGCGAAGCCGGCGTCACGCGCCGCGGCGATCTCGCGCGGGCCGACCGCCGCCGCATAGCCGTAGGGATAGGCGAAGGCGCGCGGCCGGACGCCGACATAGCGCGCCACGGCATCGGCGGAGCCGGTCAACTCGCGCCGCAGCCGGTCGTCTGCGACGCGGCGCAGGTTTGGGTGCGTCAGCGTGTGCGCGCCGAAGCGGGCGAGCGGGTCCTGCGCCAGTTCGCCGAGTTCCACAGCATTCATCGTCTGCCGCTCTGTGATGCCCAGCGCATCGATGCCGCATTCGCGCGCAAGCCCGTCGAGGGCGGCGACGGCGGCATCCTCATCCTCCGCCTGCGTCACGAAGGCGGCGAGACGGTCGAACGCGGCGATCTTCTGAAGGTCGGTCTCCGTTCTCATATCCGTCTCGCCGTCCGGAAAATCGAACGAGAAGCGATCGACCGTGCCAACAATCTCCTCCGCCGTCTTCCACCAGATGGAGCGGCTGCGCTCGACGAAGCCGGCGGTGATGAAGATGGTGTAGGGAACGCCGTAGCGGCGGAATATGGGGGCGGCAAAGCGCGCATTGTCGCGATAGCCGTCATCCAGCGTGAAGCAGACATAGCGGCGTTTGTCCGCCCTGTCGGCCAGCCGTTCCGGCAGGTCCTCGACGGAAATCGGCGTCAGGCCGCTGTCGAGCGAAACCTGGATGGCCTGTTCGAGAAAGGCGGGCGTTACCTTGAGCCAGCTGTTGGGCGCCCAGCGCGCGGGAACGCGCGGATCGACGTGATGCAGCGTGAAGATCGCACCGCGGCCGCCGACCGCCGGGCGCGCTCCGATAAGGCCGGGCAGCGCCGCGCTTTCCAGTCCCGCCCGGATGAGTTCGTAGCGGGCATATCTCTTGAAGGCTTGGAGCGGGATCATGCTTTCGACGCTGTTTCACCCAGATCGCAGGAAAAGAGCCGGACAGGTGAGAGCCCGTGCGGAGCGCCGCTTTCGGCAGAAACGACGCGTCGCCATCCAAGCAGGAAATATTGAACAAATCGCTTCCGCGAAGCGTTAATCTGCGCGCATATACACGTTGGGATTGCGGCGGAAAGTCCGCCGCAGATCCTTCTTCCCATGTGCGGAGCGGAGGGCCGACAGGCCGGCGAACCGGACTGTTGATGGACCGTTGGAACGGTTGAGGGCCGGGCCTCCGCTTTCTGTCCCATGCTCTATGGGCGGGTGACCGCCGGAGCCGCGTCGGAACCGATGAACACCGCCAGGATGCGCACCGGCTTCTCGCCGACGGCGCGGCCATTGTGCCAGGTGTGGAGCGCTTCCACGAAACCGTCTCCGGCCTTGAAGGTCTTCTCCGGGCTTCCCTCGTAGGAAATCGCCAGCTCCCCGTCGAGGATATAGCCGAAGGTCGGTACGGAATGCAGGTGCCGACCGGTTTCCTCTCCGGGCTGAAGCGTCACCACCACGGAGGTGATGTTCGGATTTCCGGCGGGGTAGACGATCTGCTGACCGGTGACCGTCTGTTCGGTCTTGGTAACCGGCACCACCCGCGCGTAGTCACTTCCGGCTTGGTTGTCGGCCAGTGCCGGGGTCGATGTGATAAACGAAAGAACCAAAAGATGTCCTGCTGAAACAATGCCACGATGCATGAAATGTCCTTGAAGGAAACAATTAAAACAAATAACTACACGGATATCTCTAGTATTGAATTCCGGTTTTATTATGGCATTTCCAGCATGAATGGACTTACGGCCGGGCAGGGACCCGAACCCGCATTGACACGGAGCATTGTCAGATAAGCGCTGCGCCCGCCCGAAAGGCGCGCGCCGTTGAAGCGAGAAGCGTCAGATCGAGAAACTCGTGCCGCAGCCGCAGGATGCGACGGCGTTCGGGTTTCTGATCTGGAACGACTGGCCGATCAGGTCGTCGACGAAATCGATCACCGAACCGCCCATATAGACCAGCGACAGATCGTCGATCAGGACCGTCGCGCCGTCCCGTTCGATGGCGATGTCGTCGTCGTTTCGGGTGTCGACGAGATTGAACAGATAGGAGAAGCCGGAGCAGCCGCCGCCCTCGACGGCGACGCGCAGGGCGATCTTGCCGGGGTCGTCCTTCAGAATGGCTGCAATACGCCGCGCGGCGGCCGCGGTCATCTCGACATTCTTCATTTCCGTTCCGGCGTCCATACCCATGAGGTTGTCCTGACGGTCACCTTGCGTTCTTGTTCATGGAATAGGTATGAAGCCGGAGACGGCAAGTCAACCGGAGCGGTCGTGCGGATCCTCTGGCGAAGATGGTGTGGCGGACAATGGACAACTCGGAAAACCTGCGGGAGATCGGCTTCGGGTACCGCCCGCGTGCGGCCTACGCCACGGATCCGGCCACGTCGCGCGGGCGCCTGTTCCGGGAACCCGAAAGCCCCACGCGCACGCCCTTTCAGCGCGATCGCGACCGCATCATCCATTCGACGGCGTTTCGCCGCCTGAAGCACAAGACGCAGGTTTTCATCGCCCATGAGGGCGATCACTACCGGACGCGCCTCACCCACTCGATCGAGGTCGCCCAGATCGCCCGGGCGCTGGCGCGGGCGCTGCGCGGCGACGAGGACCTGGCCGAGGCAATCGCCCTCGTGCATGATTTCGGCCACACGCCGTTCGGGCATACCGGTGAGGACGCGCTCGACGCCCGCATGGCGCGCTGGGGCGGCTTCGATCACAATGCCCAGTCGCTGCGCATCGTCACCGACCTCGAGCGCCGCTATGCCGAGTTCGACGGGCTGAACCTCAGCTGGGAAACGCTGGAGGGGCTGGTCAAGCACAACGGTCCGCTGACGGATGCGCAGGGCGCCGGTCTCGCGGGACCCGTGCCTGTCGCGATCCTCGACTATGTGGCGCGGCACGATCTGCAACTGGCGCTTCATGCCGGGATCGAGGCCCAGTGCGCGGCGATCGCCGACGACATCGCCTACAATGCCCATGATATCGACGACGGGCTGCGCTCCGGCCTCCTGACGCTGGACATGCTGGCGGGGGTGACGCTGCCCGGCGGCATTCTCAGTGCGGTGGAAGAGCGCTATCCGGGGCTGGACTCCGTTCGGCGGGGACACGAACTGATGCGCCGCCAGATCACCGCCATGGTGGAGGATGTGATCGTCGCGGCACGCGCCAACATCGAGGCGCTCGGACCCCGCAGCGCCGAGGACATCCATCGCGCCGGGCGGACGATGGTGACGTTCTCGCCGGCGATGGCGGTGCGGGAGAAGGAACTGAAATCCTTTCTCTACGCCAATCTCTACCGGCACGAGGCCGTGGTCGCCGTGCGGACCAATGCCGACCGCATTGTCTGCGACCTGTTCGACGCCTATTTCGCCGATCCGGCCGCCATGCCGGAAGGCTGGCATGAAGGGCAGGACCTGACGGACGAGGCCGTCAGGGCGCGTCACGTGGCGGATTTCCTGGCGGGGATGACGGACACCTATGCCGTGAAGGAACACCGCCGCCTGTTTGACCGGACTCCCGATTTGGGCTAGTGCGGGCGGCGCCCGGGCCGCGCCGGCGGGGTGCCAGAGTGTTTGCCGAAGCATTTTCAGGACATCGTCCATGAACCTATTTGCCGATTTCACCGATCGGGTGTTGAAGACCGTCGAGACCCTCGGACTGCAGTCCGCCACGGGCGAGGCGCTGGATCTGTCACGCATTGCCGTCGAGCCGCCGCGCGACGCGACCCATGGCGACGTGGCGACCAATGCCGCCATGGTGCTGGCCAAGGCTGTCGGGGAGAACCCGCGCCTGCTCGGCGAGAAGATCGCGGCGGCCTTCGCCGGCGACCCGGATGTGGCCGCGGCGAGCGTTGCCGGCCCCGGCTTCGTCAATCTCAAGCTCAGCGACCGCTTCTGGCAGGCACGCCTCGGCGAAATGCTTGACCTCGGCACGGAATACGGACGCTCGACGCTCGGCGCGGGCAGGAAGGTCAATGTCGAGTACGTCTCGGCCAATCCGACGGGGCCGATGCATGTCGGCCATTGCCGTGGCGCCGTGGTGGGCGACGCGCTGGCCAATCTGCTGGATTTCGCCGGCTATGCGGTGACCCGCGAATACTACATCAACGACGCCGGCGTGCAGATCGACGTGCTCGGCCAGTCGGTCATGCTGCGCTATCGCGAAGCGCTCGGCGAGAAGATCGGCGAGATCCCGGCCGGGCTCTATCCGGCGGACTATCTGGTGCCGATCGGCGAGGCGCTGGCCGGGGAGTTCGGCACGAAGCTGCTCGAAATGCCGGCCACCGAAGCCATGGCGATCGTCAAGGACAAGACCATCGACCTGATGATGGCGATGATCCGCGACGATCTGGCGGCCCTCAACATCAAGCACGACGTGTTCTTCTCCGAACGCACTCTGCATGCGGGCAATGGCGGACCGATCCGCTCGGCGATCAACGACCTGACGATGAAGGGGCACGTCTACAAGGGCAAGCTGCCGCCGCCGAAGGGGCAGAAGCCCGAGGACTGGGAGGACCGCGACCAGACCCTGTTCCGGTCGACGGCGGTCGGCGACGACATCGATCGTCCGCTGATGAAGTCGGACGGATCCTTCACCTATTTCGCCGCCGACGTCGCCTACATGAAGGACAAGCTGGATCGCGGCTTCGAGCACCTGATCTATGTGCTCGGCGCCGACCACAGCGGCTATGTCAAGCGGTTGCAGGCGGTGGCCAGGGCTCTTGCCGGAGATGACCTCGAACTGACGGCGCTGCTGTGCCAGCTCGTCCGGCTGTTCCGGGCGGGCGAGCCGGTGCGCATGTCCAAGCGGGCAGGGGAATTCGTCACCCTGCGCGAGGCCGTCGACGAGGTCGGCCGCGATCCGATCCGGTTCATGATGCTGTACCGGAAGAACGACGCGCCGCTCGACTTCGACTTCGCCAAGGTCACCGAGCAGTCTAAGGACAATCCGGTGTTTTACGTGCAGTACGCTTCGGCGCGCTGCCATTCGGCCTTCCGCCAGGCGAGCGAGCAACTCGGCATCGAGACCTTCGAGCGGGCGGACATGCGGGCAGCCCTGTCGCTTCTCGCCGACGAGGGCGAGATGGCGCTGGTGCGCAAGCTCGCCGAGTATCCGCGGCTGATCGAAAGCGCGGCGCAGGTGATGGAGCCGCACCGGCTGGCTTTCTACCTGTATGATCTGGCCAGCCTGTTCCATGCCCAGTGGAACCGCGGCTCCGAGACAGACAGCTTACGTTTTGTTAAGGTTAACGATCGACAATTGACCTATGCCAGGCTGGGTCTGGTGCAGGCGGTCCGCGACGTACTGACGTCGGGACTGGCGTTGATCGGGGCCGAGGCGCCTTCCGAAATGCGCTGATCTTCCCATCATTGGGGCCTGATTGCCTGTCACCTTTTGCCCACATTGCGCTGGTAGGTGCAACAGTTGCGACGTCGTCGGCGTCCGACCGAGTGTGAGTGCGGAAGAGAAATGGCTGATCATAGTCCCAACCAACGCGCAGACATCGCTGGACTGACGGATGATGACCCGTTTGCGGAACTGACCCGCATCATGGGGCATGACCCGCGTCGCGTCGATATCTCGAAGTCCGATCTGGACGAGGCCGGAGACGATCTCGCCCTTGAACTGGAAAACGAGCTGCTTGGCGACCTGACGGAATTCTCCGATGCGGAGCCGCAGCCGGTCGCAGCCAACGACGCATGGCAGCCGGCCGAGAACGACTGGCGCTTCGAGGCGGCGGTTCCCGAATACGCGGCGGATGCCGCTCCTGAAGACGTTTCCGACGAGGCGGGCGCCGCCATGTCCGACGCGCTCGAAGACACCTTTGCAGCGAGCTTCGAGGCCGAAATGCGCCTCGATGGTGTCGAGGAGGATGCCCTCCAGCCCGAAATGGACATCGAGGAAGCGCCGTCCGAGGACTGGTTGCAGGATGGGTTTTCGACCGCCGCCGAAGAAGAGGACGCATCGTTCCACAGCGAGCCCGCTCTGGAAGAACAGGTGGACGAAACGCCCATCGAGACCGCCGAACCCGGCGAGGAGATGGTGTTCGATCCGCGCGACTGGGCCGAGCTCGATCCCGACTTCGCCGTGACGGAAACGGCGCCGCAGTCCGCGGGCGAACCCTATGCGCCGGAGGACACGGACATCCTGATGTCCGCAATCGACGATCTGCAGAATGAGATAGCCGTTGCCGGCGTGGCGGAGCCTGTCGCATCGCAGAGCGCGGCCCGCCAGTACATGTCGCCGCAGGATTTTGCGACCTCCGTTGCGCGGGGCAGCGAGCAGGAACCCCTCGCCGAAGGACCGGGCGGGGGAGAGGCTCTCGACCTGGCCGCTGCATTCGAGGCGGAGTTCGGCGTGCCGGACGACCCCGCGCCGACGCTGGCCGACGATCTGGAGGGGGCGCTCGAGGACCCGGCATCGTCTTGGCCTTTTGCCGCCGAGCAGGGAGAGATGGAGGCCGAACCTGAATCGGCTTCCGGAGAGCCGTTTGAACAGCCCTCGGCGCGCTTTGCCGACGAGCAGACGGACGATTTCTGGCGGCAGCCGGAACCGCTCCAGCAGCCCGGGCAGGACGGACCCCCACTGATCGACACCGTCGATGTTCCGGGCGACGCGCGCGTCGCCGTCGAGGAAGCACGGCACATTCCCGAGTTCCACAGCGAACCCGCCAGCGGCCCGGAAAACGGCGCCGACGATCTTGAACTGGCGCTTGCCAGGGCGTTCGGTGACGCTGAGGGCGTCCCCGAAACGTTTTCTGGGCCTGCCGAGAAGGCCGGATTTGATTTTCCTGACGATCGGTTCGCTGCGGCAGCCGAGCAGGGTGACGACAACCCGCAGGATGACGACTTCGATTTCGAAGACAGCTTTGCCGACGAGGCCTTCAAGGGTGCGGTCACCGGATACGAGACGCCGCGCTACGACGCCTCCGGCCAGGATGCGACCTATGGCTACGCGGCGCCCGATGCCGGCAGCAACGAAGATGACGGCCTGTTTGCGGCCGACGACGAGCCGTGGCGCGGGCAGGCATCAGACGGCCTGGCGGCGCAGGCTGCGCCGATGGCGGCCGCTCCCGCCTTTGTCCGCAACCGCCTGCCGAGAGGCCGCAACGGCGCGCTGATCGCCGCAGCGGCCGGCGGAGTGGTTCTTCTGGGCGCCGTCGCCATGTTTGCCTTTGGTGGCGGTGGTGGCAGCGACGCCGAAGCGCCGGTGCTGGTGCGGGCAGACAGCGAGCCGGTCAAGGTGAAGCCGGAGAATCCCGGTGGTCAGACCGTGCCGAACCAGGACAGTCAGGCCTATCAGCGGGTCACCGGCGCGGAAGCTGCCGGCAATCCCGAGCAGGAGCGCCTCGTGTCCAATATCGAAGAGCCGGTTGAAGTGCCGGCTCCGCAGGCGACCCCCAAATCGGAGGAGCGCCTGACATCGGAATCCGAGCAGGCGGTCGCCTCCACGGACGAGGCCAATTCGGCGATGGCGCCGCGCCGTGTGCGCACCATGGTCGTTCGCCCCGACGGGACGCTGGTGCCTCGCGAACCGGCCGAGCCGGCGGCACAGGTCGCCGCCGTGCAACCGGCACCCGCTCCGGCTGCGCAGCAGCCGCAGGCCCCCGCAACCGCCGCACAGTCTGATGTTGTGTCGGCGGGCGCGCCGCAGGCTGCCGCGGAGGAACCGGCGCCGGAAGGCACCGCCGCCGTGGATGTCCCGTCCTCTGCCCCGGTCCCGACCGCGCGTCCTGCCGCAGCTCCTGTGCAGAGCCAGCAGCCCGCAGCGCCTGCTCCCGCGCAGGTGGCCGCCGCGCCCGCTCAGCCGGCGCAGCCCGTCGCGCAACAGCCCGCCCAACCGGTGGCGGCTGCCGCCGACGGCTGGTCCGTCCAGATTTCCTCGCAGCCGACCGCCGAAAGCGCCCAGCAATCCTATCAGGACATGGCGCAGCGCCACGGCGACCTTCTGACGGGCAGGGGCGTGAACATCGTCAAGGCCGATGTCGCCGGCAAGGGGACCTATTATCGGGTCCGCATTCCCTCGCAGTCGAAGGAAGATGCCATCCAGCTCTGTTCGAGGCTGAAGGCGGCAGGTGGGAGCTGTTTCGTCTCGAAATAGCGCGCAGCCCCGAAGCAGTCATGAAGCCGTCAGGTCCGCCTGGCGGCTTTTTTGTTGCACGCTTCCAGCCGCCGTCGAGGGCGGCTATCCTCGGCGCATGAGCGAATCAAAAGCGATGATTCTCGGCGCGACCGGGACGGAACTGACGGCGGACGAGATCGCGTTCTATCGCGACGAGCGTCCTTGGGGCTTCATCCTGTTTGCGCGCAATGTCGCCGAACCGGGACAGCTCGGCGATCTGGTCGCGGCGATGCGCGACAGCGTCGGACGCGCCGATGCGCCGGTCTTCATCGATCAGGAAGGCGGGCGCGTCCAGCGGCTTCGCCCGCCGCTGGCGCCGGACTATCCGAACGCCGCCGCCCTCGGCGCCATCCACAAGCGCGACCCCGAGGCGGGGTTGCGCGCCGCCTGGCTGATGTCGCGGCTGCATGCGATGGATCTGGCCCGCTACGGCATCACCGCCGATTGCCTACCGGTGCTCGACGTGCCGGTGGCCGGCGCGCACGACGTGATCGGCAACCGCGCCTATGCGCACGACCCGCAGGCCGTCATCGCGCTCGGGCGGGCCGCCAGCGATGGCCTGATGGCCGGCGGGGTTCTGCCTGTCATGAAGCACATGCCGGGCCACGGCCGCGCCTTCGCCGACAGCCATAAGGCGTTGCCCGAGGTGACGGCCTCGCTCGACGAGCTGCGGGCGCATGATTTCGTGCCGTTCAAGGCGCTGGCCGACCTGCCGATGGCGATGACCGCGCACATCGTCTACCACGCCATCGATCCCGCGCGCCCCGCCACGACCTCGCCGATCGTCATCGGCGACATCATACGCGGCGAGATCGGGTTCGACGGGCTGCTGATGAGCGACGACGTCTCGATGCACGCACTTTCTGGGGATTTCTCGGCCCGCGCCGAAGCAATCCTTGCGGCAGGCTGCGATCTTGTCCTTCACTGCCATGGAATAATGCCGGAAATGCAGGCGGTGGCCGAAAAGGCGCCCGAATTGTCGGGCAAGAGCCTGGAACGCGCCAATCGCGCGCTCGCCTGCCTGAAGCCGGGGGACGATCTGGAAGAGACGGCGGTTCGCGCGGAGTTCGCGCGATGCTTCGAGGCCGTCGCATGAAAACGAGGACCGGGTATTCTTGGCCCAGAATGTTGAAAGACAGGCTGCCAGGCCCATTCCCATGGACAAGCTGTGGGAGGACCAGAGCGCAAGGGACCGTGGCGTTTCCGAACCCGCGCTGACGGTCGACGTCGCCGGTTTCGAAGGGCCGCTCGACCTTCTTCTCCACCTTGCGCGCACCCAGAAGGTCGATCTCGCCCGCATTTCCGTCCTGGCGCTTGTCGAGCAGTATATCGACTTCGTCGAGCGGGTACGCCAGATGCGGCTGGAGCTTGCCGCCGACTATCTGGTCATGGCCGCCTGGCTCGCCTATCTGAAGTCGCGCCTGCTCATTCCCAAGAAGGCCGACGACGACGAACCCTCCGGCGAGGAGATGGCGGCGATCCTCCAGTTCCGGCTGAAGCGCCTCGAGGCGATGCGCGACGCGGCCTCCCGGCTGGTCAACCGCAACCGCCTCGGGCGCGATGTCTTCGCACGCGGCATGCCCGAGGCGATCGTGGTGGAGCGGCAGAGCGCCTTCTCGGCCTCGCTCTACGATCTTCTGACCGCTTATGCCGGCCAGCGCCAGCGCCGCGCCATCACCAATGTGCGCATCGCCCAGCGCGGCGTGTGGTCGCTCAAGCAGGCGCGCGAGATCCTGGTGCGCATGATCGGCGATTTCGCCGACTGGACGGCGCTGGACCGGTTCCTCATCCAGTACATGACGACAGGCGAGGAGCGGGCGACGGCCATGGCGAGTTCGTTCGCCGCGACGCTCGAACTGGTGCGCGAGGGCGCGCTGGAGATCCGCCAGCAGGAGCCTTTCGCACCGATCTACATGCGCACCGGCAAGGAACGTCCGGCAAACCTGTTCGAGACAGCCCATGATTGAGAACAGCGCCCATGATTGAAAACAGCAATGTGGTTCCGTTCGCCGAGGACGACGATGCCGAGGCTTCCGCTCCGACAGCCGGCTCCGGGCCGCAGGCGGCCGAGGTCAGGCGCATGGTCGAGGCGATTGTGTTCGCCAGCGCCGAACCGGTTTCGGAGAAGGCCATTGCCGACCGCCTGCCGAGCGGTGTCGCGGTCGGGGACGTTCTGGAGGACCTGCGCGCCGAATATGCCGCCCGTGGCGTCAATCTGGTGCGCATCGCCGACAGCTGGGCCTTCCGCACGGCCAGCGACCTGTCCTTCCTGATGAACCGCAATGCGGTGCAGCAGCGCAAATTGTCGCGCGCCGCGCTCGAGATGCTGGCGGTGATCGCCTATCACCAGCCGGTGACGCGCGCCGAGATCGAGGAAATCCGCGGCGTCGAGACCTCGAAGGGCACGCTCGACATCCTGCTGGAAACCGGCTGGGTGAAGATGCGCGGCCGCCGCCGCACGCCGGGCCGGCCGGTCACCTACGGAACGAGCACCGAATTCCTCGACCATTTCGGCCTTGAGGAGCTGCGCGATCTGCCGGGCCTGGAGGAACTCAAGGGGGCAGGGCTTCTCTCGTCGCGCATGCCCTCCAACTTCGCCGTGCCGCAGCCGATGTCGAATCCCGACGTCCTGACGGAGGACGAGGATCCGCTGACCGATATCGACCTGGAGGAACTCGGTCTGTTGACACCGCTCGCCGGGGATGATTGACGAGAGCGGTGGGCCGGGTTTGCCCGCGCCATCCAGGGATGCCAGCAAATGACCAGTCAGAGGCAAGGTGCGGCACGGGTGACCGCCGGCGTCAGCTTCGCCGCCCGCCTGTCATTCGAAGGCATCTCGCACAGCTACGCTTCCGGCGCCGAGACGCTGCGTGACGTTTCCCTGGCCGCCGAACCCGGCGAGGTGCTCTGCCTGCTCGGGCCGTCCGGCTCCGGCAAGACGACCCTGCTGCGGATCGCCGCAGGCATCGAGACGCAGAACGCCGGACGCATCCGCCTCAACGACCGGGTGATCGCCGGGCCGGGCGTGTTCCTGCCACCGGAACAGCGCTCGATCGGCCTCGTGTTCCAGGATTTCGCGCTCTTCCCGCACCTGACGATTCTCGACAATGTCCGTTTCGGCCTGACGGCGCTGTCGCCGTCGGAGGCGCGCCGCGAAGCGATGATCGCGCTGGAGCGGGTCGGGCTCGAGACCTATGCATCCGCCTATCCGCACGTGCTGTCCGGCGGCGAGCAGCAGCGTGTCGCGCTGGCACGGGCCCTGGCGCCGCGCCCCGCCGTTCTGCTGATGGACGAACCCTTCTCCGGCCTCGATTCCCGCCTGAAGGATGCGGTGCGCGCCGAAACGCTCGATATCCTGCGGCAGAGCCGGGCGACGGCCATCGTCGTCACGCATGATGCCGAAGAGGCGATGCGCATGGGCGACCGGATCGCTCTCCTGAAGGACGGCAGGCTCGTACAGACAGGCACGGCGGAGGATCTTTACCGGAATCCGTCCGATCCGTTCGTCGCGGGTTTCTTCTCGGAGCTCAACGAGTTTACCGGCAGGGTCGTCTCGGGCGCCGTCGAAACGCCCCTCGGCAGGTTCCCCGCTCCGGACCTGACGGAAGGGGAGGAGGCCATCGTCGCGGTGCGGCTGTCGGGCTTCCAGGTCAACCAGCAGGGTGGAACCATTCCCGCGCGCCTGGCTTCCCGTCGTTTTCTCGGCGTGGTCGAGCATCTGGAGCTTGCGGTTCCCGGAGCCGACAGGCATGTCCGCGCGCGGGTGCGTTGCGGAACCCTGGCGCCGGGTGCCCGCGACATCTGGATCGACGTCGTGCCGGCCGACGTGCTCGTCTTCGCAAGACATTCATTTGAAACATCGGGCGAAAGCGCATAAATCAACTCAATGGCAATTGGCGAAAGAGACTGACATGGGTTCCTTTTCTATCTGGCACTGGCTGATCGTGCTCGTGGTGGTGCTGCTCCTGTTCGGACGCGGCAAGATCCCCGAGCTGATGGGCGACATGGCCAAAGGCATCAAGAGCTTCAAGAAAGGCATGTCCGACGAGGACGAAGACACGACCAAGACGGTCGAGCATCAGGCCGACGAGCCGATCAAGGATGCGGCCAAACCGAGCAAGAAGAAAGCCGGCTGATTCGGCCGGCTTCGCTCGTGAACGGCCTCTGCGGCCCATCGCCCTCACTCTGGTGACATATGTTTGACGTTGGCTGGCCTGAAATGCTGGTGATCGCCATCGTCCTGATCGTCGTGGTCGGGCCGAAGGATTTGCCGCGCATGCTGCGCACGTTCGGGCGCACGACCGCGAAGCTGCGCGGCATGGCGGGCGATTTCAGGAAGCAGTTCGACGAGGCGCTGAAGGAAGCCGAGCTTGACGACGTCAAGACCCTGGTTGACGACGCCCGCAAGCTCGATCCGCGCAGCGAGATCAGGAAGCATCTCAATCCGATCGAGAAGGTCGGCCAGGACATCCGCGCCGGTCTCGACGCGGCCATGAAGCCGCAACCGGCCGCGACCGCCGCCAGCGAGCCACGCCCGGCCGAGCCGGTGAAGGGCGGCGCGACCAACCTGCCCGGCGAGGGCAAGCCGGCGGCCAAGGCCCCGGCGACGAAGACCTCTGCGGCAAAGACGCCGGCGTCGAAGGCAAAGGCTTCGGCCAGCAAGACGCCGGCGAAGCCGAAAACCGCGGCGGCCAAGCCCGCTGCCAGGAAGAAAGCCAGCGGAGCCGCCTCGTGAGCGCCGACGAAAAAGACGACATCGATCAGTCCTCGGCGCCGCTGCTCGATCATCTGATCGAGCTGCGCTCGCGCCTGATCTGGGCCATTGGCGGCTTCTTCATCGCCTTCCTTGCCTGCTTCTTCTTCGCCAAGCAGATCTTCAACCTGCTGGTCATCCCGTTTCAGTGGGCGACGTCCTGGGCCGGCCTCGACGCGAGCAAGGTGGACCTGATCTACACCGCCCCGCAGGAATTCTTCTTCACGCAGATCAAGCTGGCCATGTTCGGCGGCGTGGTGCTGGCGTTCCCGATCATTGCCCTGCAGGTCTACAAATTCGTCGCGCCGGGTCTCTACAAGAACGAGCGGCGCGCCTTCATGCCCTTCCTCATCGCGTCGCCGATCCTGTTCCTGATCGGGGCGGCGCTGGTCTATTTCTTCTTCACGCCGATGGTGATGTGGTTCTTCCTGTCGATGCAGCAGGTGGGGCCGGAGAACACGGTGCAGATCTCCCTGCTGCCGAAGGTCTCCGAATATCTCGGCCTGATCATGACGCTGATGCTGTCCTTCGGCCTGGTGTTCCAGTTGCCGGTGGTGACGACGCTGATGGCCCGCGTCGGCCTGCTGACGTCGCAGGGCCTCGTCGACAAGCGCAAATACGCCATCGTCGCCGCCTTCATCGCCGCCGCCATCCTGACGCCGCCCGATCCGGTGAGCCAGATCGGCCTTGCGCTGCCGACCATCCTTCTCTACGAGATTGCCATCTGGGCCGCCCGCATGGTCGAGCGCAATCGCGAGCAGGAGAAGGCCGCGGCTGACGAGACCGGCGACGCGGACCAGCCGACCGCCTAGACTGAAGGCAATTCCTGTCGCTGTCGGGGCGGTTGTTCACAATCACTCCGCGATCGGAACCCTGCCATGCTCGACATCAAATGGATTCGCGAGAACCCGCAAGCGCTCGACGAAGCGCTGAGGAAGCGCGGCGCGAATCCCGAAAGCCAAAAGCTCCTGGAACTCGATGAAGCGCGCCGTCAGCACCTGACGAAGCTGCAGGAGGCGCAGGAGCGCCGCAACGCCGCCTCCAAGGAGATCGGCAAGGCGATGGCTTCCGGCGACAAGGCGCTGGCCGAGACGCTGAAGGCGGAAGTGGCCGAGCTGAAGGGTTTCGTCCAGGAGGGCGAGGCCGAGGAGCGCCGCCACGACGCCGCGCTGCGCGACGCGCTCGCCCGCCTTCCCAACATCCCGCTCGACGACGTGCCGGAAGGCGCCGACGAGAGCGGCAATGTCGAGATCCGCAAGGTCGGTGAAGCCGGCCGCAAAAACTCGGCAAGGGAGCATTTCGAAATCGGCGAGGCGCTCGGCCTGATGGATTTCGAGCGCGCGGCAAAGCTGTCGGGCTCGCGCTTCACGGTCCTGTCGGGTGGGCTTGCAAGGCTCGAACGCGCGCTCGGCCAGTTCATGCTCGACCTGCACACGACAGAACACGGCTACACGGAAGTGCAGCCACCGCTTCTGGTGCGCGACGACGCCATGTTCGGCACCGGGCAGTTGCCGAAATTCGCGGAGGATCTGTTCCGCGCCGGGGACGATCATTGGCTCATCCCGACCGCCGAGGTCTCGCTCACAAATCTCGTGCGTGAGGAGATACTCGATGGTGAAAAGCTGCCGCTGCGCTTTACCGCATTGACGCCCTGCTTCCGCTCGGAGGCTGGTTCGGCCGGCCGCGATACGCGCGGCATGCTGCGCCAGCACCAGTTCTACAAGGTCGAGCTTGTGTCGATCACCGACGCGGAATCGTCGATCGCCGAGCACGAGCGCATGACGGAATGCGCCGAGGCGGTGCTGAAGAAGCTCGATCTGCCGTTCCGCACCATGGTCCTGTGCACCGGCGACATGGGCTTCGGGGCGCGCAAGACCTACGATCTGGAAGTCTGGCTGCCCGGCCAGAACGCCTATCGCGAGATTTCGTCCTGCTCGGTCTGCGGCGATTTCCAGGGGCGGCGCATGAACGCCCGCTACCGCGCCGGCGGCGACAAGCAGACGCATTTCGTCCACACGCTGAACGGCTCGGGCACAGCCGTCGGCCGGGCGCTGATCGCCGTCATGGAGAACTACCAGAACGAGGACGGCAGCGTGACCGTGCCGGACGTTCTGCGCCCCTATATGGGCGGCCTGGAGAAGATCGAAGCAGTGAAGGACTGAAATCTTGCGCATTCTGCTGACCAATGACGACGGCATTCACGCCGAGGGCCTTGCTGTTCTCGAGCGCATTGCCAGGACCCTTTCCGACGATGTCTGGGTTGTGGCACCGGAGACCGACCAGTCGGGCTTTGCGCATTCGCTGTCGCTCTCCGAACCGCTCAGGATGCGCAGGATCGACGACCGTCATTTCGCGCTGCGCGGCACGCCGACGGATTGCGTCATCATGGGTGTCCGCCATGTCATGGACGCGCCGCCGGACCTGATCCTATCGGGCGTCAACAACGGAACCAACATCGCCGACGACGTCACCTATTCCGGCACGGTGGCGGGGGCGATGGAGGGCACGCTGCTCGGCATCCGCTCCATTGCGCTCAGCCAAGCCTACGATTTCACGGACGAAAGCCGCTTCGTGCCCTTCGGCACCGCCGAGGCGCTGGCGCCGCCGCTGCTGAAGCGGCTTGTCGAAACGCCCTTGCCGGAAGGCGTGTTCCTCAACCTGAACTTTCCCAATTGCCCGCCCGAGGAGGCGAAGGGCGCGCTCGTCACGGCGCAGGGCAAGCTCGTGCACGGCCTGTGGGTCGAGGAGCGCCGGGACGGGCGCAATTTCCCCTATTACTGGCTCCGCTTCGGCCGCAAGCAGGCGGACATCCGGACGGGCAGCGACCAGGCGGCCATTCGCGACAACTTCGTTTCGGTGACGCCGCTTCATCTCGATCTGACCGCGCACGAGGTGCGCGAACGGTTGACCAAGGCGCTTGCATGATGGCCGCCGACGCCGAGCGCGAGGGGTTCGCTGCCTTCATGCTGCGCATGCGCGCGCGGGGCCTGGGCAGCAAGGCGCTGTTCTCGGCCATGGAGATGACGCCACGCGCCGGCTTCATTCCCTCGCAATGGACCGGCGCGGCCTGGTCGGAGCGCATGCTGCCGATCGGTTGCGGTGAGGCCATCGAGGGGTGCGATCTCCAGGCGCAGGTGATCGAGGCGCTTGAGCTGTCGTCGGGCCACCGTGTTCTGGAGATCGGCACGGGGTCGGGCTTCACCGCCGCCGTCATCGCGCGCCTGTCAGGCCGGGTCGTCAGCCTCGACCGCTACAGGACGCTGGTTGCGGAGGCACAGGCACGCTGGGAATCACTCGGGGTCGCCAATGCCGTGGCGCGCCATGCCGACGGCAGGGACGGCCTCGCCGGCGAGGGGCCCTTCGACCGGATTGTCGCCTGGGCGGCGTTCGACGATCTGCCGCGCCGTTTCGTCGATCAGCTGGCGACCGGAGGGATCATGATCTGCCCCGTGGGGCCGGAAGAAGAGCCGCAGACGATGATGAAGCTCGTCAAGATCGGCAGCCGCTTCGAGCGGACCGATCTCGCCTGCGTGCGTCTCCAGCCCCTGCTGAAAGGTGCCGCCGAAGCCATTTGACGGGCGGCAGGCGTGGGATTCCAACAATTTCTGCGGGGTCCTTAACCGCTGGGTAACATTAACGCGATCTAATTGTCCGTGTTCAAGTATTGGGTACGCGGGTAGTCTCATGCGTTGCATCACACGGAAATTCGAGCGCACTCTGGTGCGTGGAGCGGCTGTCATTCTTGTGGGTGGCGCCGTGGCCGGTTGCAGTTCCGATGTCTCACGCTTTCGCGCCAGCGACTTCGCCGACGGCCGGTCGTCGGTCAATCGCAATGTCGCGATGGCCCCGGTCAGCCAGCCTTATCCCGGTGACAGCGGCTACAATACGGCCGGTCTCGACACGACCGCGACCGGCTCAATCAACCGCCAGGCCGTCCGCCCTGCGGGACTTGTGGGCGGCGTCGCACAGCAGCCGCTGCCGGCGCCGGGCGCGAACCGCATGAACCAGCCGGTGACGCTGGCGCCTCCCGCCGCATCCGCCCCGATCCAGCGCCAGCCGATCGCCGCGCCCGTGCAGCAGCCCGCGCCGGTCGTCGCGGCACGTCCGGAACTCGACACGACGGCGACCGGTTCCGTCGCGCAGCCGGCCCGGACCGGCGATGCCGGCAGCACGGTCGTCACCGTGCGCGAAGGGGACACCGCCTACAGTCTCTCGCGCCGCTTCGGTGTGCCCGCCGGGGTGATCCTCAGCGCCAACGGTCTGCCCCGGGATGCCGGCCTGCAGATCGGGCAGCAGCTGGTCATTCCGAGCTATGCCTATTCGCGCAGTGCCACGCAGCAGGCTGCGGCCCCCGGCGCCAGTCAGCAGCAGGAAAACACCCGGACGGCGGCGCGCGAACCGGCGCCCAGCCAGCCGGCACCCCAGCGCGAGCCGCAGGAGCGACTGGCCGTGCTACCCGAAACGCCGAAGCCGCGCGCGCGGCCCGACCGCGCCGAGGCGAACAATGCGACGGCAAGCAACAGCAACGGTGCTGGCGGTGTCTACACCGTCGCCTCCGGTGACACGCTCTACGGGATCGCGCGCAAGACTGGCGCCAGCGCCGCCAGCATCAAGACAGCGAACGGATTGTCCGACGGCTATCTGCAGATCGGCCAGAAACTAACCATCCCGGCCGCCGGCGCCGCTCCCGCCACGCAGGTGGCGAGCGCTCCCAGGCAGAATGCGGTCGATACGACCACGACCAGCGCCACCCCGCGTGCACCCGAACCGGCGGCCAACCCGGCGCCGGTCAGGGCGAACGCCAAGCCGGCCGAAGGCACAAGCCAGGTGGCCGCGGTGGCCCGGGACAACACCGCCGCAGCACCCGATTCGACGGGCATCGGCAAGTTGCGCTGGCCGGTGCGCGGGCGCATCGTCTCCGGCTTCGGCAGCACGTCCGGTTCGGTCCGCAATGACGGCATCGACATTTCCGTTCCGGCCGGGACGGCGGTGAAGGCGGCGGAGAACGGCGTCGTGATCTATGCCGGCGACGGCTTGAAGGAATTCGGCAACACCGTTCTTGTGCGCCATGACGACGGCATGGTCACGGTCTACGGCCATGCCAGCGCCCTGCGTGTCAAGCGCGGCGAGAAGGTCAAGCGCGGCCAGGAGATCGCGCTGTCGGGCATGAGCGGCAATGCGGAGAGCCCGAAGCTGCACTTCGAGGTGCGCAAGAACGCGACACCGGTCAATCCGACCGGCTATCTCGAATAGACTTTCGCGAATAACGAAGAACGATTGCGGTCTGCCAGACCTCCGGTCAGGCCGCGCCTTAACCCGCCCGCGAGGGCGGGTTCTTTATTGAGCGATGGCGGCCGCTCCCGTCATCCCTCCAGCCGCTTGCCGAGGCGGCCGGCCAGGTCCTGGATGAACTGCCAGGCGACGCGGCCGGAGCGGCTGCCGCGCGTGGTGGCCCATTCGAGTGCGTCGGCGCGCAGCGCATCGGGATCGGTGTCCAGCCCGTAATGGCGGACATAGCCGTCGATCATCGCCAGATACTCCTCCTGCGAACACTTGTGGAAGCCGAGCCACAGGCCGAAACGGTCCGACAGCGATACCTTCTCCTCCACCGCCTCCGACGGGTTGATGGCGGTCGAACGCTCGTTCTCGATCATGTCGCGCGGCAGGAGATGGCGCCGGTTGGACGTGGCGTAGAGGATCACATTGGCCGGACGTCCCTCGACGCCGCCCTCGAGCGCAGCCTTCAGCGATTTGTAGGACGTGTCGTCCTGGTCGAAGGACAGATCGTCGCAGAACAGGATGAAGCGGAACGGCGCGGCCTTCAGCAATGCCATGAGCTGCGGCAGGGTCTCGATGTCCTCGCGGTGGATCTCCACCAGCTTCAAGGGCGGCTGGCCTGCCGCCGCGGTCCGGTTCACATCGGCGTGGATCGCCTTCACCAGCGAAGACTTGCCCATCCCGCGCGCCCCCCACAGGAGCACGTTGTTCGCCGGCAGGTCGCGGGCGAAGCGCCCGGTGTTGTCCGCCAGGATGTCGCGCACCCGATCGACGCCCCGGATCAGGCCGAGTTCCACACGGTTGACCTTCTCCACGGGGAGGAGGCTCCGGTCCTCCGCATGCCAGACAAAACAGTCCGCCGCATCGAAGCGCGCGGGAGGAGAGGCAGGCGGCCCCAGGCGCTCCACGGCGGCGATCAGCCGGTCGAGCTTGTCGTTCAGCGCTTCGATATCGATGTCGGGCATGATTCTCCCTCGGGAAGCTGCATGAGAGGCGATCCGGCAAGTGTACCGTACGGTACGGTTCTGTCATAGGGCCGGTCTCTTTGCAAGCCGCGCTCCCCTTGTGGCGGTACGCCCGGCAAACAGTGGCGCACAAAGCTGGCGAACAGTTGCAATGGAGGGGCGAAAGTCTATATTCCGGCCACATTTACGATCAGCCGGCCCGCCGGCGCATATCAGGAGCATCCCATGTTCATTACCCCGGCATACGCACAGGCTGGCGGCGCCACTCCGGACATTTTTGTCAGCATTCTGCCGTTCGTGCTGATTTTCGTCATCATGTACTTCCTCATCATCCGGCCGCAGCGCCAGCAGATGAAGAAGCGCACCGAGATGTTGGCTGCCGTGCGGCGTGGCGACACGGTGGTGACGGGCGGCGGCCTGGTCGGCAAGGTGACGAAGGTCGTCAACGACCACGAGCTTGAGATCGACCTGGGCGGCGGCAACAAGGTCACGGCGGTCCGCTCGATGCTTGCCGAGGTGCGCGTCAAGGGCGAGCCGGTGGCCGACAACACCTCGGCCAAGAAATAACCGCATTAGATCGCCATGCGTCCTTTCGGACGCAAAAGGGACGATCTAGATCATTGAGGGAGTATCGGAACAACCGAAAACCGGATTCCATTTTTCGGTCCGATGCTCTGGGACGTGATTGCCGGGGAGGGCCGCTTCTGCGGCCTTCGACCCGAACCCAAGAGGCACCATGCTACACTTCTCGCGCTGGCAAACGATCCTCATCTGGCTGGCCGTGGCGCTCGGCATCGCCTATGCGGCGCCGAACATCATCCCGGCCTCCTATCTGTCGTCCCTGCCGAACTGGGCGCCGACGCGTCCGATGACGCTCGGCCTCGATCTCCAGGGTGGCTCGCACATCCTGCTGCAGATCGAGCAGGACGAACTGATCGAGGAGCGGATCGTCACCACGCGCGACGACATCCGCCGCCTGCTCCGCGACAAGAGGATCGGCTATACCGGTCTGACGGGATCGGGGCAGAGCGTGCAGGTGCGCATTCGCGATGCCGGCGATGTCGCGGCGGCGAAGGAAGCGCTGGCGGAGCTGACCCAACCCATCGCCTCGGGCCTGTTCGGCGGCGGCACGGTGACCGAACTGACGCTGAGCGAGCCGGAGCCGGGGCTTCTGCGCTTCTCGCTCACGGATGAAGGCATCGAGTACCGCACGACGTCGGCGCTGACGCAGTCCATCGAGGTGGTCGGCCGGCGCGTCAACGAGCTGGGCACGACCGAGCCGGTCATCCAGCGTCAGGGCGACGACCGGATTCTGGTGCAGGTTCCGGGGCTGCAGGACCCGCAGCGCCTGAAGGACATCCTCGGCCAGACCGCCAAGATGACCTTCCAGATGGTCGATCAGTCGATGCCCGTTCAGGAGGCCATTGCCGGCCGTCCGCCGATCGGCACATCCGTCAAATATTCGATGGACGATCCGCCCGTTCCCTACCTGATCGAGGATCGGGTCATCGTTTCGGGCGAGAATCTCGTCGATGCGCAGGCGACCTTCGACCAGCGTACCAACGAACCCGTCGTCAGCTTCCGCTTTGACACGAAGGGCGCGACGCGCTTCGGCCAGGCGACGCAGGAGAATGTCAGCCGGCTGTTCGCCATCATTCTGGATGATCAGGTCATCTCCGCGCCGCAGATCCGCGAGCCGATCCTCGGCGGAACGGGCCAGATTTCCGGCAGCTTCACCGTCCAGAGCGCCAATGACCTGGCGGTTCTGCTGCGTGCCGGCGCGCTGCCGGCGACGCTGACCATCATCGAGGAACGAACGGTCGGACCGGGCCTCGGCCAGGATTCCATCGACGCCGGCAAGATCGCTTCGATAATCGGCGCCGTGCTTGTCGTCGCCTTCATGATTGCCGCCTATGGCCTGCTCGGTGTGTTCGCCGTGATCGCGCTGGTCGCGAACGTGACGATGATCATTGCCATTCTTTCCGCGCTCGGCGCGACGCTGACCCTTCCGGGCATTGCCGGCATCGTGCTGACCATCGGCATGGCGGTCGATTCCAGCGTGCTGATCTTCGAGCGCATACGCGAGGAGCGCGCCGGCGGTCGTTCCTTGATCCAGGCGGTCGACACGGGCTTCTCGAAGGCCCTGGCGACCATCGTCGACGCCAACGTGACGACCCTGATCGCCGCCATCATCCTGTTCTATCTGGGATCGGGACCCGTGCGCGGCTTCGCGGTGACGCTCGCCATCGGCATCGCGACCACCGTGTTCACGGCGTATACGCTGACCCGCTGGATCATCGCCGAATGGGTGCGCCGCCGCCGGCCGAAGGAACTGCCGCGCACGCCGATGAAGCTGGTGCCCGACGAGACGCGCATCGGTTTCATGAAGCTGCGTCGCGTGACCTTCTCGCTGTCGGCCATCGCCTCCATCGCGGCCGTCGCCCTGTTCATGACCTTCAACATGAATTACGGCATCGACTTCCGCGGCGGCTCGTCGATCGAGGTGCAGTCCCGCGAGGGACCGGCCGATCTCGCCGACATCCGCTCGCGGCTTTCCGAGCTCAATCTGGGCGAGGTCCAGGTGCAGGAGTTCGGCGATCCGCGCGAGGTTCTGATCCGCGTTCAGGCGCAGGACGGCGGCGACAATGCCGAGCAGACCGTCATCACCAAGATGCGCGGCGAGCTGGAGGATGCCTACGAGTTCCGCCGCGTCGAGGTGGTCGGTCCGACCGTCTCGAGCGAACTGGCGCGGGCCGGCACCATCGCCGTTCTCGCCTCGCTCTTCGCCATCCTGATCTATATCTGGCTGCGCTTCGAATGGCAGTTCGCCGTCGGGGCGATCCTGGCGACGCTGCATGATGTCATCATGACCATCGGCTTCTTCGTCATCACGGGCATAGAGTTCAACCTGACCAGTATCGCCGCGATCCTGACCATTGTCGGCTATTCGCTGAACGATACGGTCGTGGTGTACGACCGCGTGCGCGAGAACCTGAGGCGCTTCAAGAAGATGCCTCTGCCGGAGCTTCTCAACCTGTCGATGAACCAGACGCTGTCGCGCACCACCATGACCTCGGTGACGACGCTCCTGGCGCTGGTCGCCCTGTTCATCTTCGGCGGCGAGGTGATCCGCTCGTTCACGGCGGCGATGATCTTCGGCGTGGTGATCGGCACCTACTCGTCGATCTTCATCGCGGCACCGCTGCTGATCCTGTTCCGCATGCGCGCCACCGGCGCGCAGGGCGGGACGGCAGATGAGGGTGATGCGGCGGACGGCGGGACCGCCGGTCAGTTGCCGGCGAAGTGATGTCTGCCGGTCTCCAGATGCGCGCGGCCCATTTCCCCGGTCGCGCGCCCATCGACGCCTATGGCAATGGCGGCTTCCGCTTCGCCGACATGTCGCATCGCGGCTCGATCCTCTGCCTGCCTTCGGGCATTCACGGCTGGGACGTGGCGGCATTCGAACCTGTGACGGAGAGCGACTATGCGAAGCTGCTGGCGGAGGCCGGGACGTTCGACATCCTGCTCATAGGCACCGGCAAGACGCTGATCCCGCTTCCGGCGGCGTTGCGCAAACGCTTCCGCGAGGCGGGTGTCGCGGTCGAGATGATGGCTACCGGCGCCGCCGTCCGCACCTACAACGTCCTGCTCGCGGAAAGCCGGTCCGTCGCCGCGGCGCTGGTCGCCGTCGACTGAGATGGCAGCCGCGCCGGACCATGCACTGTCGGTGCTGCGCCAGGCCGATCCAGACCGCTATCTTTCCGTACTCTATGCACCGGCGGACAGGCGCGGGGCACTGTCCGCGCTCTACGCCTTCAACGCCGAGATTGCCGCGATCCGCGATCGCGTCAGCGAACCGCTGCCGGGCGCCGTGCGCCTGCAGTTCTGGCGTGATGTCCTGAGCGGGCAGATGCCGGATGCCGCCGCGAGCGCGCCCCTGGCGGCCGCGCTGCTCGACACGGTCCGGACGTTTGACCTGCCCGTCCAGCCTCTGCTCGACATGCTCGATGCGCGCGAGTTCGATCTCTACGACGACCCGATGCCGAGCCGCAACGATCTGGAGGGTTATTGCGGCGAGACCACATCCGCGCTGATCCAGCTTGCCGCGCTGGTGCTCGATCCCGTCGCGGCGCAGCGAACGGGCGAGACGGCCGGCCATGCCGGCTGCGCCCAGGCGATCGCCGGCCTGTTGCGGTCGCTGCCGATCCACCGCCGGCGGGGCCAGTGCTACATCCCGGCCGATCTTCTGGCCGCGGCTGGCACGACCCGCGAGGCTCTGCTGGCCGGCAACGACCCGCAGGGCGCGCATCGCGCCGTGATGGCGATGATCGCGCTGGGCCGCGAGCACGCGCGGATCTTCGAGAGGGCGGCCAAGGGGCTTCCGCGGCGCCTGCTTCCGGCCTACCTGCCCGCCGGTCTCGCTCCGCTTTATTTCGACCGGATGGCCGGCGGCCGCGTCGATCCGATGGATCAGCGCGCGAGCATTGCCCCGTGGCGGCGCCACTGGACGATGCTGGGTCTTGCGATGCGGGGCTGGGGCTGAGACGCGGCGCGCGCGCGTTCCGGCTTGGCTGCCGGCCTGGAAGGTGCCGCATTTCCGCCCCGCTTGGCTGGTCTTTGTGGCACGGGCATTCGTGCATCGAAGGGGAACAGCGTTGACCACACAAGCAGCAATATCCTCCGTCCCGTCTGGGTGGCGGTCGGCGCTTCTGGAAACGCTTGCGGCCACGCGCGCTGCGGTCCTGCGCTTTCCGCTGAGCGCGCTGCTTCTTCTGCTCGCGGCGCTGTACGCCAATCTCCTGGCCGCCGATGTCCGGGTTTTTCCGAATGATGCCTTGGCCCCGGCGCGATCGGACGACCTGATCGTCGCGCTGATCGCCGCCGCACTGGCGGCCCTTTCGGGCAAGCTGTTCGTCGAATCGCGATTTCAGTCAGGCTGGCGCGCGGTGCTCGTCCCGTTCGCATGCGGGCTCGCCGCCTTCGCGGTCATGTGGCCCGGCATCACCGGCGTGACCACGGAATGGGCCTTCATGATGGCGCTGATCGGCGTCGTGCCGCTCGCTCCCTTTGTCGGACGCGGAACGAGCGCCGCCTTCTGGATGTTCGCCGCGCATCTGGTTTTTGCCGCATTGCTCGCCCTGTTGGCGCTCGGCCTGTTCGGTGGCGGGATCTCGGCGATCCTCGCCAGCCTGACCCATCTGTTCGGCATCGACATTCCGGGGGATCTCTACGAGCACGTCTGGCTGTCGATCGGCCTGTTCGTCGCGCCGCTGTTCGGCATGGGACAGACGCCGAGGGATTTTTCCGTCGAGCCCGGCCGGCACGAATCCGACTTCATGCAGCGCGGCATGCGCGCGCTCGGCGATTTCGCGGCCGTGCCCCTGCTGATCGTCTATGCGGTGATCCTGCATCTCTATGCATTGAAGATCGTGCTCACGCGGAGCGTGCCGGATGGCCAGATCGGCTGGCTTGTCCTGACCTACGGGTTCTGCATCTTCGCCGTCCTGATCCTGACACGGCCCTTCCTCGACACCGCCCGCGCGCCGTCGCGCTTCTTCGTGCGCTTCTGGCCGCTCCTGCTGCCGATACCGCTCGCGCTTCTGGCCTATGCGCTGGTCCTGCGCGTGGGCGCTTTCGGCATCACGGTCGACCGCTTCCTCCTCGGGCTTTTCGGCGCAGTTTCGGCGCTCCTCGTCCTGGCGCAGCTCTGGCCGCGCCTGCGCGGCGACACGCGGGTCATCGCCGGTCTGCCGGTGCTGGCGCTGCTCCTCGGCAGTTTCGGCCCGCAAGGCGCGCTCTCCCGGTCGGTGGCCGACCAGTCGGCGCGGTTCCTGGCGATCGTCAACAACCCGCCTGTCGAAGGAGAGGATCACGATCGGGCGCTTTCGGCGCTGCTCTTCCTGTCCGGTGAGCGGAGCCTCCAGTCGGTGGCGCCGGAAGGGTTCGACGTGACCGCGCCCGGCCGTTCCTATCGCGACGTCGCCGTCGCCTGGGGGCTGGACCCCGACCGTGCGCGCAAGCAGCCGGACGATACGGTGGTCGTGAACAGCTCCGAACCGATGGCCCTTGTCGTCGCGGGGTTCGACACCGTGTTGCTCAACGCGCAGCTCTATCCGGCCGGAGGCGAAACCAGCCGGATCGACCTGCCGGACGGCGCGCGGCTGTCCCTGAGCCTGCAGGAGAATGTGATCGGCCTCGGCATCGACGACGAACCGGTGACGCGCTTTCCGGTGAGCGACGAGCAGGTCGCGGAGATGGTGGAACAGGGAAGGGGGGCGACGCTGACTCTGACGGCCGACGGCCGGACGATCATGCTCGCACCGACCTATTTCCACGCCGAACTGAAGCCCGGCTCGCAGATTCGCAACATCTCCGGGACGATCTTCATCCGCCGCGCCGAGTGGCGCTGAGCGCCCCGCGCAACGCTTCCGTGAAACGTTGAGCAGGTCTATTCGGCGGCGATGCCTGCGGTTTCCTGCTCCAGCCAGCGCCTGCAGTCGGCCAGCGCGCGGGCGCTCATGGCGCGTTTCTTGGCGACGGTCTTTTCCTTGCCGCGCAGCCGCCGGCCCTCGGGCTTCGGGACGTCCACGGGAGGAAACAGCCCGAAATTGACGTTCATCGGCTGGAAGGACCGCTTACCCGGTTCGTCGGCCGAGAGAATATGCCCGCCGGTGATGTGGTTGAGCAGCGCGCCGAAGGCGGTTGTCACGGGCGGCGGGGCAAAGGCGTGCCCGAGCCGCGATGCGGCCGCGAAGCGCCCGGCGAGCAGGCCCATCGCCGCGCTTTCCACATAGCCTTCGCAACCGGTGATCTGTCCGGCAAAACGCAGGCCCGGGCGGCTCTTCAACTGCAACGTTCCGTCGAGCAGGGCGGGCGAATTGAGATAGGTGTTGCGGTGCAGGCCACCGAGCCTGGCGAACTCGGCGTTCTCGAGACCCGGAATCATCCGGAAGATACCGGTCTGCGCGCCGTATTTCAGCTTCGTCTGGAAACCGACCATGTTGTAGAGCGTGCCGAGCGCATTGTCCTGGCGCAACTGGACGACGGCATAGGGCTTCTCGTCCGGTTTGTGCGCGTTGGTCAGGCCCATCGGTTTCATCGGCCCGTGGCGCAAGGTCTCCGGCCCGCGTTCGGCCATGACCTCGATCGGCAGGCAGCCGTCGAAATAGGGCGTGCCTTCCCATTCCTTGAACTCGGTCTTCTCGCCGTCGAGCAGGGCCTGGATGAAGGCCTCGTACTGCGCCTTGTCCATCGGACAGTTGATGTAGTCCTTGCCGGTGCCGCCGGGGCCCACCTTGTCGTAGCGCGACTGGAACCAGGCGACATCGAGATCGATGGTGTCGAAATGCACGATCGGGGCGATGGCGTCGAAGAAGGCGAGCGATTCAGCCCCGGTGCTGACGGCGATCGCCTCGGCGAGCGCCGGCGCCGTCAGCGGACCCGTGGCGATGATCGCCTGATCCCACGCCTCTGGCGGCAGGCCGGTGATCTCCTCGCGGGCGATGGTGATCAGCGGATGCGCTTCGAGCGCGGCGGTCACGGCCTCGGAAAAGCCGACCCGGTCGACCGCCAGCGCGCCGCCCGCCGGAACCTGGTTCTCGTCGCCCGAGCGCATGATCAGCGAACCGGCAAGGCGCATTTCCGCATGCAGCACGCCGACGGCGTTGGTCTCCGCGTCGTCCGAGCGGAAGGAGTTGGAACAGACGAGTTCCGCCAGACCATCCGTCTGGTGAGCGTCCGTGCCGCGCACGGGGCGCATCTCGTGGAGGACGACCGGCACGCCGGCTTCCGCCGCCTGCCATGCCGCTTCCGATCCGGCGAGGCCGCCGCCGATGATGTGAATTGGTTTCATGGGAAGGACATAGGCCGCGGCGGCTTGGAATGCAATTGAGCGAACGCCGTCTTCGAGACGTTGCCGGCCGGGGCGATGGGGAGAGACGGAACATAAAAAAACAACACCCGCCGAGGGAGGAGGTTCGGCGGGTGTCGTTATGGGGTGACCGGCATTTTGGGAGGAGGAGGTGCCGGTCATATCCGCCGAGGTTGGGAGGAGGTAACCTCGACGAAACTGTCAAATCTGTCTGCGACCGGCTCCATATAGGTGGCCGCCGCTGGAAAACAACACCCGCCGAGGGAGGAGGTTCGGCGGGTGTCGTTTTGGGTGACCGACATCCGGGAGGAGGAGGTGCCGGTCGTTCCGTGAAGGTCGGGAGGAGGTGACCTTCAGGGAAGCCTTGAAACTGGTCCGGCTATGCGCTTTGCAGCTGCTGCTTCACCGGGGAAACAACCCCCGCCGAGGGAGGAGGTTCGGCGGGTGTCGTTTTGGGTGGCCGGCAATCGGGAGGAGGAGGATGCCGGCCGCATTCGTCAGGATCGGGAGGAGGTGATCCTGGCGAAATTCAAAACTCGTTAGACCGACTTGCGCGCCACGAACGGGATGTCGCCGCGGGAAATGCCGAGGTCGTTCAGTTCGCGGTTGGACAGGCGGCTCAGCTCGTTGACGGTCTGCCGGTAGCGGCGCCAGTTGCGGTAGTTGCGGATGATGTTCATGTCGTTGCTCGCTTCGTTCAAATCATGAATTCGTTGTGACCAGGAGATAGTCTCATCGAGCCATGCTTTGAAGTGCCAATGTTGCATGACAGCAATGCAAATTGTGCAATGCAACATGGCTCTTTTGCGGCTGCAGCATGGCGGAAGCGGGAAGCGGTTATCGGACCCGAAACGAATCCTTGCGGAGCGTGCTCCCGAGGCCTCTGGAACGCCGGTCCGGGGCGGCCTCGCGGGAGGACGTAAAAAAGCCCGGAAACTTGCCAATTTCACTTTGATAGACTAGGTGCAGGTGATATAGAACCCCGCGCTTTCGGAAGCTTGAGGCGTATCTTGGGGCTTTCGGAGCGGGTGTGGTGGAATTGGTAGACACGCAGGATTTAGGTTCCTGTGGCGCAAGCCGTGGGGGTTCAAGTCCCTCCACCCGCACCAGAAGGGCCAACTCCGGCACGAATTCCCCGACAGAACGAGCGTTGGGCGCCGTGAACGCGGCGATGCAAGCGAATACAAAGGTTTGATGGATGCAGGTTACCGAGACTCTCAACTCAGGGCTCAAGCGCGAACTGAAGGTCACCGTCCCGGCCAAGGATCTGGAGGCGCGCCTTGAGCAACGCCTCGACGACGCCAAGGGCAAGGTGAACCTGAAGGGCTTCCGGCCCGGCAAGGTGCCGGCCCAGCACCTGCGCCGTGTCTATGGCAAATCTCTGATGGCCGAGGTCGTCAACGAGATCCTCTCCGACACGCAGAAGCTTCTTTCCGACCGCGGTGAGAAGCCGGCCATGCAGCCGGAAATCTCGATGACCGAGGACGAGAAGGAAGCCGAGAAGGTTCTGGCCGGCCAGGCTGACTTCGAATTCTCCATGTCCTACGAGGTCATTCCGCCGATCGAGCTGAAGGACTTCTCCGACATCAAGATCACGCGTCTGGTCTACTCCGTGCCGGACGACGAGGTCGATGAGCAGGTCAAGCGCGTCGCTGACTCCGCCCGCACCTACGAGGTGAAGAAGGGCAAGGCCGCCGAAGGCGACAAGGTCAAGCTCGACTATCTCGGCAAGATCGGTGGCGAGCCCTTCGACGGCGGCGCGGCCGAGGATTCCGAGGTGGTGATCGGCTTCAACCAGTTCATCGCCGGTTTCGAGGAGCAGCTCGTCGGTCTCAAGGCCGGTGACGAGACCACCATCAAGGTGACGTTCCCCGAGGAATATGCCGCTGAACATCTGGCCGGCAAGGAAGCCGAGTTCGACATCAAGGTCAAGGAAGTCTCCAAGCCGAACGATCTGGAGATCAACGACGAGACCGCCAAGATGCTTGGTCTGGAATCGGCGGAGAAGCTGCGCGAGATCGTTCGCGGCCAGCTCGAGAACCAGTTCGGCCAGGTGACCCGCCAGAAGGCCAAGCGGCAGATTCTCGATGCGCTCGACGAGGCCTACAAGTTCGAGGCGCCGTCCAGGCTCGTCGAGGCCGAGTTCGGCAACATCTGGAGCCAGGTGACCCGCGATCTTGAGACCGCCGGCCGCAGCTTCGAGGACGAGGACACGACCGAGGAGGAGGCGCGCGAAGAGTATCAGCGCCTGGCCGAGCGTCGGGTGCGTCTGGGCCTGGTGCTCTCCGAGATCGGCGAGAAGGCCGCCGTGCAGGTCAGCGACGAGGAGATGCAGCGTGCGCTGATCGAATCGATCCGCCGCTATCCCGCCCACCAGCAGCAGGAAATCTACGAGTTCTACCGCCAGAACCCGCAGGCGACGGCCAACATCCGCGCGCCGCTGTTCGAGGAGAAGGTCATCGACCATCTCCTCGCGGAGATTTCCGTGACCGACAAGAACGTGTCGCGCGACGAGCTGATGGCGGACGACGACGAGGAAGCCGAGGCCAAGCCGGCGAAGAAGGAAAAGCCTGCGGCCAAGAAGAAGGCCGCGCCGAAGAAGGCTGCCGCCAAGAAGGAGGAGGGCGACGCATAAGCCGTCCTGCCCACCGGAAAGATGATGAAAGGCCGCCGTTCAGGCGGCCTTTTTCGTTCCGGCGCCGTGCGTGGTTCGACAGGCTCACCAT
>NZ_AMRM01000031.1 GCF_000300335.1 Nitratireductor pacificus pht-3B | reverse complement strand
TCAGGTCGCGCGCGCCGCCCCGCCGCAGCCCGAGGCCCCCGTCGAGACGCCGGCGACCATCCTGGCCGCCCTGCCCCAGCGCGCACTGCCGCTGCCCCGTTCCGCTCCGCGCCCGGACGTCAACGTCGGCCAGCCGCTTCCCTTCGAGGTGAAGCCGGTGGAGCAGGCGCCGACTCTTGCGGACGAAACCCCGGAGGCGACGGCAACGGCCGTTCTGGTCGCCACCAATGTCCCGATTCCCACGCGCCGGCCGGACTACGCGCCGCCGGCGGCGGTGCCGGACGAATCCACGCGTGACGCGCTCGTCCAGATGGCTTCGGCCGAGACCGGCGCTCCGGACGCCATCGCCGGGGTCCTCGCCAGCGCGCAGGAGGACGTCGAGCAACCCGTCGTCACGGCGGCCTATCTGCCCGTGCCGTCGCGCCGCCCGGTCGATGCCGCGACCCGCGAGGCCCTGGCCCGCGAGGCGGAGGCCGAGGAATTCCGCCTGGCGGCCCTGCCGCAGCCGCGTCCGGCTCCCGAGCAGCTCGCAAGCGCTGAAACGGCGATCACGCCGGTCCCGGCGCAGCCCCGCGGCGAACCCGTTTCCGCCTCGCCGCGCCTCGCGCTTCTGGCCAGCGCCGACGCCAAGCCCGGCAGGGCAGTACCGAGCGGCGCGCGCACCACGAGCAAGGGCGCGAAGCCCGGACCGGCAGACGTGTCACCGGAAGCCGAACCGGTTGTCGTGACGGCCGCCGTCGACACGAAGAGCCGCGCCTTCAGCCGGCATTCGATGTTGACCGAGGCATCCCATGCCACGCATCCGCCGGCATTCGACAGCGAATTCGTGCGTTCTCCGAAAACCGTCTACACCTCCGGTTTCGAGCAGAACACGGCCGTCGCGGATGCAACCCGCTTCACCGGCAAGGCGGTCAACTTCCTGTCGATGGCCCGTTTCCGGACGAACTGAGCCTCTCCACGGAGAACGACGCGACGGCCCGCACCCAGCGCGGGAACCCGACATCCGGCCGTCGCGCACCCGCGGAATGCAAGTCAAGCCTGTATCGACGAGGCCAGCCGCTGCATCTGCCGCAATGCCCTGCGGCAAGAATCGGAATGCAGCGGCTGCGCACGACTGATAAGCGGTCAGCTTGCCACAGGATCGCCCCGCATCCATCCGCACGAGCAAAGGACGATCCGGACCATTGATGAAGGATCGGAACAACCGAGCACCGGAGTTCGCTTTTCGGTCCGATGTCCCAGAAGGAGCCTGAAGCCCGATGACCGCCAATGCCAGCATGTTTGCCCAGTCGTTCTTCCATGGCAGCAGAGCCGAACTGAAGCCGGGAGACATGATCGTCACCGGTCACCGATCCAACTTCACCGAGGAGAAGCCGCTGTCGTGGGTCTACTTCGCGAGCACGCTGGACGCCGCCATCTGGGGTGCGGAGCTTGCAGCCGGAAGCGGGCAGGAAAGGATCTACGTCGTGGAGCCGACGGGGCCGGTAGAGGACGATCCGAACGTAACGGACAAGAAGTTTCCCGGCAATCCGACGATGTCCTATCGCTCCCGTGAGCCGCTGCGGGTCGTTGCCGAGGTGACCCAGTGGCAGGGGCACCCGCCGGAGCGGCTTCAGGAAATGAAGGACGGTCTCGCCCGCCTGAAGGCGGAGGGAAAGGACATCATCATCGATTAGACCCGTTCAGCGTTTCCGGAAACGCTGAACGGGTCTATCTCATTGTTTTTTCGCGTTTTGCAGTCAGGTGGTCCCACCTGACTGCAAAACGCTATGGTTCCGGGTTCTCGAGAGGTTGTCCTCATTGAGGTGATGGCGCGAGCGCGGCTCCCGCCCTCGCAGCGCAACGCCGTGTGACTCCCGGGGATGGTTCCCCCGATCAGCCCTTGAGCGCACGCGCCTGCCGCGCCAGCTCCTCGATGGCCGCCCAGTTTCCGGCGGCGATCTCCTTGTCCGGCGCGACCCACGATCCGCCCACGCAGATGACGTTCGGCAGGGACAGGTAGTCGCCGACATTCTTCGGCGAGACACCGCCGGTCGGGCAGAAGCGGATGGTGGCTAGCGGCGAGGCCAGCGCCTTCAGGAAGGGCGCGCCGCCCGCCTGCTCGGCGGGAAAGAATTTCAGCAGCCGATACCCTTCCTCCCGTGCGGCCATCACCTCGCTCGGCGTCGCCGCGCCCGGCAGGAACGGCACCTCGGACATGGAGGCCGCATCGAGCAGTTCCTGCGTGATGCCGGGGCTGACGATGAAACGGGCGCCCGCCGAAACCGCCTGGGAAAAATCTCTCGCGGTCAGGATCGTGCCGGCGCCGACGATGGCGTCCGGCACCTCCTCGCTGACCAGCCGGATGGCATCGATTGCATCCGGCGTGCGCAGGGTGATCTCGATGGCCGGCAGGCCGCCCCGCACCAGCGCCTGCGCCAGCGGGACGGCGTCGGCGAGGCGGTCGATCTTCAGCACGGGCATCACCGGCTGACCCTCGAGGATCGCCAGGAGCGCCTCGTCCTTCCTCTGCATGGCCGCCTTCTTCTGCATGGTGATCTCCCTGGTGGCTCTCGCCCGTTTCAAACGTTTTAGTACGCAATCAGCCGCCCTTGAACACTTTTCGCGGTCACGAGGCAAGGCGGCGTGGCGCCGGCCCGTCAAAAAAGTCCGGAGAAGAAGCGTTTCCCCGAATGCCAGAGGCGCCGGACGATCGCGCCGAGAGGCAGGCCGCGCTGCAGCGCGGCGATGCTCTCCCTTCCCGCAAGGCCATCGGCGGCAAGCAGCCGGTCATTCTGGAAGCGTATGACGGCCTGCCGCGTCAGAGGGCCGAACACGCCATCGACCGCAACGGGATAGCCCTGCGCCGACAGGAGCACCTGTAGATCGGCAACCCGAGCACCCCGGTCGCCGGGACGGAGCGGCCCGAGCTCACCCCCGCCAGCAGCCCAGAGAGCTGCCGCATAGCTGCGATAGGCGCGGGCAAGCTTGGCGTCATAGCGGTTTCCCGCATAGCCCGGGCCGTTATAGCCGCGCGCGAAGGCGCGCCAGTCGTGGCGCTCGAGCGCCACGCGCAGCCCAGCCTTATCGATATAGCGCAGCATCAGCGACATCTGGCCGGAAAGCCCGCGCCGCGCCTCCGCGACCAGCGCCTCGACATCGGCGAACCCCAGCCAGCTCCAGTGCGCGCCCATCACCTGGCCCGCGCCCCACGAAACCGATTCATATGCCGCCTTGCGGTCGATGGCGGCGGCGCGCGCCAGCATCGCCCAGCGCTCCCCCTGCCCGCGCGGATTGGCAACCGCGCCCGCTTGCGGCGCGGCCAGCCCTTCGCGGCGGGCTGTCTCCCGCTTCTCCCCGGATAATCGGCGGTCGAAATAGTGCCCCTCGAAGCGGATCAGCGGTTCGGCGCGCCCGTCGATCACCGCATGGGTGCGGCCGCCGCTTTCCACCTGCGCCACCGCCAGAAGCAGGGCGGGATCGAGCGCGTGCCGGCGCGCCATCCCGTTGATCGTCTCGATTGCATCCCTGGCAAACATCGTCACGCCTCGCTTTCGTCGCGCCGATTGTCGCGCCGAACGGCACAGCGGGGACAGATTTTTCCAGGAAAACGGAAGTGCCTTCGCGAGGCGCCCGGCAACCTTCTGGAAGCACTGCTTTTTCTTGCAACGGACCGGCCCGCGCTTTAGGAGAACCGCATGGTTTCTTCCCCGTCCGAACAGCCGGTCCGCGTTGCCGCGCTCTACCGCTTCGCCGCGCTCGGCGATCATGCGGCGCTGCGCGAGCCTCTGGCCGCATTCTGCCGGGAGCGCTCCATTCGCGGCACGCTGCTGCTGGCCGCCGAGGGCATCAACGGCACCGTCGCGGGCACGCCCGGGGCGACTGCCGAGCTGGTCGCCCATCTCGAGGCGATCCCGGCGCTTGCCGGCCTCGAGGTCAAATACAGCACGGCGGCCGCCATGCCCTTCCACCGCATGAAGGTGCGGCTGAAGAAGGAGATCGTCACTATGGGCGTGCCGGAGATCGACCCGGCCCTGCACGCGGGTACCTATGTCGACCCGGCCGACTGGAACGCCCTGATCGCCGATCCTGAAACCATGGTGATCGACACGCGCAACGCCTACGAAACGGCCATCGGCACCTTCGCGCGCGCCGAGGATCCGGAAACGGAAACCTTCCGTGATTTTCCCGCCTGGGCGGAGCAGAATCTCGGTCGCCTGAAGGGCCGCAAGGTCGCCATGTTCTGCACCGGCGGCATCCGCTGCGAGAAGGCGACGGCCTTCATGAAGCTGAAGGGCATAGACGACGTCTATCACCTGAAGGGCGGCATCCTGAAATATCTGGAAGAGGTTCCGGCCGGGGACAGCCTGTGGGAAGGCGAGTGCTTCGTCTTCGACGAGCGCGTCTCGGTCCGCCACGGCCTGGAAGAGGGCGAGGCGAGCCTCTGCCGCGCCTGCCGCCATCCCCTGATGCCGCAGGAACGCGCCTCCCCGCTCTTTCAGGAAGGCGTTTCCTGCCCGTATTGCGCCTATGCGCGCAGCGAGGCGGACCGCGCCCGCTACGCCGAGCGCCAGCGTCAGGTGGAACTGGCCGAAAAGCGCGGCAAGAGCTTCCCCATCGGCACGCCGCCGGAGAAGCCCTGACCACACGGATATTCCGGGTTCAAGCTGCCGCGGCAAGATCCGCTAGGATCGCGTCCGCATGGCTCCACAGAATGGCGCTGCCTTCACCTTCGAGCTGGTGCAGCGTGCTGTTGACGAACCGGCCATTCAACGTGGCACCAAAATCCGGCGAATGAACCGGGCTCGTATCAGCAAGGCCGAACCACAACGCCACCCGGCAGGAAATTTCCTCGACGCGGAACGGCCAGGGTGCCATGGCAAGCCGTGTGTCGCGGGCATAACCCGCCGCGCCCTGCCGAAACCCGTCGGCCAGCGCTGAGCGATAAAGCGGCGCAAACGCCTCACCTGAATAGTACGAACGATCCTGCGCTCCGCTCATCGTCTCGATCATCTGCCACAACCAGTCAGCGGTCGCGGAGGCGGCAATGTCCGCCTCCAGACGCGCCGGGTCATCCTTGGCTAGCTGCACCATGCTGGCGACGGGTTCAGGCAATTGCGACAGTACTTCCGGCGCAGACAACTCATCCTGCCCCGAAACCAGCGCCACGGCTTTCGCCACACCGGCATCCGCCAGCGCCAGCGCAAACGGCGCGCCCTGCGAAAAGCCCATCGCAAGCGCATCGTCTTCCCCGAGATGCTCAAGCAGCGCCGCCACATCCGCGCCCCAGCGCTGAAAGCTCTTTTCCGGGTCCGCGTCCGATGCACCGAGCCCCGCCCGGTCCACTGCGATCATACGCAGGCCAAGCCGTTCTGCCGCCACGCCGCCAAACGGGATCGCGCCCGCCATGCCGGCACCGGAGCAGAAGATCACGACACGGCCAGCGCGTGCGCCCCATTCATGCCAGCCGAGGCGGCGACCATCGGAAAGGGTCAGGGTGTGGGAAACGACGTCGGTCACCTGGATACCTTGCTTCTGAAAATCGGGCTGAGGCCAGTGCCACCGGGCGCGCGAAATGTCAAAGCCCGATCACAAGGGCTGACGCAATGCCGCAGCCACACCGGCGCGCGCAAAACGTTTCAGCGCCGACTCGTCCGCGCCCGCGCGCGCCTGGACGGCAATGCCGATCAGAAGCGACACCATCAGTTGCGCAAGTCCCGCCACGTCGCCGGCGGCCTCGTCCCGCCCTATCCGGGCCGACAACTGCGCCTCGATCTCATCGACAGTCGCGGTCAATGCGTCCGCGATTTCGTCATCTGCCGGCGCTTCCGCCGTCGCCGTGCACAAAACGAGACAGCCCGGCGCCACCCCCTCGCAATAAAACCCGATCACCGCATCGAAGAAGCGCGTCAGCACATCCGCGAGCGCCCCTTCGCTCTCCAGGACAGGCGAAACCGCCTCCCTCATGCGCCGGCGATAGTCTTCAAGCGCAGCCAGATACATGGCCTTCTTGTTGCCGAACGCGGCGAAAAGGCTCGGCCGGTTCATGCCCGCCGCGGACGCGATCTCGTCCAGCGAGGCCGCCGCATAGCCACGCAGGCGGAAGGCTTCCGCAATAGCCATCAGCGCCGCTTCGCGGTCATAGGCCGGTGGACGTCCACGGCGTGAAATCATTTTGTACCATCTTGCATAAAAATCATCTTCGTGCATTTTTATGCGAAACAGTACAAATATCAAGGCACTTCACGATGACCGAACGGAACAGACACCGAAACGCCCCCATGGGCACACTCGAATGGGGCCATGGAACCGCCGGCGAACTGAGGGGAAGCGAGAAGATCCGCCTTGTTGGCAACCTTGCCTTCGTGCAGGTGCGCGAGGCGGTGGACTCCCTCCGCCACCGGTTTGGCCTGCTCTCGCCCGCGCCGCTGGAGCTCGATGCGCTTCTGCCGGGAAAAACCGCATTGGTCGAGGATGCGCTTCAACTGGCCAGCGAAACCCATGACGATGCCCTGCTGTTTCACAGTTGGCGCACCTATCTTTTCGGCGCGCTCATCGCTTCGCATGAGCGACTGACCTACGATCCATCGCTTTTCTTCGCCGCCGCCATCCTGCACGACATCGGCCTGACCGACCGTCACGAACCGCATCTGTGTTCGCGCTGTTTCGCGCTCAGTGGCGGTGAAAGGGTCCGCGACCATCTTCATGCCAGGGGGCATGCCGGGCCGGTTGCGCAGAAGGTTGGCGACGCCATCGCGCTTCATCTCAACGGCTGGGTTTCCGCCCGCGCTCATGGGGCGGAGGCGCATCTCGTGTCGCGCGGTGCGGTCTGCGACCTGTTCGGTGCGGGCCGCAGGCGCATCGCGCCCGCAAGTCTTGCCGACGTTCTCCGGCGTTTTCCCCGGGACGGCGTGATCAAGGCGCTGCAGTTCGAGACGGCGGACCACAGGAAAGGCACGCGCCCCGCCGTCATGACCGGTCTTTCGGGCGGCAAGGCCCCTGCCGAACCGTTCGGTTGAGTGTCCGAATTTCTGCGCCGGCGCGCGGGGTGTCATTGCAATGCCATGAATGCGTTCCTACCTTTCCGCCAATCAAAGAGCGCGAAAACGAGGAGACGCGGATGATCGACCCGAAGAAGCTGTTGAACGACCTTTTGGGTTCGCAGGTCCCCGGCACTCAGGGCACCGTGCGCGACAAGGCCGGCCAGGCCGTGCAGCTTGCCAAGGACAATCCGCTCGCCACCGGCGCCATCGCCGCCGTCCTGCTGGGCACCAGCACCGGCCGCTCGATCACCGGCAGCGCGCTCAAGATCGGCGGCCTCGCCGCCGTCGCCGGCATTGCCTACAAAGCCTACCAGAACTACCAGGCAGGCAAGGAACCTCAGCAGGGGGCCAGGGAAGGCGAACTCCTGCCGCCGCCGGAGGACACCAGCTTCCATCCCGCGCAGGCCCCGCAGGGCGAGGGCGAATTCGCTCTTGCCTTGGTGCGCGCCATGATCGCCGCCGCCCGCGCCGACGGCCATATCGACGATGCCGAGCGCGGCAAGATCGCCGACAAGCTGAAGCTCGCCGGCGTCGGCGAAGAAGCCGAAGCCTTCCTCATGCAGGAACTGGAGGCGCCGGTCGATCTCGATGCCCTCGTCGCCGCCGCCCAGACGGACGCCCAGAAGATCGAGCTCTACACAGCCTCGCGCCTGACCATCGAGCCGAAGACGCGCGCCGAACGCGGCTATCTCGACATGCTGGCGGGCCGCCTGCGCCTGCCGGACGCGCTGATCGACCACATTGAGGCCACAGTCTCCGAAGCGACCGCCTGACCCGACCCCAGCACACTTGCGGGCGAACACCCTTGCCGCCCGCCCCTCATCCCCCTGCCGGGACCTTCTCCGCGCAGGCGGGGAAAAAGTGAAGATGAGGGGCCAGCGCAGGCATTCCCGAAATGCCCCTGCCCGTCCAGATCCAGCCGCATCCCCAAACCTCCCTTGACCCCGCTGTCATACCCCTCCTAATATCGCGTCCGGGCGGCGCGTGATGGCCGCCTCTGGCCCAAGGTTCGGGCGGCATTCGGGGCGCGGATGCCCTTGCCTGACCACCATGCATCTCTGTTGACCCGAGCGCGGCCGCGTGCCGCGCGTCAAACCTGTGGTGGTTACATGTTCAAACGCGCTCTTGCGACTTTCGCCTTCCTTGCCGCTCTTTCAACCCTCGCCTCCGCCGCCGACCGGCTGACCCTGTTCGCCGCCGCCAGCATGAAGGATGCGATGGACCGCGCCGTCGTCACCTACGGCGCCGCCGGTGGCGGAGACGTGGTCGTCTCCTTCGCCTCGAGCTCCGTGCTCGCCCGCCAAATCGAGGCCGGCGCACCCGCCGACCTGTTCATCTCGGCCAACAAGGACTGGATGGACTATCTCTCCGAACGCGATCTCGTCCGATCCGGCAGCGAGCGCGTCATCGCCGGCAACAGCCTGGTCATTGCCGCCGCCGAAGGTACCGAGCCGGTGAGCGATCCGGAATTGCTGCTCGACACCCGCTTCGCCATGGGCGACCCGAGCCATGTGCCGGCCGGCAAATATGCAAAGACCGCGCTGGAGAGCCTCGGCCTGTGGTCGAAGCTGGAGAAGAACGCCGTGTTCGGCGAGAATGTCCGCGTAGCGCTGGAACTCGCCAATCGCGGCGAGGTCAAGGCGGCGATCGTCTACGGCTCCGACCAGAAGGCGGCGGGCGGCCTCGCGCGGGCCTACACCTTTCCCTCCGGCAGCCACGCGCCCGTCATCTATCCCGCGGCGGCCATGAAGGATGCGTCGCCCGAGGCGGAAGCCTTTCTCGACTTCCTGACCAGCGAGGCAGGCCAGGCGATCTTCGCCGAGCTGGGCTTCTCCCCGGCCGCCGAATAGACGTCGATCATGGGCGAGGCCGAACTTTCGATCATTCTCCTGTCGGCAAGGGTGGCGCTGGTCGCCATCCTGGCCGCGCTGGTTCCGGCCTTCGCCGTCGCCTGGCTGCTGGCGCGCAAGCGCTTTCCCGGCAAGGGCCTTCTCCAGGCCCTTGTCACGCTGCCGCTGGTTCTTCCCCCGGTCGTCACCGGATACGGCCTGCTCGTCCTGTTCGGCGCCAAAGGGCCGCTCGGCCGCTTCTTCGAGCAGGTGTTCGGCCTCCAGTTCGCGTTTCGCTGGACGGGTGCCGCGCTCGCCGCCGCCGTGATGGCCTTTCCCCTGCTTGTCCGCCCGATCCGGCTGTCGCTGGAGGCCATCGACCAGGGCTATGCGGAGGCCGCGCGCACGCTGGGCGCCTCGCGCCTGACAGTGTTCCTAACCGTCACCCTGCCGCTCGCCCTGCCCGGCGTCATCGCCGGCGCGGTGCTCGGCTTCGCCAAGGCGCTGGGCGAGTTCGGGGCGACGATCACCTTCGTCTCCAACATTCCCGGCGAGACGCAGACGCTGTCGCTGGCGATCTACGCCCTGCTCCAGACGCCGTCGGGCGACGCCGCCGCGCTGCGGCTGATCCTGATCGCCATCGCGATTGCCCTCGCCGCGATCGTCGCATCGGAAATCCTCGCCCGCAGGCTGACCCGCGAGGAAACCCGATGAGCGCGCTCGAAGTCGACATCAGGGGCCGGGCGGGCTCCTTCGAGATCGAGACGGCCTTCAGCGCCGGGCCGGGCGTGACAGCCCTGTTCGGTCCGTCGGGCGCCGGCAAGTCGACCCTTCTGAAGATGATCGCCGGCACGGCGCGACCCCGATCGGGCCGCATCGTCGTCGCCGGCAGCACGCTCTACGATTCCGCCGCCGGCATAGACCTGCCGCCCGAGCGGCGCGGTGTCGGCTTCGTGTTCCAGGAAGCCCGCCTCTTCCCGCACCTGTCGGTGCGCCGGAACCTCACCTATGCGCGCTGGGCCGGACGCCGAAGGGGAACGCGCGCCTTCGACGAGGTGGTGGCGCTGCTCGGCATCGGCGACCGCCTCGACAGCGCCCCGGCGACACTGTCGGGCGGGGAGCGGCAGCGCGTCGCCATCGGCCGCGCGCTTCTGGCCGATCCCGCTCTGCTTCTGATGGACGAGCCGCTGTCCTCGCTCGACAAGGCGCGGCGCGGCGAGATCCTGCCCTATCTCGAGGCGATCCGCACCGAAGCCGGCATACCGATCCTCTATGTCAGCCACGAGACGGCGGAAGTGGCGCAGCTGGCCGATACCGTCGTGCTGGTCGACAAGGGGCGCGTCGCCGGCGTCGGCCCGGCAGCGGCGATGCTCGCCCGTTTCAGCCTCGCCGCCGGCAGCGACGCCAGCGAGGCCGCGACGCTGATCGAGGGCCGCGTGACAGGGATCGATCCCGCCTATCACACGGCGGTCGTTTCCCTGGAGACGGGACGGCTCGAACTCACCGGCAACGGGTTTGCGGAGGGAATGGTGGTGCGCCTGCGGGTGCGCGCCGCGGATGTGGCCATCGCCAGCGCCCCGCATGACGGGCTGTCGATCCGCAACCAGCTTCCCTGCACGGTCGGCGCGCTTCATCGCGACGGCGCCTTCGCCATGGTGACGCTGCATCTCGGCGAACAGCGCCTGATCGCCCGTATCACCGCCAAGTCGGCGGATATGCTGGACCTGGCGCCGGGCCGCGAGGCCTATGCCCTGCTCAAGGCCGTCTCCGTCGAGATGGCCCGCATCGAGCGGCAGACGACAGGCGGCTGACGCGTCAGGCGCGATGCATCGAGACGCGGACGTCCGGACCCGAACGGATCGTCTGGTAGACCACGCAATAGCGCTCGGTCAGCTTCAGGAGCTGGTCGAGCTGTTCCTGCGGCGCGTCGGTGTCGATCTCGAAGGTCAGCCGGATCTCCGCGAAGCCGACGGGCGCCGTCTTGTCGACGCCCAGCGTGCCGCGAAAGTCCAGATCGCCCTCGGCGGAAACCGCGCCGGAACGCAGCGGTATCTCCAGCGCCGTGGCGACCGCCTTCAGCGTCACGCCGGCGCAGGCGACGAGCGCCTCCAGCAGCATGTCGCCCGAACACAGTTCAAGGCCGCTGCCGCCGGTGGCGGGGTGCAGGCCGGCGACGGCCAGAGCCCGCCCCGTCTCCACCCTGCAGGCGACATTCTGGTCGTCCAGCGTTCCGCGCGCCGTGAGCGTGATGCGGGCCGCCTGCGGCTCGCCTCTGTAGCGGTCCTTGATCGGCGCCTGGATGGCGCGCAGGGTTGCGGCGTCCATGGTGGCCTCCCCTTCCGGTACGGTCGTCCTGCGACAGGCGACGGGAAGCCGCCATTCTAGCACGAATCCGTCCCGGGACAGCAGGTCCCAAGTTTAGCTTGCATCGCGTCATATGCGGTGGAAACATGACCGTGGAAGCGTCTTTCAACGGAACGTCACAATGCGGCGCTAGAGACCGCAGCAGAGCCTATTGGGAGAATCCACGATGAAGAAAAGCCTCGCCCTCGCCTCGCTGACCGCGTCGGCACTCGCGCTCAGCGCCGGCGCCGCCTTTGCCGACTACACGCTGAACATCCTGCACATGAACGATTGGCACAGCCGCATCGAGCCGATCAACAAGTTCGATTCCACCTGTTCGGCGGAAGACGACGACAAGGGCGAGTGTTTTGGCGGCGCGGCGCGCCTCGTCACCGCCGTCGCCGAGGCGCGCAAGGCGCTCGACGGGCAGAACGTGCTGTTCCTCAATGCCGGCGACAACTTCCAGGGCTCGCTGTTCTACACCACCTATAAGGGCACCGTCGAAGCGGAGTTCCTGAATCTGATGAAGACCGACGCCATGGTCGTCGGCAACCACGAGTTTGACGATGGCGAGGACGGTCTCGCCGCGTTCCTCGGCGCGGTCGATTTCCCCGTGCTCGGTTCCAACGTCAAGGCGACCTCCGCCTCGGCCCTGGGCGACCGGGTGAAGGAGTATGTGATCCTCGACGTGGGCGGCGAGAAGATCGCGCTGGTCGGCGCCGTCGCCAACGACACCGCCGAGCTTTCCTCGCCCGGCGAGCACGTCTCGATCATCGAGGATGTCGCCGGCATCACCGAGGCCGTGAAGGCGGCCACCGCCGACGGCGTCAACAAGGTGATCGCGCTCACGCATGTGGGCTATCCCCGCGATCTCGAGGCGATTGCCAAGATTCCCGGCGTCGACGCGGTCGTCGGCGGCCACAGCAACACGCTGCTCTCCAACACGATCCAGGGTGCTGCCGGTCCCTACCCGACCATGGTCGACAATCCGGACGGCCATCAGGTTCCGGTGGTGCAGGCTGCGTCCTACTCGAAATATCTGGGCGGCCTGAACCTGGTCTTCAACGATGACGGCGTGGTGACCTCGGCCACCGGCGACGTCAAACTGGTCGATGCCTCCGTCGCCAAGGACGAGGCGGTCGTCGCCCGCGTCAAGGAACTGGCCGGGCCGATCGAGGAACTGAAGAACAAGGTCGTCGCCGAAACGGCCGCGCCGGTCGACGGCAGCCGCGACACCTGCCGCGCCGGCGAATGCGAGATGGGCAATCTCGTCACCGACGCCATGGTCGACCGCACGAAGGACCAGGGCGTCCAGTTCGCCATCACCAATGGCGGCGGCCTGCGCGCCTCGATCGACCAGGGCGAGGTGACGATGGGCGAGGTGCTCGGCGTCCTGCCGTTCCAGAACACGCTCGCCACCTTCCAGATCAAGGGCGCCGACATCGTGGCGTCGCTTGAAAGCGGCGTCAGCCAGATCGAGGACGGCGCCGGACGTTTCCCGCAGGTCTCCGGCCTGCGCTTCGCGTTCGACCCGTCGGTCGCGCCGAACGAGGGCCGCGTCAAATCGGTGGAAGTGAAGGACGGGGACGGCTGGAAGGCGATCGAGCCTGACACCACCTACACGGTCGCCACCAACAACTTCATGCGCAATGGCGGCGACGGCTACAAGCTCTTCGCCGACAATGCCGAAAATGCCTATGATTACGGCCCGGGCCTCGAGCAGGTGCTGGCCGACTATATGGCCCAGAACATCCCCTACAAGCCCTTCACCGAAGGCCGCATCACCAAGGTGGAAGCGACTGTCGCAGCGGCCGAAGGAGAGATGAAGAAGGACGAAGAATCCGCCGAAGCGGCAGCCGAGGACGCCACGGAAACGACCGAGGGCGCCGCGGAAGGCGCAGCCACCGAAATGGCGGCCGCTTCCACCGGCACCGAGACATCGGCCGCCGCCGGCACGCGCTACACCATTGCCGCCGGCGACACGCTGTGGGACATCGCCGCAAGCCACTACGGCGACCCGAACAAATGGCGTGCGATTGCCGAAGCCAATCCGAGCGTCAACGCCCGGCGGCTCGAGATCGGCTCGATGCTGGAACTGCCCGCCGCCAACTGATCCCGACGCATCGTCAAGGAAAGGCCCCGCATGACAGGCGGGGCCTTTCATTTATCGACAACGGTCAGGCGGGACGGCGTCTGCCGGCGCTCAAACGGTTGTCCGATGCCGGCGCTGAGCCGAGCTCCGGTCCTCCCATTCCGCCTTCAGCAGCGCATAGATGAACTCGTCTCCCCATGCGCCGTTGAAGCGATCGTTCTGCAGCAAATGCGCTTCACGGCGCAGGCGCAGCCGTTCGACCACTCCGACCGATCCTGCGTTCAGGGGATCGAGCCGCGCAAAGATCCGGTGAAACCCGCATCGGCCGAAACCGAAATCGAGCATCATCCGGACCGCTTCGGTGGCATATCCGGCGCCTGTGAAGTCAGGATTGAAGATGTAGCCGATCTCGCCCTGCAGGGCTGCCTTGTTCGCCATCTTCAGCAGGACCTCGCCAAGCAGTGCGGCATCGTCCCGCCGGATCACCGCCAGACGCATCGTGTCGCCGTCCTCCTCGAAGCGGAGGGACATCGCCGCCGCGAATTGTTCAGCGAGGGCATCCGCGTCAGGGACCGGGGCATAGAGGAACCTGTAGACCTCCGGCCGTGTGTGATACGCGTCATAGGCCGCGCGGTCGGAAGGGGCGAAGGGCCGCAATTCGAGGCGCTCGGAAACGATTGGCGGGAAGGTCTGGCTTGTCATCGGGCCTCGGGCTGAAAGATCACTTCGGCCGGCATGTATGGTGGGACGGCCGGACGGACAAGGCCGGCTTCGGGAACACTGCCGCCTCGAAACGAGTTTTTGCTGCCTGCGGCTAGAGGCTCCATTGAAAACCGTCCCGGCTTCGCTAGCTTCCGGGGAATAACTGGAGTCCATGAATGAACCTGCCCACGAAAATCGATCCCCGGACCGCCAGGGCAATCGGCCCCCTGCCCGCCGGCCACCCGCCCACACGTGTCGGCAAGGTGGGCGTCCTGCTGGTCAATCTGGGCACGCCGGACGGGACCGACTACGCACCGATGCGGCGCTACCTCAAGGAGTTCCTGTCCGACAGGCGCGTCATCGAATGGCCCCGCGCGATCTGGTTTCCGATTCTCTACGGCATCGTTCTGAACACGCGGCCGAAGAAGTCGGGCGCGGCCTATCGGCAGATCTGGAACCATGAACGCAACGAGTCGCCGCTGCGCACCTTCACCCGCGCCCAGGGCGAAAGGCTCGCGGCCGCGCTCGCCGGCAGCGAGCACATCGTCGTCGACTGGGCCATGCGCTACGGCCAGCCATCGATCGAGACGGTAACGAAAAGCCTGATGGAGCGTGGTTGCGACCGCATCGTGATGTTCCCGCTCTACCCGCAATATTCGGCGACGACGACGGCCACGGTGAACGACAAGTTCTTCGAGGCGCTGATGAAGATGCGTTTCCAGCCCGCCGTGCGCACCGTGCCGTCCTATCAGGACGAGCCGGTCTATATCGAGGCGCTGGCCCGGTCCATCGAAACGCATCTGGCGGGTCTCGACCATGAGCCGGAGGTCGTGATCGCCTCCTATCACGGCATTCCGCAAAGCTATTTTCAGCGCGGCGACCCCTATCACTGCCATTGCCAGAAGACGACGCGGCTGCTGCGCGAACGGCTCGGCTGGGACGAAAAACGCCTGATCACCTGCTTTCAATCCCGCTTCGGCCCCGAGGAATGGCTGCAGCCCTACACGGACAAGACGGTCGAGAAACTCGCCCGCGAGGGCGTCAGGTCCATCGCCGTCTTCAACCCCGGCTTCGTCTCCGATTGCCTGGAGACGCTGGAGGAGATTGCCGGAGAGGCCGGCGAGATCTTCCGTCACGCGGGCGGCGAGAATTTCAGCCATATCCCCTGCCTGAACGATACGGATGACGGCATGGCGGTGATCGAGACGCTGGTGCGGCACGAACTCGCCGGCTGGCTGTAGGGAGGCGGGATCGCGGAGCGCAACCCTTCGTTGAAGACCTTTGTGCCGACAACATTTGATTTGGCTGAACTTGCGCTAGACTGCGCCACATCATCGAATCGCGCCCGCCGGGCCGAGCCAGGAGACACCCATGCCCTTTTCCGGTTTCGACGTGATCATCCCCGTTCTGGTGGTCCTCGTCCTGCTTTTGATCTTCGCCGGCATCAAAACGGTGCCGCAGGGCTTCAACTACACGGTTGAACGGTTCGGCGGCTACACGCGCACGCTGACGCCCGGCCTCAACATCATCGTCCCCTTCATCGACCGCATCGGCGCCAAGATGAACATGATGGAGCAGGTGCTGGACGTCCCGACCCAGGAGGTCATCACCCGCGACAACGCAATCGTCGCCGTCGACGGCGTCGCCTTCTACCAGGTGCTGACCGCCGCGCAGGCGGCCTACCAGGTCTCCGGCCTGCAGAACGCCATCCTCAACCTGACCATGACCAACATCCGTTCGGTGATGGGTTCGATGGACCTCGACGAGCTGCTGTCGAACCGCGACACGATCAATGAAAGGCTTCTGCGCATCGTCGACGACGCGGCCAGCCCCTGGGGCATCAAGATGACGCGCGTCGAGATCAAGGACATCAACCCGCCCGCCAACCTCGTCGAGAGCATGGCGCGCCAGATGATGGCCGAGCGCAACAAGCGCGCGCAGATCCTTGAAGCCGAGGGCTTGAAACAGGCGCAGATTCTCGAAGCCGAAGGCCGTCGCGAAGCCGCCTTCCGCGATGCAGAAGCGCGCGAACGCGGCGCCGAGGCGGAAGCCCGCGCCACGCAGGTCGTTTCGGAGGCCATCGCCGCCGGTGACGTGCAGGCGGTCAACTACTTCGTCGCGCAGAAATACACCGAGGCGCTGGCGACCGTCGGCTCGGCGCCCAACAGCAAGGTCGTGCTGATGCCGATGGAGGCGTCCTCGCTGATCGGCTCGCTGGGTGGCATCGGCGCCATCGCGCGCGAGGTGTTCGGCGATGGCTCGGGCCAGCAACCGGAGCGTCCGCGCACTGTTTCGGCCCGCCCCCCGCGCACCGGCCCGGTCGAGGGATAAGGCATGCTCCTGCACATCTTCTCCGAACTCGGTCCCTGGAACTGGATGCTCCTCGGCTTTGTGCTGCTTGCCGCGGAAATCCTCGTCTCCGGCGTCTTCCTCCTGTGGATCGGCATCGCCGCGCTCTTGACCGGCGCCATCTCGATCCAGCTCTGGGGAAAGGATTTCTGGAGCTGGCAGGTGCAGGTGCTGGTCTTCCTCGCCCTGTCCCTGATCTCCGCCTACGCGGGCAAGCGACTGATGGATTCGCGCCGCAACGAGGAGACGGACCAGCCGCTCCTCAACCGCCGCGCGGAGCAGTTGGTCGGCCGCACCGCGCGCCTCGAGACAGCCATAGAGAACGGCTTCGGCCGGGTTCGCCTGGACGACACGATCTGGCGCGTCAGCGGCCCCGACATGGCGGCCGGGGCGCAGGTCAGGATCGTCGCGGTCAGGAACGGAACGCTGGAGATCGAGGCGGCTTGAATCCGCTCGACGTTTCGGTGAAATGTCGAGCGGGTCTATGCCTTCGCTGCTCCGCGATCAGGCAGCGCCAATGCGCAGCAGGTCGTGCAGGTGGATGACGCCGCACGGCTTGCGATCCTCGACGACCATCAGCGTGGTGATCGAGGACGAGTTGACGAGTTGCAGGGCGCTTTCCGCCAGCATGTCGGGGGCGATGGTCTTGGGGTTTGGCGTCATCACCTGATCGACGGTCATCGACAGCAGCTCGCTGTCGATATGGCGGCGCAGATCGCCATCGGTGATGATGCCGATCAGCACGCCTTCGGCATCGACGATGCCGACGCAGCCGAACCCCTTCTGGGTCATTTCCAGGATCGCTTCGCGCATCAGCGCGCCGCTCGCCGCCAGCGGCAGCTCGTCGCCCTGATGCATGATGTTGCGCACCTGGGTCAGTTTCGCGCCCAGCTGCCCGCCCGGGTGGAAGGTGCGGAAATGGTCGGCCGTAAAACCCCGCGCCTCCAGGAGCGCGACCGCCAGCGCATCGCCGATCACCAGTTGCAGCACTGTCGACGTGGTCGGCGCAAGCCCGTGCGGGCAGGCTTCCGGCGCGCGCGGCAGGCCGAGCACGACCGTCGCTTCCTTGGCGAGCGCCGAGCTGGTGCCGGCCGTGATGGCGATCAGCGGAATAGCGAAGCGGCGCGCATAGGCGACGATCCCCTGCAATTCGGTCGTCTCCCCCGACCACGACATGGCGAGGATCGCATCGTCGCGGCCGATCATGCCGAGATCGCCGTGATTGGCTTCCGCCGGGTGGACGAAAAAGGCCGGCGTTCCCGTTGAAGCCAGCGTGGCGGCGATCTTCGAACCGATATGGCCGCTTTTGCCCACCCCGGTGACGATGAGCCGCCCGCTGATCTGCGAAACGGTCTGAACCGCCTTCGCGAAGGGCTCTGCCAGCCCGTTGTCCAGCGCCTCGGCCAGCGCCTGGAGGCCGGCCTGTTCCGTTTCGAGCGTGCGTACGGCGGATTCGATGACGCTGCGCCGGTCGATGGTCATGGTGTTGTGCTTGAGCATGAAACTGCCCTTACTCCGACAGGCGCCGCCTGTCCAATCCTGTTTGCCCATTTGCCCGGGCAGTTTCGCGCTGCCGGAAACCTCCCATTAACCGCATTTGTTTACCGTTCACTAAACGTATCGTCATGGTTGCGTCGTCAAGTGCCTGAAAATCAATGCTCCGAACCGGTGAAACAGTGACTGCCCGTACCCGCCGGTTCCGGTTTTCCACGGCGCTGGGCCTCAGCCTTATCGCGCTCGCGGGGCACGCCGGCGCGCAGGAACTCGAGACCGGCCTGCGCGGTCCCGTGCTCGAATCGGAAATCACTGCCATCCTTCAGCCGGGCGCGCAGGTGCGCGCCGCCGATCGCGCCGACCGCGCGCGGCAATCGACCGGCCTTCCGACGCCCAGCTACAGGCCCGCAACGGAAAGTGCCACGGCCGGCGACACCGCCCGGGACGACCGAAGCCTTTTCGGGACGGATGACGCTTCGAACCCGGAAACAGCGTCCTCAAGGTCCACGCGCCGCCCCTCGACGGCGGTGCAACGCGCCCGTCAGAGAAGCGAGCGCAACGCCTATCCGGGCGACGCGACGCCGCCCCGGCCGGAACAGGGCGTCGACCCGTCCGCCACCGGAGCGATCCCGTCGGAGGAGGATGAAGCGGGGGAACGGGAGGCACTGAGGCGTGCCGAGGCGCTCAACCCGCGTACCGGCGCCATCGAGAGCGACTATGCCGCATCCGACGAGGACCCCTACGCTCCCCTCGGCCTGAGGCTTGGAACCTTCACCGTCACGCCCACCCTGGAGCAGGGAATACGCTGGACGTCGAACGCCAATTCAAGCGCCAATGGCCGCGAAGCGGTGCTTTCGGAAACCACGCTGCGGCTGCGCGCCGTTTCCGACTGGTCGCGCCACGCCGCCACCGGCGAAGCCTACGGCATCTACCGGAAATCGGTGTCGGGCGAGGAGACATCGGAACTCGAAGGCGGTCTCAACGGCACGCTGCGCCTCGATCTGGCGGGCGACTACACGGCTCTGGCCAGCCTCGGCTACGCTGTGCGCCCCGAATCGGCATCGGCGCCGGTGATCATCTCCGGCGTCGAGGACCAGCCTCTGCGACATACCATCGACGGCAGCCTCGGCCTCGCCAAGGAGCTTGGCCGGCTGAGGCTCAGCGCAATGGGTTCGGTGACGCGCGAGATCTACGGCGACGCGGACCTGACGGGTGGCGGCACGCTCTCGCAGAAAGAGCGGGACGCCACGCTTGCCGCCTTGCGCCTGCGCGTCGGCTATCAGGTCTCACCCGCCCTGACCCCGTTCGTCGAGGCGGAAATCGGCCGCCGCTTCTACGATCTGAAACAGGACAGCGCCGGCTACGAGCGCTCCGCCAACCGCTATGCCGCGCGCGCCGGCGTGATGCTCGACATCGAGGAGAAACTGTCGGGCGAAGCCTCGCTCGGCTGGATCAGCGAGGATCTGGACGACGACCGGCTCGACACCGTCTCCGGCCTTGCGCTTGCGGCCAGCCTGAACTGGTCGCCCGAGCGCGGAACGACGGTCGGCCTCGACGGCTCCACCACCATCGAGGGCACGACGAATGCCGGCGAAAGCGGTTCGATCCTCTATGCCGCCAACCTGCGCCTCGAACGCCAGATCCGCGCCAATCTCACGGCCGAGGCCGCGGCCGGCGCATCATGGCGTGAATACAATGACGGCGCGCACGACCTGACGCTGAGCGGCCAGGCGGGAATGACCTGGTGGCTTAACCGCACCCTTGGCCTGACGGGGCGCGCCCGCTACGAGACGCGCACCAGCAGCCTGCCGGGCCGCGACTATGACGCCACCAGCGTCTTCCTCGGCATGAGGATGCAGCGCTAGGGTTCGGGACCGACCGGAGCCTGTTCCCGGACGTCGACCCTCAGCGGCGGCCGGTTGAGGCTTCCATGTAGCGCACGATGTGATCCTTGAGGTCCGGGCGCGCCAGCGCAAAGGCAAGATTGGCCTCGACAAACCCTTCCGGCGAACCGCAATCGAAGGTGCGGCCCGTGAAGTGATGGCCGTGGAAGGGCTGTTCGCGCAGCAGCTTCAGCATCGCGTCGGTGAGCTGGATCTCGCCGCCCGCGCCACGCTCCTGACGTTCGAGCAGCGCGAAAATCTCCGGCTGCAGGATGTAGCGGCCGTTGATGTAGAAGTTCGACGGCGCGTCTTCCGGCTTCGGCTTCTCGACCATGGCGTTGATCGCGAAGCCGCCGGCCACCCTCTCGCCGCGCCCAACGATGCCGTATTTGTGGGTCTGCGACGGCTCGCACTCCTCAACCGCCAGGACGTTGCCGCCCGTCTCGTTGAAGAGATCGACCATCTGCTTGAGGCAGCCCGGTTCCGACTGCATGATCATGTCCGGCAGAAGCAGGGCAAACGGTTCGTTGCCGACCAGTTCGCGCGCGCACCACACCGCATGCCCCAGCCCTAACGGCTCCTGCTGGCGGGTGAAGCTCGTCTGGCCCGGCTCGGGCTGCATGCTGCGCAGCCGGTCCAGCACGTCGTCCTTGCCCCGGCGCGCCAGCGTATCGTACAGTTCCACCTGGATATCGAAGTGATCCTCGATAACCGTCTTGTTGCGTCCGGTGACGAATATGAAATGCTCGATCCCGGCCTGACGGGCCTCGTCCACGACATACTGGATCACGGGCTTGTCGACCACCGTCAGCATTTCCTTCGGAACGGCCTTCGTCGCCGGCAGGAAACGCGTACCCAGACCGGCCACGGGAAACACAGCCTTGCGAAGCTTCGTCATGAAAACACCTCCAAAATACCGGGAATAAAGCGATGGACTGCGCTGCTGGCTGATAGCAGCAGCCGATTGATGTTTCCTGAATCAATATGCGGATTTCGCGGCAAGTCCCGACCAAGGTCGTAAGCGGCGGTTAATCGCATGGTAAACGTTTTTCTAACCGCGCGCTGCGATATTCGGGGTAGAGTATTCAGTACGGAGGTCTCGATGTTGTTCCGCCTGCCCGCACGAAACCCGGCTGCCGCCGCGTTGGCGTGTATCGTTTTTCTGTTCGCCGCTCTCCTGCAGCCGGCGCATGCCGACGCCGGTTTCCAGCGTTGGATCGCCCAGTTCCGCAGCACGGCGATGCAGAACGGCATTTCGGGCGCAACCTACGACAGGGCCTTCCGGGGCATCACCGCTCCCGACCCCGAAGTGCTGGAGAAAGCCCGCTATCAGCCGGAGTTCCGCGCCGAGGCATGGGAGTATTTCGACAACCGCGTGCAGCAGGACGCGATCGACACCGGACGCCGCCTGGCGCGCCAGTGGAAGCCGTGGCTCGACCGCATCGAGCAGAAATTCGGCGTCAGCCGCTACGTGCTGCTGGCCATCTGGTCGATCGAATCGAACTATGGCGAGGTGCTGAAGAACGAGCGCGTCATGCGCAGTCTGCCGCGCTCGCTGGCCACGCTCGCCTATGGTGACAAGCGACGCGCCAAGTTCGCCCGTCAGCAGCTCATCGCGGCACTGAAGATCCTGCAGTCGGGCGACATCGATGTCGGCCACCTGACCAGTTCCTGGGCGGGCGCCATGGGACACACGCAGTTCATTCCGACCAGCTATCAGGCCTATGCGGTCGACATGGATGGCGACGGGCGCCGCGACATCTGGAGCTCGGTGCCCGACGCACTGGCGACTGCCGCCAATCTCCTGCGCAAGAACGGCTGGCAGAGCGGCGAGACCTGGGGCTACGAAACGGCGGCCCTGCCGGAGGGACGCAAGTTCCCCGGCGGCAACATGGCGCTCTCCCGCTGGGCATCGATCGGCGTGGTGCGCGCCAACGGCAAGGCCTTTCCCCGCCCGTCCGACAGTGCCGAGCTGAAGCTGCCCGACGGCCGCGCCGGCCCGGTCTTCCTGGTGACGCGCAACTTCAAGGTCATCAAGCGCTACAACAATTCCGACAAATACGCCTTCGCCGTCGGCCTGCTTGCCGACGAGCTGGCCGGCTATGGGGGTCTGGTGCGCGACTGGAACCGCCCGTTCCAGCGGCTGACCTACAGCGAGACCGAGGAACTGCAGAAGCGCCTCGGCATGCTCGGCTATTACGACGGCCCCATCGACGGCAAGATCGGCAGCGGCTCGCGCGAGGCGATCCGCGCATTCCAGGCACGCTCCGGCATGCAGCAGGACGGCCATCCCGGCAAGGAAGTCCTGCAGCGTCTGCGCGGCCAGTAGGCGGCGCAAGCGAGGAAAGGCACTCAGGAAGGTGAGACGGTCAGGAAGATGGAGAAACGGCAGGAACGGTCTGGCGCTTTGCCTGGCCGTGGTGATCGCCATGCCGCTTTTTCCGGATTCCATCGCGCCGGCCAGCGCTCAGGAACAGCGTGAGAAAAGGCGCAATCTTTTCGACTTCCTCTTCGGCGGCGCGCTGCGCGACCGACAGGCCGAACCGCCGGCCAAGCAGCGTGCGCCCCGCCAGAGCAGGCGCGCGACCACGAGCAGCCGCTCCGGCGGCAGCTCTTCGCGTGCCGCCGCGACCCCGCAGCCGCCGCCGGAAGCCAGCGTCGCCAAGCTCGACAATGCCCGTGTCGTTCTGGTCGTCGGGGATTTTCTTGCCGGCGGCCTGTCCGAAGGCCTCGAGGCAGCCTACGCCGAATCGCCCGGCGTTCGCGTCGTCAACCGGAGCAGCGGATCGTCCGGCTTCGTTCGCGACGACTATTACGACTGGAACGCCGAGATCGCGACGATCCTCGATGAGACCAGCCCCACCCTCGTGGTGGTGATGATCGGCTCCAACGACCGCCAGCAGATGGTCGTCGACGGCAAGCGCGAAACCCCGCGCTCCGATGCCTGGCTCCAGGAATACGAGAAACGCGTCGAACGCTTCGCGGGCATACTGGAAGAACGCGGCATCCCGCTGATCTGGACCGGCCTGCCCGCCTTCAAGCTGTCGAGCATGACATCGGACATGCTGGCCTTCAACGACATCTACAAGACGTCCGCGGAAGCGGCCGGCGGGTCCTTCGTCGATATCTGGGAAGGCTTCGTCGACGAGAACGGCGCCTTCGTCTTCAGCGGGCCGGACATGAACGGCCAGCCGGCGCGCCTGCGCGGCAGCGACGGCATCAACCTGACCCGCGCAGGCAAGCGCAAGATCGCCTTCTATGTCGAGAAGCCGCTGAACAAGCTGCTCGGCCAGGCCATATCGCCCGATATCGGCGAGTTGGGCATGGAGAGCCTGCCGGATCTCGTCCTGCATCCGGAGAAGGCGGCGCCGGTGGACCGCACGCTGCCGATCTCCCTCGCCGACCCGGCCCTGGATGGCGGGACGGAACTGCTTGGCGCCGTGGTGCGCCCGACCGGAGAGGCGCAGCCCGATGCGGAGACCGCTCTGCCCGTCGACCAGGCGCCTCGCCCGGGCCGCGCCGACGATTTCTCCGCCAGCGGTTTCACCCGGGACCGCACGGGCTCCGTGGCCCGCGAACCGGTACGGGACGCGCCGGCCCTGCGCTGAGCGGGCTTAGATCTCCGTGCGTCCTGTCGGACGCACAGGAACGATCTAGCGCGGCAGAAGCGAGCTTCCCATCAGGAACGCGTCGATGGAACGGGCTGCCTGCCGCCCCTCGCGGATCGCCCAGACCACCAGCGACTGTCCGCGCCGCACGTCGCCGGCGGCGAACAGACGGTCGATGCTGGTGCGGTAATCCCGGTCGTCAGCCGAGACGTTGACCGAGTTGCGCCGGTCCGTATCGGTCTTCAGGCGCTCGCCGAATTCGCCGAGAACCCCGTCCTCGAGCGGACCGGAGAAGCCGATGGCGATAAAGGCGAGGTCGGCCTTGATGATGAACTCCGTGCCGGCGACCGGCTTACGCTTCTCATCCACCTCGCAGCACTTCACGCCGGTCAGGACGCCGTCCTCGCCGACGAACTCCAGCGTCGCGACCTGAAACTCGCGCTCCGCCCCCTCGGCCTGGCTGGACGAGGTGCGCATCTTGGTCGCCCAGTAGGGCCAGACGGCGAGCTTGTCTTCCTTCTCCGGCGGCCGGGGGCGGATGTCGAGCTGGGTGACCCGGACCGCGCCCTGGCGGAAGGCCGTGCCGACGCAGTCGGATGCGGTGTCGCCGCCGCCGACCACCACCACGTGCTTGCCGCCGGCAAGGATCGGCTCCGACGCCCAGGCGACCGACTGGATGTCCTCGCCGCCGACGCGCCTGTTCTGCTGCACGAGATAGGGCATGGCATCGTGAACGCCTTCGAAATCGGTGCCCGGAATGCCGGCGGGGCGCGGCTTTTCGGAGCCGCCGCAATAGAGCACCGCGTCGTATTCCGCGAGCAGGTCGTCGACCGGCTTGTCGACGCCGACATTAACGCCGCAGTGGAAGGTCACGCCCTCGCCCTGCATCTGCTCGACTCGGCGATCGATGTAGTGCTTCTCGATCTTGAAATCGGGGATGCCGTAGCGCATCAGGCCGCCGGGACGGCTCTCACGCTCGTAGACATGCACCTGGTGCCCGGCGCGGCCGAGCTGCTGCGCGGCCGCCATGCCGGCCGGTCCCGACCCGATGACCGCCACCTTCTTGCCGGTCTTCCGCTCGGGCGGATAGGGCCGCACATAGCCGGCCTCATAGGCCTTGTCGGCGATCGCCTGCTCGACCGTCTTGATGGCGACGGGGACATCCTCGAGGTTCAGCGTACAGGCTTCCTCGCAGGGCGCCGGGCAGATGCGCCCCGTCCATTCGGGAAAATTGTTGGTCGAATGCAGGTTGCGGATCGCCTCGTCCCAGTCGCCATTGTAGACGAGGTCGTTCCAGTCCGGAATCTGGTTGTGCACCGGGCAGCCTGTCGGCCCGTGGCAATAGGGGATGCCGCAATCCATGCAGCGTGCGGCCTGTTTCTCGACCTCCTTGTCCGACATCGGCAGCGTGAATTCGCGGAAGTGGCGAATGCGGTCGGAGGCAGGCTGATACTTGTGCACCTGCCGGTCGATTTCGAGAAACCCTGTAACCTTACCCATCAAGAAAACCTCGTTGTCTAGAGCATTTGCAGTCAGGTGATTCAACCTGACGTCCGCATAAATGCGGAAAAACAAAGAGATAGAGCGTCCTTTATGCGTCCAAATGGACGCATAGCGCTCTATAGCGCGGGAAGTCCGAGGACTTCCTCGCAGCGTGCAATCCAGCCGGTGAGCGCCTTGCGCCCGCCAAGATCGAAACCGCCCTGCGGGGCGAGGCGCGTGTAGCCGAGAAGCGCGATATCGGCGATGGTCATGCCCCCGCCGACGAAGAAATCGCGCTCCTGCAGATGCGTGTCCATCACGTCGAGCGCCCATTGCGCCTTGCCGACCAGAACCGGATCGCGTGCGCCGACGGGCTGCTTCTTGTAGAAGACATGGAAGCGCACCACGGCAACGCAGGGTTCGTGGAAGTTCTGCTCCCAGAACAACCACTGGTCCATTTCCGCCTGGGCGAACGCGTCCTCCGGCAGAAGCGCGCTGCCGCGCGCCAGATAGCGCATGATGGCGTTGGACTGGGCCAGGACACGGCCATCGTCGAGGCGCACCACGGGAATTTGCCCGAGCGGCGACATCGCCAGGAACTCCGGCGTTCGCGTCGCGCCGGCCATGATGTCGAGTTCATGCCAGCGGTATTGCAGGCCGAGATGATCGGCCGTGTACTTCACCTTCAGGCAATTGCCTGAATTCAGGTCGCCAAACAGGTCCATGAAAGCGTCTCCCAAGCCACCTACTCAGCCGCCAGGCCGAGCTTCATCCGCTCCATTTCCTCCAGGGCGCGCCGGTATTCGACCGGCATCACCTTGCGGAATTTCGGACGATAGTCTGCCCAGTGGTCGAGTATGAGCTTGGCGCGCTCGGACCCGGTGAAGTGCAGGTGGTTGGAGATCAGCTGCGCCAGACGTTCCTCGTCATGGCGGGTCATGTCGCCGGAGACGTCGACGCGGCCCTTGTGCGCGATGTCGCCGCCATGGTGGTGCAGCTTCTCAAGGATGTCGTCTTCCTCGGGAACCGGCTCCAGCTCGACCATCGCCATGTTGCAGCGCTCGGCGAAATCGCCCTCCTCGTCGAGCACATAGGCGACGCCGCCCGACATGCCGGCGGCGAAGTTGCGCCCCGTCTGGCCGAGCACGACCACCACGCCGCCCGTCATGTACTCGCAGCCATGGTCGCCGACGCCTTCGACGACCGCGGCCGCACCCGAATTGCGGACGGCGAAGCGCTCGCCGGCCACGCCCCGGAAATAGCACTCGCCTTCCGTCGCGCCGTAGAGGACGGTGTTGCCGACGATGATCGATTCTTCCGCGACGATCTTCGCCTCATCGGCGGGCCGGATGACGATGCGGCCGCCCGAAAGACCCTTGCCGACATAGTCGTTGGCATCGCCCACCAGCGTGAAGGAGACGCCGCGCGCCAGGAAGGCGCCGAACGACTGGCCGGCCGTACCCGTCAGGCGGACGGCGATGGTGTCGTCCTTCAGGCCCTTGTGCCGGTAGCGCTTGGCCACTTCGCCCGAAAGCATGGCGCCGGCCGAGCGGTCGGTGTTGCAGATGGCGACGTCGAGCGAGACCGGCTCGCGCTTCTCGAGCGCCGGCATGGCGCCCTCGATGAGCTTGCGGTCGAGCACGTCGTCGATCGGGTGCTTCTGCCGCTCCGTCCAGCGGATCGCGTCGCGCGACGCGTCCGGCTTGTAGAAGACGCGTCCGAAGTCGAGGCCCCGCGCCTTCCAGTGCGAGATCAGCGCGCTCTTCTCGAGGAGGTCCGACTGGCCGACGATATCGTCGAGCCTGGTGAAGCCCATCTCCGCCAGAAGCTGGCGCACTTCCTCGGCCACGTAGAAGAAGTAGTTGATGACGTGCTCGGGAGTCCCCTTGAAGCGCTTACGCAGGACCGGGTCCTGCGTCGCCACGCCGACCGGGCAGGTATTGAGATGGCACTTGCGCATCATGATGCAGCCGGCCGCGATCAGCGGCGCGGTGGAAAAACCGTATTCGTCCGCGCCCAGAAGCGCGCCGACGATCACGTCGCGACCCGTCCTGAGGCCGCCATCGACCTGCAGGGCGACGCGCGAGCGCAGGCCGTTCAGCACCAGCGTCTGGTGCGTCTCGGCAAGGCCCATCTCCCACGGGCTGCCGGCATGCTTGATCGAGGTCAGCGGCGAAGCGCCGGTACCGCCGTCATAGCCGGAAATGGTGATGTGGTCGGCCCGCGCCTTGGCGACGCCGGCCGCGACCGTGCCGACGCCCACTTCGGAAACGAGCTTGACCGAGACATCGCCCTCGGGATTGACGTTCTTCAGGTCGAAGATCAGCTGCGCCAGATCCTCGATCGAATAGATGTCGTGATGCGGCGGCGGCGAGATCAGGCCGACGCCCTGCGTCGAGTGACGCACCTTGGCGATGGTGGCGTCCACCTTGTGGCCGGGCAACTGCCCGCCCTCGCCCGGCTTGGCGCCCTGCGCCACCTTGATCTGCATCATGTCGGAATTGACGAGATACTCTGCCGTCACGCCGAAGCGGCCGCTGGCCACCTGCTTGATGGCCGAACGCTCGGGATTGGCCGAGCCGTCCGGCATCGGCAGATAGCGGTCGGACTCCTCGCCGCCCTCGCCCGTGTTCGACTTGCCGCCGAGCGCGTTCATGGCGCGCGCCAGCGTCGTGTGCGCCTCACGGCTGATCGAACCGAAGGACATCGCACCCGTCGAGAACCGCTTGACGATCTCCGCAGCCGGCTCCACCGCATCGAGCGAGACGGGCTTGCGCCCGGTATCCTTCGCCGTCTTGATCGAGAACAGGCCACGGATCGACTTCGCGTCCGCCGCCTGGCTGTCGATCAGCTGCGAGAAATCGCGATAGGTCTCCCACGACTTGCCGCGCACGGCGTGCTGCAGCGTGGCGACCGCGTCAGGCGACCAGATATGGGCTTCGCCGCGCACCCGATAATTGTACTCGCCGCCCACTTCCAGCGTGTTGCGCAGCACCGGATCGTCGCTGAAGGCCAGGGCATGGCGCCCGGCCGTTTCGACGGCGATCTCCTCCAGGCCGACGCCCTCGATGGTCGTCGCCGTGCCGGTGAAATACTGCTGGATGAAGTCGCTCTTCAGCCCGACGGCATCGAAGATCTGCGCGCCGCAATAGGACTGGTAGGTGGAGATGCCCATCTTGGACATCACCTTGAGGATGCCCTTGCCGATGGACTTGATGTAGCGCTTGACCACTTCCTGCGCATCGACTTCCGGCGGAAACGCCTTGTCGCGGTGCATGGCGAGCAGCGTGTCGAAGGCGAGATAGGGGTTGATCGCCTCGGCGCCATAGCCCGCCAGGCAGCAGAAGTGATGAACTTCGCGCGGCTCGCCCGATTCGACCACCAGGCCGACCGCGGTGCGCAGGCCCTTGCGGATCAGGTGGTGATGCACCGCCGCCGTCGCCAGAAGCATCGGGATGGCGATGCGATCGGGGCCGATCTGCCGGTCAGACAGGATGATGATGTTGTAGCCGCCGGCCACCGCCGCCTCGGCCCGGTCGCAGACGCGCTCAAGCGCGCCACGCATGCCGGCGTCGCCCTCGCCCGAGGCATAGGTGACGTCGATGGTCTTGGTGTCGAAGCGATCCTCGGTGTGGCCGATGGAGCGGATCTTCTCCAGATCGCCATTGGTCAGGATCGGCTGGCGCACCTCGAGCCGCTTGCGCCGCGAGGACCCGACCAGGTCGAAGATGTTCGGACGCGGGCCGATGAACGACACCAGGCTCATCACCAGTTCCTCGCGGATCGGGTCGATCGGCGGGTTGGTGACCTGGGCGAAGTTCTGCTTGAAATAGGTGTAGAGCAGCTTCGGCTTGTCGGACATGGCCGAGATGGGCGTGTCGGTGCCCATCGAGCCGACGCCTTCCTGGCCGGTCGTGGCCATCGGCGCCATCAGCATCTTGGTGTCTTCCTGCGTGTAGCCGAAGGCCTGCTGCAGGTCGAGCGGCGCCACGTCCCGCCGCAATGCGCGCGGCTCGACGGGCTTCAGGTCTTCCAGGATGAGCTGGGTGTTGTCGAGCCACTTCTTGAAGGGATGCTTGGTCGCGATCTGCGCCTTGACGTCCTCATCGGAGATGATGCGCCCTTCCTGCAGATCGATCAGCAGCATGCGACCCGGCTGCAGGCGCCACTTCCTGACGATCTTCTCTTCGGGCACCACCAGCGCGCCGGCTTCCGACGCCATGATCACCCGGTCGTCGTCGGTGACGACATAGCGCGCCGGACGCAGGCCGTTGCGGTCGAGCGTCGCGCCGATCTGCCGGCCGTCGGTGAAGGCGACTGCAGCGGGTCCGTCCCACGGCTCCATCAACGCCGCATGGTACTCATAGAAGGCCTGCCGCTCGGGGCTCATCAGCCGGTTGCCGGCCCAGGCTTCCGGGATCAGCATCATCATCGCGTGCACGAGGGAGTAGCCGCCCTGGTACAGGAACTCGAGCGCGTTGTCGAAGCAGGCCGTGTCCGACTGCCCCTCGTAGGAAATCGGCCACAGCTTGGAGATGTCGTTGCCGAACAGCTCCGAATCGACCGACGCCTGGCGCGCCGCCATCCAGTTGACGTTGCCGCGCACCGTGTTGATCTCGCCATTGTGCGCGACCATGCGATACGGGTGCGCCAGCTCCCAGGACGGGAAGGTGTTGGTCGAGAAGCGCTGGTGCACGAGCGCCAGGGCCGTGTCGAAGCGCGGGTCCGAAAGATCCTTGTAGTAGGCGCCGAGCTGATAGGCGAGGAACATGCCCTTGTAGACGATGGTCCGCGCCGACATGGAGACGGTGTAGAAGCCGTTGCCGCGCCCGCCGGTCTCCTCGTAGATCTTGCCGGAGATCACCTTGCGCAGGATGTAGAGCCGCCGCTCGAAATCCTCGTCGTCGGTGATCCCTTCGCCGCGGGCGATGAAGACCTGGCGATGCACCGGCTCGGAAGCGGCGATGTCGGGTGCCTTCGACAGGCAGGAATTGTCGACGGGAACGTCACGGAAGCCGATCAGCACCTGACCTTCCGAGCGCACCACCTCGGCGATCACCTCGTCGATATGGGCGCGCAGCGCGCTGTCACGCGGCATGAACAGGTGCCCGACGCCGTAATGGCCGGCCTCCGGCAGCGTCACGCCGCGTGCAGCCCACTCCTCGCGGAACAGGCGATCGGGAATCTGCATCAGCATGCCGGCGCCGTCGCCGACCAGCGGGTCGGCGCCCACCGCGCCGCGATGGGTCAGGTTCTCCAGCATCGCCAGGCCATCGCGGACGATGCCGTGTGAGCGATGGCCCTTCAGATGCGCGACAAAGCCGACGCCGCAAGAATCGCGCTCGTTGCGCGGGTCGTAGAGCCCCTGCGCGGCCGGCACGCCATTGATCGAGCCTGCCGCGGCAGACGTTCGCAGACCGGTCGTTTTCGTGCGTTTGACGGCTGCCGTCCCTGCCTGCCCAGCGGGTTCAAACCCAATCGACAAAGATGGCGTCATGTCCGTCATCGCAACTTCCTTCTTGTGTTCTGCCCGCGGGTCCAGCCCCGGCGGTCGTTCAGTCGCCGGAGAGCCGCCAGGGCCATCCGGTGTTTGTGCACGGCATATCCTTTTTAGAAGCCGGAGGAACGCTGACCGGTCCGCTCCGGCGCGCTTCTTTTAACTGGGCGGCGCGTTCTTGCCAAACGCGATCATCACTCCGACGCCGTCGGACCACCTGCCTCGCACCGTTCATCCGGCACATTACCACGACCGACAGGGCCGATTGTAACGCAGAATCCGGAATCATTGCTCGAATAAATAAGACAGCACTGCTGTCCTATTTAGTCAAATGCCAGAAATCGGCGCACGATACAAGACGGAAACGCAAAAATTTTGCATCGGACAGGAAAGAAAGTTTCCAGCGAAGCGAGGCAAGCGAAACTTTCGGTCCACGGTGCGATCGGGAGCCGCTGCGCCAAAGGAAGTGGCCGAAAGGGCCTTGCGGGCGGGCGGACATGCTGCTCATTGTCGCGACCAGGCCGCTCGTGAACGAACCAGCAGGGGGAAATCGCCAGTCATGAACTTCGCATCGGACAACTGGGCGGGCGCCCACCCGAAAGTCGCCGCAGCGCTTTCGGAGCACGCGGGCGGCTATACCATGGCTTATGGCGCAAGCGAACTGGACCGCCAGGTCGAGCAAACGTTCAGCGAAATCTTCGAACGCGATGTCGCCGTCTTCTTCGTCGGGACGGGCACGGCAGCCAATGCCCTTTCCCTCACCTGGGCATCGCGCCCCGGCGGGGTCGCGTTCTGCCACACGGAGGCTCACGCCATCGAGGACGAGGCAGGCGCGCCGGAATATTTCACCGGCGGCGCACGGCTGAAGGTCGTTCCCGGGCCGCACGGCCGTATGGATCCAACTGCGCTGGACGCCGCGATCCGCGAATACCCAGCGCAGTTCGTCCACGCCGGCCAGCCCATGGCGGTTTCCATCACGCAGGCCACCGAGATCGGGACCATCTACCCGCTCGACCGGATTGCCGAGATCGGCGATGTCTGCCGCAATCACGGCCTCCCCCTTCATCTGGATGGCGCGCGCTTCGCCAACGCGCTGGTTGCCCTGGACACGTCCCCGGCCGAGATGACCTGGAAGCGCGGCGTCGATATCCTCTCCTTCGGCGGCACGAAGAACGGCTGCTGGTGTGCCGAGGCCGTCGTCGTGCTCGACCCGGCCAGGGCGCGCGACATGCCCATCCTGCGCAAGCGTGCGGCTCATCTGTTCTCGAAATCCCGCTTCATCGCCGCCCAGTTCCATGCCTATTTCGAGGACGGGCTGTGGCTCGAAACCGCCCGCCACGCCAACGCTATGGCGCAGCTGCTGGCGGCAGGGATCGAGGCGAACGCCGCCATGCGGCTCGCCTGGCAGGCCGAGGCGAACGAGGTTTTCGCGGTGATCGACAAATCGACCGCCGAACGGGCGCAGGCAGCCGGCGCGCGCTTTCATGCCTGGAAGATGCCGCAGGCCTGCGACCTTGCGCTGGCGCCCGGCGAGGCCCTGTACCGCTTCGTCACCAGCTTCGCCACGCACCCCGAGGACATCGAGGCGTTCCTGCGCACGGCCGGCGCGAACCGGTAACGACAGCCTTCACGGCCATGTGATCCTCGCTCGCGCGCGCTTGATTTCCAAGTGAGCGGCCCCTCTGGAAGAAACATGGCGCCGGGCATATTCCGGCGTCAGATGACCCCTAGAGGAGAATTCCATGTCCACGAAAATCGCATTCAGCGCCGCCTATATCGCCGGCACCGTCGCGGCAGCGCTGTCGGCTGGCACGCTTGCCACGACCACGGCTGCCCAGGCGCAGGAAAAGGAGAAGTGCTACGGCGTGTCCATGGCCGGCAAGAACGACTGCGCGGCCGGTCCCGGCACCACCTGCGCCGGCACCTCCAAGGTAGACTACCAGGGCAATGCCTGGACCTATGTCGATTCCGGCACCTGCACCACCATGGAGCTGCCCGGAGACCGCATGGGATCGCTGGAGCCTCTCGAGCGCGACATGCCGTCCTGATCGGCTCGTAACGACCGCAGACTGAAATGCCGGGAGGTGCATGATGGCAGGCGAAGACGCAATCCAGTCCGGGGCCCAGTCCGGGGCCCAGTCCGGGCCCCAATCCGCAGACCTGAACCGCTTCCCGGCATTCGACCCCGCCGGCCGCGCCGGCGCGAGCTTCAAGCCGCAGCATTTCGAGGCGATCGCGGCCGATCCCGCCGCCATCGGCTTCCTCGAGGTGCACGCGGAGAACTACATGGGCGCCGGCGGTCCGCCGCACGCGGCGCTGAGCGCAATCCGCAATCTGCTGCCGGTCTCGCTGCATGGCGTCTGCATGTCCATCGGCGGCCTGGAGCCGCTCGACAGGACGCATCTGGCACGCTTCGCCGGGCTCGTGCGACGCTACGAGCCGTTTCTGGTCTCCGAGCATCTCGCCTGGTCGACCCATGACGACGTGTTCTTCAACGATCTGCTTCCCCTGCCCTACACCGGTGAGACGCTGGCCCGTGTCTGCGCGCACATCGACCAGGTGCAGGAGGCGATCAGCCGCCCGATGCTACTCGAAAACCCGTCTACCTATGTGCTGTTCGCCCAATCCACATGGGCGGAGACCGATTTCCTGCGCGAGATCGTCAGGCGGACGGGCTGCGGCCTGCTGCTCGACATCAACAACGTGTTCGTTTCGGCAACCAATCACGGTTTCAGCGCCATGGAGTATCTGGCGGACTTCCCGCTGGATCACGTGGGCGAAATCCACCTGGCCGGCCATGACGAGCAGGAGGACGACGAAGGCGCTCCCCTGCTGATCGACAGCCACGACAGGCCGGTCGCCGACCCGGTCTGGGCGCTATACGAACGGGTCCTCCGCCAGTGCGGACCGATCACCACGCTCGTCGAATGGGACGCGGACGTTCCCGAATGGCCCGTCCTGCAGTCCGAGGCAGCCGCCGCCGAGCGCATTCTTCACGATTGCCGCGGGGCGGCAACCCGGAGCACGGCGTCCCATGCGCTCCAGGCCTGACAACGGCGCAGCGCCGCGGCCACCCTTCGAGGCGGCGTTCGGCCGCGTGATCCTGGAGCCTGACCGGCCCGAGCCCGACTTCGTCGTCGGGCCGCGCGGCAAGGCGGCATCCAGGCGCTTCGACGTCTACCGCAACAACGTCACCCACAGTCTGGTCACCGCGCTGGAGGAGATCTTTCCTGCGGTGGCGCTTATCCTCGGCGAGCGGAACTTCCGCATGATCGCCCGCGATTTCGTGCGCGCCAGCCCGCCCCGTTCGCGTCTGGTCTTCGAATATGGAGAGGGGTTCGCCGCGCATCTGGCGGGGTTCGATCCGATCCGGCATCTCGCCTACCTGCCCGACGTGGCGCGCCTCGAACGTGCCTGGCTGGACGCCTACCACGCCGCCGACGAGGCGCCGCTCTCGCCCGGCGCAGTCGGCGCCCTGTCGCCGGAGGCGCTGGCCTCTGCGCATTTCACGCCCCATCCGGCCATGCGGCTCATCCGATCCGACTATGCCGTGCACACGATCTTCGTCGCCCACCGCACCGGCCCGATGCCGGAGCGCATCGACGCGGGCATCGCCGAGAGCGTCCTCGTCACCCGTCCCGCCCTCCAGGTCGAACTGCGCCATGTGCAGCCGGGCGAGGCTGTGTTCCTGCTTGCCCTGCGCGACGGCGCGACGCTTCAGGAAGCAGCCGAATGCGCAGTCCTAGGCAACCCGTCCTTCGATCTGGCGGGTGCGATCGGCCTTCTCCTCTCAAGCGGCGCCTTCAGCGCCTGCCAACCCGCCACCCATAGCGAGGACTGATACCGTGCTTTCACTTGCTCACGCCGTCGCGGCCCTTCACGCACGCGTCTTTTTCTCTGTAGAGAAGCTGCTGGACGGCTGGTTTCTCAGCCTTGCCGCGCGCTTCTTCTTCCTTGCTGTCCTGTACTTCTATTTCCTCAATTCCGCCCGGACGAAGGTCGGCGAAGGCATTCTCGGCTTCTTTCAGGTCTCCGACGGTGCCTATTATCAGATCGTCCTCCCGGCGGTCGAAGCTGCCGGCGGCAATGTGTCGAATGTCGCCTTCATCCCCTGGGGGCTGACCGTCTGGGCCGGCACCTATGCGGAATTCATCCTGCCGCTGCTGATCGTCATCGGCCTGTTCACCCGCGTGGCGGCGCTCGGCATGATCTGCTTCGTGCTCGTCCAGTCCTATGTCGACATCGTGGTTCACAAGGTCGGAGCGGAAACGGCGGGCGCCTGGTTCGATCGCTTCTCGGATGGCCTGATCTGGGATCAGCGGACGCTGTGGGTGTTCCTGCTTGCCACGCTTGTGGTCAAGGGCGCCGGCGCGATCTCCCTGGACGCGCTGCTTGCCCGCCGGCGGACGGGCTGAAACGAAAACGGCGCCCCGCGGGGCGCCGCTCGGAAATCTGCGGGACAGCCTGCCTTACGCAGCCTTGGCCTCGATCTTCTTGGCGCCCTTGGCCGAGCCGATCGGAATGCTGCGCGGCTTCATCTCCTCGGGGATGTTGCGCGTCAGATCGATGTGCAGGAGGCCGTTCTCGAGATTGGCGCCCGACACCTCGACATGGTCGGCAAGCTGGAAGCGACGCTCGAAACTGCGCGCGGCAATGCCACGATAGAGCAGTTCACCGCCCTCGCTCTTCTCGCCGGCGTTCTTGTCGCCCTTGATCGTCAGTGCGTTGCGGTGCACCTCGATCGCGATGTCGTCCTGGCCGAAGCCGGCGACGGCCATCGAGATGCGGTAGGCGTCATCGCCCGTGCGCTCGATGTTGTAGGGGGGATAGGTGGTCTGGCCGCCCTCGGGCTGTGCCAGCGTGTCGAGCATGCTGAAAAGCCGGTCGAAACCGACGGTCGAACGGTAAAGCGGGGAAAAATCAACGTGACGCATGGTCTGTTCTCCTGTTGAGCAACATTGCGTTTGACCGATCGCGGAAAACCCCGTGTGGGCGTCTGCCGTCTGGCCAGCGGCCCCATTCTGGCGGCCGCGGAAATCATATGGGTGCCCCAAGAATCCTCTTCAAGTCCCGTTCGTCCGGACGAACGGACAGATGAACGCCCGATGAACGACGGCATCGGATGCCGTTCAGCTTCGTTCACTTATGCTGTGTTCAGTTGTTTGGCGGAAAGACCTCCCGCCTTAGCCTACGCACCGGATGTAACGTCCCTTCCAACCGGTGCGGAACGCCGGAAGCGGTATGACGCCGCTTCCGGCATTCGCGCCCTCCGCGCAAAAGGTCTTTGATTTCCTTGCCTTCCTGCCCGCACGTCACTATCAATCGACCCGAAATGCCGCCCGTCACAAGCGCTTGAGGCAGCCGATTCGCGCATGGCCGATCTTCTTGTCGAGATTCCGCAGAACCCGATTCCCGAAGGAACCGTGACGGGGCGCTTCCAGACCGCAGACGGGCTGGGCCTGCGCTACGCGCGGATCCCGCCCGGCGGCGCGGCGAACCGGGGCACCGTCGTGCTCCTTCCCGGCCGCAACGAGTATATCGAGAAGTATCTCGAGACCGCCGGCGACCTGGCAAGAAGGGGCTACGGCTCGGCCATCGTGGACTGGCGCGGCCAGGGCGGCTCGGACCGGCTGCTGCAGGATCGCGACCGCGGTTACGTCGTCGATTTCGACGACTATGTCCGCGATCTCGACCGGTTCTTCGAGCACGTCATCCTGCCGGACTGCCGCGGCCCCTATTACGTGCTCGCGCATTCGACCGGTGTTCTGATCGCACTCCTGGCGGCCCCAAGCCTTGCCAATCGCGTGCGCCGCATGGTCCTGCTCGCCCCGCTGCTCGGGCTGCCGACCACGCCGCGAATTGCCCTGTGGGTCCGCCGCCTGGCATCCTTCCTCTATATGATCGGCCTCGGAAAGATGTACATGCCGGGACGGCGCGGCCGTGACAAGCTGCCGGCCTTCTCGCCCGCATCGCTGAGCAGCGACCGCGAGCGCTTCGCCCGAAACCGCGCCACCGTCGTCCAGCGGCAGGAACTGGCCATCAACGGACCGACCGTCGCCTGGACGCGTGCCATGTTTCAGGCGATCGACCGGGTCACCGACCCGGCCTTCATGGCGGCGCTCCACATCCCCCTGCTGTTCCTGGCCGCCGGCGCCGACCGCGTGGTCTCCGGACAGGCCATCGAGAACTACGCCAGCCGCCTGCGCAGCGCCTCGCTGCTCACCATCGACGGCGCGCGGCATGAATTGCTGCAGGAAGCCGACATCTACCGCGAACAGGCGCTGGCCGCCTTCTTCGCCTTCATCGACGACGGCGCTTCCACCGGGGCGGCAGCCAGCTCTTATGGCGTGTTGCAATCAGGCAAAACCACCTGACGTCCGCATAAACGCGAAAAACAATGAGATAGCCCCTAGCGCAGAAGCGCCATCGCCTTCTCATGCAGAGCCGGCGTCGCGGCGGCAATGATGTCACCGCCATTCTCGGCGCGCCCGCCCGCCCAGGTGGTGATGACGCCGCCCGCCTGCTCGACGACCGGAATCAGCGCGACGATGTCATAGGGATTAAGGCCGGACTCGATCACCAGATCGACCTGGCCCGCCGCCAGCATCGCGTAGGCGTAGCAATCCGTGCCGTAGCGCGGCAGGCAGACCGCCGCCTCGACCCGGTCATAGGCCGCCCGCCGCAGCGGGTCGAACAGCGCCGGCGTGGTGGTGCACAGAGTGGCGTCGGCGAGCGCGGTCGTGTCGCGCACCCGCAGGCTGCGCGCCCCGCCGGGTCCCTCGTAGCGTGCCCCATCGCCGACCGCGTAGAACAGCTCGCCGGTGAAGGGCTGCGACATCATCCCGGCCACCGCCCGCCCGCCAACGGTCAGCCCGACCAGCGTTCCCCAGAGGGGCAGGCCCGAGATGAAGGCGCGCGTGCCGTCGATCGGGTCGATGATCCAGCGGTGATCGCTGTCTTCGCGTTCGAGGCCGAACTCCTCTCCATGAATCCCGTGCTCCGGAAAGGTCTGTGCGATCAGCGCCCTGATTGCCCGCTCCGCCGCGCGGTCCGCTTCCGTCACCGGGTCGAAGCCCGACGAGAGCTTGTTGTCGACGCGGCCGGGCCGGCGGAAGCGCGGCAGGGTTTCCGCGGCGGCGGCGTCCGCCATACCGCGCATGAAAGCGGGCGGGATCATCATGAAGGGTCTCCTGGGATCTGGCGCGAAAGGCGCCGTGAGCCGACGGCGGGCTGCAGATTGCCTGGCACATACCGCACTGCAATGGTGAACCATTGCTTGACGGTTGACAATTGTGCACCGCAGCATAAACTTCTTCTCAGGCAATCATATTGCCTGACGCCTTTTGGGCGTTTCCTCCCTAGACTTCTGACCGTATCGTCGAGGCGATGCGGTCTTTTTTTGACGGCAGGGAACGGGCGGCATGCCGGGTCATTCCGCAGCCTGCGGAAGATCGACGAAATAGCCGGCGGAAAAGTCCATGAGTTCACGGATGAAATCGGTCAGATCGTCCATCAGCGCGTGAAACCCCGCGGTCTTCTCGAGCGTGCGCTCGTTCATGTACAGGCTGCGGTTGATCTCGATCTGCAAGGCATGCAGCCCCTGCGCGGGGCGGCCGTAGTGCTCGGTGATGAAGCCTCCGGCATAGGGCTTGTTGTGCACCACGCAATAGCCCCGCGCCGATAAGAGGCTGATCACGCAATCGGTCAGCGCGGGCGCCGCCGAAACGCCAAAGCGGTCGCCGATGATGAAATCCGGACGCAGCGACCCCTCCCCCGCGCGAATCCCCGCCGGCATGGAGTGGCAATCGATCAACATGCCGTGGCCGAAGGCGCAATGGGTGTCGATGAGCAGACGTCTCAGACAGGCGTGATAGGGCATGTAGATCGTATCGATGCGCCCGGTCGCTTCCGCCAGCCGCAGCCGGCCGGAATAGATGTCGAGCCCCTCGCCGACCAGTTTCGGCACCGTGCCCAATCCGCCCGCGACGCGCGGCGAGCGGATATTGGCGAATGGCGGCACCGGATCGGAGAACATCCGCGGGTCGAGTTCCCAGGGCTCGCGGTTCACGTCCAGATAGGCCCGGGGAAAGTTCGCCGTCAGCAGCGGCGCGCCGGCGGCGACCGCCCCCGAGAAAAGCTCGTCCACATAACAGTCTTCCGAGCGGCGGATCGTGCCGGCGTCGAGCCGGCTCATCGCCAGGAAACGCCCGGGATAATGGCGGCCGCTATGTGGAGAGTTGAAGACGAAGGGGAACCGTTGCGGTACCGGTCGGCGCACTTCGAATGCGGGAACATGTTCAAAATCCGCAACGGCAGTCATTCGGGTCGACATCTCCGCCAGGCATTGTTTCCTTGAAGCCTGCCACCGGCCAGCGCCCCTGTCCAGCCGGTAGAAGGGCGGGAACGACAGGATTCACTTGATATTTACCACGCGGGAATCATATAGCTGATCATACTGAAGCGGTTTGCGGGACGCCGCTCTTGCACAATTCGGACGGCACAATGGCACGTATTCTCCTGGCGGAAGACGACAACGACATGCGGCGCTTTCTGGTGAAAGCGCTTGAACGGGCGGGCTATGAGGTCGTCGATTTCGACAACGGGGCCGGAGCCTATGAGCGGCTGCGCGAGGAACCCTTCTCGCTGCTGCTCACGGACATCGTCATGCCGGAGATGGACGGCATCGAACTCGCGCGCAGGGCGACCGAGATCGACCCGGACCTGAAGGTGATGTTCATCACCGGGTTTGCCGCCGTGGCCCTCAATCCCGATTCCAACGCGCCGCGCGACGCGAAGGTTCTTTCCAAGCCGTTCCACCTGCGCGATCTGGTGAACGAGGTCGAGAAGCTGCTGCAGGCGGCATAGGGTCCGGGAGCGCCTCCTGGAGCGCTTTGGGGAAGCCGCGAAATCACCGCAATCTCCCTATTGACGCCAGCCGCGAAACTGTGGTCTATGCGCGGCGTCGGATGGGCGTGTAGCTCAGCGGGAGAGCACTACGTTGACATCGTAGGGGTCACAGGTTCAATCCCTGTCACGCCCACCATCCAAGCTCCTGAAACTGCAAAATTTCTCGGCTCGACCGAGAGGCGAATTTCCGCCGAGTGCAACGCAGGTGGCACGCAGACCTGATACGAATTGTTCAAATCGGCCTTGCGATACCTGAAAGAAGGCCCCAGCTCGGCAAAATAGTCGTCGATCGCCCGACTGCCTGTCGCCATGTAGTCAGGGTCGAATCTGGCATAGACCTCAGTAACGCCAACCGCTTTGTGACCGAGCAGCCCTTGAACCTCCCATGCGGGCACGCCACGCCGACGAAGCTCCGCCGCCATGGTATGACGTAGGCTGTAAGGCGTGACCTCCTTGGGTAGGCCAGCCTCCTTTACCATCGTTGCAAAGACTTTCTTGATGCTTTTGATCGGTTTTCCATGCCAATTCACGAATCGCTCTAGGTCCCGAGCTTTTAAGTACGGCAATAGGGTTTCCGTGATTGGGACGACGGGGCGCCGTTTCTTGGTTTGCTTGCGCCCAGGCGGATTAAGCTCGATCCGCCGGATTTCCAAATCGACTTGCCTCGGTGATAGGTCCAGAACCGCATCGGGCCGAGCAAGGGTGTTAAGAGCGATCATGCAAAAAGTATGTAGATGCGGCCACTTCCTCGCGGTCGTCAGAAGTCGCCGCATTTCGTCGAGAGTTAGGCGGTAGCGTTCCGTCTGATCACTGCGATCCGGTTCATCGATAATGAAGGGAGCGGATTTGATTTCCTGCCGCTTCCAAGCACGATTGACCGCAGCGCGCCCGACCGAGAGAACCCGGGAGACGTAGGCGTTTTTATAGCCTCTGTCCTTCAGCCAAATGACGAATGCTTCCTGCCTGTCGATCGTAAGATCCGCAATGGTCGCTTCGCCCCAATACTCGTTCCAAAGCGCAAGCCCATGTTTCGCTTGTTCATGGCTGGCGATCCGAACAAGGCGACCTTGACCGTCGAGCTTGCAGACATGTCCGTGCCAATAACGCAGCAGCACTTCAGCTAGCGGCGTGTCGGCAGGTTCCTGGTTCTGAACACGAGCATTTTTTGCCACAAACTCGGCTAGGAGGACCTGGGCTTCCCGAAGGTCCGCTGTGCCGAGCGAAATGCGCTTTGTTTGTCGGGCAGCGGCGTCGAACCAGGTCGCGTACCATCTCTGCGAACGCGGGCGCTGAGAGAGCCAGTACCCGGCAATTTCTCCGATCCGCTCTCGCTTTTCGCGCATGCTTTGACCGTCCTGCTTTCGATATATTCCAGTAGAATCTGTTCAGTGTATCGATATCGGCCGCCCACCTTCAAGTAACCGATGTCGCCTCGCTTTCGCATCCGTTGAAGCGTGTCGTTCGACACGCCCAATGCTTTCGCGGCTTCTCCTTCCGACATTGGTTGTTGAAATTTTGCAACTGTCATGACTGCCTCGTCGGTCTTGGCTCAGCCCTTCTTCCAGTCGTCGGTCTTCGGAAGGCCCTCACGTCTCGCCTTCACAAAAGCCCGGTCGCTATCAAGAAAAGTCGCAAGCATGAAAGGAATGAGCTCTGTGACGGATTCGGCTTCGCCATAGGTATTACGGTACATCGATGCATAATCATGGAGCGCCTGGTTCAGCTCGGCGTCGACGGTTATGGTAATCTTCGCGGGCGAGCGGTCGGGCAGTTTTCCAAGCTTCAGGTTAGTCATTGATAGTCCTTCTCCGGGCTAATTCCACACATGGAAGTCAGCCTCGGAACGGCCGCAACAAGACGTCCTTGTGGACGATGACGCGCAGCGGCCAGCCGGGGCGGACGGTGATGGTAGGCTGGATGTTCAGGTTCTTTTCGGTGATGCGTTGACCGGCACGGTTGACGTTCTGTTGGGTGGACTCGCGGATGGCGCGGACCAGATCGCTTTCGTCCTGGCCGAGGCTCAGTTCAGTGCCAACGCCGAGCAGAGTTGCAAGTGCGATACCCTTGATCAGCCGCCATGTATGGAAATCGACCTTGTCCTCGAGCCCGGCATAACCGGCCGTGTCGGTGGCAGGTAGGTTGTCGATCTTGATGGACGAGCCGTCGGGCAGCAGGATGCGCTGCCAGATTGTCAATCGGCTCGGAATGGGGAC
>NZ_AMRM01000030.1 GCF_000300335.1 Nitratireductor pacificus pht-3B | reverse complement strand
CCGATGCGGTGGCAGCGCCCCCGTCCTTCGCTTCCTTCACGCCTTCACGTTCGCCCGTTGCGAACGCCCCCTCGATCCATTTCGCACGGTCGAAGACATACTTGACCGCGGCGGCAATCAGCTCGGGAAGATGCATCTCGACCTTGATCGAGATCTCCGCGGCAGCGATCTTGCTGTCGCCGCCCTCCTGTCGGCGAATCTCACCGCCGCATTCGACCGTGGCGTAGCGGCTCGACGCTGGCGGATAGTAGTTGAAGACTTCCAGCGGATGGCCCTCGATGGCGTGAAACCCGCCGCCGCCGCGCGCCAGGTCGTCATTGTCCGGGCAGCAGATGACCTCGCCCTCGTGCTTGTAGGTCGCGCCGAACACATACTGGAAGCCCCGGCAGGTCATGTCCTGATCGAAGCCTTTCAGGGCAACGATGGGTGCGGCGGCGGGTGTGGCGATCGTCTTGTGCCGTGGCATTCAGTCATCCTTCCATGGGCAGGGTTCGCCGGGAGCGGCGCGGAAGAACGCGACGATCAGCCGGTGGAGAGCGGGGGCGTGTTCGGGCAGGCGGGCCAGGCCGGTTCCAAGCCCATCGGCCGGAACGAAGACCTTTCGGCCCTCGGCAAGGGCGAGGGAAACCCGGTGGAGGTCACTCGCAACGGTGGAGAGCGCCAGCGGATCATCGGGCACGTAGTAGAAGCCCGGTGCGTAAAGCGTGGCAACGCCGATGGCGTTCGGCTCGCCCCGCATTGCGCCCGCCTGGCCGCCAAGGCCGACGCGCTCGCGATTGTCGCCAAAGACGAACCGCGCCTCCGGCTGCGCCTTGAGCATGTCGCGCGTGATCCAAGTGAGGTAGGCGACGCTCACAGCAGGGGCCTCCGGTCATCGGCGGCGGCACGCTGGCACGCGGGGCAGATGTGGAGATAGGGTTGCTTCTCCTGCCGCGCGCCGGCAATGCGCGGGGCGCCGCCGAACAGGTCTGCGGTGTCCCCGCCGCTGCCGGCATCGGGCAGGGCCCGGACGATGCGCCAGCCTGCCGTGCGGGCATCGGCAATCATCACGTCGAAGTCTTCCGCCGCATAGGTGTTCGGATAGGAGGCGGGGCAGTGGTCGCAGCAGACCTGAAGGCGGGATTCGTGGCGGGCGACGGTCATTGCTTGAGCGCCCCTTCAGCTCGGATGATCGCCGACTTCGCATTCTGAAGGCGGTCGATCTGACCCTGACCCAGGCCGCAGGTATAGCGGACGGCTTCGAGCATCCGCGTGACGTCATTCGCGGCGGCGACGAGCTCTTCCAGCCGCTGGCGCTGTTCCGCCGGTCCGCCCGGCTTGCGCTTGGCTTCGCGCCATTCGGTCCGGCACGCCTCGCAGGCGCGAAAGTCGGATACGGCCATGGGCGCGCCGCAGGCGTTGCAATTCACATGGCTCATTGAAGCGGCTCCAGCGGCGGCAGGTCGAGAATGTTTCGCGCGTTGTCGACGGCATAGGGGATGAGAGCCAGAAGCGCGGCGCGCACGTCCGCGTGACCTTCCGGCTTGATTTGGGCCAAGGCGACACCCGCGACGCCGGAGAGGATGCCGATCAACAGCGCCTCGTACTGCTCTTTCGGGTCTGCCTGCATCCTCGCGTAGCGCGGATCGGCCATCAGCTCGGCGCCGAGATACGCCATGCGGGCGCGCGCATGATCGGCCAGCGCGTCGTAGGGCCTCTGTGGATCGAAGGGGCGGCGCTCAGTCATTTTGGGCTACCTCGCGCTCGGCACGGACAAGGACAACGGCGCGCTGGATGAGATCAGCCATGGCCCTTGACCTCCGACATCTCGAGGTCCAGAGCCGCATAGAGATCGCGCACTGCTTGTGCGCGATCCTTCTCCGCCCGGCGCTTCTGATTGTCGTTCGTTCGTGGATCGAAGAGGTCGGCGAGGGCGCGCAAGTACTTCGCGGCGGCGCGGCCATCCAGTTCGGCCAGCTCCACGGTCCAGACACCGATGCCGATGATGACGAAGGAGGCTCCGGTGCTGCCGATGGCGCGCGCGCCGCGTTCGGTCGCGTCCAACAGGTGTGTGTGGACAGTGTCCAGAATGCTGTTCTGGTGTTCTGGAGCCGGTGAAATGACGGGCTTTCGAGGGTCGGTCATCACATTCCCCAATCATCTTCACGGGTGAGAAAGTCGTCTCCGGCCTGCTCGTCTGCGGCGAGTGCCGCAATCCAGGCGGCGACGAGGATGACGCCGAGGCCGGCGCCGGCGAAGGCGGCGAGGGCGGTCCACATGGCGCGCGCCTCAGGCGGCGGCGCCGAGCGCGACCATGAAGCCGATGGCGAAGGCCATGGACATCATTAGCGCGCCCGAGACCGTGCGCCGCGCCAGGAAGGCGAGGGCGGCGTTCATGCATCCGGTCCGCTTTGACGGCCGGACTGGCGGGCATTGGCCAGATCGCGCGCCTCGACGCCGTAGCGGTCGATCTCGGCGGCGGAGAAGCCCATCAGGGCGATGGCGTCGCGGTCGACCGTGCGCCCGCCGCCGGCAATGTGCAGCATGGCGTCGGCCATACGGCGGACGGGGTCGGTCTCGAGGTTGGCGGATAAGGGGGCGGCGTCGGCCCGGCGCAGTTCGATCATGATGTTCTCCGTGGTTGGCCCCAGGGCGGGCCGCGCCGAACGGAGGAGACATGCCGGCGCGGCCCTTCAGGTGGGGAACGCGGAGATAAATATCACGCTGTGTGAATTATGCAATTCAAAAATTCACACTGTGTGAATATCGATCACTTAGCCAATTGCAAATGATAGGAACTTGATCCTAGTATGTTCTGCAAATGTTCTCATTTGGGGCGACGCATGGAAAACCTGAAGATGCAGACGGATCCTCACATTAAGCGCGTGGCCTGCCAAATCTACACGCAGTTGCCCGATGACAAGCGTGAGGCGCTACAGGTCCTGGGTTATGTCCGGCAGATACTCTTCTGCTTAGGGGAGGAGTGGGAGACCGTTGCTCGGTCTGCGCCTATATTGCCCTTTTCTCAGGATCAGAGAGGTTCGGCAGGAGCTCTAAGAGCCGTGCAGGGAGGCCTGAGCGATCACCCAGGTAAATCCAATCAAGAGTAACTCCGGTTCTGGCTTGGATGTTGATGGCAACGTCCAGGTCGGGTCTGCGGAGGCCCTTCAGGTAGTTGTTGAGAGCTGGTTGCGACACTCCAATCCGCTGCGCGAACTGGGATTGGTTGTCGCGCAAGGATGTCATGAGGGCTTTGAGCCTCATTGCAATATCGTCGTTTGAACGTCCACCGTCAGCCATGATTCTTGATGCCATATTCACGGCGTGAAAAAAAATAACGCGTGCGCGCTTGAATATTATTCACGTAGCGTGATAATTGGAGCATGGACAATGCAGTCGACATGCTCATCGAGAAGCTTGGCGGATTAACGAAGGCGGCGCGCACCTTAGGTGTTCGCAACCCGAGCGTCGTTGCGAACTGGCGTTCGCGTGGTCGGATTCCGGTCGAGCGGGTTCTTGATGTGGAACGGCTGGCAGGCATCTCTCGCCACGTACAGAGACCAGACATCTTCGGATCTTCTCCACAGGGGCGGGAGGCCGCCGAATGACGCGCTTGGTACACACGACGCTCGGCGTCGCGGCTCTGATGAAACCATCCTCCCTCCGCGTTCCCCCGCCCGGGAACGCGGCACCTGCCGCGCCATCGGGAGACCGGTCCTGTGATCCGGATGGCGCGGCTTCTTTCGTTTCCATTCGGCTCTCGCCGGCCATGGCGATCCTGCTCCGCGCGCTCGCCGCGCATGACGGCCTGCAGACCATCGAGCGGCTGATCGCCGACATGGCCGAAGAGCGCGCCGCGGCCTGCGGGGTGCGGCGGCTGTTTCGCAGCGTCATCGCGGCCGAGCGCGAGGCTTCGCCTCGCTGGCCTGCGGACGGCGCGCCCGAGCAGTCGGGCAGCGTCCGGTTGGACGCCCGGTCGCCGCCGTAGCGGCCTGAATTCGCGGGTGTGTCGTTCGTTTTCCATGCCCGCAGACTGACAGCATCTGACCATTCCCGAAACGGGAAACGACGCCGGGTTTTCCCGGCGCGGGAAGACTTTTTTGCGCCTGAGGAGGCCGCCATGTTCGCCAATGCCAATGCCCGCCTTTTCCGCATCAAGGCCGCGCAGCGCGACCTGATCGCCGCCGCCGGCGGCATCGAGCGCGGGGCGCAGATCGTCGACTATTCCAAATCCGTCGTCGGCCGCTGGTACAATGGCGACAGCCCCGATCTGATGGCGCTCGACGCGCTGTGGACGCTGGAAGCCGAGACCGGCATGCCGGTGATGACGACGGCGCTGGCCGAGCTCTCGGGGCGGCGGCTTTCCGACCCGCAGGACGCGGCCGACGCGGCGGCCGACATCATGCGCGGCTATGCGGAACTGTGCAGCAAGGCCAGCGAGATGATGGCGACGATGGCCGCCGCGCTCGCCGACGGGAAGATCACGCCGGCGGAGGCGACCGCCTATGACCGGCGGCTCGGCGAGCTCTCGGACATGATCGCCCATTGCCGGAAGCAGGCGGCGGGCGTGCGCGGGGCGGGCGGGTTCTCCGTGGTGGAAGGGGGTGGGCGATGAGCGTGGGGCGGTCAGTCAGGCCGCTCGATTTCTTTCCATGCCTCCGGAAAGGCGAGGCGCGCTTCGGCCTCGGTCATCTCACGACAGCGGTCTGCCTCCACGAGAAGAGCGGGCTCGCGGAGATTCGGCGGCTTGGATGGATCTCCTGCGGCAACGCCGATCGGTTCCCTGAGCATTTTTCTTTTGCCGGTGGGGTCACAGTATTTGACTTCTGCAAGAGCCAGCTGGGTTTCGTCAAACTCAGAATTTGCGCGCCATGGCGGTTGATCGGCCCATGCAAAGTTCTCCGAAAGGAGAACGCCTTCTTCGATCGTAGTCCAGATGATCAGATCGCTGATCTCCGACCGGATGATCGAGAAGGTGGGATCAAGCGCCGGCGCGTCGGCCGTGGAAGGCCTGTATTTGAGGACAGCATCAGCCAGGAGAACTCCGTAGAAGGCGGCATTCTCGAGGTCTCCTTCCAATCTGGCCTCCCGCAGATCGCCGCCGATGAAGTTGGTATCCCGACCGGAGAAGGCCGTAAGCGACACCCCCTTCATATCAGCCCTGCTGACTTCGGTGCCGCTGAGGTCCCAACGTTTCGTCAGGTCTTCCATACCTTCCGGCACAGAGAGGTCGGACAGAACAGGCCGCGCCCGGCATTTGCGCTCGGCTGCATCCCAGCCGCCCTGCATGCGCTGGCACGACACATCGAGGCCGGTCAGGTTCTGACCCTGCAGGAGCAGGAAGCTGATTGCGGCCCCCTTGCCGGTATTTCCGGCCACGGGGCGCATCGCGGTCTCCCAGGCGCGCGCCAGCCGGTCCTCGGCCCTGTCCTGATAGTCGAGGATGATCTGCATGCCGGTGCCGATCAGCACGATGCCGCCGACCACTGCGAACAGCAAACCGGTGAGCCGGCTGAACGGATTGGTCTTCACCCAATGGTCCAGCGCTTCGGCCATGCGATAGGCAAGGCCGTGCGTGCGTTTCGGCTTGGGAATGGGCGCGGTTTCGGGCGGCGGCGCGGCAGGAGCCGCTTCGCTCTGCTTCTGATCCGGCGTCTCCGCCGCCTTTCTGGTCATGGTGCCTTCCTCCGCCCGAGCGGAGTATCGCAGCGGCGGCGGGACTTGGAAAGCGGGGCTCATATGATGCGCGCGGCACTCATCGCCATGCCGGTGCTCGTTCTGTTTGCCCTCATGCTCGCCTGGCTCATCGCGATCACGCCGGGGGCAGTCTAATGCGCCGGCAGACGCCCAGCCCGAACCTGCGGTTTTCCGGCTTCTATCTCGCCGAGCTCGATCCCGACCAGTTCGCCCGCCTCGATGTCGAGCACGCCAACGCATTGCGCGAGATGAAGCTCGTCCGAAAGCCAATGGGGAGGCGGCGTGATGGCGGAATACGATCCGTGGAGCGCGCGCGAAGCGGCTCATTCGACCGGCGCCAAGGCCAGGAAGGCGGCCGCGCGCAAGGCGACGAAGCCCGACGCGGCGAATGACGACGACGCGATGTTTTCCGCCGAGGAGACCGGCGAGGCGCAGGTCAACGGGATCGCGGCCGGGCAGTTGCGTGCCTTCGTCGAACGGGTCGAACGGCTGGAGGAGGACAAGAAGGCCATCGGCGAGGACATCAGGGGCGTCTATGCCGAGATGAAGGGCAACGGCTTCGACACCAAGGCCGTTCGCGCGATCGTCCGGCTGCGCAGGAAGGACCAGGCAACGCGGCAGGAGGAGGAGGCGATCCTCGACCTCTACAAGGCCGCGCTGGGGATGGAATGATGGAGGTGCGGCGCTTTCTCGATGATCGGGTGACGCTGTATCTCGGCGACTGCCTGGAGGTGCTGGATGCGCTGCCGGAAAACAGCATCGACTCTGTCGTTTGCGACCCGCCCTACCATCTCACCAGCATCGTGAAGCGGTTCGGCGCCGGTGAAGCGGCGGCAGCCAAGGCGGGCGCTACAGGTGCATTCAAGCGTGCGTCGGCTGGTTTCATGGGAAAGCAATGGGACGGTGGGGACGTCGCCTTCCGCTCGGAGACGTGGGCGAAAGTCCTGCGTGTCCTGAAGCCTGGCGGCTATCTGCTGGCGTTCGCGTCAACGCGCGGCTTCGGCCGAATGTCCGTTGCAATCGAAGATGCGGGCTTTATCACGCATCCATTCGTTGCATGGGTCTTCGGCTCCGGCTTCCCGAAAGCGACCCGAATCAAGGCAGATGGGTATGACGGGTTCCGCTATGGCGGGCAGGCTCTAAAGCCGGCGATCGAGCCGGTCTACATGGGGCAGAAGCCATTCGAGAAGGGGCTGTCCGGGACGCAGAACATTCTGAAGTGGGGCACCGGAGCGCTCAATATCGACGGTTGTCGGGTCTTTGGTGCGGACCAGGTCGCGGCAAGTCATGACGAGGCAACGCAGGACAAGCGATATACAAACGAGGGTGGGACCAACTTCGCCGCGAAGCCCGGACGCCGCTACTCAGTCAAGCGCCTGAAGCCGGGCGCCTCGCTCAAAAAGACCGGCGGGAACTGGCGACCCGACGGCGGCGAGGACATCTACGAGGGTGAACTTAAGCCGGGCCGCTGGCCTGCCAACCTCATCCACGACGGCAGCGAAGAGGTACTGAAGGCATTTCCGGCTGCGCCGGGCGCACTACGCGAGGTGAACTCAAGCTTTGCCCCGAAGTCGGGGACAGCCGTTTATGGCGACTACGGCCCGCGCCAATCAGCGGCGCCGCGCGACAGCGGTGGGTCGGCTGCCCGCTTTTTCTATCAGGCAAAGGCTGATGCGAATGATCGGATCGGTTCTCGTCACCCAACCGTAAAGCCGCTCGACCTGATGCAGTATCTCTGTCGGATGGTGACGCCGCCGGGCGGGACGATTCTCGACCCGTTTGCCGGAACCGGCACGACAGGCGAGGCCGCGTGGCGGGAGGGCAACAAGGCAATCCTGATCGAGCGCGAACCGGAGTATCAGGCCGATATCGCTCGGCGAATGGATGTCGCTGCCAATCCGATGAAGCGCGCCGCGGTCGCCAAAGGCGAGCCGAAGGGCGCGGAAGGAACACCGCTTTTCGGTGGCGGGGAGGCGGCGGAATGATACCTCAGACCGCCTTCTTCAGCCCCACCGCCTTGCGCAGCGCATCATTCATGCGGCTCTGCCAGCCTGGGCCGTCCGCCTTGAAGCGCTCCAGCACTTCTGGATCGACGCGAAGCGCGATCTGCTTCTTCGGATTGGCGGCAGGCGGGCGGCCGACCTTGCGGCCGAACAGATCGTCGGCGGGTTGCGCATCCGGATCCGCCTCGGCGGCGGCGGTGATCGCGGCGTCCTCGGCGTCGCTCGTCTCGGCCAGGCTGCGCCGTGCACGGCGGCGGGCCTCCTCGCGTTCGGCTGGCGTGAGGCGCGGCCGCCTGATGTCAGATGTTCTCTTCATAGAAGCTCTGCTCCCTTCGGTTGGCCTTGCGAAGCGAGATAACGCGGATCGCGCCGGCGCGCTCGGTAAAGCTCATATGGTGGATGCGGGAACCGATGAAGCCGAGAGCGACGAAGCGCGTCTCGCCATAATCGCGCCGGTCATCCTCGACGACGAGGGCGGTGGCGAATTCGAAATGGGCGGCCAGATCGAACGAAACGCCATGCTTGGCGCGGTTCGTTTCTGCCTTCTGCTCGTCCCATTCGAATTTCACGGCGGCCATCCCTCATTCTATTTTTTGTATATACAGAAATTGGCTGATTGGCAAGCATTTTTGTATATACAGAAATGCGAGATCGGGAGGCGGAATTGAGCCGGCCCGACTATTCGCCCGCCATGCTGGCCGTGTTCCTGCGGGCGCGCGCCGCGTTCCGCGTGGTGGACAGCGGCGAACCGTGGCGGCGCACGGAGATCGTGCGCGCCTTCCGCGCCGAAACGCGGCGGCTCGCCAGCGTGACGAATGTCGAGTTCCACATGGCCTGGATGGGGCTGCTGCAATCGCCGGGGCCGCGCGCGGCGCTTTGGGCCGTGCTCGGCCATTTCCCGGCGGATCGGGGAATTCTTCTGACACATGGAGGGCAGGAGCATGGCTGAGATCGACCGTGATGCCTTTGCCTGCGCCGTGCAAGCGGCTCTGGGGCGGCGCGGGCTTTCCTACCGTGCAGCCGTTGCCGCATGGCCGATGCTGAACATCCCGATGCTGTCGCGCGCCTGCAGCTGCCAGATCGTATCGGCGGCCAACATGCTGGCCGTGTGCAAGGCGCTGGAGCTCGATCCCTTCGCCTTCCTGACCGAGGGAAGGCGCGCGATCGGCAGCGGGAAAAGCGTTCAAAAACAGACTGTTTCACTGTCTGCTCCACGTGAAGCAGGAGTTCGGCCATGACCGACACCATGCTGCCGATCCTGCGCCAGATGCACGAGGCCGACGGCGACCGGGCGCTGGCGCGGCTGCTGCTCGCCGTGCCGGACGCCATCCTGCACAAATATCAGGGCGTGGTGCTGGCGATCTGCCAGAAGCGGCGCTTCGAGGCGGGCATAGCCTTCGTCGAGTTCCGCCTGACGGCGATGCGCGCGGTGCGCGGGGCGGACGGGAGGCTGGCGCCGGGGCTCGCCGGCGGGCTCTGCCGGTTTCAGAACGCCATGGCCGAATTTGCGGCGGGAGGCGGGGCATGAGCGAGAGCCTGCGCGTCGGCTTTACGGCGGAAACCACACGGGCGCTCTGCGCCGAGGCCGAGCGACGGCACCTCCTGCCACAGGTGCTCGTCAAGGCTGCGATCAACGCCATCCTCGCCGGCGGGCTGCTCGACGCGGTGATCGACGGCGACGATGCGCGGCAATTGTCGGGTGGGCACGGGCGCGACCTTGCGACCGGCCTGACCATGCTGCAATCCGGTTTGATCTATCTGATCGGCACGCATGCGGGCCGCGATGGCGCCTGCCGCTATTCGATCTCCGGATTCCAGATGCTGCTCGATACGGGAAGCTGGAGCGGCGTGCGCAACGGCCTCTCATGGCTGGTGATGCATGGCTATATCGCCCGCGTCGGCACAGGAAGTCGCCTGACCGTGCAGGCCTACCGGCTGACGCATCGCGGCGGCGCCGTGTTCGCCCAGCTCGCCGGCCATGGCGGGGACGGGGGCGAGGGATGAACGCACAGGCCGCTCCCACGGATGGCGAAAGGCTGCGTGCGATCCGCGCCGGGCTCTCCTCACTCGATTCCCGGAACTGGCAGCTCGCCCATGACGACACAGGACCGCTGATCGAGGCGGTGGACGAGCATGGCGCCTTCGTGGTGCTCGCGCGGCTTTCCGAAGCGACCTTCGACGAGGGGCGGTTCATCGCCACCGCGCCGGAGACGATCCGGTTTCTCCTCAGCCTGGTGGACCGCGCGATTGCTTCCCTTGCCGCGCGCGCCGAGGGCGCTCCGGCGGGGCGGGGCAAAGGCCCCGACGCCCGGTCGGGCGCTGGGACGGCTGCCGCGCAGCCGGAGCCGAAGGACTTTGCCGCCGAGGCGGCGATGAAATGCACGGAGCCGGCCTTCAAGACCTTTCTCGCCGAGCGGCACGGGCTGGAGAAACCGGCGACCGACGCGCGGACGGCGCAGCGCCTGCGCTCCGTGCTCGGCGTCACCTCGCGGCGCGATCTGAACGACAACGGGAAGGCGGCGGCGCGCTGGAAGGCGCTGCGCGCGGAATTTCAGGCATGGAGGACGGCGGGATGAGCGGGATGCGTGTTCTGATCGGGTGCGAGTATTCCGGCATCGTCAGACGCGCCTTTGCTGCGCGCGGGCATGACGCGTGGTCCTGCGATCTCCTGCCTGCCGACGATCGCAGCAATAGACATATCGTCGGCGATCTGCGCGGCCTTCTGGCGCAGGAATGGGATCTGCTGATTGTTGCGCACCCGCCCTGTACCAGACTTTGCCGATCGGGTCGTCGATGGCTCTCCGGGGCCGGCAAGATGACGCCGCCGAAGAAGCTGCCGCGGGGCCGCAGCTGGGACGATCTGAAAGCGGAGTTTGACGAGGGCGTGAGCCTTTTCACGGAGTGCTGGCGTGCTCCCATCCCGCGCGTTGCCATTGAAAACCCCGAAATGCACGACCTGGCGCGCGAGCGCATGCCGGCAGACCTTCCGCGCCCGCATATGGTTCAGCCGTTCTGGTTCGGTCATCCCGAGTACAAGGCCACGGGCTGGTATCTGCGCGGCCTACCTACGCTGGTGGAAACCGACCGCCTGCCCGAGCCGGTCAAGGGGTCGGATGAATGGAAGCGCTGGAACCGGGTTTGGCGCATGTCGCCCGGAGCGGACCGAGGCAAGGAGCGTAGCCGGTTCTTTCCGGGCATGGCCGACGCCATGGCCGACCAGTGGGGGCGAGCCGCCCTTGAGGATATTGCTTTGGAGGCGGCGGAATGAGCTGGCAGGCGACCGCATGGGTATCGAAAATCGAGGCGGGCGGGGCGTCCGGCAAGCTGCTGCTCTATGCGCTGGCCAACTATGCCGACGAGAACGGCCGCTGCTGGCCTTCCGACGCGCGGCTGATGAGCGACACGGAGCTTTCCGAGCGCGCCATTCGCGACTGGAAGCGCAAGCTGGAGGAGGCGGGACTGATCGCGGTCGAGCGGCGGCGCGGCGGCGGCGGGACGTTCCAGGCCGACGAAATCCGCCTGGCGATGGCCACCGAAACACCCGCCCGACCACCGGCAAATCCTGCCGGTGGTGAGGGTAAGACCACCGGCAAATCCTGCTGCGACCACCGGCAAATGACGCCGCCACCACCGGCAAATGGTGCCGTTCCCCCCACACCCCCCTATAAGGCTGAACCGTCAGAAGAACCACCAATAGAACCGATCGAGAGAGAGGCGCGCGAGGGCGAGCGGGAAGAAGGGGAAATCGCAGAGGCCGCGAAGGCGGACAGGCCGGGCAGCGCAGATTTCGAGAAGCGGGTGGCGCGCTTCTGCTCCGGTCGCGGATTTCTGGCGGGCGTGTGGCAGGATTGGGAGAAATCCTCGCTCGGCTACATCGGTCGCCATTTCGCGGCGCTGTCGCCAGAGGAACGGGCCGAGGCCGAGCGCTGGCGCGATCCCTACCTTCTCGACCTCGGGGCCCGCAAGATCGCCCCGCAGCCGCCGGGGAACTTCCTGCGCGACAAGGCGTGGAACGCGCTCGATCCGATGATCCTCAAACGCGCCGACGACCTGCGCCAGGCCAAGTTGGGCCCGGCAGACCGGCAGCAACCGGAAGGCTGGGCGAAGTGCCTTGGACCGGCAGGCATGGCGTTTCTGTTCGGCAAGATGCTCGACGGGCCGGCGGACGCGGTTCTGGCGGCGCGGCCGTTCCTGACGGACTCTCAGTTGCGTGCCGCCTGGCCGGCGGTCTGGTGGTGGCGGGCGTCGCAGAACCAGAAAGGCGGGGCGGTGTTTGATCGGCGTTGGCACGGTCTCGCATCGGCAATGGAGCCGGTGCCCAAAGAAAGCGCGATGCTCGCCGCCTGGCGGGCGGAGTTCGATGCGCGGGGCTGGCAGTGGATGCCGGTGTTTGACGGCCTCGACGTGGTTTTCTGTCCTAAAGGCGGACCGGCTGGGCTGGAAGCGTTCAAGGCGGCAATCGACCAAGGTGATGAACAGGCTGAGGCGGAGGAATGATGCACGAGGCTCCGGTACTGAACTTCATCGATGCGGAACGCGCGCACCGGCGCATCGCCAAGACCACGGCGGAACTCGATCTGGTCGCCTGGCTGAGGCGGCAGGCGCGGGACCGGCAGCCGGATGGCGTTCGCGGCGGGCCGTTCTGGTATCTCGCCGCGGTCCGGCCCGGAGACGAGATCGCCACGGCGATTCGGCTGATGCGCGATAGGATCAGGGCCTTCTGCCCGCGCGAAAGAGTTGTGGAAAAACTGCCGCGCGGAAAAGGCAAGAAGGTCGTCCGCCGGCCGATGTATCCGGGCTATATCTTCGTGCTGCTTTCGCCCGGGGAGCCGTGTTGGGCGGGCGTGCTGACCTATGACGGGGTGCACAGGCTCGTTCCTTCGAGCGATCGGCCGTCGCGGATGCATGAGGCGGCAATGGCGCAGATCATCAGGATTGCGCGCAAAAGACCGCACAAAAAGGCGAAGGCGCCGGCGCTGTTCGTGGTGGGCGACGAGGTGCTGGTGACGGACGGGCCGTTCGACGGCTTCGGCGGGACGGTGATGCGGCCGGACGATGCGCATGGGCGGATGAGGGTTGAGGTGGCGATCTTCGGGCGCGTGGCGCCCGTCGATCTCGATCTTGACCAGGTGCGAAAGCTGCGTTAGCCATTTCGACCCAAGGCCACTGGGGTGGACGGAACTGCGCCGACAGGCGTGCACGAGACGCCCTCCAACCCTGCTTGATGAGACGGCGATCTGCCGGGATGCATCGGGCCCCTTGGCGAAGCTATATCTACAATTCAGGGTCATGGTCGCGGGTAACCGCGGTACATCTCGTTCGATCATGACATCGGGCAGCGCATCGAAAGTGCGAGGCTAGTGCGTGAAGGCATCAGTCACCTTCAACCAGCAGGAATTCGAGCGGAAGCTGGCGAAGGACCTCGGGCGCGATCTGCCCTTTGCGGCGGCCCGTGCGCTGACCTGGACGGCGAAAGATATCCAGACGAACTCCAGAAAATGGATGATGCGCGTTTTTGACCGGCCGACACGCTGGACGCTCAACGCCGCATTCGTGCGCCCGGCCAACAAACGTGGATTGTCGGCGGAGGTCTACTTCAAGGATTTCGCGCCGAAGGGCACGCCCGCCGGAAAGTACCTGATGACGCAGATCAAGGGCGGGCGCCGCCCACACACGCGCTGGGAAAAGCGATTGATTCACGCCGGCATCATGCTTTCCACCGAACATGCATTGCCTGGCAAGGGGCTGAAGTTGAATGCGCATGGCAACGTGCCACGCGGTGTCTATTCGAAGGTGCTGGCACAGCTTCAGCTCGGCGACAGCCGAACCGGCAATGAGAGCCGGGCAAGCAAGGCGGCCAAGGGGAGGCGGGGTGCGGCGCGATACTTCGTGTCATACGGAAAGGACGCGCCCCGTATCGGATCGGTGCGACCGACTGGCTTGCCAAGGGGCATATGGCAGCGGGACCGTCGGGGCGCAATATCACCTGTGTTCGTGTTCGTCAGCGCTGCCCCTGACTATGCCGACATCTTCGATTGGAAACGGTGGGCGGCCGAAACAGCGCGCGCGCGCCTGCCGATCAACTTCAAGCGCTCCGCGGACCTGATCTTGCGCCGCCCGAACCGCTGACAGCCTCCAAGCGGGCCGTCGACCCAATACCATGCGGCCACAACGAGCGTTTGGGTCCTTCCTGGCCAACCCGGCCCCGCGAGTAATTCGAACCGCGGGGTTTCGGCAGTCTGAGCCGATTTTGAAAGCCTAAAGTCGAAGCCTAAAGATGAGCGAAACCGCTAAAGTCGAGACGATGGCGAAGGGCGACTTCGCGCGCCTTGTCGGCGTTACGCCCGGTCGCGTCTCGCAATACATAGCCGAGGGCAAGATCTTCGGCGAGGCGATCGAGGGAGTGGGCCGGCTTGCGCGAATACGGCCAGCCTTGGCGCAGGCCCAGCTTCACAAAACACTCGAGCCGTCGCAGCGCCTTGGTGGCAACGGCGCGGCAGTGCGCTCGCAGGCGGACTCCAGGCCGTCGCAGCGCCTGACAGTTGAGCCGGTGCACGACGAGCTGGCGGCGGAGCGCCTGAAGCAGCAGCGCATCAAGACTGCGCAGGCGGAGCGTGAAGAGGCGTTGGCCTGCGGCCGATACATGCTGGCCGACGCAGCCCGCCGAGAGTTGGGCCGGGCGGTGGGCGAGGCGTTCAAGGTAATGGAGCAGGGCCTGCGCGACCTGGCGAATGCAATTTCGGCGGAGTTCGCCATTCCGGAGCGGGATGCACAGCAAGTCTTGCAGAAGGCGTTCCGCGAGATCCGCGCAAAGGCGGCAGCATCCTACCGGGCACAGGCCGAGGCAGTGCCGGCAATGGTGTCTGAGCAGGACGGCACAGAGCTGCGGTCCGCCTCATGACCATGCTCTTCAACCCCGAGCGGCTCAAGTACGAGGCACTTGCCGCTGCCGCCACACCGCCGCCGCCCGTCGACTATCTGGCATGGGCCAAGCAGAACATCGTCTTCTCGGATCGCATCTCCGCCTTTCCGGGTCCGTACAACGAGGCGCTGTTTCCGTTTTTCTCGGAGATCCTGAGGGCCCTTTCGCCGGAAGACCCGTGCAGCGTGGTGACGCTCGGGAAATCCGCCCAGGTGGGCGGCACGATCCTGGCGAACATTTTCACGCTCGGGACCATGGACATGGACCCGTGCGATTTCCTCTATGTCCACCCGACCGAGGAGAACGCCGCCCGCTGGTCGAAGACAAAGCTCATGCCGCTCGTGCGGGAAACCGACGCGATCCGAGCCCTGTTCTCTGAATCAAGTCGGGATGGCGGAAACTCGATCCTCTACAAGGAACGGATCGACGGGCGGGGCGCCATCCAGGCAGCGGGCGCGAATTCGCCGGCTGGTCTGTCGATGATCTCGCCGCGCAAGCAGGTTCAGGACGATCTCGCCAAATGGTCGATGAACGAAGCAGGCGACCCCGAGACGCAGGCGGACAGCCGGTCGAAGGCCTTCTTCAACCGGAAGGTCTTTAAGATCTCGACGCCGTTGGTTTCACCCGGCTGCCGCATCACAACTAACTTTCATCTTGGAACGCAGGAGAGCTATCACGTCCCGTGCCCGCACTGTCACGAGATGCAGGCGCTGCGGTGGGAGAACATGCGGGATCACATAGATCCCGAGCGGCCTGAGAAGGCGCACTTCGTTTGCGTGCACTGCGGATGTGAAATCGAGGAACATCATCGCTCCTGGATGGTGGCGCCAGAGAACGGCGCACATTGGGTCGCGAAATATCCGGATCGCGCGCGCCACCATCGCTCGTTTCACATCTGGGTCGCCTATTCGCCGCTCGAAAGCTGGGAGGCGCTGGCGCGCGCGTGGCTCAAGGTGCAATCGGGCGGGCCAGACGAGAAGGAGAAGGGAGCTGGCGCCGAACAGGTATTCTTCAACGACTGGCTCGGCCTGCCGTTCGAGGCGGAGAGCAAGGCTGTCGCCTGGGAAGATTTGCGCGACCGTGGCGAGGAGACCGGCTTCAAGCGCGGTCTCGTCCCTGCCGAGGCGCTCGCCCTGTCGCTCGGACTGGACGTTCAGGGCGATCGTGTCGAGTGGCAGCTGGTCGGCTATGGCCGGAATCGTTTCCGCTGTGTCATGGATCGCGGCATCGTCGACTATCGGGCAGGCAGCCACCTGCCTGGCTACCGTGCGCATACGGGCCATATCAGCGAACCGGAAGTTCGCGCGGCGCTTGACCGGCTCCTGAAGCGCACCTGGCCGGACGAATGGGGTAACCAGCGCTCCGCCGATATCGCCGCGATCGACGGAAATGCCTACACGGAAGATGTCTGGGGCTGGGTTCGCAAGCATCCAAAATCACGCGTCATCATGGTGCGCGGGGATAACCGAGACAATGCGCGGCTCCTGTCGCAGGTTCGTGAGTTCGACAGGAAAGGCAAGCCGAAGAAGCAGAAATGGACCTCGCGCTTCTTCAACTTCAACGCCTCGATCATGAAGATCGGTCTCTATCGCGACCTGAAGAAGGATGACCCAGAACGTGCCGGCTATGTCCGCTTCGCGCTCGGCCTGGGCGACGATTTCTACCAGCAGGTGACGTCTGAAGTCCGCGTCGAGGAGCGCACGCGGACCGGGCATCCGCGCTACGTCTGGAAGCTGCCGTCCGGCCAGCGCAATGAAGCGCTGGACATGATGAACCAGGCGCATGCCGGCGCCATCCGTCTCGGCATCACCTATTGGACCGACGAGGAATGGGACATGCTCGCGGAGCGTCTGGCGAAGCTGGACAAGCCGGTGCAGGGTGACCTCGAGGACCTGATCAGCCCTGTGGCTGGTGACCAGCCAGCCTCCGCTTCAGGTGGGCAAGAGGCAGCGAAGGGCGCACTGGTCGCAGCGGCGCTGCAGCGCGCCGAGCGCGCCAAACGCCGGAACTCATAGGAACATCATGGTTTTGACCCCGGAAAAGCGAGCGGCGCTTGAGGCGCAGCTCGAACAGGCGCGCGTGGCTGAATTCAAGCTCGAGACGGGAAGCCTCAGGGCGAGCGTTTCATACGAGGGTGAGCAGGTGACGTTCTCTGCCGCGAACCGCGCTTCATTACGGGCCTTCATTCGCCGTCTCGAGGCGCAGCTCGGCCAACGCGCGAGCGGACGGGCGAGAAGCAGGGGAGTAACGTTCGGATGACACCGAGGGTATCTGGTGAGGCTCCCGCCCTGATGGGGCCGAGCGGCGCGCCGCTGCCTCCTGCCATGCGCAGCGCTGCCCGGGCGCAGATGGCGCGCAACCGCCTGATGGCGTCCACAGCCTATCAGGGGGCGGGATACGACAATCCGTCGCTCGCCAAGTGGAGGCCGCGCACCTGGTCAGGGCATTCGGCTCTGCGCTGGGATCGGGAAAGCCTGGTCGACCGGCTGAACGATGTGGCGCGAAACGACGGCTGGGCTTCCGCCGGTGTGACGCGGCTCGTCGACAACATCATCGGATCGGGCTGGATCCTGTCGGCGAAGCCGAACTATGCCTCGCTCAACCTCAGCTATGACGAGGCGGAGGAAATCGCCGATCGGATCGAGGCCCTGTGGCGGGATTATACGCTGGATGTCGACATGTGGTGCGACGCCGAGCGCTCGAAGAACATGGCGGGCATCCTCGGGCTTGCTGCACGACATCGCTTCGGCGCCGATGGTGAAGCCATGGCCATCCTGATCTGGCGCGATGACGCGCCGGGCTTCCAGACCGCAGTGCAGGTTGTCGATCCGGGCCGGTGTTCGAATCCCATGGGCAGGATGGATGACAAGACGCTGCGCGACGGTGTCGAGATCGACGATCACGGCGCCGCCGTGGCCTATCACTTCCGCCGCGCGCATCCCGGCGACGTTTTCATGGGAATGCCCAACCAATGGCAATGGGACCGTGTCGAGCGGGAAACCGAATGGGGAAGGCCGATAGTCGTCCATGCCTTCGAGGCGGCGCGCGCTGGCATGACGCGTGGTGCATCGAACTGGGCTCCGGTGATCCGCTCGATCAAGCAGGCGACGGATTATGAGGATTTCGAAACCCAGGCGGCGCTGCTCAATGCCGTGATGGCGGCTTTCATCGAAACGCCCTTCGATCCCGACGAACTGATGGACTCGCTCGGCGCGGACGGCACGTCCGCCGTCGGCAGCATGTATGGCGCGCTGGCTGAGGCGCAGCAGGCCTATTACGACGCGGCGCCAATCAACCTTCCAGGCGTGCGGGTGAACACACTTCAGCCTGGCGAAACCGCGAAGTTTACGCGGCCTGAGCATCCGAACGTGAATTTCGAGGCTTTCGTCAATGCTGCCTTGCGCAAGATCGCAAGCGCCGTCGGCCTGTCCTATGAGCAGCTCACCATGGACTGGTCAAAGGTGAACTACTCCTCGGCCCGCGCGGCGCTGCTCGAGGTCTGGAAGGGGCTGACCAGCCGGAAGAACAATTTCGCAGCACAGTTCATGGGCCGCATCTATCGCGCCTTCCTGGAAGAGATGTTCGACAAGCGGCTGATCGTGCTCCCGGCGCATGCCGTCCCCTTCGATCATAACCCGGCCGCATGGTGTCATGCTGAGTGGATCGGGCCCGGCCGGGGCTGGATCGACCCGCAGCGCGAGGCGCAGGCGGCGGGCATCCGCATCTCGTCCAACTTGTCGACGCTTCAGCAAGAAGCCGCCGAGCAGGGCCGCGACTGGAAGGTGAACGCGCTTCAGAGGAAGCGCGAGCGCGACTTCTACACAAAACTCGGACTTGATCCGGACAGTGCGCAGCCCGAGACGCGGACACAGAGCAAGACCGTTACCGAGACGAAGGAAACAGACGACGAAATCGAGGAAGAGGTGAACGGGCAAAGATCCGAAGCCCGACGCCATCCTCTGGGCATACCCGCGATCCGGAGGAGAGCAGCATGAGCAGGTCGACGCATTATCCCGAGATCGCGGCGCGCATGTTCAACACTCCCCTCATGCTGCATGAGGGAAAGGGCAATGTGATTGCCCGCGCCTTCGGGCCGCGTGTGCTGGGCATGCCGGATGCCGAGGCCGTGGTTCATGGCGGTGAACAGTTCGGTATCGTCGGCGACACTCTGCGCGATGAGGTCGATGGATGGGGCCAGCCTGCTTATCGCGGTCCGAAGCGGCTCTCCGACAGAATTGCCCTGATCGAAGTCGAGGGCACACTCATCAACAAGGGCAAGTGGATCGGAAAGTCCTCCGGCCAGACGACTTATGAGGCCATTGGTTTGCAGGCCGACGATTGCAGGACGGACGATTCCATTCATGGTGTCGTTGTCGAAGTGGACAGTTTCGGCGGCGAGGTGACCGGTGCCTTCGATTGCGCGGAGCGCCTTTTCGAGCTTTCGCAGGCAAAGCCCACCATAGCGATCCTGACCGATCATGCCTTGTCCGCCGGCTATTTGCTCGCCGCGCCGGCGCGTCAGGTCGTCATTCCGCGAAACGGCCAGGCGGGTTCCATCGGTGTCATATCCATGCATGTCGACGTCAGCAAATGGCTCGCCAATCAGGGCCTCGATGTCACCATCATGAAGGCTGGCGCGCGAAAGGACGATTTTAACTCCTACGGCCCGATCCCCAAGCATGTGCTGGAAGAGGCGCTCGCCGAGATGGAGGAGATGCGGAGGGATTTCGCGGAAACGGTCTCACGCTTCCGCGCCGGTCGTTTGAGCTTCGACGCTGCCATGGCGACGGAAGCGATGTGTTTTCGCGGTCAGGCAGCGGTCGACCTCGGCCTTGCTGACGCGGTTGCGCGGCCCAGCCAGGTGCTTGCCGCATTCGAAGAGGAGCTCGGCCGCCTGGCCGGCTGAAACCAGCGACAAAGGAGAGACTGATGTCGACGCTGACTGCAAGCGTCCTCGCCGCCGTGCGTGGACGGAAGAAGGGCTCGCGGCTTGAGAGCGAGCCGGAGGAGAATCTCGACGAAGAAGTGGTGGAAACCGGCGCAGAGGATGACGAAGAGCAGCCCGCCGCCGAATCCGAGGAAGAAGACACGTCTGCCGAGAATGACGAGCGCCCCGAGGATGCCGAAGACGAAGAGAAGCAGCCGCAGGCCTCTACCGCTCGTGTGCGCCGCGCCGAGCAGGGCCGCATTCGCTCCATCCTCACCCATCCCAAAGCTGATGCCAATCCGGGTCTTGCCGCCGAGCTTGCCTTCGGGGAGCGCTTCTATTCCGCCAAGGAGGCCGGCGCACTTCTCGAACACTCGAGTGCTGGGACCGGAAGCCTCGCCGGCCGCATGAAGGGGCGAAGCCCGAAGATTGGCTCGGGCAGTGCCGCAGGCGCGGGCAATGAGCGCCAGGCGCTCGTCGCCGGTGTGCAGGAGGTCATTCAGTCGATGCACGGGCGCAAACCCAAGAACGTCTGAACGGTCCGGCTACGGCCGGACCTTCCCCACAATCGGCCCGCGTGGGCCACGAAACGAGGAAGACAGTCATGAACACTGCAACCTATGCACCGAACGACCTGATCGTCTCGGATATCCCGGTGGTCACGCGCAACGTGACGCTGACAGGCGGGCCGTACGAACGGGGCACAGTCCTTGGCCGCATCACCGCCACCGACAAATACACGATCTCGCTGGCCGCCGCAGCCGACGGGTCCGAGGTTCCGGCGATCGTGTTGGCCTTCGACGCTGATGGCTCCGGCAATGACGTCGTAGTCGCCGCATATGCGTCGGCCGGTCTCGACGCGAGCAAGCTGCATTTCGGCGCCGGTCATGATGCCGACAGCGTCGAGGCCGCCTTCCGTACCGCCGGCCGGTCGCTCTTCGTGCGTAAGCTCGCCTGAACTCAACCGCCCCGATCCGGCGGCAGCCGCCGTTCGGACGACGACCGAATTGAAAGGGTCAATCCCATGAGCAACATTCTTCTCAACACGGCGGAACTGGTCGCCGTTCTTCCGCCGCGCGACCGACCGGAAGCCTTCCTGCGCAGCACCATGTTCAGCACTGTGGTGCTGTCCGATCAGGAGGAGATCGTCTTTGACAGGATCCTGCCCGACCGGGAGCTGGCTCCCTTCGTGCACCCCGATGTTCCTGGCAAGGATTCCAGCAACCGCGGCTTTCAGGTGACCAGCTTCACGCCGGCCTATGTCAAGCCGCAGAACACGCTGCGTCCCGGCCAGAACATGATCCGCATTCCCGGCGAGCGGCTCGCCGGTGGCATGAGCCCGGCGCAGCGCTACGCATACAATCTGGCGATGCTTATCGACGATCAGGATCTCCGCATCACGCGCCGTGAGGAAGCCATGTGCAGCCAGGCGCTGCGCACGGGCACTGTCATCGTCGAGGGTGCGGACTATCCGACGCAAACGGTGGATTTCGGTCGCGATGCGGCCCTGTCGATCGCGCTGGCAGGCGCGGCACGCTGGGGTGAAGCCGGCGTCGATCCTTACGACGATGTGGAGGCCTGGGTTCAGCTGCTTGCCGACACGGATGGCTTTACCGCCCGGACCGTCGTCCTCGGACCGGGCGCCGCTGGATACCTGAAGAAATCGCAGCGATTTCTCGATGCCCTCGACAACCGCCGTCAGGACGGCGGGAAATTCCAGCTTGGGCCGGTCTCGACCGGTGCGGAAGGCGTCTACCATACGGTTCTCGGAACCATTGGCCAGCTGACCTTCGTGCAGTATTCGCAACCCTACACCGTGGCCGGTGTGAAGAGCAATTTCTGGCCGAGCTTCGGCGTCGGCCTGTTCGACCCGTTCGGCTTCAACGGTCACTTTGCCTATGGCGCGATCCTCGACAACGAGGCGCTCCGCGCCGTGGAACGCTTCCCCGACATGTGGATCGAGAAGAACCCCAGCCGAACGGTTGTTCAGACCCAGTCCGCGCCGCTGCCGATCATGCCGGAACCGAACGCCTCGCTGTTCGCACTGGTGCGCTGATCCGCGTGCCGCCTTCAACCCTTCGCCGGATCATCCGGCGAAGGGCTGCGGGAGACACGCGCAGCAAGCAAAGGAGAAGTCACCATGTCGAAGACACAGCGTTTCAAAACCTCGATCGTGCTCGGCGCGCACTGCTATGCGCCGGGCGCCGACGTTCCGATCGGCGGCAAGACCGGCCTGACGCGCGAGGAGGCCGAGAGGATCGAGAAGGAGTTTGGGGCCTGGAGCGGCAGGGAGAACGAGGGGCCCGGTGGTCAATCCACCGATGCGCGTGTGGCTTTCGAGAAAGAGCTGAAATCAGTCTCCGAAGGTTTCGCGAAGGAGGAAAGGGCGCTCAAGGATCAGATCGCCACTCTGGAAGCCACTCTCGCGGCAACCAAGGCCGATTGCGAAACGCTGGCGGCGGACAACCAGGTCCTTGCGGACCGGGTCACCGAGCTCGAGGCGGAAGCGGCGAATACCAGCGATGGTGAAGACGATGGCGAAAAAGCCTGAAACCGTGACCGGACGTTGGCCGGTTGCCATTCGCGATCACGAGGGCAAACGCGTGTCGGCCGGCGGTCGCGCGACAGTGAGCCGTGCGAAGGCCGACGAGTTCGACGCACGCTTCGGTCGCCTCGAAGCGGATCCTGCCGTTGTGCCGCCACAGGCCGGCCTCTCAGAGCCTGGTTCGTGAGATGCCGATCCCCCCTCATCCAGTGTTCGCGGACATGCCCGGTGCATTTCTCGATGCGTTCGGGGTTTCGTGCGAAGTGACCATATCCGGAGTTCCGCTCGCATCGCCCGTCCGCGCCATCGTCCGCGGTCCGTCGGGTGAGGTCATCACCGGTTCTGGATATGGCGAGCCGGGCCTCAACGGGATGACGCCAAGGGTGTCCTTCGCTGTAGTCGATGTGCCCGGACTGAAGGACGGCGATCGGATGGTGCTTGGCGGGGTGACCTGGGTTGTCCGCGAGCCACTACCCGATGGGCGCGGCATGGTGCGCTGTGAACTAGAGCGCGGATGATGCCACATCCCAGAATGCTGATACGCGAACAGGTCAGAACCCTGCTCGCGGCCGCCGCGCCTCCGGGATGGAACGTCCAGAAGGGAAACGGACGAGCGCTACCCGAACCCAGCGTCTGTCCATGCATTGTCGTGGCGATTCCGAACGAGTCGGTCAGTCGTGGAGCACAGCGCAAGCGCCGTGAACCGCGCCTGACCGTTTCCGCCTTCATCGCGGAAACCGTCGGTGGTGATGACCAATGCGATGATGCGTCTATCTGGATCGAAGCGGCGCTCGACGCGGATCCAACGCTCGGCGGTGTCTGCCAGGACTGCACCCACGTCGAAAGCTCGGTCACGCCCTATCCCGGCGGCGAACGTCCGATCTGGGAACTATCCCTTACCTACCACCTGCGGGTGTCCTGATCCCGCTTTTCTCAAGGAGAACTTGTCATGTCGACACAGCTCGGCCGCCTTCTCATCCTCCAGCGTCCGACCGGTCAGCCTGCGCCGGCGGACTGGGAGAATGTTTGTGGCATCAACACCACGAACTTCCGCATACTCAATGACATCATCGAGTCCAAGCGGGCGAACTGCACCGACCGCGCCCAGCCGCCCGTGCGTGTCCGTAAATATGGCGGTAAGGACGTGAACTTCTCCGGCTCCGGCATTTTCGATGACGATGCGGCGGGGAAGTTGCTGGCCGACGCAGCGGTCAACCAGACGGTGCTTGCGGGATATCGCGCCTTCGTGCCGGGCTATGGCGACTTCGTGGGCGACTGGCTGGTGCCCAATTTTGAGTTCTCGGGCGACCTCGACAATGACATGAATTTCTCAGCCGAAGTGCAGGCTTCGGGCGAGATCGCCTACACGGCTATCTGACCATGACGGAGAACGTCTGGCGAGGGGAGAGGCGCCTTGCACTGCCCGATGCGCGGCCCGTCATCCTGCGGGTTTCGCTTGACCACATCGCGAGGCTGATGGCCGCGACAAAAACCGAAACGCTTGAAGGCCTGCAGGATGCCCTTCTTGCGCGAAAGCCCGAAACCCTCCTGGCCGCGCTGGCCATCGTTGTCGGAGAAGACCAGGCGAACGTGTTGTGGCCGAAGGTCAATGGAGCTGCCGGTCTGACGGCGGTCTTCGCAGCGGTCTCCGGTGCGGTGTCCGGCCTGACGCCAGCCGAGGAGGACGAAGCAAAAAAAGCGCAGGCCGAACGCGAAATGGAGATGCAGGCCATGGCGCTCGGCCTGCTGGCGCGCGCGTTCGGCCAATCGAGCGGCTCCCCTTTGGTGAATGGATGAAGTTCGCAGGAGGGGTCCTGCATTGGACCGAGGGCGAGTTCTGGCAGTCGGGATTTGCCTACTTCCGTGCGGCCTGGGAAGGCTGGGCGATCTCGTCCGGCGCGAAGAAAGTGAAGACCGCACCACCGACGCGGGAAGCCTATGAGGCCGCAAAGATGGCGCTAGCGGCACGTGACAGTAAGCGGTTGAGCAAGGGACGCGACGTTGGCTAACGAAGACCTCCGCTACCGAATTGGCGGCGACACGTCCGGCATCGATGCGGCGTGGGGGAAGATCCGGCGCGACGCGCAGTCCACTGGGTCGGCCATCGGCGGTGCGATGGGGAAAGCGCGCTCGGGTGTCGAGTCCATCATGGCGCCACTGCGAGCCGTCCCGGCCTTGTTCGCGGCCATCGGTGCGACAGCCGTCATCGGCAAGGTTCGGCAGACCGCTGAGTCTGTTGCTGAAGTCGGACGACAGGCCAAGCAGGCCGGTGTCGATGTCGAGGCGTTCCAGGAACTGAAGTTCGTCGCCGAGCAGAACCGCATCGGCGTGGATATCCTCACCGACGGCCTGAAGGAACTGAACCTGCGGGCCGACGAGTTTGTGGCCACCGGGCGCGGTTCGGGCGCAGAGGCGTTTGGTCGGCTCGGCTATTCCTCGGAAGAGCTGGCGCGCAAGCTGAAGAATCCGTCGGCGCTGTTCACCGAGATCATCGGCAAGCTGGAGCAGTTCGACCAGGCTGCGCGCATCCGTATCTCGGACGAACTTTTCGGCGGCTCAGCGGGCGAGCGCTTTGTCGAACTCATCGACAGGGGCGAGAAGGGTATTCGCGAGCAGATTGCGGCGGCGCGTGACCTCGGCCTTGTTATGGATTCAGACATGATCCGCAAAGCCGAGGAGGTTGATCGGCAGTTCAGTGTCATCACGACCACGATTGGCACGTCAATGAAGCGGGCGATCATCGGCGCGACCAGCGCTTGGTTTGAGTTTCTAAACAGCTACAGGTCTTTCGAGAGCCAACAGAGCAGTGCCCTTGAGAATAGTGCACGCGAAGACGGCAGACAGCGACTTGAGATCGAGAAGCAGATTTTCGAGTTGAAGGAGCGGCAATCCAGTTTGGTTGGGAAGGCCTTCGAACTCCAGCGCCAGGAGATCGATTCCACGATAGGCCGTCTCAATGCAAGCCTCTCGCTGCTCAGCGAGCGTGATCGCCAGCGCGAAGGCGTGTTGGCTGGACGGGATCGCCCGCAGGCAGACAGCGAAGCGACAGTGAAGATCGACACCTCAGTCGAGTTCATCAGGAAGTATAACGAGCAGCTCGCCCTCTCAAACCGCGAGCGCGCGATTGCTGCTGAAACGCAGCGCATCCTGAACGACGCGTCGTCTCAGGGGGCGAGCCTCACGGAAGAGCAGGCGCGCAAGCTGGCGGAGCTCTCCGTCGCGCGCAAGGAGGCTGACAGCACATCGCAGGGGTCGGCCAAGGCGGCTGACAGGGAAGCGGAAGCAATCGGTCGCGTGATTGCGGGTCTCGAGTTCGAACTCTCGCAGATGGGGAAGACCGATCTTCAGAAGCGGATATCGAACGAACTGCGAAACGCAGGCGCCGATGCGGCTTCGCGCGAGGGGCAGCGGATTGCTGAGCTTGTTACCCGCATCGAGGCGCAGCGTGCCGCCGAGGAATCTCTGAAGGCGGCGCAAGAGGCGCGAACTCAGTCTCTCGAGTACCTGTTCCAGGCCGGACAGGACGCATTTCTGGCCATGATCGACAATTCCGGCCGGGCCGAGGACGCAGTCAAGCGCCTGGCGATCCAGCTGGCATTTGCTGCCGCGCAGGCTGCGCTGCTGGGCACAGGACCGCTCGCAGGACTGTTCGGCGGGACGGGTGGTTTCCAGATGTTCCCCGGCGGATTTGGCCTGCCGACACAGGGTGTCGGCCTGTTCGACGTGGGAGGGTGGACAGGAGACGGCAATCCGAGCGACGTGGCCGGCCTGACCCATCAGCGCGAATTCGTCGTCAAGGCTGGTCCGGCCGAGAAGTATCGGCCTCTGCTCGAGGCGATCAACATGGGGCACGGGATCGGAATGTTCTCGATGCCGCAAAGGATGGCTGAGAGCGCGCGTGAAGGAAGCGGCCTCGTGACCCTGCGCGTGATCGGTGAAGAGGGGCCGATGTTTCGTCCGACGATCCGCGCCGAAAGCGAGAACGTCGCGGTTCAGGTGAGCCAGCAGGCGATCGGCCGCTTCGATGCGCGCCTGCCGGACCGCGTGCAGGAAATCAGCAACGATCCAAGGGCAAGAGGCTGATGGCATTGGTTTTCCCGCTGGCGCACGCAGATTTCCAGGACACGATCAACGTTGCATCCGCTCCGTTCCGCCTGCAGCGCTTCGAGGAGTTGTCCGGTTTGGGCAGTGGCCAGTTCCTGACCGGGGAGCTGGCGCCGCCACTCTGGTCAGCGAGTGTGCGGCTGCATACCGCATTCCACGATGACGGCCTGGACATCCAGTCGCGGATCGATTCACTAGACGGTTCGCTTCACTCCTTCCTGTTCTACGATCCGCGTACCGCTTTTCCTCGCCTTGATCCTGAAGGCGCGCTGCTTGCCGGCGCCGCGCCCGTGGTGCTGTCGATCGAGGCCGACAACAAGTCGTTGCGTCTGGGTGGATTGCCGGCAGGCTATCAGCTCTCAAGCGGCGACATGCTGTCATTCGAATATGGCGTTGGCCCCGTGCGCAGGACATTGCACCGGCTGCTCCAGCCGGCGTTGGCAGATGCGCTGGGCGAGACGGCGCCCTTTGAAGTCCGACCGCATTTCGGACCGGGTGTCGCAACTGGTGGTCCGGTCGAACTGATCAAACCGTCCGCCTTCATGCGGATCGTGCCGAACACCTTGAATGTGAGCGAAGCGGACGATCTCGGGACTGTTGCGATCGCGTTCTCGGCGCTTCAGCGCCTTCATCCATAGGGCAGGAAAATGGTGCGAGCGGTCGATGCGGCGACAGCCGCGGAACTTCAGGCGCGGGAAGGCCTGATCTATCGTGACCTGGTGTGGGTCACGGCGAAGAACCGGGCAAATGGCGCGCCCGAGAGCATTGGCCTGTGGACTGGTCTCGAGCATGTCGATATCGCGGTCGTGTCGGGGGAGACGGGCCTCGACGTGACGCGAAAATACTACGGTGCGGGCAGTCTGCTCCATGTGCCGCCGATACCGCTGGTCTCCGATCTCACAGTTCGGCGTGTCACCATTACCTTCAGCCATCTGGATCCCGCCATCCTGCAGGCCGTGAAGGGCTATGACACCAGAAACGGTCCCATAGAGATTCACCGCCTCTACCTCAATCGTGCGACGCGGTTGCCGATCGCGCCTGCCGTGCCGCGCTTTCTGGGCTTCATCAATGGCGCGCCTGAAACGCGGCCGAAAGCCGGCGCAGAAGGCAGTATCCGGCTGGAAGTGGTTTCGCACACGCGCGCGCTCACCCGAAAAACCGCAGCGCGAAAGTCCGATGAGTACCAGCGGCGCCGGCTGGGAGATCGCATTTATAGGTTCACCGATGTCGTCGGCCAGTGGGAGATCGCCTGGGGCGAGGAATCGGGGCCCATCGGATGACACGCTTTTCCTTTTGGCGGCCCGCGCTCGCCGCCTATTTCGACAGCGTGAAGGACCGCGAATTCGCCTGGGGGACGCATGATTGCGCACTATTCTCTGCTGGCGGGGTCGAGGCCATGACGGGTATCGACTTCGCGGCTGGCTACCGCGGTCGCTATTCCTCGCTGGCGGGCGGGTTGCGGCTGCTCAGGGCGGAAGGGTTTGCCACGCACGCGGACCTCGCTGCAAAGCATTTCGCCGAGATCCATCCGTCGCAGGCGCAGGTGGGCGACATTGCCGCCATCCGTGCTGATGACGCTGGCCTCTATGCGCTTGGGCTTGTGCAGGGCGCGCGCATACTCTTCCTGAGCGTCGAGGGCGGGATCGGCTCCAGCGACCTGCTTTCAGCCGAGCGGGCATTTCGGATTTGATCATGGTTCGATTGTTTTTCTGGACGATCTTGCTGCTGCTGGCTTCCGTCTCACTGGCGCATGCAGGCCCGCTTGCCGGTCTGATCGGCCTGCTGACCTCGACGACTATCGGCAAGGTGCTGCTCAGCATCGCGCTGAAGGTCGGCATGTCGCTCCTCCAGCGGCTGATGATGAAGAACGAGGAGCCGCAGCAGCCCGGTATCAAGACGCGCGTCGGGGTTGGTGGCGACAAGACGATGTCTTTCATCGTCGGCACCTACGCTACCGCGGGGCACATGGTCTACGCGAATACGTGGGGCAAGGTCCGCTCGACGCCCAACGCGGCAATCGCCCAGGTGATCAGTCTCTCCGATCTTCCGGTCTCGGCGATCTCCAATGAGGTCTGGATGCGCGGACGGAAGATCGTCCGGGACCCGGGTCTTGGTGACAGGCCAGGCTCGTTTGCATGGTTTGGAGCGACCAGCTACCCGTTCAGTGAGTTTGTGCACGGGGATCATCCGGGCATCTACTGGCTGTTCGCCAAGTATTTTCCCGAAGGTCGCGCGCAGCCCGACCCGAACCTGATCGCGACATTTGGCGGCGCCGGCGCGCGCGCCTGGAATGCCAACATGGTTGGGCGCGGCGTGGCCTATGTCATCCTGACCGCCGAGTTCAACCGTGACCTGTTCCGTGACCGGCCCGAAGCGATCTGGCAGGTCTCAGGTCTGCCGCTCTACGATCCTCGCCAGGACGATACGGCTGGTGGCACGGGAACGCAGCGCTGGGGAGAGCCAGAAACCTATGCCTTCACCGACAATCCGGCGGTGATCATCTACAATATCCTGCGTGGTATTCGATACGAGGGCGAGCTGGTGTTCGGCGGCGAGATTCCCGCCAGCCGGTTGCCTCCATCGAACTGGTTCGCGGCGATGAACGAATGCGACGTTGTGATCGATGGCGAGCGGCAGTTCCGCTGCGGTTACGAAATCAAACCATTCGACCAGTCGCCGCTCTCCGTGATCGAGGAGCTGCTCAAATCCTGCACGGGGCGCATGGCGGAAATCGGCGGGGTGTACAAGATTCATGTCGGTGCCCCGGCGTTGCCGTCCTACTACTTCTCGGACGATGCCATCGCCATCACGGAAGACCAGTCGATCGACCCATATCCGGGACTCGAGCAGACGTTCAACGGCGTGAGTGCGACCTATCCCGAACCCGCTGCCGCGTGGGCGATGAAAGATGCGCCGAGGCGCATCGATCAGGCCTTCGTCGATGCGGACGACGGGCGCGAGCTGGTGGCCGCGCAGGAGTTCAATGCGGTACCGTTCCCGATCCAGGTGCAGCGCCTTCAGAAGGCGCTGATGGAGGACAACCGCCGCTTTCGCCGTCATCGCCACACGCTGCCGCCGGAGGCATGGTTGCTCGAACCGCTGGATACCGTTTCGTGGTCGAGCGCGCACAACGGATATGTGGATAAGCTCTTCCTGATCTCCGCCATGGACGATCTGGAGAACGCGAACCAGGCCGTCTCCCTTCAGGAGGTGGACCCGAGGGACTATTCCTGGACGCCGGCCACCGACAAGTTGCCCTATACCGTCGGCCCAATGGGGCCGATCGAGCCAGCGCCGCAGGTGATGTATGACTGGACTGCGGCTCCAGCCTCCGTGCCTGACAATGATGGACAGCCGAGGCGCCCGGCAATCCTGCTAGGGTGGTACGGCGCGATACAGGACACGAAGGGTGTCGAGTTCGAAGTGCGTCTGGCCGTCTCCGCCGAGGTCATCTATCGAGGTCGAACGGATCAGGTGCTGATCGGTCAGTTGATGATCTCGCAGGGGCTGCTGCCGTCCACCGACTATCAGGTTCGGGGGCGCTACCTGCCATACTCGAACCGGAAGAGCCTATGGGGCGGCTGGCTTGCTGTACGAACGCCGGATGTGAAATTCGATGTCTATCTCGATATCGATTTCGAGGGGCTCAACCAGGTCATCGGCGAGCGCAACGAGTTCGTTGAATTCAATGTGCGCGAGGCGATCGAGCGCGCAATCGATAATGCCACATCGGATTTTGCCGATTTCGACCAGCAGTATGGCCAGATTCAGAAACTGCGTCGCGAGGCGACTGCCAGTTTCGAGGGCCTGACCGCGTCCTACAAGGAGGCGGTTCTGGTGGTTGCTACCGAAACGGAAGCTCTCGCGCAGCGCCTCGAGATCCTCGAGGTGACGGTCGATGAGGATATCGCACAGGCGGTCGATCTGCTGACAACGGAGATCGCGACGGTGGAGGGGCAGGTCACGGCGCTTTCGGATGCGCTGACTTCCGTCAGCGCGAAGGTCGACGGGGTGTCGGCCAGCGGCACGTTCAGGGTGCAGTCCGGCGCATCACCGGGCGACGGTTGGGCGCGCGCTGCGCTACAGGTGAGTGCGGACAATGGCGTCACCTTCGAGCAGGCATCCATATTTCTGGACGCGCGCACAAGCGGTGCGCCGCGCAGCCGGGCGGTACTGGATGCGGAGAACCTCTTCTTCGGTGACCTTTCCAGCGGCAGCGTCGTGAACCCTCTGGTCTATTCCGCCGGCGTCTGGAGGATGAACCTGGCGCATATCGGCACGGTCACCGCGGGGATGATCCTCGGCACGACCGGAAAGACGCGCTTCGAGCTCGACAATGACCGATTCGTGGTGGGTGACTGATGACCGACAGGCTGGTGCTCGGGGCATTCGACGGAACCTTCGTTTTGCGTGGTTCCCGTCCAGGCTTCGACGTTCTGGATCCGTCCTTGCTGCCTGAGCACCTGTCATTCGACAGTCGCTGGATCGAGGCTGGAAACATCATCAGCCGCGGTGAATTCGTCAACCCGCCGGGCTTCAATATCCCGATCGCAAACGGTCTGTCGAACCCTCCAATCGTCATCGCGCTCATGTCTGGCGTCGGGCCGGACCTGAATACGTGGTTCCTGATTACGAGCACCGACACCATCAACTGGCCGGCGAATGTCCTGATCACGGACACCTTCGCGCAAATCTCGATCTCGACTGCTGCGCCAATCGGCCCGGGTTCACGTCTCGTTCGATACTACGTCTGCAGGAATATCTATGGTTGATCGGGTCATCCTCGGACGAAGGGGCGCGCAGTTTGGTCTCTGGATATCGAAACCGGGTGTTGATGCGACGTTGGCGACGGATGCAGAACTGTTGTTCACGACCGAGTCCGGCTTCGATTCGATGCAGGTCGTTCAGACGGGTCGCGTGCAAGTTACGAACGGTGCACCTGCGACGGTGATTGTGCCCGACCTGGGATACAAGCCGGCAGTGGTGATCATTCCGGAACTGACATTCCTGACCAATCCGAGCAATACGGCCATCCGCTTCTGGTCCACCTACAACAGCACCACGTCGATCAATCTGAACATCTACCACAACAATCTGAACTACAACGGATGGTGCCTCTATGCGGTCCTGAGGGTTCGGGCCGATGGTTGATCGGGTTGTTCTGGATGCCACATCGATGCGGGTTTCGAAGCCGGGCGTCGATGTGTTGACCGCGGCCGAGAGAGACCTGACCTTTAATTCGCAGTGGTCGATGCTCTCATTGCTGCAGAAGGGGTCATTCTTCTCCCACCGTCCCGATGGATATCTGGAGAGTTTCCGAACAGTAACCGTCTATTTCAACCGGAGCTACGCGCGCCGGCCAATGGTCTTTCTCTCGGTCATCCGGCACGGCACGACGTTTCATTGGCAGCATATCGGATCGTGCCTGAACTGGTTCGTTTCGCCGACCCGCTACACGTATATGTGCAACGTGTTCAACGACCGGTTCGCTTTCACGAACTTCAGGTATCCGAACCTGAACGGGGGAGAGCACCTCTATGACTACACCGTCCGATATCTGATCTGGGATTATGACGTATGATCATCGAGCATGACGAAGCTGGGCGAATTATCCATGTGGTCAGCGACCCGGTCCCTACCGGCCTGGCTGCGATGCTTCGCGAGCGCGGCCACAAATTTCTCGACCTGCCTCCCGAACCATTGCCGGCGCAACAGACGCGCGATCCTGAAACCGGTCATCTCTTATTCGATGCGGACGGAGAACCCGTGTTGGCGTCTCCCGGCATGCGTTTCGCCGCGTGCGACATCCTGACTGACCATGTGGTCGATGGCGCGGTCGTACGGCGACCGTCATGCGGTTGCTCGCTCGACATTGCGGGATGCGTCGTTTCGCTCTCCGATCTGCCCGGATCAACGACGCTTACGTTCCTGCTCGATCCAGCCGATTGGGCGAGTGCGGTTCAAGTGGAGGTGGAAGGCGTGTTCAGCCTGGAAGTGGACGAGGCGGGACCGCTCCGGATCCGCGTGGCACCGCCCTGGCCATACATCGAGGAGACGTTCGATGTTGAGATTGAGTAGGGTCGAACACGCGCGCAAGCGGGCGCTTGATCTGATCGACCAGCACTTTGCGGCGCGCATCGATACCGTTCTCGGACCATTGGCGGCTCTGCATCTGTTGAAGCGGATCGTGCCGGACGGTCACCTGGTTCCTGACCGGGACGCGGTGGTGAGGCGCGCAGCCGAGCAGGACGCTGAGCTCGCTGCAATCGACCATGCACGCCGGGTGTTGAAAGCGGATGTGCGCGCGGCCGCGACGAGTGACGAAATCCGGGCGCTGACCGAGCACCTGTGAAGTCCACGCAATCTCTGGAGAAAACATGAGCGACCAGCAGAACGGGCCGGCGAGCCCGATGGTGCTTGCCGTCGAATCGGCGGCCCTCAACGAGTTCTATCGAAAGCGGACGCTTGGCCTTTCTGCCGCGCTCGAACAGGCGCGCATGGAGGTTGATGCGCTGAACGCGGAGGTCGAGCGCCTGACGAAAATCAACGGCAAGCTGCAGGACGTCGCGGCGAAGGAGGCCGGACATGGCGGGTAATCTGTATGAGCAGGGCTATCTCGATAGCGGGACCGCTTCGGTGACGCAGGGACAGACCCTTGTCACGGGGCAGGGCACCAACTGGCTGCAGATCGTGCGGCCGGCGGACGATTTCGGCAAGCACGTGGGGCGGCCGATACCGATTGCATCAGTCGACAGCAACACGCAGCTGACGCTCGCCTATCCATGGCCCGGTCCGACGCAGGCTGCAGCGGACTACAGGATCACGTTCACGCCCTATCATGTCGCCTACCGGCAGGCTCTGCAGGAGATTGGGGCGCTGCTCGCTAGTGGTGGAGTCTCTGCACTGGCGATGCTGGAAGGGTCTGCCGGCAAGTTGCCGTTCTTCACCGGCCCCGGAACGATGGGGCTGGCGAACCTCAGTGACTTTGCGGGCGATGTGGTTGGTCCGCTTGGCGCAGCAGACGGTGGCGTCGCTCTGTTCGACGGAGCCACGGGAAAACTCCTCAAGAATGGCGGAGTACTCGGAAGCGCCGCACTACAACCCTATGAAACGGGATTCTTCACCTCAACGCTGTCCGGCCTAGCGGTGGCTGGTTCGCCCACCTACGTGCAGCAACAAGGATCATACGTCCAGATCGGCAAGCTCACTTATGTGACGGTTTATCTTGTCGTGACCAACCTGGGCGGAGCTGACGGTCAACTCCTCATAGGTGGTCTACCCTTTCCCATGGCTTCTGGAACCGTAAAGCGGCCTCTGTTCCATAGCGGCTTCTGGACAGGCTTCGATCTGGGCACACCCTACACGATGTGGACGGGCTTCATGCTAAGCGGGAACACGGTCCGTCTCTACAGGTGGTCACAGACATCCGGGACTGAACCACTCAATGCCGCGCAGGTGACCGGGACCGTCACCGTCTACGGCAACATGGTTTATGAGGCTGCATGATGATCTTGGAAGAAATCCAACTGACAGACGCAGGGCCTGTCAATTTAAGGTTCGCTGATGGCGGCGCATTCTTTCGTGAGGTGCGCCTGCCCGGTGCGGCGGTAGACGATCTGCCAACCGAAGCACAGTCACAGATCGCGGCCCACTGGACACCGGCGCGGATTGCCGCATTCGAGGCCGCGCGCATGCAGGCGGAAACCGACTGGCAGGCCGAGCTCAACGCGATGCGCGGGCCGACGACCGGCGTGCATGTCAACGCAGAGCGTGAGCGGCGCATCTCAAGGGGCCGCGCATTCTCGGTTTCTGGCTACGGAGATGTGCCTTTGACGGGACGCGGGCGCGACCAGCTCTTGCTCATGGGGCTATTGGTGAAGGCACAGACGCTTGTCGCTTCAGGGGTGACTGATCCGGTGATGACTGTGCGAGACGCCAACAATCTGAAGCATATCTTGACGCCTGCTCAGATGGTCGAATTGTTGAGCGCCGGAATGGCGTGGATAGAGGCGGTTATGGCCGTTTCATGGGCTATGAAGGATGGCGATGCGCCATTCGAAGCGGGCATACCTGAGGACGTTACCAGCGATCAGTGGTGGCCATGATCCTGATCTTCGATCCTGGCAGCGCTTAGTCGAACCATGCGAGTGATGATCTCAACGATGATCACTGCTCCAATAATGTAGGCCGGACCCCAAAACCAGAAGCTCATCATGCCATGCCTTTCGGCTCGAGTCGGGGAGTTCGTAACTCTCACAGAGTAAGAGCGCCGGCGCCTTTAGGCTCTCGCCCTGGACATAAGCGCCGGCCTCCCCGACCAAGACCGAGGAGTGCTATTTGCAGCCGCACTGAGGCTGCTCTGTGAGGGGTTACGACGCCCCACGATCACGTTTGTGACCGCGTTAGAAACATAGTGATTTTGCTCATCGAGAGCAATCAGGGTCCTGGCGGGCCCGCAGTTATTGTTCCGCGTGCTGCCTGAGCCCCGCCCGCCAGTGCGTGCACTTATATCCGAGATCTACGCCAACCGGCAGCCCGGGCCTCACTCTCGCTGCAAAACCAGCGTTCGCCGCGGACGAGATCGATCCGAGTTCTTCGATAGTAGTCCTGACCGGGCAGGTGGTAGATGCGCTGATTGTCGTCAGAGATGTTGCCCTTGATGGCACAGCCCGACCCCGGCATCGCCGCCAGCCATCGGCCGTCGAGGAGATCGTCGGCGAAATAGCCGAGCCCAAGGCTGACGCACAGCAGTGCCGCGGACCACATAGGCCAACTACGGCGAGGCTCCAGGTCCTCGGCCAGAACCTTGAACTTCTCCGGATCGGCGTGCTTGAGCCGCCTGAGCTTGTGAACAGTGCCTGTCATCCGCGTGAGTCCTAGCACTTCGCCCTGAAGCGATCGTTCTAGAAAACCCCACAATTTGAAAGGAAACACCATGACCTGGCGCCTTGCGCGCAGCCTCGAAGTGCTGCGCAAACAGATCAACGCGGCCGCACCGACCCGCTCGAAGGCGAGCGACGGCACAATAGGCGACGCAGCCCATGCTTCGCGATCCTCCGACCACAATCCGTGGATCAAGGATGCTGGTGTCGGCGTGGTGACAGCGCTGGATGTTACGCACGATCCGAATGGCGGCGTCGACATCCAGAAGCTGGCCGATGCGCTGATCGCGTCCAAAGATCCCCGCATCAAGTACATCATATGCAACGGGCGGATCGTCAGCGGGTCCGGCCAGAAGCATCCGGCGTGGAAGTGGCGGCCGTACTCCGGCGCCAACAAGCACAGTCGGCATGTGCACATCTCCGTCAAGGCCAGCAAGGCGCACTACGACAGCGTCCAGGATTGGCGTGTGGACGGTTCCACGATCGGGGAGGTCTCGCCCTCTGACAGCGTTCTTCGCCGCGGCGCCAGCGGGCCGTTCGTGCGCGAGCTTCAGGATAACCTTCGCGCACTCGGCTACGCGTTGCGCGCCGACGGCGAATTCGGCGAGGAAACCGAACGAGCTGTGCGCATCTTCCAGGGACGCGCCGGTCTCACGGTCGACGGATGGGCTGGGCCACGCACGCTCGACGCGATCGGCAACGCGGTGGCCGAGAAGGCGGCCAAGCCGAAGATCGAGGCCGCACGCGAAGACGCCAAGGAAAAGGCAGCGGATGAAGTCGAAAGGAAGACCGGTTGGTGGCAGAAGGTCACCGGCTTCTTCGGTGCGGGCGGCGTGGGCGGTGGGCTTCTTTGGGGTGTCGATTGGCAGACACTCGTTGTCATCGCCGGCGCCGCCATTCTTGTACTGCTGCTGATTGTGCTCCTGCGCAGGCAGATCGTGGCCGCCGTGCGCGAAATTCGCGAGGGCCTGGCCTGATGTTCGGCCTCTCCATCGGCGCCTGGCTGCGCGCCGGGGCGGCGGTTGCCGTTCTCGGGGCGCTGACATGGTCGCATCTCGCGGTTTATCGCGCCGGTCGCTCGGCCGAGCAGGCGGCATTCGCCGAAAAGATCAATCAGCAGAATGAGGAGGCCGGCAATGCGGCTGAAGACTGGCGTGCTCGCTATCGTCGCTGTGTCGACACTGGCGGGCTGTTCGACCACGAAACCGGCACCTGTGACCAGTGACGGCCTGCGGGCTGTGGTGGGGACGTCGCTGATCGGCGCCCGAGGCGTCACCCCGGGCGATCAGCGCAAGATCGACGAGACCGCTGCGGGGCTTTGCGGGGCCTCGATCTGGTCGGCATCGGAATGCGCCCGGCATGGGCGCGAGACGAAGGGCTGAAGCGAATGTCGGATGCCAGCGTTGAGCGGACCCTTGGTCAGATACTGGGAGAACTGAAGGGGATCGATGACCGGCTGCAGCGCGCCGATGACAGCCGTGCCGTGGTGCATCGGCGGTTGGATGAGTTCAGCACAAGACTATCTCATATGGAGGGGGAGGTTGATGCGACCAAGCAGAAGATCGAGCAAATGCAGGCCGTCACTGATGATGTGGTGAAGCTGAGGACCCAGGCGCAAGGTGCAGGAACTCTTGGCCGTTGGCTTGTCCGGCTTGGTATTGGTGTCGTCACTCTCGCCGGATGGATCATCGGCGTCTATACTTGGCTGACCGGGAGACCGCCGCCATAGCTAGAAGAACACAAAGCGAAATTGGATATTGTCAGGTGGAGTCGATCTGTCAATCTAAAGCGTGGCGTTTCAGTTTTTTGATCATTCGCGATCTGATCCAAGTAATAATCGCTAATAATTCGTCTAAATACGAGACAGTTCCGTCTGCAGGGCAATATGAATATTGTCTAAAACTCGCCTCTGCATCTTAAACCATCCATCTTCAATTGCGGAAACATCTATCCCATCAAAATCTTCATTGATAAAGCTGCTATACGCTTTCTCAGTCTCGGGCGTCAGCTCGATATGGCAAAATTTATTTCGATACGCTTTTAACCTCATGAAAGAGTGGCGCAATATTGGCAACTCAGATTTAACCATATCGTTCTTGGCGACGCCACCTCTCAAAAATTTGTCAGCTGGCTCAACGATATGCTTGTGAGTGTGAACCAAGAAGGCGACGGCGCTAGTCTCGTCGTCGACTACGCCAATATCAAGGAATGTATGTCCTTTGAGGTTTGAGGATTTTCTGTACATTGTGGGAAGGCTGCTTTCCTCCCGTCCGTCATTGAATAATATCAGATCATCAATAATCGAGCGGGACCTTCGCCTCACCCAGGTTAATCTTTGTTCATAGCTGCCAAAACGGTTGGCCTCGTCCTTCGCTATCGCATCCCTTTCGGTATATTTTAGATACCGCTTTACAACCGGAATTCTAAACGTCGGCACGCTTCCTGATTCTACGTGTACCAAGCCATAATCTCTAATGTGTCGCACGTCTTCGTGGCGGCTGGCGAGAACGGCGAAGTCTGCGATCTCTCCCGCCGCTAGCGTTTTCAGTAGCTCATACTCGTCAGGATACAGCTCGGCAATTTCTGAGACAACATGGCCACAGTACGAGCTCAATTCTGCATCTCGTTCCTGAGCGCACGCCACAATGTCCTCTTTGGTGATCCGCGTCGGGCGAGCCGACCCTTGCGCTTCAAGCTGCTCATGTTGAAAGCTGCATGCCAATCGCGTCAATAAAGGATGACCGCCATACTCTTGGTATAGTAGATCAATTGCCTCTTTCTGAAAGAAGAGCCCCATCCTTGAACCAAAAAACTCTATCATATTCCGAAGGTTTTCTGGAGATAGTCCCTTCAGATAGTGAACATTAAAAATGCTGAACATAGGGTTCTGAACAGTTCTGCCGGGAACTGTAGGGCTGTCAAATCGGTCTATATCACAAACCGTTGGATTAACTCCGCAGACCACGAAGGCGATTTTGTCGCACTGCGACTGAATTGTCCAAAGTGCTTGCCAGAAATCGATAAAATCTGTGCTCCAGTGTATATCTGTCGGTGATATTGGCGATATATACTCGATCTCATCAAATATTAGGCACAGCTTCTTCTTCGAAGGTATCGATCTTATTGATTTAGTTAGCAGATCAAATACTTCGACCGATCCGAGTTCTTTTAAATATCGTTTCCCAAATATTTTATCTATCTCGGATATAATTCGGGCGGCTAGATCATCGCACGACGATCGTCGGATCGGCCTAATCTTACAGTCAAGAAAGATGGTTTCGACATCTTTGGATTTTTGAAGATTTCGTTGGACCTTAAGGAGTACAGATGTTTTCCCGGTCTTTCGCAAGCCAAATAAACCGCTGTTCTGTGATTTTCGAACATTATCGATGATCGCAGCAACGATGTCTTCCCGACCATAGAAATATCGATCGGATTTTAGCGGTAGTTTGTAATCGAATAGATTTCGTATAAATAGTGTTTTCTTTAGTGCGTTTACCAAGGACCATCGGTCGTCGATGCATCGGGTGATTGTTTCATTGGTGAGCGGAACAATCATTCGGCTTTCGGGATTCTCGGAATGATACTGAAGTATCCAGTTCTCAAGCCGTGGATCTGGTGAGTGGAAAAGTGCGACAGTTGGATCGATGCGTCCGGCCAGAGGATGCTCGCTGCAAATCTGCTCTAACGCCTGCATTGAACGCGGCTGTAGCGTTGGATAGGGGGAAAGGAAGAATGCGATTTCCTTGTCGAATCCGAACGTATCAGACAACTCGGTTGAGGGGCGCATAAGGGCAACATACAATTCAGTGTTGACCAGCTTGCGGTTATCCTCCCACGTTATTTCTAGCTGCGGCGATAGCGCATTGTGGATGAGGCGTCGCTGTGATTCAGTGATCATCGTGTTTTGAAAGTTTTCTGGTTCTTGTTCATGAACATTCACAGGGGAGCATATTGCAAGCTGCCTACCTTGTTGATTCTAGTAATAGAGATTCTTCTGTTGGGCCACCAGAAACATGGCTCCCGGGTTTGCATCCGAGATGTTCGCATTAGTGCATCGAAGATGCCCGAGTGTTGCGTCTTCTGGTCTTCGCTCATCGCCCTTCCACCTGCCGAATTGCTCGTTTGATCTGCTCGTCGGTCTCGTCATTGCATTCGCGACGGCGGATTTCAGCCATGGCGAGGCAGAGCAGCGCAAATTCGACCTCGCTTTCGCTCCAGCCGGCGCCGATGGCGCGTTGGGCGAGGCCCTGGAACTCCGCCTCGAGGGCCGCCTGGCATTCGGTCTGGCGGTCGGGGTCGTCGGCGGGACGGCGCGGCGGGACGATCACTCGGGCACATCCGGCTTGTCTACGATCGTGAGCTGATCGTCGGGGAGGGGGCGCTGGAGGGCCTTCGCCTCATTCCACGGCGCTCGAAGCCATGCGTCCATTTCATCCGATGTGGTGAGGATGACCGGCATCGCCTTGTCGTGAATGGGCTTGACGACGCTGTTTGGCTTCGTCGTCAAGAAGGCATAGACCTCATGGTCTGCAGGATCCTCGCGGGCCATGCGCTTACCATGCCACGGTGTCCAGAGGCCCGCGAAGACGAACAGCGGTCGCTCCTCGTTCAACGCGAACCAGGCGTTCGGCACGCGCTGCCCTTCCTCTTTTGCCGCCGGATTAGGCTCGGCAAAGCTCGTGGCAGGCACCAGGCATCGATGCTCGACGCCGGTCCATTGCGCCCAATGCTTGAAATGCGGGTTGCGGACGTTCGTCGTTCCGGAATTGTGGTTCTTTCCGGCGTGCTCGTCTGGCGTGGGCAGGCCCCATCGGGCGCGGACGAGCTCGCGCTCGCCATCCTCTCCAACACGCACGATCGGCGCGTGGTAGTTCGGATAGACCTGCAGGCTCGGTTCGTTGAACTGGTATTCGCGGGTGGTCCTCACGAAGTCGCGGATCGCCTGCCGCGTCGATGTCATATTGTACAGATTGCACACGGGTCACCTCGGCCACTGGTTGATGACCATGATGGTATTGTTGCGGTCGTTTTTGCAACTCTTGCAGCGCAGGCGCTCCGCGAGCCAATAGGTCGGGACGTTCCGGCCGTAGCGCCGCTCCAGCGCCTGGCGATCCAGTTCGGAGATCGATTTGCAACGCATGCAGACGGCGCCTAGGACATAGTAGGGCTGGATGTCCTTGAGGCGGATCAGCCCGTCTGCGGTGAAAAACACCACGTCTGAAAGGTGTTGTGGCCTGAACTGGCGCATCTGGCGGCTCCTCGAAACATGTGCCGCACCGATGAATTCTCCCCCGAGTGGTTTCTATGGCTCGTCCGACCACCAGTATCTGACCGCATGTGGACCGGGCTTCTTCTCGTGTTCTTCTTTTCTCTGCAGAATGATTGAGAGCGAGTCCTGACCGATCGGGCCGTGATAGGAGCAATAGGCCTCGTAGAACCCGCCCTTTCGCTCTCTTTCGAAGCTCCCTTCAGCTACTATCATCTCGACCTCATTGGTGACGTCGATCTTGCCTGGTTCATCCGCCATGGCCTTCACCTTCGATTTCATTGCGCCTTCATTGACGAAGCCCGAAGGTATCCCCAGCTGACTACACCTTCTAGCGCCTCGACGCGGCCGGCGAGATAATCCCGCTCACCGAGGAGTGCGATCACCGCCTGCCGCGGATCGCCGCCGCAGGCATCAATGATCGCGTCCGCGTCCGGCTCGTACGGATCGGGCACGGCCTGGCGCTTTACTGGATGGTCCATGCGCCTGCGCTCCAGTCCTCGGTCTTGCTCATTTCGGCCGCGTGGAACTCGTCCTCTGCGATGCACCAGGGAGAAGGGAGGTCTGCGGCGCCTGACGCAAAGCGCTCCATGATCTCGGTCTTCGCGTCCTCGTCGTCTGGCAGGAGCGAGGACAGGCCGTCCGGCGGGCCGAACCAGCGCCAGGGCTCGACGCGGATGTGCATCACGCCATCGACGCGCTCGAACCGATAGGTGCAGCCGGAGCGCTCGATCAGGCGCTCGACGGCCTGCTCGATCGTCAGGCCCGTTTCGTCCTCGATCCCGTCATCGTCTTCCATGTTGAACACCGTGTACGTCGTCATCGGCTCGCTCCTGAGTTTCAGACACAGCTTTCCCGACCGCCGATGAGCAGGTCATCGTCGCGAGAAGGAAGCCGGTGGCTCTGTTGATTTCGATGATCCTATATCGAAGGGGCTTGACGAGTCTAGCGTTTGTTCCATTTTTGTTCTCATCGCGCATGCGGCGACGTGACGACCGAGAACAAGAAGGATTACACCATGTCACGCCGCAAAGGCGAGCTCACGCCAGCTCGCATTGATCAGCTCTATCCCTTCCAGATCGCGCTTGAACCGCCGCTCGGTCGGCTGGTCGACAAGATCCAGGAATTCCTGAAGGGGCGCTCAGTGGCGCCGCGGACGCAAGGCGTCATTCGCTGCGGACCGGGACGGGAAGTCGTCGACTGCACGCTTTTCTGCTTCGCCGACGAGACTGACGCAATCCAGTTCAAGGCCGAATTCGGGGGCGCTTCGTTCGATCCGAAACAGGATCGAGGGAAGGGACTTCGCAAGCGGTTCTGGGATGCCTGACTGAGTGTCTTCGTTCGCCAGCGTTTGGTGTCGGCTCGGAATTATTCCCTTGCTATCCCGTCGGGAAAGGCCCATATGACCACTGTCAGAGGCTGATCTGGCGCGGAACGTCCTGCAAGATATGTGGTGAGGTTCCCCGGTAACGGCCTTTGATTGATCTGATAGACGACGTGGTGACCATGAAGGTACCGGCACCAGCGTTAAGTCTCAGGCACGAGGGAAGCGGGCTTTGGCCCGCTTTTTTTGTTTCTTGTCGTCCTTTGCCTGACTGGTTTCGGCAGCAAGCCTTGCGCTCTTGAGGCGTTCAGATTTCTGCCGGCGTTCTGCCTCTTCAGATTCGAGGATTCGACGTGCAACCTTGTCGGTCTGGTGAGCGCGACGTTCAGTCATTGTCTGCTGGCGCTTCCGTGAAGCCACGGGCTTCTTAGAATACGGCGGGCGTTCACCGGGCTCATCGATCACCTCTACCGGTGTCTGCCGGACCCCGCTGGGAGGGATTTCGTGCTCGCGACTAGCAGATGACCGCTGGCCGAAGCCCCTGGAGCGGTCGCGAGCGATGTTCAACCACTTGTCTCGCACAGCCAAGCTCTCATCAGCCCAACTGCGACCATCGTTTGCAATGTATAGATTTTGGGCCAGAAGTTCGAGATTTAGTGTCATAGGGCAGCATAGTCCCCAAGGGTCGCTAAAAGCCACCTTATTCGCACCCATGCGCCTGCATTCGGCAAAGGTGGGCCTCATGCCTTGAATAACTCATGCTGCAGGCGTAGGCTGCGTGATCGTTATTAGGGCCTAGCTTGGCTTCGAGCGGTGTCAGAGACAAATCGACCCGCCATTCTCGTTCCTGAAATCGATGTGTCCTGCGTCCTGCCTTCGGTGGGGCGCATATCTATGATCGATTCAAGAAAGGATCGCGATCATGCCACAAGGCAAAGTCAAATTTTTCAACGGCCAGAAGGGCTTCGGGTTCATTGAGCGCGATGACGGTGAGGCAGATGTATTCGTTCACATCAGTGCCCTTGATCGGGCCGGTATGGGTGGCCTTGTTGAAGGCCAAGCCCTGACTTTTGATATTGAACAGGACAATCGCGGACGCGCCTCTGCTGCCAACCTGCAGTCCAACTGATCGCTTCGGCGGTACGAGGATGTCCAGGAAGCGCTTTGCTTCCTGGACAATTCCATCCGGTCTCGTGACCGATCAAGCCTACCATACCTGACGGATGAGCCCTTCTATTGAGGACGGCCCGCTTCCTCAATCTCGTCCAGCACATCCATGACCATGTCGACCTGGTAATGCCGCTCGCTGCCAAGCGCTTCCACCAATTCGAGGGTCGCGATCAGAACCCCGGCGCGATCGCTTAAAAGGGATGCGAGGTTCAGATCCGGCATAGCGCTGGTGGCGCGAATGAGCAGGCGCCGGCAACGCGCCATATCTGGACGCGTACCAGAAGCGACAATTTCCCTAAGCTCCGACAGAGCGGTCTCTACTCGCACCATGACGATTGGTATCCCGGCCGCCAGTGGGCCGCGTAGCCTGAAGCCCGTGCCCTGCTTGTGCCATCAGCGAAATCATAGGAAGCAGCCCAGGCGCCGAGTTGATCGACGATCGAAACACGGCGCGACACCGGTAGCCGGGGCCTAGCGTCCTGCATTCTTGACCTTCGCGTGTAGTGAACGGCGTTGCCCATCAGATGCCCCTAGCCCGAGACAAAGTTTCACATCGTGTCGGCGGACGCAATCGATCGCAGCGGAGGCCGCCAACTACAAGAGCACGATCCGTCCCTGTGAAAGAGAGGCCAAGCTTCGCACGTCTCGCCGTCTTCAGGAATCTGGCGAAAACGTGCAACGAAACGTGCAACACGAGCGAATGCCAGAAGGCCAAGAACCGCGCAGTTCTGGGATTCTGGTGATATGAAGAATGGAAGGTGGCTCCCCGGGCCGGATTTGCGGGCATAGGGCGAAGCTGGACCTGGCGATGCTGTGCGAGCGGTTCGGCCGGGAATACCGCTCGATGCATTGGCACATCGCTCCGCTGTTGCGCTGCTCCAAATGCGGACCGCGCGGGCTCGCCAAGGGGGGCGATCACGATCCAGCTCGGCATACCGCGGAAGGTCGGGACAGGCAGCGCCGATGTCTGGGCCAAGCCGCCGGTGGAGTGAAGGCGTCGGATCGGCGAGTTCATATACTGCAGTGCTATCTCGCCCTTTATTGTGACCTTTAACGTGACCTCTTGTTGGGTTAGTGGCGCAAATTATCAAGCAATTACAATCCTATCGGTAGGGTGCGGTTGCTTCTCGACCGCACCAATCGATCTTCAGAAAATCGATATGGCTGGGCTTTTTCGGCTTTTCCGCGCACTGTATCGGCATGGTGCGGACTTCGGGCGTTCCTGATCTCTTCGCCGCCGCCAGGAGATGCCTGGCGTCTGCCGTTTTCGAGCCGCTCACTCCCGTCGTCCCGCCGCATCCATCTCGACGCGCCTCCAGAGCCGAAAATTGCTTTGTGCCTTGCCATCACAACGGTTCTTCGCTTCGATGCGGCAGCACGGCATCAATCCTCGGACAGCGGTTCAGATCAGCATGACATCTCAGTTGCCTTCGATCCTCGTCATTCGACATGGCGAAACACAATGGAACGTGGCCGGGCGCCTGCAGGGCTTTCGGGATACGCCGCTGACCGTGAATGGAATACGTCAGGCCCTGGCTGTCGCGGTGCGGCTGTCGTCTGTCCTGGAGGAGTTGCACGGGGCAGGTTTCTGGGTCAGCCCGTTGGGACGCGCACGACAAACAGCGTCCATCCTTGCCGACACCTGGTCAGTTCCCTTCGAGGATTTCGTGGAGGAGAAGGGGCTTTCAGAACGCAGCTACGGGGTCTGGGAAGGGCTCTCTCTCGAGGAGGTGCAGCGACAGCTTCCTGATCAGTTCGAAGCCAATGAGGCCGATCCCTGGAACTACTGCATGCCGGGCGGGGAGAGCCGCACCGCATTCACCGACCGGGTCCGCGCCTGGCTTGATGGTCTCGATGCGTCGCGCCCACATGTCGTGGTCACGCATAGCGGTTCACTGAGGGCTTTGCGTGGCATCTACACGCGCGCTTCCGGCGACACGATCCTGACCTATCGGGAACCGCAAACGGCAGCGTTTCTGTTGAGCGAGGGCAAGGAGACGATGCTGAACCCGTCTTCAACCCTGCTTCGCGCTATGGGGTGTGAAGGCGGCGGCCGGACAGTGGCGATCTAGGGGCAGGCATTCATGCAGCCGGGCGCTTCGCCTGGCTGTCGAACGGGGCTGAGGGCAGATCAGTTGTTCCGTCTTTCGGATTGGCGGTTGGTCAACAGCGGAACGGCAAGTCCGGCGATGACAAGGGCCAGGACGCAGCAGGCAACATAGGCATACAGGTATAACACGCGTGAACCCTCCCCCCAGAGGCTTCTTGAGTATCGATATGAACGTTTGAAGTGAGCCTAAGTCAAACAGGTTTACGCCGGGTAAGCAATAGCCGGCTACCGGATATGCCCGCAAAACTGGCCTCCGGAAGCCCTGAATCACGGGGAAATGATGGAGTCGCCGGGCGCTTCAGGGTTTTGGCGATACATACATCGGCACATCCAGCCGCAGCGGTTTCGGCTCGATCAGGCGTGGAATGTCCCGTTGCCGCTCCTGCCATTGCTGGTGCTGCGCCTCCAGCATGCGCTCGGTCGTGTCGGCCAGATGGCGGGCGCGTTCGGCATCGCGCAGCTTCTCCACGTCGGAACGGACCTCGCCGGCAAGACCTGGCGCGCCCGCCAGGGCTGCCATCACCACGACGGTGGTGAGCAACCCGGTAACGATCCTCTGAACCATGATTCCGCTTCGGCGCGCCGTCCTTCGTTCAAAACTCCAGACCCGATATAGGGCGGCCCGCGTCGACCTTCAAAGGGTGCAGGCCGCGTTGCGTCCTGACAGGTGCCAGGATGTGCGGCGAGGGGAACCGTCTCCATCGTGCCGCATTGCCTTTCCAGGCGGCGAATTTCTTGCATGGAAACCGGGGCGGCAGGTTGAAGTGTACCCTTCGCCTCTGTATTGCCGGAAACAGAGACTGCACCTGTTCCCAGAACCTATTCTCCACCCAGGGAGGTGTTTTTGAGCGAGCCGGAAGGACTGGATACGGACGCTGGCGCGGGCGGCGCTGCGGATATGGGCATCTACGATGCGGATGGCGTGGTTTCCGCGCATTTCCTCGCCCATATCGGTGCGGCCATCGCCGACCGCGACACGCTGACCCTGCGTCAGGACGTCAGCACGCTGCACCAGTCCGAAATCGGCGATCTGCTCGAGGCGCTGCTGCCCGAGCAGCGGCTGGCGCTCGTTGTCCTGATGGGGGACGATTTCGACTATACGGCGCTGACCGAGGTCGACGAGGCGATCCGCCTCGACATTCTGGAAGACCTGCCGAACCAGCAGGTGGCGCGCGCCGTCGAGCAGCTCGATTCGGACGATGCCGTCTACATCCTCGAGGACCTCGACCAGGAGGATCAGGACGAGATCCTGGCCGAGCTGCCCTTCACCGAGCGGGTGCGCCTGCGCCGCTCGCTCGGATATCCGGACGAGACGGCCGGCCGGCGCATGCAGACGGAGTTCGTCGCCGTGCCGCCTTTCTGGACGGTCGGGCAGACCATCGACTACATGCGCGAAGAGCAGAACCTGCCCGAGAGCTTTTCGCAGATCTTCGTCATCGATCCGACGTTCCGCCTCGTCGGCGCCGTCGATCTCGACCGCATCCTGCGCACCAAGCGCGGCGTCAAGATCGAGGATGTGATGCGCGAGACGCGTCACGCCATCCCCGCCACCATGGATCAGGAAGAGGCGGCGCAGATTTTTGAAAAGTACGACCTCCTGTCGGCCGCCGTGGTGGACGAGAACGAGCGCCTTGTCGGCGTCCTGACCATTGATGACGTGGTGGACGTCATCCAGCAGGAGGCCGAGGAAGACCTGCTGCGCATGGGCGGCGTCGGCGACGAGGAACTGTCGGACCGTGTCTGGACGGCCGCCCGTTCGCGTGTTCCCTGGCTGATGGTCAACTTGGTGACCGCCTTTCTCGCCGCCTCGGTCATCAGCCTGTTCGACGCGACGATCGAGAAGATCGTGGCGCTGGCGGTGCTCATGCCGATCGTCGCCGGCATGGGCGGCAATGCCGGTTCGCAGACGATGACCGTCACCGTGCGCGCCCTGGCGACGCGCGACATCGACATCTACAATGCCGGCCGCATCATCCGCCGCGAAATGGGCGTCGGCGTCCTGAACGGCCTGGTCTTCGCGGTGCTGATCGGCGTCGTGGCGGCCGCCTGGTTCCAGGACTACCATCTCGGCGGCATCATCGCCGCCGCCATGATCATCAACATGTTCGTCGCCGCGCTTGCCGGCATCCTGATCCCGCTCCTGCTCGACCGGGTCGGGGTCGACCCGGCGGTGGCGTCGTCGGTCTTCGTCACCGCCGTCACGGACGTGGTCGGCTTCTTCGCCTTTCTCGGTCTCGCCACCTGGTGGTTCGGCCTTCTGTAGGAAGGAACGGGAGGAACGGCGCTCACTCCAGAAGCACGACGGCCTCGACCTCGAACAGCATGGGGTCGATCGCGAGCTTCGGCACCGGGACCAGCGTCTGCGCGGGAAGGCTGCCGCCGAAAATCCGCATCACGTTCTTGGTGAGCACACCGAGCTTCGACATGTCGTGATCGACCACATAGACCGTCAGCTTCACGACCCGGTCCGGGCTGGCGCCGAGCGCGGCGATGACCGCGGCAAGATTGTCGTAGGCCTGCCTCACCTGCGCCCCGAAATCGGGCGAGAGGGCACCGGTCCGGTCCTGCCCGCCCTGGCCCGATATGAAAGCCAGCCGGCCGGTGCCGGGCGTGACGACCGCCGTGCTGTAACCGTTCGGCGTCGGGTCGTGCAGATGGGGCGGATTGACGATCACCGGCAGCGCGCCGTTCTCGGATGATGGGTCTCGTGGCGTCATGTTCGTTCTCCGTGATGAATTGCCGGAAGCCCGCCCAGTGGTCTGGCCGAAGCAGATGGTTCCCATCCGTTTCGACGAGTCAGCCCACAAGCGATTGATCTGATGGGGCGATGTGTCATGACAGCTCGGAACGACCTGCCATGATCGGACATCTAGCGTGAATCGGTGCCATATTTTGGCACCGAATATGCTAGGTTTGGCGCATGAACATCCGTCTCCGACATGACGCCATCGTGCGGCTCCTGCGACGCAACGGCACTTCGACGGTCAACGATCTCGCGGAGGAGGTCGGCGCTTCGCGGCGTACGGTCCTGCGCGACATCGGCGCGCTGCGCGAGCAGGGTTTCGTCATCCACTCCGAATCAGGGCGCGGCGGCGGCCTTCAGCTCGATCCGCAATCGGCGCGGACGGCTGCGCGGCTTTCCGTGACGGAGGTGTTCGCGCTGCTGATAAGCGTCGCCGCCATGCGCGCGGCCCGCTCGCTGCCGTTCGCCGATCAGGCCGATGCGGGGCTTGCCAAGATCGAGAAGGCCTTGCCTGCGGACCAGGTGCGCGATCTGCGCCGCCTGCTCGACTGCCTCTATGTCGGACAGCTTTCGCCGAAACAGGATCTGTCGGACATGGGGGTGATCGACGCAGCCCTGCTGCCCGCCTTCGAGACGGCGTTTCTCGATCAGCGTCACCTGCGCTTCCTCTACCGTGACGCCAGGGGCGCGGAGACCTCGCGCAGCGTCGAACCGCAGGCCATGCTGATCCTCCCGCCGCTCTGGTATCTGGTCGCCTGGGACCCGACCCGGACCGGCTTCCGCCATTTCCGCATGGACAGGATAAGCAGCCCGGAAATCGTTGACGGCGCGCCGTTCCGGCGCAGGCACGTGCCGTTCGAAGACGATGTCTGCCCCTATGGGGAGATGCCGCGCTAGGATTTCGGATTGCGACGGATCGGTTTTCCGCACGGTGCCGCAGGCAAGCGATTGCTGCCTGTAAGTATCTGAAAAAAAGGATATTCTGGAGAACTGGAGGCCTCTCCCGGAATCGAATCGGGGTGCACGGATTTGCAGGACTCTACCTGATATTGAAATCAAAAGGCTTTTTGCCTCTGTGTCGCGCCTATGTCGCGTTCGCCAGTAAAGCACTCGCAGCATCGGCCAATTCCTGGGCGTCGTCGCCGCGCGGAAACAAGTGGCCGTATGTGTCGTAAGTCATCACGATCGAGCCGTGCCCCAAGCGCTCTTGCACCACTTTCGGAGGGAGGGCGAGTCCACCATCCTCTTTCCGGTTGATGAGCCAAGAAGCATAGAAATGGCGAAGGGCATGAAGGCCGGTGTATTTCGCCTTCAACCTGGTGTCGCCATTGGTACCAGGTTCCTCCACCGTCACGCCCGCTTTCTTCATCGCCGGGATAAGGCCCTTGTTGATTATGTTCGTGTGTGACCGTGGTGCCCCATCTGCATTGGCAAAGACGAGCGATCGCCCCGCAGGCTGGCCGACCTTCAGCTCTTTCAGCGCATTGATGACGAGTGGAGGAACTGGAATGGTGCGTTTACCCGCGTGAGACTTGGGCGCGCCGATCTGCCCGAACTCGTCGGCGCGTTGGTTCACGCTGATTTCCGATCGAGTCAGATCCACGTCCTGCCAGCGCAGTCCGCGCAGTTCGGACGATCTCATGCCGGTGAATACTGCTGTAACCAGCAATGGGCGCCAGTGGCCGCTCAGTGACGCCAGAAGAGCTTTTATCTCCTGCGGCGTCGGAATATTGACCTGAGCCCCTAGATCTCCTC
>NZ_AMRM01000029.1 GCF_000300335.1 Nitratireductor pacificus pht-3B | reverse complement strand
GGCCGCCCCCGGCCTGCGGCCCCGCCGCCTCGGACGCGCCGCCGGAGACGCCGCCGGCCATGCAGCGGCAGCGCGTCAACGAACCCTTCTCGACGGGCGTTCGCGTCATCGACATCTTCACGCCGCTCTGCCACGGGCAGCGGCTCGGCGTTTTCGCCGGCTCGGGCGTCGGCAAGTCGACGCTCCTGTCGATGCTCGCCAACGCCGACGCCTTCGATACGGTCGTGATCGCGCTGATCGGCGAGCGCGGCCGCGAGGTCCGCGAGTTCCTGGAAGACACGATCGGCCCCGAGGGCATGAAGAAATCGGTCGCGGTGGTGGCGACCAGCGACGAGAGCGCGATGATGCGCCGCCGCGCGCCGGACACGGCGATGCGCGTCGCGGAGTATTTCCGCGACCGCGGCGACAAGGTCCTGCTGATCCTCGATTCCATCACCCGGTTCGCCCACGCGCTGCGCGAGGTGGCCATCGGCGCCGGCGAGCCGCCCGTGGCGCGCGGCTACCCGGCATCGGTTTTCACCGAACTGCCCCGCCTGCTCGAACGCGCCGGCCCCGGCGAGACGGGGCGCGGCTCGATCACCGCCATCCTGTCGGTCCTCGTCGACGGCGACGACCACAACGATCCGGTCGCCGATGCCGTGCGCGGCATTCTCGACGGCCATGTGGTGCTCGACCGGTCCATCGCCGAGCAGGGCCGCTATCCGCCGGTCAATCCCCTCGCCTCGATCTCGCGCCTGGCCGACCGCGCCTGGTCGGCCGACCAGAAGCGCCTCGTGCTTAGGCTGCGCACCATGCTGGCGCGCTTCGAGGACACGCGCGACATCCGCCTGCTCGGCGCCTATCAGGCCGGCCTCGATCCGGAGCTCGACCAGGCGGTGCGCCAGGTGCCGATCATCTACGACGCGCTGACGCAATCGCCGAGCGACCCGGCGTCGGCCGACCCCTTCGCCGATCTGGCGGTCAAGCTGAGAGCCGGAGAACCCGTCCATGCCGGATAAGCTCGCAAGTCTCGCGCTGCCCGACGGCAGCTTCACGGAAACGACCGACGCGCCCCTGCCCGGCGCGGATGTGCGTCCGCACAGGAGAAAGTTCCTCACCCGGCGCATCGAGAAGAAGCCGATCGCGAAGCCGAGTGGCGGAGGCTCGGACTGGGCGATCATGCTCGGCGGCATCGGGCTCGCGACCGTCTGCGCCCTGTTTCCCTGGTACATCTTCCTGAACCAGGACGAGTTCGGCATCCGCCCCCTCGCCTTCGAGGGCCGCCCGCCGGACGAGGGACCGCCGCCCGCCTTCCTGCCGGAACTGGTCGGCATGCGCATTCCGCAGAGCATGATCGACCTGCCGCAGCTCGACTACAGCGCCACCGGAACCGTCAGCGCCGAGCCGCTGGAGCCGGTGCCGGAACAGCCCTTCCCCGGCGACGCGCACGGGTTCCGGCTGGTCTACGCCGCCAACGGCCGGGCGATGATCGAGGACAAGGACGGCTACTGGATCGTCCAGCGCGGCTCGTCCCTGCCCGATGGAAGCCGCGTCTCGCGGATCCAGAACAACAAGGGACAGTGGGAGATCGTCACCACGCGCGACGCGGTGATCGCCGCCACCGGCGACGAACCTGCCGACACGCAAGGCCCACGCAAGACTGGCCTCCTAAGGTAGCGCCGACCATGTCCGCATAGACCGAGAGACCCAGCGATGCAGCCCGTCAATCTGTTCGATCTCGCCACCCAGCAGGCCAGATGGCTTTCCGTCCGGCAGACGACGGTGGCGAGCAACATCGCCAACGTCAACACGCCGGGCTACAGGGCGCTGGAGGTCGAATCCTTCGAGAACGTGCTGAACGGCACGCGCGTCGCCATGCAGGGGACCAGCGCCAACCATCTGAAGACCGGCGCGACCAACGCCTCCTTCGCCGTCGACAGCACGCCGGACCCGGCCATCCTGCCCTCGCAGAACACCGTCAGCATCGAGAAGGAGCTGGTCAACGCCGGCGAGGTGCGCCGTTCGTTCGAACTGAACACCGCCATCGTCAAGGCCTTTCACCGCATGCTGATGAACACGTCGAGGGGGTAGTTCGTGGATCCGCTTTCCGCCGCACTGAAGGTTGCCGCGTCCGGTCTGCAGGCACAATCCGAGCGCCTGCAGGTCGTTTCGGAAAACCTGGCGAACGCCAAGTCGACCAGCGACGTGCCCGGCGGCGATCCCTATCGCCGCAAGACCATCAGCTTCGTGGCCGAACTTGACCGCGATATCGGCGGCAGCATGGTCGAGATCGGTGCGGTGGCCACCGACCCGTCCGACTTCACGCTCGAATACGACCCGGGCCACGAGGCCGCCGACGAGCGCGGCTACGTGAAGCTGCCGAATGTGAACATGCTTGTCGAAATGGCTGACATGCGCGAGGCCAATCGCGGCTATGCGGCCAATCTCCAGGTCATCAAGCAGGCGCGCGAACTGATTTCAATGACCATAGATTTGATGCGGAGCCAGTCATGATCCCCCCCGTCGGCACGATAGCCCCCCTCTCGCCTTCCGATGCCAGCGCGCTTCAGCCGGCGCGGCAGGCCGCCACTTCGGAAACCGGCGAGGCCTTCAGCGCCATGCTCGGCGAGGCCGCGGCCAACACGGTGGCGAAGCTCGGCCATGCAGAAACGGTATCGCTGAAGGCGCTGCAAGGCGAAGCCGATGCACGCGACGTCGTCGATGCCGTGATGAGCGCCGAACAGGCGCTGCAGGCGGCCATCGCCGTCCGCGACAAGCTGGTCACCGCCTATCTCGACATCAGCCGCATGGCCATCTGAGGAGCCTGATCCATGAAAGCCCTTTCCATCGCGGCCACCGGCATGAGCGCCCAGCAACTCAACCTGGAAGTCATCGCCAACAACATCGCCAACATCAACACCACCGGCTTCAAGCGGGCACGGGCGGAGTTCTCCGACCTGCTCTACCAGACGGAGCGCCTGCAGGGCGTGCCGAGCCGCGCCAACCAGGCGGTCATTCCCGAAGGCGCCAATGTCGGCCTCGGCGTGCAGGCCGCCGCCGTGCGCAACCTGCACATCCAGGGCCCGCTGAACCACACCGGCAACAAGCTGGACGTGGCCCTGATCGGGCGCGGCTGGTTCGAGATCGAAGGCGCCGACGGGCAGCCGCTCTACACCCGCGCCGGCGCCTTCAACACCAATGCAACGGGCCAGCTGGTGACGACCGAGGGCTATACGGTCGCGCCCGGCATCACCGTGCCGGAAGGCGCGATCGACGTGGTGATCAACAACACCGGCCAGGTGTTCGCCCGCATCGACGGGCAGCTCGAGATGGAGAATCTCGGCCAGCTCACGCTGTCGAACTTCGCCAACGAGGCCGGCCTGGCGCCGATCGGCGACAATCTCTTCCGCGAGACGCCCGCCTCCGGCGCGGCGACGCCGGGCGTGCCGGGCGATCCGGGCTTCGCGACGATCCGCCAGAGCTATCTGGAAGGCTCGAACGTCGATCCGGTGAAGGAGATCACCGAGCTGATCTCGGCACAGCGCGCCTATGAAATGAACTCCAAGGTGATCCGCGCCGCCGATGAGATGGCGGCAACCGTCACCCAGTCGATACGGTAGGATAACGTGAACCGGCACAGCTCATTTTCAGCGCTCGCCATGGCGCTCCTGGCCATGATCGCCATGGCGGCTCCCGCCCCGGCGCAGGAACAGGCGGTTGTGTCCACCCGCGTCATCTATCCCGGCGAGACCATCACCATGGACGCGCTGGATGAAATCGTCCTGCGCCGCCCGCCGCGCGGCAACACGGCGATCGCGCGCATGCTGGAGGACATCGACGGCAAGGTGGCGCGCCGCACGCTTCTTCCCGGAAGGCTCATTCCGGTGAGCTATGTGCGCGAACCCTATCTGGTGGAGAACGGCAGTCCGGTGACCGTCCTGTTCACCGAAGGCGCACTGACCATCTCGATCCGTGCCGTGCCGCTCCAGGCCGGTGCGGCCGGCGACATGATCCGGTTGAGGAACGCCGACAGCGGCCGTACCTTCACGGGAATGGTGATGGCCGACGGCACGGTGAAGGTCGGCACGATATGATCGCCCGTCTCCTCACCGCCGCCCTTCTCGCGATTGCCCTGGCGGCGCCGGCCAGCGCCGCGTCACGCATCAAGGACGTTGCGACGCTGCAGGCCGCGCGCGACAACCAGCTCGTCGGCTATGGCCTCGTCATCGGCCTTCAGGGCAGCGGCGACAGCCTGCGCAACGCGCCTTTCACCGAACAGTCCATGCGCGCCATGCTGGAGAATCTCGGCATCGCCTCCGAAGGCGGCCGCGCCCGCGCGAAGAACGTGGCTGCGGTGATCGTCACCGCCAACCTGCCGCCCTTCGTCCAGTCGGGCGCGCGCATCGACGTCAACGTCTCCTCGCTCGGCGATGCCACCTCGCTCGCCGGCGGCACGTTGGTGATGACGCCGCTGCGCGCCGCCGACGGCGAAATCTATGCCGTCGCGCAAGGCTCGGTCATCGTTTCGGGGTTCAGCGCGCAAGGCCAGGCCGAGCAACTCACGCAGGGCGTGCCCACCGCCGGCCGCGTACCGAACGGCGCCATCATCGAGCGCAAAGTCGAGGCCTCCCTCTCCGACACCGCGTCGCTCGTCCTGCAACTGCGCAATGCGGACTTTTCGACGGCGGTGCGCGTCGCCGACGCCATCAACGACTACACCGGCTCGCGTTTCGGCCAGCGCCTCGCCGCCGAGGAAGACGCCCGCACGATCCGCATCCGCCGTCCGAAGGGCATCTCCTTCGCCCGCTTCTACGCCGAGATCGAGAACCTGATGGTCGAATCCGACGGACCCGCCCGCGTCGTCGTCGACGAGCGCACCGGCACGGTGGTGATCGGCAACGACGTGCGCATCTCGCGCGTCGCCATCAGCCATGGCGCACTGACCGTGCGCATCACCGAGATGCCGCAGGTCGTCCAGCCGGAACCCTTCTCGCGCGGCGAGACCGCCGTGGAGCCCTTTACCCAGATCGAGGCCGATCAGCCCGACGCCAAGGTGGCGGTGCTTGATGGACCCGATCTGCAAACCCTCGTGTCCGGCCTCAACCGGCTCGGCGTGAAGCCCGACGGCATCATCGCCATCCTCCAGGGCATCAAGTCCGCCGGCGCCCTGCAGGCCGAACTCGTGCTGCAATAGGCCAGGCCATGCGACACGCAACCACCCTCAGAAAACTCGCCTCCGGCACGCTCGCGGCTCTCGTGATCCTCACGCAGGCCGCCCCGTTGCATGCGCTGGCGGCAGGCGAGCCGGCCGACATGCCTGCCGACGAGGTGCAGCGCTTCTGCGCCAACATCGCCGATGCGGCGCGCGACCGCCGCTATTCGCTGCAGGCGATGGAACTGAAGAAGCTGAGGGGCGAGGTCGACGAACGCATCGCGGCGCTCGAGCAAAAGCGGGCCGACTACGAGGCCTGGCTGGAGCGGCGGAACGTCTTTCTCGCCAAGGCCGAGAGCGGCATCGTGTCGATCTACGGCGCCATGCGCCCCGACGCCGCCGCCGAGCGTCTGGCCGAAGTGCCGATCGAGCTGGCGGCTGCCATCCTGATGAAGCTGGAGCCACGCGTGGCCGGCGTCATCCTCAACGAAATGAACAGCAAATCGGCCGCCATGCTGACCAGCATCATCGCCAGCGCGGCGCGTCCGGAGGACCCCACATGACGTTCCGGCCCGCCCTTGTCCTGCCCCTGCTGCTGGTTGCCGGCTGCTCGCAGACCATGAACGAGATCGGCAAGGAGCCGGCCATGTCGCAGGTCGGTGCGAGCATCGATCCCGAGATGATGGCGGCCTACAATTATCCGAAGCGCCCCGCGCCGGCGCTGACGCGCTACTCCCTGTGGGACGACCGGCAGAGCCGGCTGTTCACCGATGCGCGCGCGCTGAATGCCGGCGACATCCTGACGGTCGAGATTTCCATCAACGACAAGGCCCGCTTCAAGAACGAGTCCGAGCGCTCGCGCGATGCCAGCCGCAGCCTCGGCCTGTCCGGCTCCTACTCGGTCGGCGGGGCCGGTTCGTCGGCGGCCGCCGAAGGCCAGATCGGATCGGGAACCTCCACCTCCGGCGGCGGCGCAACCGAGCGTTCGGAAAACATCCGCCTGCTGGTCGCCGCGGTGGTGACCCAGGTGCTGAGCAACGGAAACCTGCGCATTCGCGGCACGCAGGAAGTGCGCGTCAACGCGGAGCTGCGCATCCTGACCATCGACGGCATCGTGCGGCCGAGCGACATCGACCCGCAGAACATGGTGTCCTACGAGCGCATCGCCGAGGCGCGCATCTCCTATGGCGGCCGCGGCCGCCTGACGGAGGTGCAGCAGCCGCCCTACGGGCAGCAGTTCCTCGACACCGTCCTGCCGTTCTGACCGCAATCCCCCTGGAGCCTGACAAAGCGTGGCGCTGCTCGAAAAACAAACCTCGGAACGCACGGGACCCTCGATGGTGGTCCAGTTGCTGCTGCTGGTCGGCCTGACGGCGCTGACGGCCGGCGCCGGCTGGTTCGCGGGCGGCTATCTGCAGAACCGCACGGGCGGCGAAAAGGATGAGCCTGCCGTCGCGGAGAGTGGCGCGCACGGCGGCGAGAAGGAAGACGGCAAGCCGCACGGCCTGCCGGGCGTGCTCGACATCCAGCCGATCACGACCAATCTCGCCGAACCGAGCGACGTCTGGGTGCGGGCCGAATTCTCCCTGGTCTTCGACGGTCTTCCCGACCCGGCGGTCGCCGAGGCGGTTCACCAGGACCTGTTCGCCTATATCCGCACGGTGCGCCTGCGCCAGGTGGAGACGGCGAGCGGCTTCCAGCATTTCCGTTCCGATCTCGAGGAGCGCGCCCGCATCCGCAGCGACGGCGCGGTCAGCCGGATCCTGTTCCGGGCCCTGTTGTTCGAATGAGACTCATCCTCCTGGCCATCATCGCGGCGGTCGTTCCCACGGCGGCGGCGGCACAGACCATCGATCTCGGCGCGCTGACCGGCGGCGGCGACGGTTCGACGGTCGGCACCATCATCCAGATGTTCGGCCTGCTGACGATCCTGTCGATCGCGCCGGGCATCCTGATCATGGTGACGAGCTTCACCCGCTTCATCATCGCGTTCTCGATCCTGCGCGCCGGCATCGGCCTGCCCTCGACGCCGGCCAACCTGATCCTGATCAGCCTGTCGCTGTTCATGACCTTCTACGTCATGGCGCCGACCTTCGACCGGGCCTGGGCGGACGGCGTCAAGCCGCTGATGAACAACGAGATCAGCGAGGAAGTCGCGCTCGAACGCATCTCCCAGCCCTTCCGCAGCTTCATGACCAACAATGTGCGCGAGAAGGATTTTGCCCTCTTCTCCGACCTTGCGACGGAGCGCGGCAACATCGACGCCAATATCGAGACGGCCGATCTGCGCGTGCTGATCCCCGCCTTCATGATCTCGGAAATCCGCCGCGGCTTCGAGATCGGTTTCCTGATCGTCCTGCCGTTCCTGGTGATCGACCTGATCGTCGCCACCATCACCATGTCGATGGGCATGATGATGCTGCCGCCGACAGTCGTCTCGCTGCCGTTCAAGATCCTGTTCTTCGTGCTGATCGACGGTTGGAACCTGCTTGTCGGGAGCCTTGTGCGCTCGTTTGCATAACCGGCGCGCCTGTTCCTCCGCTTTTTTTCCGAACCCGCGATCCGGTTATCCTTTTGGTAGGAAATGCCCTCCATAAATGCGCTCATTGCATGGCGGACTGATCTCTGTTCGAGGTCACGGGCATGATGCCGCTCCGTCATACCGGTTGGCCCGGTATGTCCCTCGTTTGTATCGTATTTCAGGGGCGTTTATCCCATGGCAAGCATCATGACCAATGCGTCGGCAATGACGGCGCTGCAGACCCTCAACAACATCTCCAAGAACATGGCCACCACCCAGTCGCGTATTTCGACGGGCCTTCGCGTGGCTGAGGCTTCCGACAACGCGGCTTACTGGTCCATCGCGACCTCGATGCGTTCGGACAACAAGGCTCTCTCGAGCATCCAGGACGCCCTGGGTCTCGGCGCGGGCAAGCTCGACACGGCCTACACGGGCATGAACGAAGTGATCGACACGGTCGACAAGATCAAGCAGAAGCTGGTCACCGCCCGCGGCGCTTCGCAGGAAGACCAGAACAAGATCAAGACCGAAATCACCGCTCTGCAGAACCACATCAAGTCGGTTGTCGCCAACTCGAACTATGCCGGCTCGAACATTCTCCAGGACGGCACGGACGTGAACATCGCGGCTTCCTACAACCGCGTCGGCACGGCCGTGACGGTCGACAAGATCACGATCACCGGCTCCACCGTCCAGGTTCTGGACAACACCGGCGCCAACGGCATTGCCGGCGACGTCGTTGCTGCGGCCCTGTTCGTTGCCGCCGCTCCCGGCGCTGCCAACGACACCGCGGTTGACGCGGCTCTCGTGACGGTCGAAACCGCTCTCGCCTCGCTCGCCGACCAGGCCGCGACGCTCGGTTCCGCCAAGTCGCGCGTCGATCTGCAGAAGGACTTCGTCTCGAAGCTTTCCGACGCCATCGAGCGCGGCGTTGGCCAGATGGTCGATGCCGACATGAACGAAGAGTCGGCTCGTCTTTCGGCCCTGCAGGTCCAGAGCCAGCTCGGCATCCAGGCGCTGTCGATCGCCAACTCGAACTCGCAGAACATCCTTTCGCTGTTCCGCTAAGACATTGACCGGCTCGCAGGAGCCGGCTCAATCCGAAAGAGAACGGGCCGCCCGACAGGGCGGCCCGTTTTCGTTCGTCCCGGCATGGGCCCTGTCGCTGTTCGTTAAACCATTGTTAACCATGAACGCCTACTTATGGTTAACCATTCCTTTGCGTCATTCGCCATGGCGCTGGGGGGCGATCAACGAAGGGGTGAGCACGTGGCCAGTATCATGACGAACGCTTCCGCAATGGTGGCGTTGCAAAGCTTGAAGATGACCAACAAATCGCTGGACGTGGTGCAGGGCCGCATCTCGACCGGCTACCGGGTGGCCGAGGCCAGCGACAATGCCGCCTACTGGTCGATCGCCACGACCATGCGCTCCGACAACAAGGCGCTTTCGGCCGTGCAGGATGCGCTGGGCCTCGGCGCCGGCAAGATCGACACCGCCTACACCGCCATGAACGACGTGCTGAAGGCCGTCGACGAGATCAAGGCGAAGCTCGTCACCGCGCGCGGCGCGAGCGCGGAGAACCAGACCAAGATCCAGGCCGAGATCAAGATCCTGCTCGATCAGGTCAAGAGCTCGGCCACCGGCGCCAGCTATGCCGGCACCAACATCCTGGCCACCAACGATGTCGGCCCGATCCAGATCGTCGCCTCCTACAATCGCTCCTCGGCCGGCGCCGTCAGTGTCGGAACGATCGACATCGACCTGACCGACCTGAAGCTGTTCGCGGCCGGCGGCGCGCCGGGCGGCCTTGCCGACGACATCATGCTGATCGACATCGTCACCAACGGCACCGATGCCAATATCGACGCCTATCTGGTGGACATCGAGACGGCCCTTTCCGAGATGTCGACCGCCGCTGCCAATCTCGGCGCCGCGAAGACCCGGCTCGACCTGCAGAAGGATTTCGTCTCCAACCTGACCGATTCCATCGAGCGCGGCGTCGGTCAGCTTGTCGATGCCGACATGAACGAGGAATCGACCCGCCTTCAGGCCCTTCAGGTGCAACAGCAGCTCGGCATCCAGTCGCTGTCGATCGCCAACCAGAACGCCCAGAGCATCCTGGCGCTGTTCAAGTAAGAACAGCGGTCCGATACAGATTTCCGGATGGGGTCGCGGCGCGGCCCCATTTCATTTTCGCACAAGCTTCGGAAGCTAGGCTCCCCGTGACTATTTCCATGGGAGCATTGGGCGTTGCCTGAGCAGTTTCAGAACGTTGTCGAGAACCTGAAAAGCCTGGGAGCCCGCAGGCTCGCCATCATGGGCGGCATCTTCGCCCTGATGATGGCCGTAATCGTGGCCGGCGCCGCCTATCTGAACAGGCCCGCATACGAAACGCTGTATGTCGGCCTCGACCGTTCCGACGTCAACCAGATCGGCCTCGTCCTCGGCGAGGCCGGCATCGGCTTCGACGTGGTTTCCGACGGCACCTCCGTTCTGGTGCCTGCCGGCAAGACCGCCCAGGCACGCATGCTGCTGGCCGAGAAAGGGCTGCCGAGCAGCACCAATGCCGGCTACGAGCTGTTCGACAATGTCGGCTCGCTGGGCCTCACCACCTTCATGCAGCAGGTCACCCGCGTCCGCGCGCTGGAAGGCGAGATCGCCCGGACGATCCAGTCCATCGCCGGCATCAAGGCGGCGCGCGTCCATATCGTCATGCAGGAGCGCGGCACCTTCCGCACAGAGGAACGCCAGCCCTCGGCTTCGGTCGTCATCCGCGCCTCCAACGTCAATTCCGCGGCGACCGCCGCGTCGATCCGCTATCTGGTCGCGGCCGCTGTGCCCGGCCTCGACGCCGAAAAGGTGACGGTGCTCGATTCCGCCGGCACGCTCCTGGCCGCCGGCGACGACCCGTCCAACAACACCGCGCAGCGCTCCATCGGCGTCGAGCGCAACGTGGAAAGCCAGATCGAGGAGAACATCCGCCGCACGCTCGCGCCCTATCTCGGTCCCGACAACTTCCGCGCCAGCGTGAAGGCCGACATCAACACGGATACAAGGCAGATCGAGGAAGTGATCTTCGATCCGGAATCGCGCGTGGAGCGCTCGGTGCAGGTGGTCCGGGCGAGCGACAGCGCCAACCGTGAAACCGCGCTCCAGCCGACGTCGGTGGCGCAGAACCTGCCGCAGGACGAGACGGCGGCGACCGAGGGGCCCAAATCCTCCGAGGAAAGCGAGCGCCGCGAGGAAACCACCAATTACGAGTTGAACACCAAGCGCATCGCCACCACGAGCAACGGCTACAGCGTCGAGAAGATGTCGATCGCCGTGGTCGTCAACCGCGCCCGGCTGATGCAGATTCTCGAAGCCAACGCGACGCCCGACCAGGTGGCCGAGCGGATCGCCGAGATCGAGAAGGTCGTGGCCTCCGCCACCGGTTTCAACCAGACGCGCGGCGACATCATCAACGTCTCGGCGGTGGAGTTCATCGACGGGCTGGACGGCACGGCCCTTCCGGAGCCCGGCATTCTCGACGCGATCGGCCAGCACACCGGCACGATGATCAATGCCGCCGCCTTCATCCTGGTCGCCTTCCTCGTCACCTGGTTCGGCCTGCGGCCGCTCGGCACGACGCTGATGCGCCCGGCGCTGGTCCAGGGCCCGGCCGGCGAGGACATGCAGCGCTCGCTGCCGACCCCCGAGGAACAGGCGCAACTGACGGATGGCGGCTATTCCGACCCGATCCTCGAGGAGGACGACACCTACGGCACCCATCGCCTGAAGATCCGTCCCGCCCCGCAGGAACGGCTGGCGCGCATGGTCGATCTCAATGAGGAGCGCACCGCGCACATCCTGCGCAAATGGGCCCGCGCCGAAGCGGAGGCGGTCTGATGCCCCCCGCCCTTGCCCTGATCGACGTTCTGCCCGATTTCGGCGGCGTCGCGCCGCTGAAGGCGTCGTCCGGCCCCTGGGTCGATCTGGAGGAACCCATGCCCGAACGCCGCGCGCCGGCGCCCGACCGCGACGTGACCACGATCGTCAGCGCCGAGGTGGCGGCGGCCGAGGCCGCGCTGGCGGAGCGGCTTGCGCAGGAGCACGCCGCCAACCTCGCGGAGGAGCAGGCCCGCCACGCGGAAGCGCTGCAGGCGACCCAGACGGCGCTTGCCGAACAGGCCGGCCGGATCATCCATGATCGGTTCGCCGAGATGGAGCGGACGGTGACGTCGCTCGCCAGCGAAGCTACGGCGCGCATCCTCAGCGTCGTCCTGACCAGAGAGCTGCAGCAGCGTTCGGTCGGCGAGCTGGAACGGATCATCCGCCAGGCTCTGCAGGACCGCGAGACGGTGCGCATCCGCGTCAGCGGCGCCCCGGTACTGTGGGACGCGCTCAAGGCCGGTCTCGGCGACACGGCCAGCCATGTCGATTTCGCCGAGGCGCCGGGTCTCGACATCAGCCTGTCGCTCGACGAGAAACTGTTTGAAACGCGGCTTGCCGAGTGGTCGGACACGCTGGCGGAGCTGATCCCATGAGCGTGGCCGAAAGCGAGGCCCGTCCACCCGAGATCATCATCGTGCGGCGCGGCGGCGGCGACGAGGAGGAAGGCCACCACGGCGGCGCCTGGAAGATCGCCTTCGCCGACTTCATGACCGCGATGATGTGCTTCTTCCTCGTGATGTGGTTGATCAACGCCACGAACGAGCAGACGCGCTCGGCGCTCGCCAGCTATTTCAACCCGGTCAAGCTGATCGACCGCACCACCAGCACCAAGGGGCTGGAGGACCTCGGCGAGGATCCCGACGAGGCGACGCCGCAGATCGAGACCGACGACAAGAATGCAGCCTCGTCGTCGGGAGAGCAGGAGCACAACTCAGGACCGATGGACTTCGAGAAGTCCATCGGCGAGGCCGCCATCCAGAAGCTCTCCGATGAAAGCCTGTTCTCCGATCCCTATTCCGTCCTGGCCGAGATCGCCGCCGAAACCGGCACGCAGGCCAACATATCGGAAAAGGGCGAAGGCGGCGCGCAGACGGCCGGCCCCTCCTCCGGCGCCACCGGCGGCGAATCCTACCGCGATCCCTTCGCTCCGGACTTCTGGTCCCAGCAGGTCGCGACCCCCGACATCGGCGTCCAGGGCGATCCCGACCAGGCCCGAGACAAGCCCGCGGGCGCCGAAACCGAGACCGCGACCGAAGGCGCGAATCGACCCGCCGCCGGCAATGCGGAGGTCACGACTGAGGTCGCGCCCGGCGTCGCCATGGCGCCCGTCGCCGAAGTCCAGCCCCTGAAACCCTCGCAGGAGGAAATCGAGGCCGCGAAGGCCGAGGCGGAAGCCGCAAAAGCGCGAGAGGCGCAGGCCGCAGAGACCACTGAGGAAACCGCGCAGGCCGCCCCGCAACCCCGCGTCCCCTCGGCGCAGAGCGAGGCGATCGCCGCCAACATCAGGTCCGAGCTGGCACGCGAATTCGCAAACAGTCCGCTTGCCGGTTCCGTGACCGTCGTGGCCACCGAGGACGGTGTGATCGTCTCCATCACGGACGACAACAAGCAGGGCATGTTCCCGGTCGGCTCGGCCGTGCCGGAACGCGAACTGGTCCTCGCGATGGACAAAATCGGCGGCGTGCTCACGGCCCAGACCGGGCTGATCAAGATTCGGGGCCATACGGACGGTCGTCCCTTCCGCAGCGAAACCTATGACAACTGGCGACTGTCCACGGCGCGCGCGCAGGCCGCCTACTACATGCTGGTTCGCGGCGGCCTGGACGAGCAGCGCATCGAGCAGGTGGCGGGCTTCGCCGACCGCAAGCTGAAGGTTCCCGACGATCCCTATGCCGATGCCAACCGGCGCATCGAGATCCTGCTGGAACTGCCGCAATGAGATGGCGCGTGACGGTTGCCGCCTTCCTGATGAGCGGCGCTGTCCTGTGTGGCGGCGCCGCGGCGGCATCGCTGCAACCGTTCCAGATGGTGCGCTCCCTGCAGGTGCTGCAGGATCGCATTGCCAATGGCGATCACGCCGCCCTGCCGATGCAGCAGAAACTGCTCGGCATCATCGACGACCGCCTGCGCCAGGCCGCGCCTGAGGATTTCGCCGACCAGCGCAATCTGCGCGCCCTCCTGATCTACGGATTGAGCGGCGGCAATCCGCGGACGCTAGAAACCATCTTCCCGAGGCTCCGTCTCGAGGGCGAGCAGGCGAAACTGGGCAGCGCCATCGTCCACTACGCGCGCGGCGACTTCCAGAACGCCCGCGACGGCCTGCGTGACATCGATCCGATGACGCTCGATCCGGAGGTCGGCCCGCCGGTCGCGCTGGTGACGGCTGCGGTTCTGGCCGCAGAGGAGCCGGCCATCGCCGCCCGGCTGCTCGACGACGCGCGGCTGCTCAGTCCGGGCACGCTGATCGAGGAAGCAGCCCTGCGGCGCAGCATTCCGGTGGCCGCCGCGCTGAAGGACACCCAGCGCTTCGCCAGCGCGGCGGAACAGTATGCACGCCGGTTTCTCCGCTCTCCCTATGCCAGCCAGTTCGCCGATTCCTTCGTCGCGGCGATTGTCGCCATGCACGAGACGGTCGATCTCGCCGTGGTCGACGACGTGGCCGCGCTGATGAGCGACGAGCAGGCGCGCATCGTCTACCTGCGGCTGGCGCGCAAGAGCGCCATCGAGGGATACGACCGCCTGCAGGCCTTCGCCTCGGAGAAGGCGACGGGCTATGCGGAGCAGACCAGCACGGGCGAAGACCCGCGCGCGACGCTCTATGCCAACATGGCCTCCGTCACCTCGGACAATGTCGAGCAGGTTCTCGCGACCCTGGGCGGCATCGACCGCGCACGGCTTTCCGAGAAGGACCGCGAACTGCTCGATGCGGCCAAGGCGATCGCCCATGCGGTCTTGAACCGGCCGCCCGGCTCGGCCGGCACCGACCCCGCGCCGCGCAATGTCGCGGAGGAGACCCGGGAAGAAGCGGCGCCGGCGGCGGTTGAGGCTGCCGTCGAGAGCGAGCCCGACGCGGAAGAAGCCTATCTGCGCGACATGCGCGACAAATTGCAGGCCATCGACGCGCTGCTGGTGAAGGAGACGGAAGAATGAACGCGGCGCTCGGCAACACCATCCCCGCTGTCGCTCAGGCGCACGACGCCAATCCCCGAAGCCGGGGCAACGCGGCGCAGGACGACGCGAACTTCCGGGAAGCGCTCGACGGCGAGCGCAAGGCCGGGTCGGATGTCCGGGCGAAGAACGATGCCGCGCAGGAGAAGAGGCCGGGCCTGATGCCCGTTCGCTGGACATTGCCGCATGCGGTGAACCAGGCGTCCGGCCGGATGCCGGCACGCCAGGACGCTCCGGATGGCGGGGACGGCGCGACAGAGGATGTCGGCACGGAAACGCCGGTGGTCGCCCTGCCGGCCGGCGAAGAACGCCATGATGCACAAAAGCCGGTGCAGGCCATGCCGGAGGAAGCCGCTCGCGCTGACCTGCAGCCTGCGAGGCCGGAGGCAGACAATCCCGAAATGGGTGCCGCCGATGCCGACGCGGCGTCTGGAAGATCAGCGCCGGCCGCTGAGCCGGGAGCGCGGGCCGCCAGCCAGCCGGCGGCTCCAGCGATGCCGCCGGCGCCGCCCCCTGCCCACGAGCGTGCGCCCCAGAAACCCGCGCCCGCCGCGGTGCTGAACCGGTCCGGCGGCGAAGCCGAAGCAGGCGCCGCCGGCCGCGCCGAGACAATGCGGGAGCGCACCGTGGACAACTCCGGCAGACCGGACATGCAGGCCAATGCGCCAAGACCGGAGATACGTCCGGTGAATGCTGCCCCGGAAGCCCTGCCGCGCGACGGACAGGCCGAGATCCGCGTCCTGTCCATCCAGCGCGCACCGGCACCCGCCGCGTCCAGCGACCAGACCGGCACCGCCGGCCAGCAATCCGCACCCGCGGAAGCCGCGCGGACGCAATCAACGACACATTCGGAAGCCGGCCGCGTCCTCCAGACGCTCAAGATCCAGCTTCATCCGGCGGAACTTGGCCCTGTCACCGCCCGTCTGCGCATCGTCGCTGAACAACTCATGGTTGATATTCAAGTGGAGACGGCAGAAGCCCGTCACCGCCTCGGCAGCGACAGCGACGCCATCGTGAAGGCGCTGCGCGGACTGGGCTACGACATCGACCGCGTCACCATACAGCAGGCCACCCCCGGTTCGCCGTCGAATGGCGCGCCTGCCGGCAAGGGCGGCGACGGTGCATTCCAGTCGGCGGCAGGCGGCCAGGGCGGGGACGAACAATCGCACGGCGCCGGCCAGCAGAACGGCCGGGAGGGCGCGGCCCGAAACACCAGCCCGGCACAGGACGGCGGCGATGCGTCTGGCGGCGGTCTTTACATTTAGCCTCGGCCTGATGGGCGCGGCGCACGCCGCCGCTAACCCCTGCGAGGGGGAGATCCTGCGCGCCGCGGAAAAATACCAGGTGCCGCCCGGAATCCTTTACGCCGTGGGGCTTACGGAGACCGGCGTCAAGGGCAGTCTCCAGCCCTATGCGCTGAACATCGAGGGCAAGGCGGTCTTCGCCCGCAGCGCCGGCGAGGCCATGCGGACCTTCGAGCAGGCGCGGGACAGGGGCGTGAAGCTGATCGACCTGGGCTGCATGCAGATCAACCACCACTACCACGCCAGCGCCTTTCCCGGTCTGCGCGCCATGCTCGACCCGCGCCGCAACGTCGATTACGCCGCGCGCTTTCTGGTCCAGCTCAAGGAGCGGCACGGCTCCTGGTCGATGGCGGTCGCGCGCTACCATGCAGGCCCGGACAACGACCCGGCGCAGAAGCGCTATGTCTGCCGCGTCATCACCAACATGGTCGCCACCGGCTTCGGCGAATGGACGCCGGAGGCGCGAAGTTTCTGCACCCCCTGATTGAAAGAGCGGCATCTCCACCGCGAGAATCGCGGGGACAAATCGCGCCGCCCGATTCCCTATTATTGATTCCTTAAATTTGATGGTTGTGCCTGATTCGCCCCAGCAGTTACCACTTGACACATAAAGTGATTCGGAGGGCGGGCCGGTGATTGTGGTGATTGACGAGCGTGAGCTGGTAACGGAAGGTTATCACTCACTGTTCAACAGGGAAGGCGTGGCCAGTGCCGGCTTCGCCCCCAACGAATTCGGCGAATGGGTGCAGACCGTCGCCGAAGACGAACTGAAGGCCGTCAGCGCCTTTCTTCTCGGCCAGTGCGAGGCCGGCAGCCTTTCAGCACAGAGCATCCGCGACCGTTCGCCGGCGCCGCTGATCGCGCTCAGCGAGCGCAACTCGCTCGACGACACGCTGCGCCTGTTCGAATGGGGCGCCGACGACGTCGTCCGCAAACCGGTCCATATCCGCGAGATCCTGGCGCGCATCACAGCGATCCGCCGCCGCGCCCTGCAGGACACGGCCAACTTCACGCAGCTCGGCGTGATGCGCATCTATTTCGACGGCCGCGACCCCGAGATCGACGGCCAGCCCCTGCCGCTACCGCGCCGCGAGCGCCGCATCCTGGAGTATCTGGCGGGCAACCCGACGCGCCGCGTGACGAAAACTCAGATCTTCAATGCCATCTACGGCATCTTCGACGAGGACGTCGAAGAGAATGTGGTCGAGAGCCACATCAGCAAGCTGCGCAAGAAACTGCGTGAGAAGCTCGGTTTCGATCCCATCGATTCGAAGCGTTATCTCGGCTACCGGCTGATCGACGTCTAGCCGCGGCTTTTCACACCCGGCTTCGCCTTTCCGTCGCCTGGCCAGCTTCGCGCAAGTCACAATCCGTAATCTCAACGTGATCGGCGTAGACTACGAGGAGACATCCGATGGGCCTTTACGGCATGATGCGAACCGGCGTATCCGGCATGGCGGCGCAATCCAACCGGTTGTCGACGGTCGCCGACAACATCGCCAATTCGAGCACGAACGGCTACAAGCGGGCGCAGGCGGAGTTTTCCTCCCTCGTGCTGCCCTCGTCGGGAGGCTCTTACAATTCGGGTGGCGTGACCACCTCGATCCGCTACGCGATCTCCCAGTCCGGGCCGCTGCAATACACGACATCGGGGACCGACCTTGCCGTCGACGGCAATGGTTTCTTCGTCGTCCAGGATACCAACGGCAAGAGCGTGCTGACGCGTGCCGGTTCGTTCATACCGAACGCCAAGGGCGAGCTCGTCAACGCCGCCGGCCACAAGCTGATGGGTTATGACTACAAGGACGGCGTCCCGACGCCTACCGTGAACAGCGACGCGGGCCTGAAGGTCATCTCCATCGCCGGCGACGAACTCGTGGCGACCCCGTCGCGCAACGGCAAGCTTACGGCGAATCTGGCATCCGCCTCGACGCCGGTCGCGGCCGGCGACCTGCCGTCGACGAACAGCCCGACGGCCAGCTACACGCACAAGACTTCGCTCGCCGTCTACGACAATCTCGGCGAGAAGAAACTGCTCGACATCTACATGACGAAGACCGGCCCCGACACCTGGGAAGTGGCCGTCTACGACCGCGCGGACGCGGCGCCGAACACCTCGTTCCCCTATGCGAACCCCGCGCTCGCCACCCAGACGCTCACCTTCGACCCGTCCAACGGGCAACTGGCCGGCGCCAGCGCCACCGACATCGCCATCCCGGTGCCCGGCGGCGACACGCTCGACCTGGACATGTCCGGCATGACGCAGCTTGCCGCCGGCTTCTCGGTCTCCGGCGAAGCGGACGGAGCCGCCCCCTACTCCATCGACAGCGTCGAGATCGCTTCGGACGGCAACGTCTTCGCGAAATATGCCGATGGCTCCATGCGCGCCATCTACCGCATTCCCATCGCGACGGTGCAGAGCCCCGACCAGCTTCAGGTCCTCAACGGTAACAGCTACACCCAAAGCGCCGATTCCGGAGACATTCTCTACGGGTTCTCGGGCGACAAGGGTGCGGGCAAGGTGGTTTCCGGCGCGCTGGAAAGCTCCAATGTCGATATCGCCCAGGAGCTGACCGACATGATCGAATCGCAGCGCAACTACACCGCCAATTCGAAAGTGTTCCAGACCGGCTCCGACCTGATGGAACTCCTGGTCAACCTGAAGCGATAGGCCTGATTCCGCGGAACGGGGGAGTGGAAGAGAGTAAATGTCACTGACATCTGCACTAAGTATCGCGCAGACCGCGCTGTTCAACACCTCGCGCCAGACCAGTGTCGTATCGCGCAACGTTGCCGAAGCTTCCAACCCCGACTACGCGCGCCGCAGCGCGGAACTGTCAAGCACCCTGCCCGGCGCGCGGATCGCCAAGATCAAGCGCGCCGCCAACGAGGTGCTGTTCCGCCAGAACCTGTTCGCCATCTCGTCCTGGCAGGGTCAGCAGACCATGTCGGGCGGCCTCAACACGCTGCAATTGAAGGTCAACGGCGCCGAGAACGCGACCGCGCCGGCCACCGCGATCAGCAAGCTCCAGACGGCGCTCCAGCTCTACGCATCGACGCCGTCGAACACGACGCTGGCCGAAAGCGCCGTGCAGGCGGCCCATCAGGTCGTCCGTTCGCTGAACGGCGGTGCCGAGGCGATCCAGACCTTCCGCGCCGAAGCCGACGCGGAGATATCCGCCGCCGTGAAGGACCTGAACCGGCTGCTGGGCGAGTTCGAGCTGGTCAACAACGAAGTGGTCAACGGAACGCGCAGCGGCCGCGACGTCTCCGACGCCCTCGACCGCCGCGACGCGCTTCTGAAGCAGATCTCCGAATATGTGGCGATCTCCACCAACACGCGGTCCGACAACGATCTCGTCATCGTCACCGGCGATGGCGCGATGCTGTTCGAAACGGTGCCGCGCCCGGTCACCTTCAACCCCCATCACACCTACGGCCCGGGCACGACCGGCAATGCCGTTTATATCGACGGCGTTCCGATGGTCCCGGGTGTCGGCGGCAACACCAGCGCCAGGGGCTCCATCGCCGCCAATTTGCAATTGCGCGACGACACGGCGCTGATGATGCAGAACCAGCTGGACGAAGTGGCGCGCGGCCTCATCGCGACCTTCGCCGAATCCGATCCGAACGGCGTTCTTGCCGATGCGGCGGGCCTCTTCACCTGGCCGGGCGGTCCCGCCGTCCCGGCGGCGGGCACGCTCCAGCCGGGCCTTGCCGGCAGCATCCGCGTCAATGCGCTGATGGATCCGGCGGCCGGCGGCAGCGCAGCGCGCCTGCGCGACGGCGCCACCTATCTGCACAACGCCAGCGGCGCGGCCTCCTATTCGGACCTGCTCAGGACCTATTCCGAGCGCCTCGACGAGCCGATGGCGTTCGACGCAGCGGCCGGCCTCGACACGACGCGCAGCGTCACCGCCTTCTCCTTCGACGCGGTTGGCTGGCTGGAGAGCAACCGCCAGCAGGCCGACAGCGGCGCCGAGGGCAAGGAAGCCCTGGCCGTCCGCACGGCGACGGCGCTTTCAAACCTGACCAGCGTGAACGTCGACGAGGAGATGGCACTGCTGCTCGACCTCGAGCATGCCTATCAGGCCTCGGCGCGGCTTCTGTCGGTGATCGATGAGATGCTGTCTACCCTGATGCAGGCGACGCGATAGAAAGACCATGACATGAAAACCTCCTTCATCTCATCGCTGGCAATGTCGCAGACCCTGCGCTACCAGGTGATGCGCATGCAGGCCGAGCTTGCGCAGAGGACGAAGGAATCCAACACGGCGACCGTGGCTGATGTCGGCATCGCGCTCGGCGGCCATGCCGGCCGCAACCTTTCGATGCACCGCGACATCGAGCGCCTCGGTGGACTGATCGATTCCAACGCGCTTGCAGCCAACCGGCTGAAGGCGACGCAGGACACCATGACGAAGATCGGCGATCTCGGACAGAGCCTGCTCGCCTCGCTGACGGCCTCCAATTCCGGCGTCGACCAGATCGCCATCGCCCGCGCCGAGGCCGAACGCGTTCTGAAGACCATGACCGGTCTCTTGAACACCAACCTGAACGGCGAGTATCTCTTCTCCGGCATCAACACCGATGTGAAGCCGGTCGGCGATTTCTTCGATCCCGCCTCACCGGCGAAGACCGCGTTCGATGCCGCATTCTTCGCAAAATTCGGTTTTGCGCAAACCGACCCCGCCGCGGCCGGCATCAGCGCCGCCGACATGGACGATTTCCTGACCAACTACGCCGAGCCGCAGTTTCTGGGTGCCGGCTGGCAGACCAACTGGTCGAGCGCATCCGACCAGAAGATCACCACCCGCATCGCGCTGAACGAAACGGCGGAGACCTCCGTCACCGCCAACGAGCCTGGCCTGCGCAAGCTGGCGATGGCAGCGGCCAGCCTGTCCGATCTGCTGAACGGTCAGCTCGGCGACGCCGCGCGCGGCGTTCTCTACGAGCGCGCCCTGACGCTGGTCGGCGAGGCGGTGGCCGACATCGCCAATGCGCAGGCGAAGGCCGGCATCGCCGAGAACCGCATCGAGGACGCCAGCACGCGCACCTCTTCGCAGATCGATCTGTTCAAGAGCCTGATCAAGGACACGGAGGGCGTCGATCCTTATGAAGCGGTGACACGGGTCAACGAGTTGGTCGCCCAGCTCGATGCTTCATACGCGCTGACGGCGCGCCTGCAACAACTCAGCCTGCTCAATTACCTGCGGTAGCGAGCGCCAGGAAACCACGAGACGGGAAGCCCATGTATCAGTTTTCCTACAGCGAAGTTCAGACCGATTCGCTGGCCGACGCCAAGGACCGCGAACAGCAGGTGCTGAGCCGCTCGATCGATCTCCTGATCGCCGCGCGCGACAAGGGCGCGCAATCACGCGAGGCTGTCGAGGCGATCCACTTCATGGTGCGCGTCTGGACCACCTTCATCGACGATCTCGGCAATCCGGAGAACGAACTCCCGCAGGAACTGCGCGCAAATCTGATCTCCATCGGCATCTGGCTGTTGCGCGAGGCCGAAGAAGTGCGCCAGGGACGTTCGGAGAACTTCGACGGCCTGATCGAGGTGTCGCAGATCATCCGCGACGGCATCCAATGAAAAGCACGCTGAAAATTTCGCTGAAGGCGAACGAGAAGATCTACGTCAACGGCGCGGTCATAAGGACCGACCGCAAGGTGACGCTGGAGTTCCTCAACAACGTGCAGTTCCTGATGGAAAACCACGTCCTGCAGGCGGAGGACGCGCGCACGCCGCTGCGCCAGCTCTATTTCGCCGTGCAGATCATGCTGATGACGCCCGACAGCGCCGACGACGCGCGCCGGATCTTCGCCGGACTCCTGCCCCGGCTCCTGGAGAGCTTCAGCAACGAACGCATCCGCGCCGGACTGAAACACATCGATCAGCTCGTCGCCGACGGGCAGGTCTACGAGGCGCTGAAGGAAATCCGCGCGCTCTATCCGCTCGAAACAGAAATCATGCAGCAGGCCGACACCGACGCGACGCGCGCGCTCGCCATGGCGGCCGGGGAGTAAGCCGATGAACGTTACGTCCGCCACATCCACGCCGCAGACGCAGACGCAGAACGGGAGCACCGAGGCGCCGCAGACCGTCGACTACAAGTCCTTCCTGCGGCTGCTGGTTGCCCAGATGAAGAACCAGGACCCGACCAGCCCGATGGAATCGACCGATTACGTGGCGCAGCTCGCGACGTTCTCGCAGGTCGAGCAGACGGTGCAGACCAACACCAAGCTGGACCAGATCCTGCAGGCATCGGCGCTGGCCCAGGCAAGCAGCCTGGTCGGCCGCGAGGTCACCTCGGCCGATGGCAAGATCACGGGCAAGGTCGCCGAGGTCCGCCTCTACAGCGACGGCGTCATGGCGATCCTGGAAAGCGGCGACAAGATTCCGGTCGGTCCGGGCGTCGTCATCCGCTGATCTCCGATGAACGAAGCAGACGCCCTAGACATCGTCCAGTACGCGATCTGGACCGTGCTGGTCGCCTCCAGCCCGGCCGTCGCCGTGGCGATGCTCGTCGGCGTCGGCATCGCACTGGTCCAGGCGCTGACACAGGTTCAGGAAATCACCCTGACCTTCGTCCCCAAGATCATCGCCATCCTGGTCGCCGTCGCCTTCTCCGGCCCCTTCGTCGCCTCGCAGATCTCGGCCTTCACGACCGTCATCTTCCAGCGCATCGAAGGCGGCTTCTGACGGGGCGGCCGATCCGTCTTCGCGCAAGCTTGAAGCGCTAGCCTCTGCGCCGGGCGTACACCGCCCGCGATCAGGTGGAAGGCAGGCATGGCGTTAAGCGAAGCAATCACTGGCAACGAAACCCGCAAGCACGGCCGCGATGTCGGCTTCGCGCTGGGCGTCGTCGTCATCCTGGCGGTGCTGTTCCTGCCCATTCCGCCATTCCTGATCGACGTCGGGCTGGCCTTCTCGATCGCGCTCTCCGTGCTGATCCTGATGGTTGCCCTGTGGATCCAGCGGCCGCTGGACTTCTCGTCATTCCCGACGATCCTGCTGATCGCCACCATGCTGCGCCTGTCGCTCAACATCGCGACGACGCGCGTCATCCTGTCGGAGGGTCATCACGGGCCGGACGCCGCCGGCTATGTCATCGGGGGCTTCTCGCGACTGGTCATGAGCGGCGACTTCGTGATCGGCCTGATCGTCTTCATGATCCTGGTCGTCGTCAACTTCGTCGTCATCACCAAGGGCTCGACCCGCATCGCCGAGGTCGGCGCGCGCTTCACCCTCGATGCCATTCCCGGCAAGCAGATGTCGATCGATGCCGACCTGTCGGCCGGCACGATTGACGACAAGGAAGCACAGCGCCGCCGCGCGGAACTGGAGGAGGAAAGCTCCTTCTTCGGCGCCATGGACGGCGCCTCGAAATTCGTGCGCGGCGACGCTATTGCCGGCCTCATCATCACCGCGATCAACATCATCGGCGGCATCGCCATCGGCTATGCCCGCCACGACATGAGCGTCGGCGAGGCGGCCGATGTCTTCACGAAGCTCTCCGTCGGCGACGGCCTGGTCTCACAGATTCCCGCGCTGATCGTCTCGCTCGCCGCCGGCCTGCTGGTCTCCAAGGGCGGCACGCGCGGCTCCGCCGACCAGGCGGTTTTCGGCCAGCTCAGCGCCTATCCGCGGGCGCTGTTCGTGGCCGCGATGCTGCTGGTCCTCCTCGGCCTGATGCCCGGGCTGCCGCTCCTTCCCTTCCTGGCGCTGGCGGGTGCCATGGCGGGCGTCGGATACATCCTGCCCCTGCGCGCGCGCCAGCGGCAGGAGAAGGCCAACGAGGCGGTGCGCCAGGAACAGCTCAATGTCGAGGAAGACGAGCGCAACTCGGTCCGCTCCTCGCTGAAGACCGCCGAGATCGAGCTTCTGATCGGCAAGCAGCTCTCGACCCGCCTGCTGGCGACGCATCAGGAACTCGCCTACCGCATGGGCAAGATGCGCAAGAAGTTCGCCGGCCAGTACGGCTTCGTCGTGCCGGAGGTGCGCCTCACGGACGACTACGCGATCTCGCCGAAGAGCTATCAGATCAAGATCCACGGCACGGTCGTCGCCGAGTACCAGATGCGCGTCGGCGAGCTGATGGTGCTTGTGGGAGGCAACCGCATCCCCGAGATTCCCGGCGAGGAGGTCAAGGAACCAGCCTTCGGCATGCGCGCCTTCTCGGTGCCCGAAATGTTCGCCGACGACCTGAAGCGTGAGCAGTTCCCCTTCGCAGACAACATGTCGGTTCTCCTCACCCATCTGAGCGAGGTGATCCGCAACAACCTGCCGCAGTTGCTGTCCTACAAGGACATGAAGGCGCTGATCGAACGTCTCGACCCCGAATACCGCAAGCTGGCCGACGAGATCTGCTCGTCGCACATCACCTATCCGGGCCTGCAGGCCGTGCTGAAACTGCTGCTGGCCGAGCGGGTGTCGATCCGCAACCTGCACCTGATCATCGAGGCCATCGCGGAGATCGCCCCGCACATCCGCCGCACGGAGCAGATCGTCGAGCACGTGCGCATCCGCATGGCGCAGCAGATCTGCGGCGACCTGACCGAGGGAAGCCTGCTGAAGGTGCTGCGGCTCGGCGGCCGCTGGGACCTGGCCTTCCACCAGAGCCTGAAGCGCGACGCCAAGGGCGAGATCCGCGAGTTCGACATCGATCCGCGCCAGCTGGAGGAATTCGGCCAGGAGGCGAGCAAGGCGATCCGCGCCCATCTCGACGCCGGCGAGCGCTTCGTGCTCGTCACCGCGCCCGAGGCCCGTCCCTATGTCCGCATGATCACCGAGCGGCTGTTCCCGACCCTGCCGGTTCTGAGCCATGTGGAGATCGCCAAGGGGATCGAGCTGAGCGTGCTCGGGTCCATTTCGTAAACCGCGCCGGCCGATGCTGGAGATACCGCTCCTCGCCGCGTTTCTTGCCTTCTGCCGCATCGGCGGTTGTTTCCTGACCATGCCGGGACTTGCGAGCGCGCGCGTGCCGATGCAGGTTCGGCTCTTCGTCGCGGTGGCGGCGACGCTGGCGCTCCTGCCGCACATGTGGGACAGCATCGCCCCGCATGCCTCCGCCGAACCCGGCGTGCTGCTGGTGCTGATCGCCTCGGAACTTGCCATCGGCGCGCTCATCGGCCTCGTCGCGCGCTTCTACGTCCTCGCCCTGCAGTTCATAGGATCGGCCATGGCGATGATGACCGGCTTCGGCATGGCCGGTGGCGGCACGGCCATCGAGGATAACGACCCGCAGCCGCCCATGGCGGCGATCATCTCCTTCGGCGCGCTGATGCTGCTGTTCATCCTGGATTTCCACCACGAGATCATCCGCGCCCTCGTGATCTCCTACAGGCTGGCGCCGATCGAGAGCCTGTTCGACCCCCAGTCGGCGCTGACAGACATCACCGACACGCTGTCGGATGCGTTCTACGTGATGATCCGTCTCGGCAGCCCGTTCATCGCCTATGCCATCCTCGTCAATCTGGCGATCGGCTTCATCAACAAGCTGACCCCGCAGATTCCCGTCTACTTCATCTCCCTGCCCTTCGTGATCGCCGGCGGCCTGATCCTGCTCTACTTCGCCATCGGCTCGCTGCTCGGCCTGTTCGCGCAGGGTTTCTTCCCCATCATGACAGGTCTTTAGGAGAAGCGCATGGACAGGCAGCGGCGGCAAAGGCTCGAGAAACTGGTGCTGGTCATGCAGCGCCTGAAGAATTTCCACGAAGCGCAGCATGCCGGCCATCTGGCGAGCGCCGCCGCGGCCAACAGCGAGGCGGGCGAGATCGCGGCGCGGCTCGACGCCGGCGACGCCATGGCGGCACTTTTCACCGATCTCTACCACCGCAGGGCGGCCAATGCGCTGCAGCGCGGGCGCGAGAGCACGAAGCGTGCCGAAGCCGAAGCCCGCAATGTGATGGCGGCCGACGCCCGCAGCAACGCGCTGGCGCGCGCCTGGCGCGAAGTCGCCGATCTCGAGGAGAGAAGCCAGGCCGACAAGGAGCGGCTCGAGTTCATCGAGCGTCGTACGGAACCCGGGACTTAAGCCTCCCACAAGCTTGTTTTGTGAATATGGCATGACGACAACGGATTTTGGAGGGCGCCTTGGCCATCTCGCCTCCCGGCGACATCGTGTTGAACGTGGTGCGCGCCGCCGACCCGGCAAAGGCGGCCGCCGCGCGGGCGCGGCTCGAGGCCCATGCGGGTACGGCGGCGAATTTCTCCGCCACGTTCGAGAGCGCCTCCCTGCGCAGCGCACGTTCGGCGGACAGCGCGCGCCCCGAAGCGGAAACGAAGTTCGAGGCGATGATCCTGCAGAACTTCCTGCAAACCCTTCTGCCGGAGGATACGACAGCCCTCTACGGCGAGGGAATGGCGGGCGAGATGTGGCGCTCCATGCTGGCGGAGAAGCTCGGCGACACGCTGGCCGCACAGGGCGGCCTGGGTATCGCCGGCCGCGTCCTCGGCGACCACACGCTGGAGAACGAGAAGAAGGTGCCGATCGGCGCCGTATCCCTGACGCCCGAACAGCAGGAGGCCGGCAAACGCGCCCTTATGTCCTCCGCCCTCATCACCGAAATCGAACGCCGCGCCGCCAAGACCCTCGGCATCGGCGCCCCTTCCACCGAAGACGGCAAAGCCGGCTGACGCCCCGAAACGGAACAATCTTCATGTATGACCTGACCACCCTCGCCAAGTCCGACACCGTCGCAGCCCGTTCAGAACCCGCGAGCCATCACGGCGGCGCCAGCGCGCTGGCGATCATGCGCCGGATCGAGGAAACCATCGATGCGGAAACGGTCGCGATCCGCACCGATCCCGGCTTCGACCTGAAAGCGTCGAACACGCGCAAGAGCCGGCATCTTTACGAGCTCAACAGGGCCTTGAAGAGCACCGACGAGGCGGGTCTCGCCGCGCAGCACCGTGACGCGCTCCTGCGGCTGCGCGAGAAGCTCGCCGCCAACGAGGCGACCATCAAGGCGCATATCGGCGCCGTCAGCGAAGTGGCCGCGCTCCTGCAGGACGCCATCGAGCGCACGCAGACCGACGGCACCTATTCGGAACGCGAGTTCGGACAGGCTTCCCCGGCATGATCAAGTTCATCCTGGCCGCAATCTGGATCTGCGCCGTCTCGGTCGGGGCGGTGCTCTATTCGTTCCAGTTCTCGCAAGCCAGGAACACGGCGGAGCCGCCGCCCGCATTCTTCGGCGGGCTGGACCATATCAGCACCGATCTGGTTTCGGTCCCGCTGGTCAGGGACGGGTCGGTCGAAGGGTATTTTCTGACCCGCCTCTCCTACGCGATCGATTCCGAGAAGCTCAAGGCGCTCACCGTGCCAGTCAGCGCGGTGCTGGTCGACGAGATCTATTCCTATCTCTACGCCAACCCGCAGATCGACTACTCGAAGGAAGGCGCGTTCGATATCGGGGCGTTTCGCGACGGCCTGCGCGACCGCATCAACGAGCGCGTTGACAGCAAGTTGATCCACGAGATTTTCATCGAGCAGGCCGACTATCTCACCAAGGACGAGATCCGCTCCAACACCGCACGGCGCCGCATAGGCCCGGGCGAAGGCGCCGCACAGGCCCCGTCGAAGAGCGGCGCGCACTGAGCCCTGCGCCGGACGCGCACCGCGGCCGTTCAACAGTCCGACACCGCCCGGCGGGCGGCTTCTGCTCCCTCACGCAAGGTGAAGCAACCGGCGCGTAAACATCCGCCGGAGCGGCCGCGTCGCGCTTGAAAACGACAGATCGTTTACATAAACAAAAACACCTGACGCGAGGTGGAAAGCGAGCTTTCCATTGCCGTAGATCGCGACGCATCGGAGCATGTCGCTACTGGAGGCACGGCCGGGGAACAGCCATTTCCGCAATTTAAAATAATAATTACAGATATTTACTGATGTAAATGGAACTTTTATCAACGATATCAATACACCGCGAGTTCACACGCGCTGATTGAAGAAATCTACAAACTTTCGCCTCATTCTCATCCAAATACCATCCGTTTAATACACCTATAGGTGTTGCCTTATACGGTAGACGTGTGCAAACAGTCTATCGCGCCATGCCGCCGCTGATGGCGGTTGGCGCGGACGACACCGCCCGAGCGGCGTGAAGTGTAAGGGCCGAGACAGTTATCTGGAGAGTAATAGTGAATATGACGAACCCAACGGCCGAATGTGAGAACACCACCGACATCGAGCAGGAATGCATGGAAGTATTCACCGCCGGAAGCGATTTACCGCCAATGGCGACGGCCATCGGCTACAAGCTTCGCCGCGCCCAACTGCTCGTGTTTCAGGATTTCCACGAGACATTCGCGCCGCTGAAGCTTCGCCCGACCGAGTTCGCTGTTCTTGCCCTGATCGCCGCCCATCCCGGCCAGAAGCAGACCGAGATCGCCCACCAGCTCGGCATCAAGCGCGCGAACTTCGTCGCGCTGATGGACGGCCTCGAGAACAGGGGACTGGCCGAACGCCGCAAGGGCGATATCGACCGTCGTTCGCACTCGCTGCATCTGACCGAGAAGGGCGCCGCCTTCGTCTGCCAGATGACCGAGCTATGGCGACGGCACGAGACGAAGGTGGTCAGGCAATTGGGGGGAGAGGAGAACCGCGACATGCTGATCCAGCTGCTCGATCGCCTGCTCGGTACCTGCGACGCCGGAGCGCAAGCCCGATACCTGGCTGAACGTTGACGTAAACGTAATTCCGTGGCTAGCTCCCCCCGGCTTCGGGGGCAGATACCGCGGTCACGCCTCGAGGCGTTCTCCAGCACTGAAGACCCGTTGCAGCCATATCGTTCCAAGAGGAGACAGACAATGGGAATGGAAGCGATCGCCGAGAAGATCAAGGCGCGCATCGCCGGCTCGGACTTCAGTCGCTCGGTCAAGTTCGATTGCGGCGCCGACGGCGTCGTGGTGCTCGACGGCACGAGCGTATCGACGCAGAACGCGGCTGCCGACTGTGTCATCAGCCTCTCCAGGGACGACCTGGAAGCGATGGTCGCGGGGGAACTCTCCCCCACCGCCGCTTTCATGCAGGGCAAGCTGAAGGTCGATGGCGACATGTCGGTCGCCATGCAACTCAGCCAGGTACTCTAAAGCGCTGTGCAGTCAGGTGGATTCACCTGACGCCCGCAAGAACGCGGAAGAATGAAGAGATAGACCCGTTCAGCGCTGCTGTGAAACGTTGAACGGGTCTAGCGACTATCCCTGCCGGGCGACAGGGACAGTCCTCGCCCAAACGGCCGCACCTTGCGGCAAGCAGATGGCTGAAGCCTGCCGAGATCGCCGGACCTCAACGGATGGCGCAGATGTGAAAAGACAGGACGGCTCGTCGACACCGTGAGACGGCGAACCGCTCCGCGACGGCGTGGTCGGCCCATTTCAGGCCGCCATGCGGCGCAGGGATCGCGCGGGCAATGCCCGGCGTCCTGATGCCTTCAGCGTTCCCGTCGCACCGTCCAGCGCGCCCTCGACCAGTTCCAGCGCCAGAAACCGCTCCCGTTCATAAGGTCCCGGCATGGCCAGGCATCCGGTCTTCAGTGCCGAAAAGCCGAAGCGCGCATAATAGGGCGCATCGCCGACGAGCAGGATCGCCCGGTGCTCGAGCCGCGCCGCCTCGGCAATCGCCTCGCGCATCAGCGCCGCGCCGACGCCCTGCCCGGCAAACGCCGCTTCCACAGCAAGCGGACCGAGCAGCAGCGCGGGAACGCCCTCGGCGCCGATCCGCACGTTCCACAGGCGCACCGTGCCGATGAGACGCTGCTCGCCGTCCCTCGCTACGAAAGCCAGGCCTTCGGCGGGCAGCCTGCCCCGGCGGATCTTCTCGGACGATTTGCGCTTGCGACCGGGTCCCATGACACGGTCGAGCAGCGCCTCGCGCGCGGCAGCGTCGAACGCGCCTTCCTGCGCGATGACAAAGTCGGCGGCGGGCACGCCGCTCCCAACGGGATTCTGCATTGTCGTCTTCCTTCAGACCGGCAAAACCGGTGCCGCACCCGAGGCGCGGCACAGCATCAACGGCGGGCCTTCCCGCTCAGATCACGTAGGATCGGAGCGGCTCGAACCCGTTGAAGGCGACCGAAGCGTAGGTCGTCGTATAGGCGCCCGTCCCCTCGATCAGCACCTCGTCGCCGATCGTCAGCGACAGGGGCAGCGGATAGGGCGTCTTCTCGTACATCACGTCAGCCGAATCGCAGGTCGGGCCGGCCAGCACGCAGGGCGCGGTGGTATCGCCGTCGCGCGGCGTGACCAGCGGATAGCGGATCGCCTCGTCCATCGTCTCGGCGAGACCGCCGAACTTGCCGATATCGAGATAGACCCAGCGCACATTGTCGTTGTCCGCCTTCTTCGAGATGAGGACGACCTCCGATTTGATGACGCCGGCATTGCCGACCATGCCGCGGCCCGGCTCGATGATGGTCTCGGGAATGCGGTTGCCGAAATGCTTGCGCAGCGCCGAGAAGATGGCCTGGCCATAGGCCTGCGCCGCCGGCACGTCACGCAGGTAACGCGTCGGGAAACCGCCGCCCATGTTCACCATGCGCAGCACGATGCCCTCGTCGGCCAGCGTCGCGAAGACCTGGCGCGCATCGCCCAGCGCCCGGTCCCAGGCGGCCAGGTCGGTCTGCTGCGAACCCACATGGAAGGACACGCCATAGGCGTCGAGGCCGAGCGCGCGGGCATGGCGCAACACATCGACGGCCATAGCCGGCACGCAGCCGAACTTGCGCGACAGCGGCCATTCGGCGCCGGCGCCGTCCGTCAGGACGCGGCAGAACACGCGCGCTCCAGGGGCCGCGCGGGCGATCTTCTCCACTTCCTCGACGCTGTCCACGGCGAACAGGCGGATGCCGAGGTCGAAGGCGCGCGCGATGTCGCGCTCCTTCTTGATCGTGTTGCCGTAGGAGATGCGGTCGGCGGTGGCGCCGGCATTTAGCGCCATCTCGATCTCGGCGACGGAAGCGGTATCGAAGGACGAGCCGAGCTGCGCCAGAAGACGCAGGATCTCCGGGGCCGGGTTGGCCTTCACGGCATAGTAGATCTTGGAATCCGGCAGCGCCTTCTCGAAGGCACAGAAATTGTCGCGGACCACATCGAGGTCGACGACGAGGCAGGGGCCGTCGGGACGTCGGGTGGCGAGAAAGTCGAGGATGCGCTGCGTGGCCATCATGTCTCTCCATTGGCGGCGCTGCGCGCCGCATCACTGAAGCTCAAATCTGCGGTCGGAAATCGATCGACCGCGGTGGACAAAGGGCGCGATGACGCACATCGATGGACCGGCAGGTGGAGGCACCGGAACCAGGACATGCGGCGACGCGCAGCTGTGCGTTCCCGCCTTGCGGCGAATACGCGCTTTGTCTGCCTCAGCTTTGGTATGGGAGATCCCTACCGCACTGCCGGCAATGAAGGTGTGCCTCTTCAGTAATCCCGATTTTTGGACAATCGGGAGACACCAGAAAGGCCCGCACCGTCGTTGCTTCAAGATGTCCTCGGTTTGGCGGTTGGCCGTCAGACCGACTGGAGCGGTTAAGTCCAGGTACCGTACCGGTTTCCTCGCCATATTCGAGGTCCGGCGGACACCCACAGGCACGTGCGACTTTGGGCAGCGCGGATATAGGCGCGTCCTCTGTCACAATCAATGAAAATTTCTGTGCCGCTTGAAAAAAAGAGACCGAAGGCCAACTTTGAACCCTACGATGAGACGGGAATGACGATGACCGGGACACGCGACACGCTGAATGCATTCCTCGATTATCCCGAAAGACCCGTTCTGTCGGCGACGGGAGGTCCCCTCGCCGGCCTGACGATGGGCGTCAAGGACATGTACGATGTCGCCGGCTATCCGACTGGCGGCGGAAATCCGGACCGCGAGACGGTGTCCGGCCCCGCCGCAGAGACCGCGCCCGCCATACAGGCGCTGCTCGACGCCGGGGCGCGCTTCCTCGGAAAGACACAGACCGACGAGCTCACCTATTCCATGATCGGGATGAACGCCCACTTCCCGGCCCCGGTCAACCGAGCAGCACCGCAGCGCGTGACGGGCGGCTCCTCGTCCGGGTCGGCCGCCGCGGTAGCAGGCGGCCTCGCCGACATCGCCGTCGGGTCGGACACCAATGGCTCGATTCGCATCCCGGCCTCCTTCTGCGGCCTGCTCGGCCTGCGCACCACCCATGGCCGCATCCCGTTGACCGGCGCGATGCCGCTGGCACCATCCTTCGACACGCTGGGCTGGTTCGCCGCCGATTCGACGGTCTATGCCAAGGTCGGCGAGGTGCTGCTCGGCGAGGACACGCACAAGACGCCGCTTGCCAAGCCGGTGCGCCTCGAAGCCCTCGAATCGCTCCTGTTCGGCGAGCAGGAACGCGAGGCCTATGCGGCAATGCTGCGCCAGGTCGTCCGCCACTTCGACCGGCAGCCCGCCTTCCTTGCGCTTCCCGAACCCCCGGATGTGCTGTTCGGGCATTTCAGGGCGATCCAGGCGTTTGAAGCATGGCAGGCGCACGGCTCCTTCATCACGCAGGCAAAACCCGTTCTGGGACCCGGCGTCCGCGAGCGCTTCGCCTATGCGCGCGGCATCGGAAACGAGGCGCTGGAGAACGCGCGGCACGGCCGGCGGCGCCTCCAGCAGGAATTCTCCGCGCTTTTCGACGACGACATGGTGCTGGTCCTGCCGACGCAGCCGACCGCCGCGCCCCTGAAAAGCGCCACGCTCGAAGAACTCGATTCCTACCGTGCCCGGGCGCTGACGCTGACCGCCTTCGCCGGATTGCTCGGCTGGCCGCAGATCAGTATTCCTGTCGGCCAGGTACACGACGCGCCATTCGGCATCTCGCTGCTGGGACCGGCCGGCAGCGACCGGCAGCTCATCCGGCTGGCGGCCGAAATCCTCTCTGGAAACTGAAGGAAATCTCATTGGATACGCTCAGTCGCATGCGCGCCTTTGTCGATGTGGTGGACGCGGAAGGCTTTTCCGCGGCAGCGCGGAAGGGCGGCAAATCGAAGGCCCTCCTGTCGAAATACGTCCGCGAACTGGAGGACGAGCTCGGCGCGCTACTGCTGAACCGGACGACGCGCCAATTGTCGCTGACGGAGGCCGGCCATACCTATTTTGCCCGCGCGATCGAACTGCTGCGTGACATGGAAGACCTGGCCGACACCGTGCGCCAGTCCTCCGGCGATGTCAGGGGCCGGATCAAACTGTCCGCGCCGCGCACCTATGCGGATGCACCGATCGGCCAGTCGCTGATTGATTTCGCTAAGGCCAACCCGGACATCACGCTCGACATCAATCTGGACGACCGTTTCGTCGATCTGGTCGAGGAGGGTTTCGACCTGGCGATCCGCATCACCAAGCTCAGCGATTCGTCGCTGATCGCCAAGCGGCTCGCGCCGTTTCGCGTCGTCCTGTGCGCCTCGCCCGAACTGATCGCCCTGCACGGCACACCGTCCACACCGCAGGAACTGACGCATCTGCCCTGCATCGTCGACACCAATGGCCGCTACCGGCAGAACTGGCCGTTCCTCGATGAAAACGGAGAGACGATCAACGTCCCGGTGACCGGCCGGATCGAGGTCAACAGCCCTCTGACGGCGCGCGCGGCCGCCCTCTCCGGCCTGGGCTTTGCGATCCTGCCGGATTTCATCGCCGACCCGGAAATTTCCGCCGGAACCCTGGTGCCGCTTCTCGAAAAGAACAGCCCCGAGGGCGCCGGAATCTACGCCATCTACCCGCACCGCCGCTATCTGCCGGCGAAGGTCCGGGTCCTGGTGGACTATCTGGCGCGCTGGCTGAAGGAAAATTATCCCGCGGCATAGCGCGCCTGCGTCCAAATTTCGCCGGGTTCGTGCTAAAGCATTTTGCAGTCAGGTGGAATCGTCCCACGTCCGCACAGATGCGGAAAAACCAGGAGATGGAGCGTCCTCTTTGTGTGCCCGGACGGGCGCACGGCGCTCCTGACAAGCACACGACAGTCTCGCAGCGAGGGGTACGCATGCCGGTCCGGAAATCCATCCTGGTCAAAACCGCGACCGCAACCCTGATGGCGCTCACCGCTCCTGCGCTTTCCCATCCGCACATCTTCGCCGAAGCCCGCCTCGATATCACGATCGGCAAGGACCGAAACGTCGAGGCGCTACATCATGTCTGGCGTTTCGACGACCTGTTTTCGAGCACGGTGCTGGTCGAGTTCGACAAGAACCAGGACATGGCGCTCGACGCGGATGAGCTGAAGGACGTCGCCGACACGGTCCACGCATCCCTGGCGGACTACAACTATTTTCAGACCGTCACCCATGACGGCAAGGACGTGGACATGCGGGCGCCGGATCGGCTGATCGCCGATTTCGTCGACAACCAGCTGATCATCCTGTTCGAGACCAAACCGGATGCGGCTCTAACCCTGGACGGCAAGGTCGATTTCGCCGTCTACGACCCGACATTCTATACGGCCATCGATTTCCTGGAGGATGCCTATATGGCGGTCGAAGCCATGCCTGACGGCTGCAGCCGTGCCGTCATCCGCCCCGATGCGGAAGAGGCCATCGCCCAGAACCAGCAGACCCTCACCGAGGCGTTCTTCAACGATCCCACCGGCAACGATCTGAGCAAGATCTTCGCCACCCGCCTGGAGATCACCTGCGGCAGGGACAGCTGAACGATGCGCACCATCATCGGCAATACCGGTCACGCCCGGCGCCTCGCTCTGGGCGCCGCAGCGCTCGGCATCGTCCTGCTTCTCGCCGGCGGCGCGCTGGCGCAAAGCTCGCTTGGCATCGGCACGGCGGAGCCCTCGATCAAGCCCTTCGGCCCCTTCGCCGGAACGCTGCAGTGGATCAACACGCAGCAGCAGGCCTTCTACCGCTTGCTGACGGGGGCCTTGAGAAGCATGCGCGACGAGAATGGCGCGCCGTGGCTGCTGATCGGCCTGTCCTTCGCCTATGGCGTCTTCCACGCCGCCGGTCCAGGGCACGGCAAGGCGGTGATCTCGTCCTACATGCTGGCCAATGAGGTCGCGCTGCGGCGCGGCGTCCTGCTGTCCTTCGCCTCGGCCCTGTTACAGGGTCTGACGGCGGTCCTGCTGATGAGCCTCGTCTTCCTGATCCTGCGGGGCACCTCTGTCTCGGCGACCGACGCGACCTGGTTCCTGGAGACCGTGAGCTTTGCGCTGATCGCGGCATTCGGCGCATGGCTTCTGTGGACCAAGCTGCGTCGGTTCCTGCGTCGCGAGCCACTCGCAGAGCCCGCGATGCACAGCCTCTCGGCGGCGTCCGCTCAGAGTGCAGCGCACCATCATGACCATGATCATGACCATCACGACCATCATCACGGTCATGACCACGGGCATCATCATCATCACGACCATCATCATGGGCATGATCACGGGCACGATCATGGACCGGACGAGGTCTGCTCCACCTGCGGGCATGTCCACGCACCCGACCCGTCCCGCCTCGCGGGCGACCGTCTGGACTGGAAGACCGCCGCCTCGGCCATCGCCGCCGTCGGCATCCGCCCCTGCTCCGGCGCGCTGATCGTCCTGACCTTCGCCTTCCTCAACGGGTTGTGGCTGGGTGGCGCCCTGTCGGTGCTGGCCATGTCCATCGGCACGGCGATCACCGTGTCGATCCTGGCGACGCTGGCGGTGACGGCGAAGAACTGGGCGGTCGCCCTGTCGGGCGGCGGTCGCTTCGGCACGGCCGTCCACAACACGATCGAGATCGGCGGCGCGGCGATGGTCCTGCTGCTCGGCCTGGCGCTTCTGGGCGCCAGCCTCAGCGCCTGATGCAGGTCATAGCGCTGCAGCCTCCTTTGCGCGTCTCACAAGACGCGCGGCGCTGCAAGGGGGATCAGTCGCGTTTTCTCTGAACCCGTGCGCGCAGCCAGAAGACCAGGAAGAAGGCGGCAACGAAGCCGACGGCGATGATGCCGGCAACCGTGGTCGAATAATCTCCGACCGCGAGCATGATGCGCGGCATCAGATAGGCCACGATCCCGAACCCGATCAGGATCAGCGCGGCGGCGATGGCTGACTTGCGATTTTCCGTCAATGGCTCTCACCCGTTGGCGCGCACCCGCCTCCGGTCGGGATGAGGCGGATGCGATGTTCGATGCGCTAGGCCCCTCACCGTTTCACAGAAACGTTGAACGGGACCATCTCTTTGTTCTTCCGCATTTATGCGGGTGTCAGGCGTTTCCACCTGACTGCAAAATGCCCTATCGCCCGATCAGGGTCTCAAGACGCACCTTCTGCCTGCCTTCCTTATCGAAATTGCCCGGATCAAGCCATGCGTCAAATGCACTTTTCAGCACCGGCCACTCACCGTCGAGGATCGAGAACCAGGCCGTGTCGCGGTTCTCGCCCTTGACCACCGCTTGCTGGCGGAAAACCCCCTCGAAGGTGAAGCCGAACCGCTCTGCGGCGCGCTTCGAGGGTTCGTTGCGATCGTTGCATTTCCACTCGTAGCGGCGGTAGCCGAGATCGTCGAAGACATGCCGCGCGAACAGGTAGAATGCCTCCGTCGCCCGCACGGACCGGGATATGGCAGGCCCCCAGTAGATGTTGCCGATCTCGATCGCACCGTTCGCGGGATCGATGCGCATCAGGGTCTGGCGACCGCCGGCCACGTTGGTTTCCTGATCGATCACCGCGAAATGCAACGGATCGGCGCTGGCCGCGGCGGCCTCGAGCCAGGGCTGGAACGAGGCCCTGTCCTGTGGCGGGTAGTCGTAGAGCCAGCGAAACCGGGTTTCGATGTCAGACACGCTCGAAGCGGCGAACAGGTCGTCGCCATGCCTTTCCGGATCGAGCGGCTCCAGGCGAACGGTTCGCCCCTCCAGCGTCTTCCGCTCAGGGCGCGGGCGTGCGGTCCAGGTGCTGAGGTCGGTTTGCATGCGGCGATCTCCGATCGTGTCTCGCTTCTGGAGAGCATGAAACGGAGGATCGCAAAAGGCCCAGCTCGCCCGTCAGGCCTGCGCCAGCGGTCGGTTTCCTGCGGTGAATTTTGAGGAGGCCTTAAACGGCCGGGGCGGCCATGGCTGGACCGCCCCGATACGAACCGTGCTTGGGAGGAGGAAAAGCCGATTCGATACGTGAATACTATCGGCAGTTCGTTAACGTTTACTTAACGGGATCGTTCAAATCGGCGTGATTTCGCCGCCCTCCCGGCTCAGCGCGTCACGATTTCCGGTCCCATCAGGCTGTAGGGAAGCCAGGTGGAGAGGATCGGCACATAGGTGATGATGATCAGGAAGACGAACAGGACCAGGACGAACGGCGCCGCGGCGCGCACCACCTGGAGCAGGCTCATCCCCGTTATCCCGCTGGTCACGAACAGGTTCAGCCCGATCGGCGGCGTTATCATGCCGATCTCCATGTTCACCACCATGATGATGCCGAGATGGACCGGGTCGACCCCGAGTTCCATGGCGATCGGGAATACCACCGGCGCCACGATCAGCAGGAGGCCGGAGGGTTCCATGAACTGGCCGCCGAGCAGCAGCAGGAGATTGACGGCGATCAGGAAGGTAAACCAGGTAAATCCGGCATCCACCATCACCCCGGTGATGGCCTGGGGAATCCGCTCCGCCGTCAGAACATGAGCGAACAGCAGCGCGTTGACGATGATGAACATCAGCATCACCGTGGTGCGCGCCGCATCAACGGTCACCTTGCGCGTGTCCTCGCTGTAGAAGGCGCGCAGGAAATTGCGTCCCATCAGCGCCAGATTGCGTCGCCAGATCGGCAGACTGGCCGCGAGCTGTCCGGGCAGCCCTGAAAGGCCCGTGTCGCCGCCCCGCCACAGGGCGTAGGCGATCATCACGGCGAGCGCGGCGGCAAGCCCGGTCAGCGCCCTGCCCTGCAGCGTCACCCCTTCCCACTCGGAGGTCAGGAAGAAGCTCATGATCATCCAGATGAAGAAGAACGCCAGCCCGTAGACGCTGGCCGAGAAGCCGACGCGGGCGCGCCTGGTGTCGCTCTCCAGAACCCAGCCGATGCCCTTCATCGGCCCCATATCGCGATAGACGAACAGCGCCACCGCGAAGGCATAGACCGCGGCGACAGCGGCCGCCTCCGTCGGCGTGAAGACGCCGCCATAGATGCCGCCGAGAATGATGATGATCAGGAACAGGCCCCAGCCCGCCTGCTTGCCGCCCTCGATGATCTCGCGGAAGCCTTTCCACTCCTCGGAAGGCAGGTTGCGCACGCGCGCCATCACGTAGATGGCGATCATCAGCATCAGGCCGGCGACGATGCCGGGCACCACGCCCGCAAGGAACATGCGCCCGACCGAGACGTCGGTTGCGGCCGAGTAGACGACCATGACGATCGAAGGCGGGATAAGGATGCCCAGCGTTCCCGCATTGGCAATGATGCCGGCGGCGAATTCCTTGGTGTAGCCCACCTGGCGCATGCCGGCGATGGCGATGGTGCCGATGGCGACGACGGTTGCGGGCGACGAACCGGAAAGGGCGGCGAACATCATGCAGGCGAGCACCGAGGCCATGGCCAGCCCGCCCTTGAAATGGCCGACAGAGGCGATGGCGAAACGGATGATGCGCCGCGCCACGCCGCCCGTCGACATGAACGCCGAAGCGAGCACGAAGAAGGGAATGGCCAGCAGCGTGTAGTTCTGCGAGGCAGTGAACAGCTGCAGCGCCACGGAGGACACCGAGTCCTGCGAGAAGAATGCGATGATCAGCAGCGAGGAAAGCCCCAGCGACACCGCCACGGGAACGCCGAGGAACAGCAGCGCGAGGACGAGGACAAACAGGATCGCGGGTTCCATCGCCCTACTCCTTCAGCGCGTCTTTGTTCTCGGCGACGAGATCTTCCGCCTCGTGGCCGGCGATGATCAGGTCGCGGCTGCCATTGGCGATGGCCGCCATGCCCTGCACGGCGCGGAAGGCGAGCAGCGCCAGGCCGATCGGCAGCATCAGATAGGCGACCCAGCGCTGTACCCGGTCCTGCAGGCCGAAGGTCTCCTGCATCCATTCGGGATAGCGCAGATCGTCGAGGCCTGTGCCCCGGTCGAACATGAAGGTCCAGTAACCGATGGCACCCGTCTGGCGCCAGTTGGTCGAGACCGGCGCACCGAAGAAGGTCAGCCAGCCGGCATAGAGGAGAATGAAAGCGTAAAGGAACACGCATAAGGCGCCGAAGAAGGCGATGGCGCGGAACACGCGCGGCGGCGCCATGCGGATCAGGGCATCGACGCCCAGATGAATGCCCTGCTTCACGCCGTAGCTCATGCCGAACAGGATCATCCATGCGAACAGGATGCGCGTCAGTTCGAGCGCGCCGCCCCAACCGCTGTTGAAGCCGTAGCGGGCGACCACCTGCGTGAAGGAGACGAATGTGATGGCCGCCAGGAGCAGCGCCAGAACGTTTTCCTCGAAACGCCCCACGGCCTCCGGATAACGGCGTTCGAGAGCGAACAGTACGGCCACCAGGGCCACCAGCCCCAGAACCGGCCAAAGCAGAGCCATGGAGTTCTCCTCGCGGGAAGACAAGCCGCGCTCCCCGTTCTCGGCCGAGAACGGGGAGCGTCTATTCCTGCGGACTAGCCGCGATCGACCGGATCAGTCGGATCAGGAACCGCTCGCGACAGCGGCATCGATCAGGTCCTTGCCGATATCGCCTTCGAACTTGGCCCAGACGGGCTTCATCGTCTCGACCCATTTGGCGCGCTGCTCGGGTGTCAGCTCGCGAATGGTGCCCTTGGCGTCAAGGATGTTCTGCCGGCAGGCCGCTTCCTGATTGGCGACCTCGTCATTGGCGGCGGCCGTCACTTCGTCGGCGATCTTGACGAACTGGTCGCGCACCGCCGGATCGAGCCCTTCGAGCCACTCCGTCGAGGTGACGAGAAGATAGGCGAGGAGCTGGTGGTTGGTCTCTGTGATGCCGTCCTGCACCTCGAAGAACTTCTGGGTGTAGATGTTGCACCAGCTGTTTTCCTGTCCGTCGACGACGCCGGTCTGGAGCGCGCCGTAGACTTCCTTGAAGGCCAGCTTCTGTGCCGAGGCGCCCATGGCCTCGATCATCGCCACGGCGACGTCGGACGTCTGCACGCGGAATTTCAGGCCGGATGCGTCCTGCGGCTCAAGCAGGGGCTTGCCTGCCGAGAACTGCTTCAGTCCGGACGACCAGAAGCCGAGACCGGTATAGCCTTCGCTCTCGGTGGCCTTGAGCAGTTCCTTGCCATCGTCCGAGGTGATGAAATTGTTCACCGCGTCCAGCGTCGGGAACAGGAAGGGCAGGTCGAACAGACGGTATTTCAGCGTATAGGCCTCGAACTTGGCGAGCGAGGGGGCGGCAAGCTGCACGTCGCCCAGCACCAGCGCTTCCATGACCTTGTCGTCGTCATAGAGCGTGGAGTTCGGGTAGACCTCCATGCAGGCCGTGCCGTTCATCTCGTCGTTGACGCGCTGCGCCAGAAGCTGCGCGGCATCGCCCTTGGGATGGCCCTTGTCCGCCACCACGTGGCTGAACTTGATGACCATTTCGCCGGAATCGCACTGGGCCTGCGCCTGCGTGGCGATTGCGGACAGGGCGAGCGCCGATAAGGTGCCGATCAGAAACTTCATGCTCTCCTCCACTCTGGTTGTTGCGCCCACCGCGCGATGGACGCCGCTGTCGTTGTCGGGGCAGGCGGCGCGACATGTCCCGGCCCTGCCCTCCACAGCTTTGGACGCCATCCTGTGCCACGGGGCGGACGAAATCAAGCGGAGCGGGATTCGCTCCGCCTTTTTGCATCTTATGCTTTAGTCGGAATAGTCGCGCTCGTCGGCGATCACCTTGCCGTCCCGGGGAAGGGAGCCCGGGGCTGCCAGATGCACGCGCCCGCCGACCTTGGTGATCTCGCGCAGGCTGGCTTCCACCGCGGCCAGATCGAGCGTTCCCTCCTCGGTCGGCTCCACATGCAGGGCCATCGCGTCGCCCGCGCCCTCGCGCGTCACCACCAGCCGCGCCCGGTCGATCGCGGCGTGGCGCTTCGCCAGTTCGGCGATCTGCTTCGGATCGACGAACATGCCTTTGACCTTGGTGCGCTGGTCGGCCCGTCCCATCCAGCCCTTGATGCGCATGTTGGTGCGGCCGCAGGGGCTCTGCCCCGGCAGGACCGCCGACAGATCCCCGGTGCCGAGCCGCACCAGCGGATAGGCCGGGTTGAGGCAGGTGACCACCAGCTCGCCCACCTCCCCCTCCGGCACTGGATCCCCGGTTCCCGGACGCACGATCTCGACGATCAGGTTCTCGTTGACCACCATACCCGGCAATGGATCGCCGTCGCGGTCAGCCGTCTCGTAGGCGATGACGCCGAACTCGGCGGTCGCATAGCACTGGAGCACCCTGACGCCGCGCGCCCGGTATTCCTCGCGCAGGGAGGGAAACAGCGCGCCGCCGGAGACAAGGCCCGTCCGGAAGGACGACAGGTCCCGGCCCGCCTGCTCTGCCCGGTCGAGCATGACCTTGAGGAAGTCCGGCGTGCCGGCATAGACATCCGGCCGCAGCGCCGCTGCCGCCTCGACCTGCATGTCGGTGTTGCCCGTGCCGGCAGGAAAGACCGTGCAGCCGAGCGCCCTTGCACCCGTATCGAGCACGAACCCGCCCGGCGTCATGTGATAGGAGAACGCATTGTGCACCCTTGCGCCGGGCCGCACGCCGGCGGCGAAGAAGGCGCGTGCCGCCTGCCAAGGATCGGCGCCCGCCCCCTGGACCTCCCAGATCGGTCCCGGCGACATGAACACCCTCGCGCCCTCCAGCGCATCGGGATTGACGAAACCGCCGAAGGGTGGGCGCGCCACCTGGCGCTCCAGCAGGTCGGGCTTGCGCAGCACCGGCAGGGCGGCCAGCTTTTCACGGCCGGTAACGGCCTGGAGATCAATGCCGGCGAGCCATTCGGCCAGTCCGTCGGCCCTGGCGACGGCTTCCTCCAGAAAGCCTGGCAACCGGTCGAAGAGTTCGCGCTCGCGCTCCGCCGGATCGCGGATTTCCAGCGCATCGAAATGCGGTGCCATTGCTCCTCCCAGAGTTTTTTGCAGGTTTATCGCAGCAATCGCACCCATCGGGCAAGGTTGACGAGCGAAATGAGGGCCGCAGCGAGATAGGTCAGCGCCGCCGCGCGTAGGACCGAGCGCACTGCCGGCAGGTCCGCCCGGGCGACATAGTTCCCTTCTTCGAGAATGGGCAGCGCCTTGCCGAAGCTGGCGTCGAATTCGATCGGCAGGGTGACAAGCGTCACCACGACGCGAACGGCCAGAAGCGCCACGCCGACCAGGACGAGCGCGATCAGCGCCATCGGCGTCCGGGCGAAGATGGCGAGGATCGGAGCGGCGATGAAGAACAGTCCGGCGATGCGGTCCGTCTGGGCGGCGAGCGCCGCCAGCCTTTGCCAGAGCGTGAACGAACGCTCGCCCCGGTCGTCCTGCAGGGCATGCGAGACCTCGTGCGCGGCAACGGCCACCGCCGTCAGGGAGCGGCCGTTGAGATTGCGCTCGCCGAGGCGCACCGCCTTATCGCGGGGGTCGTAGTGATCGCCGCGGTCCGTGACCTCGACACGCACATGACCCAGGCCGAAACTGTCGAGGAGATGGCGCGCCAGCTCGCCGCCCGTGCCGGGTATGTCCGGCCGGTCAGCGGCGTGGCGTGAGAATGTCAGCCGCACGAGAAGCTGCGGCAGGACGATGGCGGCAAGAAGCGCAAGGCCGGCAAGGGCGATCAGCATCCCTGGCGCTCCGGCCTCACGAATGCCCGGTCAGGAAACGCCGGCGCTGCGCGTGAGCACGAAATTGGTGCCGTTGGCGAGCGTGCAGTTCATCTGGCTGGTGTTTGCCAGAAGGCAGGTCGCCGACGTGTTCTGCTGGCTCTTCAGCGAATAGAAGGACAGGTCGATCGTCCGCTGGTCGCGGTGCGTGTAGGAGCCTTCCGTCAGCGTTTCGCCGGTCTGCAGCGAGCGCGAACTGAAACGGCCGCTCTGCAGGGTCGAAACGGCAACGCCGTCCGTGCCCATCCACTGCCCCTCGACGCCCGTCTGCCGGACGACCTGCCGGCCGCCGTCGGGAAAATCGGTCTGACAGCCTGCCACGGCCAGAGCCGCGGCCACGGCGCCCAGCGTGAAAAGGTTACGTGCCTTCATCCTATCGACCTCCAATCGCGCGCCGGAAGACCGGCAGCGCACCGCATTTCGAAGTCATGCTGCGCGCATAACAATACAATCGAACACTGTTTCAATCGCTCGATTTTGGAGCCAATGCAAGAACGCGACAGCGCGCGGGCCCTAACGCACGAGAATGTTGCGGAACTGCCACGGGTCGCTTTCGTCGATATCCTCCGGGAAGAGACCGGGGCGCCCGTCGAGCGGCGTCCAGTCCGTATAGTAACCCTTGACGGGTCCGAGATAGGGCATCTGAACCTCCAGGCAGCGGCGGTAATCGACCTCGTCGGCCTCGACGATGCCCGCTTCCGGGTTTTCCAGCGCCCAGACCATGCCGGCCAGAACGGCCGAGGTCACCTGCAGGCCCGTCGCGTTCTGGTAGGGCGCCAGCGTCCGCGCCTCCTCCAGCGAAAGCTGCGAACCGTACCAGTAGGCGTTCTTCTCGTGGCCATAGAGGAGAACGCCCAGCTCGTCGATGCCGTCCACCAGCTCGGTCTCATCGAGCACGTGCTGCACCGGCTGCGCCTTGCCGGCCGCGCCGAACATCTCGTTGAGCGACAGCACCGCGTCATTGCACGGATGATAGGCGTAGTGGCAGGTCGGCCGGTAGCTGAGCTTGCCCTTCTTGTCGCGCACCGTGAAGTAGTCGGCGATGGAAATCGCCTCGTTGTGGGTGACCAGCAGTCCGTATTGCGGGCCGGGCGTCGGGCACCAGCTGCGCACGCGCGTGTTGCCGCCGGGCTGCTCCAAATAGATCGCGGCCTTGTGGCCCTTCTTCTGCTTGCGGGCGTTCTTCGGCATCCAGTTTTCGTGGGTACCCCAGCCGAGTTCGGCCGGCTGCAGACCCTCGGCGATGAAGCCCTCGACCGACCACGTGTTCCAGAACACGTTCATCGGCTTCGGCTTCTTGGTGCGCTGCGTGTCGCGCTCGGCGATGTGAATGCCCTTCACGCCGCATTTCTTCATCAGCCTGGCCCAGCCTTCGCGGTCGTCGGGGCCGGGTTCCTCGAAGTCGAGCTTCAGGTCGTTCGCCAGATTGACCAGGCCGCGTTTGACGAACCAGGAGACCATACCGGGATTGGCGCCGCAGGTGGAGACCGCGGTCGTGCCGCCGGGGTTTTTCGCCTTCTCCTGCCGCACCGTCTCGCGCAGCGCGTAATTGGTGCGCGACGCATTGTCGGCCTTGTCGTCGAAATAGAAGCCGAGCCATGGCTCGACCACCGTATCGACATAAAGGACGCCGAGCTTGCGGCACAGCTTGATGAGATCGAGCGACGACGTGTCGACCGACAGGTTGACGCAGAAGCCCTGGCCCTTGCCCTCGGTCAGGAGCGGCTTCAGGAGGTCCTTGTAATTGTCCTTGGTGACATGCGCCTGGACGTAGCGGATGCCCCGCTCGTCGAGCAGCTTGCGGTCCGTGTCGACCGGATCGATGACGACCATGCGCGCCTTGTCGAACTTCAGGTGGCGCTCGATGAGCGGCAGCGTGCCGCGGCCGATGGAGCCAAATCCGATCATGACGATCGGACCGGTGATTTCGCCATGGATGGGCCAGTCTTTCGCAGCCATTACGCGCCTTTCCTATAACAACGGTCCTGAGCCTCAAAACACAGAACGATGTCACAATAAAGCGCAAACCTCTGCCGCCGGACGACAGAGCTTGTCACTCCTTGAGCGCGTCCAGCCCCGGAACGGTCTTCGAGGCGACGAATTCAGTGATCTCGTAGGCGGCGAGATTGTGGACTGCGAACGGATCTTCGCGAAGGCATCGTTCGAGGGCGGCACGCTCGCCCTGCGCCAGAATGACGCCGCCCGTGCGCGGAACCTTGCGGCCCGAGGCGAGGAAGATGCCCGCCTCGTAGCTTTGTTCGAGCCACGCCATATGGGCCGGAACATGCGGTTCGACCTCCTCGAGAGGAACGATGTAACTCAGTGAAACGACATACATCCGCGTTCTCTTTTCTGGTTGGACGAGCGGTCAGCGCGCTTGCGGCATCCCGGCGAAGCGCGCCTTCAGAAGCGCTTCTTCATATTCGCTTTCGGCGGTCGAATCGTAGACCACACCTCCCCCGACATTGAAGACGGCCTCCCCGTCGGGAAAGAGCGAAACCGTGCGGATCGCCACATTGAAGCGCATCCGACCATCGGGCGCCGCCCAGCCGATCGCCCCGCAATAGGCCTCGCGCGGCGCATCCTCCAGGTCGCGCAGGATCTCCATCGCCCGGATCTTGGGCGCTCCGGTCACCGAACCGCAGGGGAAGAGCGCGGAGAAGATGTCCCGCAGGCCGGGGCTGCCCGAGAGGCGGGCGCGCACGCGGCTGACCATCTGGTGGACCGTCGGATAGGTCTCAACGTGAAAGAGCTGCGGCACGTCGAGCGTCCCGACCACGCAGAGGCGCGAAATGTCGTTGCGCAGCAGATCGACGATCATGCGGTTTTCCGCCTGGTTCTTCGGGTCGTTGCGCAGAAATTCCTTCAGCGCCGCATCCTCGGCGGGCGTCGCGCCGCGCGGCGCGGTGCCCTTCATCGGCAAAGTGTCGATCCACCCGTCGTCCGAGACCTCGAAGAACAGTTCCGGTGATCGCGAAACGATGACCGGCCAGCCGAGATCGACCAGCGCGCCGTGCCGCACCGGCTGTTGCCCGCCGAGCGCGTCGAAGAGCGCCGCCGGCGTGCCGCGCCAGCGCGCGGAGATCGGGAAGGTCAGATTGGCCTGATAGCAGTCGCCGACCATGAGATGCGCGTGGAGCCGTTCGAACCGCGGGCGGTAATCCTCGGCCCGCCAGAGCGGCCGGACATCGAAAAGCCCCGCCTGCCCGCCGCCGTCCAGTTCGGCGGCCGGCCGTTCGGCTGGCGGATCGAACACGCCGAACCGCAGCAGCGGCCCCCGCCGCTTCGCCGGCAGGAGCGGCGCCAGCTTCGGCTCCAGCAGATAGCCCGCCTCGTAGGAGAGATAACCGGCGACCCAGAAACCCTCGCGGCGCGCCGCTTCCGCCACTTCGAGCATGGAGAAGAACGCCGCGCCATCCCAGGCCTCCAGCAGCGCGCGCGGCCCGGAGAACAGCATCTCCGTGCCATCCGCGTCATTGCGGAACAGAACGAAAGGTTCGGTATCCGTCTGCACGGGACTGCCGCCGGGATTCCGATCAGCCGTCGAGCGCCTCGAGCTCGTCGATCAGGCCTTCGATCACCGAAAGCCCCTTGCTCCAGAAGTCCGGATCGGCGGCGTCGAGGCCGAAGGGTTGCAGAAGCTCGGAATGATGCTTCGTGCCGCCCGCCTCCAGCATGGCGAAATACTTGTCCTGAAAACCGTCCGGCGCCTGCCGGTAGACCGCGAACAGCGAATTGACCAGGCAATCGCCGAACGCATAAGCGTAGACGTAGAACGGCGAATGGATGAAATGCGGGATATAGGCCCAGAAGGTCTCGTAACCCTCCCGCAGATGCACTGCCGGGCCGAGGCATTCGGCCTGCACTTCGAGCCACAGCGCGCCGATCTGGTCGGAGGTGAGTTCGCCGTCGCTGCGCCGCTTCGTGTGCACCCGGCGCTCGAACTCGTAGAACGCGATCTGCCGAACAACCGTGTTCAGCATGTCCTCGACCTTCTGCGCCAGCATCGCCTTGCGCTCGCGCGGCTCGGTCGTCTGCGCGAGCAGCGACTGGAAGGTCAGCATCTCGCCGAACACGGACGCGGTCTCGGCGAGCGTCAGAGGCGTCGGCGCCATCAGCGCGCCCTGCCGCGCCGCCAGCACCTGATGGATGCCGTGCCCCATCTCGTGCGCCAGCGTCATCACGTCGCGTGGCTTGCCCTGATAGTTGAGCAGCAGATAAGGATGCGCCGAAGGCACGGTCGGATGCGCGAAGGCGCCGGGCGACTTGCCGGGCCGGACCGGCGCATCGATCCAGTTCTGCGTAAAGAACCGGTCGGCGATCTCGGCCATTTCCGGCGCGAAGCCGCTATAGGCGTCGAGCACCGTCTTCCTGGCTTCCGCCCAGCCAATCACCGCCTGCGGCGTCTCGGGCAGCGGGGCGTTGCGGTCCCAGTGACTGAGCCGCTCCATGCCGAGCCAGCGCGCCTTCATCGCGTAATAGCGGTGCGACAGGCACGGATAGGCCTCGCGCACGGCCGCCGCCAGCGCATCCACCACCTTCTGCTCGACGCGGTTCGCCAGATGCCGCGACGCGGCGATGTCGTCGAAGCCACGCCAGCGGTCGGAGATTTCCTTGTCCTTGGCAAGCGTGTTGGTGATCAGCGTGAAGACGCGAAGATTGTTGCGGAAGGTCTCCGATAGTGCTTCGGCGGCCCGGCGCCGCTTCTCGCCATCGGCATCCTGCAGGAGGTTCAGCGTCTGCTCCAGCGCCAGCTCCTCGCCATCGACGGTGAAGCGCAGGCTGGTCATGGTCTCGTCGAAAAGCCGGTTCCAGGCGCCGCGGCCGGTCACCGACTTCTCGTGGAAGAGCTGCTCGATCCTGTCCTCGAGCTGGAAGGGCTTGTCGCGCCGGATGTCGAGCACCCAGGGCCGGTAGCGCGCAAGGGTCGCATCCGCCGCGAGCGCCGCGTCGATCAGCGCGTCGTCGATCTTGTTCAGTTCCAGCGTGAAAAAGATCAGGTGGGCGCTGGCGTCCGTCAGCTTCTCCTGCACATCGCCGTAAAGCTTGGCGCGCTTCGGATCGGACGTGTCGCCGGCATAGAGCAGGCCGGCATAGGAGACGATCCGCCCCATCAGTTCCTCGAGCGCCTCATAGGCGGCGACCGCCTCGCCGAGACGGCCGGAGGGACCCTTGCCCGCCTCGTCAGCGAGCTTCCCCTTCCAGGCGGTTTCGAACCCGGCGGCCTCTGCCGCGGCCCGGTCGAGGTCGCGCACCAGTTCGGGCGCGTCGAGCGCCGGATACAAGTCGGAAAGGTCCCACTCGGGCAGGTCGCCGAGCCCCGTTTCGGCGGGCGCCGAGGCAAGCGCCGCCTCCGTTGCCGCATGATGCGCGCCTGTGCCTGGAATATGGGCCATAAAGGTCCTCGTCTGTGCAGGGTCCGTCGGTTTCCGCGGCGAGGAAAGGTTTCGTTCACCGGGATTCTTGAACCCTTGTTTAGAAGCCTATGCCATTTTGTTCCAGTCCGATCACCGCAACAGCACCGGATATCGTAGCGCCATTGCATAAATGCGACATGTCTCAATCCGTTCTCATCGTCGATGACGACCCGGTCCAGCGCAGGCTGCTGCAGGCGGCGGTGGAGAAGCTCGGCCATGCGCCGCTTCTGGCGGAGGACGGTCAGGCCGCGCTCGGCTTCCTTGAGACGAAGGAAGACCGCCCCGGCGCCGTGATCCTCGACCTGATGATGCCGCGGATGAGCGGCCTCGACGTGATGCGCCATATGCGCGACGAGGACATCGACATTCCGGTCATCGTCCAGACCTCCCGCGGCAGCATCGACACCGCCGTGGAAGCGATGCGCGCCGGCGCGTTCGACTTCATCGTCAAGCCCGTGGCCCCGGCGCGGCTAGGAACGGCCATCGGCAACGCCCTGAAACTGGCCGCGATGGAGAGCCGCCAGCGCAAGGCGAAGAAGACGGCGGCCGACTTTTCCTTCAGGACGCTGGCCACCAACAGCCCGGCCATGCGGCGCGTCATCGAACTCGGCCAGAAGGCGGCCGCGACCGACATTCCGATCCTCATCGAAGGAGAATCCGGCGTCGGCAAGGAGCTGATCGCCCGCGCCATCCAGGCGGCCGGCGAACGACGACGCAAGCCTTTCGTCACCGTCAATTGCGGCGCGATCCCGGATACGCTGGTCGAGAGCATCCTGTTCGGCCACGAAAAGGGCGCCTTCACCGGTGCGACCGAGAAGCATACCGGCAAGTTCGTCGAGGCCGACAGCGGCACGCTGTTCCTCGACGAGATCGGCGATCTGCCGCTCGACGTCCAGGTAAAACTCCTGCGCGCCGTGCAGGAGGGCGAGGTCGATCCGGTCGGCGGGCGCGGCACGCGCAAGGTCGATATCCGGCTGATCTCGGCCACCAACCGCGACCTGATCGGGCGGGTGAAGGACAAGCAGTTCCGCGAGGATCTCTACTACCGGCTGAACGTCTTCCCGATCATGGTGCCGCCGCTGCGCGACCGCAAGGAAGACATTCCTCTCCTCGTCCAGGAATTCATCGCCCGCTTCTCCAACAGCCATCAACGGCGCATCACGGGCATTTCCCGCGCAGCGCTGGACCTCCTCGCCGCCCATGACTGGCCGGGCAACATCCGGCAGCTGGAGAACGCCGTCTTCCGGGCCGTGGTCCTGTGTGAGAACGGCATGCTCGGCGTCGAGGATTTTCCGCAGGTCCGCGCCCAGGTCGAAGGGATCGACCCCCAGCCCGCCGATGCGCCCGATACCCCGGGGGAAACGTCGGCCGGAGCATCCGGCGATGATTCTCCCGCCCAGGCATCCCTGCCGGAGGGTTTTCTGCGCGGTCTTGACGAGGGCGGCAATGTGAGACCGCTGGAAGCGGTTGAAAACGAGCTGATCCGGATGGCGATCGACCACTACAACGGACAGATGAGCGAAGTCGCGCGCCGCCTCGGGATCGGCCGTTCGACGCTATATCGTAAGCTTCGGGAAATGGGGATCGACACTTCGGCGAAACCCTGAGCGGGAAAGACTTCGATCCAGCACGTCACTCCAAGAATGCCCGACCGCCGGATCGGCTCGCCCGGAAAGTCTTCTGGTCGATCAGGTGGTTGAACATGCCGGTTTTTCGGGGTATCCGACCGGCATCGGAGCCGCCGGCGCGTTAACCTGGCATTCACCATCGCGCCGTTCGTTGAATTTTGCCACGATCTCGCCACGCTCTTCGCGCATTCCTGCTTTAATAAGACCGGGTTAACCATTAGATTGGATATTCGGACGGTGGGAAAAATTACCGGGCTTCAGGCTCGGGGGACAAACACCAGCCTGCAAGGCCACGGATCTTGACACAAAACGACGTTGACGTTTCTGGATGGCGCTTGGCTTCATTCGCATGGGTGAAGCTTCTAGCCGGTATGATGATAGCAGTTGGCTTCCTGGCCGCTGCGACCCCGGCCGCCCAGGCCGAGACGCGCACGCTGAAGCTCTACTTCATCCACACCAAGGAACGCGCCGAGATCACCTACAAGCGCAATGGCCGTTACCTTCAGAGCGGCCTCAACGAGGTGAACCGTTTCCTGCGCGACTGGCGGCGCAACGAGCCGACGAAGATGAGCCCGCAGCTGCTCGATCTGCTCTGGGAGGTCTACCGCTCCGCCGGCGGGCGCGACTACATCCATGTCGTCTCCGCCTACCGTTCGCCGCAGACCAACTCGATGCTGCGCAGCCGCTCGAGCGGCGTCGCCAAGAAGAGCCAGCACATGCTCGGCAAGGCGATCGACTTCTACATTCCGGGCGTGAAGCTCTCCAGGCTGCGTGCCGCCGCGCTCAAGTACGAGGCGGGCGGCGTCGGCTACTATCCGCGCTCCGGCTCGCCCTTCATCCACATCGACGTCGGCGGCGTGCGCCACTGGCCGCGCATGAGCCGCAAGGAACTGATGGCCCTGTTCCCGGACGGCAAGACCATTCACGTGCCGACCGACGGCAAGCCGCTGCCCGGCTACAAGCAGGCGCTCGCCTCCTACGAGTCCCGCAAGCGCAGCGGCGGCACGGTCCAGATCGCCAGCGACAGCGGCAATCGCCGCAGCGGCGGCGGCCTTCTGGCCGCTCTCTTCGGCGGTGGAGCCGACGAGGAAGAGGATAACGCCGAATCGACAGCGCCGGCCGCCCGCCA
>NZ_AMRM01000028.1 GCF_000300335.1 Nitratireductor pacificus pht-3B | reverse complement strand
GGCAGAAAAATGCACCGAAGCCCGCCAGGCAAGGCGTCGCGGGCGGGCGGGTGACGCGGCTTTCCCCGACGGATGCGAAACAGAAACGGCCCGGCATTGCTGCCGGGCCGCTGTTGGAAAATCCCGAAGGCAGGATTACTGCACGAGATAGTCGTACTTGCCGTCTTTCCACTCGTAGAAGACATAGCCGGGCAGCGTGACGTCGCCCTTGTCGTCGAAGGAGAGCTCGCCGAGAACGGTCGCGAACGTGCCTTCGTTGAGCGCGGCGACCACCGGGTCGTACTCGGTGGACTTGGCGGTTTCGACAGCGGTCTTCCAGGCCTGGATCGCCGCATAGGTGTAGAGCGCGTAGCCTTCGGCGGTCTTGCCGGCGGCCAGAAGCGCGTCGACGACGGGCTTGGCGATCTCGTTCTTGCGCGGATCGGGCGAGAAGGTCATCAGAGTGCCCTGGCCGGCATCGCCGGTGATGGCCCAGTACTCGTCGGTCACCAGCGCGTCACCGGAGACGAGCACGGTGTCCATGCCCTGCTCCTTCATCTGGCGCGCCATCAGGCCGGCTTCCGTGTGGTAGCCGCCCACATAGAGCACGCCGATGCCCTCGTTCTTCAGCTTGGAGACGAGCGCCGTATAGTCCTTTTCACCGGCGGTGTAGGCTTCGTAGAGCGCCGGCTTGCCGCCGGCCGCCTCGTAAGCCGCCATCGTCGCGTCGGCGAGACCCTTGCCGTAGGCGGTCTTGTCGTGGACGAAGGCCACCTTCTTGTCGGCGAAATTGTCGACCAGGAACTTGCCGGCAACCGCACCCTGCTGATCGTCACGGCCGCAGACGCGGTAGACGCCCGGACCCGGACGATCGTCGGTGAAGGCCGGGTTGGTCGAAGCCGGCGAGATCTGGATGATGCCTTCTTCCGCGTAGACGGCGGAAGCCGGGATCGACGAACCCGAGCAGAAGTGACCCGCCACGAAGCTGACGCCGGAGCCGGCGAACTGGTTGGCAACCGCCACGGCCTGCTTCGGATCGCAGGCATCGTCACCGACCTCGAGCTTGAGCTGCTCGCCGTTGACACCGCCAGCGGCATTGATGTCGGCCACGGCCTGCTCGGCGCCGGCCTTCATCTGCTCGCCGAACGAGGCGTACTGGCCGGTCATCGGACCGGCAACGGCAATCGTGATATCCGCCCAGGCGGATCCGGTCATCATCAGGCTGAGCGCTGCGCCAGCCATAAGTGCCTTTTTCATGACTACTCCCTTGAAAAACACCAGACGTTCCCTTGGCTTTCCGGAAATGGTGTTGGGTTTTCCGGTTCGGCCCGCGCGGGCTCCAGGGCCCGCTTAACCGGCATGAAAGCCTAATTCAAAAAAGAAATAAAGGCTTTCGGCCGGTTAATCATGAATCCCCTCCGCCAGCGCGCCGCCACCCCAGCGGACCACTGCGCTGATACTGGAAACTATACTGTGTCGACATCTGCCCTGCACGCGTGATGCGTTTGCCGACGAAGGCGATGATCAGCAGCGCGATCAGATCGACGATGTAGTAGTGGAGCGACAGCAGCGAGCCGCTGAACAGCGCGTAGTGAATGAAGCGCGTCGCCGCGGCCAGAAGCACGATGTAGAAGGCGAGCTGCAAGTCGCCCTGCCAGGTGCGCGCCATCGCGCGCCCGGTGAGATAGGCGGCGCTGCCGGCCAGGAGCACCGTGACGAAGAAGAACTCCCAGAAGGAGACTTCCCAGATCGGTCCGTTTGCGTGTTCCATCAGTGCCTCCCGCCTTCCAGATAGGCAGCGCGCACTTCCTCGCGCTTGAGGAGCTCGGCTCCGGTGCCGCTCATGGTGATGTTGCCGTTGACCATGACATAGCCGCGATGGGCGAGCTTCAGCGCATGGAAGGCGTTCTGCTCGACCAGGAAGACCGTCAGGCCCTCCTCCTCGTTGAGCGCCCGGATCGCGTCGAAGATCTGCTTGACGATCAGCGGGGCGAGGCCGAGCGACGGCTCGTCGAGGAGCAGCAGCTTGGGCCGGCTCATCAGCGCGCGGGCGATGGCCAGCATCTGCTGCTCGCCACCCGACAGCGTCCCGCCGCGCTGGTTGATGCGCTCCTTGAGGCGCGGGAACAGCTTGAAGACCTTCGCCAGATCCTCGTCGAACAGGCTGGGATCGACCAGCGCCGCGCCCATCTGCAGATTCTCCAGCACCGTCATGCGCGGGAAGATGCGCCGCCCTTCGGGCGACTGGGCGATGCCGCGGCTGACGATCTCGTGCGTCGGCATCAGGGTGATGTCCTGGCCGTCATAGATGATCTGCCCGTTGCGTGCCTGCGGCTGGCCGCAAATGGTCATCATCAGCGTCGACTTGCCGGCGCCATTGGCCCCGATCATGGTGACGATCTCGCCGCGATGGACGTCGAGGTCGACGCCACGCAGCGCGACGATCTTGCCGTAATAGGTCTCGACGCCGCGCACCGAGAGCAGGGTGTCCGTCCGGGTGCTCATGCCTTGCCTCCCTTAGCGGTGGTCTTCTTCGGCTGAGCGCCGCGCCTGCCGGGTACGCTGGTCGGCACATCCCCCTTGTCGACGCGCTTGGAGAACGCCGTCTCGCCGCCCCTGGCGAGGACCTTGGCCTGCTTCACCCATTCCTCCCGCTCGATGCGGCCGGGGAAGGAGAGATAGGCTCCGACCCATTCGATCTCGGCCTTCTTCCACGCGGCGATCTGGTCGAAATGCCAGGTGCCGAGCGTGTTGAGCTTCTTCTCGTTGGCCGGGCCGATGCCCTTGATGCGGGTCAGGTTGTTTCCGCCGCCGGCGCGCGGCTTCCGGGTGCCGTGCGGCTGCTTGCCGGGATAGTCGCCTGAATTGGCGATCTTGATCTCGCTCGCCTCGGCGGGCGCCGGCTTGGCCGCGGGCTTGCGCGTCGCAGGTTTCGCCTTTGCCGGGGTGGCTGCGGCAGCGCTCTTGGCGGCACCTCCGGCGGCAGCGGTCTTCGCCGGGCCTGTCGTGCCCGTCTTCGCCTTGGCCGTTTTCGGAGCCCTGGCCTTTTCCGGGGCTTTTGCGGAGGTCTTTTCCTGGCTCCTGGCCGAAGCCTTCGCCGTGCCGCGCTTGGCTGGTGCCTTGGCTCCGGTCGCCATCAGCGGCTGGGCGAAAGCCGTATCGGCTGCCGGCGCGGCCGCCTTCGTCTTCCGCGCGGCGGGCTTGCGCGCCTTGGCGGGCGCCTTCCGGGCGCTTGCCTTCTTCGAACCAGCCGCCGTCGCGCCATCGGATTCGGCGGCGACCTTCGCCACGTCCTTGCGGATTTCCGGCACGTCGATCTCCGCCTCGTCGTCGACGCCGAGATAGGCGGCGATGACCTTCGGGTCGGATTTCACCGCATCGGCAGCACCGTCGGCGATCTTCACGCCGTAATCGAGCACCACGACGTGATCGGAGATTTCCATGACCACGCCCATGTCGTGCTCGATGAGCAGGACCGACACATTGTGCTCGTCGCGGATGTACTTCAGTAACTGGTTGAGTTCGGCGGATTCGCGCGGGTTGAGGCCCGCCGCCGGCTCGTCGAGGCACAGAAGCTGCGGGCCGATGCACATGGCCCGGGCGATCTCCAGGCGACGCTGGTCGCCATAGGGCAGGTCGGCGGCCGGGTCGTCGGCGCGTTCGACCAGATGCGTCCGCTCCAGCCAGTAGACGGCCTTGTCGATGGCCTCCTGCTGCGCCCTCTTGTAGCTCGGCAGGCCGAGAATGCCGCCCAGCGAGAAGCCCGAGGCGACCATCAACGGATTGTGCTGGGCAACCAGCAGGTTCTCCAGCACGGTCATGCCGCCGAACAGGCGGATGTTCTGGAACGTGCGCGCCACCTTGGCCTTGTGCGAGATCTCGTGGTCGGGCATGCGCTCGAGCAGGAACACGCCGCCCGCATTGGTGCTCTGCCACTTGAGCCCGCTCGCCGTAACCGCCTCGACCGCATCGTCCTGGCGGCCGGGGCCGTGACGCATGACGATCCGGCCCTCGGTCGGCTTGTAGAAGCCGGTGACGCAGTTGAACACGGTCGTCTTGCCGGCGCCGTTGGGGCCGATGAGCGCGGTGATGTCGCCCCGCCCGACATTGAAGCAGAGGTCACCGACGGCCACGAGGCCGCCGAACCGCATGGTCAGGTGCTCGACGCTGAGGACGGGATCCGCATCCCAGTTCGGCGTCGCGTCACCGGTGGTTTTCACTTTCGTCGCCGTTTTCATCAGTGTCCCTCACCCTGAGCGACCATATCGGCGCCGATGCGTTTCTTCTCCTTGAGAACGGCGGACGGTTCGCGCGTCGAGATCAGGCCGCGCGGTTTCCACACCATGATCAGCACCATGGCCAGGCCGAAGATCAGCATGCGGTACTGCACGGGATCGAAGCCCGACCCGAACACCTGCTGCAGGAAGCCCAGATTGCGCAGCATCTCGATGCCGCCGATCATCACCACGGCGGCGATGACGACGCCGATCTGCGAGCCGAGGCCGCCGAGCACGACGATTGCCAGGATGATCGCGGATTCCAGGAAGGTGAAGCTCTCGGGTGAGATGAAGCCCTGTCTGGTGGCGAAGAACGAGCCGGCGAAGCCGCCGAACATCGCACCGATGGCGAACGCCGTCAGCTTGGTGTTGCGCGTGTTGATGCCGAGCGAGCGGCAGGCGATCTCGTCCTCGCGCAGCGCCTCCCAGGCCCGCCCGATGGGCAATCGCCTGAGCCGCATGGTCACGAAATTGGTGATCAGCGCCAGGATGAAGATGATGTAGTAGAGGAAGATGAAGCGCTGGATCGGGTCGTAGGCGATGCCGAAGAAATCGGCGAAGCCGCCCTCGCCCCGCTTCAGCTCCAGGCCGAAGAAGGTCGGCTTCGGGATGCCCGATATGCCGTCCGGGCCCTTGGTGAACTCGTACCAGTTGAGCAGCACCACGCGGATGATCTCGCCGAAGGCCAGAGTGACGATGGCGAGATAGTCGCCGCGCAGCCGGAGCACCGGGAACCCGAGGATCACCCCCCAGGTCGCCGCCAGGAGACCGGCGAGCGGCAGGGCCAGCCAGAAGCCGAAATCCAGATACTGCGCCAGAAGCGCGAAGGAATAGGCGCCCACCGCATAGAAGGCGACATAGCCGAGATCGAGCAGACCGGCGAGGCCGACGACGATGTTCAGACCCCAGCCGAGCATGATGTAGGTCATGATCAGGATGGCCAGATCGATGAACTGACGATCCCTGCCCGGGAAGAACGTGGTGAAGAAGAACGGCAGGATGAGCGCGAAGGCGAACAGGCCCCACTTCAGCACCTTGCCCGCCTGGGCGAGCCTGCTCTCCGAGCCGGACAGGCCGATCGAGAGGTTGCGCGTCACGGGCCGGCGCGTCTTGTAGACGAACAGGTTGAGCAGCAGCCGCCCGGCGAAGACGATCAGGATCGAGATGATCCACGCGCCCCAGCGCATCTTGAGGTCGAGACCGCCCGGCGCGATATCCGTGCGGATGCCGATGAAGAAGAAGCCGAGGACGCCGGCCAGGAACGCCGCCATGGCGGCGTCCTTGATCGATGCCTGCAGCGAATTGGGATCGCCCTGTGGTCCGGCGACCGGCGTTTTCGTACCGCTGACAGCCATCAGACCTTCTCCACTTCCGGTTGGCCGAGCAGGCCGGATGGCAGGAATATCAGGACGATGGCCAGAATGGAGAAGGCCGCCACGTCCTTGTATTCGACGGAGAAGTAACCGGACCAGAACACCTCGATCAGGCCGATCAGGAGTCCGCCGAGCATCGCGCCCGGCAACGAGCCGATGCCGCCGAGCACCGCGGCCGTGAATGCCTTAACGCCCGCCAGGAAGCCGATATAGAAGTCGATCACGCCGTAGAGCAGCACGAACATCAGGCCGGCGACGGCGGCCAGCGCCGCGCCCATGACGAATGTCAGCGAGATGGTGCGGTCGACATTGATGCCGAGCAGCGATGCCATCTTGCGGTCCTGCTCGCAGGCGCGCTGGGCGCGGCCGAGCGGCGTGCGCGAGATGAGTAGCGTGAAGCCGGCCATCAGCACGACCGTCGTAAGGATGATGATGATCTGCATGTAGGAGAGCTGCACCAGGATCGTGCCGTTCTCGGTCGATCCCTCCATCAGCGTAATACCGCCCTGAATCTGCGGCGGCAGCGGCTTGACGCGCGCGCCCTGCGTGATCTGGACGAAGTTCTGCAGCACGATCGACATGCCGATGGCGGTGATCAGCGGCGCCAGGCGGAAGGAGCCGCGCAACGGCCGGTAGGCCAGCCGCTCCACGGTCCAGCCCCATGCGGAGGTGAACAGCATCGAGACGATCAGGACGATAAGCAACACCACGGGCAGGAATGTGAAGCCCAGGACGGTCGTCAGGATCAGGAACATCGCCAGGGCGATGAACGCACCGATCATGAAGACGTCGCCATGGGCGAAGTTGATCATTCCGATGATGCCGTAGACCATCGTGTAACCGATGGCGATCAGCCCGTAGATGGAACCCAGCGTCAGCCCATTGATAAGCTGCTGGACGAAATATTCCATGGGTAAAGCAACTCCCCTGAAATGTCGCTTCGTGAGCGCATTTCTTATTCTTGTTCCCCTTCTAGTCGTAGAGAATTGGCGTCCGATTGCAACGGCAAATTTCCCACGACCGGTTTTGGCACCGCTGGCCGGTTGTTCTCCCCCGGCTCTTGTTGGGGCGGGAAGCTATCACCGGCCCAATGCAATGTCATTGCGATGAATACCCCGGAGAGCGAAAAGAATGGGGATTTCTTCGGTATCGTACAAGCATCATGCATGATTGTTGCAAGTCCGCCGACGTCCGGTTGAATCGGAATCGGCCGCTCGCAGAACGCGAAACGCCCGCATCGCGAGACGATGCGGGCGCTGCAATTCGCCGGACGAACCGTCCCGGCCGGCCAGTCCCGACCGGCCGGAAAACGACGTCAATTCATGGTTGGGATGACGAACTCCGCACCGTCCTTGACGCCGGACGGCCAGCGCGACGTCACAGTCTTGGTCTTGGTGTAGAAGCGGAAGGCGTCCGGCCCGTGCTGGTTGAGATCGCCGAAGCCTGAAGCCTTCCATCCGCCGAAAGTATAATAGGCGATCGGCACCGGGATCGGCACGTTGACGCCGACCATGCCGACCTCGACGCGGGCGGCGAAATCGCGCGCCGCATCACCGTCGCGCGTGAAGATGGCGACGCCGTTGCCATATTCGTGGTCGTTGGGCAGCGCCAGCGCCTCCTCATAGGTATTGGCGCGAACGACGGACAGCACCGGCCCGAAGATCTCTTCCTTGTAGATGCGCATGTCCTTCGTGACGTTGTCGAACAGACAGCCGCCCATATAGTAGCCGTCCTCGTAGCCCTGCATCTTGAAGCCGCGTCCATCGACGAGAAGCTTCGCGCCTTCCTTGACGCCGAGATCGACATAGCCCTTCACGCGCTCGAGCGCCTGGGCGGTGACCAGCGGGCCGAAATCGGCGGACGCGTCCGTCGACGGGCCGACCTTGAGGCTCTCGACGCGCGGGATCAGCTTCTCGACCAGCCGGTCGGCGGTCTCCTTGCCGACGGGAACGGCCACCGACACCGCCATGCAGCGCTCGCCGGCCGAGCCGTAGCCGGCGCCGATCAGCGCGTCGACGGTCTGATCCATGTCGGCGTCGGGCATGATGATCAGGTGGTTCTTGGCGCCGCCGAAGCACTGCGCCCGCTTGCCGTTGGCCGTGGCGCGGCCATAGATGTACTGCGCGATCGGCGTCGAGCCGACGAAGCCCACGGCCTTGATGTCCGGATCGTCGAGGATGGCGTCGACGGCCTCCTTGTCGCCGTTGACGACGTTGAGCACGCCGGCCGGCAGGCCCGCCTCGAGGAACAGTTCGGCGATGCGCATCGGCACCCCGGGATCGCGCTCCGAAGGCTTGAGCACATAGGCATTGCCGCAGGCGAGCGCCGGGGCGATCTTCCAGAGCGGGATCATCGCCGGGAAGTTGAACGGCGTGATGCCGGCGACGACGCCGAGCGGCTGGCGCATGGAATAGACGTCGATGCCGGGGCCGGCGCCTTCCGTGTACTCGCCCTTCATCATGTGCGGCGCGCCGATGCACACCTCGACCACTTCGAGGCCGCGCTGGATGTCGCCCTTGGCGTCGGGAATGGTCTTGCCGTGCTCGCGGGCCAGAAGCTCGGCCAGCTCGTCATATTCGCGGTGCACCAGTTCGAGGAACTTCATCAGGACGCGCACGCGGCGCTGCGGATTGGTGTTGGCCCAGCCGACCTGTGCCGCCTTGGCGTTCTCGACCGCCGCGCGGACTTCCGCCGCGCTGGCCAGAGCGACCTTGCCGCGCACCGAGCCGTCCATCGGCTGCATGATGTCCTGCGAGCGGCCGCTGGTGCCTGCGACGCGCTTGCCGCCAATGAAATGACCGACGTCCTCCATGAGGATTCTCCCTGAGCTTGGAATTTCGCACATTGTCCCGCTTCGGGGACAGGTTTGCAACGCGAGCGAAACAGCAACCGTTGTGCAAAATTTAAAGCGAAGATAGAATATGCAGTGCGCAGAATGCTTAGCCGAGGAGTGGGGATGAACTGGGACGATGTGCGGGTGTTTCTTGCCGTGGCGCGCGCTGGGCAGATTCTGGGGGCCGCCAAGCGGCTGGAGCTCAATCACGCGACGGTCTCGCGCAGGATCGCCGCACTGGAGACGGCCATCGGCGCCAAGCTCTTTCATCGCCTCACCACGGGCAGCGAGCTGACGGCCGCCGGCGAACAGCTTCTCGCCACCGCCGAGCGCATGGAAGCCGACATGATCACCGCCCGCGCCGAGATCGCCGGCGAGAGCGAGGACGTGACCGGCACGGTGCGCATCGGCGCGCCGGACGGTTTCGGCGTCGCCTTCCTGGCGTCGCGCCTGGGCGGACTGACTCTGCGCCACCCCGGCCTTGCCGTGCAGCTCGTTCCCGTGCCGCGTTCCTTTTCCCTGTCGCGGCGCGAGGCCGACATCGCGATCACCGTCGACCGGCCGACCGAGGGCCGGCTCGTCGCCGCCAAGCTGGTCGATTACACGCTGAACCTCTACGCCTCCCGCGCCTACGCCGCCGAGCACGGCCTGCCGGCGGACGCCCGGGAACTGTCGCGCCATCGCCTGATCGGCTACGTGCCCGACCTGATCTTCAGCCCGACGCTCGACTACGCCATGGAGATCTCCGAGCATTGGCGCACGGATTTCGCGGTCTCCTCCGCCATGGGCCAGACCGAGGCGGTGCGCGCCGGAGCGGGGATCGGCATCCTGCACACATTCATCGCGCGCGCCCATGACGATCTGGTGCGGCTCGAATGGGCCGGTCCGATCCGCCGCAGCTACTGGCTCGTCTATCACGAATCGATGCGCCCCGTGCAGCGCATACAGGCCGCCGCCGCCTTCATCGGCGAGCTGGTGGAGCGGGAGCGGCCGGTCTTCGCCTGAGCGTCATTCGCCTTGCCGGCCTCGGCACCGACGGCGGAACGCTTCACCACGCGGCTACCTACCCGGAACCATACGTCCCGAGAAGGATTAGCCTCCGGAAAGCAAAGCCCGTCAGAAACCGGAGAACCAGCCGATGTCCTACTGGCGCTTCGCGGCGATGATCGCGACCTCCACGGTCGTGATGTTCGGCCTGATGTATTTGAACACCTACGCGCTCGACCACGTCTTCTGGAGCGAAACGCGCGCCTGGATGGCGTTCTTCATGGGCGCGGCCATGGCCGCCGTCATGCTTGGCTTCATGTGGAGCATGTACCGGCGGCCGGCGCTCAACGCCCTTATCCTCGCCGCCTCCGCTCTGGTCTTCGCGACCGCCCTGTGGCTGGTGCGCAGCCAGGCGACCGTGGATGAGGTCGACTACATGAAAGCGATGATCCCGCATCACTCGATCGCGATCATGACCAGCAGGCGGGCGGCGATCTCCGATCCGCGCGTGCGAGAGCTCGCCGACGGGATCGTGGCCGCGCAGGAGCGCGAGATCGCCGAGATGAAGGCGCTGATCGACGAGCTGGAGCAGCAGGACTGACCACCCCCAACCGGGCGCGCTCCCGCCACTACCCTGCTGGTAATTGCCTGCCGCCGCCGCATGCATCAGGCTCCGCCCGCCGTCATGCGCGGTCGGTGGATCTCCGGAAAAGACGTCGAGGATCGCAACTCGCCTGTCGGACGGAAGCGGCCTCGACCGTCTTGCAGAGACAGCGGACCCGCTGATGTTCAATCTCGCTCAGCCCGGCGGCAAGCCGTGCGGAAAGGTTCCCATGTCCGGAAAGATCATCGTCACGCAATACATGTCCCTCGACGGCGTCATCGAGGATCCCGTCGGCATGGAGGATTCGGGGCTCGGCGACTGGACCGGCCCCTTCACGCGCGGCCCGGAGGGCGACGCCTTCAAGCACGAGGAGCTGATGAGCGCCCAGGCCATGATCTACGGCCGCAAGACCTATGACGGCTTCGCTGCCGTCTGGCCCACCGTCGACGACGAGGCGGGCTATGCGCGCCGGATGAACAGCCTGCCGAAATATCTGGCCTCGACGACCATCGGCAAGCCCGAATGGAACAACACGTCGCTGCTGTCGGGCGATCTGGCGGACGCGACCCGCGATCTGAAGGAGAAGCAGGACGGCGACATCCTGATCTTCGGCAGCGCATCGGTGGTCCACGCGCTGATGCCGCACGGGCTGATCGACGAGTTCCGGCTGATGGTCTACCCGACGGTCCTCGGTCGCGGCATCCGGCTTTTCCCGGATGGAACGGCGACCATGCTCGGCCTCGCCGAATGCCGGACGTTCAACGACGGGATCGTGCTGCTGCGCTATGAAACGAACAAGAATTAGCCTGCTGGCCCTGATGATGAGCGTCGCCCCCGCCGTTGCCGACGAGGCGCCGCCGGTCGATCCCGGCCGCGACGCCGTGCACCAGCGCCATGTCCGCAACGGCAGCGTCGATCCCTCGGCGCCCGTCCAGGCGAGCGGCGAGATCACCATCGCCGCGCCGCCCGCCAAGGTCTGGTCGGTGCTGAGCGACGTGCGGAACTGGCCGTCGATCCGCTCCGACATAGGCGACGTTGCGGGAGACCCCGAGGCGTCGCCCGACGCCGTCTTCACCTGGTCGACCTCGGGCGTGCGCCTGACGTCGAAGTTCGGCGTCGTCGAGCCGGGCCGGAAGCTCACCTGGACCACCTCCCTGCCCGGGCTGGTGATGGCCCATGAATACCGGTTCGAACCGGACGGCGCCGGCGGCACGCGCATCCTCTGCCGGGAATCGCTGTGGGCGCCGACGGTCGCGCCGCAGATCGACGACGACGAGCTCCGCTCGCGCATCCGCAGCTGGCTCGAAGGCATCAAGGCGCTCGCCGAGCGGAGCTGAGGAAACCGCTCTCACGGGATGAGCGGGAGGAAGCGGCGGCGACCTTTCCGGCCGGCGATTCGTGCTTCGTTAGGGTCTTTGGCCGACAAAGGACCGAACGCACGATCGCCGGAGGCCACCTCATGCCGCACCGCATCCTCTTTCTGCTGGCCGCTCTGGGCTTCGCGGCGCCCGCCGCCGCCCAGCATTTCCCCGACCTGCCGCCCCCGCCGCAAACCGCGGGCATCGCCATTCCGGACGGGCAGATCGACAAGGCCGTGGCCGAGGTCGATGCCATCGTCGAACGCGTCATGCGGGAGACGGGCATTCCCGGCATCGCCGTCGCGGTGGTGAGCCGGGACGCCGTGCTTCTGCAGAAGGGCTATGGCGTGCGAAGGGCGGGCGAGACGGCCGCGGTCGACGCGGACACGGTCTTCCAGCTCGCCTCGCTGTCGAAGCCGGTCGGCGCGACGGTGGTGGCGCAGCAGGTGGGCGAAGGCGGCATCGGCTGGGACACGCCGATGAAGGACGTCATGCCCTGGTTCACGCTCGCCGACCCGAACGCCACGGCGATGCTGACCATCGGCGATCTTTACGCCCATCGCTCGGGCTTGCCGGACCATGCCGGCGACGACCTGGAGGATCTGGGCTTCCCGCAGCGAGTGATTCTCGAGCGCCTGCGTCATTCCAGGCTCGATGGCTTCCGCACGCACTATGCCTATACGAATTTCGGCCTCACGGCGGCTGCGGAAGCGGTGGCCGCCGTCGCCGGCAAGGACTGGGCGACGCTCAGCGGGGACGCGCTCTACGGGCCGCTCGGCATGACCAGCGCCTCGTCGCGGCTGGAGGATTTTCTGGCGCGCGACAACCGCGTCCACGGGCATGTGCGCTCCGACGGCGCATGGCGGGCGCTCTACCAGCGCAAGCCGGACGCCCAGTCGCCGGCCGGCGGCGTCAGCGCCAGCGTCGCGGACATGGCGAAATGGATGCGCCTCATCCTCGGCATGGGCGCCTATGAAGGCCGCCGCCTGATCGAGGAAGACGCGCTGCTCGCGGCCATCGGCCCGCAATCGGTCTCGGGCAGGCCCTACGCGGCGGACGCGCGCGCCAGCTTCTACGGATACGGGTTCGGCGTCGGCACCTCGCCGGCCGGCCGGGTGATGCTCAGCCATTCGGGCGCCTTCGCCCTCGGCGCGGCCACCAATGTGGTGATGATCCCCTCGGCCGACATCGGCATCGTGATCCTGAGCAACGCCGCGCCGATCGGCGCCGTCGAGGCCATCGGCATGAGCTTCGCCGACCTGGTGCAGTATGGAAATGTCCGCCGCGACTGGCTGACCATGTACGGCGCGCTGATGAAGCCGCTGCTGGCGCCCTTCGGCCGGTATGTCGGCAAGGCGCCGCCCGCCGATCCCCGGCCTTCAAGACCGCTCGCCGACTATGCCGGCACTTTCGCCAATGCCTATTACGGCGATTTGCTGGTCGAGGAGACCGGCGGCGCACTGGTCATGAAGGTGGCGGGCGCGACAAGCGCGTTCGCCCTGGAGCACTGGGACGGCGACGAGTTCGTCTTCCGGCCGAGCAACGAGAACGCGACGGAAGGCTCCATCTCGTCGGTTCTGTTCGCGTTCGAAAAGGAAGCCGCGCCAGGCCGCGTCACGGTGGAGTACTTTGACCAGGAGCAGGACGGCACGTTCGTCCGGCGCTAGTTGCGGGCTTCCGCTACACGAACGGCTTCGCCGGGTCATAGCGGCGCGGCAGGAGCCGGTCCAGATAGGCCAGCCCCGCGGCGGAGAGACGGTTCTCGCCGGCCAGCAAATAATCGTCCGGCATGTGCCGCGTCTTGCCGGCCACCGCGTCCAGCTCGACCAGCCGGCAGACGGTCTGCCCGCCATCGAACTGCAACGCGACGGAGCCGTCGCCCTTCTCCACTGAGGCAACCGCGAAGGCGCCGGCATCGAAAGCCTCGCGGGCATCGGTCTCGCTGATCGTGGCGATGTTGCCGCGCGGCAGATAGCCGAACGTGTCGACGCGCGCCCGTTGCCCCGCAAGATCCTCCGCCAGGATGCGCTCGATGGCCTGGCCGAGATCGGTGCCGGAAAGCTTGATGTTGCCATGCGCGTCGCGCTCCTGCATCTCGGCCGGCACCAGCGTCTCGACCAGCGAACGGCCCTCGGCATCGGACACGCCCTCCGACATGGCGACAAGGCAGCGCCCGTGCCGCGCCAGCGTGGCCTTCACGTCCTCGATGAAGCGGGCGCGCTCGAAGGCCCGCTCCGGCACATAGACGAGATGCGGGCCGCTCTCCTCGTCGAGCCTCCAGGCGGCGGCCGCGGCGGTCAGGAACCCCGCATGCCGGCCCATGACGATGCCGACATAGACGCCCGGCAGGGCGCGGAAATCGAGATCGACGCTAAGGAACGCGCCGGCCACCATCTCACCCGCCGAGATGAAGCCCGGCGTGTGGTCGTTCTCCATCAGGTCGTTGTCGATGGTCTTCGGCGCGTGCATGAAGGTCATGCCGCCGCCCGACGCATCGCGCAGGATGGCCTGCGTGCCGGAGGTGTCGTTGCCGCCGATGTTGACGAAGGCGTCGGCGCCGACAGCCCTCAAGCCCTTCATGATCTTCTCGCAATAGGCCGCGTCCGGCTTGTCGCGGGTCGAGCCGAGTGCTGCGCCTGGCGTGGCGGCGATGCGCCGAAGCTCGGTCTCGGTGAGATCGGACAGGGTGACGAAACGCCCGTCGCGAATGCCGCGCACGCCGTGCAGCGCGCCGAGCACCCGGCAGCCGGGATAGCGTTTCATGGCCTCGAGCGTCGCGCCGACGACGGTCTGGTTGATGACGGCGGTGGGACCGCCGCCCTGGGCGATGACGAAGGTTTCGGCCATGGCTCGCGCCTTTCCTTGCGATGGTGTCTGTCATTCATGGCACGGCAGACGCGGCGCTGAAAAGAGCCGACGCTGCCCGGAAAATCTAGCGGAACAGCATCACCGGAATCTTGCAGGAGCGCAGCATCTCGGTCGTCGTCGAGCCGATGATTAGATTGCGCATGCGCGTGTGGCCGTAAGCGCCCATCACCAGAAGCCCGAAACCCTCGTTCTCGACGCGCTCGGCGATGACAGTTTCGGGATGGCCCGGCGCGATCTCGCTCCGCGCGTCGATGCCGCTGCCGCGCAGCATGGCCTCGGCGCCGGCAAGCCGGTTGCGCGCCTCGGTGCCGTCCGCCCCGACCGTCAGCAGCGTGACGGCGAGACCGGCAAACAGGGGCGAGCGGAACATGGCGTCGACCGCCTTCATGCTGCTTGGCCCACCATCGAACGCGACGAGCACCTTCTCGACGGGCCTGAAGGCGCGGGCGGCGACGAAGACCGGCTTGCGGCTGGCGCGCACGACGCGCTCCAGATTGGACCCCAGATGCAGCTTTGCGAAATCCGCCGCCTCGCCGCGCTTGCCGATCACCAGGAGGTCGGAATCAGGCTCCACCTCGGCGACCGTCTCGACCACGTCGCCGTGGCGCAGGCGGCCCGAGACCGCCGCGACGCCGGCCGCCCGCACGGCAGCCTCACCGTCCTCCAGGATGGCGCGGCCGCGCTTCATGGCGAGGCGGGCGCGGCTCTCGTCGAGATCGGCGAGTTCCTTCAGGAGCGCCGACCGGGCGCCGAGCGCGATGCTGCCCGAAAGATCGGATGGCACGCTGCCTGTCTCGCGACGGCCGAGCACATGGAGAAGCTCGACGGAGGCATCGAGCCTGCCCGCGATCCAGGCCGCATGCTGGCACACGCTCTGCGAATAGACGGAACCATCGATGAATGCGGTGATCTTTGACATCTTTTTCCCCTAATGCCCCATCAGCTTCTCGAGCGCGCCCGGCTTGTCGTGAATGCCGAGCCTGTCGACGATGGTCTCGCTCGCCTCGTTCATGCCGATGATCTCCACCTCGGCCCCGTCGCGGCGGAACTTCAGCACGATCATGTCAAGCGCGCCGACGCTGGAGATGTCCCAGATATGCGCGCGCGAAACGTCGATGACCACCCGGTCGAGCGCTTCATGGAAGTCGAATGCCGTGTTGAAGTCCTCGACCGAGGCGAAGAAAAGCTGGCCCTCGACGCGGTAGGTGCGCTTGCGGCCATCCTCCGAAAGGGTCGAGGTGACACGGAAGATCTGCGCGATCTTGCCGGCGAAGAAGATGCCGGAGAGCAGGACGCCGACCAGGACGCCGATGGCGAGATTGTGGGTAAAGACCACGCAGACCACCGTCGCCACCATCACCACGGAGGACGACAGCGGATGCTCGCGCAGGCTTCTGATCGACGACCAGGAGAAGGTGCCGATGGACACCATGATCATGATGGCGACGAGCGCCGGCATGGGGATCTGGCGCACCCAGTCGCCCAGAAGCACGATCATGAACAGGAGAAAGACGCCGGCGACAAAGCAGGAAAGCCGCCCCCGCCCGCCGGATTTCACATTGATCATCGACTGGCCGATCATGGCGCAGCCCGCCATGCCGCCGATGAAGCCGGTCGCCGTATTGGCGAGGCCCTGACCGATGCATTCCCGGTTCTTGTCGCTCTTCGTGTCGGTCAGTTCGTCGACCAGGGAGGCCGTCATCAGCGATTCCAGCAGGCCGACCGCCGCCACCGCCGCCGAATAGGGCAGGATGATCCTGAGCGTCTCCAGATCGAGCGGAATGTCCGGGATGAGGAACACCGGGAAGGTGGAGGGCAGTTCGCCCATGTCGCCGACCGTGCGCACGTCGAGGCCGAAGCCGATGGACACCGCCGTCAGCACGATGATGCAGATGAGCGGCGACGGCACGGCCTTCGTCAGGCGCGGGAACAGGTAGATGATGGCAAGCCCGGCGGCGACCATGACATAGGTGAGGTTCGGCACGCCGATCAGCTCCGGCAGCTGCGCCATGAAGATCAGGATCGCCAGCGCGTTGACGAAGCCGGTCATCACCGAGCGCGAAACGAAGCGCATGAGATGGCCGAGCCGCAGAAGGCCGGCGCCGATCTGCAGGAGGCCGGCAAGCACGGTGGCGGCCAGCAGATATTGCAGGCCGTGCTCCTTCACCAGCGTCACCATCAGCACCGCCGTGGCGGCGGTGGCGGCGGAGATCATGCCCGGCCGGCCGCCGGCGATGGCCGTGATGACGGCGATGGAGAAGGAGGCGTAGAGCCCGACCTTCGGATCGACGCCGGCGATGATGGAAAAGGCAATGGCTTCGGGAATGAGCGCCAGGGCGACGACGAGGCCCGACAGGAGATCGGCGCGGACATTGCCGAACCATTGGTCGCGATAGTGGGAAAGTGAGAACATGACCGTCCGGAAACATGGCTTTCCCACCGCTCGAGATCATCGGGCCGGCGGGCAAGGCAGGATGCAGAAGGATTGACCGGCGGATCAGCGGCCGGCGGAGCCACCCGGATTTTCACCGGGTCCAGGATGGATGCGCGCTGTGTAACCCGATTTCGCACCGCGGTGCAACATGCGCGCGCCGGCCTCTCCGGCCACGCGGCTCAACCGGCGGGTGGATAGGGGAACAAGCCGCCATCATCGGAACCGATGTCGATGGTCAGCGAGACGCTGCGCGGCCGCGTGACCGCGAAGACCACGGCTTCGACCACGTCCCGGTTCGTGCCGCCCTCTCCCTTCCGCCGGTGCCCGGCCGCCTGCCAATCGGGCTGGTCCGGCCGGACATCGTCCAGATAGGGAGGATTGACGAGGATCGAGCGGATCGCCGTGCCGGCGAAGGTCTGGGCAAAGCCGTCGGCCAGCGCCACCTGCGCCCGCTTGGCCGCGTAGAACGGCACGGACACTGATTGAAGGACCGCATTCGTCAGGCCGCTGATCGAACCGATGGTCACCACATCCGGCGTGGTCGAAGCGTTCAGCAGGGGACGAAGACCCTGGGTCAGGAGGAAGGTGCCGGTCACGGCGGCATTGATCACCCCGAGAACCGCCGCGTCGTCATAGGGTTCCGCGCTGGCCTCGAGCCACATCGCGCCGTTGTTGACGAGGATATCGACATGCGGCGTCAGGGCCTCGATCCGCTTGACGGCATCGCGCACGCTGGACGCATCGGCCAGATCGAGCATGACCAGCTCCGGGTCGTGCTTGCCGAGCGGGGCCGCGGCGCGAGCCACCGCCTCGAGGTCCGCCATGCGCCTGCCGCACAGGATGAGCCGGCATCCGGCCTCGGCGAACGCCAGCGCGAACGCCGCGCCAAGGCCGCGCCCGGCGCCGGTGACCACCACCACCTTGTCCGCAAGTCCGTCCATCGCGCTTCTCCCTGTCGGCAACCGGCGGCAGCATCCATCATCGGCCAGGGCTTCGACCCGTTCAACGTTTCACTGAAACGCGGAGTGGGTCTATTCCCTTGTTTTTACGCGTTTATGCGGACGTCAGGTGACCCCACCTGACTGCAAAACGCTTTAGAAGCAGCCACCCGGCGCTTTCGATTGGCGCAGGAGAGCCGCACCGCCTGACGCAGGGCGGCGCGCGCGGGTCAGTCCTTCGGCTTGCGCGCCGGCTTCTTCTTACCCGCGCCTGCCGGCTTGGCGAATTTGGGCTTGCCCGCTTTCTTGTCCTTCTTCGCCCAGGGCTTGGCATCCTTCGCCCACGGCTTCGCGGATGGCGCATCGCCGTCGCGGGAGGCGCCTGCCTTGCCATGGGGCTTGTCGGCGAACTTGCGCTTGCCCGCCGGCTTGTCATAGCCGCCCAGCCGGTCGTCACGGCGGAAAGGCTTGCCGCCATGCGGCTTGGCATAAGGGCGCGACGGCGCGAGATCGGGCGCGCCGTCGAGACGCGTGGCACGGATGCCGTTCTCCAGCGTGGCGTGCGGACCGATCGCCATGACGAACCGGTCGGCGCTGGCCGCATCCAGCTCGACGAAGGTTTCCTCCTGCTGCATCCTGATCGAGCCGATCTCACGCTTGCTGATGTCGCCGGCGCGGCACATGAGCGGGATGAGCCAGCGCGGCTCGGCATTCTGCCTGCGGCCGACCGAAAGGGAGAACCAGACGCTTTCCGCAAAATCCTCGCGGCGCGGCTTGCGCTCCTCGCGCCCGCCGGTCTCCTCGATGGCCACCTCCGACAGATCCTCGGGCGCCGAAAGCCTGCCGCGATGCAGGCGGACGAAGGCCGCCGCCACCTGCTCGGCTCCGTATTCCCCGAGAAGCCGGCGAACGAAATCGATTTCGTCCTCATGCACCTTCTCGCCGAGATTGGGATCGGCGAGCAGCCGCTCGTCGTCGCGCAGGAGCACCGCCTCGGCGGAGGGCGGATTGCCCCATTCGACCCGCACCTTGGCGTCGCGCAGCAGGCGTTCGGCGCGGCGGCGGCCGTTCTGCGGCACGATCAGCGCGCTGACGCCCTTGCGCCCCGCCCGGCCGGTGCGGCCGGAGCGGTGCAGCAGCGTCTCGGCATTGGTCGGCAGGTCGGCGTGGACCACCAGTTCCAGGTTCGGCAAATCGATGCCGCGCGCCGCCACGTCGGTGGCGACACAGACCCGCGCCCGCCCGTCGCGCATCGCCTGCAGCGCATGCGTGCGCTCGTTCTGGCTGAGCTCGCCCGACAGGGCGACGACGGAGAAACCGCGATTGTTGAAGCGCGCCGTCATGTGGTTGACCGTGGCGCGCGTGTTGCAGAACACCAGCGCGTTCTTCGCCTCGTAATAGCGCAGCACGTTGATGATGGCGTTCTCGCGCTCCTGCGCCGCGACCAGGAAGCCGCGATAATCGATGTCGCCATGCTGCTTCTGCTCGGCGGCGGTCGTGATGCGCACGGCGTCGCGCTGATAGTTTTTCGCCAGGTTGGCGATGGTGCGCGAGACCGTGGCCGAGAACATCAGCGTGCGCCGCTCGGCGGGCGCCGCGTCGAGGATGAACTCCAGATCCTCGCGGAAGCCGAGATCGAGCATCTCGTCCGCCTCGTCGAGCACGACGGCGCGCAGGTCGCCCATGTCGAGCGCATGGCGGCGGATATGGTCGCACAGGCGGCCGGGCGTGCCGACGACGATGTGCGCGCCGCGTTCGAGCGCGCGGCGCTCCGTGCGGATGTCCATGCCGCCGACGCAGGAGGCGACCACAGCCCCCGTCTCCGCATAGAGCCAGTCCAGCTCGCGCTTGACCTGCAGCGCCAGTTCGCGCGTCGGTGCCACGGCCAGGCCGAGCGGCGCGGCCGCCGGGCCGAAGCGCTCCTCGCCGCCGAGCAGGCTGGGGGCCAGCGCCAGGCCGAAGGCGACGGTCTTGCCCGAGCCGGTCTGCGCCGAGACGAGGGCGTCCGCCCCCTTCGGCTCCAGCTCGAGAACCGCCCTCTGCACCTGGGTCAGCGCGCTGTAGCCGCGTTTGTCCAACGCCCGGCCGAGCGCCGGAACTATGCCTTCGTACTCTGTCATCAATCTTCTTTCGGAAACGGTGTGGCGCGCCCGCCGGTCATTTCGTGGGCGCGCGGCGAGGCTTCCCGCCGACGCTTTGCGCCGTAACTACGCGGGCCGCAGCCGAATGTACAGAAGCAAAGACAGGATTTGACGCATGGCAGCGTTGCGGCGGCGGCGGAGCTCAGCCTGCCGCGGGCTCGCGTTCGGCCATGCGCGCCCGTCGCGTGAGCGCCATCGCCAGCACCATGGTCAGCGCGGAGACGGCGGCCAGGAGGGCGAAAGCCCAGACATAGCCGGCCGCGTCGTGCCCCTGCGCCAGAACCACGACGACGCCGACCGCGCCGATCGCCCCGCCGAGCCGCTGGACGATGTTGACCAGCGTCGCCGCATCGCCCATTTCCGACTTGCGCGCCGCCGCATAGGCCGCCGACATCGCCGGCATCTGGCCGAGCGCCATGCCGACGCCGCGCAGGACGAGGACCGGCGCCAGGAGCGCCGCCGCCGGGGGCGACGGCAGGAGAAACGGCACGGTGCTGACAAGCAGCGCCAGCACGCCGGCGAAGCTCACCCGGCCCGCGCCGAACCGGTCCGTCAGCATTCCGCCGACCGGCAGCGCCAGGGCGCTGCCCAGCCCCATGGCGAGCAGCAGGAAGCCTGTCTCCACCGTGTCGCGCCCGGCGACCACCTGCAGATAGAGCGGCAGGAGCAGAAGCCCGCCATACATGTTGATGCCGGTCAGGCCCGTGATGGCCGTCGCGGTGGCGAAGACGGGACGGCGCAGCAGGCCGAGATCGATGAGCGGCTGCTGCGACCGCCGGGCGCCGAGCACGAAGCCGGCGGCGAGCAGGAGGCCCGCCGCGACGACGAGAAGGTTTCGCGCCCCGGCGCCTTCCGCGCCGATTTCGGTCGCGCCATAGAGCAGCAGCGGCAGCCCCGCGCCGAGCAGGAACAGCCCCCGGACATCGAGCCGGCGCGTGTCGTCCCGCTCGCCGCCCGGCACCAGGCCGCGCGCCAGGATGAGCGCGGCGACGCCGACCGGCACGTTGATCCAGAACAGCCAGCGCCAGGACGCATGATCGAGCAGCAGGCCGCCGAGCGCCGGGCCGATGGCGGGACCGAGCGCCACCACGAGACCGAGCGCGCCCATGATGCGGCCGAGCTGCTTGGGCCCGGCGGCTGCGCCGATGACCGCCTGCCCCGCCGGCACCATCAGGCCGCCGGCCAGCCCCTGCAGGAAGCGCGCCCCGATCAGGCTCAGCGGCCCGGGCGCGACGGCGCACAGGACCGACGCCGCCACGAAGCCCGCCAGGCTGCCGGCCCACAGCCGGCCATAGCCGAAGCGGTTGCCGAGGAAGGCGGCAGCCGGCAGCGAGATGGCGAGCGCGATCAGATAGACGGTGGCGATCCACTGGATCAGGGACAGGCTGGCGCCGAAATCGGCGCGGATGGTCTCAAGCGCCAGATTGACGACGGTCGAATCGAGCATCGCCATGAACGCGCCGGCGCCGGTGACGGCGGCGATCTTCCAGATCCGCGCGGGGATCGGCGGCGGCGGCGTTTTTCGATCCGTGCTCACGGGCCGGCACCCTCGCCCGCGCCGCCGCCGCCGTCAACGTGTAAGCCTGTCGCGGCCCGACGCCGTCCCTACTTCACCACCTCGCCGTCCTCCTTGGTGAAGGATTTCACCGCTCCTTCCGGCAGGATCTCCAGAACCGTCTCCGACGGACGGCACAGCTTCGTGCCCAGCGAGGTTTCGACGACGGGGCGGTTGATGAGGATCGGATGCTCGATCATGAAGTCGATCAGCTGATCGTCGCTCCATTTCGCATCGCCGAGGCCGAGCTCGTCATGGGGCGTGCCCTTCTGGCGCAGGAGATCGCGCGGCGTGATACCCATGGCGGCGATCAGCGAGACCAGTTTCTCGCGCGACGGCGGCGTCTTCAGATACTCGACCACCACCGGCTCCTCGCCGGCCGCGCGCAGCATGGCGAGCACATTGCGCGACGTGCCGCATTTGGGGTTGTGATAGATCGTGGCGCTCATTCGTCTCTCGCTCAGCTTTGGGGAAACCAGTCTCTCGTGCGGTTGGCGAAGGCGACCAGCGACAACATCACCGGCACCTCCACCAGAACGCCGACCACCGTCGCAAGGGCGGCGCCGGAATTCAAGCCGAACAGGCTGATGGCGACGGCCACCGCCAGCTCGAAGAAGTTCGACGTGCCGATCAGGGCGCAGGGCGCGGCGACGTTGAACGGCACCTTCCAGATGCGGGCCGCGAAATAGGTCAGGAAGAAGATGCCGTAGGACTGGATCAGTAGCGGCACGGCGATCAGCACGATCAGGATGGGCCGCTCGACGATGACATGCCCCTGGAAGCCGAACAGCAGCACGACGGTGACCAGGAGGCCGATCACGGAGACGGGTTTCAGAGACGCGGTGAAGCGTGCGACGGCCTTTTCAGCCTCGGCGCCCGAGGCGCGGCCGGTCAGCCATTTTCGGGTGAGGGCCCCGGCGACCAGCGGAACGACCACATAGAGGCCCGTCGCCAGAAGCAGCGTCTCCCACGGCACCGCAATGTCGGTGACGCCGAGCAGCAGGGCGACGATGGGCGCGAAGGCGAAGATCATCACCACGTCGTTGAGCGACACCTGCACCAGCGTGTAGGTGGCGTCGCCGCGGGTGAGCTGGCTCCACACGAAGACCATCGCCGTGCAGGGCGCGGCGCCCAGCAGGATCAGGCCGGCGATGTACTGCTGTGCGTCGGCGGGCTCGATCCACGGCGCGAAGACATGCTCGAAGAACAGCACGCCGAGCGCCGCCATGGTGAAGGGCTTGATCAGCCAGTTGACGGCGAGCGTCAGGACGAGGCCCTTCGGCCGGTCGCCGATATGGCTGAGGCTGGCGAAGTCGACATTGACCATCATCGGGAACACCATCGCCCAGATGAGCACGGCGACCACCAGATTGACCGAGGCATATTCCAGCGAAGCGAGGAAGCCGAACAGGCCGGGCATCAGATTGCCCAGCGCGACACCCGCGACGATGCTGAGCGCCACCCAGACGGACAGGTATTTCTCGAAGAAGCCGATGCCGCCGGCGGGCGGCGCGGCGCGGTCCAGAACGTGTTCGGTCATGGTCTTTCCTGTGGTTCAGCCGGCTTCGGGGAGCCGGCGGCCGATATCGTCGAGCCGGCGTTGCAGCGACAGCCGGTCGAGCGAGGCGAGCGGCAGGGCGGTGAAGACGGAGAGGCGGTTGGTGAGCATGCGATAGGCGTCGGCGAAGGCGAGGTGCTTTTCCGCCTCCGTGCCGGTGGCGGCCGCCGGGTCGGGCAGGCCCCAGTGGGCTGTCATCGGCTGGCCCGGCCAGACCGGACAGGCTTCCGTCGCCGCGCTGTCGCACAGCGTGAAGACGAAGTTCATCTCCGGCGCGCCTGGTTCGGCGAACTCGGCCCAGTCCTTGGAGCGGGCGAAGGAGACGTCATGGTTCATCTGCTCGAGCAGATCGAGCGCGTAGGGATGGACCGCGCCCTTCGGGTTGGAGCCTGCGGAAAAGGCCCTGAAGCGGCCAACACCGACCCGGTTGAGGATCGCCTCGGCGAGAATGGAGCGGGCGGAATTTCCGGTGCAGAGGAACAGAACGTTGAAGGGCTGGTCGCTCATGGCGGCACGCTCCTAGCAATGACACGCCACCGCCTCGATGACGGGACGGCAGAGATCGGGATTTCCGTTGCAGCAGTCTTCCATCAGATAGGCGAGCAGGTCGCGGAAGCCGGTCATGTCGGCCATGTAGCGGACGACCCGCCCCTGGCGCTCGGACCGGATGAGACCCGCCTGCGCGAGCAGCTTGAGATGCGCCGAGGCGGTGTTCTGCACGACGCCGAGCCGCTCCGCGATGGCGCCCGCCGGCAGCCCCTCGGCGCCAGCCTGTACCAGCAGGCGAAACACGTCGAGCCGCGTCTCCTGCCCGAGGGCGGAGAGAGCCGTGATGGCAGCAGGCTTGTTCATGATTCTATATTTCCGGATTTATGGATATATATGAGGTGCTTTTGCCATGAATGGCTTGCGCGGTCAAGGGCGGGGGATGGTGTTGCGGCCTGCGACAGGCGCGCCGCCGGCACCGCTGCGGCAATGGCGCGGGTCTGGCATGGATCCCCAGGTCAAGCCGGGGATGACGAAAGGCGCGACAGACACCGCAGATCACCAATGTCGACGATTGGCATGAACCCGTCCTCAGCTCGTCATCCCCGGCTTGACCTGGGGGTCCATGCCGGAACGTGGCGCAGAACGATGCACGCGCCTCTCCTTCTCCCCTCCTGCGGGGAGAAGGTGGCCCAAAGGGCCGGATGAGGGGCAAGCGCCGAGGGTTATGGGATCGGTCGCGGATGGCAGGTGCGGAGACAGAAGCGCTGGCGCCCGCCCCTCATCCGCCTGCCGGCCCTTCTCCCCGTGAACGGGGAGAAGGACGGGGTGGCCATGCCGGTGTCCTGGTGGAATCCTGCAACGGGAAGCGCCTCTCCTTCTCCCCGTTCACGGGGAGAAGGACGCGGTGGCGATGCCGGTGTCCTGCGTTCGCGGCGATGGCCTCAGCCGACGAAAGCGCGTTCGACGACGAAGTCGGCGGGTTCGGCGTTGGAGCCTTCCTCGAGGCCGGCCTTTTCCACCAGCGCCTTGACGTCCTTCAGCATGTCCATCGAGCCGCAGATCATGATGCGGTCCTTGGCGCGGTCGAACGGCTCCGTGCCGAGCGCCTTGAACAGCCCGCCATTCTCGATCAGCGTCGTGATGCGGCCCATCACGGGCGAGGTCTCGCGCGTCGTCGAGGTGAAATGCGTGAGCCGGCCCTCGACCAGCTCGCCGATCAGCGGATCGTCCTTGAGCGAGGCCACCAGCTCCGTGCCGTAGTCAAGCTCGGCCACGTCGCGGCAGGTGTGCGTCAGGATGATGTTCTCGAACTTCTCATAGGTCTCCGGATCGCGGATCAGGCTGGCGAAGGGCGCGATGCCCGTACCGGTGGAGATCATGTAGAGGTTCCTGGCCGGCGTCAGCGCGTCGTTGACCAGCGTGCCCGTCGACTTCTGGCGCATCAGCACGGTGTCGCCCGGCTGGATCTTCTGCAGATGCTGGGTCAGCGGACCGTCCGGCACCTTGATCGAGAAGAACTCGACCTCCTCGTCCCAGCTCGGGCTGGCAATGGAATAGGCGCGGAAAACCGGCTTCTCGGCGTTCGGCAGGCCGATCATCACGAATTCGCCCGAGCGGAAGCGGAAGCTCTGCGGCCGCGTGATGCGGAACGAGAACAGCCGGTCGGTATAGTGCTTGACCGACGTCACGCGCTCGGCAAAGCAGCCTGCGGGCGTCGGGAAATCGGGGGCCTTCTCGGTCTTGGTCTCGCTCAGCGCAGCGCTGTCCATGGATAACTTCCCTCACTCGGTCGGAGATCTGTATGCTGGTTTTCGATGCGATTGCAAACGTCAAAGCCGTGATCGACGGAGGCTCTTGCCCGGGTCTTATCGGGGTCTTGCCGGGCTCTTGCTTGCCAAGTTTATTAGTATACAAATGAATTTGACGTCAAGGTTCGCGCATTCCGACATCTATTTCATATCATCGGGCCAAAGAAGGTTTCGCATTCCGGATTCACCCCATGAATGAGAAAAATGGCATCAATTCGGGCTCCATCGTCGCCGGCATCGACGTCGGCGGCACCTTTACGGACCTGATCCTGATCGACACGCCGGCAGACCCCGATATGGGTGCGCGCGTCCGCGTCGCCAAGACCCCGACGACCATCGAAAACCAGGCTTTCGGCGTCGTCGAAGCCATCCGCTCGACCGGCGTGCCGGCATCCGCGATCGGCCTGATCGTGCACGGCACGACAACGACGACCAACGCCGTGCTGGAACGGCAGCTTGCCCGGACGGGCATGATCACCACCGCCGGCTTCCGCGACATCATCGAGCTGGGCCGCCGCACCCGGCCGCAGGCCTATGGCATGACCGGCACGTTCGCGCCGGTCATCCCGCGCGACCTGCGGCTGGAGGTCGCCGAGCGCATGGACGCCGCCGGCAACGTGCTGACCCCGCTCGACGAGGACGGCGTGCGCGCGGCGGTTAGGACCCTTCTCGACGCCGGCTGCGTTTCTCTGGTGATCCACTTCCTGCATGCCTACGCGAACCCGGCGCATGAGAAGCGCGCGGCGGAAATCGCCGCCGAAGTGTGGCCCAACGAATACATCACCGCTGGACACGCCCTCCTCTCGGAAGCGCGTGAGTTCGAGCGCGGCGTGACCGCCGCCGTCAACGCCTCGGTACAGCCGATCCTGGAGCGCTATGTCGCCCGGCTGTCGAACGAGCTGAAGGGTCTCGGCTATGCCCGCGACTTTCTCGTGATGAACGGCAATGGCGGCATGATCTCCGCCGCCCATGTGGCGCGCGAGGCGGCGAAGACCGTGATGTCCGGCCCGGCCTCCGGCGTGATGGCGGCAGCTTACACCGGGCGCAGCGCCGGCATCGACAACCTCATCACCTACGACATGGGCGGCACCTCCACGGACGTGGCGCTGGTGCGCGGCGCGCGGCCGGCGGTCTCCAACGAGATCGAGGTGGAGTACGCGATGCCGATCCACGTGCCGATGGTCGACGTGCACACGGTGGGCGCCGGCGGCGGCTCGATCGCCCGCGTCAACGACGCCGGGCTTCTGGAAGTCGGGCCGCAGAGCGCCGGCGCGCAACCCGGCCCGATCTGCTACGGCCGCGGTGGCACGGAACCGACCATCTCCGACGCCAATCTCCTCCTCGGCCGGCTGAACCCTCGGAAGCTGCTGTCGGTCGACAACCCCGTCTCCGTCGCCGATGTGGAGGCGGTCTTTTCAGAAATGCTCGGCAACCCCTTGCGCCTTTCCGGTGTCGAGGCGGCCGGCGCGGTGCTGCGGATCGCCAACATCAAGATGGCCGGCGCGATCCGCATGGTCTCGCTCGGCAAGGGCCACGACCCGCGCGATTTCGCGCTGTTCGCCTTCGGCGGCGCCGGGCCGCTGCATGCGGCCGCCCTTGCCCGCGAACTCGGCATTCCGCGCGTCATGGTGCCGGCGCGGCCCGGCATCACCAACGCGCTCGGCTGCGTGGTGGCCGATCTCCGGCACGATTTCGTGCGCACGGTGAACCGGCCTGTCGCGAGCCTCGACACCGCGCTGGTCAGGGACGTACTCGACGCCCAGCGCGCCGAGGGCGAGGCGCTGATCGCCAAGGAGACCGTCCGGCCGGAGCGCATCGAATGCATGCATTCGGCGGACATGCAGTTCGTCGGCCAGACGCATCTGATCAACGTGCCCCTGCCCGGCCCGGAGATCGACCGCGACACGATGCAACGCCTGTTCGAGGAGGCCTATTTCGCCCGCTTCAAGGTCCGGCTGCCGGAAATCCGCGCCAGTCTCGTCAATCTGAACACATCGGTGATCGGTGCGCGCGCCGGCATCGACCTCGCCAGCCTGATCGATCCGGCAGGGCGCGTGGCGACGCTCGGCGGGGCGCTGAGCGAGACGCGGCGGGTCTGGTTCGCCGGGGCGTGGCACGACACGCCCGTTTACACCCGCGAGAAACTGCCGCTCGACGCGGCGATCGAGGGACCGGCGATCCTCGAACAGCTCGACACCACGACGGTCATCGAGCCGGGGGATCGGGCGGTGTCCGATGCGGACGGGAACATCGTGATTTCGGTGGGGGTGTGATGGTGCTGGTGGAGAACCCCTCTCTTGCAAATTCCAAGAACTTGGCTTCGCCAAGCCCGGGAATTTGCTTTCTCCCCCGCAAGGGGGGAGATACGCCGGCATCGACGACAGGCGCTCCATCTCTCCCCTTGCGGGAGAGAAAGCGATTTCAACACCTTAGCCAAAGGCTAAGTGTTAGAAATCGCAAGAGAGGGGTCCTTCCCGCACCGCCCTTCCACCGTCCCATCGGAGACCCCGCCCGATGACCGCCCTCGACGCCATCACCCTCTCCGTCATCCAGGCGGCACTCCAGCAGGTGTGCGACGAGATGGACCTGACCTTCTCCCGCGCCGCCTTCTCGCCGGTCATCGCCGAGGCCAACGACCGCTCGGACGGCATCTACGCCGCCGAGGACGGCGCGCTGATCGCCCAGGGGTCGGCCGGCCTGCCGGTCTTCGTCGGCGTGATGCAGTATTCGACGCGGACGCTGATCGAGCGCATCGCCGCCGGCGTCACCGCGGCGCCCGAGCCCGGCGACATCTACATCGTCAACGACCCCTATCTGGGCGGCACGCATCTGATGGATGTGCGGTTCGCCATGCCCGTCTGGCGTGACGGAAAGATCTTCTGCTGGCTCTCCAACACCGGCCATTGGCCGGACATCGGCGGCGCGGTGCCGGGCGGCTTCTCGGCCTCGGCGACGGCGGTCGAGCAGGAGGGCCTGCGGCTGCCGCCGGTCAAGCTCTTCAAGAAGGGCGCGCTCGACCCGGAAATCCACGCAATCATCGCCTCGAACATCCGCGTCGCCGACCAGCGCATCGGCGATATCCGCGCGCAGGGCGCGGCGCTGGAAGTGGGAGCCGAACGGCTGGCGCAGGTGCTCGACCGCTATGGCGACGATACGGTGCGCCGGGCCATCGCCGAACTGCGCAGCCGCGCCGCCACGCAGATGCGCGCGCTGATCGCGCCGATCCCGGACGGGGTGTATCGCGGCGAGGCCTTCGTCGATTCCGACGGCGTGGTGGACGCGCCGCTGACCATCGCGCTTGCCATCGACAAGAAGGGCGACACGCTGACCTTCGATTTCGCGGGTTCCAGCCCGCCCTGCATGGGACCGATGAACAGCGTGCTCGCCACGACGCTGTCCTCCGTCTACCTGGCGATGCGGCACATCTTTCCCGAGGTGCCGCTCAGCGCAGGCGCCTTCGAGCCGCTGATCGTCCGGCGGCCGGAAGGCACCTTCCTCGATGCGCGCTATCCGCGCCCGGTCTCGGGCTGCGCGGCGGAGGTCTCGCAGCGCATCGCCGAGGCCGTGTTCGCGGCGATGGTGAAGGCGCTGCCCGAAAAGGTGACCGCCGCGCCGGCCGGGTCGAGCGGCAATTTCGCGCTCGGCGGGCACGACCCGGCGCGCGGCCGCGATTTCGTCATGTACCAGATTTCCGGCGGCGGCTATGGCGGCAACGCCGACCATGACGGCCTCACCAATGGCTGCTCGACCATCGGGATCTCGAAATCCCCGCCGGTGGAGGTGATGGAGCAGGCGTTCCCCGTGCTCTATCGGCGCTACGCGCTGCGCGAGGGTTCCGGCGGGGCCGGCGAGCATCGCGGCGGCTTCGGCCTCGCCTACGAGGTGGAGCTTCTGCGCGGCGACGCGCGCGCCTCCTTCGTCATGGACCACGGCCGCACCGGCCCGCAGGGCGTGCTCGGCGGCGCGGACGGCAAGGTCAACGAAGTGACGGTGTGGCGCGACGGCAAGGCGCATGTGCCGCCGCATCTCTCAAAGGAGCAGGATATTCCGCTCAAGGCCGGTGATCGCGTGGCGGTCGGCACGCCGGGCGGCGGCGGCTACGGTGGTCCGTTCCGGCGCGCGCCGGAGAAAGTGCTGCGCGACGTGGCGCTGGGCTACTATACGGCGGCGGAGGCGGAGGCGCTGTTCGGCGTCGTGCTCGGCGCCGACGGGGTGGACGCGGCGGCAACGCAGGCGCGGCGCGAGGGCTGAGGGCTGGCGGTCGCCCCTCACCCTTACCCTCTCCCCGCATGCGGGGAGAGGGGGACGCAAACGCCGGTGTTCCATTCTTCCGCCGCCGGTCAAACCAGATGGCGGCGCCGCCGCACCGGCCTCCTTCTCCCCGCCCGCGGGGAGAAGGTCCCGGCAGGGGGTTGAGGGGCGGACGTCGGCGCTGGCCCCTCAATCCTCGACCAACCGGAACTCCAGATAGAGATTGCGCTGCAGCAGCGAGTGGTTGTCGTCGGACATGATCGACACCATGGTCGCCCCATCGATGCGCATCCACACGTCGAGCGCCTCCATGTTGTCGATCTGGTAGTTCATGTCGGCGGTGAACAGCACCGGGCCATCAGCCAGGCCGCCGGGAACGATCGTGTCCCCGTCGATGCGCCTCAGCCGCATGGCGACGCCCTCGGCCAGCGCGAAACGCCGCTCGAGCAGCAGCAGGTCGCCGTCCGGCAGGAACGCACCGTCCGTGATATCGAACCCGTCGCTGCGCGTCACGGCGAAGACGCCCTTGTGCGGCCCTTCGAGGATCGCCGCAAAGCAATTGCCGTTCGCGTCGATGCTGCGCTCGGCCACCACGACGCGCGCGCCGCCGAGCCGGCCGCCCTCCGGCGCATAAGCGAGCGTCTCGAAGCCGCGATTGGTGCGCAATTCATGGCGCGGGACGAGGAAATCGATGTCGGCGACCGCCGCCGCCATCGCGTCGCGCTCGACGCGAAACTCAGCGATGCGCTGCACCCGCTCGAAGCTGACCGTCGCCACCCCGTCCTTCAGGGCGATGCCCTCCGCGTCGGTGGTCCATTTCTCGCGCGTCGACAGGCCGTTGCCGTCGACCATGGGCTGCATGCTGAAATTCTCGAAGCCGACCGGCTTGCCCATCATGTCTCGTGTAACATGCCCGAAGAACCAGAAGCCGGTGTCGGCCACGCCGATGAAATTGGCACCCGGCCGGGAAAAGCGGAACGAGGAGAAGGCCCCGAAATGATCGACCGGCGAGGTCATGGAAAGACCGCCGACGAATTCCAGCGGGCCGAATCGAGTCTCGCGGGAGCCGATGGCGAAATGCTCGATCGGCGTGCTGTTGACCGCCATCGGGATAGCGGCGTCCTGGGCTAGTGCCGGAGCCGGGAGGGTGAATACAAGGGCAGCCAGCCACGAGCGCATCAGACACCGCCGACGGGCATTCCGCCCGAACCAGCCGGGGAAGGGCCTGCGAAAGAAGTGCCAGTCAGCCCGCACGCCGCATCGCCGCGCCGCCCCGCTTGGCGCCTTCCTCCTCGAACAGCGAGGCGAGCTGTTCGGTCATCGCGCCGGCCAGTTCCTCCGCGTCGACGATGGTCACCGCGCGGCGGTAATAGCGCGTCACGTCATGGCCGATGCCGATGGCCAGCAGCTCGACCGGCGAGCGCGTCTCGATCAGCTCGATGACGCCGCGCAGGTGCCGTTCCAGATAGTTGCCGGGATTGACCGACAAGGTGGAATCGTCGACCGGCGCGCCGTCGGAGATCATCATCAGGATCTTGCGCTGCTCCGGCCGCGCGATGAGCCGCTGATGCGCCCACAGAAGCGCCTCGCCGTCGATGTTCTCCTTGAGCAGGCCCTCGCGCATCATCAGGCCGAGATTGCGCCGGGCGCGCCGCCAGGGGGCATCAGCGCTCTTGTAGATGATGTGGCGCAGGTCGTTGAGGCGGCCGGGGCTGGCGGGCTTGCCGTCCTTCAGCCATTTCTCGCGCGCCTGCCCGCCCTTCCACGCCCGCGTGGTGAAGCCGAGGATCTCGACACGCACACCGCAGCGCTCGAGCGTGCGGGCCAGGATGTCGGCACAGGTGGCCGCCACCGTGATCGGCCGGCCGCGCATGGAACCCGAATTGTCGAGCACCAGCGTCACCACCGTGTCGCGGAAATTCGTGTCGCGCTCCTGCTTGAAGGAGAGCGGCTGCATCGGGTCGATGACCAGGCGCACGAGCCGTGCCGTGTCCAGCACGCCCTCTTCGAGATCGAAATCCCAGGAGCGGTTCTGCTGCGCCATCAGGCGGCGCTGCAGCCGGTTGGCGAGCCGCCCGACGACGCCCGACAGATTGGCGAGCTGCTTGTCGAGGAAGGCGCGCAAGCGGTCCAGCTCTTCCTCGTCGCATAATTCTTCGGCGCCGACCGTCTCGTCGAAATCGGTGGTGAAGACCTTGTAGTCGATCTCTCGCGCCGCCTGGTCGAACGGGTGGTCGGGCCGGCGCGCCTCGCCCGGCGTTTCCGAATCCAGCTCGTCGTCCTCGGACACGTCCTCGGCGGTGGTGTCGCCCGCCTCGCTCTCGCCGGTCTCGGTATCCTCGCTCTCGCCGCCCGTTTCCTCGCCTTCGCTTTCCTCGCCGCCGGAATCGTCTTCCTGGCTTTCCTCGGTCTGCTCCTGCGTTTCCGGCGCGTCGCTGTCGTCGTCGCTCTCGTCGGTCTGCTGTTCTTCGGCCAGTTCCTCGCCGAGGTCGATGGAAGTCAGGAGATCTCGGACGGCGCGGGCGAACCCGTCCTGGTCCTCGATCCGTCCGGTCAGGGCGTCGAGATCGCCGGCCGCCTTGTCCTCCACCCAGTCGCGCCAGAGACCGACCATCTTCTCGCCGCTCCTCGGCACCGCGCGCCCGGTCAGCTTCTCGCGCACCATCAGGGCGATGGCTTCCTCAAGTGGCGCATCGGCCTTGTCGGAGACCTCGGCCAGATTGGCGCGGCTGTATTTGTCTTCCAGCATGGCGGCGAGGTTGTCGCCCATGCCCTGCATGGCGCGTGCGCCGATCGCCTCGACGCGGGCCTGCTCGACGGCGTCGAAGATCGCCCGCGCCTCCTTGCCTTCCGGCGCGAGGCGCCGGTGCAGGTTGGCGTCGTGGCAGGCGCGGCGCAGCGCCATGGAATCGCCGATGCCCCGCGTGACAGTCAGCGCGTCGCCGGTCGGCTTCTTCGGCAGGTCGGGCAGGCGTGCCCGGCTGCCGGTCAGGGCCGGCTTGTCCTTGGAGAAGGAGACATCGAGCTCATGATCGCCCGACACGGCACGCATGCAGGCCGTCACGGCCCGCTTGAACGGGTCGAGCGGCGCTTCGTTGGGTTGTCCTGACTTGCGGTTCGATTGGCTCACGGGCATCGTTTTCGGGCCGCCTCAGCGCGAGCGGCCGTCGACCTCTTGGATGCTGAGCGCGGCAACATCGACCCCGTCGAGGCAGCGCACGTTGACTGCGGCCATCTTCGTCCCGTCGGGCATGGTCCCCCGTGCGAAGGATTCCATGCCGCAGGCCGAGCAGAACAGGTGCTCGATCGTCTTCGTGTTGAAGCGATACTCCGTCAGGCTTTCCGCGCCCTTCTCAAGCGTGAAGTTGTCCGCCTGCGTGAAGGCGAGGACGCTGCCCCGCTTGCCGCAATAGGAACAGTTGCAGGTGATCGGACTGGCGAGATCCACCTCGACATTGTAGCGCACCGCGCCGCAATGGCATCCTCCCTGATAGCGCATCGCTCCGTCCTTTCAGCTCAGGGCCACGTTCGCGGCCGATTCGGGAAGCTCCTCGCCGAAGGCGCGCTGGTAGAACTCGGCCACCACGGCCCGCTCCAGCTCGTCGCACTTGTTGAGGAAGGTGAGGCGGAAGGCGAAGCCGACATCGCCAAAGATCTCGGCATTCTCCGACCACATGATGACGGTGCGCGGGCTCATCACGGTGGACAGATCGCCGTTCATGAAGGCCGAGCGCGTGAGGTCCGCGACGCGCACCATGCGCGACACGATCTCCTTGCCCTTGGCGTTCTGGAAGTGCTTCGCCTTCGCCTGGACAATGGCCACCTCGTCGTCATGCGGCAGGTAGTTCAGCGTCGTGACGATGGACCAGCGGTCCATCTGCGCCTGGTTGATCTGCTGCGTGCCGTGATAGAGGCCGGTCGTATCGCCGAGGCCGACCGTGTTGGCCGTCGCGAACAGGCGGAAGGCGGGGTGCGGACGGATGACGCGGCTCTGGTCGAGCAGGGTCAGGCGGCCGGACGATTCCAGCACGCGCTGGATGACGAACATCACATCCGGGCGGCCGGCGTCGTATTCGTCGAACACCAGCGCGACATTGTGCTGGTAGGCCCAGGGCAGGATGCCGTCCTTGAACTCGGTGACCTGCTTGCCTTCCTTGACGACGATGGCGTCCTTGCCGACGAGGTCGATACGGCTGACATGGCTGTCGAGATTGATGCGCACGCAGGGCCAGTTGAGGCGCGCCGCGACCTGCTCGATATGGGTCGACTTGCCGGTGCCGTGATAGCCGGAGACCATGACGCGGCGGTTGTGGGCGAAGCCTGCCAGGATGGCGAGCGTCGTCTGCTTGTCGAACAGGTAGTCGGGATCGACGTCCGGCACATGGGAATCGGCCACGGAATAGGCCGGTACGACCATGTCGGACTCGAAGCCGAACGTGTCTTTCACCGAAACGGTCGTATCGGGCAAATTGGCGATATCGCGGTCAATCTTGTTCATCATGCCTCCAGCGGCCAGGCCCGTGCCTGCATCGCTTGAACTGGTTTTTTCCGGAGCGTCTTAGCAGACTTCACTGGAAGCCTCTAGCAGAGGCCGGCTTCAACACAAACCCGCCTGCTTCAACAGCCGATAGGCTTCGAGTACACTTCTAAGCCGGTCTTCCGAGCCCCGGTCGCCGCCATTCGCATCGGGATGGTGACGCTTCACAAGGCTCTTATAGCGCGCCTTGATTTCTGCGCCAGTCGCTTGTGCGCCGAGGCCCAGCGTTTCCAGCGCCTTGGCCTCAAGCGGCTTGAGGCGCCGCTGGCGCGATTGCTCCGTCTCGCGCCGGCCGCCGAACAGGTTGAACGGGTCGCCCATCCGGTTGTGATAGCCGGCCCGGCCGGAACGCAGCGTCGAATAATCGGCCGCGGCCTTCGCAGCGCTGCCACCGGTAAACTTCCATGTCGGGCGATGTCCGGTCAGCGCTTCCTTCTGGTAGCGTGCCACCTCGCCATCGTTCAGGCCGGAGAAGTAATTGTAATTCTTGTTGTATTCGCGCGCATGGTCGACGCAGAAGCGGAAGTACTCGCCTTCCCTGTGCCGGCCGACGGGTGCGCGGTGCAGGCCCGCTTCCTGGCAGCCGTCCCACTGGCAACTCGGCGCGCGCGTCTTCGCCTCCGCCTGCGGATCGGGGCGGATGCGGATTTTCTCGAAATATTTCGAGTAGGGTTTCATATCGGACCGCGTGACACCAAATCAGTAGGGAAGTATGGCGGCTCGCCGCTGCGATACAAGAATTGACTTTTCGCCAATGTTCGAACTAGCGCTTTGAATCGGAAAAGGGGGTTTCCCCCATATGGTAGCAGGAGGCCCGATTGTCCATCCAGTCCGCGATCGAAACCAAGCTGACGGAAGCTTTTTCGCCCGAACGGCTCGCCGTCATCAATGAGAGTCACCTGCATGCCGGCCATCAGGAGCATTTCGACGGCACGGGCGAGACGCATTTCCGCGTCCGCATCGTCGCCGGTGCCTTCTCCGGCATGAACCGGCTCGCCCGCCACCGCGCCGTCAACGACCTCCTGGCCGAGGAACTGAAGGACACCGTCCACGCCCTCGCCATCGAACCGGCAGCACCGGGAGAGCCGACGCGCTGGTGAGGCCGCCGCGCCGGGCGTATGGGATTACGCCAGCGGCCTGATCCGCAGCCTCGTGATGCGGTTCTTGTCGCGTTTCATGACGATGAAGCGCTTTCCGAAGAAGGTGAAGGCCTGCTTCTCCTCGGGAATGGTCTGGGTCTCGTGGATGACGAGCCCCGCAATGGTCGTCGCCTCCTCGTCCGGCAGGTCCCAGTCGAGCGCCCTGTTCAGGTCGCGGATCGGAACCGAGCCTTCGACGACGATCGAGCCGTCCGCCTCCTGCTTGACGCCCTGGACCTCGACGTCGTGCTCGTCGGAAATGTCGCCGACGATCTCCTCGATGATGTCCTCCAGGGTCACCAGCCCCTCCACCTCGCCGTACTCGTCGACGACGATGGCGATGTGCGCCTTCTTGCGCAGGAAAGCGTTGAGCTGGTCCTGCAGGGTCGTAGTGTCGGGCACGAACCACGGCTTGGAGGCAACCTTGCCGATGTCGATCTTCCTGTAGTCGTTCTCCACGTCGCCGAGCGCCCTGAGCAGGTCCTTCGCGTGCACCACCCCGACGATGTTTTCCGTCGAGCCGCGCCAGATCGGGATGCGCGTATAGGGGCTTTGCAGGATCTCCCGGACGACCATCTCCGGCGCCTCGTCGGCATTGACCGAGCGCATGTTGGTCCGGTGGATCATCACGTCGGAAACTTCCAGCTCATGCAGGTCGAGCAGTCCGCCCACCCGGTCGCGGTCCTGTTTCACCACCGCGCCCTCGCGATGCAGGACCTCGACGGTGCCGCGCAGTTCCTCATGCGCCGAAAGCATGGATTCGCCACTCAGCAGGTTGACGCCGAAGACCGACAGGATCATGCGCACGATGGCGTTGGCGAGCGAGGAGAGCAGGCCGAACAGGCCGACGACGACGCGCGCGAAGGACGCCACGGTGAGCGCGAACTGCTCCGGCCGGGCAAGCGCCCAGGACTTCGGCAGGATCTCGGCGAAGATCACCAAGAGGACCGTCATCACCACCGTCGCATAGAGCACGCCGGCATCGCCGAAAAGCTGGAGGAACAGGCTCGTGGTGAGCGCCGATGCGAGAATGTTGACGAGGTTGTTGCCGATCAGCAGCGCGCCGACCAGCCGGTCGCGGCGCATGATCAGCCGGCTGACCAGCGTCGCGCGGTGGTCGCCGTTCGCCTCCAGCGTGTGCAGCCTGGCGCGCGACACGGCGGTCATGCCCGTCTCCGTGCCGGAGAAGAGGAAAGACATGACGATCAGCCCGACGATGATGCCGCCGGTGATCCAGATTTCGGGCGTCATGGGCGGAGACTCTCCTCTAGGAAGGCAAGGACCTGGCTGGACGGGACATCCCTTGCGACGAAGGATTGCCCGACGCCGTGCGTGAGCACGAAGGTGAGCGCGCCGCGCGCCACCTTCTTGTCCTGCGCGATATAGGTCAGAAGCCGCTCCGCGCCAGGCAGGCCGCCCGGCACGTCGGAGAGCTTCGTCGGCAGGCCGACCGCCGACAGATGCGCCTCGACGCGGGCCGCGTCGTCCGGGCTCGCCAGGTTCAGCCGGGCCGAGAAGCGATGCGCCAGCGCCATGCCGATCGCCACCCCCTCGCCATGCACGAGACGGCTGCCGTCATAGCCTGTGGCCGCCTCCAGCGCATGGCCGAACGTGTGGCCGAGATTGAGCAGCGCCCGGTCGCCCGCCTCGCGCTCGTCGCGCGCAACCACCGCGGCCTTCGCCCGGCAGGATTGGGCGATCGCCTCGACACGGGCATCGCCGCCGTCGAACACGGCCTGCCAGTTCTTCTCGAGCCAGGCGAAAAAATCCGGCCGGTCGATCAGCCCGTACTTGGCCATCTCCGCATAGCCCGCCCGGAACTCGCGCGCCGGCAGCGTGTCGAGCACGTCGGTGTCGGCCAGCACGAGCTGCGGCTGGTGAAACACGCCGACCAGGTTCTTTCCATGGGGGGTGTTGATCCCGGTCTTGCCGCCGACGGACGAATCGACCTGCGCCAGCAGCGAGGTGGGCGCCTGGACGAAAAGCATGCCGCGCCGCACGATGCCGGCGGCGAAACCCGCCAGATCGCCGACGACGCCGCCGCCGAGCGCGACGACCGCATCGCCCCGCTCGAGCCGCGCCTCGAGAATGCCCGATACCACCTCCTGCAGCGTGTCGAAGCCCTTCGACTTCTCGCCCGCCGCCACGACGATCGGCTGCGCATCGACGCCGGAAGCCGACAGGCTCGCCTGAAAGGCCTCCAGATGATGCGCGGCGACATTCGCGTCCGTGACGATGGCGGCACGGACGCCCGGCAGCCGCCGGGCGAGTTCCGCGCCGGCCTTCGCCACCAGACCCGGGCCGATGAGGATGTCGTAGGAACGGTCGCCCAGCGAGACGCCGACCGTGACCGGCGCCGTCATCGTTTCGCTGATCGGGGCCCGGCTCATCGGGCCCCTCCGTCCGGCTTCTGTCCGCTCTTCTGTTTCAGGGCTTCCTCCTCGAGATAGGCATCGAGCGCCGCGATCACCTCGCCGGCGATGAGATCCTTCGGCTCGTTGCGCGAGTGAATGACGGTGTCGGCCTCCGCATAGAGCGGATAGCGCTCCTCCATCAGGCGGTTCAGGACCTCTGCCGGATCGTTGTCGACCAGCAGAGGCCGCGTGGTCTTGCGTCCGACCCGCTCGACCAGCGTCGGCAGGTCCGCTTTAAGCCAGACCGAGATGCCGCGCCGTCCCACGGCGCGCCGGGTGGCCGGATTGACGAATGCCCCGCCCCCGGTCGAGACGACCCGCGGCCCGGTCTTGAGCAGCCTGGCGATCACCCGCCGCTCCAGCGCGCGGAACTCGGCTTCGCCATAGGCGGAAAACAAATCGGCGACCGTCATCCGCGACACTGCCTCGATCTCGTGATCGCTGTCGACGAAGGGCATGCCCAGCATTTCCGCGACGCGCCGGCCGATGACCGTCTTGCCGGCGCCCATCAGCCCGACGAAGACGACGGACCGCGCGCCCAGCCTTTGGCCAAGCGTCGCGAGGTCGAAACGTGCGGCAATGTCAGTGACAGTCATGATCGCGCCTTTGTCTGCCGGTTTCGACACAAAAGCCCCGGTCCGTCAAGCCGTCCGGGCGTGGAACGGCTGCGGCAAGTCTTCGGCCCGCAGCCGCGCGCCTGTACCGCCCGGCCTACCTCCCGACTGGTCCCGGACTTGCAATCAACGGGTACGCGTCCCATAACGGGACGGGGCATAAAGACAGCAAGACCGGGGCAAAACAACAAATGCCGACGCTATTTCGGCTCATCGTGATCATCGCCGTCCTGGCGGGGCTGGTCTATGGTTCCATGCTGGCGCTGGTGGCATTTGTCGAGCCGCAGACCGCCGAGATCAGCGTGCGCGTTCCGGCCGAAAAGCTGAACCCGCCCCAATGATGTCCCCCGTCTCCAGCGCCGCGCGCATCGAGGCCTTTCTCGAGATGATGGCTGCCGAGCGCGGCGCGAGCGACAACACGCTTTCCTCCTACCGCCGCGACCTCGAGGACGCCGCCGCTCACGCCGCGCAGGCGGGTCACAGGCTGGCGGACGCGACGCCCGACGATTTGCGCGCCTTTCTGGCGACGCTCTCGGCGCAAGGGTTCGCCGCGACGACCCAGACGCGGAAACTCTCGGCGCTTCGCCAGTTCTTTCATTTCCTCTACACAGAGGGTCTGCGCGCCGACGATCCGACCGGCGTGCTCGACAGCCCGAAGAAGGCCCGCCCCCTTCCGAAGACGCTGAGCGAGACAGAAACGGAAGCGCTCCTGGAAAGAGCCGCCGCGGAGACCGGCGAACACGCCCCCGGAACCCCCGCTCATCTCGCGGCGCTGCGCCTCCACGCCCTGCTCGAGGTCCTCTATGCCTCTGGCCTGCGCGTCTCCGAGCTGGTCGGCCTGCCGGTCACCGTGGCGCTGCGCGACGAACGCTTCTTCGCCGTGCGCGGCAAGGGCGGCAAGGAGCGCATCGTGCCCCTGTCGGCCAAGGCCAGGACCGCCATGCAGGCCTGGCTGAAGGAACGCGCCACCCGCGCGGCGCTGGCCGAAAGCCCCTGGCTGTTTCCCGCCGGCTCCGAGAGCGGCCATCTGCCCCGCCAGGTCTTTGCCCGCGACCTCAAGGCGGTGGCCGCCCGCGCCGGCATTGCCGCGGCGAAAATCTCCCCACACGTCCTGCGCCATGCTTTTGCCAGCCATCTGCTGCAGAACGGCGCGGACCTGCGTGCGGTGCAGGAACTGCTCGGCCATTCGGACATCTCGACCACGCAGATCTACACCCACGTGCTCGAAAAACGCCTGACGGAGCTGGTCCAAAAGCACCATCCGCTTGCCGATTAGCTCCATCATCGTTATGTGGAGCGTCGTTTACGGCGGCAGGCCCGTGTTCAACCGTGAGATGCTTCCATCCCGCATCCCGTGTCCGATTTGGCGAGTGAATGTACAATTATCTCGATTTTGAAAAACCGGTTGCCGATCTCGAAGGCCAGATTCTCGAGCTGAAGAAGCTGGCGGAGGCCGGCGAAGCCGTGGATGTCGCCGACGAGATTTCCCGCCTGGAAAAGCGGTCCAAGGATGCGCTGAGCGAGATCTACCGCGCCCTGACCCCGTGGCAGAAGGCGCAGGTCGCCCGCCACCCCGACCGGCCGCACTGCATGGACTATGTCAACGCGCTCTTTACCGAGTTCACGCCGCTGGCCGGCGACCGGGCTTTTGGCGAGGATGAGGCCGTCATCGCCGGCTTTGCCCGCTTCAACGGCGAATCCGTCGCCGTCATCGGTCAGGAGAAGGGCAACGACACACAAAGCCGCTTGCGGCACAATTTCGGCATGGCCCGGCCCGAGGGCTATCGCAAGGCCGTGCGTGTGATGGAACTGGCCGACCGTTTTGGCATCAAGGTGGTGAGCCTCGTCGACACGACGGGCGCCTATCCCGGCATCGGCGCGGAAGAGCGCGGCCAGGCCGAAGCGATCGCCCGCTCGACCTCGGTGTCGCTCGGCCTGAAGGTTCCCAACATCGCCGTCGTCATCGGCGAGGGCGGCTCGGGTGGCGCCATCGCCATCGCCACCGCCAACCATGTCTACATGCTGGAGCATGCCATCTATTCGGTGATCTCGCCCGAGGGCGCGGCCTCGATCCTGTGGCGCGACACGGCGCGCGCCAAGGATGCCGCGACCAACATGAAGATCACCGCGCAGGACCTCGCCGGCATGAAGATCATCGATCGCATCATCGCCGAACCCCTGGGCGGCGCGCATCGCGGCCCGGAGGAGACGATCAGGGCGGTCGGCGAGCAGATCGAGAAGGGCTTTGCCGAACTCGGTGCGGGCAACATGGACTACCGCGAGCACCGCCGCGAGAAATTCCTCGCCATCGGCCGCAGCCTGTAAGGCAGGCGCAAGGGATCATCCGTTCCGGCATGGAACCTCGGGGCGGGCCCGAGGATGACGAATGGCAGGAGCGGTCTTGTCAGTCTCGAACGCCGGTGACCTGCACCATATCCATCCCGACAGTTCGTCATGCCTGAGCGGCAATCCTCACGCGCCTGCGCCGCTCATAGCACCTTGCGCAGGAAGGCGGCCGTCCGTGGGTCCTTCGGTCGGCTGAACATCACCTCCGGCGGCCCCTGCTCGACGATCCGCCCGCCATCCATGAACAGGACACGGTCGGAGATGTCGCGCGCGAACTGCATTTCATGGGTGACGATCAGCATCGTCTGGCGCGCGTCGGCGACGCGTTTCAGCAATTGCAGGACCTCATCGACCCATTCGGGATCGAGCGCCGAGGTGGGTTCGTCGATCAGCATCAGCTCGGCGTCCGCCGCCATGGCGCGGCCGATCCCGACGCGCTGCTGCTGGCCGCCTGACAGGGCGGCCGGGTAGCTGTCTCCCCTGTTGGCCAGGCCGATGGTCGACAGGATCTCGTCGGCGCGCGCATGCGCCTTCGCCCTCTCCCATCCGCGCACCGTGATCAGGCCCTCGGCGATGTTGTCGCGGGCCGTCTTGTTGGCGAAAAGCGCGTAGTTCTGGAAGACAAAGGAGGTTCGCCGCCGCAGCCCGCGCTGCTCCGCCGCCGTCGCGGTCTTTGCATCGACGCTGACATCGCCGACAGTGATCTGGCCCTCATCCGGCTTTTCGAGAAAGTTCAGCGAGCGCAGCAGCGTCGATTTGCCGGTCCCCGAAGGGCCGATGATCGCCACCCGCTCGCCTGCCCCGATCTCCAGATCGATGCCGTCGAGCACGGTGTTGGCGCCGAAGCGCTTGGTGAGTCCCCTGACCGAGATCATCGCGCATGCGCCTTTCCGAGCCTGAGCTCGAGCTGCCGCTGCACCACCGTCAGCGCCTCGACGATGATCCAGTAGATCACGGCGACGAGGATGAACGCCTCGAAATAGAGGAAGCTGCCGGCCGCCTCCTTCTGCGCCGCGCCCATCAGTTCCGTCACGCCGAGCGTGAAGGCGAGCGACGTGCTCTTGATGATGTCGACGAAATAGTTGACCAGCGTGGGCGCGGCGACGCGCGCCGCCTGCGGCAGGATGATCCGCCGCATCATCTGCGGCGTGGTCATGCCGACCGAAAGCGACGCCTCCCATTGCGAGCGGTCGACGCCGATGATCGCGGCGCGGATGCTCTCGGCCATGTAGGCCGCGAAGTGCAGGGTCAGCCCCATCACCGCCGCCGTCACGCCGTTGATGGCGGTCAGGAAGGAAAACACCTGCGGCAGGCCGTAGTAGAACAGGAAAAGCTGCACCAGCAGCGGCGTGCCGCGGAAGAAGCTGATGAAGACCTGGGTGAAGCCGTCGAGCAGCGGCACCCGCGTGACGCGGACGATCGCCATCAGCGAGGCCAGCGCCAGTGCGCAGACCATGGCCACCGACGCCATGGCGAGCGTCAGCGGCACATATTTCAGAAGGACGGGGACGAGCCCCAGCATGTAGTCAAGATCGAGCGGTCTCACGGGCCTGGCTTCTTTCGTGGCGGAACGGCATGGCGGGAGCATACTACGTCTTGCGGCCCCTCACCCCTTACGGAAGAGGGTGAGGGGCAGCGAAGCTCAGCCATTGCGTCCACAATCGCTACTTCGTGATGTCGGCTCCGAACCACTTCTGCGAGATCTCGCTCAGCTTGCCGTTCTCCTTGAGCTTGGTCAGCGCGGCATCGACGCGGTCGCGCAGGGCCTTGCCCTCCTCGTTGTTGCGGAAGGGAAGCGCGTTGCGGATTTCCGAGAAAGGCTCGCCGGCGAGCGCCAGCGGCAGCGGCGTTTCCTTGATCACCTGCGTGGCGCTGACCCGGTCCATGACGAAGGCATCGACCCGGCCGAGCGCCGTGTCCTGCTCGAGATTGCTCTCATAGGTCTTGATGTCGATCTCGCCTGCATAGGGCAGATCGCGCAGGAGCTGCTCGAAATTGGAGCCGAGATTCACCGCCACCGTGCGCCCCTTGAGGCTTTCGGGTCCGGTGATCTCGCCTTCGTTGCCCTTCTTGACCACCACCTGCGCTCCGTCGATCACATAGGGCTGCGAGAAGGCGAACTTCGCCTCGCGCTCCGGCGTGATGGTGATCTGGTTGGCGATGGTGTCGATCCGGTTCGATTCGAGCGCCCCGACCAGGCCGGAAAAGCTCATCGTGACATACTCGACCTCGTCGCCGGTCTCCTGTGCGACGGCGTCGAGCACGTCGACCTCGAAGCCTTGCAGCTTGTCCTGCTTGACGAAGGTGAAGGGGAAATAACCGCCCGACATGCCGACCCGGATGGTCTCTGCCTGGGAAACGGAAGCGGTGGCGGCGAAAAGCGCCGCGGCCAGAACGAGTTTACGCATAAAGATCTCCGCTGCGCCTCGGCGCATCTGGTTGAAGAGGTGTCGCGAAGATAGGGAATAAAGTATGATCTTCTATAGGAAGTGCTGAGCAGGCTATTAGAAAGCAATAACATTCTCATAATGTACGAGTATGAGGATAAAAACCCCAATCATTACGCTCGAGAAAGTATGGAGAGGCACCGCCTCCGGGGACGACGGGAGGAATATCCCGCACCTCGTGGGATTGCCTTCCCCCGTCCTGTCCAATAGAAACCGTTAAATCGCCACAAATGACCAGAGAATGCCGCGCTAGCGCCTCTGCCATGGCGAAAAGCCTAACGATGTGGGTAATGATTTCTAAAGCATGAGCGTTCATTTTCCATAAGCGGATCACCGTAGTAGAATCGTCGCGCGGGGCCAAACAAGGCGGGACACGAACACCATCCATGACACGCCCGATCAAATACGCACTTCTCTTTTCGGCAGCGCTGGCGCTGGCCGGCTGCAACGAAACGCTTGAGGACATCGCTCCCAAGGCCGAGCGCCAATTGCCCGCCAGCATCGTCACGGCGATGGAGGCCAAGGGCATGAGCAAGAGCTCGCCCGTCATGATGCGCATCTTCAAGGAAGAGGGAAAGCTGGAAGTCTGGAAGGCCAAGCAGAACGGCCGCTACGACATGATCGCCAGCTATGACATCTGCAAATGGTCGGGCAAGCTGGGTCCGAAATTCACCGAAGGCGACCGCCAGGCACCGGAAGGCTTCTACACGGTGCGCCCGGCGCAGATGAACCCGAAGTCGAGCTACTATCTCTCCTTCAACATCGGCTTCCCGAACGCCTATGACCGCGCCAACGGCCGCACAGGGCAGCACCTGATGGTGCACGGCGCATGTTCTTCGGCCGGCTGCTACTCGATGACCGACGACCAGGTCGCGCAGATCTACGCGTTCGCGCGCGACAGCTTCAAGGGCGGCCAGAGGGACTTCCAGATCCAGGCGTTTCCCTTCCGCATGACGCCGCAGAATATGGCGCGCTACCGCAGCGACCCGAACTACGACTTCTGGAAGATGCTCAAGGAAGGCTATGACCATTTCGAGCTGACCAAGGTCCCGCCGAAGGTCGATGTCTGCGAGAAGCGCTATGTGTTCAACCAGGTCGCGCCTGAAGGCCAGAGCTTCTCTCCCACGGGCGCCTGCCCGCAGACGAGCCAGCCCGATTCCCTGATCATGGCCTACCAGCAGTATCAGACGCAGTACGACAAGGCGTTCTCCTCCGCGCTCGGCGCCCAGCCCGCCAGCGGCCCGGCACCCAGCATCGCCGGCCACAAGGAAGCGCTGCTGGTGGCCGACTGGAGCAAGCGCCGCGCACGCGGCGAGCGCGTTTCGCGTGAGCCGCCGAGCCTCGCCGCGCCCGTCGTGGCGGCAACGGCGCCGGCGCAGCCGGCACCGGCGGCAACCGCATCCTCCGTCGCGGCGACGGCCTCCGCCTACACGACGCCCCCTGCCCCGCAGGGCGTACCGGACACGGTCGAGGCCGCTGCCGGGGCGTCTGCCGAAGCACCGGTCACCACGGGCGCCGTTCCCGCTCCGAGCCCGCGCCCCGACGCGGCGCAGGCGGAAGTCGCCGCCCAGCCGGCGGCCGAGCCGAAATCCATGCGCCGCCGCCTGTGGAACATGTTCGGCGGCTGAGCGTGACCGCGGATCCCGAGGTCTACGACCTGAAAGGGCTGAACTGCCCGCTGCCCGTGCTAAAGGCGCGCAAGCGCCTGTCAGGCATGGCGCAGGGCGCGCGGATCTGGCTGGAAACCACCGATCCGCTTGCGGTCATCGACATTCCCGCCTTCTGCTCCGAGCACGGACACCAGCTTGTTTCGACACAGGCGGCCGAGGGCGGCCACCGCTTTCTGGTCGAGCGGGGCTGACGCGTCTCGACGGTCGGGTGGAACCACCCGATGCCCGCACAAACCATGAGAAACGAAGAGTTGGGCTTGTTCAGCGTTTCAACGAAACGGTGAATGAGTCTATCGCCGGAACCCGGCGATCGCGAGCGGGTTGTCCTCGAGCGCCGCGCGGTCCGGCATGTCGACGCGCGCCTGCCCGGTGAAGGCGGCGAACAGCCCTTCGATATAGCCGGCGTCGAGACCGGTGCCGATGATCACCAGCCGCACGCCGCGCTGCGCATCCGGCCAGGCGTCCAGACGGCGCGGCGAATGCAGCATCTGGCGCACCCCCTGCACCACCAGCGGCCGCTCCGGCGCCTCCGCCGTCTCGACGATGCCCTTCAGCCGCAGCATCCGCGCGCCGCACTGGCTGCGCAGCAGGTCGAGGAAATTCTCCAGCGTCGCGACCGGCATCGGCCGGTCATGGCCGAGAAACACCGTGTCGAACCCCGCGCCTTCGTGGTGGACGCCGTGATGGTGATGATGATGGTGGTGGTGATCGTCGCCATGGCCGTGATGATGGTCATGCCCGCATCCGCTCCGCATCGCCTCGGTCGCGCGCGCGCCCGCATCGAGCATGCTGCAATCGATGATCTGCAGGGCGGTCGCCTGCCTCGCGCCGAGACGCTCCACGCCGGGCGCCAGCGCGTCGAGACGCGCCATCAGAGCCGCCAGCGCAGCAGCGTCCACGTCTTCCACCTTGGACAGCACCAGCCGGTCGGCGACGGCCACCTGCCGGCCCGCCTCCTCATGCGCATCGAGGGTCTGCAGGCCGTGCAGCGCATCGACGACCGTCACCACGCCGTCGAGCCGGAAGGTCTGCGACAGGTCAGGATGGGCGGCCAGCGCCTGCAGCACGGGAATGGGATCGGCAAGACCGGTCGTCTCGATGACGACGCGCTTCAGGCGCTCGATGCGTCCTTCCGAGAGCCGCGCGCCCAGTCCTTCCAGCGTCTCCACCAGCGCGCCGCGTACGGTGCAGCACAGGCAACCGTCAGAAAGCTCGATGACGCCATCGGACGACTGCTCGACGAGCAGGTGATCGATCCCAACTGCGCCGAATTCGTTGACGATGACCGCGGTGTCGGCCAGCGCGGGATCCTTCAGCAGCCGGTTGATCAGCGTCGTCTTGCCGGCGCCGAGGAAGCCGGTCACCAGCGTCAGCGCAATCCTGCCCGCCATCGGACTAGCCGCCCTGGGCGGTCGCGGGCACGGCGGTCGCGAGCGGATAGTCGGGCCGCGGCGTCGGGATCGGCACATTGGCATAGCGCGGCGCCGTCGATTCCGGCCCCGTCGCGCCGCCCAGCCCGACGACCACCGGGCGCGGCTCGTGCTCCAGCGCCTTGATATAGGGCGAGCGGACGATCAGCTTGCCCTCGTCGTCGCGTTCCTCCATCCGTGCCTTGACGGCCTCCTGCGAGCAGACCTGCGGCCGGATGTCGACCGCCACGTTGCGGCCCTCGCCATAGGGTGCCATGCCGTCGATCCTCGGCGCTGCGAAAGCCTGGGCCTGGAAACCCTTGGCAAGCAGCTGCGCCGCCTCCTCGCCGCGCGTCACCTGCGAGGTGGCGCCCAGCACGATCGCCGCCAGCGTGCGGCCGTTGCGCGTCGCCGTCGAGGCGAGGTTGAAGCCCGAGGCGCAGATATAGCCGGTCTTCATGCCATCCGCGCCGGCGAAGCGGCCGATCAGCCAGTTGTAGTTCGGCATGACCTTGTCGCCCGCCTGGATGGCTTCCAGTGAGAAGTAATGGGCGTATTGCGGGAATTCCCTGCGGATCGCCCGCACCAGCAGCGCGAGATCGCGCGCAGTGGTGTACTGCTCGGTCGAGAAAAGGCCGTGCGCATTGACGAAATTCGAGCCGGTCATGCCGAGCTGCCTGGCGGCCTCGTTCATCCGGCCGGCGAACGCCCGCTCCGAGCCGCCCACGCTTTCCGCGATGGAGGTGGCGATGTCGTTGGCCGACTTGACCATGATCATCTTCAAGGCATTGTCGAGCGTCAGCACCGACCCCGCCGGATAGCCCATTTTGCTCGGCGGCTCCTTGGCCGCATTGGCGGAAACGCGCACCGGCGAATCGAGCTGCATCTCGCCGGCCTTGACCGCGCGGAAGGCCACATAGGCGGTCATAAGCTTCGTCAGCGAGGCGGGATACCAGCGCTGAAAGGCGCTTTCATGCGACAGCACTTTCCCGCTGCCCACATCGATGACGATGGACGGCCCCGCCGCCGCCGGTGCGATCCCGGCGCCGAGGCCGAGAAACAGCGGCGCCAACAGCGGCGCCATGCGTCTTGCAATGCTCATATTCCTATCCGCAATCCTGGTCTCAGACCTTGTCCCGACGGCACCTTCTCAGGGATTGATGATGCTTTTTCGACACCCGCAGGGGAAGCCGTTATCCTTGAGTGGCGACAGAACGGGGTTCTGCCGACATCTTCTCGGGCTTTCTGTATTTAACCCACTTCCACGCGGCTTTGCAAAGGCTCCGCTCCGGCCGACCCGCACCGCAAACCCCGGCATCCACCGCGTTTCGACAGATCAACCTGCCTGGCACAGCCGGTTCGTCCATCTTGTCGGCCAAGCCGCTTGGCAAGAACCCTTGCAATCATGCATGGTCCCGTCATAGGGATTTCCTGATCGGGAACCCGCGACAACAAGCATCGCCCCACCGGTCGCCTACGCGAAGCCGCCGCCGGCCGACCATGAGACCCCAATCGGGGCAAAAATTTGAAGGAAGCTCTAAATGCCGATTTTAAACCGCGCCGCCGAGTTGCAGGAAGAGATCGCCGGATGGCGCCGCGACATTCACAGCAATCCAGAACTCCTTTTCGACGTCCACCGCACCGCCGGGCTCGTGGCCGACAAGCTCAAGGAGTTCGGCTGCGACGAGGTCGTTCCGGGCATTGGCCGCACCGGAGTCGTCGGCATCATCAGGGGCAATCGCGGCGACGGCCCGGCGATCGGCCTGCGCGCCGACATGGATGCCCTGCCGATGACCGAGGTCACCGGCAAGCCCTGGGCGTCCACCGTGCCGGGCAAGATGCATGCCTGCGGCCATGACGGACACACCGCCATGCTTCTGGGCGCGGCCAAGTACCTGGCCGAGACGCGCAACTTCAAGGGATCGGTCGCGGTGATCTTCCAGCCCGCGGAGGAAGGCGGCGGCGGCGGCAACGAGATGGTCAAGGACGGCATGATGGAGCGCTTCGGCATAGACCGCGTGTTCGGCATGCACAACATGCCGGGCCTGCCGGTCGGTCATTTCGCCATCCGCCCGGGACCGATGATGGCCGCCACCTCGGAGTTCGTCATCACCGTCAAGGGCCGCAGCGGCCACGCCGCGATGCCGCATACGGTCATCGACCCGATCCTTGCGGCGAGCCAGATCGTCACGGCGCTGCAGAGCATCGCCTCGCGCAACGTGCACCCGCTCGATTCCGTGGTTGTCTCGGTGACCAAGTTCCACGCCGGCGACGCCTTCAACGTCATCCCCGACCAGGTCGAACTGGCGGGCACCGTGCGCACCCTGAAGAAGGAGGTGAATGCGGAGGCCGAGAAGCGCATGAAGGCGATCTGCGAAGGCGTGGCGACCGCCCATGGCGCGACCGTCGACGTCCAGTACGATTCCAATTATCCGGTGACCTTCAACCACGCCGACGAAACGGTTTTCGCCAGCACCGTCGCCGGCGAGATCGCCGGTGCGACCAATGTCGACACGGACGTGATGCCGACCATGGGCGGCGAGGATTTCTCCTACATGCTCGAAGCCCGCCCCGGCGCCTTCATCTTCATCGGCAATGGCGACACCGCGGCGCTGCACAACACAAGCTACGATTTCAACGACGAGGTCATCCCGCACGGCGTCAGCTACTGGGTGCGCCTGGCGGAAAAGGCCCTGGCCGCCTGAAATCGACATCCGGCGGGCGGCCCAGCAGACCGCCTGCCGGATGCAAAGCCCGGATTTCGTCTTGGCGAAGCGCCGGCATGCCGCTATGAGGAAGCCATGCGGTCCCGTAGCTCAGTAGGATAGAGCATCAGATTCCTAATCTGAGGGTCACAGGTTCGAATCCTGTCGGGATCGCCACATCCTTAACCGGCGCTTGGTTTTTCAATGCTTTACGGGTCCGGTTGACTAACCGGGGATCGAGGTTAGCCAATTTGTGTTCTGGCGACGTTCTCATTTCTTGCCCTTCAGCTTATTGATGCCTTCCACTGCCAGCTTCTTCTGATTGGCTGCTCGGCAGTAGCGTTCGATTTCCTTGATGTCCCGATGCCCGGTGATGGACATGATTTCCAGCGCGGTGCATCCAGCCTCTGCCAGCATCCGGCAAGCGGCCTTGCGGATACCATGAGCGGAGCTTTTTGCCGGCAGTGCGGCCCTACGCGCCGCATCGATAATGAAGTTACCAAAGGCATCATTGCTGCGAGCGGTGCCCCGCTTCGTTGCGATCAACTGCAACCGGTCCTTGGGCAACGTATCGAGGAAGGCAGCAAAGTCTTCGTGGATCGGGATATGAAGCTGAACGACCTCACCTGATTTCTTGGTGCTTATGACAATGTGCCCATCCTGAATGTGCTGGCGTCCAAGGCGTACGGCATCTGATCGGCGGAGCCCAGTGTAGAGCAAGATTTCAAACGCGCTGCGCTCTGGGGTGCCCTCGGCCCAATAGGCACGATACTTCTTGATGTCATTATCAGTCCATGTGCGAATGCCGGGCGTCTTGTACTTGACCTTGCTGGCGATCAACATGGGGTTGTCAGGCCGGTAGTCCCACTTCACGGCGCATTGCATGAGGGTGCCCAGCCGCTTCCGTAAGTTGCTGGCAAGCGGTGGTGACTTCGCGGCTTCCTCGCCAAGGATCATATCTATGTGCTTCGGCTGGATCATAGCCACGCGCTTATCGCCGTGTTTCAGGCGAAAGCGTTCAAGCTGGTTGCGGTAGGTTTGTTGCGTCGAGGGGTTCAGGGCGGTGAACATGGGGGATGCATAATAGTCAGCAATCAACGCGCCTATTGTGCCCGCCTTATTCTTACCGCTTCCAATCTGCGGGGTAGCGACCGGAAGCCCCTCCTGTACCTTATGGTAGGCAATCCAGAAGCCTTCAGAGAAGAGCGGACCGGGCAAGGCCACTCGTGGAGCGCCCGGTTTCCGAAAGTAGATGCGCTGTTTGCCGTGCCGGTCGTTATAGGCGTGGACGTATCTGGGGAGCTTATGCTTTACCATTGGGCAGCACCTCATCCCACTCGTTGGACTCTGCTTCAGGCGTTGCGCCCGGTTCGCTGGCCACAAGGGTGAAGCCCCCATCGCCGTTGACGGTGAATGTCGTAACCGTCTTGCCCATGCCTTCGGCAAGCTTGGCCACCTGCTTCATTTTCGGGATGGTGAAGATGGGTTTGTTGGGTTTTGCCCGCTTCTTTGATTTCAGAAAGCCATGCCCCCCTGTCGCGGGGGACATGCTCTTGGTGAGTTCGTGAAGGGTGCTGTAAGGCATCATGCAGCCTCAATGAACGGGTGCATGATAACCGGAATAATCTGACCGCCATCTTTCGTTGCGTCCTGTGCCAGAGCTACAAGCTCGTCATAGGCCGATTTGCGTTCAGCAAAGTCAGCGGAAACAGTGATTGATTTCGTCCATTCAGACTGAACCGTCTCACCGTCCGCAACACGGAGGGTGTAAGTCCACTTGCCGTTTTCATGGGGCGCGTCCAGAATGACGGCGATGCGCTGATCGGTGTTCACTGGTGGTTTCTCCTGTTGTTGGGGGCGGTCAGGCCGGAAACAGGGGCACGTCACCGGGAATACCGGACGGATTGGCAAATCCTTCGAAACCGGTGCCGGTCTTCTCGCCGTCACGGATGGCAGACAGGATTGCGACAATCTCCGCGCTCATGGAGCGGTGATTGCGGATCGAACGACTTTCGGCCCACTCTTTGATCTCAATAGGAAGGCGAATGCTGGTTGAATGGCGGTTGCTCATGCTGATAACTCCGGTATGAAAGTGTATTTCATTTGAATGCGTGTATTCATATGCATTTAAATGAAATACATATCAAGAGGGAGTTTTGCCTTGGCTGAAAAACTATCCGACGCCACGAGCATGCGTTTGCCTGTCAGCCTTCGCGAAAAGCTGGAAAGGGCGGCAAAACAAGGCGGTCGATCTATGAACGCTGAAATCAGACTGCGGTTGGAACAGAGCTTTGAAAAAGCAACGGCGGAAGGTACGGAAGCCATTGCCGATTGGGCATTCGGTGAGCTACGGGCTGAATTGGTCAGCGTCAAAGCGCAACTAGCGACGTTGACCAATCGTGTGGACCAGCTAGACAAGCCAGATCATTAAAGCTTTTCTCAAAGTGTAAGTATGCAATTTGTTGCAACGAGTTTGGGGGAGATGGCAGTGTCTATGTTCGATCAACTACCGCATACGACGAGCCGAATAGAGACTTTCACGCCAGCGGGCGGGCAGTCTATCGGGACAGGTTTCTTCTTCAATGTTGAGGTGCCGGGAAAGGGCATCATGACCACGCTGATAACAAACAAGCATGTTGTCGAAGGAGCCAATCGAGCCAGAATTTACGTCTCTCGTGCTAACGGGGAAGAAGCGCATTTCGGACAGTTCAATTCTTGGGAACTAACCGGGTTCGATGAGATAGTTGTCCGCCATCCTGATCCTGGTGTCGATTTAGCAGCGTTTCCAATCGGGGGAGTTCTCAATGAAATGGATAAGGCAGGAACTCCTGCCTATTTTAGAGCTTTCAGCCCTGAGAACATACCCACTGACGACGACATCAATTCACTGACCGCAATCGAAAATATTCTCATGATCGGTTATCCAACCGGCTTGTGGGACAATACAAACAATTTACCCATTGTGCGGCGCGGAATAACTGCAACACCATATGCGCGGGATTACAATGGGCGTCCGGAGTTTATGATTGATTGCGCGTGCTTCCCCGGTTCATCTGGCTCGCCAGTGATGATCGCTGACAATGGCAGCTACTCGGGAAAAGACGGCGGCATCATTATAGGCGGTCGTTTTTACCTTCTCGGTCTTCTTTGGGGCGGGCCGCAATACACGGCAGAGGGCCAAATCATCGCAAAGCCGGTTCCTACCTCGGTAATGCCTGTGAGCGTTTCACAAATTCCCACAAATCTTGGCTTTTGTGTCAAAGCGCGGATGATCCGCGACCTGTTTCCGATCCTACTAGATCGTTTCCCTAACTGACCGTCATGTATTCCGGCTCCCGGCCCCACGAAGGTCTCCCGCCAACTTTGCAAGCCGCTGACTTTCTGAATAACGGAAGCCATCGGGCTGATTGGCCTTCAAGGCACTATCCACGGCAGTTGCGACTTGCTGGGCAAAGCGGGCGTCCTGTCTGGGGTTGCCGCTGCTGCCCTGCATGTTGAACGACAGGCTGGGCGCATAGGTCATGGCGCTGCTGAAGGCGTTGCGGCTGGCAAGCCCTCCCGTGGCAAAAGCTGGCACCTTCCCGCTGTTGATCGCTTCGAGAACCGGCAGATGCTTCCGGGTGGCACGGGCATTCACCACATATTCCCCATCGCTTAGCATCGCGGGAATGCTGTCACTTGTCGTGGTGCCGGGACCGGAAACGTGGCCACCGTCCGCAAACCCCAGAAAGCCGCCCAGAAGCGAACCAACGCCCCCGAACAGACCGCCGAAACCACCGCCGCCGGCAAGCGGTCCCTGTCCTAGAAGCAGATATTGCAGGGCGATCTTGAGCAATTGCTGTCCAAGCTGGGCAAGGGCCTGTTCTGCGGACATGGTGCCCGAAACGATGCCGGTCAGGGCATCAATGGCGCTGTTGCCCAGCATCTGGGAGAACTCGGCAGCCTGCTGCTGTGTCTGGGCAAACTGAAGGGTGGCCGCTTCAGCCTGTGCCATGCCCTGTGCATATTGCTGGATTTCTGTCCGTTGCTGGGGCGTCAATTGAAGGTCGGCTTGCTGGGCCTGATTGAGCATGTCCTGTTCATGCCGAAAAGCGGCGGCAGCCTGTGCCGTCATGGAAAGCGCCTGCTGTTCATTCGCCTGTGCGGCGCTGTATTGCTTCGCCTGCGCAATGATGTCGGAATAGGCTTCGGCCTGCTGCTTGATGCGCTGCTGCGCTTCCTGCTGAAGTTGCTCCTGCTTTTGCTGCGCTTCCAGTTCCTTCCGCTCCACACCTTCAGGATCATAGGCGCGGTTCGCCCAATTGATGCGGCCTTTCTCATGGCGGATGCCGGCACGCTCGAACTTGTCCAAAAACGATAGCGTTGATCCTTCTACGGTCGTTTGCTCCCGAAGGTGCGCAAGAGCCGCGCCTTCCGGTCCCTTCAACTCACGAAGCAAATTTCCGTAGTTGGCAGCGTAGCTATCAGCAGGAAGGCCCATTTTGGCGATATAGGCTTCAAACTCACGGCGGCGCGGTCCTGTCCACTGCGCCCAGCCCAGCCCGCCGCGTGATCCTTTCACAAGCGGATTGAGTTCCTGCATGTGCTTGAAGCCGCCTGTTTCGCCACCAAGATTGCCAACGATGCCCGCTGCTTGTTCCTTGGTGATCTGAAGATCACGCATGAGGTCGGAGACAATCTTGGGGGCAAGTTCAGAAAACGTCCCCAACGCAGTGCCCGGCGTTCGCTTGCTAGCGTCCGACATGACCGGGGAACCGATGGTGCCTAAAGCGCGATCGCGCAAGCCCGTCGCCTCGTCCCGTTCTTCCTTGGTGGTGGCCTGTGCCATGGCCGCCCTATAGGCGGTGTCAATTTTTGCCCTGGCATCGAATTCGGCAAGCTGCTCGGCAAGTTCCGGGATTTCTCCTTTCAGCGCTCGGATGGCATCAGCATAAGATTTCAGCCCGGAGGCCGCACCTTTGGTGCTGCTTCCCGTGCCCTGAACGGCGCTGTTCAGTTTCGTTATGTCCGGAACGGCTTCCTTGGCAGCATCACCCGCCTTTTTGTTGCGCTCGTCCAGAACATCCAGAATGCGCTTTTCGGTCTCGTGTAGTTCCCTACTTTTGCGCTCAAGGGTCTCAATCTGCTTGTCGTAGGCAGTGCCAAAGAGAGTTCCGCCAATGGACGTCTCCTTATTCTCGCGGAGTTTCAGGATTTCGTTTTCTATTTCGAGGCGGCGTTTTCCAATGTCATTGAGCTGATCGCCAAGGGTGCGGGTTTGCTGTTCCTCGAACGCACTGAGGCGATCCAGAAATGAGAACAGTCCGCTTGCTGCTTCCACAATGGCAGACTTAACGCCCGTGCTTATCGTGGTGCTTATCAGCTTGAATTTCCGGTCGATCTCGTCAGCCTTTGCAATCATGTCCTTGTCAAGAACAAGACCGAACTCGTTGGCCTCCCGGATCATGTTGCGGATGCCTGAAGCGCCCCGGTCTAAGAGTTCGACAAACCGTTCACCAGCGGTGCCGCCAAAGAGTTCATGTCAATCGGCTCGGAATGGGGACC
>NZ_AMRM01000027.1 GCF_000300335.1 Nitratireductor pacificus pht-3B | reverse complement strand
CTGGCCGCCCAGCCCGGCGGGGCGTCGGCCGCCCTGCGGCGTCTGGTCGATGCCGCCCGCAACACCGGCGCGCCGCGCGAACGCGCCAGGCAGGCGCAGGCCGCCGCCGACCGCTTCATGCTGGCCATGCTGGGCGACCAGCCCGGCTATGAGGAGGCGGCGCGCGCGCTCTATGCCGGCGATGCAAAGGGCTTCCACGGCCGCATCGCCACCTGGCCGGCCGATCTCAGGGCGCATGTGGAGCAACTGGCGGCGCCCGCCTTCGGCGATGCGGCCGAACCCAGCTGAAAGCGCCGGGTTCGGCCGCAGGCAGGGACGGCGCGGCAAACTGGGGAAATCGCCAGCATGCCGCGCCCTTCCGCCCCGTCGGCGGCTACAATGCACGTCAGTAGAGTCGACGCTCCGTCGTCGGTGAAATCGACGCTCCGAATGGGTGATGGCATTGCGCATATTGTCGTTGAACGCGTGGGGCGGACGCCTGCATGACAGGCTGATGCCTTACCTGGTGCAGGCGGCCCCCGATGTGCTGTGCCTGCAGGAGGTTGTGCGCACGCCGTCGGCACAAGCCGCCTGGCTGACCTATGTCGACGGCGACACGCGCCTGCCGCAGCGGGCCCATCTGTTCGACGAGATCCGCGCCGCCTTTCCGGATCACGACGCATTCTTCTCGCCAGCCGGCGGCGGCCTGCTGCACGACGACGAGGGCAATGGTTTTGCCTCCGAATTCGGCCTCGCGACACTGGTTCGCAAATCCTATCCGGTGATCGGCCAGGCCCTCGACTTCGTTCATGGCGCCTTTTCCGCCGATGGCTGGGGCCCGCATCCACGGGCGCGCAACGCCCATGGCGTGCGGCTGTTCGACCAACGGACCGGCACCGCCGTCGCGATCGTTCAGATGCACGGGCTGCGCGACCCCGAGGGCAAGCAGGACACGCCGGCGCGCCGGCTGCAGGCCGAGGCGCTGGTCCGGCTGATCGAACGGCTGCGCCGCACGGGCGACCGGCTGGTGGTGTGCGGCGATTTCAACGTGCTGCCGTCAAGCGTCACCTTCGCGGCGCTGGGCGCGCACGGGCTGAGCGATCTGGTGACCGGGCGCGGTCACGTGGACACGCGCACGTCGCATTACCGCAAGTCACAGCGCTTCGCCGACTATCTGCTGGTCACGCCCGAGGTGGAAGTCGTCGACTTTTCCGTCGTCGCGCGGCCGGAGGTTTCCGATCACCGTGCGCTGCTGCTCGATATGACCTGAAGCGGCTCGGCCTGAAGCATCTCCGGCAACGCCTTGAACATGATCGTCGTCGCCTCGAGCCGGTCGGTGAACGGATCGCGGCAATAGCCGGGTATCACGCCGGCCGTGGCGTAGCCGAGCGCGACATAGAGCGGCTCGGCCCTGTCGCCCGTGCGGGTATCGAGCGTGATCAGGCTACGCCCGGCGGCGCGCGCCCGCTCCTCCAGCGCCGCCATCAGCGCACGGCCGATGCCCCGCCGCCGCAAGGCCGGATCGACCAGCAGTTTCGCCGCTTCCGCCCGGTGCGGCTGGTTCGGCGGCGTGTCGATGACGAGCTGGACCGTGCCGGCAAGCCGCTCGCCCTGCCTGGCGACCAGCAGGACCCGGCCTCCGGCACGCAGCGGCGGCAACACCTTGTCACGCCAGAAGGCCTCCGCCTCGGCCGGCGGGAAGGGCAGGACGAAGCCGACGCTCGCGCCGTCATGCACGCAGGCATGCAGCAGCACGGCGAGCGCGGGCAGATGGCGGGCCGCCTCGTCGGCGGAAAGTGAGACGATCCTCACCGGCTCATGGGTCATGATCCCTCGCAGATGTTCCCTACAGGATGAACAGAAGATAGCGCGCGGCGACCGTCTCCGGCGTCGCGAAGACGCTCGGGCCACGCAGCTGGTAGCGCAGGCAATCGCCCGGCGCGAGAATGTGCTCCCGCCCGTCGACCGTCACGGCGAGACCGCCCTCGACAAGGACGAGATGATGCTCGAGGCCGCTGCGCGGCGGCGCGTCATAGGCGATCCGCGTGCCGGGGCCGAGTCGGCATTCCAGCACCTCCCCGCCCAGCGCCCGCGCCGGCGGCGAGACGAGCCGGCGGTGAAAATCGTGCCGCGGATCCACCCAGACCGCCTGAGCGCCGCGCTGCACGAGCGGCGAGAAATCCTCCTCGACCAGATACATCAGCCGTGAGACGGTGATGTCGTAGGCCGCGCAGAGCCGGCCCAAGACGCTGGCCGTCGGGCTGACCTCCGCGTTCTCCAGGCGCGACAGGGTGGCGCGGCTGACCTTGCTGCGCGCGGCAAGCGCGTCGAGCGACCAGCCCCGCTCGCCACGCAGGGCGCGCAGCCGCCGGGCGATGCGGTCGTCGAAGGCGGCGTCGTCGGAGGGAGCATCTTCCATAAACGGGAAATTATTCCGAATATGGATGACCCGCAAGCCCCTGTTCCTGGCCCGCGTCGCATCGCGATCGCGCCTCCGCAGGCCGCGACGAACGGTCCGGCCTGCAGGACATGCAGCGGGACATGCCGGGGAAAGCCGCGCGCCGCCGCGCGAAACCGGGGCGGAAGCGCGGGCGCGGACAAGCGCCGGGGCGCCCGGCCGACCGTCGAAACGGCCCCGCGACGCGCGCCCGGTATCTTGTGTCGCACCCCCTTTCATGTCATAAATGCCGCGCGCTCGGGTGATTGCAGACCCGGAGACTGGACGCGTTTTGAAGGACGACCCCTTTCCCCGACCTTGTTAAACTCTCGACGACCGTGAACCTGCGCACGTTGCACAGACGCGACTTCTCAAAGGGAATAGGAGTTTCCCATGGCCCAGACCGGCACCGTTAAATTCTTCAATGAAACCAAAGGCTTCGGCTTTATCACGCCGGATGATGGCGCGAAGGACGTGTTCGTCCACATCTCCGCGCTCGAAGCTTCGGGGATCCGCACTCTCGCCGACGGCCAGAAGGTCAACTTCGAAACCGAGCCGGACCGCATGGGCAAGGGCCCGAAGGCAGTTAATCTGTCGCTGGCCTGATCCGACAAGCGGATACAGAGTTCTGTTATGAGCGCGGCGGGTTTCCGCCGCGCTTTTTCTTTGCCTGCGGCAATGGAGAGGCGCGATCACCTTGGCGCCCGCTGCGATTCACAAAAGTTTCGCTTGCCCGTACCAGAAAAATCGGGGAAGCTCCCGTCCGTTCGGGCATTTGCCGGCCCGGAGACTGGAATGGCATGCCCTGATGAGGGACTTTTGGCCCTCCGGGAAGTTGTGCTGATGCTTATGGAGAAAACATGCCTGCCGGGGACTTCCCCCGCACCCCATGTCCGAGCAAGCGAGGCACGAAGCTGACTGTTTCTTCTCCCCCAGTAAACGACCGATGACGCCATGGGCGAAACCCAGCAAGAGGTTGGCCTCCAGAGACCAGCATGAAGGGAGAAAGGACTCCTTCCGATGTCGCAGAGTGGTACCGTTAAGTTCTTCAACAACTCCAAGGGGTTCGGGTTCATCACCCCGGATGCCGGCGGAGCCGATGTGTTCGTTCATATCTCCGCCGTCCAGGCATCGGGCCTGCCCGGCCTCGAAGACGGACAGAAGGTGAGCTTCGAGACCGAGCCGGACAAGCGCGGCAAGGGACCGAAAGCCGTCAACCTGACGATTTCGCAATAGCCTGCCCGCCGGGCGCCCGGTGAACGGCACGCCCCGGCGGAAGGCGAGAAGAGTACAGCGAGGGGAACCGGCCCTGCTTCTGGGGCCGGAGCCTGAACTTTAGCGCCCAGAGGGTGCCAAGCGGCCACGGCCGCCGCGTATACCGCGCAACTGCCGACGCCCTCCCGCGCATGCCGGAGCGCCGTGTGGCAGACGGGGTGCTCCCCCCAGGGAACGGGCGCGCAAGCGTCGCGACACCGCCCGGACAGACAGCCAGATATCGAGGAACGCGCTGACGAGCCTGCCGCCGCTTCGCCCTATCCACCGGGACGCCGGGTCGCGAGGGGTTGCGGGGAACCGCCTGCCCTGCCCGCGCGTTGAAGGATGTCGCCCGGAAGCGGGAACGAATTCCAGGACAACGACATGCGATGAAACAGGGACTTGAAGCGTGTCCAGCGCATCCGGAAGATTGCGACACGCCCTGGAAGCGCCCGACGACCGGCCTGCCGATGGAGCGGGTTGACGTTCGATATCGGCGCGACTCCATCCGTGAACGCCATATGGGCCCGTGAACGCCATATGGGCGCCTCGTTCAGCTGGCATTCAGGCAGGAAGGCCTATTTGCTGCAGGAAGCTGCTGCCCTTGCCCCCCCGACCGGCAGCGCATGACCAAGAGGTAGAGTGATGAAGAGCATCCTGAAGACGAGCATACTCTCGATGGCCGTGGCCGCGATGACGCTCGGCGCGATCTCGACCGCCGACGCCGGCCACCGGCACCGGCACCACAGAGGCAACAGCGACGCCGTCGCCGCCGGCGTGATCGGCCTGGCGGCTGGCGCGATCGTCGGCGGACTGCTGTCGGAATCGCGCAGTGGCGGCCGCGTCTACATCGATCCGCCGTACCGTGCCTACCCGGACCACTACCGGGTCCAGCGCGACTACTATGAAGAACCCCGCTACTACAGGCCCCGCGTGCGGCCGACCTATTATCGCGACGCGATGGAGCCGTGGTCGCGCGAATGGTACCGCTACTGCTCGAACCGCTACCGCAGCTTCGACGCCCGCAGCGGCACCTTCATGGGCTATGACGGCCGCCGGCACTTCTGCCAGCCGAACTGAGCCGCTACCGGCTTCAGCGCCTGAATCCCATCCGGAGGCCGGGTCTCGCGACCCGGCCTTTTTCCGTCCGCGACCACCGCGCGCCGCCGCCGGCTTGACTAATCGATAACCCGTCGGCTATGGAAAATCGATAACCAACCAGCTATCAATCACCATGTCCGAAGCGCATCATCTCCTGTTCAAGACGCTCGCCGACCCGACGCGACGGGGACTGTTCGAGCGCCTGTGCCGCGACGGCGACCAGACGGTGGCCGCCCTGACGGCCATGGCCGGCGTCTCGCAGCCCGCCGTGTCGAAACATTTGGGCGTGCTCAAGCGGGCGGGCCTCGTGCGCGACCGGCAGGACGGGCGCCAGACCCACTACAGCGCCGAACTCTCCGCCCTCGCCCCGCTGGCCGACTGGACCGCGCGGATGCAGGGCTTCTGGGAGGCGCGGTTCGACGACCTCGAAGACGTTCTGAGAAGGATGGATCAATGAACGACACCTCTACCGACACGCTTTCCGTCATCGTCGAGCGGGAAATGCCCCATCCGCCGGAGAAGGTCTGGCGCGCGCTGACGCAGCCGCATCTGATCGAGGCCTGGCTGATGAAGAACACGTTCAAGCCGGCGGTGAACCACCGCTTCAATCTCGACGCGGACTGGGGAACGGTCGACTGCGAAGTGCGGACGTCCGAGCCGACGCGGATGCTGTCCTACAGCTGGGACACCAAGGATCTCAGGAGCACGGTCACCTGGACGCTGACGCCGACCGCCGGCGGAACGCTCCTGCGCATGGAGCAGGAAGGCTTCCGCGCCCACCAGCAGCCCTATTATCAGGGTGCGCAGGCCGCATGGCCGCGCTTCCTCGCCGGGCTTGAGAACGTCCTCGCCGGACTGGACTGAAGACGGCAGGCGCTGCGCGCCGATCACCGACATCGACACCACGGAAGGAGAATCCCTTGAACTGGAGCAAATGGGTGCGGCAGGTCCACCGCTGGCTTTCCATCATCTTCACATTGATCGTCGCCTTCATCTTCCTGCTCCTGGGCATGGGAAGGGAACCGGCCGAATGGGTGTATTTCCTGCCCCTCGCGCCGCTCGCCCTGCTGCTCTTCACGGGGCTCTACATGTTCGCCCTGCCCTATGCCGAAGGCTGGCGACGCGAGCGGACCACCGGATAGGAGGCCGGGATGGCCGGGAAGAACGACACCGGAACCCCCGGGAAGCCGGTGCTGCTGTCGGGCGGCAATCCGCAGATCGCCAAGGGCTATGGCGACGCGCCGGTCGAGGCCTATCTCGCCGCCATGCCGGGCTGGAAGCAGGTTGTGGGCCGCCGCCTCGACGCGCTCATCGAGGAGGCGGTGCCCGGCGTGTTCAAGGCGATCAAGTGGAACACGCCCTTCTATGGTCTCGAGGGCGAAGGCTGGTTCCTCGGCTTTCACTGCTTCGACCGCTATGTGAAGGTCACCTTCTTCCGCGGAACGTCGCTCGATCCCGTCCCGCCCGTCGCCTCGAAAACGCCCGAGACCCGCTATTTTCATGTCCATGAAGGTGAAGAGATCGACGAGGCGCTTTTCACCGGCTGGGTGAAGCAGGCAAGCCGGCTACCCGGTGAACGCCTGTAGGGCGTTTTGAGGTCGGGGGGTTCACCCGACGCCCGCATAAACGCGGAGAAACAAGGAGTTGGAACGGGTCAGCGTTTCTGTGAAACGATGAACGGGTCCAGGGCAGCGGCGGCACGAAGGAGACGACAAAGCGATGAACGAAGCACAAGACGGCGCGAACGGAACAGCGCCCTCCCCGACGGAGCTGATCGACGCCCGGATCACCGAGCTGGGCGACTGGCGGGGCGCGCTGCTCGCCAAGCTGCGGGCGCTGATCAGGGAGGCCGATCCCGAGGTGACGGAGGAGTGGAAATGGCGCGGCGTGCCGGTCTGGTCGCATGCCGGCATCATCTGCACCGGCGAGACCTACAAGAAGGCGGTGAAGATGACGTTCGCCAAGGGCGCGGCGCTGGACGATCCGACCGGCCTGTTCAACGCCAGCCTCGAGGGCAATGTCCGGCGCGCGATCGACTTCCACGAGGACGACGCGGTGGACGAGGCCGCGCTGAAGGCGCTCATCCGCGCCGCGGTGCGGCTGAACCTGGCGCAGAAGGCCGGGAAGAAGCGGAGATAGCGGGAAGAGTGGCGAGGATTGCGCGGTAGCGCCCGCCCCTCATCCCCCTGCGTGCTGCGCACCCTTCTCCCCGCAAGCGGGGAGAAGGAGGATGGCCGCAACGTGGACGCCCCCTCTCCCCGTTCACGGGGGTCCGAAGGACGGGACGAGACCCGTGGCTCGACCCCGGTCAGGTAAGGGTGAGGGGCGAGCGTTGACCGCCCCTCGATCCCTAAACAAGAAACGGATTGCCGCGTCGTTCCTCGCCGAAACGGCCGCCGGGGCCGTGGCCGCAGAGGAAGCCGACTTCGTCGCCAAGCGGCAGCAGTTTTTCCTTGATCGAACGGATCAGCGTGTCGTGATCGCCGCCGGGCAGGTCCGTGCGCCCGATGGAGCCGCTGAACAGCACGTCGCCCACATGGGCGAAGCGGGCGTCCCGATTGAAGAAGACCACATGGCCCGGCGCATGACCGGGGCAGTGCAAGACCTCGAAACGGTGATCGCCGAAGGACAGGATCTCGCCCTCGGTCAGGAAACGGTCGGGCACCGCATTGCGCACCGCCCCCTCGAGGCCGAACATGCGCGCCTGGCTCTCGAGATTGCCGAGCAGGTCGCGATCCGCCTCGTGCGGGCCGATCAGGTCGACGCCGAGCACCTCCTTCAGGTCCATCGCGCCGCCGGCGTGGTCGATATGCCCGTGGGTGAGCCAGATCGCCTCGATGGCGATGCCGTTGTCCTCGATGGCCGAGAGAATGCGCTCCACCTCGCCGCCCGGATCGACGACGACGCCGCGCTTGTCCGTCTCGTCGAACAGGATGGCGCAATTCTGCTGGAACGGCGTGACCGGAATGATCCCGGCGCGCAACGCGCCCATAAGCAACTCCCTGACTGGAACCTGAAACCCCGGTCGCCGGCGCTACGGAACAGCCGCACCGCATGACCGCACAACAAGAAGCGGGCGGTTTTGCGCCGCCCGCTTCTTCAACTCTCTACAAAGCGTCTCAGCCTTTTTTACCCATGGCTCCCATGACGGCACCCACAAGCCCCGTCAAAACGGCGCCACCGGCACCGCCGCCAATGACGTCGCCAAGTATGCCGCTCATCGCACCGGCATCACCACCCATGCCGGAAAGAAGAGCACCACCGCCGACACCGCCGACGGCGCCCGCCACGATCTTGGCAACCTGCCCCATAGCGGCATTTTTCAGGACGGCGCCGATAGCCTGGCCACCGACAACACCGCTGATCACCTGAATGACAATCGGGAGAAGCGCTTCCATGTCTGGTCCCTCGTTTGACGCCGGCCTTCGGGGGCCGGCGCGCACATGAAAGCGCGAATTGACGCAAAGTCAAATACGAGGCTGTGAAAAGTCCGGCGCTGCGTGAAGCCGGCGAAACACTATTGCGCCGCGGCGCGCAGCCCCGGACGGACCTCGTTTGCATAGTCGTTCATCAGCAAACGCGTGATTTCTCCCACTTCGAAGCGGTATGGGCCGATTTCCGAAACCGGCGTGACCTCGGCCGCGGTGCCGCAGAGGAAGCACTGTTCGAAGCCGGTCAGTTCGTCCGGCATGATCGCCCGTTCGACCACTTCGATGCCGCGCCGACGCGCCAGATCGATCACCGTGCGCCGGGTGATTCCATCCAGGAAGCAGTCCGGCGTCGGCGTGTGGATGACGCCGTCCTTGACGAAAAAGATGTTCGCACCGGTCGCCTCGGCCACCTGGCCGCGCCAGTCGAGCATCATCGCATCGGCATAGCCCTTCGCCTCCGCCGCGTGCTTCGACAGGGTGCAGATCATGTAGAGACCGGCTGCCTTCGACTTCGACGGTGCGGTGCGCGGGTCGGGCCGGCAATATTCGGCGATGTCGAGACGGATGCCCTTCAGCCGCTGCTCCGGATCGAAATAGCTCGGCCACTGCCAGATGGCGATGGCGAGGTTGATGCGGTTGTTCTGCGCCGAAACGCCCATCATCTCGCTGCCGCGCCAGGCGATCGGCCGCACATAGGCATCGACGAAGCCCTGCTTGGCGAGCAGTGCGGTGCAGGCCTCGTTGATCTCCTCGACCGACCACGGGATGCGGAAACCGAGGATGCGCGCCGATTCATGCAGGCGCTCCGTGTGCTCGTTGAGCTTGAAGATCTCACCGTCATAGGCGCGCTCGCCCTCGAATACGGCGCTCGCATAGTGCAGGCCGTGGGTCAGGACGTGAATCTTGGCGTCCGCCCATTTGACGAATTCGCCGTTGAGCCAGATAAAGCCTTCGAGCTGATCGAAAGGAACCGCTGCCATGTAACCTCTCCTGCCGGCGCCTGCCGTCCAGGCCCGGACAAAACCGAAACGCCGCCCGCCGCGGACAACGCCTTCAACGGATTCAGCCTCTGCGCAACGGGACGATCTTGAAGGATGTTCCCAAAAACGGCTTCAAGGAAACCTTTTTGTTCGCGTCAGGCCGAAAACATTGTCAAAAATTATCAATGCGCCGAAATTATGTCAATAAGGCTGACATAATTTCTTCGCCATGTGAGACCAAAGCGATTACAAGCGCCCCATGAGCCATCAAGACGCCCCGCCCATCAAAGCCCCGCTGACGCTGAAAGACGGCGTCGACTTCGCGATCATAGAGCATCTGTTCTTCGCCTATCGCGACTTCACCTCGGACCCCGACGCCATCCTGGCGCAGTATGGCTTCGGCCGCGCGCATCACCGGGTGCTGCATTTCGTCAACCGTCGCCCGGGCCTGACGGTCGCCGAGCTGCTCGACGTGCTGCGGATCACCAAGCAGAGCCTGGCGCGCGTCCTGAAGCAGCTGATCGACGACCAGTACATCGTGCAGGTGCAGGGGCCGCGCGACCGACGCCAGCGCGAGCTCTACCCGACCCAGAAGGGGCGCGACCTGGCGCTGGCGCTCGCCCTGCCACAGTCCCGCCGCATCCGTGCGGCACTTGAGGAAGCGCAGCTCGACGACAGCGCCGTCGTGGAACGGTTCCTGCGCGCCATGGTCGATCCGGAGCTGCGCGCCCAGATGGACAAACTGCCGAATGGACGCTCGCGATAACTAGGCACTATGATGAGGGGAGCATGGCAGCCGTGGAGACCGTGACCATGAGCGACACCGGCAATGAGGCCAAGGAAGCCGCGATCCTCAGCGACGACGCCCCGCATCTGCTCGTCGTCGACGACGACACGCGCATCCGCGGCCTGCTGAACCGCTTCCTGCGCGAGAACGGCTTTCGCGTGACCATCGCCGGCAATGCCGCCGAGGCGCGGCGCAAGCTCAACGGCCTCGACTTCGACCTGGCGATTCTCGACGTGATGATGCCCGGCGAGGACGGCGTCTCCCTGACGCGCGCCCTGCGCGCCGACAAGGACATGCCGATCCTGATGCTGACGGCGCTATCGGAGACGGAGAGCCGCGTCGTCGGCCTGGAAGCCGGCGCCGACGACTACCTGCCGAAGCCCTTCGACCCGCGCGAGCTGGTGCTGCGCATCAACAACATCCTGCGCCGCAGCGGCCCGCAGACCACGCTGAAGGTGGAGCAGGTGGTGTTCGGCCCCTATACGTTCCAGATCGCGCGGCGCGAGCTAAAACATTCCGGCAAGCTGGTGAAGCTGACCGACCGCGAGCGCGAGATCATGGTGATCTTCGCCGAGCGCGCCGGCGAGACCGTGCCGCGCCACGAGCTGGTGGGCGAGGATTCCGAGGTCGGCGAGCGCACCATCGACGTGCAGATCAACCGCCTGCGCCGCAAGATCGAGCGCGACCCATCGAACCCCGTCTACCTGCAGACCGTGCGCGGCATCGGCTACCGGCTGAGCGTCGAATAGACCCCGGCACGCCCCGTCAGATCAACAGCTTGTGGGCTGACTTGTCGAAACAGATGGGGACCATCTGTTTCGGTCAGACCACGAGCGCCCGGTAATTGGCGATGTCCGGGCGGATGCCGAGCCGAGTGATCATCTCGTGGCGGTCGAAGCCGGTCTGCGCATGCATTGCCAGCACCGCCTCGGAGGCCTGCACCACATCCGCCTCGCTTTCCCATTCGACCATCGTCACGAAGTTGAAGCTGCCGGGTCCGGACACCTGTTCGAGGATCACGTCCCTGAGGAAACCCGGCTGCGTCCTCAGCGTCGCATGGGTGGCGACGACCCGACCGAGGAACTCGTCGCGCGCGGCTGCGGGGACGACGAACTTGTCGACGCGGTAATGGGGCGAAGAAGGGTTCTGGCTTGCGGCTGAAGGCATCTGTATGGCTCCGGAGGTTGCGCATGCGCGGGGGTGCATGACGGTTTGGAGCGGCACCATCGAACTTCAAGCATGGTTGAAGTCAAGGGTGAAAAACGGTCTTTGGAATGTCGACGGAGCATCGGGATAACCGAAAACCGGAGTCCACTTTTCGGTTCGATGCTCTAGGATCGCAGCGACAGGCTGCCACGGAAATCAGGCGCCGCAACACGGGCGAGATGGCGAATTTGCAAGTGACCTCGCAGGACAGGCAGACGTCGGCGATGCGCATCCGGCGGACGGCGGCCGCCATGCGCCGGCCATGGCGGCGCTTCTGGCGCGTCGTTTCGCGCTACATGCCGAAGCGGCTCTACGCGCGCTCGCTGATCATCGTCATCGCGCCGATGCTGCTCCTGCAGTCGGTGATCGCCTTCGTCTTCATGGAGCGCCACTGGCAGACGGTGACCCAGCGCCTCAGCCAGGCCGTGACGCGCGACATCGCCGCGATCATCGACATGATCGAGACCTATCCGGACGACAACGACTACGCGCAGGTGGTGCGCATCGCCCAGGAGCGGCTGGCGCTGAAGATCGACCTCCTGCCGCCCGACCCCCTGCCCGCGCCGGGGCCAAAACCGTTCTTCTCGATCCTCGACCAGACGCTGAGCGAGGAGATCACCAAGCAGATCAACCGGCCCTTCTGGCTCGACACGGTCGGCAATTCCAACATCGTGGAGATCCGCGTCCAGATGGACGGCCGGGTGCTGCGCGTCTTCGCCCGGCGCAGCCAGGCCTATGCCTCCAACACCCATATCTTCCTGTTGTGGATGGTCGGCACCTCGCTGGTGCTGATCGCCATCTCGGTCGCCTTCCTGCGCAACCAGATCCGGCCGATCCTGCAGCTGGCCGAAGCCGCCGACAGTTTTGGCAAGGGACGTCCGACGCCGAGCGACTTCCGCCCGCGCGGCGCCGAGGAGGTGCGGCGCGCCGGCAGCGCCTTCCTCGTCATGCGCGAGCGCATCGAGCGGCAGATCGAACAGCGCACGGCCATGCTGACGGGCGTCAGCCACGATTTGCGGACCATCCTGACCCGCTTCAAGCTGCAGCTGGCGCTCGCCCATTCGAAGGACGACATCGAGGCGCTCGACCAGGACATCGAGGACATGCGCTCGATGCTGGAGGGCTATCTGGCCTTCGCCCGCGGCGACGCCGCCGAGGATCCCGGTGCCTTCAACCTCGCCTCCTTCTTCGACCGCGCCGCGGAAGAAGCAGCCCTACGCGACTCGAAGCTGAAGACCTCGATTGCCGGCGAGGCGATCCTGCATGTGCGGCCCAACGCCTTCGGCCGCCTCCTGAGCAATGTCATCGGCAACGCCTTCCGCTATGCCCGGCATGTGGAGGTCGCGGCCCGCAACGCGGACGGCACGCTGACCATCACTGTCGACGACGACGGCCCCGGCATCCCGCCCGACATGCGCGAGGATGTGTTCAAGCCCTTCTTCCGCCTCGACGAGGCGCGCAACCAGGACGAAAGCGGCACCGGCCTCGGCCTTTCCATCGCCCGCGACATCGCCCGCGGGCATGGCGGCGACGTGATGCTGGAGGAAAGCCCGCTCGGCGGCCTGCGCGCCATCATCCGTGTGCCGTCCTGAACGGGATATGACTGCAGAACGCGGCAGGCGGGACCATGATTGCCCGTTTCGGCATGGTTCCTCGGGTCGAGCCCGAGGATGACGATTGGCAGGAGCGGTCCTGTCAGTTGCGAACGCCGGCGACCCGCATCGCGCGTCCCGACAATTCGTCATGCCCGGCCCCCGAGCCGGGCATCCATGCCTGAACAGGCGATCCCCGCGCACCGGCATGCCTTTGCCTTGCACGCGCCCTCAGCGCACCGCGGGGCGCGGCGGGTGGTCGAGTTCGAAGACGAGCGTCTGGCCGCCATCGGCCGCCACGCGGATGCGCCGGGCGCGGATGAGGAAGGTCACGGCCTCCCGTTCCCCCGCAAGCTCGACGAAATCGCCCTTGCGTGCCCATTCGCCGATGGCGAGACCGGCGAGCAGGCCGGCGACGCTCGCCGTCTCCGCCTTGCGCCGGGCACTGGCTGTCAGTTCGATCGAGGTTTTCATCGTGGCCATCGCAGCCCTCCGCGGTGATCTCAGGAAAATAATCCCGGCATAACGGGAAACGCACCGTCGGAACCGTTTCAACCGGGACCGGTTCCGGATTAGCCTTTCGTCGTAGACGCTGAGTCGCGGTCCGGCAATGTTCGCTACATTCGCCCGCTCGCAAAGAGGAAGGAAGAGGCAATGACCTCCCGCTATGCAAAAATCGTCATGACGCTGGCGCTCGCCGCCTTCGCGTTCATGGTCACGTTCAACAACATCACCGACTACGGCTCGAACTTCGCCTTCGTGCAGCATGTCCTGAGCATGGACACGACGTTCCCCGGCAACAGCGCCATGTACCGCGCGATCACCACCCCGACGCTGTGGCACGCAGGCTACTGGCTGATCATCGCCGGCGAGGGCCTGACGTTCCTGCTCCTGCTCGTCGGCGGCCTCAGGATGCTCGGCGCGCGCCGGGCCAGTGCTTCGCAGTTCCAGGCCGCGAAGGGCATGATGATCGCCGGCGCCGCCACCGGCTTCCTGGTCTGGTTCTTCGGCTTCATGGTCGTCGGCGGCGAATGGTTCCTGATGTGGCAGTCCGACACCTGGAACGGCCAGGACGCGGCGTTCAAGTTCTACGTGGCGATCCTCGGCGTGCTGATCTTCGTCAACCAGCGCGACGAGGACGTCGCCTGACGGCGATGCTCGAAGCCTCCTGCCATTGCGGGGCCGTGCGGCTGGAAATCGCCGCGCGGCCCCTTTGGCTTACGGAGTGCAACTGCTCGCTCTGCCGCCGGCGCGGCGCGCTGTGGCTGCACTGCCACCCGGCGGAGGTGACCTTCACCGCCGGAGCCGGAAGCACGGCGGAATATCTGCAGGGCGACCGGACGCTCGCAATGCATCATTGCCCGACCTGCGGCTGCACCACCCACTGGAGCCCGGCGGACCCCGCCGGCCAGCGGATGGCCGTCAACGCCCGGCTGATCGATCCGCAAGCCATCGCCGGCCTGCGCATCCGCCGCTTCGACGGCGCCGACAGTTTCGACTTTCTCGACTGAGGGCGACCCGGCCCCTTCACTCCCCGATGGCGGCGAACAGGGCCGGCGCGATGGCGGCGATGGCGGCGTTGCGCTGCGCCATCGAGCAGGCACATTCGGCCATGTAGATGGCTGCGACGACCGGCTGGCGCTCCGGCGGCCAGATCACCGCGACGATGCCCCGCGAGCCGCGCCGGCCCGCCCCGCTCTTGTCGGCGATGCGCCAGCCCTCCGGCAGCCCCGAGCGCAGCAGCGGGCCGGTGACCTTGCCTTCCACCATCCAGCGCTCCAGCCGGCCGCGTGATGCGGACGACAGGGCGTCGCCGAGAAGGAGCGCCTGCAGGGTGGCAACGATGGCGTTCGGCGTCGTCGTGTCGCGCGGATCGCCGGGCGTGTTCTGTGTCAGCTCCGGCTCCCTCCGGTCGATGCGCGTCCGCGTGTCGCCCAGCGACCGCATGAAGGCGGTGAAGCCCGGCGGCCCGCCAATCGCGTCGAGCACGAGATTGCCGGCGGTGTTGTCGCTCCAGCCGATGGTCGCCTCGCAGAGTTCCGCGAGTGTCAGGCCCCGCGTGCCGGCCCGCTTCTCCGTCACCGGCGAGTGGTGGATCAGGTCACGCATGCCGAAGGCGATCCTCCGGCCGAGATCTTCCTCTCCGGCATCGACCCGGGCGAGAACGCCGGCGCAGGCGAAGGCCTTGAAGGTGCTGTTCATCGGAAAACGCTCGTCGGCGCGGCGGCTCCAGCGGCGGCCGGTCTCGAGGTCGACGATCACAGCGCCGAGACGCCCGCCAACGCGTTTCTCGACCTCATCCATGCGCTTCAGCAGGGCGTCCCCGGCGCCCGTCCGCGCAGGTTCGGCGAGCGACGGGGTGAGAAAAAGGCCCGTGAGCAGCATGAACACAGCGCCAAGCGCATGGCGCGGCCTGATCAGGTTCTGGAACAAGCGGCAATTCCTTCCGGACCGTTGGCGGGGATAGGGCAATCCGCATCGTGCAATGCGGCTGCGGGCTTTTTGTGAAGGTGCGAGGCGATCCACAAGTTTCAGAGCGACGGCCGCGCCAGCATCAGCCAGACGATGGCGAGAACGGCCAAGAAAGCAGGGAAGCCGCAGGCGAACCAGATGCGATAGAGCCGGAAATACCGGTCTGGCATCGGGGTCCGCCGCTCGGCGGCCTGCCGCGCCATGGCGCGCAGCTGCAACTGGATCCACACCACGGGCAGCCAGAAGAGGCCCACGAAGACATAGAGCGCAATGGACAGGACAAGCCATGGCTCGCCAAGGTCCCAGCCGAGGCGGAAGGCCAGCCAGACGCCGGTGACGGGCTGAACCACGACGGCAGTGGCGGTGAACAGGACGTCCGCGATGACGACGGTCCCCGCCACATGCGCGATCAACGCCGGATCGCGCGTTCGATGCGCCATCACCATGAAGAAGGCGATGCCGGCGCCGGTGCCCAGAAGCACGCAGGCGCCGATCACGTGCAGCCAGCGCAGCGCGATGTCGAGCAGCATCAGCGTTCCTCCAGCATCAGGGACAGCACCCAGGCCAGGACCAGGCCAGGCAGCACCTTGAGGAAAGGACCGAGTGGATCGAGCCACAGGTGCGGCAGGAACAGCGTGCCGGCGAGCAGGTAGAACAGGGATACGCCGACCATGCCCCAGCAGGCGCGCCGCGCCAGCGGACGGAAAAGAACCGCCGCCCCCAGCGCCAGATCGGCGAGCGAGCCGCCGACAACGGCGATCATCGCGACGAGCGGCGTGAAACCGGCATCGGCCAGCAAGGCGCTGGCCGCCCCCGACCGCGCCATGCCGATTGCCCCGGACAGCAGCCAGAACAGGGCGAGCACGGCGACCATCAGCGGCAGCGCCAGGAACAGCCTTGCGAACCAGCGCTCCTGAACCGTTGCCGGCAGGCCAGCCAGCGTTTCGCCGAGGGCGCGCGGCGGAGCACCACCATTGAGCGCCGCGAAGGCCTGCGGATCGCCGCCGACGCCCTCCTCCGCTATGATGCGCAGCGCCGTCGAGCGCAGCGGCGAGCGCCAGCCGAACCAGGCCAGCAGGTCGGCGATGCGCCCGACCGCGGAACCCGCCCAGCCCGGCAGTGAGAGGACGGCGCGCGGCGGCGGGTAGCCCAGCCATAGCCGGACGGAGAGCACGACCTCGCGCAGCGTGCCGGGTTCGGCTTCAACCAGGTCGATCTCCTGCCGGGCGGGGAATGCAGGCAGGACGGCGCGGGCCACCAGCCCGGTCAGGTCGTCCATCGAGACCGTGCCGACCCGCGCGCCGGCATGGACCAGCGGCAGGACAAGCGGAAACGCCGCCAGCATGCGCAGCAACGCCGTGCCGCCATAGGCATTGCCATCGATGACCAGCGCCGGCTTCAGAACGATCCAGTCGAGACTGCTTGCCCGCAGGGCGGCGTCCGCCATTCCCTTGGTGGCGAGGAACTCGGTGGCCGCGGACGGCGCCGCGCCGGGCGCGGAAATCTGCACGAAACGGCGGACGCCCGCCTCCCCGCACGCCTGAAACAACGCCACCATCGCGTCGTGCTGCAGGGGTTTCAGCCGGTCGCGCCCGCCCGACTGCAAAGCGCCCGAGCAATTGACCACGGCATCGACGCCGGAGAGATGGGGAAGCCAGTCGGCGGGCGACAGCAGCCCGGCGATGTCGGCGCCGATCCAGTCGAACTGCGGGGCGCGGTGGCGGCCGGCTGCGGCGCTGCGTCCCAGCCCGACGGGCGCATGGCCGTCGGCAGCCAACCGGCGCATGACGGCGCGGCCGATGAAACCGTAACCCCCGAGAACCAGTATGCGCATGATCGCCTCGTCGCCCGTGCTGGAATGATCCGGCCTGGTCGGCTCTTCCCCATCAGCCTGCGCCCCTCACTCCATACGAAGGGATGGGAGAGAGCGCCATGCGAAACCCGAACGGGTCTATCTTCTTGTTTTTCCGCATTTATGCGGACGTCAGGTGATTCCACCTGACTGCAAAATGCTCTAATGCAGGCGGCTGCCGTTCGGGACGGGCTTGTCCGTGGCGGCGAGCACGATGGCGCCGGCCGCGTCGGAGAAGCCGAGCACCAGCACCTCCGACATGAACTTGCCGATCTGGCGCGGCGGGAAATTGACGACGGCGGCCACCTGGCGGCCGACGATCTCGTCCGGCGTGTAGTGCACCGTGACCTGCGCCGAGGATTTCCTGACGCCGATCCCGGGGCCGAAATCGATCTTCATCTTGATCGCCGGCTTGCGCGCTTCCGGAAAGGGCTCCGCCTCGATCACGGTGCCGACGCGGATGTCCACCTTGAGGAAATCGTCATAGCCGATCTCCGCGCTCTTTTCCGAAGACATGGCGGCCTCAGGCGTTGCCGTAGGTCTCGAACAGGACGCTGTTCAGCGCATCCTGCGCGGTGCTGCCCGACCAGATGACGTACTGGAAGGCCTGGTAATAGCATTCGCAGGCTTCCAGCGCGCTGTTCAGCATGGTTTCCACCTGCAGGCCCGTCGGCTCGACGCCGCCGGCGAGCACCAGCGCCTGGCGGAACATCACCACGTTCTCGCGCTCCCACAGGTCGAAATGGCCGAACAGCATCTGCTCGTTGATGAGCGACAGGAGCCGCATCACTTCAAGGGTGCGCTTCTCGGGGACTTTCAGATCAAAGGCGCACGCCACATGCAGCGCCTCGAACTCTTCCATCCAAGAAAAGGAGACGTTGTAGTCGGTCCATGTGCCGGCCACGGCAATGGCGATCTCGTCATCGCTATTGCGCTCGAAGCTCCAGTCATTGGTGTTCGCGACATGCTCGATGACATCGACTGGATGCGCATCGCGTGTCATGTCGAATTCAAGAAGGCTCATCTATCTGCTTTCCCGTATCACGGAGCGCCGCACGCTCCTCGAATATCCACAGCAGGGAGGATCCCCGCGAGACGTTTCAGATCAGAAACACTGTGTGGAGCGATAACGAAACGCATGGAACTCAATGGGCCCGCCCCTGCCCGACCGCATGACCAGTTTCGAATCACGCTGTAAATTCAGTGTATTGATGCAGAGTCGCGTGACCAGAGCTTTTTTGAACCGCTCCAATTTGCGTGTGGATAGATCGACGGCGCGGCGCGGAGGGACGCTGCCTAAGGGATTCACGGACAAGGCTTTTTCGACGCCATGCACAGGCACCGGTAACGGAAAATTATTTTTTCGTCCGGGCCGTCGAAGCCGGCTTCGAATCGCCCGCGGCACGCTTCTGCGGCGTCCGCGCGGAAAGCTCCGCCTCGAGCGCCTCGACGCGGGCGGTGAGCGCGGCGTTTTCCTCGCGTGCCTTCAGCGCGATCTCGCGCAGGGCCTCGAAGTCCTCGCGCTGCACCAGGTCCATGGAATGGATCAGCCGCTCGGCCTGCGCCTGGAACGCCGTCTCCACTTCGCGGCGCACGCCCTGCGCGGCGCCGGCCGCGTCGGTCATGAGTTTGGCGAATTCGTCGAGGATTCGGTTGCTTCCGTTGGTCATGGCTCGTCTCTCGCGTTGCAGAACCTGACGTAGTGGCCAAGAACGGCGAATGCAAGGCTGAACCGCAGGGCCGGCACCGTGAACACCCGCCTTGACCTCGCCCGATTGCTCAGCCTATCTCGAAGCGATTCCATGCCTCGGGAGGCCGTCTTGTCCGACCTGTTGACCGTATCGTTTGGTGCCCTCTCCTTCCCGGAGATCGATCCGGTGGCCGTGCAACTCGGCCCGCTCGCCATCCACTGGTACGGGCTGGGCTACGTGGTCGGCATCCTTCTCGGCTGGTGGTATGCGCGCCGGCTGGTCGGCAACGAACGGCTGTGGGCCGGCGGCAAGCCGCCCATGACGGTGGCCGATCTCGACGATTTCGTGCTCTGGGCCGCGGTCGGCATCGTCGCCGGCGGACGCATCGGCTACATCCTGTTCTACGACCTGCCGCGCTACCTGGCCAACCCGCTCGACATCCTGGCCGTCTGGCAGGGCGGCATGTCGTTCCATGGCGGGCTGCTCGGCGTGACGCTGGCGATGATCCTGTTCGCCATCCGGCGCGGCATCAACCCATGGAGCCTGTTCGACACGATCGCGATCGTGGCGCCGATCGGCATCGGCCTGGTGCGCGTGGCCAATTTCATCAATGCGGAGCTGTGGGGCCGCGTCACAGACGTGCCCTGGGCCTTCGTCTTCCCCAATGGCGGGCCGGAGCCGCGCCACCCGAGCCAGCTCTACGAGGCAGCGCTGGAGGGGCTGGTCCTCTTCGCCGTGCTGCGCCTTCTCACCCACCGGGCGCTGCGCCTCACGACGCCGGGCTTCGTCGCCGGCGCCTTCATCTGCGGCTACGGCCTGTCGCGCATCTTCGCCGAATTCTTCCGCGAACCGGACGCTCATATCGGCTATCTGGCCGGCGGCTGGCTGACCATGGGCATGATCCTGTCCACCCCGATGGTGCTGATCGGCGTCTGGGCGATGCTGCGCGCCACCCGCAAGGCGGCGCCGGCCAAGGCCGGTTAGCAGTGTTCCGATGACGCGGCTCGGCGCGCGCATCGCCGCGCAGATCACCACGGCGGGGCCGATCAGCATCGCCGACTACATGGCGCAGTGCCTGTTCGACCCTGCGGACGGCTATTACACGACCCGCGAGCCCTTCGGCGCGGCAGGCGACTTCACCACGGCGCCGGAGATCAGCCAGATGTTCGGCGAACTGTGCGCCGTCTGGCTCTATGCCGCTTGGCAGGCCGTCGGCGCGCCGGAGCGGCCGGTGATCGCCGAGATCGGACCGGGGCGCGGCACGCTGATGAAGGACATGCTGCGCACGCTGGCACGGCTCGACGCCCGTTTCGGCGCGCAGGCGCGCATCTTCATGATCGAGGCGAGCCCGCGGCTGACCGGGGTGCAGAAGGCGACGCTGGCCGGCGCAGCGCCGGCGCCCGAATGGGTCCGGACGGTGGACGCCCTGCCGGCCGGCCCGCAGTTCATCCTCGGCAACGAGCTGTTCGACGCGCTGCCGGTGCGCCAGTATGTGAAGACCGCCGCCGGCTGGCGCGAGCGCGTCGTCGGCCTCGACGAGGGCGGACAGCTCGCCTTTCGCGCCGGGCCGGGAAGTCCCGACCCGACGCTTCTGCCGCCGGATGCCGCGACGGCCCCGGAAGGCGCCATCGCCGAGCTCGCTCCGGCGCGCATAGCGCTGATGCAGGCGATCGCCGCGCGCATCGCCGAAGGCGGCGGCGCCGGCCTGTTCATCGATTACGGCCATGCGAAGCCGTCGGTCGGCGACACGCTGCAGGCGATGCGCGGCCATGCCTATGCCGAGGTGCTGGCCGAACCGGGCGCCGCCGACCTCACCACCCATGTGGATTTCGCCGCGCTGGCCGGCGCGGCCGAAAGCCAGGGGCTTGCCGCACATCTGGCGACGCAGGGCGAGTTCCTGCTGGGCCTCGGCCTTCTGGAACGGGCCGGCAGGCTCGGCGCCGGTGCGTCCCCCGCGGAGCAGGAAGCCATCCGCGCCGCGGTGGAGCGGCTGGCCGGTCCGCAGGCGATGGGAACGCTGTTCAAGGTTCTGGCGGTGCTCCCTTCCACAGCAACGGTTCCGCCATTCGCCGCGTCGGATTGACTTGGTCCCGCCCCTGCCCCACCATCCGCGCCGCGTGAGGACAGCGAAAAAGGCGGCGCATGCTTGACAGAACGAGGCCGGAACCCCTGCGGTCGCCGCTCCTGGACCCCGCGCGGGAACGCGGGGTGCGGCACGGCTTCTTCACGCGCGAGGGCGGCGTTTCGCGCGGCCTCTACAGGGGCCTGAACGTCGGACTGGGATCCGACGACGACCGCCGCGATGTCATAGAGAATCGCGGCCGCGTCGCCGCGTGGCTGGGCGTCGCGCCGGACCATCTTCTCACCGTGCACCAGGTGCATTCGCCCGACGCCGTCATCGTCGACGCCCCGCTGCCGGAGGACCGCCCGCGCGCCGACGCGCTGGTGACGAACCGGCCCGGACTGGCGCTCGGTGCGCTCGCCGCCGATTGCGGCCCGGTGCTGTTCGCCGACGCTGAGGCGCGCGTCATCGCCGCCGCCCATGCCGGCTGGAAGGGCGCGCTGACCGGCGTCCTCGAGAACACGATCGCAACGATGGAAAGCCTTGGCGCGGAGCGGCAGCGCATCGTCGCCGTCCTCGGGCCGTCGATCAGCCAGGAGAACTACGAGGTCGGCCCGGAATTCGTCGAGCGCTTCGCCGCCGCCGACCCGGACAACCGGCGCTGGTTCCGCCCCTCGGGCGAGCCGGGCCATGCACTGTTCGACCTGAACGGCTATACCGTCGCGCGGCTGACAGCGGCCGGCGTGACGGCGCAGGCGCTCGGCCAGTGCACCTATGCGCGCGAAGACCTCTTCTTTTCCTACCGCCGCACCACCCATCGCGGCGAGGCCGACTACGGGCGGCAGATTTCAGCGATTGTCCTGGAGAACATTTGATGGCCCTGCATTTCGACCGTTCGGAGTTCGATTCCAGGCGCGACCGTCTCGTGATCGAGATGGCCGACCGCAAGCTCGACGCGATGCTGCTCTTCGCGCAGGAGAGCATGTACTGGCTGACCGGCTACGACACGTTCGGCTACTGCTTCTTCCAGTGCCTCGTGGTGAAGGCCGACGGCTCGATGGTGCTCCTGACCCGCTCCGCCGACCTGCGACAGGCGCGCCACACCTCGACCATCGAGAACATCGTGCTGTGGACGGACCGCCACGACGCCAACCCGGCGGTCGACCTGCGCAACCTTCTGAACGACCTCGACCTGCTCGGCGCGCGCATCGGCGTCGAATACGACACGCACGGGCTGACCGGCCGCAACACGCGCCTCCTGGATGAGCAGTTGCAGACCTTCGGCAAGATCGAGGACGCCTCAAACCTCGTCAGCCGGTTGCGCCTGTTCAAGAGCGAGGCCGAGATCGACAAGGCGCGGCGCGCCGCCAAGCTCGGCGACGCAGCACTGGACGCGGCCCTGCCGCTGATCAAGCAGGGCGGCGACGAGGCGAAGATCCTGGCCGCCATGCAGGGCGCGGTGTTCGCGGGCGGCGGCGACTACCCGGCCAACGAGTTCATCATCGGCTCCGGCGAGGACGCGCTCCTGTGCCGCTACAAGGCGGGCCGCCGCAAGCTCAACAAGAACGACCAGATCACGCTCGAATGGGCCGGCGTCTACCATCACTACCATGCGGCCATGATGCAGACCGTGCTGACCGGCAAGGTCTCGAAGCGGCACCAGGAACTGTTCGAGGCCGCCCGCGACGCGCTGGGTGCGGTGCAGAAGGTGATGGTCTCGGGCAACACGTTCGGCGACGTCTTCGACGCGCATGCCAGGGTGATGGAGGCGCACGGCCTGACCAAGCACCGGCTGAACGCCTGCGGCTATTCGCTGGGCGCGCGGTTCTCACCCTCGTGGATGGACCCGCAGATGTTCTATGCCGGCAACGAGGAGCCGATCGCGCCCGGCATGACGCTGTTCGCGCACATGATCATCATGGATTCGGATTCCGGCAGCGCCATGTGCCTCGGCCGCACCTATCTGACGACGGAAGGCGAGCCGGAGGCGCTATCGCGCTACGGGCTGGACCTGATAACCCGCTGAAAACGGGAGGACGGCAGGAGCATGAGAACGATGGAGGAGAAGCCAATCACGGGCGGGCGTGCGAGGATCGGCCTGGTGCTGGCCGCCGCCCTTCTGGCCGGCTGCAACACGGGCTCGGTACTCGACATGAGCGAAGGGCCGACGCCCGCGACGGGCTTGTCGGGGGGGGCGACCGGGCAACCGGCCGGCGTGGCGATCGCGGCGGCGACGGAGACACCGGCGACGGCGCTCGCAGCCAGCAGCGGAGAGCCGGCGGACGCGTCTCCCCTCGCCGCCGCCATCGCCGGCAGCCAGCGGATCCAGTTCGCGCCGGTGATCGGCGCCACCGCCGAGGCGGTTCCGGCCCTGTCGCGCCGGCTGGAAACGAGCGCCCGGCAGAGAGGCCTCGCCATCGTCACCCAGGAAAGCACCGCCACGCTGGTGATGAAGGGCTATTTCTCTGCCATTGCCGACGGCGGCAAGACGACGGTCATCTATGTCTGGGACGTGCTCGACCCCTCCGGCAACCGCCTGCACCGCATCCAGGGCCAGCAGGCGACCCCCGGCGGCAGCGGCGACGGCTGGTCGTCGGTCACGCCGGCGACCATGGAGGCGGTGGCCGACGCCACCATTAGCCAGCTTTCCACATGGCTGGCGGGGCGCCGGGGCTGAATTTTTGAGATTTCGCCGGGAATCTCGCCTCCGGCGCTTGCAATCAGGCCTCACGCCGTTAAAAGCGCGGTCAAGCGTCAAGGCCGTCTCCGAGGACATTCCATGAAGCTCTTTGCGGGCAATTCGAACCGGGTTCTGGCGGAAGCCGTCGCCCGCTACCTCAACATCTCTCTTGGGAAAGCCACAGTCCGGCGTTTCGCCGACCAGGAGATCTTCGTCGAGATCCAGGAAAACGTGCGCGGCGAGGACGTCTTCGTCCTGCAGTCGACCGCCTATCCGGCGAACGATCACCTGATGGAACTGCTCATCATGATCGACGCCTTCCGCCGTTCCTCGGCGCGGCGCATCACGGCGGTGCTTCCCTATTTCGGCTATGCACGACAGGACCGTCGTACGTCCGGCCGCACGCCCATCTCGGCCAAGCTGGTCGCCAACCTGATCACCCAGGCCGGCGCCGACCGCGTGCTGACGCTCGACCTGCATGCCGGCCAGATCCAGGGCTTCTTCGACATCCCGACCGACAATCTGTTTGCGGTTCCGGTGATGGCGCGCGACGTGAAGGCGCACTACAACCTGTCCAACGTGATGGTGGTGTCGCCGGACGTGGGCGGCGTGGTGCGCGCCCGCTCGCTGGCAAAGCGCATCGACGCGCCGCTCGCCATCGTCGACAAGCGCCGCGACCGGCCGGGCGAATCCGAGGTGATGAACGTCATCGGCGACGTGCACGGCAAGGACTGCCTGCTGATCGACGACATCGTCGATTCGGGCGGCACGCTGTGCAACGCGGCCGATGCGCTTTTGAACAATGGCGCGACGAGCGTGACCGCCTACATCACCCACGGGGTGCTTTCAGGCGGCGCGGCGGCGCGCATCGCCGGCTCCAAGCTGAAGGAGCTGGTGATCACCGATTCCATCCAGCCGAGCTCGGCCGTCGAGGCGGCGCAGAACATCCGCAGCATCACCATCACCGACCTGATCGGCGAGGCGATCTCGCGCACGGCCACCGAGGAATCCGTCTCCAGCCTCTTCGACTGAACGGAAAACGATCAAGAAAAAGCCGGCTAAAGCATTTTGCAGTCAGGTGGAATCACGTGACGTCCGCATAAACGCGGAAAAACAATGAGATAGACGTGTTCAGCGTTTCTGTGAAACGCTGAACACATCTAGAGCATCGCACCAAAGAAACCTCAGGCGGCCACCCGCTCCTGTGCCACGTCGACCCAGCCCACGAACCGGTCGATAAAGCCGTTTAGGAACATCTCCGTGCCCTCGTCGGTCACGGCATTCTCGTTGTCGAACAGGCCTTCCTTGTACTGCAGGAACACCTCGGGCTGCCCCATCAGCGTCCCGCCGAGACTGATCATGATCGTGCGCAGATGCATCTGCGCCGTGGCGGTGCCGATCACGCCCGGGCTGGTGCCGACGATCGCAGCCGCCTTGCCGGCCCAGTCGTTGTCGCCATAGGGCCGCGAAACCCAGTCGATCGCGTTTTTCAGAAGGGCGGGGATCAAACGCGGAAAAACAATGAGATAGACGTGTTCAGCGTTTCTGTGAAACGCTGAACACATCTAGAGCATCGCACCAAAGAAACCTCAGGCGGCCACCCGCTCCTGTGCCACGTCGACCCAGCCCACGAACCGGTCGATAAAGCCGTTTAGGAACATCTCCGTGCCCTCGTCGGTCACGGCATTCTCGTTGTCGAACAGGCCTTCCTTGTACTGCAGGAACACCTCGGGCTGCCCCATCAGCGTCCCGCCGAGACTGATCATGATCGTGCGCAGATGCATCTGCGCCGTGGCGGTGCCGATCACGCCCGGGCTGGTGCCGACGATCGCAGCCGCCTTGCCGGCCCAGTCGTTGTCGCCATAGGGCCGCGAAACCCAGTCGATCGCGTTTTTCAGAAGGGCGGGGATCGAGCGGTTGTATTCCGGCGTGACGAACAGCACGCCATCGGCAGCCGCCACCTTCTCCTTCAGCGCCCGCACGGCGGCCGGCGGCTGCGCCAGGTCGTCGTCATTGTACATGGGCAGCGCCGACAGATCGGCGAAGTCGAACTCCAGCCTACCCGAAGCGAGCCTGCCGAGCGCCCGGGCGAATTTCAGATTGATGGACTCCCTGCGATTGGAGCCAACCAGAACGACGATCTTCTTCATATCAGGTCCTCTTGCCAGCGGGTTCAAATTCCCGGTGGTATCCGTTGGTAACCAGGCCTATATCGAAGAGGTGAACGCACAGCACAAGAAGGCACCTTTATGAAACCGCGTAACGGCCACATCTCGGACAGCTGCCGGCCGATCAGCGAAGTCCTCTCGCTGATCGGCAACAAATGGACATCGCTGATCATCACCCGGCTGACCGAAGGGCCGATGCGCTTCAACGTGCTGAAGCGCAACGTGCACGGCATCTCGCAGAAGGTGCTGACGGCATCGCTGCGCGCGCTGGAGCGCGACGGCTTCGTCGAGCGGATCGAGCACCCGACCGTGCCACCGAGCGTCGAATACCGCCTGACGCCCTTCGGCCGCGAGCTTGGGGAGCCGCTGCTGGCGCTGACCCGCTTCGCGCTGGTCAATGGCGCGCGGATGGAAGCCGCCCGCGCCGCCTATGACGAGACGCACGACATCCCTGCACCAGGCGCGGAACCGCGGCGCAAGCCGATCCCGCTCCGCCTGAACTGAGGCGCCCGCCGTCGCGTCTTGCACAGCCGCGCACCATCGGCTATAGACCCGCCGTCCGCGTAGACACCCTTGGAGGCACCGCGGACGGAAGTCTGCCGACATGGCGGTGACGCTGGGCGGTGCTGCGGCATCGGAACCCGGCGTTTTTCCATGCGGCGGCTTTCCCGTTTCCGGGTTCGCCCGGAAGCGCTCCAAAACATGAAAGGACAGGCCATGAGCCATCAGACTTACGAGCTGAAGGCCGAGGCGCGCGAACGGGTCGGTAAGGGGTCCGCCCGGGCTATTCGGCGCAACGGCAAGATTCCCGCCGTCATCTACGGCGACAACGAGGCACCGCTCTCGATCACGCTCCCCTACAAGGAAGTGTTCCTGAAGATCCACGCGGGCGGCTTCAAGACCACCATCGCGACGATCGAGGTCGACGGCAAGAAGATCAAGGTCCTGCCGAAGGACTACCAGCTTGATCCCGTGCGCGACTTCCTGATGCATGTGGACTTCCTGCGCATCGGCAAGGGCACGGTCGTGACCGTGAACGTTCCGGTCCACTTCATCAACGATGAGGCCTCCCCCGGCATCAAGCGCGGCGGCGTGCTGAACATCGTCCGCCACGACGTGGAGTTCACCTGCCCGGCAACGGCGATCCCCGAGTTCATCGAGGTCGACCTGACCGGCATGGACATCGGCGATTCGGCACACATCTCCGCCGTCAAGCTGCCGGCCGGCGTGACGCCGACCATCACCGACCGCGACTTCACCATCGCCACGGTCGCAGCCCCCGCCGGCCTGAAGTCGGAAGAGTCCGGCGCGGCCGAGGACGAGGCGGAAGACGAGGCGGAAGAGAAGGAGGGCGAGGGCGAGGAGTAATCCTCCCCTTCCCCGCGGATCCTCATGCTGCTCATTGCAGGGCTCGGCAATCCCGGCCAGCAATATGCGGGACACCGGCACAATGTCGGTTTCATGGCGGCGGATGCCATATCCCGCCGCCATTCCTTTTCGCCATGGACGAAGAAGTTCTCCGCCCTGATCGCCGAGGGGCGCATCGGCGGCGAGAAGGTTCTGCTGGTCAAGCCGCAGACCTTCATGAACCTGTCGGGCCAGGCGATCGGCGAAGCCATGCGCTTCTACAAGATCGAGCCCGCCGACCTGATCGTCTTCTATGACGAGCTGGATCTGGCGCCGGGCAGGCTGCGCATCAAGACGGGCGGCGGCTCGGGCGGCCATAACGGCATCAAGTCGATCGACGCCCATTGCGGCAAGGATTACCGGCGCGTACGCATCGGCATCGGCCATCCGGGCGACAAGGCCCGGGTGAACGCCCATGTGCTGGGCGACTTCGCCAAGGCGGACCAGGAATGGCTCGAGCCGATGCTCGACGCCGTCGCCGACCACATCTCGATGCTGGCGGAAGGCGACGAGGCGGGCTTCATGAACCGCGTCAGTCTTGCGGTGAAGGGCACGGGCGCGGCAGCCGCGCCGGCAGCCCCGAAGCCCGCGAAAAAGCAGAGCCATGTGCGCCAGGCACGCCAGACGGGGCCCCAGGCGCCCCTCCCCGAAAGCGGCCCGATGGCCGCCATGCTGAAAAAACTCTTCGGTCAGAAGGAATAGGAAATGGGTTTCAAATGCGGCATCGTCGGTCTGCCCAATGTCGGCAAATCGACGCTCTTCAACGCGCTCACCAAGACGGCCGCCGCCCAGGCCGCGAACTATCCCTTCTGCACCATCGAGCCGAACACCGGCGAAGTGGCCGTGCCCGACCCGCGCCTGAAGAAGATCTCCGCGATCACCAAGTCGAAGGAGATCATCCCGACGCGCATCTCCTTCGTCGACATCGCCGGCCTTGTGCGCGGCGCCTCGAAGGGCGAAGGGCTGGGCAACCAGTTCCTCGCGAACATCCGCGAGGTGGACGCGATCGTCCACGTGCTGCGCTGCTTTGAGGATGACGACATCACCCATGTGGAAGGCCGCATCGACCCGGTCGCCGACGCCGAGACGGTCGAGACCGAGCTTATGCTCGCCGACCTCGAAAGCCTCGAGCGGCGCACGACACAGATGCAGAAGCGCGCCTCCGGCAAGGACAAGGAAGCGATGACGCTCCTGCCGATGATGGAGCAGGCGCTGGCGCTCCTGCAGGACGGCAAGCCCGTCCGCCTGCTGCTCGACGGCATCGCGGCGGAGGACCTGAAAATCCTGCGCGGCCTGAACCTGCTCACCTCGAAGCCCGTGCTCTATGTCTGCAACGTCGCCGAGGCGGACGCGGCGGAAGGCAACGCCCACAGCCAGGCGGTGGCGACGATGGCCGACGGCCAGGGCGCGCTGAGCGTCGTCATCTCGGCGGCCATCGAGGCCGAGGTGGCGCAGCTTTCCGATGCCGAGGCCGCCGAATATCTCGAGGCGATGGGGCTGGAGGAGCCCGGCCTCGACCGGTTGATCCGCGCCGGCTACGAACTGCTCGACTTGATCACCTTCTTCACCTCCGGGCCGAAGGAAACGCGCGCCTGGACCGTCCACAAGGGCGCCAAGGCGCCGCAGGCGGCCGGCGTCATCCACACGGATTTCGAGCGCGGCTTCATCCGCGCCCAGACCATCGGCTATCAGGATTTCGTCGCTCTCGGGGGCGAGACGGCCGCCCGCGAGGCCGGCAAGGCGCGCGACGAGGGCAAGGAATATGTGGTGACGGACGGCGACGTGATGCTGTTCAAGTTCAACACGTAGACCCGTTCAAGGTTTCACGGAAGCGCCGAAAAGGTCTATCTCCTTGCTTTCCGCGTTTACGCGGACGTCAGGAGATTCCACCTGACTGCAAAAGGCTGTAGCTTTCCGCCTGCTTCATCGCGCGCACGGGCTGCCGCAGGATGATCTTGCGCCGGTTTTCCGAAACGCGGTTCCAGTCATCGAGATATATCTCATGATAGGGCCCGTCCGGCTCCAGCCCCTCTTTCGGCAGGTGTTCGCCGTAGAGGCGCTCGATGATCCGGGGCAGCGCGCTCGTTTGGCCGATATGCAGATACTGGACGCATCTGCCTTCGACGGAGATCTCCCATCGGACGGCACCGGAAGCACCGAGCTCACCGCGCATTTCGGCAACCGATTCCCGCAGGCTGTGCGCGGTGCTCCAGACCGGCAGGGTAATCTGCACACGCCAGTGCCAGTTCTCACGGTTGCCGGCTGCAAGATCGCGCATATCCTCGGCCCAGTAGAGCACCTCCACCGGCGCCTCGACAAAGGACTTGCCCATGCGTTCACGCGCCTGTCGGCGAATGACGTAGATGGCCGTGTAGAGGTTTCTGACGGCTGCGCCGATGGCGGACTGCGAGGGAGGCCCCTCGCCATCCAGCATGGCGAACGGGAGCCCGGGCACGTCGACCATTGCGAACGCGCCTGCCGATGGCGCGTAGAGCGTGCGCAGGACGGTCCTGTCCTGCGTCAAGTCGACCAATGCTTCGTCTACCATGGCTTGTTCCTCATGTAATCGAGTGTGGTGTCGATCCAGTTGCTCTCGGCGGTCAGCTGGCCCGCCAGATAGTCGAAGAGGACTTCGACATGATCGGGCATGGGCTGCCTTTGCCTACGCACGCTTTCGAGCCTCTCCAGTTCTGCGGCCAGCGAGGCATGGCGCGTCCCGAGGGCATTCAGTGCCGCATCGCGCGACAATGCCGGCCAGTGCAGCATTCCCAGCAGGAGCGACGAATAGGTGGGACGATATGCGCCGAGGGCCGCAACGGTCTGTTCGAGCAGGACTTCACTGCCCGCCGCGGTGATCGCGTAGGACTTGCGGGCTTTGGCACCGGCCGGCCGCTCGGCCGCCACAAGTCCCGACTTCTCGAGCTTGCCGAGCACGAAATAGATCGAAGAGAAGCCGACCTGCGTCCACTCGCGCATGCCACGCGCTTCGATGACTTGTTCAAGCTCATACCCGTGACGGGACATCTCGGCGACCAGCCCGAGCAGAAGGAGTTCAGCGTCCGTCAGGTTCATACGCATATTCTAGCGCTAGAATATACTATCCCGGATGTCAAACATCGGATCCCTTGAAGCGACCTCCGATGCGCCATGGAAAGCGTCTGCTCCCGGGCTTGACGCAACCCGCATCAGGCCCGAATGGTGAACGGCTTCGAAGCCGGGGCTGGAACCCCCTGCGCCCTTTCGGATGCTCTTTTCTTGTTTTCCGCGTTCTAGCGGGCGCCGGGTGAGCCACCAGACGACCAGATGCTCGGGAGGGAATGCCATGATCAAGGCCTACATCGTCGAGAACGAGCGCCTGCGTCCCGTGGACGACGTCGCCGCCCATGCCGGGGCGATCGTCTGGGCCGATCTCCTGTCTCCGACGCCGGAGGAAAAGCAGGCGATCGGGGACTGGCTCGGCGTCGCTGTTCCGACGCGCGAGGAGATGGAGGAGATCGAGATCTCCAGCCGGCTCTATTCGGAGAACGACGCCCATTTCATGACCGCCACCCTGCCGGCCCAGGCAGACGGCGACCGGCCCGTCATGTCGCCCGTCGCCTTCGTCCTGGCACATGGCCGGCTGGTGACCGTGCGCTTTCACGAGCCGCGCGCCTTCCAGACCTTTCCGCAGCGCGCAGAGAAGGCGGCGCTCGGCTGCACCAGCGGCGAGACCGTGCTGATCAACCTGCTCGAGGTGATCGTCGACCGGCTGGCCGACATACTGGAGCGCGCCGGGCGCGAGATCGGCGAGATTGCTCAGGGCATCTTCCACCCCGCCGAGACCAAGGCCTCGAAGCGCGACCGCGGCTTCCAGATCATCCTGCGCAAGATCGGTCGCAAGGAGCATCTCCTCTCGAACCTGCAGGACAGCCTTCTGACGCTGCAGCGCCTGACGGGCTTCCTCGGCGCCGTTCCCATGAACAGCGGCAGGGAGACCCGCACCCGGCTGAAGACGCTGGCCCGCGACGTGGCCTCGCTCGCCGACCATGCCGACGGCCTGTCGCAGAAGATCAACTTCCTGCTCGACGCGACGCTCGGCATGATCAACATCGAGCAGAGCGCCATCATCAAGATCTTCTCGGTGGTCGCCGTGGTGTTCCTGCCGCCGACGCTCGTCGCCTCCATCTACGGCATGAACTTCGACCTGATGCCGGAGCTGAAATGGAGCTTCGGCTACCCGCTGGCGATCATCGTCATGGTGCTGTCGGCTATCCTGCCCTTCCTTTACTTCAAGCGGCGCGGCTGGCTCTAAAGCATCGGACCGATCCTGTCCTTGCGGAACGCCCGCCTTCCGGCCATAAGGTTCAAGCCTGAACAGGATTCAATCATGACCGACACCATGCCGGCCACCCGCAAGAAATGGGCCTTCGAGGAACTGACGGAAGGAACGACCATCGCCCTGGGGCGAAAGACCGTCGGTGCCGACGAGATCATCGCCTTCGCCAGAGAATTCGACCCGCAGCCCATGCATCTGGACGAGGCGGTGGGCAGGGAGAGCCTGCTCGGCGGGCTGGCCGCCTCCGGCTGGCACAGCTGCGCCATCTTCATGCGCATGCTCTACGACGCCCTTCTCGCCGATTCCACTTCGCAGGGTTCGCCCGGCATCGACGACGCGCGCTGGAAGCGGCCGGTGATCGCTGGCGACACGCTGACGGGCACCACGACCGTGATCGCCCGACGGGCGCTGCGGTCGCGGCCGGGCATCGGCATGGTCACATTCCGCCACCTGGTGGTGAACCAGCGCGGCGAGACGGTGATGGAAATGGAGAACCCGATCATGTTCCGCATGCGCGCCGCGCCGGAGACAGCCGGAGGCGCGGCCGAGACCGCCGGAGGCGCGGCATGAGCCTCGATGCCTTCCTGCGCCTCGGCGAGACCATCACGCTCGGCACGCACCGCTTCACCGCCGACGAGATCAAGACCTTCGCCCGCGCCTTCGACCCGCAGCCCTTTCATGTCGACGAGGAAGAGGCGCGCAGGAGCGTGTTCGGCGCGCTCTGCGCTTCGGGCTGGCACACCTGCGCCATGTGGATGAGGTACAACCTCAAGGGCCTTGCCCGCTTGGGCCCCGGCCCATGGGACGGGCCGGGAGAAGCGCCGGAATTCGGCCCCTCGCCCGGCTTCTCGGACCTGAAATGGCCAAAGCCCGTCTATGCCGGCGACGCCATCACCTTTTACCGCGCGGTGGTCTCGCACCGCCCGCTCGCCTCGCGGCCGGGCTGGCACCTGGTGACGCTGCACGCGGCGGCGGAGAACCAGGACGGCCAGCCGGTGCTCTCCATGGTGAACGGCGTGCTGCTCAGGACCTGATCAGCACGCCAGGGACAGGCCGAGCTGGAGGCGGTGCTTCTGGCGAAAACAGCTCAGGCCCGCACTCGACATGGCAACCAGCCTGGCGAAGAAGAGTTCCGGCAACAGAAGTGCCAGCAAGATCAGCGGAATGATTTTTACTGTCATATCCGCTCCATGTTATCAACAATACGATCATGAAGCACAAAAAGGGCGCCGAAATTCAGCACCCCACCAGTCGTTTGACAATTCGGTAAAGAAAAACCGTCAGTCGCCCTCGAAGGCGATCAGCGTGTGGACATCGACGCCCAACGCCTCGAGCCTGGCGCGGCCGCCGAGATCCGGCAGGTCGATGACGAAGCAGGCGGCGACGATCTCCGTGCCCATCTGCCCAAGCAGCTTGACCGCCCCTTCGGCGGTGCCGCCGGTGGCGATCAGATCGTCGACCAGGATGACCTTCTCGCCCGGCTGTACCGCGTCGCGATGCATCTCCATCTCGTCGATGCCGTATTCGAGGCTGTAGGCGACGCGCACCGTGTCGTGCGGCAGCTTGCCCTTCTTGCGGATCGGGATGAAGCCGGAGGAGAGCTGGTGGGCGATGGCCCCGCCGAGGATGAAGCCGCGCGCCTCGATGCCGGCGATCTTGTCGATCTTGGCCCCGGCATAGGGCTGCACCAGCTCGTCCACGGCGCGGCGGAAGGCGCGGGCATCGCCGAGCAGCGTGGTGATGTCGCGGAACAGGATGCCCGGCTTGGGATAGTCGGGAATGGTGCGGATCGCCGAAAGAAGCGTGTCCTGAAGCGTCTGTGAAGCTGCCATGTGCCTGTCGCCTGTCCCTGCCCCGGTTGCCCCCGTTGTGCCGTGTCGCGGCGCAAAAGAAAAGGGCGCTTTGCGGCGCCCTTTCGGGATTTCATCTGGTGGCCGCAGCGCTCAGTGCACCGCCGACCAGACCTTGCGCTTGGTGAGATAGACCAGCCCGGCGAACAGGACGAGGAAGATCATCACCGTGAAGCCGGTCGACTTACGCGCTTCCAGATGCGGCTCGGCGGCCCACATCAGGAAGGCGGAGATGTCGCGGGCATACTGGTCGACCGTCTCCGGCGAACCGTCGTCATAGGTGACCTGGCCGTCGCTGATCGGCTCGGCCATGGCGAGCGAGGCGGAGCCGAGGAAATAGGGGTTGTAATAGGTCCCTTCCGGAACCGCATGCTCGCCCGGATCCTGGCCGTAGCCGGTCAGCAGCGCGTAGATATAGTCCGGGCCGGCTTCCGCATACTGCGTGAACACGTCGAACACGAAGGTCGGGAAGCCGCGCTCGACGGCGCGCGCCTTGGCGATCAGCGAGAAGTCCGGCGGGGCGGCGCCATTGTTGGAAGCAGCCGCCTGCTGCGGATTGGCGAAGGGCGACGGGAAATGGTCCGACGGCGTGGCGGCGCGCATGAACATGTCGCCCGCATCGTCCGGACCGTCCTCGACCTCGTACTCGGCCGCGATCGCCCGTACCTGGGCGTCCAAGTAGCCGAGATCCTCGAAGTTGCGGAAGGCGACCAGGTCGAGCGAATGGCAGGCGGCGCAGACCTCGCGGTAGACCTTGAAGCCGCGCTGCAGCTGGCCCTTGTCGTAGGTGCCGAACGGGCCGGCGAACGACCAGTCCTGCTCGACCGGCTTCTTGATCGGAAACTCCGCCGCATTGGCCGCCGTGGCGACGGTCAGGCCGAGGCCGAGCGCGGCCAATCCGTGGAGGACGTTCTTCATGGCGAAAATCCCTTTACGCATTCTCTCGCTCAGCCCTTTGCCTGTTCGGTGGCCGGCGCACCGGCGGACTTCTTCTCCAGCACCGCTTCCGTGATGGAATTGGGAAGCTTGCGCGGGGTCTCGATCAGGCCGAGGACCGGCATGATGACGAGGAAGAAGGCGAAGTAGTACAGCGTCGCCGCCTGGGCCATGGCCACGTAGACGCCTTCCGCCGGGCGCGAGCCGAGCCAGCCGAGGAAGATGGCGTTGACCACGAACAGCCAGAAGAACAGCTTGAACCACGGGCGGTAGACCGCCGAGCGGACCTTCGACGTGTCGAGCCAGGGAACCACGAACAGGACCGCGATGGCGCCGAACATGGCCAGCACGCCGCCGAGCTTCGAGTCGATCGGGCCGATGTTGAAGGTGATGGCGCGCAGCACCGCGTAGAACGGCAGGAAGTACCATTCGGGCACGATGTGGGCCGGCGTCTTCAGCGCGTCCGCCTCGATGTAGTTGTCGGGGTGGCCGAGGAAGTTCGGGATGTAGAAGACGAAATAGGCGAACACGGCCAGGAACACGATCATGGCGAACGCATCCTTGATGGTCGCATAGGGCGTGAAGGCCACGGTGTCGGTCTTCTGCTTCACCTCGATGCCGGTCGGGTTGGTCTGGCCGGTGACGTGCAGCGCCCAGACGTGCAGGACGACGACGCCGGCGATCATGAACGGCAGCAGGTAGTGCAGCGAGAAGAAGCGGTTCAGCGTCGGGTTGTCGACGGCGAAGCCGCCGAGCAGGAGCTGCTGGATCCACTCGCCGACCAGCGGGATGGCGGTGAAGAAGCCGGTGATGACGGTGGCGCCCCAGAAGCTCATCTGGCCCCAGGGAAGGACATAGCCCATAAAGGCCGTCGCCATCATCAGGAGATAGATGATGCAGCCGAGGATCCACAGCATCTCGCGCGGCGCCTTGTAGGAACCGTAGTAGAGACCGCGGAAGATGTGGACATAGACGGCGATGAAGAACATCGACGCGCCGTTCGAGTGCAGATAGCGGATCAGCCAACCGGAGTTGACGTCGCGCATGATCTTCTCGACGGAATTGAAGGCCACCTCGGTGCTTGCCGCATAATGCATGGCGAGCACGATGCCGGTCACGATCTGCGCCACGAGCATCAGCGACAGGATTCCGCCGAAGGTGTAGGCATAGTTCAGATTGCGCGGCACCGGATAGGCCACGAAAGAATCATAGACCAGACGCGGAAGCGGCAAACGCGCATCCATCCAGCGGCCGAGGCCGGTCTTGGGCGTATAGGTCGAATGTCCAGCGCTCATAGAAAATCCCCTCTCGCCGAGCCTTAGCCGACCTGAATGACGGTGTCGGACACGAATTCAAACGTCGGAACCTCGAGGTTCGTCGGTGCCGGGCCTTTGCGGATGCGGCCGGCGGTGTCGTAGTGCGAACCATGGCACGGGCAGAACCAGCCGCCGAAATCGCCGGCCTGGCCGAGCGGAACACAGCCGAGATGCGTGCAAACGCCGACCATCACCAGCCAGTTCTCCTTGCCCTCGCCGGCGGAGCGGTCGAGGTCGGTGGCCGGCGCATCGGCAGCGATGTTGGCGTTGCGGGCGACCGGATCCTTGAGATCCTCGAGCGCCACGGCCTTCGCCTCCTCGATCTCCGCATCCGTGCGGTTGCGGATGAAGACCGGACGGCCGCGCCACTTGACGGTCAGCGACATGCCCGGCTCGACACCGGAGACATCCACCTGGATCGAAGCAAGAGCGCGGGTGGAAGCATCCGGCCGCATCTGGTCGATGAACGGCCAGGCCACGCCGGCCGCGCCAATGGCCCCGGCAACGCCTGTCGCGACGTAGAGAAAATCACGCCTAGTATGTTCGGTCGAATCGGTAGCGCTCACGGGACTGCGATCCTTTCACCTCAGTTCGGCCGGTCAGGAAGCCCTATTGCACGTCAAACCCGGGAATCCGCTGCCCATGGCAACAAATGCCCGGCCCTGCCCCCGGCATTTTTCGAAGGTTTCTATGCGCCATGCCGACACTTGTCCAGACGCCCGAACCGGGACAGGGCAGATTGTCGCGGGGAAAACGCGACGAACAAAGATGAGTGATAAACTCCTATTATTGGCCGGCTTGTCGCCGTGAATTGTCGCCCGGCCGGCCGGGCCGCACAAGCCCCGGCGCCGACGGTCATTCCGACCCGGCGGCAACCGCCTCGAACGTGAAGGTCGCGGCGTCCTCTTCGGGCGGCGTGCCGGGGCGGTAGTCGCCGCAGACCACGATGTCCGTGAAGCCTGCCTCCCGCAACGCCAGCCGGAACTCGAGAAGCCCCCAGAAACGCAGATGGAAGAGATCGAGCTCGGTGGCGACAAGCGCTCCGTCGCGCCAGTGCTCGTAGCGCAGCTGCGACAGGACGGTCTGCCGGGAGAAGCTGCGCGCGACGGGATCCTCCCGCAGGGTCAGGAGATCGTCGCCATCGCGCCACTGCCGCGCCGCGCCGGGTGCTGCGGCCAGGGAAGACAGGGGATCGAGATCGACGATCAGCCGCCCTCCCGGCCGGAGCGCCTCGTGGAACCGCCGCAGCACGGCGCATGCAGTCTCCGGATCGGTCACAAGCTGGAACGAGCCCGCCGGGACGATCACCGCCGCGAAGCGCTCGGCATAGGAGAAGGTCTCGAACCGCTGGAGATCGACGGGTGCGGGCAGCCCGCGAAGGGCGCATTCCTTCCGGCAATGGGCGATCATCTCCGGCGAGGCGTCGAAGCCGCGCATGTCGATGCCCGCTTCCAGCAGCGGGATGAAGATGCGGCCATTGCCGACCGCCGGCTCGAGCACGGGGCCATCGCAGCCCGACAGCCTTTCCGTGTAGAAGGCGATGTCGCCGAAGGAGCGGCCGATCGGCTTGTCCAGATGATAGACCCAGGCGGCAAGCGAGCCGTAGCGGTTTTCCATGATGCAACCTTTCGCGCGGATGGGAGCGCCCAAGCGCATGCGGACGCAAGTGCCAGCGCACGGGCGGAACGGCAAGGCCTTCAAGCCGCACAATTCGTTGATCCAGGCGCGGACTGCCTCAGCGCGCGCCGAGGCGCGCCAGCACGCGGGCCGGGATGGCGAGATCGCGGATCACAGCCTCATGGCCGCGAAAGCCGCACAGCTCGCGCTGGATGAAATAGGAATGCACCGCATCCGCCGCCGCCTGGAGCAGGCGCCGCGCGCGCTCCGCATCCGTTCCGTCGTCGCCGGCCAACCGTTCGAGCGCCAGTGCCGCGCGGCGCCCGGCATGGCCGAGCGAAGACGCCTGCTCGGCGACGATCTCCTGCTGCAGCACCGCATCGCCGCTCAGCGGATGCGCGACGAGGCCGGTGATCGTGTTCGGCAGTTTCAGCATGGTGTGTCGTCCAGATCCCACATCTCGACAAGAGGGTCGAGCAGGCATAGCTTGCCGCTTCGGACACGCTTCTTCAACCCGCCGGGCGCCGCTGCCATGACCCTCGTGGAACTTGCAACCTTCACCCTCGTCGCCGCGCTGCTCGTTATGTCGCCCGGCCCCAACGGCGTCCTGATCGCCAAGACCGTGCCGACCTCCGGCAAGGCGGCCGGCTTCGCCAACATCGCCGGCTTCTTCGCCGCCTTCTACCTGCACGGGGCGCTGTCGATCCTCGGCATCTCGATCATCCTGGTGCAGTCGGCCACCGCCTTCTTCATCGTGAAGATGCTGGGTGCCGCCTATCTCTGCTATGTGGGGGTCAAGGCGCTGTGGCAGGCCTGGAAGGGCGTCTCCATCGCCCCGCCGGTGGCGCCGGCCAAGCGCCGCCGCACGCTGGCGAAGGCGGCCGCCGAGGGTTTTCTGACCAACGCGCTGAACCCAAAAGTCTCGATGTTCTACCTGGCGGCGTTTCCGCAGTTCATCCCGGTCAACGCCGACGCGACCCTGTGGGCGTTCCTGCTGGTCGTGATCCACTCCCTGCTGAACATCGTCTGGTTCTCGGCCCTCGTGCTCCTGTTCTCGACGCTGAAGAATTTCGGCACCCGCGCCACCGCGCAGCGCTGGCTGAAGGCGACGACCGGCGCCGTGTTCATCGGCTTCGGGCTGAAACTGGCGACGATGCGGCCCTGAGACGCGCGACACGCAGGCGGGATCAGACGCCGCCCGGCGCCGCCTCGATGGCGGCCGGCGCTCTCTTCCTGATCACGGTGAGCATGAGCCCGAACAGGACGAGGCAGGCGGCCGCGATGCGCATCGGGCCGAACGCCTCGCCGAGCACCAGCGCGGAAGAACTCATGCCGAAGATCGGCACCAGCAGCGAGAACGGCGCCACCTGCCCCGCCCCATAGGTGCGGATCAGCTTGCCCCAGACGGCGAAGCCGAAGATCGTCGCGCCGAAGGCGATGTAGAGCAGCGCGCCGACGCCGAGCCAGTCGAGATTGACGAAGGCCGCATACTGCCTGTCCCAGCCCTCGACGGCGAACGAAAGGGCAAGCAACGGCAGCGGCGGGATGAGGCTGGCATGCACCATCAGGTGCAGCATGTCGACCTTCCCCGCCCTGCGGATGATCAGGTTCGAGACGGACCAGGACAGCGCGGCGCCGATGGCCAGGGCCAGACCGAGCGCAGTGAAACGTCCATCGACCGTCAGGGCGATCAGGCCGATGCCGCAGAAGGCCACCGCCGTGCCGAGAAGCTGGAGCATGCCGGGCCGCTCGCCGAGAAGGGCGGCGGCGAGCAGGATCGTGAAGAACGCCTGCACCTGGAGGACCAGCGAGGCAAGCCCCGCCGGCAGCCCGACATCCATCGCCATGAACAGCAGCGTGAACTGGATGGTGCCGAGGAAGATGCCGACCCCGAAGACGTAGCGCCAGGCCACTTTCGGCCGCGGCAGGAGAAAGGCGAGCGGCAGCGCAGCGACAACGAAGCGCAGCGCCGAGAACAGGATCGGCGGGAAGCTCCCGAGGCCGACCTCGATGACCACGAAATTGAAACCCCAGACCACCGCCACCAGCAGCGCCAGGAGAAAATGCGGCAACCGCATCGGCATTTCCCCGCTCCACCGCCCTTCGCAACGGCAGCGCCATGGAACCCCGAAAGCCCGGGATTCTCAAATCAAAAGCGCAGGCCCCAGAGATCAGCGAAACTGAAGCATGCAGCCGCGCCCCGCCGCACCTTGAAGGACCGTGTGCCGGATTACGGCCACTTCACCTCGGGCGGCAGGCTGGACAGGATGGAATCGACATTGCCGCCCGTCTTCAGCCCGAAGATCGTGCCGCGGTCGTAGAGCAGGTTGAACTCCACGTAGCGGCCGCGGCGCACGAGCTGTTCCTCGCGGTCAGCTTCCGTCCAGTTGGTGTTGAAGTTCTTGCGCACCAGATGCGGATAGACGATGGCGAAGGCGCGGCCCACGTCGCGGGTGAACTCGAAATCGGCCTGCCAGCCGCCGTTCTCCTCCGGCGTCTTCAGCCAGTCGTAGAAGATGCCGCCGATGCCGCGCGCCTCGTTGCGGTGCGGCAGGAAGAAATACTCGTCGCACCAGGCCTTGTACTTCTCGTAATCGACGATTGCCGCGTGCCGGTCGCAGACGAACTTCATCGCCTGGTGGAAGGCCTGCGCGTCGGCATCCTCCTGGCTGCGCCGCCGGTCGAGCACCGGCGTCAGGTCGGCCCCGCCGCCGAACCACTGCCGTGTGGTCACGACCATGCGCGTGTTCATGTGAACGGCCGGCACATGCGGGTTCTGCGGATGGGCGATCAGCGAGATGCCGGACGCCCAGAAGCGCGGGTCTTCGTCGGCGCCGGGAATCTGCTGGCGGAACTCGGGCGAGAATTCGCCATGCACGGTGGAGACGTGGATGCCGACCTTCTCGAACACGCGGCCATGCATGATCGACATGACGCCGCCGCCGCCCGCCCCTTCCTCGCGCTGCCAGGGCGTCTGCTCGAAGCGACCGGGCGTGCGCGTCGAGAGCGGGCCGGTGAGTTCGTCCTCGATCGCCTCGAAGGCGGCGCACAGGCGGTCGCGCAATTCCTCGAACCATGCCCTCGCGGCGGTCTTCTTGTCTTCCAGGCCTTCAGGCAGGCCGACCGGGATGTCCGGTTTCTGCATCTCGTTTCCTTCCGGACCCGGCGGACGCCGCCAAAGCGCCCCGACGCGGTCCTACAAATGACTCGCTATTTCCAAACGTGTTGCCTAAGCTTCCTGGCAGACGGGTCAAGGAGTTCTTTCGTGCGTGTGCCCGCAAAACCGCCGCTGGAAGGGCTGAAGCGCAGTATCGACAAGCACCGCGCCAAGGCAAGCCGCATGCCGCGCGACGGTTTCTTGCGGGAGACCTTCGCGCTGCCCCGCCCCCAGGCCCGCGCCAAGGCCCGCGAATGGCTGGAGCGCTGGCCCAAGCAGGCCTACTGGACCGAGATCGAGAGCTGGTGCGAGCGCCCCGGCGACATGATCGAGTTCACCATGCGCCGCCTGCCGAGCGCCGACTGATCCCCCTTGACCTCAAGCTAGCTTGAAGCCGTATGCATCCTTCCTTTCCGCAACGGAGGAAGGAAACGCTTGGCCCCTGCCCGCTCATCGCGTCTGCCGCAGCGCCTCGCCGGCGGCCATCGCCGCGCTCATCGCCAGATTGAGGCTGCGCGCGCCTTCCTGCATGGCGATCAGCAGCCGCGCGTCGGCCGCCTCGTGGACGGCCTCCGGCACCCCGGACGATTCCCGACCGAACAGCAGAACATCGTCGGGCCTGAAGACGAAATCCGTGTAGGCCGTCGCGGCGCGCGTCGAAAACAGGAGCAGGCGCCGACGCTCGCCCCGCCGCCACGCCTCGAACGCGTCCCAGGACGCGTGACGCACCAGCGTCGCCCGCTCGATATAGTCCATGCCGGCGCGCTTCAGATTGCGGTCGGACAGGTCGAAGCCGGCCGGCTCGATGATGTCGACGGTGAGGCCGAGACACGCGGCAAGGCGCAGGATCGCGCCGGTGTTTCCGGGAATGTCGGGCTGGTAAAGGGCGATATGCATCTGGCTGTGTCTTTCGACATGGCTGGCGACGTGGCTGGGTGTGGCTGCCGGGACACACTCGCCTGCGGGATGCACGGAAAGCGTGAACCGCTCTGGCCACTGGCCGCAACTGCCGGTATAAGCGCCCCACTGTCAACGCGAACCGAAGGAGAAAGGCATGAACATGATGACGCATATGACCTGGCTCCACGCCAACGGGCATTCCGCCTAGCGGCGGTCTCGGTTCGAACAGCACAGTTTCCCACACACGCTGAAGCATCGTCTCGAGTTCCGCCGGAAGCCGCCTTCCGTTTCCCGAGGACTGTTTCGATGCACAACCGTTTTCCCCAGCGGCCGAAAGGCCGACCGCCGAGTCCGGACGTTCCAGCCTTCGACCCGACCCGGCAGACACTGCACGACCGGAAGCTCGCCGCCTGGGCCCTGACCCTCGGCGCGCGCCTGCCGCTTGACGGCGTCGCGCGCAGGCGTCCCCATCGCGGGCAGCTGCCCGACGTCGATCTCACGCGCGCAGAACCGGCCGTCCGTCCATCATGGCGCGACCGGCTGGCGGGATGGTTTCGATGATCGCGCCGCAACCGGCCCCCGTTTCGCACCGTCCGTCCGGCCTGCCATGGTCGGGCGGTGCGTTCGCGCCACTGTCCAAAAATCCCCGCGGCGGCTATAAGAGCCGCCCCATCAACCAACACCGCTGGAGGCGGCAATGGATCATTCAATGCACACCTCCCTCGTCGGCCTGCGTCCCTGGACGGCAGTGCGCCACGAGGCCTGACGGCGGTTTTCGTTCTCCCGTTCTTCACCGCCTGCTGAAGCAGGACGCGAGCGAATCCGCCGGACACATCCTTCCGGAACACTTTTTGGATTCGCATCATGACTGCTCGCAATCGCAACGGACGCGCGGCGTCCGAAAACCCGCACAACGACGCAACCCCGACGGCGACGACGCCAGCATCCGGGCGGCACCAGGAACCCGCTCCCGCCAGCACCCTGTCAGGAGCCTTCAGGACCGCCCTCGGCAAGCCCGTACAGACGCCCGCCGCCGCTCCTATATGGAAGGGCGACAAGGGACTCAAATCCGCCGCCAACCCCGGACCAGTCCACGGCCAGGGACGGCAGGCTTCGCACAGCCCGACCCCGGCCGGGCCGCGCAAGGGACACCGCTAGACCGCGCTGCATCCATTCGGACGCAGGCCCGGCGATCCCGCTCCTGACGCTGCCCGGGGGCAGCGCTGAAACAACCTTTGCGGGCCGCAATGCGCCCGCAAAGGCCCTCTAGAAACAGGCCTCCGGCCGATGGTCGCGCGGAAACGCGACGGGCGGCGGAGGCGGACGAAGGACGCACGCGACAATGTTCCAATGGTTTGAACGAAGGCTCGACCCTTTCCCGAGCGAGGAACCGCAGGAGCCGCCGCGGACGCTGGTGGCCTTCTGCCTGCATTATACGAAGGGCGCGTGGCCCTATCTGGTCCCGGCGGCGATCCTGATGGCGTGCATCGCCATCGCCGAGGTGTGGATGTTCTCCTTCCTCGGCAACATCGTAGACTGGCTGTCGCAGAGCGACCGCGCGACCTTCCTGGAGACGGAGGGCTGGAAGCTGGCGGCCATGTCGTTCCTGGTGATGATCGGCCTGCCGCTGATGGTGTGGTTCCACTCGTTGCTCTCGCAGCAGACGCTGATGGGCAACTACCCGATGCGCATCCGCTGGCAGGTACACCGCTACCTGCTGAAGCAGTCGATGAGCTTCTACCAGGACGAGTTCGCCGGCCGCATCGCCACCAAGCTGATGCAGACGGCGCTCGCGGTGCGCGAATGCGTGATCAAGCTGTTCGACGTGCTGAACTACGTGATCGTCTATTTCACCGGCATGCTGTTCATCGTCGCCGCCGCCGACTGGCGGCTCGCGCTGCCGCTCGTCGGCTGGCTGGTCTGCTACGTGCTCCTGATGCGCTATTTCGTGCCGAGGCTGGGCAAGGTCGCCGAGCGCCAGGCCGATGCGCGATCGATCATGACCGGCCGCGTCGTCGACAGCTACACCAACATCCAGACGGTCAAGCTGTTCTCGCATGCGCGCCGCGAGGCCTCCTTCGCCAAGGAGGGCATGAGCGGCTTTCTCGGCACCGTCCACCAGCAGATGCGGCTCGTCACCAGCCTCTACGGCTTCCTCTACGTGCTGAACTCGACCTGCCTGTTCCTGGTGGGCGTGCTCGGCATCCGGCTTTGGCTCGCCGACGCGGTGTCGGTCGGGGCCGTGGCGGTGGCGCTGGGCCTGGTGCTGCGCCTGTGGGGCATGTCGCAATGGATCATGTGGGAGCTTTCCGCGCTGTTCGAGAACATCGGCACGGTGCAGGACGGCATCAGCTCGATCTCCCTGCCGCGCGTCGTCGACGACCGGCCGGACGCGACGCCGCTGACCGTGCCCGAGGGCAACATCGCCTTCGAGGCGGTGGGCTTCCACTACGGCAAGAAGGGTGGCGTGATCGAGAACCTGTCGCTGACGATCAGACCCGGCGAGAAGGTCGGTCTGGTCGGCCGCTCGGGCGCCGGCAAGTCGACGCTGGTCAACCTGCTGCTCCGCTTCTACGACCTGGAGCGCGGCCGCATCACCATCGACGGGCAGGACATCGCCGCCGTGACTCAGGACAGCCTGCGCGAACAGATCGGCATGGTGACGCAGGACACCTCGCTCCTGCACCGCTCCGTGCGCGACAACATCCTCTACGGCCGCCCCGACGCGACGGAGGAGATGATGATCGAGGCGGCGCGGCGCGCCGAGGCGCTGTCCTTCATCGGCGGCCTGACCGACCCGAAGGAAAGGAAGGGCTTCGACGCCCATGTGGGCGAGCGCGGCGTAAAATTGTCCGGCGGCCAGCGCCAGCGCATTGCCATCGCCCGCGTGATGCTGAAGGATGCGCCGATCCTCATTCTCGACGAGGCCACGTCGGCGCTCGATTCGGAGGTGGAGGCGGCGATCCAGGAAAACCTCTATCGCCTGATGGAGGGCAAGACCGTGATCGCCATCGCCCACCGGCTTTCGACCATCGCCGCCATGGACCGGCTGGTGGTGATGGACGGGGGCCGCGTGGTCGAGGAAGGCACCCATGACGAACTGGTGGCCAGGGGCGGTCTCTACGCCAGCCTCTGGCAGCGCCAGTCGGGCGGGTTCCTGGATCTGGAGGTCGGCGAGGCTGCGGAATGAGCGACAGGGCGAAGCAACAGGACAATTCGCGCGCCGAACCGCTGTGGCGCAGCTTCGAGGGGGTGATCGACCCCTTCGGCGACACGCGGCGCGACGTGCTGCCGGTCAAGGCGCACGAGTTCATCCTGTTCTTCGCCCGCCAGGCCAAATGGCCCTTCGCCCTGCTCCTGATCGCCGGCGGCCTGATGGGCGCCGTCGACGCCGGGCTCTACTGGGCGCTCGGCTACCTGATCGACGTGCTCGATCAGGAATCTGCGACGACCCTGATCGCCAATCACTGGATGACGCTCGCCGGCTTCCTGGCACTCTTACTGGTCATCCGCGCCGTCGTGATCATCGGCAACACGGTGCTCGAGGAGCAGGTCATCGTTCCCGCCTTCTACCAGCGGGTGCGCTGGCAGGCGTTCCGCCGCGTCATCGAGCAGCCCTACGAATTCTACCAGAACGACTTCGCCGGCCGCATCGTCACCAAGATCCTACAGGGCGGCGAGGCGACGGGCGACTTCATCATCAACGTGCTCCAGACCATGTGGAGCTTCCTGACCTTCGTCGTCCTGGCGGTCTCGATCCTGACCGTCCTCGACCCGCTGATGGGCCTGGTGGTGGTACTGTGGGTCGGCATCTACGTCGCCATCGCCCGCTACCTGCTGCCGCCGCTGCGCAAGGCGGGCCGCCGCACCGCCGACCAGCGCTCGATCCTCAACGGCCGCATGGTCGATGCCTTCACCAACATCCTGGCGGTAAAGCTGTTCGACAGCGGCCAGCGCGAGCACTCCTACGTGCGCGAGGGCATGGCGCATTTCCTGAGCGCCGTGACCGTCCTGACGCGTGCCATCACCCGCGTGCGGGTGACGGTTGCCATCGTCAACGGCTTCATGATGGCGGCGGTGTTCATCCTCGCCATCATGCGCTGGATGGACAGCGCCATCACGACCGGCGAGATCGCCGCGGCGATGGGCCTGGTCTTCCGCCTCAACCAGATGTCGGGCTGGATGATGTTCAACATCAACGGGCTGATCCGCAACTACGCCACGGTGCAGGATTCGACCACCGTCGTTTCCGTCGAGCCGACGATCCGCGACGCAACGGGTGCTGCGGAGATGCCGCGCGCCAGGGGCGACATCCGCTTCGAGGACGTCACCTTCAACTACGGCAAGGACACGGGCATCATCGAGGGGCTCAACCTGCACATCAGGCCGGGCGAGCGCGTCGCGCTGGTCGGCCCCTCGGGCGCCGGCAAGACGACCATCGCCAACCTGATGCTGCGCCTGTTCGAGGCCGAGAGCGGCCGCATCCTGCTCGACGGCCGCGACATCACCGGGGTGACGCAGGCCTCGCTCCGGGCGCAGTTCGGCGTCGTCAGCCAGGACCCGATGCTGATGCACCGCTCGATCCGCGACAACATCGCCTATGGCCGCGCCGGCGCCAGCGACGCCGAGATCGTCGCCGCCGCAAAACGCGCCTCGGCGCACGACTTCATCCTCAACGTCTCGGACCCGAAGGGCCGGACGGGCTACGACGCCGTGGTCGGCGAGCGCGGGGTAAAACTCTCTGGCGGCCAGCGCCAGCGCATCGCCATCGCCCGCATGATGCTGAAGGACGCGCCGATCCTGATCCTCGACGAGGCCACCTCGGCGCTGGATTCGGAGATCGAGGCAGCCATCCAAGAGAATCTCGGACGGATGATGGAGGGCAAGACGGTGATCGCCGTGGCGCACCGCCTGTCCACCATCGCCGCCCTCGACCGGGTCATCGTGCTGGACCGGGGCCGCATCGTGGAGGAAGGCTCGCATGCAGCGCTGGTGGAGGGAGGCGGCCTGTACGCGCGGCTATGGAAACGGCAATCGGGCGGCTTCCTGGGCGGAAGGCTGGCCGCGGAGTAGCCAGCCGCTTGACGGGCACGCGCGCCGTTTCATGTGTTTCGGTTTCGGCCGGATGGCGCATCGGCAGGTCCGCGAGTTCGCGCAGCGACATGGCCGCAAGGGCCGGATGCGACAGCGGATCCTGCCGCCAGCGCTCCTCGTCATTCTGCGCGACCGCCTGCCGATAGCTGTCCCTGAAGGATCGAACCATCTTCCAGAAAATCTGCAACATGATCTCTGCTCCTTTCATGCGACAGTGGAATGAGCGGCACAATCTTCCTAACTAGAGCGATTTTCAATGGAGATTGCCTGAGATTTTCTATAGAAAAACTATATGAAAAACCTGCAGCGCGTCCATCTGAACGGCCTGCGCGCCCTGGAAACCGTGGGGCGGCTCGGCTCGCTGCGCGCCGCCGCCGAGGAACTGGGTGTCTCGATCGGAGCGGTCAGCCAGCAGGTGATCAAGAGCGAGTCGCAGCTCGGCGCCGCGATCTTCGAGCGCACCGGACGCGGCATCCGTCCCACGCCGCTCGGGCGGCAATTCCTCGACCGGCTGACCACCGGCTTCCAGACGCTCGACACCGCCATCGCCATGACGCGGCACGACAGCGATGCGGTGCTGACGATCTCCGTCGCGCCGGTCTTCGCCTCGAAATGGCTGGTGCCGCGGCTCGCCCGCTACGCCCGCGCGCATCCGGACACGAAGCTGCGCCTCGACGCCTCCATCGGCCTCGTCAATCCCGACAGCTCCGACATCGATCTGGCGATCCGTGTCGGCGAGGGAAACTGGCCGGAGGTGAAGGCCGAGCATCTTCTGGCGCAGGAAGTGTTCCCGGTCTGCGCGCCCGCGCTGGCGGAAACGCTGGCATCGCCGGCGGACATCATGGCCGCGCCGATCATCCGCGACGCCAACTCCAACATCGAGTGGAACATATGGCTGAAGCAGTTCGGCCTCGATCAGGCGCATCTCGCCGAAGGCGACACCTTCACCGACGCGGCGCTGTGCCTCGACGCGGCGATCGCCGGACAGGGGGTGATGCTCGCCTGGCACACGCTCGCCCATGACGCGCTGGCGGCCGGTCGGCTGGTCGCCCCCTTCAGGGAGCGCGCTACGACGCGCTACAGCTACTGGCTGATCACCTCGGCGACGCGCCCCGAACCCACCAAGGTGCGGGCCTTCAAGGCGTGGCTGCGCAGCGAGATCGAGGCGACCGTCAGGGGCTGAGGATCGTCCGGCGCGATCACATTTCCCCGCACGGGCAACCTCTCGCCCCGTTTCGTGTTATAGTGCGGATCGTAGGGAGCATCGGAAGAGCCAAAAATCGGATTCCACTTTCCGGCCGGATGCTCTAAGCCCGTTTCAACTGCGAACAGGAGGACAGTCCCATGAAGGAGTTTCATTGCGGTTCGCTCGTTCCCGGCTGCAATTGGCACACCCGCCATGACGAAGAGGCGGAGGTAATCCGCCGCGCCGCCGAGCACATGCGCGAAACCCATGGCGAGAGCGTCATCCGGGAAAGCATGGTCGAAGCCATCCGCTCGCGCGTCACCCAGGCCAAGAACGCCGCATAGGAGCGGTTGCAGCGCCTTTGCAGCTTTTTGGGTGCTTGGTGCGTGGTGCGTGGTTCGACAAGCTTCTGTAATCGCGCAAAAGCTTGGAACATTTCCAAGAAGCGGAAGCGCCCGCCCCTCATCCCCCTGCGTGCTGCGCACCCTTCTCCCCGCTCGCGGGGAGAAGGCGGATGATCGCAACACCCTCTGCAGATTGACGCAACGCCTATGTCCCCCCTCTCCCTGCTTGCGGGGAGAGGGTAAGGGTGAGGGGCAAGCACCACCCGGAATGATCTAACGCCCGCTCTCGAGCCTTGCTCGCGCGCGCTGCAAAAGCGCGTCGTGGTTCAGTGTAAAACCAGATTCGATCCAAGCGTCCTCGAGCGTCGCCAGCAGCGCGCCAAGGTCCTTGCCCGGTTTCAGGCCAAGGCCAGCCAGATCGTTGCCGTTGAGCGGAAAGGAGGGGCGCTTCCACCCGTCGAGCAGCTTGAGGAGACGGGCAAATCCCGCCGCCTCGGCGAGCGCCTTGTCGTCCTCGACCGCCCGCCCCCGGGCGCCAGCGAGCGCCAGCTTCAGCCGGAGCGAAAGGCCTTTCGTGTCAGCACGATAGGCGAGTTTCCTGAATCGCGCCTCGTCGAGCGACGCGGGCGGAAGATTCGCCTCCGCCCAGCCCTCCAGCGAGGCCCGCTCGGCACGCGAAAGCTTCAGCCGTTCCGCCAGCGTGTCGATCCGCTCCTGCTGCGGCGGGATCATCGCCGCCAGCCGCACGAGCGGATCGGGCGTCCAGCCGAGCGCCCGTTCGGTTTCCATCAGCGGGCCGATCAGGTCGATGCCCCATTTCTCCGATTCCGGAACGATCCTTGTCAGGACGCCCGTCTGGCGCATCCACAGGAGCGCGCGCGAGGGATCGGTGGCGGCGAGCAGCTTCTTCAATTCCGCCCAGACGCGTTCGGCGGACAATTGCCCGAGCCCGTCCTTCAGTCGCGCGCAGGCCTTCAGGCCCTCGGCGTCGGGTCGGCCGGCGCCGTACCAGGCGAAGAAGCGGAAGAAGCGCAAGATGCGCAGATAATCCTCGCGGATGCGCAGGTCCGGATCGCCGATGAACCGCAGCGTGCGGCTCTCCAGGTCGGCGATGCCGCCGACCAGATCGACCACCGCGCCATCCGCCTCCGCATAGAGCGCGTTGATGGTGAAGTCGCGCCGCTCGGCATCGCGCTGCCAGTCGCGGCCGAAGGTGACGCTGGCGCGGCGGCCATCGGTCTCGATGTCAGAGCGCAGCGTCGTCACCTCATAGGCGCGGTCGTCGGCGATGACCGTGACCGTGCCGTGGTCGATGCCGGTGGGCGCGGTGCGGAAGCCCGCCCGGCGGGCGCGCCGCACGGTCTCCTGCGGCAGGGTGGTGGTGGCGATGTCGATGTCGCTGACGGCCTGGCCGAGCAGCGTGTTGCGCACGGCGCCGCCGACGACGCGCGCCTGCTCGCCATCCGCCGACAGGACCGCCAGCAGTTTCTGCAGGCTCTCGTTCGACAGCCATTGTGAATCCGAAATCAAGCGCTTGTCCATCAAGCATAAAGTCTTTCGTAAAGCGTGCGGATGATGCCCGCCGTGACGCCCCAGATGAAGCGATCGCCGAACGGCATGGTGTAGTAATAGCGCTCGCGGTCGTTCCAGATGCGGCTCTCGCGCCGGTGATTGGCGGGATCCATGAGGAAGGAAAGCGGCACCTCGAAGGCGGCGTCCACCTCGTCGGGATTGATCGTCAGGGCGAAGCCGGGGCGGACGATCGCCAGCACCGGCGCGATGCGGTAGCCGCTGCCGGTGGAATAGTCGGGCATGCGGCCGACCACGTCGACGATGCCCGGCGCAAGGCCGATCTCCTCGTCCGCCTCGCGCAGCGCCGCCGCCTCGGGCGAGGCGTCCTCCGGGTCGATGCGGCCGCCCGGAAAGGCGACCTGCCCCGAATGGTTGCGCAGCGCGGCGGCCCGCTGGGTGAGGATCACCGAAGCGCCATCGGCGTGATCGACCACCGGGATCAGCACGGCGGCATCGCGCAGGCCGGGCCGCATGATCAGGCTCTTCATGTCCGGGTTCAGCCCGTGATCGCCATAGTCCTCCGGCCCGTGCGGCCCGCTCTGGCGGGCGGCGCGGCGGCGGAATTCCTCCGCCGAAAACAGCTTGGGCGCTGCGGTGCCGACGATCATTGCGACAGCCTTTGCAGCTCGTCGGCCGGCATGACCGGGAACACCGCGCCGCGCGAGCGCAGGACGAACATGGTGCGGCCGTCGATCTCCGCCTCCTCGCCCGCCTCGACCAGATCGTACATGACCGGGCGCGCCACCAGCGCTTCCAGCCGGCCGCGCACGTGGAGATAGGGTTTCAGGCCGCCGGTCCGTGCATCGACCACGAAGCGCAGGGGATGGTCCGGCCCGGCCTCCACCACGTCGCCGACATTGGTGCGGAAAGTCAGCGCCCGCTCAGTGCCCGAACCCGTCAGCGCCATCTCGACGGCGAGGAAAGGCGCGTCCTCCACGCGGATGCCCACTTTCTCCACCGGCGTGACCAGATAGGTCTTTCCGTCCTCGTCTTTCCGTAGAACGGAGGAGAACAGCCGCACCAGCGCCGGCCGGCCGATCGGCGTGCCGAGATAGAACCAGGTGCCGTCCGCCCTGATCTCCATGTCCAGATCGCCGCAAAAGGGCGGGTTCCAGCGCTCGACCGGCGGTGCGCCCTTGCCAGAGCGCGCGGCCCTTGCGATCAACGCCTCGAGGCCCGCCGCGTCGCCGGCCCCGGAGAGCGTTTCGGCCCGTGAAGTGTTTTCCTGGCTCATGGTCACGAAATAGTCACTGTTGTTTCGCTTGTCAGCCTTGTTCAGTGTTTTAAATTCGATCAGGGACGTGACGGTGCGATTCGTTTCATACACGTGCCGCCAGGGTCCGTCCCGACCGCAAGCGAGGATCGAGACGGCATGAGCATCGTTTCCAAGGACAGACTGCCCGGCCAGAAGGCCATGAGCGACAAGGAGATGATCGCCGAGGCCGAACGCGCGCTCTCCGACATCGCCAGCGTGCGCGAGGGCGTCGGGCGCGTCATCTTCGGCCAGGAAGCCGTGGTCGAGCGCGCGCTGATCGCCATCCTGGCCGGCGGCCACGCGCTCTTGGTCGGCGTTCCGGGCCTCGCCAAGACCAAGCTGGTGGAGACGCTGGGCGTGGTGCTCGGCCTCGACGCCCGCCGCATCCAGTTCACCCCCGACCTCATGCCGTCCGACATCCTCGGCTCCGAGGTGATGGAGCAGGACGCGAAGGGCAAGCGCTCGTTCCGCTTCCTGCCCGGCCCGGTCTTCTCGCAGCTCCTGATGGCCGACGAGATCAACCGCGCCAGCCCGCGCACCCAGTCGGCGCTGCTCCAGTCGATGCAGGAATACCACGTCACGGTGGCCGGCCACCGCCACGACCTGCCCTCGCCCTTCCATGTGCTGGCGACGCAGAACCCGCTGGAGCAGGAAGGCACCTACCCCCTGCCCGAGGCGCAGCTCGACCGCTTTCTGATGCAGGTCGACATCCTCTATCCCGAGCTCGAGGCGGAGCGCCGCATCCTGCTGGAGACGACAGGCATCGACGAGGCCGAGGCGCGCGACGTGCTGACGGCGGAGCGGCTGAAGGAAATCCAGATGCTGATCCGCCGCATGCCGGTGCCCGAAAGCGTCGTCGAGGCGATCCTGCAGCTCGTGCGCATGGCGCGGCCCGGCGTCGGCAACCCGGACACCGACCGGCATGTCGCCTGGGGTCCCGGGCCCCGCGCCAGCCAGGCGCTGACGCTCTGCGCCCGCGCCCGCGCCCTCTACGACGGCAGGCTCGCCCCGTCGGTCGACGACATCCGCGCGCTGGCCGAACCGGTCCTGCAGCACCGCATGGCGCTGACCTTCGCCGCGCGCGCCGAAGGCATGAGCGTGCGCGACGTCATCCGCCGCCTGGTCAAGGCGCTCGACTGATGGACGGGCGCGGCCGGACGGATTGCTGATGGCCAGGATCGGCGAGGTCCCCGCCCCTGCCGCCTCGGGCGACGTGCTGGTCCGCGCGCGGGCGCGTGCGGCCCTCCTGCCCGACCTTCTGGTCGAGGCAAGCCGCGTGGCCAACAACGTCATCGCCGGCTGGCACGGCCGCCGCAAGCGCGGCATCGGCGAGAATTTCTGGCAGTTCCGGCCCTATGTGGACGGCGAGGCCGTTTCGCGGATCGACTGGCGGCGTTCGGCGCGCGACGAGCATCTCTATGTCCGCGACCGCGAATGGGAGGCCGCCCACACCGTCTGGCTGTGGTCCGATCCCTCGCCCTCCATGCTCTACAAGTCGCAACTCGCCCCAACCTCGAAGGAGGCCCGTGCGCTGGTGCTGACGCTGGCGCTGGCCGAGCTTCTGTCGCGCAGCGGCGAGCGCATCGCCTGGCCCGGCGTAACCGACCCCTTCTCCGCCCGCAACGGCGCCGAGCGGCTGGCAGCACAGCTTCTGCATGCGCCCGCCCTGCCCGCCAGGCCCGACCTGATGCCGATCCGGCGCTTCTCCGACGTGGTGCTGGCGAGTGACTTCCTCGACCCTGTGGAGGAGACCATCGCCTGGCTCGACCAGCTGGCGCGGCATGGCGCACGCGCGCATCTGATCGAGATCGCCGACCCGGCGGAGGAGGCCTTCCCCTATACCGGCCGCACCGAGTTCTCCGACCCGGAGACGGGCGACAAGCTGACCGCCGGCCGCGCCGAGACGCTGGCTGACGATTACCGGCGGCTCTACATCGCCCGCCGCGAGGAACTTTCCGCCTGGTGCAAGAGGCTGGGCTGGAGCTACACGGTGCACCACACCGACCGGCCGGCCGCGCAGGCGCTGGTCGCCGTGCATCTGGCGATGAGCGCCGAAGCCGGCTACGCCATGGAGGGCAGCCTGTGAACTGGCTCTCCCTCTCCTTTGCCCAACCGTTCCTGCTCTGGGGCCTGATCGCCCTGCCGGTGATCTGGTGGCTGCTGCGGCTGACCCCGCCGCGCCCGCAGACGGAGACCTTTCCGCCGCTGAAGATCCTCGCCCGGGTCGTGAAGCGCGAGGAGACGCCGCACAAGAGCCCCTGGTGGCTGACGCTGCTGCGCCTCCTGCTGGCGGCGCTGGTGATCCTGGCGCTCGCCGAGCCGGTGCTGAACCCGCGCGAGAAGGCCGCCGGCGGCAATGCCGCGCTGGCCGTCGTGATGGACAATGGTTGGGCGGGCGCGCCCGACTGGGACGAGCGCGTCGCCACCGCCGCGCGGCTGATCGGCGACGCGCGCTCCGAAGGCCAGCCGGTGGTGCTGGCGCTGACGGCGGAGGAGCAGAACCAGGAAATCGGCCCGTTCGACGCTGACACGGCGCTGGAGCGCCTGAACGCCGCGCGCCCGCGCCCCGTGCCGGTCAACCGCCCGGCGATCTACGGCCGCGTCGCGGCGGCGCTGGAGGATATGCCCGGCGCGGCGGTCGCCGTCCTTTCGGACGGGCTGGCCGCGACCGGCGACGAGGCCGCCTTCCGCCAGCTCTTCGCCGGCGGTCCGGGCCAGATCCTGTGGGCGGCGCCCGAGCGCCTGACGCTGACGGCCGCAACCGACGCGCAGAACACGGCGGAAGCCTTCGAGGTGACCGCGACGCGGGCCGGCGGCGACGCCGCGCCGCGCCAGGTGGTGGCCTATGCGAGCGACGACAAGGGCCGGCGGCTGGCCGAGGCGGTGCTCACCTTCACGGCGGGTGCCACCAAGACGACCGGCCGGATGCCGGTGCCGTTCGAACTGCGCAACGATTTCGTTTCGGTCGGCATCGAGGGCGAGAACCAGGCCGCCGGCCTGCGCGTGCTCGACGAGAACACCAGGCGCCGGCGCATCGGCCTCCTGTCGCAGAGCGAGGCCGACCAGGCGCAGCCGCTGCTCTCGCCGCTCTACTACATCGAGCGGGCGCTTTCGCCCTTCGCCGACCTGGTGGAGCCGTCGAGCGCGGAACTGACCGAGGCGATCCCCGAACTGCTCGAACAGAAGCCCGCCGTCATCGTCATGGCCGATGTCGGCACCCTGCCCGAGGCGGCGCGCCGCGCGGTGATCGACTGGGTCGACGGCGGCGGCACGCTGCTGCGCTTTGCCGGCCCGCGCCTGGCGGCGGCGGACAATGACGAGGATCTCCTGCCGGTGCGGCTGAGGCTCGGCGAGCGCTCGCTAGGCGGCGCGCTGTCCTGGACGGAGCCGCAGCCGGTGGCCGAGTTCCCCGCCAGCGGCCCCTTCTCAGACCTCGCGCCGCCGCGCGACGTGGTGGTGAACCGGCAGGTGCTGGCCGAACCCTCGCCCGACATCGTCGAGCGGAGCTGGGCGAACCTGGCCGACGGCACGCCGCTGGTCACCGGCGTCAAGCGCGGCGAGGGCCAGATCGTCCTGTTCCATGTCACGCCAGAAGCAACCTGGTCGAACCTGCCGATCTCCGGCAGCTTCGTCGAGATGCTGCGCCGGGTCGTGCAGCTCTCGCGCAATCAGGGCGCGCTGGGCGAGGCGAACGCGGAGGGCGGCAAGGCGCTGGCGCCCTACCGCATGGTCTCGGCGGACGGCCTGCTGGTGCCCCCCTCCCCCGAGGCTGAGCCGCTGGCCGGCGGCGGCGCGGTGACGCTGAAGAACCCGCCCGGCCTCTATGGCAGCGAGGAAGGCGTGGTGGCGCATAATCTCTTGCCGCCCGATGCCGAACTCACCCCGCTCGCCCGCCCCGAAGCCCCTGCCCCGCTGACCGCGCTGCGCTACGGCTTTGACGAGCAACAGCCGCTGAAGGGACCGCTCTTCGCCGCCGCACTTGCCCTGCTCGCGCTCGACACGCTGGCGGTGCTGTGGCTCGGCGGACGCCTGCGCCGCCGCCCG
>NZ_AMRM01000026.1 GCF_000300335.1 Nitratireductor pacificus pht-3B | reverse complement strand
CGTCGCCCGGGAAGTCGTAGGACGAAAGCAGCTCGCGGACCTCGAGCTCGACCAGCTCCAGGAGCTCCTCGTCGTCCACCTGATCGACCTTGTTCAGGAACACCACGATCGCCGGAACGCCGACCTGGCGGGCGAGCAGGATGTGCTCGCGCGTCTGCGGCATCGGGCCGTCGGCGGCCGAAACCACCAGGATCGCGCCATCCATCTGCGCAGCACCGGTGATCATGTTCTTCACGTAGTCGGCGTGGCCGGGGCAGTCGACGTGGGCGTAGTGACGCGCATCCGTCTCGTATTCCACATGCGCCGTCGAGATCGTGATGCCGCGTGCCTTCTCTTCCGGAGCCGCGTCGATCTGGTCATAGGCGCGGAAATCGCCAAAATACTTCGTGATCGCAGCCGTCAAAGACGTCTTGCCATGGTCAACGTGACCAATCGTGCCAATGTTCACATGCGGCTTCGTACGCTCAAATTTACCTTTGGCCATCTCAATTTCCCTTGGGCGGCGTGGAGTGTTTGGGTTTTTGATGCGCGGCGATTACCGACAAAGCCGCCAAATTACAAGCCCCTTTACGGCATCGACGCCGAACCGGCGCCCGTGTCGCTCCGGCGGGACGCAGGCGAGACCGGTCCCCGCCGCATGGCCTGCCGCAGCATCGCCGGGACGATGACCTTGTGAAACGGCAGAACCGCCGTCAGATAGGCCCGGCCGAGGAAATTGTGCGTCCTGACGACGGTGGCACTGGAGATCCGCGTTCCATGCGGCATGGCGGGCTCGGTCTCCAGGATCAGCCGAAAGTCGAGATGGCGGTCGTCGCTGCCGAGAACCATGCGCTCCGGCGACCGCTCCAGGATGGGAAACCAGTTGCCTTCAGGCGCCGGACCGCCCTCGCCTTGCATCCGCGGCCGCGTCTTGAGGCCGAACGGCGCCACGAGGCGGTCGCGCAGCGTCATCAATCCGCTGATCCACCGGGGCGTGAAGGAGAACATGCGGCGCGCCGCTTCCTCGGCCCCGATGGTTTCTTCCGGAAGAACCAGGGAGAACCGGTCGGCAAACTGCGCGCCCGGCAGGACGCGCGCGATCTCGGCTCGGGCAGGATCGACTGACGGCATCGCAGCAACTCCCGTGGTCGGTGCGGAACAACGAAGACGCCGGACCATAGGTCAATCCGCGAAACGGCTCCAGCGCCTTGACGTCGCAGCCCGGACATCGGGATAAGGCCATTGCGGCCCCTTATCGCAGGCGTTTGTCGGGATCCGGACTCGCGCCGCATCCCATCCTGCCCTATGCATCTGACTGACAAACCTTCCGGGCGGCCGGCATGCCGGAACCATCATCCGCGCCCGGTCGGCCAGTGCTCCCTTCTTCGGCGCCGGAAAGCCGGCCGAAGGGAAATGGACAGGATCCACTCAACCGGAGAGCAGGACCATGAACGCCGATCCAGAACCCGTGAACCCCGAGATTTCTTCGCTGGCGGGGTGCAAGACATGCCGGAGATGACCGCCATCGAGACCGTCTTCACCCCCTGGCAGTCCCTCGCCGGCGGCGCGCTGATCGGAGCGGCGGCCGTGCTGCTGATGCTGACGCTCGGACGGATCATGGGCGCCACGGGGATTCTTGCAGGCATCGTCGTACCCGCGTCGCGCAGCGAGGCCGGCTGGCGGCTGGCATTGCTGGCCGGCATGATCAGTGGACCGCTCGCCGTGCTGGCGGTTACCGGGCGGATGCCCAGCGTCGAGGTGCCCGTCTCCCTGCCAATGCTGCTTGTCGGCGGCTTCCTTGTGGGGATCGGCGTGACCTACGGGTCGGGCTGCACCTCGGGGCATGGCGTCTGCGGCATGGCCCGCCTGTCCCGCCGTTCCATCGCCGCGACCCTGACCTTCATGCTGACCACGGCTGCGACCGTCTACGTCGTCCGCCACCTTCTCGGGGCCTGAACCATGCGTCTCCTGATCGCCTATCTCGTCGGCCTCGTCTTCGGCGCCGGCATTTCGCTCTCCGGCATGGCCAATCCGGCCAAGGTGCTCAACTTCTTCGATGTGGCGGGCACCTGGGATCCCAGCCTTGCCTTCGTCATGGGCGGGGCCGTGGTCGTCGCCTTCATCGGCTACCGCCTTGTGCTGAAACGCCCGGCACCGCTGATCGGCGCGCGGTTCCAGATCCCCGAAAATCCGCGCATCGACACGCGCCTGCTCGGCGGCTCGGCCCTGTTCGGCGTGGGCTGGGGCATTGCCGGCTTCTGCCCGGGCGGCGCGCTGCCGGCGCTCGGTACGGGCCGGGTCGAGGTCTTCGTCTTCGTGGCCGCGCTGATCGGGGGCATCCTCGTCGCGAAAGGGCTGATGGCCGCGAGCGGTGCGCGCGCGGCCGAAGCCGCGCGGCAGGGGAAATAGCAGGCGACCATCCAGACGATCAGCGCGCCAAGGCGCCAGGGCACGGATGACAGCCGGATCGGCGGGTCATGGAAGCCACGGAACGCGGGAGGCTACTCGTAGCGGTCGTGGCGGCGCACCCAGTCCATGCCGCTCGCCTCATTGCGGCCTTTCGGGGCGAGATCGAGCATGTCGTAGGTGCCCATCATCACCTCGACCCCGCGTCCGTAGGTCGAATAGGTGCGAAAAACCTCGCCCGCATCGTTCTTGTAAAAGGCGCTGACACCGGGCCATTCCTCGCCGGTTTCCCGCCATTCGCCGAAATTGTAGTCGATGTCTCCGCTGGAGACCTCTTCGGGCGTGAAGCTGACGCGGAAGTCGTGGTTGAAGTCGTTGTCGAAGGACGACACCCATTTGAACTGCCAGCCCATGCGTTTGCGGTATCGCTCGAGTTCGGCGAGCGGCGCGCGCGAGACGGCGATCATGGTAACGTCGTGATGCGACAGGTGCTTGTTCATGCCGTCGGTATGATCGGCCATGTAGGAACAGCTGGGGCAGCCTTCCTTCCATCCCGGCGCGAACATGAAATGCTGCACCAGAAGCTGTGACCGGCCGTCGAACAGATCGGCGAGCGTGCGCGGACCTTCCGGCGTGTCGAACACGTAGTTCTTGTTGATCCGCGTCCAGGGCAAGGCGAGCCGCTCGCGGGCGACCTTGTCGCGAAGACGCGTGAGCTCCTTCTCCGCTTTCAGAAGCGCCTTCCGGGCGATCAGCCAGTCATTGCTTGAAACAACAGCGTGTTGCATCGTCAGTCTCCTTCGGTTTCAGTGCTGGGGCGCTGCAAATGCACGGAAAGGAGCTTCATCCACGGCGACAGGTGAAAGAGGCTCATCAGCGCGTACATCAGGGCCATGTCGTTGATGGGGATGAAAGCCGGGACGGCGGAGCACATCGTCATGCCCGTCGCACCGGTGGCGGAAATCCATGCCATCACGGCGAAGGTCGGTGTGGCCGCGAGCCCGAGCCAGCGGGACGCATCGAGCGTCGGCCTGTGCGACGAAGCGACCTCTTCCGTTGCTGTGCATGTCGTCATGTCCGCTTCTCTCATCAAGTGCGCCGTTTCCGGCAATTGCAATGCAGGAACGCTAACCCGGGCGGAGGACCGAGTGAGAGTTACAAGTGTGACGGGATTTCAATGGACCCTCTGATCATCGCCGCTGCGCGCGCACTTTCGGCCGGTGACCCCCTCGCCGCGCTGAAAAGGGTCGCATTGCGCGATGATCCGCCGTCCGTGGCGTTGCGCGGCATCGCGATGGCGCAGCTCGGCGACCTGCCGCGCGCCAGGGAGCTTCTGCGTGCCGCGGCGCGCGACTTCGGCCAGAAAGACCCCGCGGCCCGGGCGCGCTGCGCCGTTGCCGAAGCCGAAATCGCCCTTGTTTCGCGTGATCTGGGCCGCGCCCTGGAGACGCTTAACACGGCGCGCACGGCGCTCGAAGCGTCCGGCGACAGCAGGAACGCCGCTCACGCGGGCTATCTCGCGGCCCGATACCTTCTCCTGATCGGACGCATCGATGAAGCCGAAAAAATGCTCGGCGCGTTCGATGCCCGCGCCCTGCCGCGCGCTTCGCAGGTCGGGCGTGAGCTGGTGGTGGCAGGCATAGCGATCCGCCGCATCAGGACTGCGCCGGCAAGAGCCGCCCTGGAACGGGCACGACTGGCAGCGGCAGGCACCGGCATTCCGGCGCTCGCGGCCGAGGTCGAGCAGGCGGTCCGGGCTTTCGGGGCGCCAGCCGCCCGCTTCGTCGCCCGCGGTGCAGAGCGGCCGCTCCAGCTCGAAGAGGTCGAAACGCTGTTGGCTTCCGATACGCTTGTGGTGGACGCCTGCCGGAACGTGGTGCGTGCAGGCGCAACGACTGTCTCTCTCGCCACCCGGCCGGTTCTGCTCGCACTGATGCGCGCCCTTGCGGAGGCATGGCCGGATGATGTGGCGCGGGAAACGCTTCTCAAGCGTGCTTTCCGGGCACGGCATGCCGACGAGACGCATCGCGCGCGGCTGCGCGTCGAGATCGCGCGGTTGCGCGGGGCGATCAAGCCGCTGGCCACGCTGAGCGCGACCAGGGAAGGCTTCGTCCTGCGACCTCGGGCCACCGGAGGCGTTGCGGTGCTGGCACCTCCCGTGGAAAGCGACCATGCCGGGGTGCTCGCTCTTCTCGCAGATGGAGAAGCCTGGTCGAGCTCGGCTTTGGCGCTGGCCTTGAGCGTAAGCCCGCGCACGGTGCAGCGGGCACTCGAGGATCTTGCCCGCGGCAGCAGGGTCGAGGCCTTCGGGCGCGGGCGCGCGCGCCGCTGGATCACGTCGAGCGTACCGGGTTTCCCGACAAGCTTGTTGCTCCCCGCCGCGGACATTCTCGGCTAGGATGAAGTCATGAAACATTCAGCCGCCGAAATCATCCGCGAGTACGGCCCCTTCCCCGACGTGGACGACGTGGCAGGGGTCAGCTTCGATGGCAGTCAGGTCTGGTTCGCAACCGGCAAAAGGCTGAACGCGCTCGATCCCGAAAGCGGGGAGATCGTGCGTTCGCTCGAGGCTGCCGCCCATGCCGGGACCGCGTTCGACGGCGAACACCTGTTCCAGATCGGGGATGCCGTCATCCGCAAGATCGATCCCAGGGACGGCAAGGTCGTCGCCACCATACCGGCGCCCGGAGATGGCGAGGATTCGGGGCTGGCCTGGGCGGAGGGGTCGCTCTGGGTCGGGCAGCATCGCGGCCGCAAGATTCATCAATTGGATCCCGAAACCGGAGACGTGCTGCGCACGATCGAATCCGATCGGTTCGTCACCGGTGTCACCTGGGTCGATGGCGAGCTTTGGCACGGCACCTGGGAAGACGGCAGAAGCGACGTTCGCCACATCGACCCGGAAACAGGGGAAGTGCTCGAGCGGTTAAGCATGCCGCCCGGAACCGGCGTGTCGGGGCTCGAATCCAACGGCGGCGATCGCTTTTTCTGCGGAGGCGGGAACAGCGGAACCGTGAGAGCCGTTCGTCGGCCGGGCCGGGACGTCACCTGAACGGTCGGGCAAGGCTGCCCGCCCCGGCGAGTGATCATTTCCCCGCAGCGCAGCTCCGGATCGATCGATTGAAGACGAGAGCTTTGCCAAACGCAGGTGCGAGGCGACGGCGGATCCCATTGTTGCTTCGTATTTATGCGGGTGACAGGTAATTTCGCCTCATCGCAAAATGCTCTAGCCATCATGTCCAAGCGGTCGTCGTGACGGTCACGTCGAAGCTTCAGCATGCCGGCAGATTCTGCTTTCGGGGCAGGCGGATGCCGGCGAAAAAGAGAGGACATGAACGATGACGAAGACGATTTTCGTGAGCCTGCCGGTCACCGACCTGGCCAAATCCGAAGCGTTCTACGGGGCGCTCGGCTTCACGAAGAATCCGCAGTTCAGCGATGAAAGCACAGCCTGCATGGTCGTCTCGGAGGCGATCCATGTCATGCTGATGACGCACGCCACATGGCGGACCTTCACCGATCGCCCGATCCCGCCGGCCACGTCCAGCGAGGTCATGCTGGCCTTGTCGTGCGACAGCCGGGAGGCGGTTGATGCGATGAATGAGGCGGCAGTGGCGCACGGCGGAACCGCCGACATCAACCCGGTCAAGGATCTCGGCTTCATGTACAACCGCAACCTCGCCGACCCCGATGGTCATGTCTGGGAGGCGGTGTTCATGAGCATGGGCGACATGCCGACCGCGTAGTCCCGCCACGTCCGTACGGACGCACAAAGGACGATCTGAATCATCTTTGGAGCATCGGAAGAACCGGAAACCGATTCCACCTTCCGGTCCGATGCCGGCGACGATCAGCCAGGCCGGGAAAGGACCGCTCCCGGCCACGGAAGCGGTCCTTTTTCCAACGGACGGTTGCCGCGCTGTGGACGTTTGCAAAATCCGAAGCCTAAGATAAGCGGGCCTGCAGGGCGTCGATCTCCGTCTCCGCGAAAACCTCGATCCCCTCTTGCCGGAGAAGCGCGGCCGTCACGCCCGCGCCGACATGCTTCCGGCCGGCGAACGCTCCGTCATAAATGAAGCCGCTGCCGCATGACGGGCTGCCGTCGATCAGCAGGGCAAACCTGCACCCATGCTCACGCGCCAGGTCCAGGGCTGCGCGGGCGCCAGCAACGTACAGGTCCGTCACATCCGCGCCGGTCGCCTCGACGACGCGCGCGCCGTCCGCAAGAACCGCCTCGCCCGACTGGCCCGCCGCGATCTCGGCCGGGGGACGCGGCACGCTGAAACCGGCCGTCAACTCGGGGCAGATCGAAACGAGCCTTCCCTCGCGCCGCCATTGTTCCAGCGCCGGATGCGTCACGGTCTTGGCTGATCCATTGTAGCGGACAGGTCTGCCGAGAAGACACGCGCTGACCAAAATCTTGTCGTCCATCGCTCCGTCCATATCCACTCGACAGCCGCCGGAATCCGAAAGCCTGCAACAACCGGGTTCAGGTTTGCGAACTTGTGGCGCGTGTGTTTTCGAGAGGCACCCACCCCGTCGCGCCGTCGGAGATGCGGGTTGCCCATAGCCCGCCGTTAAGCTGGCGCGCGCCGCGCAGCAATTCGCCTTCCACGACATCCAGCTCCCGGTTGGTGAAATCCTCCAGCATGGTGCCGAACCTATCCGCATGGCGATCGAGTATCTGCTCCGGTACGAAACCGGCTTCCTGCCCCGGAACGGAACAGAGATACCAGTCGGGCCAACCTTCGGGGCCGTCATACAGTTCGCCGACCGAAACCCAGTCCCCCTTCTTCAAGGCCATCGGTTCGGGGAACTCGCTGACATGCGGCAGGGTGACGATATAATTGTGGCCCGACTTCATGGATGTTCCTCTGCATGGTGAGACAGCACGGCGGTTCGGCTGAAGTCGGCCAGTTCGTTCCACGCTGCCCGTCGCTCCGTCATCCATGCCGTAGCATGGACCGCGTCAGGTGTCCCGCAGACGAAGGATGAATCTGGGCGCGTCCCCGGTTCTCCGGAGATGTGGCCGCTACCCCCCTACGAAACCTAGGAATCCAGGAAAGCGTTCGGTCGTATCGGCACCCATTGGCACGCGCCATTGACACGCCAAGCCGATTTCATCGCGAAAAACAGCAATTTCAATTGGATAACCTGGAGCGGGTAGCGGGAATCGAACCCGCATATTCAGCTTGGAAGGCTGCTGCTCTACCATTGAGCTATACCCGCCGGGTTCGCTTCGCCTGGCTTCCGTGAACGGTGGTGGAGGGGGCTGGATTCGAACCAGCGTACGCATAGCGAACGGATTTACAGTCCGTCTCCTTTAACCACTCGGACACCCCTCCGTCATACCGCCGGAAGCCGTGCGATGTGTCGCGAAACGCGAAGCGGGCGAAGCCGCCGGTCGTTTTCCGCGATGGGCCTTATGGCGAGGCGGCAGGGTGCTGTCAACAGCCCGTCGGCGATCCGCGGCGAAAAACTTCCGTCCGCGCGAATGCGTTTCCACTTTTCCGCGCCGCGCTCTATAGAAGCGCGATGAGCGACGATCGAGATTCAAAGACCCCGAAGGACAGCCACTACGCAAGGCTGCGGCGGGCGCACCGCGAGCGCACGCAGGAAACGCGCCGCGACGGGCGCGCGCCGAGACCGGGACAGAAGCCACAGGCAGCCGGCGGTCCGGAGGACGGGCTGGTGCGGCTCTACGGCCTGCACACAGTACGCGCCGCGCTCGACAATCCGCGCCGCGTCATCCGCCACATGCGCGTCACGCGCAACGCCGCCGCGCGCCTTGAACTGGGCGATCCCGCCGCCCTGCCCTTTCCCGTCGAGATGGTCGAGCCGCGCGACATCGACCGTCTGACCGGGCCGGACGCCGTGCATCAGGGCGTGCTGCTCGAAGCCGAGCCGCTCGCGGCGCGGCCGCTCGGCGATCTGGAAGGCGCCGCGCTGGTGCTCGTCCTCGATCAGGTCACGGACCCGCACAATGTCGGCGCCATCATGCGCTCGGCCGTCGCCTTCGGCGTCAACGCGCTGGTCACCACCGCACGCCACAGCCCGGCCGAATCGGGAGTTCTGGCGAAAGCGGCATCGGGAGCGCTCGAACACATCGACCACGTGACGGTCCGCAACCTTGCCGCCACCATCGAGGAACTGCAGGCGGCCGGCTTTCAGGCCATCGGTCTCGATTCGGACGGGCCGGACAAGCTCGAGGCGACCTTCGAGGGCGAGCGCATCGCGCTGGTCCTGGGCGCCGAGGGCAAGGGCCTCAGGCAGAAAACCCGCGAAACGGTATCCGCCCTCGCGCGGCTGGACATGCCGGGGCCGATCCGCTCGCTGAACGTTTCCAACGCCGCAGCGGTCTCACTCTATGCGGCGCGCCTGCATTTGGCGGAGCGGCGCTGACCACCACCGCGGCGGTCAGTAGGTCACGGTGACCACCACCGTGTCGGCATAGGTGCCGGGCGACGGCGTCGCCTGCGGCGGCACCCGCCCATAGACGGTGATGTCCTGCGACGTGCCCGTCCCCGTGCCCGCCACGGCCTCGCCCGGAACAGAACCGGATCCCCACGGCAAGGAGCGGGCGGCGTCCTGATAGAGACCATAGGTCACCGTTTCGGCGCCCTTCGTCATCAGCCGCGCGGTCGGCGGCCCGCCCGACGCGCCGCCGTCCAGCCCCACCGAATAGCTGTTTCCCGGGGTGCAGGTGACGGAGACACGGCCCGTCGCGTCCACGTTTGTACCGAGCACGCCCTGCGTGCCGAAATCCACGTCCTGCGTCGAGACGAGGCAATTGCTCGCCACGGTAGCGCTGATATTGAAGCCGGGGCGCTCCACCGAGCCCGAGAGGACAGAGCAGTCGTTCCCGAGCGAATAGCGATAGCGGAACTCCACATCGGCGCCGGCGAAACTGGACAAATGGGTTCCCGCGGCAACCGTCGTCTGGCCGCCAGGCATTGCCGCGTAAAGCGTATAGTTCGCGCTCCCTCCGCCCAGAACCCCCAATGTCAGCGACAGCGAGGGCGGGCGGGCCGCATAGGCCCACAGATAGGAACCCCACACCGTGCTGCGCGCCGCATCGGAATAGAGCTGATAGGCGAGCACGCTGCCGCCGCTGACCATCAGCCGCGCGGCGGGCGTGGCGCCGCCGCTCCCCGCCCCCAGGTTCGGGCAGATGAGGATGCGCGACAGGGTCAGGCCGGTGCAGGTCGCGTTGACAGTCGCGGTGGTGTTGACCTGCCCTCCCGCCAGCGTATCGACGACGCCGAAGCTGACATTCGATACCGTGAACGAACAGTTTTGCGCCAGGGAAAGCCGCGTGCCTGCCGCGATGGCGAGGGCAGCCAGCAGAAGAAGCCGCAGATACGGGATCAAAGGCACGGGACACCGCCGATCCGCACCTGGTTTCCCGGATCCGGGCGGAAGGCGAACTTCGCCTCGCACATGCGCCCGTCCGCCAGTTCGATCCGCACCCGGTTCTCCGCCTCGAGACCATGCAGATAGGCTTCTCCGTCATAGCCGACGACGAAGGCGCTTTCCGCCGGACCGACCACAACCCCCGTCAGGCTCACCGGCAAGGGATCGCCCGCCGCATCGACGAAGGCCACGAGGGCCGTGCCCGACGCCTTGGACACGCCGAAATCCACCACCACGCCCGACCGGCTGGCCGGCACCACCGCCCGCGTTGTGGCCGGGATCTCCGCATCGACCGGCAGGTCGCGCGGATCGAAGGACAGCGCATTCTCCTCATGGGACACCAGGTCCGGCACCAGAAGCCGGCCATGCCGGTTGGTGCGCCCGGCCGGCCGATTCTGATGCCGCACCTCGATGCCGGGCGCTCCCACGTCGACCACGGCGAAGGCATCGTCGAGGCGGTTGGTCGCAAACACGCCGCCGCCGGCGACGGCGAGCGCGCCGTCCCACTGGCCGGTGAAGCGGAAATCCTCGTCGTGGTTCTGCACCGCGACCTCGCCCCGCCCGAAGGCGGAACGGTAGCTGACGGAAGCCGACCGGTCGGGCCTGCTGCCTTCCGCACTGCGCAGGCGCCATCCGATGCTGCCGTTCTCCCTGCGCTCCTGACTGGAAAGCTGCGAGACCAGCCGTGTTCCATCCTGTCCCTGCTCGATTGCCGTCGAAGCGGTCACCGTCTTACCGAACGAGAAGGAGACGCCGGCGAAGACGCCGAAATGCCGGCGGTCCTCCGCGTCGATGAACGCCGAAGCGTAAAGGCTGCCGCGTTCGGTGAGACGCTGCCCGTAGGAAAGACCAAAGATCCGGCTGCGCTCTCCCGCCGCGTCCGTGAGGTGGGTGTAGGAGAGATTGAGGTTGGACATGTCCAGAGCCAGCGGCACGCCGATCGAGAGCTGATCGATGGCGCGCGGCACGCCGGCACTGAGGCGCGCCAGGCCAGCCTCGCCCCCGGCCTCCGGCCGTGCGGTCACCGAGGCGATGTCCTGATAGTCGCCGAACGTCCGCTGGATGCGGCCGCGCAGCGTCCAGCCTTCGAAACCGAGTTCGACGGAAGCGCTGGCGAGAAAGCCCGTTTCGCCCCTATACGCGCTGCCCGCCGCGGCGAACGACGCCGCGCCATAGGCGCCCAGTGGAAAGGCTGCGCCGACCCCGCCGTTGACCAGCTCGGCCCCGCCTTCCAGATGTCCTTCTAGCGTCAACCAGTCGGCCAATCCGTAGCGGGCGCTGACAGACCCCATCAACTCGTCATCGTAACCATCTGAATTCGTGCCGAAATCCCGCCGCGGAAATCCGATCTCCGCCGAAAAGTCGAGCAGGCCTTTGCGCAGAAGCATGGTCGAGGCATAGAACGGCAGGGTGACGGTGCTCTCGCGGCCCTGCAGGTCGCGCAGCACGATCCGTGCCGAACCGGCACCGGCGACCGCCGGCAGGTTGACGAGGCGGAACGGTCCCTCCGCGAGATCTCCGGAATAGCTGCGCGCATTCCGCGTATAGACCTCCAGCGTCGAGGGAACCGCCGCCGTTCCGGAAAAGGCGGGCAGCGGCAGCGTGACGAGGTCGGGCCGCAGGGCGAAGTTCCGCCGGACCTGCAGGCCGCCCAGATAGACCGGTCGGGTCCAGGGAAGGCCTCCCGTCACCAAATCCCCTGCCCGGTATGTGATCAGCCGCGCTGGGTCCGAATAGGTCCAGCTCGTGGCCAGACGCCGGAACCCGTCGAGTTCGCCATCCGTGTAGCCGGCCACAAAGGACTGGCTGACGGTTCCGTAGGGACTGAACAGGCGCGCTTCGAAACTGCCCGAAATGCCCTTCAGCAGCGCGCCATCGCCCTTCGACAGCGTGTTCGAACTGGCGAACAAGGCATAGTTGAGAACCGCGCCGAAGCCGGAGGCGGTTGGCTTGCGTCCTTCGGCAGGCGCGGGAGCGATATCGACGACATGCTCCGCCCGGCTGGCATTCGAGGCCGTCACGAAAAGCCCCTGCGCGGCTTCGTCATAGGCGACGACGACGCCCGGAAGCGTATCGAGCCGGACCAGCTCCTCGTCATTGCCCGCAGCGCCTCCCGCATTCAAGCCGACCTCGCGCAACTCCCCGCGCGTTGCCGCGAGGCCGCCATCCGCCAGTTCCTTGAAATGACCAATCAGACGGGTCGAGGCATCGTTGATGAACACCTCCAGATAAAGGTCGCGTATCACATCCACGGGCGCCCGCGCCCGGTCGGCTCTCGGCTGTTCCTGCGCGACCGCCGGCAGGCCGCCGCAGGCAACGGCGATCGTCACGATCAGCCTAGCGGCCGCGTATGGGCAAAGTCGCTTCAATGGGTCCGAGATGGGTTTGAACGGTCATGGTGACGGGGCCGCCGCCCAGGCCTGCGGCGGCCCCGAGCGGCCATTGCATCGTTGCCCCGCCCAGAACGTAGCCCAGCAGGCCGCTTTCGCGCCTGACGACCCCGCCGCCCGCGCGCAGCAGGACGTCCGAAATCCGCAACCGGGATGAGCCGGTATTGCGCGCCACCAGGACGAGCCGCCCGCCCGAACGCGCCAGGTTCCATGAAACGCGCGGACCCGGAGCATCCGCTGCGCGGAAGAACACCGGGATCACGTGGCGCACCACGAGGCTAACCGTGCCCGCCCGGCGGCGCCCCGGATCCGGAAGTTCGTCCACCACCACGCGATAGCTCTCCTCGCCGGTGACCGGGCGGCGTGCGGTGCGCACCACGCGGACCGTGTAGTCCATGCCCGGGGCGAGTTGCGTCGCCGGCGGACTGGCCACCACCATGTCCGTCGCCTCGAAACGGTCCGCGCCGTTGGACTGCATCCATCGAAATACCCGGATCTGCACGTTGATCGGCCGCTTCGCGTCGTTGCGCAGGCGGAGAACCGCTGCGCTGTCTGGAGCGATGAGTTCGAGCGTCGTCGGCGCGACGCGCAGCGTCGCCGCTGCGCCCGCATGCATCCACAAGGCGGAGAGCAGGATGCCAAGACCGACCGAGAGCAAGCGCATTGCCGCCTCCTCCCGCTTCTCAGTAGGTTATCGTGATCGTCACAAGGTCGGCGTAGGCCCCCGCGGCGGGTGTGGTCTGCGGCGGCACGTTTCCATAGACCGTCAGGGCCTGCGAACTGCCGTTCCCGGTTCCGCCGACCGTATCGCTCGACACCGTGTCTCCCCACACCAGCGCATGGGCCGCGTCCCGGTAGAGCCCGTAGGCGACGACGGCCGATCCCGGCCCGGTCATGTACCGCGTCGTCACGCTGGCCCCGGCGCCCGTTCCGGCGTTCAGACCCACATTGTATGGGGTGCCGTCGGTGCACTGGACATTGATCGTTGTCGTCTGGTCGATGTCGGCACTCAGAACGCCCTGGGTGCCGAAATCCAGGTCGGCGGCCGATACGACCGTACATTCGGCCTGGATGGTGACGCGGACATTCATCGTGCCCGTCGCAGTGGCCGAATGGACCGGACCTGCCGACGCAAACGACGCCAGGACGGCGACGGGAAGTGCAATCTGGATCAATCTTGGCACGCTGGACCTCGTGAATCCTCGAATCCGACAACATCGGATTACCGACAGAATCACCCCGGCCCTCATCGAATACTCATATCAGACAGATAAATTTTCGTTAATAGACAGATGACCGAAAGGACAGAATGCCCATCCAAATGCAATGAAAACATTTTAAATAGAAAATAATTCACCCGCAGGAAGCACAGGAGACCACAGAACACGCCTGACGTAGATCAAAGCGGAAAAAATGATTATTTGATCAAATTTCCGCCAGGACTCCGAAGCCTGAGACAGCGGCCATTGCGTCCAAAAAGGAAACCCGCGGGAAACTTCAAGAGCCGACGCCGCGCGGATCGTGCTGCGACTACGGTGGCGACAACGGCAGATCGCCCGCGTCAGCCGACCGCGCGCCTGGCCGGCTGCTCCAGCCGGTCGTCATACTGCGATAGAGGACTTCCGGGCGCCAGGTCGGGATTGCCCGCGACGACATCAGCGATGAAGTCCATGACGGCCCGCACCGCCTGCGTCTTGCGCAGGTCCCTGCGCTTCACCAGACAGAGATCGCGCGCGAAGGACGGCACGTCGTCATAGATCCGCACGAGGTCCCGGTCCCGATCGGCGATGAAGCATGGCAGGCCCGCAATGCCGATCCCGGCGCGCGCAGCGATCAGATGTTCGCTGATGCGGTTCAGTTCGCTGACCACGGGCCGGTCGCCTGCAACGCCGAGCAGCCAGCGCTGCAGCGGCAGATCGGCGTACCGCTGATCGAAAGCGATGAACTGCCAGCGCTCCGGCACATCCAGATGGGCATAGTCCCGATGAGCGTAAAGACCGAAGGTCATCGTCCCGATGGTCCGGGCAGTACCGTCGCGCTCATCGGGCGGGACGAGCCGGACGGCGAGATCCGTCTCGCTTTTCCTGGGCTGGCTCTGGGCATCATGGGCGGAGAGCGATATCTCGATATGCGGATGCTCGCTGCGGAAACGCGGCATGTGCGCGGCGAAGACATGGGCTGCGAGGATCGGCGGCGCGCTCAGCGTGACCCGCCCGATGATGGGAGTGCGGGCGGCCTTCACCACGTCCGCAATGCCGTGGGCATTGGCTTCCATATCGACGGCCCATTTATAGACCTGCGCGCCAACGGGCGTGAGACGACAGGATCGGGAAGGGCGGTCGACCAGGCGCACGTCGAGCGTGGCTTCCAGCGCAGCAAGCCGCCTTCCGACGGTCGCGCGATCCACATCGAGCGCACGCGCGGCGCCGGCGAGCGATTTGCTCTGGGCCACGGCCAGGAAGTGCCGGATATCCTCCCAGTCTACCACCAGTTTATTCCCCTCGCCCTTTTGCACCCGGAAAAGCCGTCACGGTTATAACCATTCCGCCCGGGTCGTACAGGCCCGATGGGAACGAACACAGCCTTATCCGCTTGCGTTTCGCGGATCCCGTCACGGGAAACCGGCCCGCCCGCACACGAAAGAACCATCGCGCGCGAGGCCCCCGAACCAAGCAACCCTGCAGTTCAGGAAAAGGATGAATACACGAAAAAGCTGCAAAGAAAAGACGGTTCTTTCGCCCTTGGGCAGCGGTGGTGATGCAGAGGCGCGGCAGCGGCGATGATGGTGCCCCCGGACGGACTCGAACCGCCGACCCCCTGATTACAAATCAGGTGCTCTACCAACTGAGCTACAAGGGCAATCGGTGCTCCCGTTAGCATAATCGCCGCGCGAGTGAAATCAAAACTGGCATTGCGCCGACGCGATACCCACATCAATGCAGCCGCCGGAACCTTTGCAGTTGTCCGGCTGCATGCTAACCGGTAGCAGACCGCAGTCTAGAGGGCCGATCCATTCCATGAACCCACCGCTACCGGCCCTTTCCTTTGTATGCGCCGACACCGACGATGCCCAGGAAGCAGCAGCGCGCCTTTCGGCCCTCTACGGACAGGAGCGCATCGAGGATGCCGACGTCATCGTCGCGCTCGGCGGCGACGGTTTCATGCTGCACACGCTGCGTGAAACCATGGGCACCGGCAAGCGCATCTACGGGATGAACCGCGGGACCGTCGGCTTCCTGATGAACGAGTATCGCGAGGACGGGCTGCGTGAGCGCATTGCCGCGGCCATCGGCGAGACGGTTCGTCCGCTGCAGATGCACGCGCTCGACGCAGATGGCAACATCACGGAGGCTCTCGCCGTCAACGAGGTGTCATTGCTGCGCCAGTCCTATCAGGCCGCGAAGATCCGCATCTCCATCGACGGCAAGGTGCGGCTGGAGGAACTGATCTGCGACGGCGTGATGGTGGCAACGCCAGCGGGGTCGACCGCCTATAATCTCTCGGCGCACGGGCCGATCCTGCCGCTTGACGCACCATTGCTCGCCCTGACCCCGGTCAGCCCTTTCCGCCCGCGCCGCTGGCGTGGCGCCCTCGTCTCGAACCAGGCGACGGTGCGCTTTGACATTCTGGAACCCGACAAGCGGCCCGTCAACGCGGTCGCCGATCACACGGAAATCAAGTCGGTGGTCTCCGTCAGCGTTCGCGAATCCCACGACAGGACGGTGACCGTGCTTTTCGACGAGAGCCATTCCTGGAACGAACGCATCCTGTCAGAACAGTTTCGCTATTGAAACGCGCCTGACTTTACGGCATGTGTTCTGTTGACAATGGGCGCTGCAACCCGTAGGCCCTGCATGGATTCGAGGCAGGATGCCTCACGGACGGCGCCACGCCGCGAAAGCAAAGACAGCCAAAACGTGCCAGCAGAACAAGACGCCGCTCAGGAAGCGATGACATTTTCGGACCTTGGCCTCTCGCCGAAGGTTCTTTCCGCCGTAACCGATGCCGGCTACACGGAACCCACTCCGATCCAGGCAGGCGCCATACCGCACGCGCTGGCCGGCAAGGACGTTCTGGGCATCGCCCAGACGGGGACGGGCAAGACCGCCTCCTTCGTCCTGCCGATGCTGACTAGGCTCGAGCGTGGACGCGCAAGGGCGCGCATGCCGCGCACGCTGATCCTCGAACCGACGCGCGAGCTCGCGGCCCAGGTCGAGGAGAACTTTGTCAAATACGGCAAGAACCATCGGCTGAACATCGCGCTGCTGATCGGCGGCGTCTCCTTCGACGAGCAGGAGAAGAAGCTCGAGCGCGGCGCCGATGTGCTGATCGCCACGCCCGGCCGCATGCTCGATCATTTCGAGCGCGGCAAACTGCTTCTGACCGGCGTCGAGATCCTCGTCATCGACGAGGCCGACCGCATGCTCGACATGGGGTTCATTCCGGATATCGAGCGCATCTGCAAGCTGATCCCCTTCACGCGGCAGACCCTGTTCTTCTCGGCGACCATGCCGCCCGAAATCACCAAGCTGACGGAACAGTTCCTGCAGGGTCCGGTGCGTGTCGAGGTTTCACGCCCCGCCACCACCGCCACCAACATCACGCAGCGCTTCGTCAAGGTCGGATCAAAGCCGTGGGACAAGCGGGAGAAGCTGCGCAAGCTGATCGACGATGAAGGCGAAACGCTGAAGAACGCGATCATCTTCTGCAACCGCAAGAGCGAAGTGGCCACGCTGTTCCGCTCCCTGGCGCGCCATGAATACGACGCGGGCGCGCTGCACGGCGATATGGACCAGCGTGCGCGCATGACCATGCTGGAGAATTTCCGCAAGGGCAATCTGAAGCTGCTCGTGGCATCCGATGTGGCCGCGCGCGGCCTCGACATTCCCGATGTCAGCCACGTCTTCAACTTCGATGTGCCGATCCATGCGGACGACTATGTGCACCGCATCGGCCGCACCGGCCGTGCCGGCCGCTCGGGCAAGGCCTTCACGCTGGTGAGCCGCGCCGACCAGAAATATGTCGACGCGATCGGCAAGCTGATCGGCCGGGAGCCGGAATGGCTCGACGGCGACCTGTCGACGCTGAGCGCCGAGGACGAGACGGCGGAGAAGCCGCGCGGCCGCGGCGGCAGCAAGCGCGCGCCGAAGAAGGAAGATTCGGACGTCGGCGAGGACAAGGGCCGCAAGGCTGAGGCCGGAAAGGGCCGCAGGGAAGCGATCAAGGCGGAGAACACCGAGCGCAAGGCCCGCCACGACGACGCGTCTCAGGCAGAGCGCAGGCCGCGCAAGCAGGATCAGCGCCGCGAGCGCGAGGAAGACAACGCCGTGGTCGGCTTTGGCGACGACGTTCCCGCCTTCATGGAGATCGGCGTCAAGGGCTGAATGCCCTTCAGACGACCCTAAAAAGAAGCCGCCGCGGTAACCCGTGGCGGCTTCTTCGATTCCGGAGCACTCTCCATCCATTCCGGATCGCGGCACTCCATGGATCGTGTTGTTCCTGGTTCAAGCGCACATGGCTGTTAGCGCGCCGCTGCCCGCTCCCTGGCGCGGGCAGAACAACCGGGATCTGATCCTGTGCCCTGTAGCACCGCGCGTCTCATGACACGCACGGCGCTGCAACGGTCTGAAACAGTGCTTTTTCCTTTCGGATGAATCCATCCGAAAGCGGCATGCGTTAGAAGCGCGCCGTCGCACCGACGATGAATGTGCGGCCACGGCCCGTGTTGACGCCCTTGTAGCTGTCCGCAAAGCCGCCCATGGCGTTCATGTAGCTCTTGTCCGCGATATTCTCGACCGAGAAGAAGAGCTTGGCGTTCTCGTTGAACTGCCAGGAGCCATAGGCGTCGAATAGCACATAGTCCGGGAAGTGCAGCGAATTGGCATCGTCGAAGAAGACCTGCACGCTGTCGCCCACGTAGCGCATGCGCCCGCCGAGCGTCAGCCGCTGGTCGAACAGCCGCGTCCCGACGTCGATCGTCGCGAAGTCGTCGGGCAGCCTGCCCACGTCGTTTCCGACGCCCGCAAAATAAGGCAGCGGCTGCTCGGTGTCGGCGATGGTGAGCGAGAAGTTCGCGTAGAGGAAGCCCGCATCATATCCGCCTTCGAGCTCGAAGCCGCTCATGGTCGTGGTGCCCGGCAGGTTGATCCACCGCACCATCGGACGAGGGTCGCTCGGCTTCTGCTCCCGCCCATAGGTGATGAAGTTCTCGATGCGGTTGCGGAAATAGCCCGCCTTCAGCCGGAATGCGTCGCCCGCGATCAGCAGGTCGTTCGCCGTGACGTTCACACCGATGTCTATGCCGCGCATGGTCTCGGCCACCAGATCCAGATTGTTCTCGATCGGGCTGCCGCCGCCGCTGAAATTGTGTCCACCCGGATAGAACATTTCCGAAGCCGTCGGCGCGCGATAGGTGTGCGCGTAGGTGGCGTAGAACTCCATCCAGTCGAGCGGCCTCAATGTGGCGGTCACGCTCGGGTTCCACTCGTCGCCGGAGCGGCTGGCGGTTTCGCCGGGACAGTTGCCGCCGCCAGGCGGGCAGGTTCCCACACCCGGCAGCGTGTAGCCCCGGACACCGCTCAACTGCCAGCGATCGTAGCGCAGCCGGCCCTTCAGCCCGAGCATGCCGTGGGTGAGCGACGTTTCGCCGAACAGGCCCGCCTTGATTAGGCGTCCGTCCGGATTTGCGCCCCGCCGGTCGTTACCCTTGTAGTCGTCGGAGGAATAGGCTGCGCCGTAGTAGAACTCGAGGTCCGTCTCGCCAAAGCTGGTACGGCTGCGGTTGCTGATGTCGACGCCGGCGCTCTTGTTGACGCCGTTCCGGTCGGAGAAAACCCCGCCGACGCCGTCGAAATCCAGCTCCGTCGTGTTGAGATAGGCGTTTACCCGCAGATCCCATAACGGGTTGCCCGGCGTGTAGGCATAGTTGGCGGTATAGGTCTGATTGTTGATCGACCAGTCGTAGCCGGCGCTCTGGACGTGGAACGCGTTGTCATACCAGCGTCCGCCGAGCTTCAGCTCGTGCGTGTCGTTCGGCTTCAGCTCCATCTTCAGCAGCCCCGAACCGGGCTTGTTCGTCGGATCGAACGGCACCGCGACACTATCGCCATTCTCGAAATGCCCTTTCTCCGTATAGGAGAACGCACCGACAAGGTTCGCGGTCCCCTCCCCGTTGGGGAACATGGGCGCGCGCAGGCCGCCGGCGATCATGCCGGACCAGCCGAAATGGTTGCTGCCCCCGCGCCACGTGTTCATCACGCCGTAGTCGCGTCCCGGCAGAAGCACGTCATCGATGCCGATGGTGCGGAAATTGGCGGAGCCGCCGAGCGCCCCCATGCCCTCCGCACCGGAAACGGCCCCGCGGACCACATCGACACTCGTCAGGAGATTGGGATCGACATAGGCAAGATCGTCGAAGGTGCCGCCATGGCCGGACAGATTGCGGAAAGTCTGCGGCACCCCGTCGATCATCGTGTTGACGCGTCCCATGCCCTGCAGGCCCCGAACGTTCACCGTCAGTCCCGGCTGGTCGGACGGGTTGCGGGTGAACGTGCCCGCCGCCGAGCGAAGCACCTGGTTGGCGTCGCCGCCGAAACGCTCGGTGATCGCCTCCCGCTCCACGCGGCTCGCGGGCGCGGGCCTGGCATAGGGATCCCCCCCGCCGGCGTCCGTGATGAGAAGCCGCTGGAGAAGCGTCGATTGCGCGAAGGCGCGATCCGCCGTCCGTTCTCCGCTTTCCTGAGCCAGTGAGACGCTTGCCGATGCCCCTGCCATGACAACGGCCATGGCGGTTGCGGAAACGATGTGACGGCGCCTTGAGCGCATAAGCATGTGAAGCCCCCTTCAGTCGACCTGGACAAAGGCTGGCTCATCACGCGGGTTCAGACACATGCTTGCTGGCAGGAACGGCGGCCGGGTCAGCGGCAACCGCGTCGGCACGTTATAAATATGATTTTTATAGTCAAGTATTATTCTGCAAACAAACCATGGAGCGCACGCGAAAACTCCGGCGGGTCTTCGCCCGCAGGGAATTTCGGAGATCCCTTACGATCGATCTGTGGAGTTTGCCGCCCCGGCGGTTCAGAATGCGCCGCGTGCCTCGGCGAGTTCCTTGAGCTCGGCAGGCTTTAATTCCACCGATTCGCCGCAGCCACAGGCGGATGTCTGGTTCGGATTGTTGAAGGTGAAGCCGGTGCGCAGCTTCGTCACCTCGAAGTCGAGCACGGTTCCAAGCAGGAACAGCGCCGCTTCCGGCGCGACATAGACATGCGCGCCCTGATGCTCGACATGGTCGTCGCCGGGATCGGCATCCGTCACCAGATCGACCGTGTACTCCATCCCCGCGCAGCCGCCCTTCTTGATGCCGACGCGCACGCCCCTGGCACCCTCGCGCGCATCCATGATCTCGCGCACGCGGCTGGCTGCGGCGTCGGTCATGCTCATCACTTGAAATCGACTCATGCGTCTCTCCATTCACAGCGAGGGCAAGGCTCGCGGAAGGCTTTCCCTGAAGATGGTCAAGTTTCAGCGCGGTTGCAAGGGGCGCGTTCAGGCGCCTTGGATCGCCGTGCGTCCTTTCGGACGCACAAAGGACGATCCAAATCATTGATGGAGCATCGGAATGACCGAAAACCGGTTTCCACTTTCCGGTCCGATGTTCTAGTACCAGCCGACGGCCACCTGCGCCTCTTCCGACATGCGATCCGGCGTCCATGGCGGGTCGAAGACCATCGATACCTCGACATCGCTGATCCCCTCGACCGCGCTGACCGCATTCTGCACCCAGCCGGGCATTTCGCCCGCCACCGGGCAGCCGGGCGCCGTCAGCGTCATGTCGATCTTGACCGAGCGGTCGTCCTCGATGTCGATCTTGTAGATCAGGCCGAGCTCATAGATGTCGGCCGGTATCTCCGGGTCGTAGACGGTCTTCAGGGCGCTGACGATGTCGTCCGTCAGCCGGGCCAGTTCCTCCTGGGGTATGCTGGACCCGGGCACGACGGGGGCATCCGTGTCGATCGTTGCGGCCTGGTCGTCCTGCGGTGCGTCGGTCATCATCGTCATCCGAAGAATGTGCGGGCTTTTTCAAGCGCTTCGGCCAAGGCATCCACCTCGGCCCGCGTGTTATACATGGCGAAGGAGGCGCGGCATGTCGAGGTCACGCCGAAATGCTTCAGGAGCGGCTGGGCGCAATGGGTTCCGGCACGCACGGCGACGCCGGCACGGTCGATCACCATCGACACGTCGTGCGCGTGAATGCCCTGCAGTTCGAAGGAGATGATCGATCCCTTGCCGGGCGCGTTGCCGAAAATGCGCAGCGAATTGATGCGTCCGAGCCGTTCATGGGCGTAACGCGCCAGATCGGCCTCGTGCGCGGCGATCGCCTCGCGACCAACGCCTTCCATGTACTCCAGCGCCGCGCCCAGGCCGATCGCCTGCACGATGGGCGGGGTTCCCGCCTCGAAGCGATGCGGCGGGTCGTTGTAGGTGACGGCATCGAGGGACACGTCCTCGATCATCTCCCCGCCGCCCTGGAAGGGCCGCATGGCGGCGAGCCGCTCCTTCTTGCCGTAGAGCACGCCGATCCCCGACGGCCCGTAGAGCTTGTGCCCCGTGCAGACATAGAAGTCGCAATCGAGCGCCTGGACGTCGACCGGCAGGTGCACGGCACCCTGGCTGCCATCGACCAGCACCGGAATGCCGCGCGCATGGGCGATCTCGATGATCGCCTTCAGCGGCGTCACCGTGCCCAGCACGTTTGACATATGGGTAATCGCCACCAGCCGCGTGCGATCCGTCAGGCTCCGCTCGAACGCCTCGACGCTCAGCACGCCCTCGTCGTCGACGGGTATCCAGACAAGCCTGGCGCCCTGGCGTTCGCGCAGGAAGTGCCACGGTACGATGTTGGAATGGTGCTCCATGATCGAGAGCACGATCTCGTCGCCCTCCCCGATCTGCGGCATGGCGTGGCCGTAGGCGACCGTATTGATCGCCTCGGTCGCGGATTTGGTGAAGACGATCTCGTCGACGCTCGGCGCGTTGAGGAAGCGGCGAACGGTTTCGCGCGCCTTCTCATAGGCGTCGGTCGCCGCATTGGAGAGGAAGTGCAGGCCGCGATGCACATTCGCGTATTCGTTCGCATAGGCATGCGTCACCGCGTCGATAACGGCCTGCGGCTTCTGGGCCGAAGCGCCGTTGTCGAGATAGACCAGCGGTTTCCCATAGACCTCGCGCGCCAGGATCGGGAAATCGCGGCGGATCGCCTCGACGTCGTATTTGCTGTTTTCGACCTTCTGGTCCACTGCCTCGAACCTTCCCGTTTTATACCCGGCGTTCAGCTGAGGCTGGTGGCGGGTCTCGCCGCAAACGTTGCGGCGGAAACCGCCGTTCAGCCTGTGCCAGCCATCACCCGTGTTCCACGAACCAGGCGTCGAGCTTGCCTTCCAGCGCCTCGACGACCGCTTCGTCGTCGAGTTCCTCGATCACCTCGGCGACGAACGCCTTCACCAGCAGACCGCGCGCCGTCTTCTCGTCAATGCCGCGCGCCATCAGGTAGAACAGGTGATTGCCGTCGATCTCCGTCACCGTCGCGCCATGGCCGCAGGCCACGTCATCGGCGAAGATCTCGAGTTCCGGCTTGGCCGAGAAGCCGCCATCGTCCGACAGGAGCAGCGTGTTGCAGGCCATCTTGGCATCGGTCTTCTGTGCATCCCGCGCGACGCGGATCTGCCCCTGGAAGACGCCGTTGGCCCGACCGGTCACCACGTTGCGCAGGGTCTCGGTGGAATAGGTGTCCGGCGCGATGTGGTCGAGCACCATGGTGACATCGCAATGGGCCTCGCCGGCAAGGAGATTGACCCCGCGCAGGCGGAACTCCGATCCCTCGCCAGCAGCCTCGACCCTGACTTCCTGCCGCACCAGCTTGCCGCCGCTGTTCATCACGAACAGGGTCAGCTTGGCATTCTTGCCGAGCCGGGCGGAGAATCTGCCGAGATACGATGCCGTGTCGGGCTGCTCCTGCAGCACGATCCAGAGGACCTCGGCGTCGTCCGCCACATCGAGATCGCTGATGGACGAGACCAGCGCCTCTCCGTCGCCAGCCTGCCGCTCGACGATGGTCGCCTTCGCCCCGGCAGCCGCCTTGACCGAGAAGCGGCTATGCGCCTGGCCACCCGTGTGGAGGTTCTGCAGTTCGATCGCCCGGTCGAGGTTTGCTCCCTCGGCGATGTCGATCACGTAGCCGTCCGAAACGAATGCGGCATTGATCGCGCCCACCGCGTCATGCGGCTCGGCGGCGGCGAGACCGTCGGTCATGCCGCCCTCGATCAGCCGGTCGGCGACGGTCGAAACCGTGACCCCGTCGATCCCCGTGTTCCGGTCCACGGCAGCGCCGCCGAGAACCGCCAGAACCGCGGAGCGTTCGATCAGCGGCGCGACCGGCTCCGCCTCGGAGACGGGCTTGAACGCGGGAACGGAGGACAGGAGCCGGCGCAGGTCGGTGTAGTGCCAGGCTTCGACGCGCCGCGACGGCAGGCCGTTCTTCAGAAGCTCGAGCGCTTCGTCGCGGCGAACCGTAACGGCCGCGTCGCCCGGTAACTCGGAAACGCGACCGGCGAAACTGTCAATCAGCGCCGCCTCGGCGGGTGTCCGCGTGGTCTGTGCGTGCACGTTCATCGCAGGCTCCTCAGGCGGCTTCGCCGATAATGCCGGCATAGCCGTTCTTTTCCAGTTCCAGCGCCAAGTCCTTCTCGCCCGACTTGATCACCTGGCCACGATAGAGCACGTGCACGGTGTCGGGGACGATGTATTCCAGAAGCCGCTGGTAGTGGGTGATGACAACGACGGCGCGCTCGGGCGAGCGCAGCGCGTTGACGCCGTCCGCGACGATCTTCAGCGCATCGATGTCGAGGCCGGAATCGGTCTCGTCAAGGATGCAGAGCTTTGGCTCGAGCAGCTTCATCTGGAGGATCTCGGCGCGCTTCTTCTCGCCGCCGGAGAAGCCGACATTGAGCGGACGCTTCAGCATGGCCATGTCCATGTTGAGTTCGTCGGCGCTGGCGCGAACGCGCTTCAGGAGATCGGGGATCTTCAGCTCTTCCTCACCGCGCGCCCGGCGCTGGGCGTTCATCGCCGTCTTCAGGAACTCCATCGTCGCCACGCCCGGTATCTCCATCGGATACTGGAAGGCGAGGAAAATGCCGGCGCTGGAGCGCTCGGCAGGATCCATCTCGAGGATGGATTCGCCGTTGTAGAGAATCTCGCCCTCGGTGACCTCGTAGTCCTCGCGGCCGGCCAGGATGTAGGAGAGCGTCGACTTGCCGGACCCGTTCGGCCCCATGATCGCGGCCACCTCTCCGGCCTTGACGGTCAGGTTGAGGCCGCGAATGATCTCGGTGCCGTCCTCGGCGATGCGTGCGTGCAGGTTTTTGATCTCAAGCATGATTTCTTCCAAACTGTTGCGCCGGCCTCAGCCGACCGATCCCTCAAGCGAAATGCCGATGAGCTTCTGCGCCTCGACGGCGAACTCCATCGGCAATTGCTGGATGACGTCCTTGACGAAGCCGTTGACGATGAGCGCGATGGCTTCCTCTTCGGGAATGCCGCGCTGCATGACGTAAAACAGCTGGTCCTCGGAAATCTTCGACGTGGTGGCCTCGTGCTCGAACTGCGCCGTCGCGTTCTTGGCCTCGATGTAGGGCACCGTATGGGCGCCGCAATCATTGCCGATCAGCAGGCTGTCGCACTGGGTGAAGTTGCGGGCGTTCGCGGCCTTGCGATGGGCCGAGACCTGCCCGCGATAGGTGTTCTGCGAGTTGCCGGCCGAAATGCCCTTCGAGATGATCCGGCTCGTGGTGTTCTTGCCCAGATGGAGCATCTTGGTGCCGGAATCGATCTGCTGATGGCCGTTCGACACGGCGATCGAGTAGAACTCGCCGCGGCTGTTGTCGCCGCGCAGGATGCAGGACGGATACTTCCAGGTGATCGCCGAGCCGGTCTCGACCTGCGTCCAGGAAATCTTGGAGTTCTTGCCCCGGCAGTCGCCACGCTTGGTGACGAAATTGTAGATGCCGCCCTTGCCCTCGGAATCGCCCGGATACCAGTTCTGCACCGTCGAGTACTTGATCTCGGCATCGTCGAGCGCGATCAGCTCGACCACCGCGGCATGGAGCTGGTTCTCGTCGCGCTGCGGCGCCGTGCAGCCCTCCAGATAGGACACATAGGCCCCTTCGTCGGCGATGATCAGCGTCCGCTCGAACTGGCCAGTGTTCTTCTCGTTGATGCGGAAATAGGTGGACAGCTCCATCGGGCAGCGCACGCCCTTCGGCACATAGACGAAGGACCCGTCGGTGAAGACGGCGGAGTTCAGCGTGGCGTAGAAATTGTCGGAGACCGGCACCACCGATCCCAGATACTTCTTCACCAGTTCCGGATGCTCGCGGATCGCCTCGGAGATCGAGCAGAAGATGACGCCCGCCTGCGCGAGCTCCTTCTTGAAGGTCGTCACCACCGACACCGAATCGAAGACGGCGTCCACCGCGACGCGGCCCGAGCTGTAGACATTGTCGCCCGGCTCGCCGTCCAGCGTGCTGGGTTCGCCCTGCTTGCGCACGCCGGCCAGGATTTCCTGCTCGCGCAGCGGGATGCCGAGCTTTTCATAGGTGCGGAGCAGTTCCGGATCCACCTCGTCGAGCGATTTCGGGCCCGACTGGTTCTTCGGCGCCGCGTAGTAATGCAGATCCTGGAAGTCGATCTTCGGATAGCTGACGCGTGCCCAGCTCGGCTCTTCCATGGTCTGCCAGCGCTTGAACGCCTGCAGCCGCCACTCGGTCATCCATTCCGGCTCGTCCTTCTTGGCCGAGATGAAGCGGATGATGTCCTCGTTCAGTCCCTTCGGCGCAAGCTCGCTCTCGATATGCGTCTCGAACCCGTATTTGTACTGGTCCACATCGATCATGCGGACCTGATCAATCGTCTCCTGCACGGCAGGCATATGCGTTCTCCATCCATGCCGGGGTCAAGGCCCGGCCGTCTTCAAATCCGGCACACCGTGGTTACAACCTTTCGGCTGCCCCTCATATAGTGCCTCGGGGCAGAGGTTTCACCCGGTCACATAGATAATATGCGTCACTTTCTCCAGTTTAACTTGTAACAGTCTCATGCGACATTTGGGGCCACCTCAGGCGGCCTCCGAATTGCCTTTGCGACGTCTGGCCAATCCTGCCAGGGCGTCGGCGAACAGGCCGATCTCGGCGTCGGTCGTGCCATGACCGATGGAAACGCGCAAAGCGCTGGCCTGGTCGCCATGCCCCATGGCCTGAAGCACATGGCTCGGGCCCACGCGCCCCGAGGAACAGGCCGATCCCGCAGACACGGCAACGCCCGCGAGGTCGAAGGCGATCTGCGCGGTCTCCGCCTTCATGCCCGGTATCGAGAAGAAGCTCGTATTGCCGACGCGCGGCGCGTCCGCTCCATGGATGACAGCATCGGGCACCTGCGTCCGGACGAGATCTTCGATCCTGTCGCGCAACGCCGTCACCTGCGGTATTCCCGCAAGCCCCGCCAGTGCCTCACGCGCCGCAACGCCGAAGCCCACGGCCGCCGGCAGGTTCTCCGTGCCGGCCCGGTGTCCCTTTTCCTGCCCACCGCCCACGACCAGCGGGGACGGCATCATCAGATCGGCTGCGCTGACAACCGCGCCTGCGCCCTTCGGGCCTCCGATCTTGTGCGATGAAAGAACAAGATAATCGGCATAACCCTCTGAAATATCGAGCGGGATACGCCCTGCCGCCTGCACGGCGTCGAACACTGTGACCGCACCCGCCTCTCTGGCGATGCGACCGATCTCCGCCGCCGGCTGGATCGTTCCGGTCTCGTTGTTGACCAGATGCATGGCCAGAAGCGGCAGGCCGGCCGCGCGGTCGTGCCGGGCGAGCCTGACCGCCAGGTCGTCGAGGTCGATCAGGCCATCGGCGCGAACCGCGATGCGCGTCACATTCGCCGCGGCGAAGCGCCCGCCCTTAAGAATGCAGGGATGATCCGCCGCACTGACATAGAGATGTGGAAAACGCAGTGGCGCCCGCCCCATCGTCCAGTCCGGCGTGAGCAGCAGGGTCGCCGCTTCCGTCGCCCCGGAGGTGAAGACCACATGCTCCGCCCGGCCGTTCACCAGGGCGGCGACACCGGCGCGCGCCTCCTCCAGCATGCGTTTGGCGGCGCGGCCCTCGGCATGGACCGAGGATGGATTGGCGGCCACAGCGAGCGCATCGACCATCGCCGCGCGCGCGCTGTCGGTCAGCGGCGCGCTTGCGTTATAGTCGAGATAGGCGCGGTTTGCCGTCATGTCCTTCCGGTCGACCTCACTTTTCCTGCCCGCGCTGCGATCCCCCGCGGCCAAACTTGGCCATCGCGCGTAATTTCCTTGAATTTTCAGGGCGAGCCGTCCTATTTACCCGGCTTGCCGACATGGCGGTCAAATTCGCGTGGCCACCATTTTTGAACAATTCTAAACTAGCTTCTATGGAGGCGTCGGCGTCGCGTCAAGGGTCAAGGAACGCGGATCCTTTCGAACCAGGCGATGCGGCGCCCAATCTGGAGTACCCATGCCCGAGGTCATTTTTACCGGCCCTGCCGGCCGCCTGGAAGGCCGCTATCAGCCCTCCAAGGAAAAAAACGCTCCGATCGCGCTCATCCTGCATCCGCATCCGCAGTTCGGCGGCACGATGAACAACAAAATCGTGTACGACCTTTTCTATATGTTCCAGCAGCGCAGCTTCACCACATTGCGCTTCAATTTCCGCGGGATCGGCCGCAGCCAGGGCGCCTTCGACCACGGCACGGGCGAACTGTCCGACGCGGCGGCCGCGCTGGACTGGGTCCAGACGCTGCATCCCGATTCGAAGAACTGCTGGATCGCCGGCTACTCGTTCGGCGCCTGGATCGGCATGCAGCTCCTGATGCGCCGTCCGGAGATCGAGGGGTTCATGTCGATCTCGCCGCAACCGAATCTCTATGACTTCTCGTTCCTCGCTCCCTGCCCCTCGTCGGGTCTGATCATCCACGGCGATGCCGACAAGGTCGCGCCGCCAAGCGACGTTCAGGGCCTGGTCGACAAGCTGCAGTCGCAGAAGGGCATCACCATCACCCAGAAGACGCTGCCCGGGGTCAACCACTTCTATTCGGACAGCGTCGACACGCTGATCGAGGAGTGCTCGGACTATCTCGACCGCCGCCTGCGCGGCGAACTCGCCGAACCGCGCCCAAAACGCCTGAAATAGAAACGGACCGGGACCGAGCGGAGCAGGAACAAGCCTCTCCGCCCGCGCCCTCGAACAGAGCCTGCAACAACCATGACCGCCTTCAAATCCGACTTTCTGCGCACCCTCAGCGAGCGCGGGTTCATTCACCAGACCTCCGACGAGACCGGTCTCGATGAACTGTTCAGGAACGAGACGGTCACCGCCTATATCGGCTTCGACCCGACGGCACCCAGCCTGCACGCAGGCGGGCTGATCCAGATCATGATGCTGCACTGGATGCAGCAGACCGGCCACCGGCCGATCGCGCTCATGGGCGGCGGCACCGGCATGATCGGCGATCCTTCCTTCAAGGACGAGGCGCGCAAGCTGATGACGCCCGAAACGATCGCCGACAACATCGCCGGCATCAGGAAGGTGTTTTCGAACTACCTCACCTTCGGCGACGGCCCGAAGGACGCGCTGATGGTCAACAATGCCGACTGGCTGCTCGGCATCAACTATGTCGAGTTCCTGCGCGATGTCGGCCGCCATTTCTCGGTCAACCGCATGCTGTCCTTCGATTCGGTGAAGCTGCGGCTGGACCGCGAGCAATCGCTGTCCTTCCTCGAATTCAACTACATGATCCTGCAGGCCTACGACTATGTCGAGCTGAACAGGCGCTACGGCTGCCGGCTCCAGATGGGCGGTTCCGACCAGTGGGGCAACATCATCAACGGCATCGATCTCGGCCACCGCATGGGAACACCCCAGCTCTTCGCCCTGACCTCGCCGCTGCTGACCACCGCGTCCGGCGCCAAGATGGGCAAGAGTGCCGAGGGCGCCGTGTGGCTCAATCCGGACCTGCTCGGCGCCTATGATTTCTGGCAGTACTGGCGCAACACCGAGGATGCCGATGTCGAGCGCTTCCTGAAGCTCTACACCGTTCTGCCGCTGGACGAAATCGCCCGGCTGGGCGCGCTCGAGGGCGCGGAGATGAACGAGGCCAAGAAGATCCTCGCGACCGAGGTCACCGCCATGCTGCACGGCCGCGCCGCCGCCGAGGAAGCGGCCGAAACGGCCCGCAAGACCTTCGAGGAAGGCGCGTTCACCGACACGCTTCCGACGGTCGAGGTGGAGCGCGCGTCGCTTGAGGCGGGCATTGGCATCCTGTCGCTGTTCGTCACCGCCGGCCTTGCCGCATCCAATGGCGAGGCCCGCCGCCACATCAAGGGCGGCGCGGTGCGTCTCAACGACCGGCCGGTCAGCGACGATCGCCAGACAGTCGGCGTGCCGGACGTGACGGATGACGGCGTCGTCAAGCTCTCGCTCGGCAAGAAGAAGCACGTCCTGCTGCGCCCCGTCTGACCGCCCGCCGGCGTTCAGCGAAACTCGAAGATCTGCCTGAAAATGCCCGGCGCGATGGCCGAGATCGGATTGACCTCCAGTTCCGGCCGTTCCAGCTTGCCGAACAGCCGGTAGGTGATGCCGATCAGGCCCCGGTCGCGGCCATTGCCGAGAATCCCGCCGAACAGCGGGATTTCGCCGAAGATGCGATTGAGACCGTAAAGCGGCATGAAGGTGCCGGTGATCGAGATGTTGTCTTTCGCGTCGAAAAGCGTGCCCTGAAACGTGGTGCCGATGAGCGGCCCGCGCAGCACGCCATCGCGCAGTTCAAGGCTGCCCATCCCCTTGCGGATATTGGCGAAGCCGCGTTCGAAGTGGACGCGCATGGCATCCACGGTCCCTGCCTCGCCCTCGGTCTCGCCCGCGGCGACCAGGGAGCGCAGACGCGGTTCGTTGACGACGAAGAACTCCTGCGCGGCGATGGTGCCGGTAAGCGCTCCCGAACGGTCCTCCTGCAGGGCGACGCGCATCTGGCCGCCCTCCATGTTCGGGTAGAAATCGATGAAACGCATGACGGCGCCGGCATCCGAAGAACGGGCGTCGATGCCGCCCTTGCCGCGCGACAGTGTCAGGCTGCCGCCATTGCGGGTCGTCGCCTTTGCTTCGAGCGTGCCGGCGTTGCGTCCGTCGTCAGCGTAACGCAGCGTTACATCCCGCAACGTCTCGCCATCGAACCCCGACAAACGGGCAAGCCGCGCATCGAGCGTGATCGCGGTCGCGTCGCCGCCTTCGCCAGCGCCGCCGGCAACCTTGCTTGTGTCGAGATAGCGCTTGATCACGGAGCGCGCGTCGAGCGCCGCCCCGCGAACGGAGATCGCATAGCCGTTTGCCGCACGCTCGATCGTCGCGGAGAAATCGTCGCCGCGGTTGAGGCGCGCGTTTTCGAAGCGGGCGCTGGCGAGAGCGCCCTTGCGGAGCGTCAGAAGGCCCTGCACGCCGAAGGTTGCGCCCTTCAGGACGAAGTCGCGCAACGTCGTCCCATCCTCTTCTTCGTCGAGGATGAAGGACGCCGTGGCCGGGATCCCCCTGCCCTTGCTCCAGTTCAGCCACGGCAACGCCAGCGTGGCCCCGTCGAGCTTGACGGAGATCTTCTTCCGCCCTCCCTCGAGCACCGCGTAGCTCACCTCCGTCGGGCCGGCAAGAATATCGTCCAGACCGGGCAACAGGCGCCGGCGGGCCTTGTCGTCGAAGGTCATCACGATGTCGCGCACCCGCGGCTCGTCCGACCCGCCGAGCGGCTCCACCACCTGCATCTTCGCGGGAATGCCATTCAGGTTCGCCGTTGCGGAAATCTCCGCGCGTTCCGGTTCGATCAGAACGCGTCCCTTGGCGTTGGCAACGGCCTGCCCGTCGATGGGCTTGTTGATCGTCAGGTCGTCGTAGTCGAGCGCGACGCGCCAGCGCAGCATGTCGCGCGGTATCCCGTCGCTGAGCGGTATGTCCGCCGAGACATGGCCCGTCACCTGTCCGGAGACGTCGTCGGGCGCGAGATCGATGACATCCGACACGTCGATCGGCTCGTAGGATGCGAGCTCGACGACGCCGGGCGCCTCGCCTTTCAGGTCGATCTCCAGCTTGCCGATGCGCGGGCGGATATGCGCGTCGCGGATCGTCAGCGTCCCGTCATGCGCGGCGACGCTGCGTCCGCTCGGCATGTAGATCGTTCCCGACCCGATCGAGATGTCGACGTCCGCCCCCTGGAAGCGGATCGTTCCCTCGGCGTCGCGGACCGGCGGGATGCGACCGGCCACATCGAAGCGGGCACTGGCGACGCTGAACTCTCCGCTGACCTCCTCATTGTTCAGCGGGTTGCCGTCACCGAGCCGGCCGGGCGGAACGCGCAGCCTGAGATTGCCTTCCTCGACCCTGCCGCCGAACAGATTGCTGAGCACCCAGTTGCGGGCTCCGGGCGCGGCGAACCACGGCCAGAACTGCTTAACCTCGCTGGTCGGCAAGCCGCTCGCATAAACGGCGAGCGACAGGCCGGGAGACTTCCCGGCCTCCAGCGTCACCGCCGCGCTCGCCGATATCTGGCCGGAGGCGGTCACGATGCGGATGGCGTCGGCGACAATGCGTCCGGCATCCGGTTCGATGCGCCCCTCTATGCGGGCCCCGAAAGGAACCTGGGCTTCGGGCGAATCCTGCGGCGCAACGCTCGCCTCCCGGCTCGTCAGGTCGAAGCGATAGCCCTCGGCGTCATCCTGCTGGGCAACGGCGCCCACGAACGAGAAAACCGAACGGCCGACCGACAAATCGGCCTGGCGGATGGCGATGACGTCCGCCCCCGAATCGATGCTCGCCTCGATCCGACCGGTCGCCGACAGGACGCCATCCTCGCCGAGATCGACAGCCGCGTCCTCGAAACGCATGTCCAGCGCGAGCTGCCCGACGCCGATCTGTGTTTCCGCGCCCGTAAGCGCAACGCTCAGCGCACCGATCAGGCTGGTTTCGCCGGAGAGCTCCGCCTCGGCGGGTTTCAATACCCCGAGCACCCCGCCCTGCTGCAGGCCGATTTCGGTCGAGAACGCCTTGATCGGCCCGTCCTTGACCGGACGCAGCGCCTGGCCGGACAGGGAGACGACCCGTGTGCCGACCGTCGCGCTGCCGCTGAACTCCAGCTTGCCGGCCGGCGCCAGGGACGCCCGGAGATCGAACCGCACGGGGTCCTTTGCCTCATCATCCGGCACGAACGCCACGTCGCGCAGCGTGATGAAGCGCGTTCCCGTCCGCGCGCTCAACGCGTAGGCCGTTCGCAACCCGTCGAAGACTTCCTGCCGAAGGGCATCCGGCGCGACCGTGTGGTTCCAGGGGGCCTTTTCCGTTCCCCGCGACGTCGCGGCGGCAAGCTGCCCGATCTGGACACGCGCGCCGACGATTTCGGCGCTGCCGATCTCGATGCGCCCGCCCAGAAGCGGCAGAAGCTTGAAGCCGAAGCGCAGCTTGTCGGCATCGATGAGGCTGTCGCCGGTGCCCGCGCGGCTGAGATGCAGATTGCTGACTTCCAGCGCCACAAGGCTCCTGTCGCTCAGGACGAGACGCAGGGCATCCATCTCGGTGCGGACTTCGAACCCGGCCAGCGCCGTCAGCGCACGTTCCGCCTCGGCCCGCAGCCGTTCCTGGCCGATCGCGCCCGCACCGATGAACTGGACGGCGACGGCCAGGAGGACGATCAGGGTACCCACGCCGACAATGACGGCCATCGAACGGCGCAGCCAGCGCAGATAGATGGAACGGCGCAGCATGTTTCGCGCGCGTCCCTCGGACGACGGATAAGTTTCTAGGGCCGCTATGTCTCCGCGCCGGAACCGCACCTTTCTGTGATGAGCGCCTTGTCGATCCACACCCGTTCCATTCAATCCACAGCAGCCATGGACGAATCCATGGGCATCATTATATCTCTCCCCCCAATCGCCTATCCACCAACAGGGGAAAGAAAATGACCGAACCCGTCAAAGGAAGCGAAGCACCTGACTTTGCCCTGCCGCGCGATGGCGGCGGTGAACTGAAACTGTCCGACCTGCGCGGCAAGCCGGTCGTCCTCTTTTTCTACCCCAAGGACGACACCAGCGGCTGCACCGCCGAGGCGATCGATTTCTCCGCGCTGAGGCCGGAATTCGAGAAGCATGGCGCCGTCGTGCTCGGCATGTCCCCCGACAGCCCGAAAAGCCATGACAAGTTCAAGGCCAAGCATGAACTCACCGTCGACCTGGTCTCCGACCAGGAGAAGGAAACCCTCCAGGCCTACGGCGTCTGGGTGGAGAAAAGCATGTATGGGCGCAAATATATGGGCGTCGAGCGCTCAACCTTCCTGATCGACGCCACGGGGCGAATCGCCGAGGTCTGGCGCAAGGTGAAGGTGCCGGGCCATGCGCAGGCGGTCCTCGATGCCACTGCAGCGCTCGGCAAGTCCGGCTGAGCGCCATTATTTGCAGGAATGGCCCAGCCTGTCGCATCAAGACTGCTGTTCGCGAAAATCTTTATTAACCCTAACCAAGTGTAATCAGCCCCGAACTCTGCTCCTCTCAACAGAAGCTTGGGCATTTGATGAACTTGCAGCAAACAGCGGTCTTCGGCAGGCGCAAGGAACCCCACACGATCATCATCGCGCGGGGCGATGAGATCCGCCATTTCACCATCAGGCCCTGGCTCGCGGCGACTCTGGGATCGGCGCTCGCCGCGCTGGCGATCGGTTATCTGCTGGCGACGACCTATTTGGTCCTGCGCGACGACCTGATCGGCGGCGCCATGGCGCGTCAGGCCCGCATGCAGCAGGCCTATGAGGACCGCATTTCGGCGCTGCGCGCCCAGGTCGACAGGATCACCAGCCGGCAGCTTCTCGACCAGCAGTTCATGCAGGAGAAGGTCGGCGAACTGATCGCCAGGCAGGACCAGCTGACCGAACGGCAGAGCCGCCTCGCGCCGGTTCTGGAGCGTTTTGGCGGCGGCGGTGCGGGCAAGGCTCCGCCGACGCCCTCGCCACGGCCGCAGGTCAAGGCCGAGGCGCCGGTTCTCGATCCCACCGCCACCGGAAGCATCGGCGCATCGGCCTTCGCCGCCGCCCCCGGCAGAAACGTGCCCTGGCCGCTGCGCGCGCAGACCAGCGGCGGCGCCGAAGCCCAGTCCGCCGCCGACCGGGCCGATCAGCTTTTCGTAAAACTCAACCGGGCGCTCAAGTCGATCGAGAACGAGCAGATCGACAACGTCAAGTCGCTGGCGGAAAACGCCTATGAAACCGCCGGCGCCATCGCCGAGGCGCTGGAGGGCGCGGGCATCACGGTCGCGGCGAGCTATGGCGAACAGGATGTCGGCGGTCCCCTGGTCGTGTCCACCGGAGCGCAGATGTTCGAGGACGAAGTGCGCGAACTCGACGATGCGCTGACGCAGCTTGGCGAAGTCAAGCGCCAGGCGCTGCGGATGCCGATCGCAAATCCCGCGCCCGGCACCCAGGTATCGAGCAGCTTCGGCACGCGGCGCGACCCGTTTCTCGGCCGCCTCGCGCATCACTCGGGCATAGACTTTCGCGCGCCGCGCGGAACCTCCGTCCGGGCGACCGGTGCCGGCCGGGTCGTCAAGGCCGGCTGGAATGGTGGTTACGGCCGCATGGTCGAGATCGACCACGGCAACGGCCTGACCAGCCGCTACGCCCATATGAGCAAGATCCTGGTCCAGGAAGGACAGGACGTGACCTCAGGCACCCCGGTCGGCAAGGTTGGCTCCAGCGGCCGCTCGACGGGGCCGCATCTTCACTATGAAGTCCGCAAGTCGGGCGCCGCGGTGAACCCGACCCGTTTCCTGACCGCCGGCAGGAAGGTCGCGCAATATCTGAAGAACGGCGGCTCCTGACCGGCAAGGCGGAAGACCTGCCGCGGATCGCTCAGGCCAGATCCTCGACTTCCGGCGCATCGCCATGGACGCGCTGCGAGAGCGAGGCTTCCATGAACGGGTCGAGCGCTCCGTCAAGCACATCCTGAGGGCTGGTGCTCTCGACGCCCGTGCGCAGATCCTTCACCAGCTGGTAGGGCTGCAGCACGTAGGAGCGGATCTGATGCCCCCAGCCGATATCGGTCTTGGCGGCCTCGGTGGCGCTCGCCGCGTCTTCGCGCTTCTTCAGCTCGTGCTCGTACAGGCGGGCGCGCAGCATGTCCCAGGCGGTCGCCCGGTTCTTGTGCTGCGAGCGTTCCTTCTGGCACTGCACGACGATGTTCGTCGGAATATGCGTGATGCGCACCGCCGAATCCGTCGTGTTGACGTGCTGTCCGCCCGCACCTGACGCCCGATAGGTGTCGATGCGCACCTCGGAATCGGGAATGTCGATCTCGATCGTCTCGTCGATGACCGGATAGACCCAGGCGCTGGAGAACGACGTGTGGCGCCGCGCATTGCTGTCGAAGGGCGAGATGCGTACCAGCCGGTGCACGCCCGATTCCGTCTTCAGCCAGCCATACGCGTTGCGGCCCTTGACGAGCAGGGTCGCCGACTTGATGCCGGCTTCTTCCCCGTCATGCAGTTCCAGGACCTCGACCTTCATGCCGCGACGCTCGGCCCAGCGGGTGTACATGCGCAGAAGCATCTGCGCCCAGTCCTGGCTTTCCGTGCCTCCGGCTCCGGCATGCACTTCCAGATAGGCGTCATTGCCGTCGGCCTCGCCGGAGAGCAGGGTCTCCACCTGGCGGGCAGCGACCTCGTCGCGCAACGCCTTCAGCGCCGCCTCGGCCTCGGAAACGACGCTCTCGTCGCCTTCTTCCTCGCCAAGCTCGATCAGGCCCGTATTGTCCTCGACCGCGGCGGTCAGCGACCGAACGCCGCTGATGCTCTCATCCAGCGTCTGTCGCTCGCGCATCAGCTTCTGAGCCTCCTGCGGATCGTTCCACAGGTCGGCTTCCTCGGCGCGCGCGTTGAGATAGTCGAGTCGTTTTACCGCAGCATCCCAGTCAAAGATGCCTCCTCAGCAGGCTTATGGCCTGCTTGATTTCGTCGACAAGATTTTCGGTTTCCGCACGCATGGCAGATCAACACCCCGGATGGATTGGCGAGAGCATCGGACCGAAAAATGGAATCCAGTTTGCGGTTATTCCGATGCTCCGTTGATGGTTTGGATCGTCCCTTGTGCGTCCGGAGGGACGCCCGGCGATCCAGGTCGGCTTTTGCCCTGAATCGCAGCGGAACATATGGAGCATGCCCGCCCGTGTAAAGCCGGCATGCCGTCTGATACCCAGGTCGTTCAATAAAGACCGCCGGCGCCCGAGTTCACGGCCCGATTGGCCTGCGGCGAGATCGTCTTGATCCGCCCCGCACCCTCGAGGTCTTCCATGCCGATCACCCAGTAGCTGTCGGCTGGCCCCGTTCCCGGCTTGAAGGCTTCCATGATCACGCCCGGCTGGCCCGCCTGCGCGTGCATGCCGGTCTTGCGATCGATGGGGATGAGCTTCATGCCTTCTGGCACCTGGAAGTCGACGGGACGCATCTCCTTCAGCGCCGAAGCCATGAATTCCTTGAAGATCGGCGCGGCCAAGCCGCCGCCCGTGGAGCCGCGTCCCATCGGCGTGGGCGTGTCGTATCCCATGAACACGCCGACCACGAGGTCGGGCGTGTAGCCCATGAACCAGGCGTCCTTCTCGTCATTGGTGGTTCCGGTCTTGCCGGCGATCGGTCGGCCGAGTTCGGCGACCGTCACCGCCGTGCCGCGCTGCACCACGCCCTGCATCATCGAGGTGATCTGATAGGCCGTCATCGGGTCGAGCACCTGCTCGCGATCGTTGATCACCTCCGGCTCGGCCTGGCCGTTCCACTCTGTCGCCACGCAGCCGTCGCATTCGCGCCGGTCGTGCTTGTAGACGGTCTTGCCGTAGCGGTCCTGGATGCGGTCGATCAGCGAGGGAACGATCTGCTTGCCGCCATTGGCCATCACCGCATAGGCCGAAACCATGCGCATGACGGTGGTCTCGCCCGAACCCAGCGACATGGCGAGCACCGGAAGCATCTTGTCGTAGATGCCGAAATGCTCCGCATAGTCGGCGACCAGCGTCATGCCCATGTCCTTGGCCAGCCGCACGGTCATCAGGTTTCGCGACCGCTCGATGCCGGCGCGCAGCGTGGAGGGGCCGGCGGATTTCCCGCCATAGTTCTTGGGCTCCCAGACGTCGTTCCCGACCTGGATCGAGATCGGCGCGTCGAGCACCACGGATGCCGGCGTATAGCCATTGTCGAGCGCCGCGGCATAGACGATCGGCTTGAAGGCAGAGCCGGGCTGGCGATAGGCCTGCGTCGCGCGGTTGAACTGGGACCCGGCATAGGAAAAGCCGCCGACCATGGCCAGGACACGCCCGGTATGCGGGTCCATCGCCACCAGCGCGCCCTCGATCTGCGGCACCTGGCGCAGCTCCCAGGACCGTTCGGTATCGGGCTTCTTCTGCACGAACACCACATCGCCCGGCTTCAGCACCTCCGAAGGCGCGCCGGCCTTGACGCGCTTGCCATCGACCACGTGGCGCATCGCCCACTGCATGTCGTCGACGGCGATGGTGCCGGTCTCGCGCGTCTCGGCGAGCGCGCCGGACACTTCCCGCTCCGGCTGCAGGCCGATCGACACCATGCCATCCTCGGCGCCGAGGACGACCGCCAGCTGCCATTCCGGCACGTCGCTCAGGCCCTCGACCTCGCCGAGAGGCGCGCCCCAGTCGCCCGAGATGTCGATCTGGGTGACGGGCCCGCGGAACCCGCGCAGCGTATCGTAGCGCAGCAATCCGTTCTGGAGCGCCTTGCGTGCATGGAGCTGCAGCTTGGGATCAAGCGTGGTGCGCACCGACAGGCCGCCCTCGTAGAGCGCGTCCTCGCCATAGCGCGAGATGATGTCGCGGCGGACTTCCTCGGTAAAATATTCGCCGGCGAACAGGTAGCCGCCACGGCGCCGCGGGCTGACGTCGAGCCCGGTCGCCTTGGCTTTCGCGCCTTCCTCGGCGCTCGCATAGCCGTTGGCCACCATCTGGTCGATCACCCAGTCGCGCCGCTCGATCGCCCGCTCCGTGTTGCGGAACGGATGATAGTTGGACGGTCCCTTCGGCAAGGCGGCGAGATAAGCGGCCTCGGCCAGCGTCAGCTCGTTGACCGACTTGTCGTAATAGGTCAGCGCAGCCCCGGCGATGCCGTAGGAGCCGAGACCGAAGAAGATCTCGTTCAGATAGAGTTCGAGAATGCGATCCTTCGAATAGGCCTGCTCGATGCGGAAAGACAGAATCATCTCCTTGATCTTCCGCTGTATCGTCTGATCCGAGGTCAGCAGAAAGTTCTTCGCCACCTGCTGGGTGATCGTCGATGCGCCGACCGGCCGGCGACCCGAACCCACATTGCGCACATTGGTCACGACGGCACGCACCAGGCCCGTCACGTCGACGCCGGGATGCGTGTAGAAATTCTTGTCTTCTGCCGAGAGGAACGCCGCCTTGATGCGGTCCGGAATGGCCTGGATCGGCAGATACAGGCGCCGTTCGCGCGCAAACTCGGCCATCAGCTCGCCATCGGCGGCGTGGACACGGGTGGTTACCGGTGGTTCGTACTTTGCGAGAACCTCGTAGTCAGGCAGATCCTTGGTCAGATCGCCGACATAGATCGCGAGGCCTGCCGCCACGAGCAAGGCGAGCACGATGCCGACGCCAAAAAAGTAACCGATCAGACGTATCATGCCCGCTCCAATTCGGGTCCCAGGCAACGCCGCCTTACAAGGCGCGTATGGCGCGGAGCCCCTTCTTCAAATCCCAACGGAGCATCTTTAAGGATGCACCGAACCGCCCTTCAGTCTGCCCCGGCATATCCGAGACGGAGCCACGGCCCAATGAACGGGGCGGCGTCATCTCCGTCACGGCCCGGAACGACCGCCCGGAACAACCGACCTCATGCCGGCGATTCCGGCACCCGTCGGATCATCGCGTTCTGCCTCAGGCTTGTGGGCAAAATGCGGCGAATGAATCACCGTCGGGGGCGCGCCGGCATTAAACCATGTCCCGTTGCGCGCTTGCAACGCCGCCGGTTGCGCGACCACCCGATTTCAACCGCCCTGCCCGGACTTCGCCCTGGCGAAATAGCCGATCGCGGTCACGATTGCACCCATGGTCTTCGTGCGCCACTCGGGATCGCGCAGCTGCGCCTCGTCGCCCGGATTGGACAGATAGCCGAGCTCCAGCAAAACGGAAGGGATGTCCGGCGCGCGCAGGACGCGGAAGCCGGCATAGCGATGCGGATTCTTCACCATCTGCATCGTGTCGGACAGTTCGCCGACCAGCGTTCGCGCAAAACGGATGGAGAAAGCGTGCGTCTCGCGCCGAATCAGGTCGACAAGGATGTCCTCGACCTCGTCCTGCGCCTCGTCATCGACCATCCCGGCGATCTCGTCCGACAGGTTCTCGCGGGCCGCAGTCGCCGCCGCCTCCGCATCCGAGGCCTTGTCGGACACCGTATAAACCGTCGCGCCGCGCACGGCGCGGACACCGATCGCGTCGGCGTGGATCGAGACGAACAGATCCGCGCCCTTCTCCCGGGCGATCCTGACCCGCTCGTCGAGGCGCAGGAAACGGTCGGTTTCCCGGGTCAGAACGACGTCGTAGAGCCCCGCTTCCTCGAGTTTCTTCGCGAGTTCCAGGGCGAAGATCAGGGTGATCGTCTTCTCGACCGTGCCGTTCATGCCGCGCGCGCCGCCATCGGCTCCGCCATGTCCGGCGTCCAGCGCCACCGTGAACCGCTGCGCCGGCGGGGTCACGGCGTCCCCGGGCGCGGTGGCCGGACTGGCGAGGCCCGCCCGCAGCGCCGCATCGAAATCGGCGCTGGAACTCGCGCGCAGTTCGAGGATCAGGCGAAAACCATCCGAATTCTCATTCTTGATGACCTCCGCCGTCTCGACGGCGAACGGGCCGACCGTTTCGAACAGCAAGCGGGCGCGGTCTTCTCCGAGCACCCCGTACTGCACGCCCGCGACCAGCCCGCGCGGTGCCAGTTCGCGGGGATCGAAGGAAAACTCTGTCGCCGGCAGATCGACGACGAGGCGGCTCGGATCGCGCAGGAGGAACCAGTTCAGCGTCGGCTTCCGGTCGAAATGCACGACGATGCGCGTGTACTGCTGGTCGCCCGCCATCTTGTAGTCGCGCGCCTTCAGCGCCTGTTCCGTCGCCAGTGCATGGCCGACGGCGAGAAGGAACAGTCCGAGAAATGCGGCAGCGTGGATGATCGGTCGGCGCAAAACCGTTTGTCTCCGGTGCGTCAGGCGGTGCGAGGTCGAATCAGGAACCATGGAATCGAATGATGATGGCGAATTTACCTTCGAATCAGCGGGGTAGGCTCCCGCTTTCATGCCTCCGGCACGCGTTGCACGCAAACGGGCGACGCGCCCGCAACCCGCTGCCGGAGCGGCAAGTGCTTTCAGGCGTGATGGAAATCAGGGTTGCCAATGCAATTGTCAAATCATAAAAGCACTTTTGAATCATCGCGCCATCCGTCCTTGGCTTGAGTCTCTGTTGACAATCGACGATGGATTACGGGGCACGTCATTTCTGCCGCCGCAAGCAAGCACGGGCGTTGATTCAGAAGAAATTTTCAGGGGCTCCCGGACAATGGTAGCTCCGACTTGAAGAAACGGCCGGACCTCGAACGTCCGCGCCGGCTCACTGTGAGCAAAAGCTGGCCCGCTGCTCGGGCCTTGGTTGAAACGGTTCTGCCGGGCGATTTAATGGCTTCAGGCGCGATTGGTAAAAGATCCGGACTAACATGCACCGCATCGACGGTGCCCCGGCGTTCTTTCGCGCGGCCATCAGCGCAGGCGAACCTCCAATTATCCGGCACAGACTGTCAGAACGGCTTGCGGCGACGCCCGCGGGCTGCAGCCCGACAATCGTCCGCTGCCGGGGAGACAAGAATTTATGCCGAACAAAATGCTGATAGATGCCTCCCATCCGGAGGAAACGAGAGTCGTCGTACTTCGCGGTAACCGCATTGAAGAGTTCGATTTCGAATCGCAGGACAAGAAGCAGCTTCGAGGAAACATCTACCTGGCGCGCGTGACGCGCGTCGAACCCTCGCTCCAGGCGGCTTTCGTCGAGTATGGCGGCAACAGGCACGGTTTCCTGGCCTTTAGCGAAATCCATCCCGACTACTACCAGATCCCGGTAGCCGACCGGCAGGCTCTGCTCCAGGCGGAGGCGGCCGAGGCCAGGGCGGAAGAGGAAGCCGAGGACGACGAGCCGCGTTCCTCCCAGAAAGGCGGCCGCAAGCGCCGGCGCGCCAGCACGAAGCAGTCCGCGAAGAAGGCTGAGGCTGCCGACGACGCAGCACTGCAGGATCAGGCGGGCGACGAAGGCGACGAGGACAAGGCACCCGCCATGGCGGCCGAGGCCGCTTCCGAAAGCGTTTCCGAAGAACCCCGCTCCGCCCGCGACGGCGAGGACGACAATGGCGAGGACGATGTCGACACGGTCGGCGCCGAGGATGCGCTGGACGAGGCGCAGAACCGCCGCCGCCCTGCCCGCAAGAACTACAAGATCCAGGAAGTCATCAAGCGCCGCCAGATCCTGCTGGTCCAGGTGGTGAAGGAGGAGCGCGGCAACAAGGGCGCCGCGCTGACCACCTATCTGTCGCTCGCCGGACGCTACTCCGTCCTGATGCCGAACACGGCGCGCGGCGGCGGCATTTCGCGCAAGATCACCAATGTCCAGGACCGCAAGCGGTTGAAGGACGTGGTGCGCCATCTCGACGTTCCGGAAGGCATGGGCGTGATCCTGCGCACTGCCGGTGCCAACCGCACCAAGGTCGAGGTCAAGCGCGACTACGACTATCTGATGCGGCTCTGGGAAAAGGTCCGCTCGCTGACGCTGGAATCGATCGCACCTTCGCTGGTCTATGAGGAAGGCAGCCTCATCAAGCGCTCGGTGCGCGATCTCTACAACAAGGATATCGACGAGATCCTGGTCTCCGGCGAGGACGGCTATCGCGAGGCCAAGGATTTCATGCGCATGCTCATGCCGAGCCATGCAAAGTCGGTGCAGCCCTACCGCGAGGTCACGCCGATCTTCGCCGGCAGCGGCATCGAAGCCCAGCTCGACCGCATGCTGCAGCCGCAGGTGACGCTGAAGTCCGGCGGCTACATCATCATCAACCAGACCGAAGCGCTGGTGGCGATCGACGTCAACTCGGGCCGCTCGACGAAGGAACACTCGATCGAGGACACTGCGCTGCAGACCAATCTGGAGGCTGCCGAGGAGGTCGCCCGCCAGCTGCGCCTGCGCGACATGGCCGGCCTGATCGTCATCGACTTCATCGACATGGAGGAGAACCGCAACAACCGTGCGGTCGAGAAACGCCTCAAGGATTGCCTGAAGAACGATCGCGCCCGCATCCAGGTCGGACGGATCTCGCATTTCGGACTGCTGGAGATGTCGCGCCAGCGCATCCGCGCCAGCGTTCTGGAAAGCACGATGCAGCCCTGCCCCCATTGCGGCGGCACTGGCCATATCCGTTCCGAATCCTCGGTCGCGCTCTATGTCGCCCGCTCCATCGAGGAATATCTTCTCAAGGACGCGCGCAACGACATCGCCGTGCGCACGCCGACCTCCACCGCGCTCTACCTGCTGAACCACAAGCGCGCCAACCTGGTCGAGATGGAAGGCCGCTTCGGCGTTTCCATCACGGTCGAGGCGGACGACGCGGTCGGCGTCCAGCATTTCGCCATCGTCAAGCAGCAGCTGGCCGACAAGTCGGCGCACACCCAGCCTGTGCCTGCTCCGGCGCTCCTCGTCGATGACGAGGAGGAAGCGGAAGCCGATGCGGCTGCGGTTGCGGCTGCAGGGACAGGCGAGAATGAGGACGGGGAAACCCGCAAGCGCCGGCGCAAGCGCAAGCGCCGCGGCGGCCGCAACCGCAATGGCGGCGGCGAGCACGCATCGACATCCGGCGAGGAGATCGAGGCGCAGCCCGAGAGTGACGGCGACGAGCAGCCTGCTCAGGAGACCGGAACGGCATCCTCCACCGGCGAGGACGGCGGCGAACGCAAGAAGCGGCATCGCGGGCGTCGCGGCGGCCGACGCAACCGCCGCGACGAGCAGGCGGCGGATGCCGAGTCGACTGAAACGGTCTCGGCCGAAGGCGACACGGATGCCGACGGCGCGGAGGACGCTGTTTCGACGCCGGCGCCCGAAGCCGTTGCGACGGAACAGGACGCCCCGGCGGATGGCACCGTAGCGGAGAGCGTCGCGGCCGACACAGTGGCCGAGGACGCGCCTGCATCCGGCCCTGCAGCGGAAGACGAAGCGCCGGCCAAGAAGCCGCGCCGTCGCACGCGCAAGAGCGCCGCGAAGAGCGAGGACGCCGCGGCAGAGGACAAGGCGGCCGCCGAACCGGTCGTCGCTGACGAGGCATCGGAAGGCGCCGAAGCCGCAGCGGAACCCGCTGCCGAGCCCGAGGTGACCGAGGCGGAGAAGCCGAAGCGCCGGGCGCCGGCAAAGCGCAAGACGACAAAGGCCAAGGAAGTCGCCGCGAGCGCTGAACCGGTGGTGGTCTCGTCCTCGCCCGAGGGCGCCGAGGATGCCGCCCCGCGCAAGACCGGCTGGTGGCAGCGCAAGGGTTTCTTCTGAGCCTCGAACGTCCACACGCGTATCTGATTGACCTGAAAGCCGGCGCCCCGCGCCGGCTTTCTTGCATCCGCTGCGGCCAAAAGCCCCTTTCCGGCATCGATCAAAACTAGCTGATCAGGCCGGACCGGCCTTTCCATTGCCGTTTTGCTCGGCTACCAGTTTTGATCATGTTTGAGAAACCGACCATGCTTCGAAGCATCATGCCGCGTTTTGCGGCACTTTTTCTGGCGGCCGTGCATCTGCTCGTCTTCTCCGTCCCGCCCGCAACGGCCCAGCAGGGCATTCCCGTGGTGCGCGACGCCGAGATCGAGGCCCTGATCTCCGAATATGCCCGGCCGATCCTCAAGGCTGCCGGACTGTCCCGCTCGGGGATCGACATCATTCTCGTCAACAACCGGGGCTTCAACGCTTTCGTCGCCGGCCGGCGCATCTTCATCCACACCGGCGCACTGATGGAGGCGGAAACCCCCAACGAGATCATCGGCGTCATCGCCCATGAGGCAGGGCACATCGCCGGCGGACACCAGGAACGCCTGCGCCAGCAGATCCAGCGGGCGCAGACCATGGCCATCGTGGCGGCGCTGATCGGCATCGGTGCCGGCGTCGCCGGCGCCGCCTCCAAATCGGGCGAGCTGGCGCAGGCCGGTGTCGGCATGGCCGCCGGCGGCGCAGAAGTCGCGCGGCGCGGCCTGCTCGGCTACCAGCGTTCCGAGGAAGCGACGGCCGACCGCACGGCGATCGACTATCTCAATGCGACCGGCCAGTCGGCCCGCGGCATGCTGACGACCTTCGAACGGCTGGCCGGCGGACTGGCCCTCGCCGGGGTCAATGTCGATCCCTACCAGATCAGCCATCCCATGCCGCGGGAGCGGATCGCCAACCTGCAGGAGCTGGCGCGCAACAGCCGTCACTTCGATCGCAAGGATCCGCCCGAACTGCAGTTGCGCCATGATTTCATGCGCGCCAAGATCGCTGCCTATACCCAGGGCGCGGCTGCCGCGGCCCGTCTGTTCCGCAGCGACCCGAACGGACTGGCCGCCCGCTACGGCGATGCCATCTCGACCTATCTGACCGGCAATCCGGCCGCCGCCCTGAAGAAGGCCGACGCCCTCGCCGCGAAGCTGCCGCGCAACCCCTATCTCCAGGAACTGCGCGGCGACATCCTAATCAAGGCGAACAGGCCGCAGGAGGCCGCCAACGCCTACGCCAAGGCGATCGTGCTGGCTCCGGGCACACCGGGCCTTCTGCAGGTCGGCTACGGCCAGGCACTGATGGCGACCGGCAAGCCGGATCTGGTTCGCAAGGCCGCATCGGAGCTGCAGACGGGCCTGTCGCGCGAACCCGAATTTGCCAACGGCTACCGCTATCTGGCGCAGGCCTACGGGCAGCTGGGCGATGTGGCTTCCGCCGAGCTTGCCACTGCGGAGGGACATTTCCATTCCGGGCATTATCGTGACGCCAAACTGTTTGCGCTTCGCTCGCAGAAGCGGCTGAAACCGGGATCGCCGGGCTGGCTGCGGGCTCAGGACATCATCCAGTACAAGCAACCTCGCTGACAGCGCCGGTGAACCATTCCCACTGCTGAAGACACCCAGTCTCGAACCCCGCACCCGAAATGAAATTGGAACCTGCCATGAGATTTCCCAAACCCGCCGGCGCAGCGCTCGCAGCCTCCGTCCTGCTGATGTCCTCCCTCACGGGCGTAACCCAGGCGGCCGACGGCGTCGACAAGGCCGCCGTGGAGAAGGTCGTCCGCGAGTACCTGCTCGCCAATCCCGAGATCATGCTCGAAGTGCAGTCCGCGCTCGAGAAGAAGCAGCGCGAGCAGCAGGAGATGGCGCAGCGCGACGTGCTCGACAAAGCCAGCGACGCCATCTTCAACAGCAAGCATGACGGCGTCATCGGCAATCCCGAGGCCGCCATCACCGTGGTCGAGTTCTTCGACTACAATTGCGGCTACTGCAAACGCGCCCTCGGGGACATGCAGGCGCTGGTCGAGGACAATCCCGACGTTCGCTTCGTTCTCAAGGAATTCCCGATCCTGTCGCCCCAGTCGCGCGAGGCGCATGTGGTGTCGGCCGCCGTCCATGCAATCGCTCCCGAGAAATACGCGGAGTTCCACGAAGCGCTTCTGGGCAGCGACACGCGCGCCGACGGCGACGTGGCCGTGAAGATCGCCACCGGTCTCGGCATCGACGAGACCGCCCTGCGCGCCGGAATGGAGGATCCGCAGATCCAGCAGGTCTTCGCCGAAACCTACGACCTGGCGAATCAGCTCGCCGTCAGTGGGACGCCGGCCTATGTCATCGGCAAGGAAGTCGTGTTCGGTGCGCTCGGCAAGGACGTGCTCCAGGAAAAGATCGAGACGGCCCGCGCCTGCCTCGACAAGGCCTGCTGAGGCGACTGCCGAGGCAATCGCGCGCCGGAAATGCCTTTGCGGGCCGCAAAACCCCGTTGTGGACAGAAAAAGAAGCCCCTTGCGATCTTTGCGGCACGGTCTAAGCCCTCTATAGAGGAGCGGACGACCGGGCCGCACTGGGCCACAGTTGGGCCGCATCCGCGGTCCAGGGGATATTGATGACAAAAACAGTCTTCGTCCTGAATGGACCCAACCTGAACGCGCTGGGCAAGCGGGAACCGGGCATCTACGGCGCCCAGACCCTCGCCACCATCGAGAGCGACTGTGCGGAGAAGGCAAGCGCGCTTGGGTTCGACCTGGTCTTCCGGCAGTCCAATCACGAGGGGGACCTCGTCGACTGGATTCACGAGGCCGGCGAGAAGGCCGTCGGCGTCGTCATCAATCCCGGCGCTTACGGCCATACCTCGATCGCCTTGCACGACGCGGTGCTTGCCGTCCGTCCGCTGCCGGTGGTCGAAGTGCATATTTCCAACATTCACGCGCGCGAAGCCTTCCGCCATGTCTCGATGATCGCACCGGCGGCGACAGGCATGATTTGCGGTTTGGGCGCATTCGGTTATGTACTCGCCCTGGATGCGCTCGCGGCGCGCGTGCAGGCTTGAGAAAAATCAGGACAGAACACATGTCGACAAAGAAAACCGGGGTCGATCAGCAACTCATTCGCGAGCTTGCGGCGATCTTGAACGAGACCCATCTGACCGAGATCGAGGTCGAGCAGGACGATCTGCGCATCCGCGTGAGCAAGCAGGCGCCCGCCGCGGTTCAGGCCTATGCGCCCGCCGCGCCGCAGCCTGCCGCGCCGGCCCCCGTTGCCGCCACCTCCGCGCCGGAGGAAAAGCCGGCCGCCAGTTCGAAGAATGCCGTGCCCTCGCCCATGGTCGGAACCGCCTACCGCTCCCCAGCTCCCGGCGCCAATTCTTTCATCGAGGTCGGCCAGGCGGTCAAGGAAGGCCAGACGCTGCTGATCATCGAAGCCATGAAGACCATGAACCAGATTCCGGCGCCCCGCTCCGGCACCGTCACGGCGATCCTGTTCGAGGACGCGCAGCCGGTCGAGTATGGCGAGCCGCTGGTGGTGATCGAGTAGTCCGGGACAGCCGCATATGTTTCACAAGATCCTCATCGCCAACCGCGGCGAAATCGCACTCAGGGTGCTGCGTGCCGCCAAGGAACTCGGCATCCAGACCGTTGCCGTGCACTCCACGGCCGATGCCGACGCGATGCATGTGCGGCTGGCCGACGAGAGCGTCTGCATCGGGCCGCCGCCCTCGCGCGATAGCTATCTGAACATCCACCAGATTCTTGCCGCCTGCGAGATCACGGGCGCCGACGCCATCCATCCGGGCTACGGCTTCCTGTCGGAGAACGCCAAGTTCGCCGACATCCTCGCCGCCCACAACATCACCTTCATCGGCCCCTCGGCCGATCACATCCGCATCATGGGCGACAAGATCACGGCCAAGAAGACGGTCAAGGATCTCGGCATTCCCGTGGTTCCCGGCTCCGACGGCGCGGTCACCGACGACAAGGAAGCCAAGCGCATCGCCGCCGACATCGGCTACCCCGTCCTGATCAAGGCGTCTGCCGGCGGCGGCGGGCGCGGCATGAAGGTGGCGCGCAGCGAAGCCGACCTTTCCGAGGCGCTCTCCACCGCCAGGGCGGAGGCCGGCGCGGCCTTCGGCGACGACGCCGTCTATATCGAGAAATACCTCGAAAAACCCCGCCATATCGAAATCCAGGTGATGGGCGACGGCGCCGGCAAGGCGATCCATCTGGGCGAACGCGACTGCTCGCTGCAGCGGCGCCACCAGAAGGTCTGGGAAGAGGCCAATTCGCCCGCCCTCAATGTCGAGCAGCGCGCGCAGATCGGTGCGACCGTCTCCAAGGCGATAGCCGATCTCGGCTATTCGGGCGCCGGCACGATCGAGTTCCTCTACGAGAACGGCGAGTTCTATTTCATCGAGATGAACACGCGTCTGCAGGTGGAGCATCCGGTGACGGAAGCGATCACCGGCATCGATCTGGTGCACGAGCAGATCCGCGTCGCCTCCGGCGGCGGCCTGTCGGCAAGGCAGGAGGATGTGCGCTTCGAAGGTCACGCCATCGAATGCCGGATCAACGCGGAGGACCCGCGCACCTTCACCCCCTCGCCCGGCAAGATCAGCCATTTCCACACGCCGGGCGGTCTCGGCATCCGCGTGGATTCCGGCGTCTATTCCGGCTACCGCATCCCACCCTACTATGACAGCCTGATCGGCAAGCTGATCGTCCACGGCCGCAACCGCGTCGAATGCATGATGCGCCTGCGCCGCGCGCTGGACGAGTTCGTCGTCGACGGCATCAAGACGACCCTGCCGCTGTTCCAGGATCTGGTCGGCAATCCGGACATCGCCAATGGCGACTACGACATCCACTGGCTGGAAAACTATCTGGCGAAGGGTGGCTGACACCCATCGCCGGATCGTTGCCCCGGCCTGACGCTGGCGCTGCAACCATGGCACGACCCTTCGCTCCCGGCTACGCGATCCCGCCCGACCTTCTGCTGCGTGCCTACGCGACGGGCGTGTTCCCCATGGCCGAGCGCGCCGACGACCCCGAGGTCTTCTGGGTGCGCCCGGAGACGCGCGGGATCATTCCCCTCGATCGGTTCCATGTCCCGCGAAGCCTTGCCAAGGCTTTGCGGCGCAATCCTTTCCGGATCGCTTTCGATACGGATTTCGAAGGGGTGATCGCGGGATGTGCCGAAGAGCGTCGGGACAGCCGCGACACATGGATCAACGACCCGATCCGCGACGCCTACGCGCTTCTGTTCGAGAACGGTCATTGCCACACGGTGGAGGCCTGGGCCGGAGCGGAGCTGGTCGGCGGCCTCTACGGAGTCACGCTCGGGCGCGCCTTCTTCGGCGAAAGCATGTTCTCACGCCGGACGGATGCCTCGAAGATCTGTCTGGTCCACCTGGTGGAGCGGCTGCGCGAACGCGGCTTCGTCCTGCTCGACACCCAGTTCACCACGCCGCATCTCAAGCAGTTCGGTGCCGTCGACATTCCACGCGCCCGCTACGAGCAATTGCTGCAGGAGGCGTTGCAGGGCGCGGAAGCGGATTTTACCGACGGGTGAGGATCAGCTCGGGGACGGGGGCGGCACGTCCGAGGACTGCTTGCAGGTTTTCAGCCAGACGTCGTAGACGGGATGCTCCACCGCGTTCAGGCCTGGGCTTTCGGCAAACATCCAGCCGGTGAAGATGCGGCGGATCGCCCGGTCGAGCGTGATCTCGTCCACCTCGACGAATGCGTCGGTTTTCGGTTCTTCCGTCTCCGGCGCGGTGTAGCAGACGCGCGGCGTCACCTGTAAGGCGCCGAACTGCACGGTCTCGTCCATATAGGCGTCGAAGGAAATGATGCGGCCGGTGATCTTGTCGATCCCGGTAAACTCGGCGACCGGGTTCTTCAACCGCTCGGCCTGCGCCGGCAGGACCGCAACGGCGCAAAGCACGCCGGCCACCGCCATGATGCGCGCAGCGCCGTGTCTCTTTCCAGGCATTGGCTTCATGTGTTCGACACCGTCTTTTCCGCACCTCGTCCGGGGGGCGCCAGGCAGTTCTCCCGCCCTGTCCCCAAGCATCGAGCCTGCACGTCCCCCTGGAGACGCATGGCTCACCTATCCCATTGTTTTTCCGCTCATTCGCGGACGCCGGGTGATTCGACCCGACGACAGATGCTATAGTGCTCAATTGTGGCAGGAAAGGCCTGTCCCCTCACCCGCCGGGCGTCCAGGCATCGTAGTCGCCGGTGACCCGCGGGCGGTCCTCATTGGTGACCGCGGACCCCTTCGGCCGATAGGCGGCGGGCGAGCCCGTCAGGTTCGGCAGATGCTGCTTCTGCCATTCGCGCGGGGTATAGTTTTCGTTCACCGGAGCCACGTCGACCCGGTGGTGCAGCCAGCCATGCCAGCCCGGCGGCACGAGCGATGCGTCGGAAATGCCCTGATAGATGACCCAGCGCCGCGTGCGGCCTTCCGAATCCTTGCCGCCTTCATAATAGACGTTGCCGAACTCGTCCTCGCCGACCCGCGTACCCTTGCGCCACGTATGAAACCGCGTGCCCAGGGTCTGGCCGTTCCACCAGGTAAAGAACTGAAGCAGGAACTTCTTCATCGCTTCCTCTGGACCGCTTCATCGCTTCTACGAAACGACGCCCCGCTCCATCTCCTCGTTTTCCGCGTTCATGCGGACGCCGGATGGTTCAACCGGACTGCAAAACGCTCTCGTCGCTCACCGTGACCGGCCAGCATGGCCCGTCGATTGGGTTATGGCGTCCGCGTCGCCCGATGGCAAGGCCTGCCGGCGCGGCTGCGACGTCATTTCAAGCACATCTTGAAACCCACATGAGACTTCGCGAAACCAAGCCGCTCGTAGAAGCGGTGCGCCCCTTCGCGCGCGGCGTTGGAGGTGAGCTGCACGAGGCGCGCATCGGCGGTTTTCGCCTGCACGATGGCATGTTGCATCATCGCCGCGCCAATGCCCCGCCCGCGCATGTCCTCGCGTGTCTGTACCGCCTCGACGATCAGGTTCGTCGCGCCGCGCCCCGACATGCTGGTGACCAGGGTCGTCTGGAATGTGCCCGCCACCACGCCGTCGACCTCGGCCACGTAAAGCGTGTCGTTGGGACTTGCCACGATGCGCTCGAAGGCGGCCAGATAGGCGCCCATGGCGGCCGGATCGACCGTGTCGCCATGCCCGCCAAGGGAATCGGCGGCAAAAAGCGCGACGATCGCCGCCACGTCGCGACGCTCTGCCTCGCGGATCGACACGGGCTGATCCTCGTCAACCGACATCGCGATCTCTCTCACAGGCGCTTTTCGTAAATCAGCGCCGGAATGCCCGAACCGCCCGCGCCGCAGTTTTCGGTTCTTCCAACCTGCGCGAAGCCGTGCGCGGCATAGAAGCGGCGCGCCCCGGCATTGGCTTCCTCCACCTCGAGCCGGATCCGGCGCGCCTCGGGGAAGCAGTTCTCGACCTCCTCGAGCAACGCCGCGCCGATGCCCTGCCCCTGACGCGAAGGGTGCACATAGAGCTGGCGCAGCATCACCGCCCTGCCCTCGTCGGTTGCCTCGGCGAACGCCATCCCGCCGATCTCCAGGCCATTATCCGCCACCACGAACTCGCTGTTGGGCCGCGTAAGCCTAGCCTCGAGCGCAGCGATCGTGTGCCACGAACCGGTGATCTCATCGACACGCGCGGCGCCGTAAAGCGCGTCATAGGTGTGGTGCCAGGTTTCGATCAGAAGCGCGCGGACCTTCTCCAGGTCGCCGCGCGCCACGGTCCTGACGAAGTATGGCGCGGCGTCAGCCATCGATGCCCAGTTTGGCCTTGACCAGGTCGTTGACGGCCTGCGGATTGGCCTTGCCGCCCGTCGCCTTCATGACCTGCCCGACGAACCAGCCGGCCAATGTCGGCTTGGCCTTCGCCTGCTCGACCTTGTCGGGATTGGCCGCGATCACGTCGTCGACTGCCTTCTCGATGGCGCCGGTGTCGGTGACCTGCTTCATGCCGCGTTCGTCGACGATCCTGCGCGGGTCGCCACCCTCGGCGAGCACGATCTCGAACAGGTCCTTGGCGATCTTTCCGGAGATCGTCCCGTCCTTGATCAGATCGATCACGGCACCGAGCTGTTCTGGCGAAACCGTCGTGCTTTCAATGTCCTGGCCGGCCTTGTTCAGGGCGCCGAGCAGGTCGTTGATGACCCAGTTGGCAGCCGTCTTGCCGTCGCGGCCCTCGGCCACCTTCTCGAAATAGTCCGCCGTGGCCTTCTCCGCGATGAGCACGGAAGCGTCGTATTCCGACAGGCCGAAGGTCTCGATGAAGCGAGCCTTCTTCTCGTCCGGCAGCTCGGTCAGGCCGGAAGCCAGCGCATCCACATAGGCCTGGTCGAACTCGAGCGGCACCAGATCCGGATCGGGGAAATAGCGGTAGTCGTGCGCCTCTTCCTTCGAGCGCATGGAGCGCGTCTCGCCCTTGACGGGATCGAACAGGCGCGTCTCCTGATCGATCGTCCCACCGTCTTCGAGAATGGCGATCTGCCGCCGCGCCTCGGATTCGATCGACTGGCCGACGAAGCGGATCGAGTTGACGTTCTTGATCTCGCAGCGCGTGCCGAAGTCACCGCCGGGCCGGCGCACGGAGACGTTCACATCGGCCCGCATGGAGCCTTCGTCCATGTTGCCGTCGCAGGTGCCGAGATAGCGCAGGATGGTGCGCAGCTTGGTTAGGAACGCCTTGGCCTCGTCCGCCGAGCGGATGTCCGGCTTGGAAACGATCTCCATCAGCGCCACGCCGGAGCGATTGAGGTCGACATAGGACATGGTCGGGTGCTGGTCGTGCAGCGATTTACCCGCATCCTGCTCGAGATGCAGGCGCTCGATGCCCACCACGATCTCCTCGAACGACCCGTCCTTGGCCGGCCCGACGGAGACGATCACCTCGCCTTCGCCGACGATCGGCTGCTTGAACTGCGAGATCTGGTAGCCCTGCGGCAGGTCCGGATAAAAATAGTTCTTCCGGTCGAACACCGAGCGGTGGTTGATCTTCGCCTTCAGGCCGAGGCCCGTGCGGACCGCCTGCCGGACGCATTCCTCGTTGATCACCGGCAGCATGCCGGGCATCGCTGCATCGACGAGGCTGACATTCGCATTCGGTTCCGCGCCGAACGCCGTGGAGGCGCCGGAGAACAGTTTCGCCTCGGAGGTCACCTGCGCGTGAATCTCCATGCCGACGATGATCTCCCAATCGCCGGTCGCACCGGAGATGAAGCGCTTCGGGTCGGGCGTGCGTGTGTCGATGAGTGTCATGATTTCGCGGGGCCGTGCAGTCGGATTGTTCGGAATTGGACTGCCGCATTGGCTAGACCAATCGCCTACGCATGGCAAGCGGAGCGCTTTATTCCACGCGCGGTTTGCGTTATGAAACGCGCCTTCGAATGGAGTCTTTATGTCCACCAGCTTTGAGTCCCGCTAGGGCCCCGGCCTGCAAGACCGTCAGGACCGGGGCGCGAAAACCCTGAACCCCGTGCTGCCAGGCGCAGCGCGGCGCTTTGTGTTGGCCATCCGGCCGACGGTTTTCCAGGACTTGAAGACATGGACATATCGCGCGCAGAACAGCGCATCCTGCACATATTGGCGCAGGGCGGCCGCATCGACGTCGAGAAGGACGACAGGGGCCATATCGAAGACCTCAGCTGCGTCACGCGTGACGGCTGGCATTATCCCGGACTGGACATCGGCCTGTTTCGCAAGCTGAAGCGCAAGCAGGCGATCCAGTCCCGCGGCGGAGGTCCCTACCGGATCACCCGGCGCGGCCTGGGTCTGGTGCGCTCGCAGCTCGACAATCGATAGGGCGCGGACCTTTGCGACGGGGGCTGCCGTTTGCGGCGGCCCCTTCGCCTCAGGCCGTGGCGATGTAGCTGCGGATGTCTTCGGCCTCGCGCTCGACTTCCTCGATGCGTTTCTTGACCACGTCGCCGATGGAGATGATCCCGGCGATCCGACCGTCATGCTCGACAGGCAAGTGGCGGAAGCGGCCCTCGGTCATGATCTGCATGACCTCGTTGACCGTATGGTGCTCCCGGCAGCGCTGTACCTTCGCCGTCATCACCGAGGAAACGGGGCTTTCGAGCACCGCGGCGCCGTTCTGGCCGACGGCCCGGACGATGTCGCGCTCGGAAAGAATGCCGGCGATCTGGCCCGCATCCCTTGTGACCACCACCGCACCGATGCCGTGCTCCGCCAGGATCTGCGCCGCTTCGGCAAGGCTCTTGTCCGGCGCGATCGTGACGACATCCCGCCCCTTGGTATCCAGAATGGCCTTCACGGTCATGGCAATCTCCTTCTACCGGCAATGCCATGATGTTGCGCCCGGGAAAGGCGCTTTGCAAGTCTGTGGATGGAAGCGGCGTCAACCTTGCGCGAGCCCTGCAAAACCGCCGGCCCGCGCCTCAGCGGTCAAACAGGCGGATGGCGAAGAAGCCCAACAGGAAACCGCCGATATGCGCTTCCCAGGCGATCTGGGGCGAATCGGGCGATGCGCCGACACCCAGTCCGGTGACCAGGTTGACGACCATCCAGACGGCCAGGAACACAAGCACGGTGCGCGACCGCAGAACCATCGGGATCGGCCAGACCGGGCCGGCGAAGGATGGCTTGGGCTGGCGCCGGTCGACCTGGAACGCGAAGCGCGCCGCTGCCCCCATCATCGCCGAGATGGCGCCCGATGCGCCGACCAGCGGTGCTGCCGAAAGCGGATGCAGGACAAAATGCAGGCCGGCGGCGGCAAGCGCCCCCGCGCCCCAGAACAGCACGAAGCGCATGGCTCCGATCCGGTTGGCCAGGGGCGAACCGAACGCCGCCAGCCAGATCATGTTGACCGCCAGATGGGCGATGCCGCCATGCAGGAAGGAATAGGTGAGCGGGCTCACCGCCGCATAGGCGTCGAGCAGGTAAGGTCCGGTATAGCGGATCGGCAGGAACGCGAAGCGCAGGATGAGCCATGCCTCGCCTTGCGGGCCGAGCCAAAGGGCTTGCAGCGCGAAGATGCCGATGCAGGCGAGTGCAAAGACCGTGACGACCGGCGCCAGGTTGAACACCGGCTCGCGGCGCGGCGGCTCCCCCGCTTCGTTCGGGATGTCGTTCACCACGTCCGGACCGGCTTCCGGCGCACCATCGTCTCGTTCTTTGTCCATCGCCCTCGGTAGCAGAGGACGGAGCAAGAAAAAAGCCGCTCAGGATCGCTCCTGAACGGCCTGGTCGAGCCCCCCTGCCGGTCTCGTGAAGAGGATCGGCGTCTGCCCCGTCATCCGCCTGATTCGGCGTGTTCTGACAAAACCACCCTGCCACCGGGCGCCGCAGCGGGCAATCTAAACCCTTTTTTAACCTTAACGAAATCCGAGACTTAACAAGTCCTGCCGGTCTGGCACGCAACCTGCACCCGTCCACATGTCGCTATTGAAAATGCCGGCGCCTGTCCGCCTATGAGACAGGCCCGGGCCGAAAGCAGGAGCCAACAGGCATGAAACAGGACGGTTCTGTTACGCTGTTCCAATATTGGGACAGGTTGCGCGGCAATCGCCCAGCGCCGAAGCGCACGGAAATCGAGCCGGCGGACATCAAGACCCTGCTCGCCGACACCTTCATCCTGGAGAAGGATGCGCGCGGCGAAGCCGTTTTCCGCCTCGCCGGCACCCGTCTCTGCGCCACCTTCGGCAAGGAACTGAAAGGCTTCTCCTTCGCTTCCCTTTGGGCCAAGAAGGACCAGGCCATCGTTGGCAAGCTGGCGCGCAGCGCATTCGACCAGAAATCCGTGGTGGTGTTCTCGTTCGAGGGATGCACGGCGGGCGGCGAAACGACCGGTTTCGAACTGCTCCTGCTGCCGCTCGACGGCGGCATGGAGAATCCGCGCGCGCTCGGCTCGCTCATTCCGTGCGAAAAGCCTTTCTGGCTGGGCGCCGAGGCGGTCGTCGAGTGCCGCATCACCTCGCTGCGCGTGGTCGATGCCGATCGTGAACCGATGTTCCTCAAGAACCGTCCCGCCGTCCCCGTGCCGCCGCTGGCGCCGGATGGCCACTCGCTGACCGACAGTCTGATCGAGCCCGGCCGCGGCCGCCGGTTTCGCCATCTGGTTGTCTTCGAGGGTGGCCGCACCGGTTGACCCTTACCGCTTGTTAACCCGCCGGGCGTAATTTTACGCTGCTTCGAGAAGGCAGCGGGACCTGTCCGAGCGGGAGCGTGAAAGAGGACAATGTCAGCGGCGATCAACCCCATCCCCCTGCGCAGCGAGCGTCGGAATTTTCAGCGCGTCAGGGTGACGATCTATGGACGGTTCATGCTAGAGGACCGGACGGAGCATGCCTGCCGCGTCATCGATATGTCACCCGGCAATGCGTCCCTGATCGCCGACCGGTCCGGACGCCCGGGTGAAAAGATCATCGCCTACCTGGATCACATCGGCCGCATTGAAGGCGTCGTCACGCGGACGCTGGACCATGGCTTCGCCATGACCATCATCGCTTCGGAGCGCAAGCGCGACAAGCTCGCCGCCCAGCTCACCTGGCTTGCCAACAAGCACGAGCTGGACCTACCCGAAGACCGCCGCCACGAGCGTATCGCGCCGCGCAATCCGATCAGCACGCTGCGCCTGCCCGATGGCGGCGAATACCGGTGCCGCATCATCGACCTTTCCCTTTCGGGCGCGGCCATCGAGAGCGACATCCGCCCGGAGAAGGGAACGCAGGTTCATCTGGGAACGATGCGCGGCCAGGTGGTCCGTCATTTCGAGGACGGCATCGCCATCGAGTTCGCGGGCATCCAGAACCGCCAGGCCTTGGAGGCCGAGTTCTCGCTGCCGAGCGACAACTGAGAAGCGCCACTGGCGCCTTCCACGTCCGTTTGCAGAATGCAGCGCCCCTGTTCTTCCGGCACGACGCCCGGCCTATTCAATTCCGAAAGCGGGATGATAGCGGACCGCGCCGACATCGCCGCTATCGGTCAGCCGTAGAATCTGGAAATACTCCGCCGGGACACCGGCGAGCGTGACCCGTTCATCGCAGGCGAAGCCGAAGCGCCGATAATAGGCCGGATCGCCAAGCACGACACAGCCCTTCGCTCCCCGATCCCTGAGCTGATCCAGCCCCGTTCGGATAAGCTCGGCCCCTACGCCCCGTCGCCGATGGTCACGATGCACCGCGACCGGCCCAAGCCCGTAATATCCCGGCGCTCTCCCAAGACTTACGGGCGAGAACGCGACGTGACCGACGATTTCGCCGTCCTCGATGGCGACCAGCGAGATGGACAGGCCATCGCTCGCGCGAAGCCGCTCCACGATCTCCGCCTCCGTGCCGTCCGCGTGCTCGGCGCCCGTGAAGGCCGCCGTGATGAGAGCGCGGATTGCCGCCGCGTCGGTCTGGTTCTCGGATCGAACATGCATGGATCGAGGATTAGCATGTCAGGCTGCACTGTCACGCCCGGATTTCACCTGGAATCCGGAATTTCACCTGGCTTTCGGACAGTGGAGAGAGATCCACCCCTCCAAGCCGCGCCTTCGCGGCCATACCGCGCTTGTCGGCTTCCACCGCAAACCCCTCCCATGGCCGGCGCTGCAGATCCCTACAATTTTAGATAAATTCTACTAAAATATAAATTGGATTTGATTTCAATTTTATACTTACTAAATGAAAATAACAGTAGAATTTAGCGAGACTTATACTTCGGGATTTTGCATGGAATAAATACCTACATGTCATTGTCTCCTCAAACGGGAGACAAGACGATGGGGATTTCAAAGAGCTTGCGGCTTGCCGCTGCCGCCGCGACGCTGCTTGCGTCTTTCACGGTCGGTGCGCATGCAGCGCAGACCTTCATGAAGACCGGCGGGCTGACCACCCAGCCGATCGGGCACTATGAGCTTTGCCAACGCGAGCCTGCGGAATGCCGGCAGTCGACGGCCAATGCGCGCCCGATCAAGCTGACACGCAATCTCTGGCAGGCCATGATCGACATCAACAATTCGGTCAACGCCGCCGTCCAGCCGCGAACGGACCAGGAGATCTGGGGCATCGAGGAATTCTGGTCCTATCCGGACGTCTTCGGCGACTGCGAGGACTATGTGCTGGAAAAGCGCAGGCTTCTGATGAAGGCCGGCGTGCCGGCCGGCAATCTCCTCATCACCGTGGTGCGCCAGCCGAACGGCGACGGCCACGCCGTGCTGACGGTCATGACCAGCATGGGCGACTACATCCTGGACAATCTGGAACCGCGCGTTCTGGCCTGGACGGACACGGAATACACCTATCTGAAGCGCCAGTCGGCCGCCAGCTCGGGCAAATGGGTCAGCATCAATGACGGCCGCGCCGGCGCGGTCGCCAGTGTCGGAACCAGCAGATAGCACGCAACAGGGCGCGCGTTCCGCAAGGGACGCAACCCATTACCTTTCAGGCGATGCTGCAGAACCGGAAACGCCGGCTGCGCGTCGGGCTGATGCGGGATACCCGGTCGAGTCCCCACCTCCCCGTCCCCAACGACCGGGTCTAGGAGCCGGCCCAGTCCTCTGGGTCGGCTCCGCATTTTGAACGTTGTCAGACCGGCTTCAGGTCGCTCATGAAGCGGCGCGCATTCTCCACGTAGTGCGCCGCCGACCATTCGAGTTGCCTGACGGCCTCCTCGTCGAGCGTGCGAACGACCTTCGCCGGCGCGCCGACGATCAGCGAATTATCGGGAAACATCTTTCCCTCCGTGACCAGCGCGCCCGCACCCACAAGCGAGTTGCGGCCGATCTTCGCCCCGTTCAGCACAGTCGCCCCCATCCCGATCAGAGAATTGTCGCCGATCGTGCAGCCATGCAGGATCGCCCGGTGGCCGATGGTGCAGCCGCGTCCCACCCGCAAGGGAAACCCCATATCCGTATGCAGCACGGAATGCTCCTGGATGTTGGTGTCTTCCCCGATATCGATCAGCTCGTTGTCGCCGCGCAGCACCGCGCCGAACCAGATACCGGCATTGCGCCCGAGCCGCACGCGGCCGATCAGCGTCGCATCGGGGGCGATCCAGTTGGATCCGGGCTGGTCAAAAAGCGGGCTCTCGCCGGCGAGTGCGTAAATCGGCATTGGCAATTTCCTGTCTGAATGAAGGCGGCATGCTGAACCCGGAACCAGAGCAGGTTTCGCAGCGATTTGGAAGGCCGCGCCGGCTGCCAGGCTGGCGGTTTCACCGCAACCCGCTGGCGCAAACGCCCGCAAAACCCGGCGAAGCGCCGCCACTTTTACGCGCCATTTACCATAATGGCTGCAAGCTCATCGCATCCAGATGAGCGTCGGTCGCGCTGCCCTTCACCTCCGGCGTCCGCGATCGAACCCTGGAATGGCCGCAGCGATGGAGACAACGGTTTTGACAGATGCGCCGGCAGCGCCGAATCCCCGTTTCATGCTGCGCGTCTTCCAGGTCAGCGTCGCCCTGCTGCTCCTGTCGCTCGGCATCGCGGGAGCGGGTCACTGGCTCGGCGGCTCGATGGCGACGGCCGGTCACAGCGAATCCACCCAAGCCCACGAGATCGTGCTCGGAAACAACGTTCTGACCGTTCCGGAGAACGCCATTCGTTTCGAGGCAGCGCGGCGGAGCGGCGTGACGCAGCGGCTAGACCTCTATCTGCGCTGGCCGGACCTCCAAGGCTATACCCGCGCCACGCGCGACGACTTCAACCACACCGATGGAGCGCGGCGCATCGTCTTTCTCAGCTTCGAGGAACGCATGATGTCGCGCGACATGAGCGATCGCTTCGAGCCGATCTACGCGCATGTCGTCGACCCGCAATCGTTCGACGGCCCGAACGGGATCCGCTTTCACGGCTTCACCCCCGAATCCGGCTATCAGAACGAGGCCCTCGCTGTCGCAGACGATCCGTCGGGTGAACGCCTCTTCGTCGCACGCTGCCTCAGCGGCCCGGCGGCGCGCGAATCCCTGGCGCCCTGCGAGCGCGACATCGCCATCGGAGACGAGATGAGCCTCACCTACAGGTTCCCCGCCGAACTGCTCGGGGAATGGCAGGCACTCGATATGGCGATCGCCGCAAAAGCGAAGAGCTTTCTACAGACGGCACACTGAAAAGCGAAAAAGGTCCGGAAACCGCCACGGATTTCCGGACCCTTTTCATGAATCCCGGCGCCCATACGTCTCCATGGGCCATGCAGCGCGCGGGCTGCAGATCCCCACTACAGATCGATGTCGAGAATGGCCATCGAGAAATTGTAGGACAGCTCGCCTTCATCCTCGTCCTTGAAGATGATGCCGAGGAACTCGTCGCCCACATACAGTTCGCAGGAATCCTCCTTGCGCGGCCGGGCCTTCACCGACAGCGTCGGATTGTTGAAGGTACGCTTGAAATACGCTTCGAGTTTTCTGATTTCTTCAGGTTTCAAGACGTGTCTCCGGTGCCTTTGGACGGTGCGCCTCGATGCGCGCCGTCATGATCGATCTCTGGGTTTCCGTGCGAACTGTTCGCAGAACGCATCACCGGAAGGTGGCGTTCCGCCCTCGCCTGACCCGGCTTCTGACATGTGCTCCGGCGCGCTGTAAACCCTGAAACGGAATTTCGTGAGGGACAGGCGCACGGGCTGCCTCCTTGCGCCACCGGGTCCCTCGTCAGGCTTCGTCGCGCAAAATCTGGTCCATGGAACGGGACGGCTCGCGGCATCCCGATTCGCCGACCACCCGCGCCGGCACGCCCGCGACGGTCTTGTTGGGCGGCACGGAGGTCAGAAGCACCGAACCGGCCGCCACCCGCGCGCAGTGCCCGACCTCGATATTGCCGAGGATCTTGGCGCCGGCGCCGATCAGCACGCCGTGGCGGATCTTCGGATGCCGGTCGCCGCCCTCCTTGCCCGTTCCGCCGAGCGTCACGGCATGCAGCAGCGAGACATTGTCCTCGACGACCGCGGTCTCGCCGATCACCACGCCGGTCGCGTGGTCGATGAAGATGCCCTTGCCGAGGCGGGCGGCCGGATTGATGTCCGTTTGGAACACGACGGACGAGCGGCTTTGCAGGTAGAGCGCGAAATCCTTCCGCCCCTGCCGCAGCAGCCAGTTGGCGAGCCGATGCGTCTGGATCGCGTGAAAACCCTTGAAATAGAGGACCGGCATCAGGAAGCGGTCGCAGGCGGGATCCCGGTCGTAATAGGCCTGGATATCCACGCGCACCACGGCGCGCCATTCCGGCTCGTCCTGAAGCATGGCGTGGAAGGTCTGGCGGATCAGGTCGGCGCCGATATCGGGATGGTCCAGCCTTTCGGCGACCCGGTGAATGACCGCGCTTTCCAGCGTGTCATGGTTCAGCACAGTCGCGTAAAGAAAGGCAGCGAGCAGCGGATCGTTGGCCACCGCCGCTTCAGCCTCGCCGCGCACCGCGCGCCAGATCGGATCGACGGGTGCTGGTGCGTCCTTGTGGGCGCCATCTTCTCGAACCGCATTGCGGACGCTCATGGCCGGTCTCCAGTGACAGCTGTTCTTGCGTTGCCGCGAAACATACGCCAGAAGCCCGTTCAGTTGAACCGCAAAAAACCTTGAAGCTGGTTGCAGGAATACTGAACCATGGCCGACGACCATCTGCCGGAACTGACCGGTTTCACGCTTTCGCTCCGCGATCAGGTGGCGACGCTGACGCTGGACCGGCCCGAAAAGATGAATGCGATGACCCGGGACATGTGGCAGGCGCTCGGCGTCATGATCGGGCGGATCGAGCGCGACGAAGCCGCACGGGCGATCATCCTGACCGGCGCGGGACCGCATTTCTGCGCCGGCGCGGATATCGGGGAGTTCGAAACCGTCCGGCGTGATGCCGAGACCGCGCGCGCCTACGAGGCGCTCAATGCCGCCGCCTTCGCCGCCATCCGCAACGCCACGATACCGACCATCGCGGCGATCGACGGCGTCTGTTTCGGCGGCGGCTTCGGCCTCGCCGCTGCCTGCGATCTGCGGATCGCCACGCCGCAGGCGCGCTTCGCCGTTCCGGCAGCGAAACTCGGCCTCGCCTACCCGGTGGAGGCCATGGGCGACATCGTCGCCACCGCCGGCGCTCAGATGGCGCGGTATCTGACCTTCAGCAGCGCCCGGATCGATGCACAAAAGGCGATGGATTGCGGGTTCCTGCTGGAGATCACCGCCTCCGAAACCCTGCTGGCACGCGCCGGCGAGATCGCCGGGGTTCTGGCGCTGAACGCTCCCCTGTCGATCCGCGCGTCGAAAGCCTCGATCGCGGCCGCGCTGTCCGGCCGGAAAGAGGACATGGAACACGCCCAGAACCTGGGCGATGCAACCTTCGAGAGCACGGACTATGCGGAGGGCCGCAGGGCTTTCCTGGAAAGACGTGCAGCGAAGTTCCTGGGTCGCTGAGAGCCGGGATCGACGGGCCGCGCGGTCGCCTGATCTATGCGGCCTGGTCGCGGCTGAGGAATTTCAGGATTTCGGTGGCAAAGACATCGTTGCGGTCGCCCGCCACCATGTGCCCCGCCCCGCCCACATCCACATAGGACGCCGCCGGCGCGAGCGAGACGAATTCGCGGGCATGGGCTTCCTGCACCAGCTCGGAGCGCATGCCACGCACCAGAAGAACCGGCAGGTGAAGTCCGGGCAACCCCGTCATCAGTTCCTGCATCAGCGCGTCGGCGCCCGAGTTGATGTTCTGCGCGCCCTTGATGAAGGCCGGGTCCCAATGCCAGCGGTACCGCCCGTCCTCGTCGCGCCGGAGATTCTTGCGCAAGCCTTCGAGGGAGCGGCGCGGCGCGCGATGCGGCAGATAGGCGGCGATCGCCTCCGCCGCCTCCTCGAGCGAGGCGAACCCCTCTTCCATGCGCGCGCCCATGAAGCCCTGAATCTTGTCAACGCCCTGCGGATCGAGCCGCGGCGTGATGTCGACCAGCACCAGTGCCTCGAGCAGCGGTCCCTCCTGCATTTCCGCCGTCAGCGACGCCAGCCCGCCAAGTGAAGCGCCGACCGCGGAGGGACGCGCGTGAAAGCGCGCGTGGACCTGCCGGATGAGCGCCGCGGCGTCCGCCCCGTAGTGGCGGAAACCATAGTGCCCTGTCTCCACCCAGGCGCTCTCGCCATGGCCGCGCTGATCGACGGAGATCGCCCGCATTCCCTGGCGCGCCACCGCGCGCGCCGTGGCATCCCAGGCACGTCGCGTCTGGCCGCCGCCATGCAGGAAGATCACCGGATGCCCGCCCCCGTCCCAGAGGTCGGCAACGAGCGGATTGCCCTCGGCCCCGACGAAGGAAATAGGCTTACGATCGACCAAGCGGATGCTCCTCCAGAAACGCCAGCGCGCGCGCCTTGAACGTGCGGTCGCCGACAGCCAGCATATGGTCGCGGCGCTCGATCGCAAAGGCGGTCGCGTCAGGCATCAGGGCGGCAAGCGCCTCGGGGGAGCCGGCAATGTCGTCTGCGGTGCCCACGGCCACCAGCGTCGGCTGGACGATGCGCGCCGCCTGCTCGGCGCTGAGCAGTTCGCGCGAGGTCGCGATACAGGCGGCCAGCGCCTGGCGGTCGCTCTTCGTCTGGTCCGCAAATTTGCGGAACATGCGGCCGCGCGGCGAGACGATCGCCTCGGGATCGGGAGCGAGCAGCGCCTCGGCGATCTCGTCCCATTCCCCGACGCCCTCGACCATGCCGATCCCCAGCCCGCCGAAGATCAGCGAAGCAACCTTGTCGGGGTGCTCCAGCGCCAGGAAAGCCGAGATGCGCGCGCCCATCGAGTAGCCGAACACATGCACCCGCCCGATGTCCAGGTGATCGAGTAGCGCGGCCGCGTCCCCCGCCATCCTGACAGGCGTATAGTCCGCCTTGTCGTGGCTTTTCGCCGACTTTCCATGGCCGCGGTTGTCGAGCGCGATGACCCGGTAACCGGCGTCGCGCAGGGTCTTCACCCAGCCCGGCGCCACCCAGTTGACGTAATGCGTCGAGGCAAAGCCGTGAATGAGAAGAACCGGGTCGCCATGGCCCTCGTCGATAAAGGCCAGCTCAAATCCGTCGTGAGTGAATGATTGCATGTCGGCTGAAGGATCGTCCGTTGAAATCTACTTGCCCGCCGGCGCGCCGATGCGCGGATGACGCAGGCGGTTGCCGATCTCGATCCCCGATTTTTGCGCGGTTCCGGCTGGCAGTTCAAGCACGAACTGGGACTGGACGTCCGGCGAGATGGATGCGGTGGAGAACGGGACGCCGCGCGCGATGGCCCGGATCACCCCATCTGCGCCGATAAACAGCAGGTCGAGCGGCAGCGGCGTGTTCTGCATCCAGAAGCCCTGTCTGCTTTCCGTCGGAAAGATGAAGAGCATTCCCCGGTCGGCCGCCATCGACTGGCGAAACATCAGGCCGCGCTGCCGCTCATGCGGCTCGTCGGCGATCTCGATGGAAAACGTCTTCTCGCCGGCCCGCGTCTCGATGATCAGCGGGTCCGCATCGGCCGGCAGGCGCATCACGCTTGTCTGCGCGAA
>NZ_AMRM01000025.1 GCF_000300335.1 Nitratireductor pacificus pht-3B | reverse complement strand
GCTCCGAAAATCGGGAGGCACGTCAGCTTCGCCGAGGCAAAGGTCATCATCGAGGCGCGAAGGCGCTGCTACAAAACCGAGTGGCTGAACTCACTACTCGGATATCAACCGCCGGCACCAGAACCACGATATGGCCTACACCAGCAAGCGATCAGCGGCGCCATCAACTCGGGCAATGGCCGAACAACCCGGCACGTATTAAGGCTGAGACCGGACCAGCTCATGGGGCGGGCTGAGCGAGCTGATAGTTTGCAGCTTTGGTTCCGCTCTGCTATCGCTCCGCTTCCAAACGCTATCTTGAAACGGCGGTGGACTGCGGGCATCGTTTCCTCATCGGTCTCAGCGCCGCTGGCAATCACAATCGAACCCGCATTGCGCAAAGCCCGCAGAAGCATACGAGCGGACAGATGAAGATCACAGTTTTCGGCGTCGGCTATGTCGGTCTTGTGCAGGCGGCGGTGTTGGCCGAGTCCGGCCATGACGTGCTTTGCGTCGACATCGACGTCGACAAGGTGGAGCGGCTGAAACAAGGTGTCATGCCGATCTACGAGCCGGGGCTGGAGCGCCTGGTCAACGAGAATCACGAGGCCGGTAGGCTTCACTTCACTGCAGATTCCGTCGCCGGCGTGTGGCACGGCCAAGTACTGTTTATCGCCGTCGGTACGCCGCCGGAAGAGGATGGCTCGGCCGACTTGAAGTACGTCCTGGCAGTCGCCCGGACGATCGGCGCAGCGATGGACAGCTCCAAGGTGGTCGTCAGCAAGTCGACGGTTCCGGTCGGCACCTGCGACCGCATCCGGGGGGCGATCGAGGCGGAGCTGACCGAAAGAGGGGTCGCGGGGATCGACTTTCACGTCGTGTCGAACCCCGAGTTCCTGAAGGAAGGCTCTGCGGTTCCCGATTGCATGAAGCCGGACCGGATTGTCGTCGGGACCGACAGCGACGAAGCCGAAATAGTGATGCGCGAGCTCTACGCGCCGTTCAACCGCAACCATGAGAAGATGATCGTCATGGATGTGCGCAGCGCGGAACTCACCAAATATGCCGCCAACTGCATGCTGGCGACCAAGATCAGCTTCATGAACGAGTTGGCGAATATTGCCGATCGCCTGGGCGCTGACATCGAACAGGTGCGGGTCGGCATCGGCAGCGACCCGCGCATCGGCTACGATTTCATCTATCCGGGCATCGGCTACGGCGGTTCGTGCTTTCCGAAGGACGTGCGGGCGCTGATCAGGACCGCTGAGCAGGCCGATGTCGATCCGCAGATATTGCGCGCCGTCGACCGGCGCAACGAGCGACAGAAGCGCGTGCTGTTCGATCTCATCGTGGGTCATTTCGGTGCGCAGCTCGCTGGAAAGACGATCGCTTTGTGGGGGCTGTCCTTCAAGCCCAACACCAGCGACATGCGCGAGGCGCCGGCGCGCGTTCTCCTCGAAAGCCTGTGGCACGCGGGCGCCAGCGTGCGCGCCTACGATCCGCATGCGATGGAGGAATGCCGGAAGATCTATGGCGAACGGGACGACCTGACGCTTTGTCCGACGAAGGAAGCCGCGCTGCAGGGCGCCGATGCCTTGGCGATCGCCACCGAGTGGAAGAGCTTTCGCGCACCGTCCTTCGAACTGATCCGCGAGACGCTCGCGAACCCCATCATCTTCGACGGCAGGAACCTGTATAATCTCAACACAGTCGCCCGCTACGGTCTCAAGTACAGAAGCATAGGCCGTCCCGGCTGACGCCTGGGTAGCGGTAATTCCGCGGGTATCTGCATGCAAGCGGAGCGTTATGTTAAATGATTGATACAACTCCAATACGGAGCTTGCTTCCTGAGCCGCCCTCGCTCTAAAAGGCTTCTCTACTTGGGCGAAGGCCTCGAACGATGGTGGCGACTGACACAGACATGCTGACAGAGAAATCAATACTCATCACGGGCGGTACGGGTTCGTTCGGCAATACATTCCTGCCCATGACGCTGGAGCGTTATAATCCGAAGCGCATCATCGTGTACTCGCGCGACGAGATGAAACAATGGGACATGGCCAAGAAGTACGAGGGCGACAGCCGCGTGCGCTTCTTCATTGGCGATGTGCGCGACAAGGAGCGTCTGTACCGCGCGCTGGACGGCGTCGACTACGTGGTACATGCGGCAGCGACGAAAATCGTCCCGACCGCCGAGTACAACCCGTTCGAGTGCATCAAGACCAACATCAACGGCGCCATGAACGTGATCGACGCCTGCATCGATCGCGGGATAAAGCGCGTCGTAGCGCTTTCGACCGACAAGGCGAGCAGCCCGATCAATCTCTACGGCGCGACCAAGCTGGCCTCGGACAAGCTTTTCGTGGCCGGCAACTCCTATGCCGGCGGTCACGATACACGTTTTGCCGTCGTCCGTTATGGAAACGTAATGGGTTCGCGCGGTTCGGTGATCCCGTTCTTTCTCTCGATCCGCGAGCAGGGCGAACTGCCGATCACGGATGAGAGAATGACCCGTTTCATGATCACCCTCGAGCAGGGCGTGGAACTTGTCTGGCATGCCTTCGACGACATGGAAGGCGGGGAAATCTACGTGAAGAAGATTCCCTCCATGAAAGTGGTCGACCTGGCCCACGCCGTGGCGCCTGAGGCGAAGTTGAAATTCGTCGGCATTCGGCCAGGCGAGAAGCTGCATGAGCAGATGATCGGCCCGGAAGATTCCTTCTACACCTACGAATATCCCGACTATTACAAGATCCTCCCGACCATCAACAATTGGGGCTCGAGCAAGGAGCGGATCAAGGATGGCGTCAAGGTGGAAGACGGGTTCAGCTACACCAGCGACAACAACGAGGACTGGATGGGCGCCGAGACGCTCCAGGAATGGGTGATCGGCAACCGGGAGAAGATCGGGAACATATGAGTGTGATTCCGTACGGTCGACAGGATATCGCGCAGGCCGATATCGACGCAGTTGTCGAGGTTCTGCGTTCGGATTTCCTCACCCAGGGCCCCGTCGTGCCCAGGTTCGAGCAAGCCGTGGCCGACTATTGCGGTGTAGATCACGCGGTCGCGGTCAACAGCGCCACCTCGGCGCTGCACATCGCCTGCATGGCCCTGGGCCTGGGGCCGGGCGATTGGTTGTGGACCAGCCCGACGACATTCGTGGCCTCGGCCAATTGCGCCCTTTATTGCGGCGCGCAGGTGGATTTCGTCGACATCGACCCGCGCACCTACAACCTGTCTCCCGAGGCGCTCGAGCGCAAGCTCGTCACCGCCGAAAGGGATGGCCGCCTGCCGAAAGTGGTCGTGCCGGTTCACCTGAGCGGCCAGCCCTGCGATATGGCGGCCATCCATGCGCTTGGACAGCGTTACGGCTTCGCCATTGTCGAGGACGCATCGCATGCGATCGGCGGTCGCTACCGAGACGGGCCGATCGGCGATTGCCGCTACAGTGACGTGACGGTGTTCAGCTTTCACCCCGTGAAGGTGATCACTTCGGCCGAGGGCGGCATGGCGACGACCCGCGATGCGGCTCTGGCCGGGCGCATGGCGCTTCTGCGCAGTCATGGCATAACGCGCGACCCCGCATTGATGAGCCACGAACCCGACGGCCCCTGGTACTATCAGCAGGTCGATCTGGGCTTCAACTACCGAATGACTGAACTGCAGGGCGCGCTGGGCCTGAGCCAGATGGCCCGGCTGGATGCGTTCGTCGCCCGGCGCCATGCGCTGGCGCGCCGTTACGACCGGATGCTCGAGCCCCTGCCCGTGACGGTTCCCTGGCAGAGCCCGGACGGCTATTCCGGCCTTCATCTTTATGTCGTCCGCCTGCAGCGCGACAAGACCAACCGGCACCATCGCGACGTGTTCGTTGCGATGCGGGACAAGGGCATCGGCGTCAATCTGCATTACATCCCCGTTCACACCCAGCCCTACTATCAGCGTCTAGGTTTCAAGCCGGGCGATTTCCCGCAGGCCGAAGCCTACTATGCGGAAGCCATCAGCCTGCCCATGTATCCGACCATGAGCGAGGAGCAGCAGGATCGGGTGGTCGACGCTCTGGAAAACGCCTTCGAGGCGTGAGGCAGGAGAGAGGCACATTGAGATGAGGCTGGCGGTCATCCCGGCGCGCGGAGGCAGCAAGCGGATTCCACGCAAGAACATCCGACCGTTCTGCGGACGGCCCATGATCGCGTGGTCCATCGACGCGGCCCGCGGCAGCGGATGCTTCGACAAGATCATCGTTTCCACCGACGACGAGGAGATCGCGGCGGTCGCCAGGCAATGCGGCGCCGAGACGCCGTTCATGCGGCCGGCAGAGCTTTCTGATGACCATGCCGGCACCGTGCCGGTCATCGCCCATGCGGTGGAATGGCACCGGCAGAACGGCGTAGCGCCCGACAGGGTCTGCTGTCTCTATGCCACCGCCCCGTTCGTGCAGGCGGAGGATTTGCGCACTGGACTGAAGATGCTGGAAGCCGAAGACTGCGCCTATGTCTTTCCCGTCACGAGCTACCCTTTTCCGATCCAGCGCGCCGTGCGGTTGACGGGCGAAGGGCGCGTTGAGATGTTCAGTCCAGAGCATTTTTACACGCGCTCCCAGGATCTCGAGGAAGCCTACCATGACGCCGGCCAGTTCTACTGGGGGCGAGCCGGGGCATGGTTGGGGGGAGAACCGATCTTTTCTCCCGGTTCGATCCCTCTGATCCTGCCCAGCTATCGCGTTCAGGACATCGACACGCTCGAGGATTGGAAGCGGGCGGAATGGCTGTTTCAGGCATTGCAGGCACGATGAAGATTGCGGAGAAAATTAGGATCGCCTTCCGCGCCGATGCATCCCTGGCCATCGGCACGGGGCACGTGATGCGTTGCCTGACGCTGGCCGAGGCGCTGCGCGAGAAGGGCGCCGACATACGCTTTGTCTGTCGCCAACACGAGGGAGAGCTCGGTGTATTGATCGAGGAGCGCGGTTTTGCGCTGCGCCGCCTCGCGGCTCCGCGACCGGGGGAGCAGGCGGCCGCCGACGGGCCGGCGCACGCTTCCTGGCTTGCCGTCGATTGGCGGCGAGACGCGGACGAGACGCTGGCGGCGCTCGACGATTTCCGTCCGGACTGGCTGATCGTCGACCACTACGGCATCGATGCGCGCTGGGAGAGCCGCCTTCGCGATCAGGCTGATGCAATCATGGTGATCGACGATCTCGCCGATCGCGCGCATGATTGCGACCTCCTGCTCGACCAGAACCTGGTGGCGCTGCGCGACGAGCGCTATGCGGGCAAGGCTCCCGAAGCCTGCAAACTCCTTCTCGGGCCGTCATATGCCTTGCTTCAACCCGATTATGCGCGGTTGCGGCCCCGTGCGGCGTTGAGGGAGGGATCATTGCGCCGGCTCCTTGTCTCCTTCGGCGGCGTGGACAAGGACGGATTGACCCTGCAGACGGTCGAAGCGCTTCTGGCGCTGGATCGGCCAGAGATGTCCGCCGATATCGTGCTTTCGGCCTCGGCGCCGCATTACGCGCAGGTGGCCACGCTGGCGGAAAATCACGCGCGCCTGCGGCTTCACGAGCGTCTGCCGAGCCTGGCGCCCCTCATGCTGGAGGCCGACCTGGCGATCGGCGCGGCGGGAGCGACCAGCTGGGAGCGACTGTGCCTTGGCCTGCCGTCTCTCGTGGTGAGCCTCGCCGAGAACCAGCGCCCGATCGCCAACGAGCTTGCGCGAAGCGGTTTCGTGATCTGGCTCGGACATTGCAACGAGGTCGGCGCCGCCGAGATCGGCCGAGCTCTGGAAGAACTGGCGACGACGGGACTCGATGGCGCTTGGTCGGCGAGGTGCCTTGGCGTGGTGGATGGACGAGGCGTCGAACGGGTCGTGAATGCTGTGATGGAAGCCATGAATTCCGCAGAGAAGGTTCAGGAGCGTTCTCTGTGATGATATCCCTCTTCTCGCGCGCTTGAGAAAGGTGTTTTGTGCCTATGCCGATCTTTTGGAAGCACGATTTCGAGAGGGGCGGCCGTGAGCACTTCCGCGCGCGAATGGTGGTCAGCCTCCTGAGGCACGAGATGATCGAACGGCTGTGGCGCATCGGCGCGGTCTGGAGTTTCCCACGCGAGGCATAGTTCCGCCTCGAAAATTCCCAAGAACGGCGAAGTAGAATCGGCGCCTAAACCAATCTGTAGCGGAAGGTGAAATATGTTTATCGGAAATCGCAAGATCGGTCGCGATGCTGCCCCTTTCGTGATCGCCGAGATGTCGGGCAACCACAATCAGTCGCTCGATCGAGCCCTGGAGATCGTCGATGCCGCCGCTGCCACCGGCGCTCATGCCTTGAAGCTGCAGACATACACGGCCGACACGATCACGCTCGACGTTCGCGGCGGAGAATTCGATATCAAGGACAAGGAAAGCCTTTGGACCGGTAGGAACCTTCACGATCTCTACAATGACGCCCACACGCCTTGGGATTGGCACGAGCCGATCATGCGGCGCGCCAGGGAACACGGCATGCTGTGCTTCAGCACGCCATTCGACGAGACGGCGGTCGATTTTCTCGAGGAACTCGATGTTCCCGCCTACAAGATCGCTTCCTTCGAGAACATTCACCTACCATTGATCCGCAAGGTCGCAGCCACCGGCAAGCCGATGATTATCTCCACCGGGATGGCGAGCCTGGCGGAACTGGATGAGGCGGTAGAGGCAGCGCGTGGGGCCGGCTGTCAGGATCTCGTCCTGCTGAAATGCACGAGCACCTATCCGGCGACGCCTGAGAACACCAATGTCCTGACCATACCTCATATGCGCGAGCTGTTCGGTTGCGAGATCGGTCTTTCCGACCACACCATGGGTGTCGGCGTCGCGGTGGCCGCGGTCGCGCTTGGAGCAACCGTGGTGGAGAAGCATTTTACGCTCAGCCGGGCCGACGGGGGCGTCGACAGCACCTTCTCACTGGAGCCCGCGGAAATGGCTTCGCTTGTGACGGAAACCGAGCGCGCATGGCAGTCTCTGGGTATGGTTGCCTATGGGCCGACCAAGGTCGAGGAAAAATCGCTGGTCTTCCGCCGTTCGATTTACATCGCGCGCGACGTTGAAGCCGGCGAGGAACTGACGGCTGAGAATCTACGCATCGTGCGACCGGGGCATGGCTTGGCACCGAAGCATTTCGAGATGCTTCTCGGCAAGCGCGCCAGCCGCGAGCTGAAAGCCGGCACTCCGGCAAGCTGGGACATCGTGATGTCGTGATTCCGCGCCGGGGCGAGGCGCGGCTTGCCGAGCTTTTCGGATAGGCTCCTGTACTATCGCATTGTCGGCATGCCGTCCTGAGCCCAATCATCGAGCACGCTGCCGATATCGAGTGCCACCGCTCCCTGGCGACGCGCGTGACCTGCGAATATTTTTCCGATGATGCCGCCCGCGACGAGCACCAGGTCGCCCGGCCGGGACAGTGCGTCGAGTTCGCCAAGCAGGGCAGGGTAGACGAAAGGCAAGGATTCATCGCCGCCGTGATACTTCTCGTTGAGAGAAGTCTTGTGATGGGTCGGTATGGCGACGAGTTCGACCTTGCGTGCTTCGCGGAGCGCCGGTGGCAGGCTTTCCCGTCGCACGCTGCCGACGACGACGACCCTGCCGGCCAGATCGATCAACGGCTTGACGGTCTCCATATCGCCAAAGGCTGAGACGTTCACCTTGTCCTCGGCTATCGAGGCGCTTGCGGAGAGCAGAGGCGCCACGCCGTCGAGAACCTGGAGCAGCCCGCGGCCCTGTATCGACAGCGCCAGGGACCGGCTCGAATCGGTATGATCCCTGATGAAACGATACACCGAGGGAATGCCGACGACGTCGGCTTCGGCCACGGCGGCGCGGGCTCCCTCGCGGATCGCCGCGCGCAGATCGGCGGTAAGCTCCACGCCCCACCAATGGCGCTCGCGGTTGGCCGCGTCGGAGGCATCGAAAAAGGGGCCGTCCGGGAACAGGTAGCCCTCGCCGTCGCTGAGACGAATGAGGGAAAAGGCCTGGCCGTGGCGAAGCGCGTCCCGCGCCAATGATAGCAGCTGATCGGCCTCCGCCGCGTTCGTGCGCGTATCCATGAAGCGCATGCGGGGACGTAGCGCGTCATAGGCCGGCTTGACGGAGGCGGCGAACTCCTCCGCCACGCCGCGCGGCGCCACCTGCGAAAACCGCTCCTCCGCTTGAAGATGGTTCCATTCCCCGGAGGCATTGCGGTCGAGGGCGTCCATGTTGTCGAATTTGAGCCGGTCGAAGGGGGAGGCGCGCTTATCGAACACGGCACGCATCCGCTCGACTTCCGCCGCATCCGCGCCCGATCGGCGCAGCTTCCGAAGCACGTCGATCTGCTTGTTGACGGGGAGGTTGCCTGGATGAAAGACGGAGGCGTTCGTCCAGAACGCATCGAGCTGTTCGACCGTGCCGAAGCGCAGTATGGTCGACAGCAGCGAGCGTTCGAGATGCCGCATCAATTCCTTGTCGCCTTCCAGGCGGTAGATCGACGCGGCGATCGCGTCGAGCTCCTCCCGGTCCGGCGCCAGATTTGCCAGGTCGAGTTTCTTCAGATAGGCCCAGGTGCCGGCGGATGCGCCGAATGGCCAGCGCGACAATCCCTCGAAGATCGTTTTCAAGGCTGGGTTGCGCTTCTGGAACATCTCTTCGATGGCCAGGATCACGTCGACCGCTGGGAAAGCCCGGATCTTTTCGTTCAGGAGGAGCCAATCGGCCGGATCGTTCAGATCGCTCAGCGTTCGCTCGATGAACATCACCGAAGCGGCCCGGCCGCTGGTGTGGCCGATTTTCAGATCGGTGTTGGATACGAGGAACGTCATCGCCCGGGAGACAAGCCCCTGGTTCGCGTTGATCAGCCTGATCAGCGCCGGTTTGACAAACCCTTTGATTCGCTCACGGCTTCGGCCGAAGGCAGGCATCGGCGGGAGGTGTTTGCGGAAGGAGGAACCGACCGCATGCCCGCCCGCCAGGCTGCGCATCGCCTGGATGAACTTGGCTTTCTCCTCTCCATGCGTTTCGTCGGCGGTCGGATCCCACCGCGCATAGCGCTCCAGCCAGGTTTCGCTCAGTTCGTACGGACGCCAGAACGCCTCGGCCAGCATCCGCCGGTCAACCTCGATCGTGACACCATCCTTCACGAACCCGTAATAGTCCCGGTCGACCGGGTCGAAGTCGAAATTCTGGTAGACCGGGATGCCACGATGCAAAAGCTCCATGGCCACGGAAGAATTGCCCACGAGCGCCACATGATCCCAATCGGGGATCGTATCGATCAGGGTGGTGTAGGCCGTGTCGATCTGGTCCTTGAGCGGTCGTCGCGCGCCGGGATGCTGCTTGATCAGGATTCTCTCGATCGCCGGGTTGGCATGCAGGATGTCGATCGTTTGCCGCAACTCGTCGGCGCGCACCGTCGATGTGGGATAGATGACGACAGATGCTCGATCGCCGCGGGATCGCGCAAGCCGCTGCCGGGCGAATGCGTCGCCATGACGAGAGATGACATATGTTTCACCCTCCACCGGACCGATCTGCCGGTAGACGTCAAGCGATTGCGCGTTGCGCAGCACGCTATGGTCGAAATCCAGCGGCGGAAAATGCTGCGAGACTTCCGCGTGCTGCAGGTAGATGCGTGGAACGTCCATCCCCTTCATGATCATCGAAAGGGCGACGCGAACAGGCGAGTGATCGTTCGCCTGCACGAGAGCCGCCGGCGCGACTGCCTTCTTGTCGGTGAAAGCGATCAGGAAGCCGAGAAAGGAGCGGCTGTAGAGGATTTGCTGGCGAACGAGACTTGCCGTGATCGCAGTATGGGATCTGTAGAACGAACGGATATCGTCGATCACGGCATCGAGCGCCGCCTGCTGCGGAGCTGAAAGGGACGTGCAGGAATAGCGGTGGCAGAACGAATAGTTCTGGCTTGCGAGCTTGGGAACGATACCACCGAGCAGGGTGTCGAAGAAGGCGAATTCCTGTAGGTTGTTTCTCGATCGGCCTTCGCACACGAAGCCCTCGAAGCGCGGCCGTATGATGTTGATTGGCAGCGTTCCTACCCGCGAACCGGCCATCTGGATCGCGTGCCGGCGCCGTTCCGCAATGCCGAGTGTGTCGTCGAAGAGCGCGAGCTCGCTGTCCGACAGCTTTTCGCCCATGAGGGCGTCGTAGTTCGGATTGCCGTCGATGATCCTGGCGACCCGCTGTAGCCCTTCGCGGTGAAACCGGAGCATACGTGCATTATCGATCATTACTCGGTTTTCCTGCACATTCGGTGGCTCTCCGGTCGCGGCGTCATGCGATCAACGCCTCTCGGGCGCGCCGCCGAACAGCAGGCGGCAAAGCTCGTGCACCTCGACGAGCCATATCCGCAGCAGCACGCCGATTGCGATGAACCTGTACTTCAACGAGTGTCGGTCGGCGCGCAGAAAATGCCAGGCGCCGCGGACGGGTGGCAGAAGGGTGGCGAGCATCCACTGACGCTTGCGTGCGGGCGCGCCGGCCATCACCTGCCCTCCCTTGACGCGTCGGGCCTTGGTCGTGATTTCCGCCCAGCTCGCCCGTGCCGGATGGTCGACTCGAGCCTCCGGTACATAGAGGATCGGGTGGCCCTTGCTACCCGCCCGCCGGCAGAAGTCCGCATCGCCACCCGAGAAGCGGCTCTCGTCGAAGCCGTTCAGCTCGTCGAACACCGCCCTGGACACCGCGAGATTTGCGGTTGCCGCATAGCCGCGTCCGACATAGCGGGACTGCGGAATGCCTTTGACGATGTCGTATATCTCGCAGGGGCCGGGACGCTGCGATACCGGAACGATCTCGACCGATCCCGCCAGAAGGGTCTCGCCGGCGGTTCCTTGTTCCGCCGCGTCGGCCAGCGCCCGCAGCCATTGGGGCGAGGGCATGCAGTCGGCGTCCGTGAAGGCCAAAAAGGCGCCTTTTGCCTCGCGGACGCCATGATTGCGCGCCGCATAGGAGCCGGGCTTCGGGCAGTGCAGAATGTGCGTTCGAGGAGGCATGTCCTTCGGCACGATCACATCGCTCGACCCGTTGTCGACGAGGAGCGTCTCGAACCGATCCTGCGGGAACTCCTGGCGTTCCAGGCATGCAAGCAGCTTCGGCACGAGAAGCCAATGCTGATAGACCGGAACGATCACGGAGAAACGCATGGATCTTCAACTCTTTCCGGTGTGTGGCCAGCGGCGTGCGGAGGCGGACGCCGTTTCGCCGTTCAGTTCGGTTTCGCCGCCGCATCGTTCGATGGTTTGACAGTCTTTCGCTGCTTCATCCATTCCTGATACTCGGGGTAAACGTCGCCCACCTTCCCTTGAACGCGAATCTCACCTTGGTCGAGCCAGACGATCGTTTCCACCCATTCTTCGAGAACGCGTCGCGAATGGCTGGCGAGCAATAGGATCTTCGCCCTTTCTATAAGCTGGGCCTGAAGGCCACCGATCGCCGCACTGAGCGAAGGGTCCGCGGCATTCACCCACTCGTCCATGACAAGAATCTCGCCGCGCACAAGCCGCAGCAAACTCATCACCAGCCGCGAGCGCATGCCTGCGGAATAGGCTTGAATCGGCAGCTCGAAATATCCGCCGAGGCCGGAGAGTTGCTTCACGTCTTCCACATGGCGGGCGATCGACCGCTGCGGTATCCTCATATAGAGGCATTTCAGCTCGGTGTTCTGACGCCCCGTGAGGCTGGCCTTCATTCCCGAGCCCAGGGCGAACTGCGGGCTCACGCGCCCTTCGATCGTTATCCGGCCCGCATGCGCCGCGAGGGCGCCGGCGCAGAGCTTGAGGAGGGTTGATTTGCCCGAACCGTTGATGCCGATCAGTCCGACGCGGTCGCCGTCTTTGAGCGACAGCGAGATGTTGCGCAGCGCTGCGATCTCCAGATAGCGCTGGCCGATGAGGATCTGGGCGCCGACGGCGCCGCGCTCAATGCTTTTCGACACATCGCCCTGCTTGCGCAGAAAATAGCTGACGCTGACGTTCTCGATCTCGATCTTTGCCATTGCTATTTCAGGTTCCTTACGAAGCCTTGCGAATGGTGGTAGGCCAGATAGCCCGCCAGGCACACGACGATCGAGACCGCCGCGACCACCAGCCATGTCGTCGGGTTGAACGCTTCGATGCCGAAGACCTGGCGCGGAAGCGAGAGATAGTAGGCGGCCGGATTATACTTCATCAGGAAAGCACGTGGTCCGCTGGTGACATCGGCCGCACTCCAGAAAACGGGTGATGCGAAGAACATGAAGCGCGTTCCGACCGTGAACGTCATTTTGAAATCCGGGAAGAAAATCGTCACCATGTTGACGAGATAAGCGGTGCCCAGGGAGGTGATGATACTCACGATCATGAAGGGTGCGAACAGGGCGAGGCTGAGTCCGAGGTAAGCCGGCCGCAGGATGAGGATTAACAGAACGAGCGGAGCGAGGTTGATGAAATAGATGAACAGCCTGTCCACGAGAAGCTTGCCAAACAGGCCGGCCATGGAAAGGTTGTTGTGAACCGCGAATTCGAGCCGCCCCTGAATGACGTCCGTGCTTCCGGTGATCGAGGAGGCGATGAAGCCCCAGAAGACGTAACCCGCCAGAACGTAGAGGAAGAAGTCAGCCAGCGGCACGGTTTCGGAATGTCTGAAGATCAGGGCCAGCATGGACGTGAAGATGAGGCTGGACAGCGGCACCCACAGGATCCCCAGATAGGTGCCCTTGTGGTCGGATTTCGCCTCGAGATAGCTGATGTGGAAGAGGCGGACGACGCCGGAAAGAAAGGGCCGGATGCGTTTCCAGATTGCCATGGGGTCCGTTAGCTTGCTCTATGCTTCTTCATCGAGAGGCTTACCGGTTACAGGATGCCACCGCAACCTCTCTCGGGGGTCGCCGAACCAGGCAATCCCTGTCCCCAGGCACCGCATATCAGCGCCTGTCCGGGGCAGAAAGAACACGGCAACGGATGGCATCGACAAAGCGGATGATGGAACCAGAATATCGACCTTCAAGGAGGAATGGGTCATCGGCGAGGGGTGAGGGCCCGCGCCGCCGATGAGGATATGGATCGTGCGGGATCTGGAGCCGCTGCCGACGGACCCGGGAAGCCCGCGCCTCCTGCGGGCCGGCATGCTGTCGGCGACGCTGGCTGCGGCGGGTCACGAAACCACCTGGTTTACCTCGACCTTCAACCATTACTCGCGGCGCCAGCGCAGTGCCGGCCGTCTCGAGCCGGGCGATCATCTGGCGATCGAGGTTCTCCCCGCGCCGGGCTACAGGCGCAACATCGGCCTGCGCCGCCTGCTGCACAACCGCAGATTCGCGCGGGAATTCCTGCGCGCCGCGGAAAGAGCCGCGCGCCTGCCGGATGTCATCGTCGCCGACCTGCCGACCACGGACGCGGCCAGCGCCGCCATCGGTTTTGGGCGAAGGGCAGAAATTCCGACGATCCTGTCGATCCGCGACCTCTGGCCGGATTTCTTCGCCGACTTCATGCCGCCGCTTCTCCGGCCTTTCGTCCGCCTCGGCGTGATGCCTCTCGACCGGCAGGCGAGGTTTGCCTGCGGACATGCGGATTCGCTGATCGGCATCTCGGAAGAGTATCTGAACTGGGGGCAGGCGAAGGGTGCGCGCAGGCGGACGGAGCTGGACCGCGTGTTTCCGCTGGGCTTCCTGCGTCCGCCGGATGCGTCCGCGGCGGAGACGGCCGGCGTACTCGAAAGGTTGGGCGTCGGGCAGGGGCAGCGTATCGTCTCCTTCGTCGGTTCCTGGGGCGCCACCTACGATCTGGAACTCGTGCTTGAGACGGCGCGCCGCCTGACCGACCGCCGGGACATTGTCTTCGTGCTCGCCGGAAACGCCTCCGAGCGCCCCGAACTGAAGCGCGCCTTCGAAGCGCTGCCCAATACCGTTTTGCCCGGCTGGCTCGGCCCGGACGAGGTCGCAGCACTCCTCGGCGCATCCGATGTCGGCCTTTTGCCCTATGCGAAGAACGCGCCGCAGGGCCTGCCCAACAAGGTCTATGAATACATGGCCTACGGCACCTATCAGGTGGCGACGCTGACCGGCGAGGCCGAAAACCTCTATGCCGAAACGGCGGCGGGACGCAGCATCGCCGACGCCACGCCCGCCTCGCTCGCCGCCGCGATCGGCGATGTGCTGGCCGCCCCGGAGATCGCCGCGGCGCGGACGCGGCGGCGGGAAATCTTCGACACGCGTTTCGACGCCAGGAAGGTCTATGCAGGGATGACCGACCACATTGTCGAGGTCGCTGCCACGCGCGCTGCGCGTCGCGGTTAGAGCGTTCTGCAGTCAGGTGGCATCACCTGACGCCCGCATGATCGCGAAAAAACAATGAAGCAGATCTCATTTTCCGGGACCCGTCCTCTGTGACCGGGCGGAACGAACCTGCTGCGAAACATGCTGCCACTGGCGGAGCATTCCGGAATGCATCGTCTGCGGGGAATGCATCGCGCGCCGGAAGGCTGCCGCGCAGGAACGTATTCCTTTAGAAGTATCAGATTGCATCACTGATACATCAGTTGTAAGCTCGCTGTCGCTTAGGCAATCGGCTTGCCCCCGGCGCGGTGATCGCTTCCGGGCAATGACAGGATCGTCCGATACCGGCCCGGGGAGGCCGAACGGGCACAGGAGGAGTCTCGTGCATGTCTTCAATCAGTCGTCGTGATCTCCTGGCAGCCGCTGCTGCCGCCGCTATGACGCTCTCCGCCGCCGTGCCGGTCTGGGCACAGGAAAAGCCGCAGATCGAGTTTCTGTACTCGCCGTTTGCCGACTATGCGCCGTTCTTCCTCGCCGAGGAACTGGGCTATTTCGAGGAGTTCGGCCTGGATGTGACGCTTTCGCCGAAGAGCGGTACGGCCGAGACGATCCAGATGCTGGCCTCCGGCAATGTCGTTTCGGGCGCGGCCACATGGGGCGCCGGCCTGTTCAATTCCATCAACAGCGGCGCGACCGTGACCATCGTCGCCACGCTGGCCAAGATGCCGGACAGCGTGCCCTCGCCGTCGCCGTTCATGGTGTCGGAACAGGCCTGGCAGGATGGCATTCGCGAGGTCAAGGACCTCAAGGGCAAGCGTGTCGGCATTCCCGGCCCGGGCGGCTTCGGCCTCTACTCCGTCGCCAAGGCGCTGGAAAAGGGCGGCCTGACGGTCGATGATGTCGAGGCGATCTACCTGCCGCCGCCGGCCACCGCCGCAGCCTTCGCCAATGGCGGGCTCGAGGCGGGCTGGAGCATCGAGCCCTTCGCGCTGCAGCTCGAGAAGCAGGGGCTGGGCCGTCGTCTGGTCGAAGATCATACCTTCGGCACAGAACTGGGCTTCATCGCCTTCAACAACGAGTTTGTGACGGAGAACGAGGACGCCGTCGTCAACTTCATGGCGGCCTTCCTGAAGGCGGCGCGCCAGCTCGACAATGGCGGCTGGGAGGATGACAGCATCCTGGAGATCGTGTCGAAATACACGGGCACGGAGAAGGAGACGCTGAAGGGCATCGCCTACACGATCCGTTCGGAGGACGGCTCCATCGATCTGGCTTCGGTCCGCGAGCAGGAGGAGTTCTTCCGGGCGCGCGGCGCGCTCGAATATGACGGACCGGTCGACATCGATTCCGTCTATCGGACGGACCTCCTGGAAAAGGCCAACGCACTCCTCGCGAAGCAATGAACATGGCCGTCTCGCAGACCGGCCGCAATCCGGTTGCGGCTAACGCCGCAGCCGCGATCGAGGTCCGGCATCTCGTCAAGGCGTTCTACGACGCTTCCGGCGACCGCATCACGCTCGCGGCGACCGATGTCAACTTCACCGTCAAGCGGGGCGAGTTCGTCTGCATCGTCGGGCCTTCGGGCTGCGGCAAGACGACGGTGCTGCGCATCCTGGCCGGCCTGGAGCAGAAGCTGAGCGGCGAGGTGCGCATCGACAGCACCACGCCGCCGGCCATGGTCTTTCAGGAGGCATCGGTCCTTCCCTGGCTGACGGTGGCGCAGAACGTCGCCTTTCCGCTGAGCCTCAGGGGCGTTTCCGCTGAGAAGCAGCGCGGCCGCGTGAACGAGCTCCTCGAGCTGACCGGCCTGACCGAGTTCGCGAGCGCCTATCCGCACCAGCTGTCCGGCGGCATGAAGCAGCGCGTTTCCGTCGCGCGGTCGCTGGTCGACGACCGCGACGTGCTTCTGATGGACGAACCCTTCGGGGCGCTGGACGAGCAGACACGGCTGACGCTGCAGCAGGAACTGCTCGGCATCTGGGAGCGCACCGGCAAGACCGTCGTGTTCATCACCCACAGCGTCGATGAGGCGCTGACGCTGGCGGACCGGGTTCTGGTGATGTCGCCGCGTCCCGGCACCATCGTCGCCGATCTGGCGGTTCCCTTCGAGCGTCCGCGCGACGTGGTGGAAATGCGCCGCGACAAGCGCTTCTGGGACCTGACCTACGAGGTTTGGCGCCTGCTGGCCGCGTCACCGGAGCATTGAGATGACCAACGCCCATCCATCCCTCTCGCCGGAAGATATCGAGCGCCTGAAAGCGCCGGCGCGCCGCGCCAGCATCTACCGCATCTTCTCCTATTTCAGTCCGCTGCTGCTGCTTCTCCTGTGGGAACTGTCGGCGCAGGCGGCGCTGATCGACCGCCGCTTCTTCCCCCCGCCGAGCGCCATCGCCGGCACGGCCTGGGACATGATCGTCAGCCTGGAGCTTTTCGACCACATCGGGGCGACGCTGCGCCGCGTTGGCGTCGGCTACGCGATGGGCGCGATCCCCGGCGTTCTGCTTGGCCTTCTCCTTGGGCTTTCCGCGCCGCTCAGGCGCGTGCTGGGGCCGATCTTCGCCGCGCTCTACCCGGTGCCGAAAATCGCCATCCTGCCGCTCATCCTTCTGATTTTCGGCGTCGGCGACGCATCGAAATTCGTGGTCATCGCGATCGGCGTCTTCTTCCTGATGTTCTACAACACGCTTGGCGGCGTGATGCAGATCCCGCAGATCTATCTCGACGTCGCGCGCAATGCCGGGGCGACGCGGTTCCAGACCTTCCGCCGCATCGCGCTGCCGTCGGCGCTGCCGAGCATCTTCACCGGGCTGAAGCTCGCCGCCGGCTCGTCCTTCATCATCATCGCCGCGGCCGAGTTCCTTGGCGCGCGCAGCGGCGTCGGCTTCTTCATCTGGGCGTCGTGGCAGACCTTCGCGGTCTCGCGCATGTTCGTCGGCATCGTGGTGATCTCGGCCATGGGCTATCTCACCATTCTGGCGATCGAGGCGCTGGAGCGGCGTTTCGTGCCCTGGTCGAAGCACTGAGGTGCCGGGAAGAGCTCATGACAGCCGAGACCGAGCCGAACGCTACAGCCCCTGGATCCGTGTCCGAGCGCATCTACCACGCGCTCCGGCAGGAGATCATGCGCTGCGAGATCGCGCCGGGCGCGACGCTCGACGCCGCGTCCATCGCGCGCCAGCATGCGGTCTCGAAGACCCCGGTGCGCGACGCCATGCAGAAGCTCGCCGCTGATGGCCTCGTGACGATATTGCCGCGCAGCGGCTACCGCGTCGCCGACATCACCTTCCAGGCGGTGCATGAGATCCTCGACCTGCGGGCCGCCATCGGGCCGCATGCCGCCCGGCAGGCGGCGCGCTACGCCACGCCGGCCGATATCGCCGCGCTGCGCGAGATCGTGACGGAGTATTCTCGGCCGCTCGATGTCGGCGCCATGCAGCAGGTCGCGCGCCGCTTTCACCTGGCGATCGCCCATTGCAGCCGCAACAAGCGCGTCGTCGCCCTTTCGGAAAACCTGTTCGACGAACTGGAGCGCCTTCTGCGTTTCGCGATCGATTTCTCGGTCAAGACCGGCGAGCACTCCGCCGAGCACACGGCCCTCGTCGATGCGATCGAGGCCGGCGACGGCGAGCGGGCCGCGGCGATCGAGACCGCGCATATCAAGGGCAGCCGGGAATTCCTGATCGAGCGTCTGATGACGCTCGGCTATCTTTCGGAAAGCGGCATCCAGTTCGGCAATGCCATGCAGCGTGCAGGCGAATGATTGCGGTCTCCGATGCGACAGGCCGGCTGGCAGCGGCCCTCGGTGACGGTCCGGCGGCAAGGCTCGCTGCGGCGGCGCTGATCGAGGCCGATGCGCTCGGCCAGCCGCGCTTCGGCATCGCCATGCTTGACGAATGGACCGCCGATGCGGCCCCGGCGCTGGCCACCGGAGGCGGGCAGGCCATGAGCTGGCTCGACTGCTCGTCGCGTTTCGCGCCGCTGGCCGTCGCCGGCGCGACACTCGACCTGACCGCTGCCGCGCGGCGGTTCGGCATCGCGGCGGTCTTCCTGCGCGGGATCAGGGGTTTCGGGCGGCTCGCGCCCTTCGTCCGCCACATCGCCGATGCGGGCCTGATCGGCATTGCCGGCGCCGAGGGGCCGCCCTTCGTGGCGGCGCATGGCGGGAGAGGCCCGGTGATCGGAACCAACCCGCTCGCGCTCGCGATGGGGGAGGGGCCGGCGCGTGTGGTCATCGACGTGGCCAGCAGCGCGGCCACCATGGCCGATATCCGCAACGCCCGCGCCGCCGGGACGGCACTGCCGGAAGGCATCGCCCTCGACGCGGCGGGCCGGCCGACGACCGTCGCCGCCGAGGTGGCGGCGCTCCTGCCGCGCGGCGGCCAGGTCGGGTCGCTGCTCGGGCTGATGGTGGAACTGATGGCCGGCGTCGCCGGCGGCGGGCGAGGCGATCCGCGGGGGCGGGGCGTCTTCATGCTGGCGCTCGACCCGGCAGGAGCCGGGGCGGAGATCGACTGGAAGGCGCGGCTCGCCGGCCTGAAGAACGACTGGACGGAAGGCGGCGGTCACTGGCCGAAGGGCGGCGGCGTGTCGCCGGAGACCGTTCTCGACGACGCCTTCGGGCAACGGCTCGAGGCGGCGCTCGCCCGGATCAATGGCCGGGACGCACGATGATGCGGCCTCTCGCGCAGGCCGACGCCCCATGAACATGTTTGACGACGCAGGACGACGCCGCAGCGACCCGGCCGACCGCCTGCCCGAATGGTGACAGAAATGATGACACAGCCCGCTTTCCCCTTTGCCTTGACGGTCGAACCGGCCGACGGCCTGATCGACGAACCGCGCCGGATCGCCATTTCCGGCCTGTCGCCCGACCAGCTTGTCGCGATCTCCGCCCACACGCTGCGGGCGGGCGGCGTGACCTGGATGAGCCAGGCGACCTTCATGGCCGACGCGGACGGGGTGATCGACCTGACAAGGGATGCACCCGTCGGCGGCGACTATGCGGAAGTCTCGGCCATGGGTCTGCTGTGGAGCCAGCAGCCGGTGGACAGCACCAGCAACGATCTCTTCGCCGACACCGTCATGCAGCCCCTCGAGACGACGCTGACGGCCGAAACCGCCGATGGCGTCCGGTTCGAGGCGGAGCTGCGCCAGCATTTCGCCGGCCCGGGCGTTGAGCGGCGGGAGATTCGCGAGGAAGGCCTCGTCGGCACGCTGTTCACGCCGGCGGGCGCGGGGCCGCATCCCGTCGTCGTGGTGCTCAACGGCTCGGGCGGCGGCATCAACGAGCCGCGCGCGGCGCTTCTCGCCTCGCGCGGCTACCAGGCCTTCGCCCTCGCCTACTTCAAGGCGCCCGGCCTCTCGCCGTTCATCACCGAGACCCCGCTTGAATATCTGGAAACCGGTCTGCGCTGGGCGCATCGCGAACTCGCGCCGAGAGACGGTTTCGTCGCGGTCAGCGGCCAGTCGCGCGGCGGCGAGCTTGCATTGCTCCTCGGCGCCACATTCCCCGATCTCGTCTCCGCCGTCATCGCATTCGTGCCGGGCGCCATGGTCCACGGCGCGCAGGGTGCGGGCGATCCGGCGCGCGGCGGATGGAAGGGCACCACCTGGACGCGCGGCGGCGTTCCGCTGCCGCATCTGTGGCAGGACAACAACGCGGTGCACTGGCATCCATGGGCCGGCGAGGCGCCGCCCACGCGGCACCACTCCGTGTTTTTCGAGGGGCTTAAGGACACCGTGCTGGTGGAGCGCGCCCGCATTCCCGTGGAGACCATCGCCGGGCCTGTCCTGCTGATCTCCGGCCGCGACGACCGGGCGTGGCCGTCCAGCCTTTACTCGCGCATGGTGGTCTCGACGCTGCGCGAGCACGGGCACCCGCATCTCGTCCGCCATCTCGATTTCGACGATGCCGGCCACGCCATCAACCTGCCGATCGTGCCGTCGACGCAACTGAGCCGCCTGCACCCGGTTTCCAGGGTTCCCTACACCAATGGCGGCACGCCGTCCGGCAATGCGCGGGGCAATGACGGCTCCTGGGCCGGGATGCTCGCCTTCCTCGACGAGATCACCGGGACCGCAGGCGCCGCGCGTCCCGGCTTCAACCCGTAGACAGATGTTCCAGTCGTTCGAAAGGAAAAGAAACATGCCCACAAGAGAACATAACGAAGGTGCGTGGCGCGAATGGCGCTACGCTCATGTCGCAAAAATGTTCCGCCCGTATGGCTGGACCGCGCTGGTTGCCCAGTACTGGCTCGAGGCGAGCGACCGGGATGTCCGTTTCGACCTGCTTCCGGGCACCTGGTCGGTCGAGGACGGGAAGGTGATGTACACGCCGCCGGCCTCGGGACCGAACCTTTCGGTGAACGGGGAATATCCCGCCGGGCCGGTGGAGATCGTCCCGGGCCGCAACCAGACCTATGGCCATGGCGACAGCGAGCCGGTCTATTTCGGCGTGATGGAGGTCGAGACGCTGCTGCGCACGACCCATGAGGGCAAGCCGATCTACGGCGTTCGCGTGCGCGACCCGCGCGAGGCGACGCGCGCCGAGGACGCCGGTGTCACCGCTTTCAACTACGATCCGGCATGGCGCATCCCCGGCTTCTACACGCCGAGCGAACTGACCGCGTTCGAAGCGGATACGGTCGAGGTGGGCGTGCGCGAATCGACGCCGCGCATCGGCACCTTCACCTTCGAGCACGCCGGCAAGAGCTACAGCCTCGTGCTGATCGGCAAGGAAACGCCGAACGGCATCCAGCCCGTGGCGCATATCCGCGACCGCACCAGCGGGCCCGTCACCTATGGCGCCGGACGCGTCGTCGAGCTGCACTTCACCGACGACACGATGAGCCGCATCGACTGGATCGATTTCAACTACGCGGTGGCGCTGCCCTGCGCCTTCACCAATTTCGTCACCTGCCCGGTGGCGCCGGCCGAGAACCAGCTCGATTTCGAGGTGCTGGCGGGTGAGAAGCGCCCCGTGCAGGACATCGCGCGGACGATGACCTACCAGGCCGAGGCGCGCCGCGCTTCCTGAGCGGCGATCCGGCGCTGTGGCGGCATGGCCATGCCATCGGCCATGCCGGCGGGTGCGGCCTCAGTCGCCGCGCTGCGGCGCGAACATGTAGCCGACGCCGCGGATCGTCTTGATGAACTGCGCGTCGCGCACATCGTCGCGCAGCTTGCGGCGGATCTTGCCGATCAGCACGTCGATGCTCCGGTCATAGGGCGTCCAGTTGCGGTTGGCGACGATGTCGAGGATCTGCTCGCGTGACAGGATCCGCCCGCGCCGCTCCACCAGCGCCGCGAGAAGCTGGAATTCCTGGCTGGTCAGCCTGACCCGGTCTCCCTTCGGCGAGGAGAGCTGGTAGCGCGTCGGGTCGAGTTCCCAGCCGGCGAAGCAGATCACCGGCGACGGCGCCGTCGCTGCCTGCTCGGGCAGGGTGATCCGTTTGGCGAAGCGCCGCAGCACCGTGCGGATGCGGGCGAGCAGTTCGCGCGGCTCGAAAGGCTTGGTGACGTAGTCGTCCGCCCCCATTTCGAGGCACACCACCTTGTCGATGGTCGTGTTCTTGCCGGAAAGCATGATCAGCGGCAGGTCGTATTGCGCCCGCAGGCCGCGCGCCAGCGAGACGCCGTCCTCGCCCGCCGGGAACGTCAGGTCGAGGATGACCATGTCGAAGCTGTCGTCGGCCAGCGCGCGGCGCATGGCGCGGCCATCATGCGCCGCGACGATCCCGTATCCTTCGCTCTCGAGGAATTTCTCCAGAAAGCGACAAAGCCGCCGATCATCGTCGACGACAAGAATCCGGGATTTTGCATCGGGCAGCGACATGAATGCTACGATAGTCGCAAATCGGCCTGCCGGTCGAGCCGGGAAGGCGGTGAAACGTCGCAGACCGCCACGCTTGCGGCCGGCGCGGCGACGGCTGGAAACAGGCGCTCTGCCCTGTCTTTTTTCAAACAGTTGAAATTTAAAGGAAATTGTAGCGGATGCCGCGCGCCCGGGTGGCGGCGGGCGGCTACGCTCGCTTACAAAAAATTACAAAACGCGCCCGTTTCGGATTCATTCGGGTTACAGGCCCCTCCTAACGTCTTCCTGCACGGCTCCATCTGCCGCATCGCGCGGCCGATGGTGAACAGGAGGGGCTCGTCATGCAGGACCTCCGATTGCCGGCCAATGAGGAGGAGACCCATGCCGAAAACCGTATTTTCCGTCGATCTCAAAAAGGCCCCGGAAGACCAGGCGATCAAGACGCACAATCGCTGGCACCCGGACATCCCGATGGTCGAAACCTTCAAGCGCGGGGAAGTGATCCGCGTCGAATGCTACGACTGGACCGGCGGGCAGATCGGCAACAATGACAGCGCCAACGACGTGCGCGACGTCGACCTGACCCGCGTGCACTATCTGAGCGGCCCGTTCGGCTTCGAGGGCGCCGAACCGGGCGACCTGCTGGTGGTCGACATTCTCGACCTCGGCGCCCTGCCCGATTCCGAATGGGGCTTCAACGGCCTATTCGCCAAGGAGAACGGCGGCGGCTTCCTCACCGAGCATTATCCCAACGCCACGAAATCCTGCTGGGATTTCCAGGGCATCTACACCACGTCGCGGCATATTCCGGGCGTCCGCTATCCGGGCATCATCCACCCGGGCCTGATCGGCTGCCTGCCGGACCACAAGCTGCTCGCCGAGGCCAATCGCCGCGAGGCAGAACTGGTCTCGACCGATCCCGACCGCGTTCCGCCCCTGGCGGCGCTGCCCTATTCGGACACGGCGCTGATGGGCCAGATGAAGGGCGACGCCGCACGCAAGGCGGCCGAGGAAGCCTGGCGCACCGTGCCGCCGCGCGAGCATGGCGGCAATTGCGACATCAAGAACCTGTCGCGCGGCTCGAAGGTTTATTTCCCCGTCTACGTGAAGGGCGGCGGGCTTTCGATGGGCGACATCCACTTCTCGCAGGGCGACGGCGAGATCACCTTCTGCGGCGCCATCGAGATGGCCGGCTGGATCGACATCAGCGTCGATGTCATCAAGGGCGGCATGGCGAAATACGGGGTCATCAACCCGATCTTCAAGCCGAGCCCGATCGACCCGCATTTCGACGACTACCTGATCTTCGAGGGCATCTCGGTCGACGAGCACAGCGGCGAGCAGTATTACCTCGACGCCCATGTGGCCTACCGCCGGGCCTGCCTCAACGCCATCGAGTACCTGAAGAAGTTCGGTTACACCGGCGAGCAGGCCTACAGCATCCTGGGCACGGCGCCGGTGGAGGGGCGCATCGCCGGCATTGTCGACATTCCCAATGTCTGCGCCACGCTCGCCATCCCGACGGGCATTTTCGACTTCGACATCAATCCCAACTCCACCGGGCCGACCAAGCAGGTCTCCGGGGTGGACGTCGCCCGAACGACCTGAACGGGAAGGAACGACAGTCCATAAACAAGCGGGACGGCCGGGGAGGGGTTTCCGGCCAGTCCCGCCCTTCGGGAGGAAATTTCATGCTGCTCGGAATGTCTTTGCTCTATGTCGGAGCGGTGCTGTTTCTCAACGGCCTCTGGCTTCTGGGAAAGATCGACGACCGGGAGATCGTCGTCATCAACGTCGTATCCGGCTTCGTCACGCTGTGCGTGTCGCTCGCCTCGGCCTTCGGCGCCGGCGCCGATGCCGCCTCGATCAAGGCGGCCGCACTCACCCTGCTCTTCACGACGACCTATCTTTGGGTCGCCTACAACCGCGTCGTGGCGGTGGACGGGCGCGGGCTTGGCTGGTTCAGCCTGTTCGTCGCCATCACGGCGACCCCCATCGCCCTGCAGGGTCTGGCCGGCGCGCAAACGCCGATCGACATGTGGATGGGCATCAACTGGGCGATCTGGGCGGTCCTCTGGTTCATGTACTTCCTGCTGCTCGCCCTGAAGCGCGACCTGCTGCGCCCGACCGGCATCGTCACCCTGCTCACGGGTGTCTTCACCGGCTGGCTGCCGGGCTTCCTGCTGCTCGACGGCAGGCTTTGAACAGCGGCGGCGCGCCCGCCGCGCCGCCCCTTCCAGATCCTGATTTTCGGAGACCAGAATGCCGCTCTACAACTATGTCTGCGACGATTGCGGCCCATTCGACGAATGGGTGTCGATGGCGGAAGCGACCAATGCCTGCGCCTGTCCGGGGTGCCGGGCGCCGAGCGGGCGCGATATCGCTGCGCCGCATCTCAGCCTGATGAACGGGACGCTGCGCAAGGCGCACGCCCGTTCGGAGAAGAGCGGCAGCGAGCCGCGCGTCGTCAAGCGGGAGCATCTGGCGGGCTGCGGCTGCAGCATGTGCAATCTCAGGAAGAAGCCGCCCTCGACACGCCGCAAGTGGATGATCGGTCACTGAAGGCGATCCAGGCTGGCGCATTAGGCGCCGGCCTTTGCGATAGCCCTCGACATCCGACCCTTCGTCATGCCCGGCCTCCAAGCCGGGCATCCATGCCTGAACGCCTCTTCTCGCTTCAGCGCCGCGCCACGACCGGCACGTAGTTTTCCAGCGCCGGATTGGGGAAGCGCACCGTCTCGCCGGTCTCGGCCGACAGATAGAGCCCCATCAGGATCTCCATCACGGCGACGCCATCGACGAAGGTTTCCAGCGGTTCCTCGCCCTTGCGGAAGCACTCCACCATGTGGCGGTTCTCGTCCGTGTAGCCATAGACGCCGGCCTCGTCCTCGAGCACCGGCATCAGGCCCTGCTCGGCGTTCTGCTTCTCGACCAGGTCCTCGCCCTCGGCGCCGGTCACCGCGCGCGACATGAACACCTTCAGCCCCGTGCCGAGCGAGTTGAACTCCATCGCGTATTCGGGGCCGAGCAGCTCGAGCTGGATGCGCAGGCCGGCGCCGACATAGGCCCAGGAGGTGGTCGCCTCGATGATCAGCTCGTTGCCGTCCTCGTCCTCCAGCATGACGTTGCCGCGCGCGAAATCCTCGGAGGGACGGTTGCGGTAGTCGACCTCGGCGCCGAAGCGCTTCTTCAGGTCGTCGGCATAGTGCGGACGCGTCCATTTCAGGTTGGCGACCGTGCCGCTGACGCCCTTGACCGTCAGCGAGTCCCGCTTCTTGCCCGGCTCGGTCAGCAGATGCCGCGCCACCTCGACGCTATGGCACATCATGTCGAGCAGCACGCCGCCGCCCTGCTTGTCGCCCTGCCAGAACCACGGCTCGTGCGGGCCGGAATGCTCTTCCGCCGCGCGCGCCAGATAGGGACGGCCGGTGGAGGAGGCGGCGCGGCGCCAGATGATCTCCTTGCCGCGGATGACCGGCGTCGCGAAGACCTGGTTCTCCAGATAGCCGTGGTTCAGCTTGGCGGCCTCCGCCAGTCGCAGCATCTCGCGCGCATCGGCCACGGTGCGCGCCAGCGGCTTCTCGCAGGCGACGGCGAAGACCTTGCTGCGGCCGGAAACCACCTCGTCGTGGATGGTGCGCATGGTCTCGATGCGCGTGTCGTTGGGCGACAGGATCCAGATCGCGTCGACATCGTCGGCCTGCAGCATGGCGGCCAGGCTGTCATGGCTGGTGCAGTCGCCGAGGCCCAGATCGGCAACGAGCTTGACGATCCGCGCGCGGTTTTCCGCCTTGCGGCTGTAGACGCCGGTCACATCGACATGGCGCACGCCGACCATCGACCGCAGATGAAACTCGGCGATGAAGCCCGTGCCGACGACGCCGATGCGCAGGCGCTTTCTTGGTTGTGTGGTCATACTCTGTTCCCCTTCTCGAATTCAGGATTTCGGCGGCGCGGTGGTGCCGCGGATGCGCAGCGTGGCGGGCAGCACCACGGGTTCCAGCGGCACCTGTCCGCCGGACAGCATCTTCAGCAGGATCGACATGGCCTGCCGGCCGATGTCGAAGCGCGGCTGGTGGACCGTGGTCAGCGGCGGATAGAAGGCTTCGCTGAGATAGAGATCGTCGAAGCCGACGACCGAGACATCGCCGGGCACGTCGCGGCCAATGCCGCGCAGGTGATGGATGGCGCCGAACGCCATCTCGTCATTGGCGACGAAGATCGCCGTCGGCGGCTCGGCGAGCGCGAACAGCGCCTCGCAGGCGGCGGCTCCGCTGTGCAGCAGATAGTTGCCGTTCGGCTCGTAGCCCTCAGGGATGGCGAGACCGGCCTCCTGCATCGCCTGCCGGTAGCCGTCGCGGCGGTCCGCGCTCATGATCTCGGGCAGCGGGCCGGTGATGTGCGCGATGCGCCGATGGCCGAGCGCGATGAGATGCTCCACCGCGGCGCGGGAAGCGGCGACATTGTCGATCTGCACATGCGGGAAGCCGGAGCCGGCGATCGTCTCCAGGGCGATGACGACGGGCGCGCCGGGCGGCAGCTTGTGATGCGCGCCGTCGGCGCGCGGCAGCTTGCCGGTCATCAGGATCATGCCGTCGGCGTGACCGTCGCGCAGCATGTCGAAATATTCGACCTCGCGCTCCGGGTCGTTCTCCGTATTGCCCATCAGCACCGAATAGCCGGCGGCGCGGGCCGTCGCCTCGACGCTCTTCAGGATGTCGAGATAGAACGGGTTGCCCACATCGCGCACCACCATCAGCACCGCCATGGAGCGCGCGGTCCTCAGGTTGCGCGCGCTGACATTGGGGCGGTAGTTCAGCGCCTCGGCCGTCTGCCGGACGCGCGCCCGCGTCTCGGCGGTGACGAGCGCGCTGTCGCTCAGCGCCCGCGACACCGTGGCCGGCGAAACGCCGAGTGCGGCGGCGATGTCCTTGATCTTCGGCCGTCCGGTCATGCCCTCAGTCCCCGGCCGCGGCCATAGAACAGCATCAGCAGGAGGAGGGTGGCGCCGAACACCATCTGGCGGCCCGATTCCTCGATGTTGATGGTGGTGAGGATGCTTTGCAGGATGACCAGCAGCACCGCGCCGGCCATGGTGCCCGTATAGCCGCCCTTGCCTCCGGAGAGCGGCGTGCCCCCCAGCACGACGGCGATGATCGATGCCAGCATGTACTGTTCCCCGACATTGGCGAATGACGAGCCGGAGTAGCCGAGCAGGCAGAAACCGGCAATCGCCGAAAAGACGCCCGAGAGAACGAACAGAAGCACGCGCATGCGGCGCACGGGAACCCCCGCCATGAAGGCGGCGTGCTCGTTGGAGCCGATGGCGTAGATGCGGTGGCCGAGCACCGTGCGGTTGAGGATGAAGGCCATCAGCAGGCCGATGGCGATCCACAGCCAGATGATGCCGGGCAGGCCGAGCAGGAACGGCCTGGTGACGAACTCGGAGAGCGCCGGCGCGGCCCGGCCGGAAGGGACGCCCTGCCGGATGACCACCAGCAGCCCCTGCAGCACGCCGAGCATGCCGAGCGTCATCACCAGCGGCGGGATGCGCAGGAGCGTGACGCCCAGCCCGTTCAACAGGCCAAAGAAGGCGCCGGTGGCGACGCAGGCCAGGATTGCCGCCGGAATGCCGGCATCCAGGCCGTTCATCGCATTGCCGGCGACGATGGCCGACAGCGACACCACGCCGCCGACCGAGAGGTCGATGCCCTCGCGCCCGCCGAGGATGACGAGGTTCTGCCCGGCGGCGACGATGCCGAGCAGCGCCGCGACGATCAGGAGCCGCAGGATCTGCTGGCCGGAGGCGAAGCCCGGCGACAGCGCGTTGCCGAGAACGAGAAGCGCGACGATCAGCGCCAGCGCCACCACCAGCGGGTTCCTGAGGAAGGAAAGGGCCTGGCTCATGCGCGCCCCCGGCGGCTGACCAGTATGCCGACCATCAGCGCCGCGAGGATCGCCAGCCCCTGCACGAAGTTCTGCCAGTGCGAAGGCGTTCCGGCAAAGAACACCAGCGCGTTGATCAGCCCGATGATCAGGGCGGCGATCACCGAGCCGACCACCGTGCCGAACCCGCCCGACAGCGCGCTGCCGCCGAGCACCACGGCGGCGACGCTGAACAGCGTCATCTTGGCGCCCACCAGCGGATCGCCGCTGGCCGTGTCGCCGGTGATGCAGAAGGCGGCCAGCGCCGCGAAGACGCCGCACAGCGCATAGCCGCCGATGCGGATCGCCGTCACGGGCAGGCCGCTCTGGAACGCCGCCTGCTGCCCGTCCCCGACCGCGAGAAGCTGTGTCGCCAGCCGCGAGCGCGCCAGAAGGTAGAGGAGAACGGCCAGAACCGCGACGCAGTAGAAGACGAAGGGAATGCCGAAGAAGCTGCCGCCATAGGTGCGCCAGAAAGCCGTGGGCGCGGGCATGCCCGCCACCGGCAGGATCGTCAGCGCAAGCCCGGTGAAGAAGATGCTGGTGGCGAAGGTGGCGACGATCGCCTGCAGGCGCAGGGCCGCCACGACGAACCCGTTGACGAGGCCACAGGCGAGCCCGACGAGAACGCCGACGCCGAGCGCCGCCACGACCGATAGCCCGCCGCCGCCCAGATGCTGCATCAGCACGATGATGGTCACGTTGACCAGCGAGGCGATGGCGCCCACCGAGAGGTCGATGTCGGCGGCATAGACCACGTAGGTCTGCGCGACCGCCAACAGCATCAGCGCCATATAGGTGCGCACCAGCCCGGTCAGCGAGCGGAAGCTAAGGCTGTTCGGCTCGAAAAGGCCGTTCAGCACCAGAAGCACGATCAGGATGACGATGGCCGGGAGGAAGGGAAAGCGGTCGAGCAGCGCGCCGAAGCCGCCTCGACCCTCTCTGGCGATGGACGGGGTCGCGGTCATCAGGCGGCCTCGTAGGCTGCGTGATAGAGATTGTAGCGCGTGCGCTCGGCGCCGGCGAGCTCGCGGCGCACCGACCCGCCGTTGAAGACCAGGATGCGGTCGGCATTGTTCAGCAACTCGGCGTCCTCCGACGAGTAAAGGATGATCGCCAGCCCGTCTTCCGCGAGCTTGCGGATCAGCGCGAAGAGGTCGGCCTTGGCGGACAGGTCGATGCCCTTGGTGGGGTCGTCGAGCAGAAGCACGTCCGGCCTGTCGATCAGCCAGCGGGCGATGACGATCTTCTGCTGGTTGCCGCCCGACAGGGAGCTGATCGGATGCGACAGCCCGGCGAACTTGGTGTTGAGCGCCTTCAAGGCCGGCAGGGCACCGGCGGCAAGCCTGCCCGGGCTGGCGAGCATCAGCCGGTTGCGCAGCGCGTGGACCGGCGTGACGTTCTCCAGGATCGGCCGCCCGGTGATGACGCCGTCGCGCCCGCGGTCGCCCGACACATAGGCAAGCCCGCTGGTGATGGCGCTGCGGGGGTTCTCGGTCCTGAGCGCCGCGCCGGCGAGCGTCACCGCGCCCGAATGGGCAGGCGGCGCGCCGAACAGCGCGCGCAGCAGCGCGGACTGTCCCTGGCCGTGCAGCCCGCCGAGACCGAGGATCTCGCCGCGCGCCACCGTGAAGCTGACATCGGAAAAACCCTGTCCCGAAAGATGCGCGACGGAAAGGGCGGTTCCCCCGCCCGTGGCGGAGGCCGGCGGCGCGTCTTGCGGGACCGCCAGCCCTTCCTGCTCGCCGACCATCATGCGGATCACCGCTGCCGGGGACGTGTCGGCGATCGTCGTCGTGCCGATGGTCTCGCCGTCGCGGATGACCGTCACCCGGTCGCCGATCGCGAAGATCTCGTCCATGCGGTGCGAGATGAAGACGATGCTGCGGCCTTCGTTTCTGAGGCCGCGCAGGATCTCGAAGAAACGGTCCACCTGTGCCCGGTCGAGGGCAGAGGTGGGTTCGTCGAAGATCAGCACCGGCGCTTTCGAGGCGAGCGCCTTCATGATCTCCACCAGTTGCCGCTGGTCGGCGCGCAGCCGGCCGACCGGCGTGTCGGCGGTCAGGTCCTCGCCCGCCACCTGGGCGAACAGCGCAATGTAGCGCCCGGCCGTTTCGGCAAGCGCCTCTCGGTTGACGAAGAGGCGGCCCTTGCGCGGCAGGTCGGGCATCAGGATGTTCTCGGCCACGCTGCGGTGCTCGGCCAGGCTCAGCTCCTGATAGAAGATGCCGATGCCGAGCGCCTTTGCGGCGCGCGGGCCGCTGACGGTCACCGGGCGGTCGTCGATCAGCACCGTGCCACGGTCGGGCCGGACGCTGCCGGCGACGATCTTGCACAGCGTGCTCTTGCCGGAGCCGTTGGCGCCGATCAGCACATGCACCTCGCCGGCCTCGATCTCCAGATCGCCGTGGCGGAGCGCCATGGTCGCGCCGTAAGCCTTGCTCACGCCGCTGAGCTTGAGTTTGGTCATGGCCTGTACATCATTGCTTCAAGGTTGGCGCCGGCCCCTCTTCCGCCTGCCGGCACCTTCTCCCCGCATACGGGGAGAAGAGGGATGGCCGCGACGTTGATGCCTCCCTCTCCCCGCAGGCGGGGAGAGGGTAAGGGTGAGGGGCGAGCGCCGACGCAAGCCTACTTGAACAGCGCTTCCGCGTCGTCGATCGACAGGGCGCTGGTGTAGGAGTAGTGGCCGGGCTTGCCCTCCATCGAGGCGGCCGCCTCGGCGAGGTTGTCCGAGCTGATGAACGGGATCGGCAGGTACATGGCGTTGCCGTACTGGCCGGCGGTTGCCGGCTCCTTCAGCTCGCGTCCCTGCAGCATCAGCACCGCGACATTGAGGGCGCTGGCCATCACGCCGGGCGGGTTCACCGAGGCGCCGGAGTTCAGCTTGTTCTCGGTCCAGATGTCGATGAAGTCCTTGCGGATCTCGCCCGTGGCGGCAATGTCGCCGGCCTTGTCGGCGTCCATGATCGAGCGCCATGCACCGGCGGCCATGCCGTCCTGCACCCAGACGCCGTCGATGTCGGGATAGGTGGCGAGCAGGTTCTGCATGGCCTGCTGGCCCTGCGCCTGATCCCAGTTGGCATTCACCTCGTTGACGATCTCGATGCCGTCATGCTGGCCGAAGACCTCGCGATAGCCGGCGACGCGCATCTCGTTCGCCGGATGACCGGCCACGCCGTTGATCGCGACCACCTTGCCCTTGCCGTCCAGCGTCTCGGCAAGCCATTTGGCGCTTTCCATCGCCCATCCCTTCTGGTCGATGCCCACATAGGTGGCATCCGGGGAGGAGACTTCGGCGTCGGTGGCGATCACCAGGATGCCGGCTTCCTTGGCCTGCGCGAAGACCGGGTCGAACGCCGTCGGGCTGTTCGGATTGATGATGATGGCGTTGACACCCTGGCTGATGAAGTTGCGCACATGGGCGATCTGGCCGGGCACGTCGACATTGGCGCTCTGCGCGACCACCTCGACATTGACGCCGCGCTCCTTCCAGAGGGCGGCTGCCGCTTCGGCTTCCTCGATCATCTGGGTGCGCCATTCGCTGCCGACCCAGCCGTTCGACAGGCCGATCTTGAAATCTTCCGCATAGGCCGAAAGCGCCGTGCCGGCGAGTGCTGCGGCGGCCACCGCGATTGTTGCCAATCGTTTCATGCAATTCCTCCCTGACAAGATGCGCAGCCGATCCGGATGGTTCTCCTCCACCGGGTGCAGCGCCGATTCCTCCCTTGACGTTTCCTCGGCGCAAAACGGCACGCCGCGTCAATGAAATCGATTGTATTATGGATGAAATCGATTTCAACAGGATTCTTGTACGTCTTTCTCCCGATGCTCGGCGCGCCGCGCGGCCATCCCGGAAAAGCCGCTTCTGGACGGCCGCGAACACGCTGAAGGGGAGACATGCCACCAGCTGGAAAAGGGAACTGCCCGAAGGCAATATCGCGCGATTCCATTCCATTATCGGCGACTTGTCGGCAATTTCATGCCCTCAACGCGGTCGGTGTTCCGGCTATCTTGGAATATCTGTCTACCGGAGGCGAAAGCCATGGATTTTGTGCCCCTGATCGACCGCTTCGGCGAAAACGGCGCGCTGCTGGCCGGCGGAGCCGTGGTCGGCGCGGCGTTCGGCATCCTTGCCCAGCGCAGCCGGTTCTGCACGCGCTCGGCCGTGCTCGACCTGACGCGCGGACGCGACCTGCAGGCTCTGGCCGTCTGGGCCGCGGGCTTCGCGGTGGCGGTGCTCGGCGTTCAGCTTCTGCTGCTTGAGGGCCGGCTCAACGTCACAGAAACGCGCTTCTTCTCGACGGCGCAGAGCCTGTCCGGCGCGCTGATCGGCGGCGGCCTGTTCGGCATCGGCATGGTTCTGGCGCGGGGCTGCGTGTCGCGCCTTCTGGTGCTGACCGCCTCCGGCAATCTGCGCGCGCTCTATTCGACGCTGGTCATCGGGCTGGTCGGCCTCGCCACGTATAGCGGCTTCCTCGTGCCTGCCCGCGATGCGGTGTCCGGCCTCTGGAGCACGGCCGATGTCGGCGGCAACGACCTCCTTGCCCATGCGGGCCTCGGTCGCTGGGCCGGCGTCGCGCTCGGCGCGGTTCTGGCGGCCGCCGCCGTCGGACTGGCCGTCAGGGCGCGGCCCTCGCTGTGGCGGCTCGTCGGCGGGATCGGCGTCGGTCTCGCCGTGGTTGCCGGCTGGTGGTTCACCTACGCGATCTCGCAGCAGCTCTTCGAGCCGATCCAGGCCGAAAGCCTCTCCTATATCCGGCCTCTGGCGACGACCGGCGAAATTCTCGGCGCCGCCGGTGCGGCGGGTCTGGATCAGGGCGTCCTCATCGGCACGCTGCTGGGCGCCCTGTTTGCCGCTCTGGCCTTCCGCGACTTCCGCATCGCCACCTTCTCCGAACCGGGCACGCCGTCGATCCTGCGCTATACGGCAGGCGCGGTGCTGATGGGCTTCGGCGGCATTCTCGCGGTGGGCTGCACCATCGGCGCCGGCTTTACCGGCGGCTCGGTTCTGGCGCTGTCGTCGATTGCGGGCCTTGCGGCGATGATCGCCGGCGCGGCCGTCGCCGACCGTTTCGTGGACCGTCCGGCCCGGCAGGGGAGCGAAGTGCCCCAGCCTGCCGTGGTTCCCGCCGAGTGAAATCCTATTCGATGGAGGGCGCGCCGTCTGCGCCGTCCTCGCCTTCGGGCGTCACGTCCAGAACGGCCGCATGCATGGTGATCTCAGCCTTGCCCGGCTTGCAATCCTTCATGCAAGGGTCCGCCTTGTTGGCGTAGTGGGGTTCGGACATGCGGTCGTCGTCGATGAAGCCGCCCGCATTGGGCATGTCGACGGACAGGAACGTCTCGCGGCTCAGCTCGAAGTCCTCGTCGGTGACGACGTCGTTCAGGTAGAGCACGTAGGCGGTCAGCGCGTAGACATCGTCATCCGACAGGGAGCGCGCATTGCCGAACGGCATGGTGCGCCGGATATAGTCGTAGACAGTCGACAGATAGGGCCAGTAGGAGCCGATGGTCTTCACCGGGCGGTCGTTGGTCAGCGTATCCTGTCCACCGGCCAGAACCGGCCAGCGGCCGATCGCCTCGCCGAAATCGCCATGGCAGGCCGCGCACTGTTCCGAGTAAAGCGCCTCACCGTCCGTGACGGTGCCGCGTCCCTCGGGCAATCCCAGCCCGTCCGGCCGCACGTCGATGTCCCATGCGGCGACCTCAGCTTCGGTCGCAGGGCGGCCGAGGTGGAGCACGCCATGCGTTCCCTGCGCCGTCGTTTCCGGCGCGGGAGCGGCGGCAGCCGTCTCGGCCTTCTTCTCGGGTTCAGAGGCAGGCGCCGGAGCCTCGCTCTTCTGCTCGGGCTTCGCCTCTTCCACCTGCGGTGCGGCGGCTTCGCTGGAGTAATTCCTCAGATAGGCGAGGAGATTGTCGATCTCGTCCTGCTTCTTCAGGCCCGCGAAGGCCATCTTGGTGCCCTTCATGAAGCTGCGCGGGGCAGCCAGAAAGGCATGCAGGCTTTCGTCGTCCCAGACCAGGCCGTCCGCACCGGCCTTCGTCATAACGGGCGAGTACTTGTACCCCTCGGCGGTTCCCGCGACGCGGCCGAAAAGCGCGTTCAACTCCGGTCCGACCCGGTGCTTCGCTCCCTCGCCGACCGTGTGGCAGGCCTTGCACTTGTTGAACACCTTGGCGCCGGCGTCGGCATCCTGCGCCGCCGCGCCGCCGGCGGCGACCATGAGGGGTGCGAGCACCGCAACGAACTTAAGAAATCTCGACATTCTCAACCACTCCGTCCGTCGCCACATGCCATGTCTGGATGCCGTTGTTGTGATAGATGGAATTCGCCCCGCGCACGGCGCGCAACTCCGGCTTGGTCGGCTGCACGAAGCCGGCCTCGTCGATCGCCCTCGATTGCAGGAAGAGCTCCGAGCCGTCCCAGTCGAACTCGTGGTAGAAGCGGTGCAGCGCCTTCGGCAGGCTTGGGCCGTCGAGCCGCGCCGTCACCCAGTTGCGTCCGCCGTCGAGCGACACATCGACACGCGCGATCCTGCCCGTTCCCGACCAGGCAAGCCCGGTCAGCACGGTCCGGCCCTTGCCATGGGTGATCGGCATTTGCGGGCTGGGGCTGGTGATGACCGACTTGACGTCCATCACCCAGGTGAAGCGCCGCGCCTTTCCGTCGGCGAGCAGGTCGGTGTATTTCGAGGTTTCCTCGCGGGCGTGCCAGGGTTCGTCGCCGACTTCCAGGCGGCGCAGCCACTTCACCCACATATTGCCTTCCCAGCCCGGCACGACCAGCCTGAGCGGGTAGCCCTGTTCCGGCCGCAGCGCCTCGCCGTTCATCTTGAAGGCGACGAGGCAGTCGTCCAGCGCCTTTTCCAGCGGGATCGAGCGCGTCATGGCCGAGGCGTCGGCGCCTTCCGGCATCACCCACTTGCCGGCCGTCTTGACGCCCGCTTCCTCGAGCAGGTGCTTGAGCTTGACCCCGGTATACATGACGCAATGCACCATGCCGTGCGTGTACTGGCAGCCGTTGAGTTGCGCGCCGCGCCATTCCATGCCCGAGTTCGCCGCGCATTCGAGGAAATAGACGTGGTTCTCGCGCGGAAAGCGCATCAGGTCCGCCATGGTGAAGACCAGCGGCGTGTCCACCAGGCCGTTGATCATCAGGCGGTGCTTCTGCGGATCGACCTCGGCCACGCCGGCGTGATGGCGCTCGAAGCACAGGCCGTTCGGCGTGATGATGCCGTCAAGCTCGTGCAGCGGTGTGAAGTTGACGGAGGAAACAGGGTCCGCCGTCAGCCAGGCGACGTTGCGCCGGACCACATGGGCCTCGAAATCCGATGGCTTGCCATAGGGACTGGCATCGACGCCGGGCCCGGAATAGCGGTTCCAATCCTGGATTTCGGTGATCGCCGGGTCGCCTTCGGCGCGCGCCGGCGCGGTCAGGCCCGCCGTGGCAAGCGCCGCGCCCGCCGTCAGCCCGCCCTTCATGAAGCCGCGTCTTGTGGAGGTTTTCGTCATGAGTGCAATCCGGCTCCTCTACCGAAAGGGACGACATCATAAAACATATGAATTTTTCTATATATCAGCATGTGGCTGGCCTGTCCAACGCCGGCGGCTAATTCGTCTGAGGGCATGGAGATTGCCTATGGCGGCGCAGTACCCCCACCCCTTACCCGACCGGGGGCGAGCCACGGGTGGGGGGCGCAGGCGGAGCCTGCAACAAAAACCATATGCGATATTCCGGCTTCGAGGGGTGGGGCATCCCGCCGTCACATGTTACCCGGCGACCTTCACCGAACGGTTTTCCTCCAGCTGCACCAGCGGATTGCGGTCGAGATACTCCTCCACCACGTCCCAGATCGGCGGGCCTTCGGTCGCCTCGTTGACGGACGCCCAGCCGGCCACGGTGTAGTCGCGCGACGCCTCGATGGCCTCGCCCGTCTTCAGAAGCGTCATGCCGGAGATGCGGTTGCCGATGGTCTGGCCCGGGTCGATGGCGTAGCCCATGCCACCGACGCGCACCATGTCGCCGCCCTGCTGGTAGTAGGGATCCTCGTTGAAGAGGTTGTCGGCGACGTCCTCGAGGATGGTCTTGATCGTCTCGCCGCTCATCGTCGAGCGATAGGCCGCGGGATAGGTCATGGCGCAGGCATTGTGCAGGTCCTCGACCGTGATCGCCTGGCCGGGCAGCACGGAGGTCCCCCAGCGGAAGCCGGGCGAAAGCGCGATGTCCGCCTCGCGCACGTCGAGCAGCGCCTGGCAGATCAGGTCGTCGAACGTGCCGTTGAAATTGCCGCGCCGGTAGAGCAGGGAATCGGTGCGCCCCAGCTCGCGCTTCAGTTCGTCCGCATAGGGCGCGCGCAGCTCCTCGATCAGCGCCGTCATGTCCGCGTCCGGCGCGATCACGTCGGAGAACACCGGGATCAGGCGGTGGCGGAAACCCTTCAGCGCGCCGCCCTGCACGTCGAGGTCGAGGCGGGTGACGAACTTGCCGTGCGAGCCGCTGGCGATCAGCAGGGTCTTGCCGACCAGAACCGGCTCGGGCAGCGCGTCATGGGTGTGGCCGGTGAGGATGACGTCGATGCCCTCGACGCGGGCGGCGAGCGCCCGGTCCACGTCGAAGCCGTTATGCGACAGGAGCACCACCAGCTCGGCGCCTTCCTCGCGCGCCGCCGCGACATTCGCCGCCACGTCCTCCTCGCGGATGCCGAACGACCAGTTCGGGAACATCCAGCGCGGATTGGCGATCGGCGTATAGGGAAATGCCTGGCCGAGCACTGCCACCTTCACGCCGCCGCGCTCGAACATCTTGTAGGCCTCGAAGGCCGGTTCGTTCCACTCCGCGTCGTAGATGTTGCCGCCGAGGAAGGCGAAGGGCAGTTCGTCGATGATCTCGCTCACCCGGTCGGCGCCGTAGGTGAACTCCCAGTGTCCCGTCATCGCGTCCGGTTCCAGCGCGTTCATCGCCGTCACCATGTCCTGGCCGTTGGTCTTCAGCGAGGTATAGCTGCCCTGCCAGGTGTCCCCGCCGTCCAGCAGTAGCGTGTTCTCGCCGCGCTCGGCGCGGATGCGCTTGACGATCGCCGCGATCCTGTCGAGCCCGCCCATCTTGCCGTAGCTCCTGGCAAGCGCCGCGAAATCCTCGGAGGTCAGGGCATAGGCATGCGGGCTGTGCGGCTCGATGCCGTAGAGTTTTAGAAAATCGGCTCCCGTCACATGCGGCGGCAGTCCGGCGACCGCTCCGACGCCCAGATTGACCGAGGGTTCGCGGAAGAACACCGGCATCAGCTGGGCGTGGATGTCGGTGACATGCACCAGCGTGACGTTGCCGAAGGCGTCGAAGTCGAGCAGGTCGTTCTCGCTCAGCTTCTGCTGCGCCGCCGCGCGCGACCACTGGCCGACCAGCGCCGGCCCGGCAACGGCCGAAAGGGCCGCGCCCGCCATCAGAAATTCGCGTCGTGAGAACATTCAAAACTCCATAGCCAAGCCGTCCCCGGAACGGCTCCCGGGGAAGGGCATCACAAAACGGGAAAAATGGGCGGCGAGGCCGCCCATCGCTTCAGCTCATTGCCTGACGGACGGGGTCTCGACCGAAAGACCGGTGCCGCGCCAGGTGACGTAGACTTCCAGCGCCATCAGCTCGTCCGAGAACGCCTTCGGGAACTCGGCCCGCGTGTCGCGGATGCAGCCGCGGAAGCGGTTGTGCAGCGACACCATGTCGGCCTGCTTCAGGCGGTAGGTGGGAAAGCCGTTGGCCTGTCCCTGGCTCAGATGGTCGGCGCGGATATACTGGCCGGAATTGGCCTCGTGGCATGAGGCGCAGGCGAAGTTCAGCTGGCCCGTGCGGGTGTAGTACAGCTCCTTGCCGCGGTCCCACCAGCTCTGCAATTCGCCCTGGCTGAGATCGAGCTTGACCGGTTCGCCGAGCGCCTGGTTCTTGATGTAAGTGGTCAGCGCCTTCTGCTCGGCATGGTCGAACTTGTAGGCCTCGAGGCCCATGTTCTCGACCCGGCACTTGTCGATCTGCAGCTCGACATTGATCGGCCGCTTCGCGTCGGCGTCCCATTTCGGATAGTTCGCGCCGACGCCCTTCATCGTCACGGCCGCATCATTGTGGCAGGACGCGCAGGACTTGCCCTCCGGGCCTTCGATCCGGTTCCAGATGTCCGCGCCCTGCTCGACATAGAGCATGCCCGGATTCTGGAAGGAATCGGCTTCCAGCTCGCGCGTCTCGGCCTCGCGGTAAAGCCAGCCCGAGCGAACCTCGTCGAAGGGATGGCCTTCCGGCGCCTTGGTGCGGGTGACCATCTCCAGATCGTCGATGACCAGCGCGTCGTCCACGGGATCGGCCTGAGCCGTCAGCGGCATCTGCAACGCCGCCATCATCATTCCCAGCCCGACGATGGCTAATGAGTGTCTCACGGCTCTCCTCCCAAGCTGCCTGTTGTCCGCGCCTTCGCGCCGTTGCTTCACTTCGCCGGCGCTTTCGCGCCCTTATTTCACTTCGATCGTCTGCTCGTCTTCGTAGACTGAGCCGTCATCGTCCACCCAGGTGAATTTGAACGTGCCGCTCTCCTTCACCCTGGCGCTGAACTCGAAATAGGGATTGGCCGAGATCGCCGGCTCGATGTCGCAGGAGAACACCGTGGCGCCGTTGAATTCGCAGCTGAACTTGTTGATGATCTGACGCGGGATGACCTTGCCTTCGCTGTCCTTGCGCTGGCCCGATTCCATCGTGTGGCTGATCAGCGTCTTGATGGTGATGACCTCGCCCGCCGAGGCGGATTTGGGTAACTTGACGCGCGGTTTTGGGGTAGCCATTTCGATATTCCTTCCTGATCAGCCGCCGCAGCCGCCGATGGTGACTTTCACTTCTTTCTTGTCGACATAGGTCGTGCCGTCCTTCATGCGGGCGACCGCGATGACGTTCTGCGTCTTGGCAAGGCGCATGCGGGTCGTCGCAGCGGCCGCGCCGCTCGCCTCGCTGAAATGGAACGTGGCCACGTCCGGGTTCGGATTGCCGTCGGCGAGGATCATCACCTCTTCGACCACGTCGTCGCCTTCCATGGCGCTGTCGACCGTGACCGATATCGGCACCGTGTTGCCGTTCTCGGCGATCTCCGGCGCAGTCAGCGTCAGCTTGCCGGTCTCGGGCGTCTTGCCGCCGGCGAAATCGGCGATGCGCTTGTCGGCGTCTTCCGCCGAGGCGAGCGCCGGCAGGGCGGAGAAGCCCGTCGCGGCGAAGGCGACGGCGCCGGCAGAAAGGCCGAGCGCCTGGCGTCTGTTGATGTTCATTCGCATTCTCCTCGTCTATTCCTTGAGCGTGGCGAGATACGCCACGACGTCTTCAACCTGTTGCGCCGAAAGGATGGTCTTGCCGGCCTTGTCCTTCGCCACGTCCTTTCCGACCTTGAGCGAATAGAAGCCGGGCATCACCGTTTCCTCGCCGAACACCTGCTTGGCGTCCGAGACGATGGCGCGCAGCTGCGCCGGCTCCCAGCGGTCCGCGACCCCATCGACGGCCGGACCGACCGTGCCGTGGAAGAGATCGCCCGACATGTCGGCGTTCTGGTGGCAGGCGAGGCAATTGCCGAGGCCGCGGTCCTTGAACACCTTGGCGCCCTCGACAGGATCGCCGGCCTTGCCCGTCAGCGATGCCTGCACGGAGAAATCCTCGTACATCACCTTGTCGGGGGCGGTGTCGTCGGCAAATGCCGCGCCGGCGTGCATCACGAATGCCGCGCACAAAAATCGTGTCACCTTGATCATAGGCTTGTCTCCTCCGCTCCCTTTTCCGCGTTTGCGCGCGGATAACCGTTTTCGGCCACGCTACCCGCGCCTTTCGCGATCTTCAATGGAAAAATATAAAATCTTGCATATGTCATGGCATCGAAGCGCCGCGCGGCTCATTCCTCCTGGAGTTTCCCGGCTGCCCGCGCCTCGTCGAGCTTGCGCGCATGATATTTCTGGAAGTGCTCGTCTCCTTCGTAGCCCTTCTCCGCGACCCACTGGAACATGTGCAGGAAAGTCCACTTGCCGAAGGCGCCGGGCATGGTGGCGACGGCCGCTTCGGCGACGGTCCCGCCTTCCGGCGCTTCCTCGGGAAGGAAGACGATGGTCGGGGTGAAGACATAGCCCCATTTGCGGGCGGCGGTCTTCTCGGTGAGCACCGAGCCGTCGAGGTCGGTCACCTCCTCGTCGCCGAACATGTTGTACTGCACGACCTTGAAATGCGCCTCGATGTAGTCGCGCACTTCCGGATCGCTCAGGAGATCCTCGTGCATCTTGGCGCAGTAGATGCAGCCGCGCTGCTCGAACACGATGGCGAGCCGCTTGCCTTCCTCGCGCGCCGCCGCGATGTCCTCGGCCATGTCGCGGAAGGTGAGCGAGAACCACGCCTCCTTGTGCAGCCCGTCCTCGCCGATCTCGACGGCGGCGGTGGGCAGGGCGGAAGCGGCGAGAAGGACGATTGCGGCGAATAGCGTTCTGAACATGATGCGCACTCCTATCCGATGTTCTGGAAGACCGGAAACGTTTCGAGAAGCCAGTAGGAAATGACCGACATCTGTCCCGTCACGAACAGGATGCCGGTGAGCACCAGCAGCCCGCCCATGGCCATTTCGATCTTGTGCATGTGCTTGCGGAAGCGGGCCGCCCAGCCGAGGAAGCGGCTGGCGAAGACGGCCGCCAGAATGAACGGGATGCCGATGCCGAGCGAATAGACGGCAAGCAGCATGGCGCCCCGGGCGGCGGAACCTTCCGACCCGGCAACGAACAGGATCGCCGCGAGCACCGGGCCGACACAGGGCGTCCAGCCGAAGGCGAAGGCGAGACCCATGACGAAGGAGCCCGCAAGGCCGGCCGGCTTCCGCGTCACCTGCACCCGCGCCTCGCGGTAGAGCAGGGCGATGCGGAAGACGCCGAGGAAATGGAGGCCCATGATGATGATGATCACGCCGGCGATCACCGACAGGACATCGAAATACTGGGCGATGGTGCGGCCGATGAGGCTCGCGGTCGCGCCGAGCGCCACAAAAACAGTGGTGAAGCCGAGAACGAATGCGATCGCCGCGAGGATGATGCGCCGCCTGCGCCCCGCTTGAAGCGTATCGGCGTTCAGCTCCTCGAAGCTGAGGCCGGCAAGCCAGGCGAGATAGGGCGGTACGATGGGCAGCACGCAGGGAGACACGAAGGACAACAGTCCCGCCAACAGCGCGCCGCCTAAACTGACATCCAGCATTCATTCCCCTCCGCCGCGCATCGACCGCCGGAACAGCCCGTTAAATCAGTGATGCGCTCCCGCTGGAAGATATGCGGAAATTACTATATGTTGCAAACATGAAAAACGGTTCTCCCATCCTGCGTCTTGCCGCGGTGCTTTTTGCGCTGCTTTCGACGCCGCTCGCGGCGGCCGAGCTGATCATGCTCGAACAGCCGGGCTGCGTCTGGTGCGCCCGCTTCAACGCCGAGATCGCGCCGGCCTATGCCAAGACGGAAGAAGGCCGCCGCGCGCCGCTGCGCCGGGTCGACATCACCGGCGAATGGCCGGCCGACCTCGAGGGAATTCCCTCCGAGCGCTTCACGCCGACCTTCATACTTGTTGAGGATGGCCGCGAGATCGGCCGCATGCGCGGCTATCCGGGCGATGAATTTTTCTGGTATCTTCTCGGCGATTTGATTGGGAAGACGGAGAGCCAATGAGCCTGCCGAAACTCAAGCCCGACCAGTCGCCGGAGGATTTCGAGGCGCTGCTCGAGCAGGCGCGCAAGGCGAGCGACCTGCTGAAGGCGCTGTCGCATGAGAGCCGGCTCCTGATTCTGTGCCTTCTCGCCGAGGGGGAGAAGTCGGTCTCCGAACTGGAAGACATCATGAAGATGCCGCAGGCCGCCGTTTCGCAGCAGCTCGCGCGGCTGCGCTTCGACCGGCTGGTCAACACCAGGCGCGAGGGGCGGGCCATCTATTATTCCATCGCCAGTGCTGAGGTCGGCTCGGTGATCGAGGCGTTGTACGACCTGTTCTGCGCGCCGGTGCGGAAGGGGGAACCGAAGATCCGCGAGCCCTGACGGGCTGCTGCGGCAAGGCTGCCGCGGGATAAAGACGCAGCACGTCTGCTGCGGTAGAGAGTGCGCGGCGTGATCGCCGTGGGAGGAGCATGCGGCGTGATCGCCGCGGGAGGACGTGATGGAGTTTCTGCAAGCGCCCGGCTTCCTGCTGGCGGCTGGCCTGCTGGCGGGCGGCGTCATCGGCTACGTGGCGCGCCGCCGCCATTTCTGCACCATGGCCGCGCTCGAGCGCCAATGGTATGCGGGCGACAGCCGCGGCGTGCGGACCTGGGCGCTTGCCGCCGGCGTCGCGATGGTCCTGACGCAGACGCTGATGCTGACCGGCATCGTCGATCTCCGCGAGAGCTTCTACCTGCAGCCATTCTTCGGCCTCACCGGCGCGGTCATCGGCGGCATCGCCTTCGGCTTCGGTATGGCGCTCGCCGGCACCTGCGGCTTCGGCGCGCTGGTGCGGCTCGGCGGCGGCAGCCTGCGCGCCCTGATCGTCCTTCTGGTGCTCGGGCTTTCGGCGCTGGCCGCGCAACGCGGCATCGTCGGCAATCTGCGCATCGCCGTGGTCGACAATCTCGCCATCGATCTTTCCTTCGCCGGCGACCAGTCGCTCGGCGGCCTGGCGAGCGCCGTTTCCGGCGTCGATCTGCGCATCGCCGTGGCGCTGCTGGCGTCGGTGCTCCTGTTCTGGTGGGTCCTGCGCGACGGCAGGTTTCGCAGGGAACGCGACCTGATCGTCGCTGGATCCGTCATTGGTGCCGCCATCGCCTTCGGCTGGCTGGCGACGGCGCTGGCCGCGCGCCATTCCTTCGAGCCGGTCCAGCTTGAAGCCGGTTCCTTCGTCGTGCCGGTCGGCGACACGATCCTGCAGGCCATCGCCTTCACCGGCACCTGGCCGGACTACGGGATCGGGCTGGTGCTCGGCGTCGTCGTCGGTGCGGCCCTGTGCGCCTGGCGGCGCGCGGACATCCGCTGGGAAGCCTGCGACGATGCGCGCGAACTGAGCCGGCATCTGGCGGGCGGCTTCCTGATGGGCACCGGCGGCGTGTTCGCCCTCGGCTGCACCATCGGACAGGGAATCTCGGCGGTCTCCGTGCTCGCGCTGTCTGCGCCGGTCGCCATCGTCTCGATCATGTTCGGCGCCCGCCTGGGCCTCGCCTATCTGATCGAGGGATCGCTGCTCGCCGCCTTCCGCCGCAACGCCGCCGCTCCGGCGGAATAGAGTTACACGGCGACGAAGCGATAGGCGCTGCCGTCCCGTTCCGCCATCCCGAAGCCGGGATGCGCCAGATGGAAGCCGACCAGCCGCGCCCTGTCGCCCGCCAGACGGTCGAGCAGGCGCACGCGGGCGGCCGCGCCCATCGCCCGGTCCTGGTCGCTGCCCGTCTCCAGATCGGGCCGGACGAAGGACACGGGGTTGGTAATGGCGTCGCCGGCGATCAGCGTCGCGCCGCCGCTTCCGTCATGCACCATGAAGGAGACATGCCCGGGCGTGTGGCCGGCCGTGTCGACGGCCTCGACCCGCGGCAGGATCTCCGCGCCCGGCTTGAACAGGTTGATGCGGTCCTCCAGCGCTGCGAACCGGTTCTGCGCGCCGACGACGAAGCTCTTGCGGTCCTCCGGCATCTTCGACAGCGTGTCGTCCGCCCGCCAGAAATCCCACTCCGCTTCCGCCATGTGATGCGCGGCGTTGGGGAAGATCAGCTCGTCGAAATCGTCGAGCAGGCCCCACAGATGGTCGGGATGCGCGTGGGTGAAGATCACGTCGGTGACGTCGGCCGGGTCGATGCCCGCTTCCGGCAGGTTGGCCGCCAGCTTGCCGGTCGTCGGCAGGAAGTTCGGGCCCGCGCCGACATCGAACACCGCCAGCCGGTCGCCGCTGCGCAGGAACGTCACGTTGCAGTCGGGCCGGTAGCCATCGGTCGGCATCCCGCTTTGCGTCAGGAGCGCATCGCGCTCCGTCTCGGACAGGCCGGGATAGACGGAGCCGAGCGGCAGGTTCATCGCCCCGTCACTGACGACGATGATCTCCGCGTCACCGGCCGCGAAACGGCCGAGCGCGCCGGCGGGCCGGGGCAGCCCGGCGCCAAGCAGGGCGAGGCCGCCAATCAGGATGTCGCGGCGTGTCATCATGGATGTCTCTCCCATATATTCATATTTTTGAATGATTTCACGGGCGCCCGCCGGCGTCAACGCGCCGCGCGGCGGGTCTGGCGAAAATATGCGTGTTTTGATATGTATGGAGCCGGACGTGAAAAAACACCGTCTCCCCGCGGGTGGCGCCGCTGCGCGGAGTATGGTGCAAGCGCTCGATGCGTGGAAGTATTCCGGAGTCCCTGCCATGGAGAACGCGTCATGAAGACGATGCTGAAGGCGATCATCCTTACCCTGGGCGTGTCCGTTGCGCCGGCGCTCGCCGATGACGACGTGACGCTGTACCAGACGGCGGAGCCGTTCGAGGATATTGCGCTCAACATCAGTGACGCCATCATCAACCGTGGCTATGTGGTCGACTATCACGGCATGATCGGCGAGATGCTCCAGCGCACCGCCGCCGATGTCGGCGCGACGAAGGCCCTCTATCGCAATGCCGAATTCTTCCAGTTCTGTTCGGCGGTGATGTCGCGCGCCGTGATGGAGGAGGATCCGGGCAACATTGCCTATTGTCCCTACATCGTCTTCGCCTACGAGATGGAGGACACGCCCGGCACGGTCCATGTCGGGTTCCGCCAGTTGCCGGAGGGCAAGGGACGCGACCAGGTCAACGACCTGCTCGACGCGATCGCCCGCGAAGCGGCCGGGCAATAGACGCGGGCGCATCCGCCTCCTGCTCCAGCGCGATTCCGACCCCGCCGGCAGGAGCGGGAAATTATCATTTCATAACGAAACAAACTGTTTCCGAGACCGCGTTGCCCGGCAATTGTTTGCCCGGCAAATTATCTTTGTGAGTAATGATTCGAATTCCATGACTGCCCATTGTGAACCCTCGCTGGAAGTCGTCCAGCTTGAGCTGATGCTCGACATGTCTGATCTGGTTGCACTGGGTTTCGAGACCGCCCTGCTGAACACGCTGGAACAGCTCGACGGCCGCGTCCTGTTCAATCGCCGTCTGGACAGCGACGACGATTTCCAGCGCGTTGCCGCGGTGGCCGTCGGCCCCGAGCGGGACGTGGCGCTGGTTTTTCTCGATCATTCGGGAACATCGACCAGCACCGAGGCTGCCGCCGGGAACCAAAGGGCGATGGCGCAGGAAGCCATTGAGGAAGCACGCAAAATTACGGACGTCTAGCCTGGTGGATGGCGCCGGCGCGCCTGCTCCCGGGGGCTTACCCGTGGCGCGAGTTCGGTCTGGACGCCGCTCTTTGCGGACCCGGGAAAGGCACGACCTCGCCTCCCTGCGCCTGCGGCGAGTACTGCGCCCGGAGTGCTGCATCCATCAGCGTGCCGATCGCTTCGCGGAGGTGCAGCGTGATGGGATCGGAACCGTGCAGCTCCGCCTGGGCGCTTTCGAGATGGGCGTGCACGGACGCAAAATCAGTCGGCATGATGTCCCTTTCAAATGCCCCCGCGATTAGCCGACCATGCACTTGAAACCGTAACCGGCGGCCAAAGGAAGCCGCCGGCATTTGATGCAAATTTTTACGATCAACCCGTTTGGCGCCTCACGCGGTCTCCGCGCGCGCGAGACGGCCATGCGCCCGCTCCGGCACGGGCGGCGCCAACGGCCCGGGAGAAAACGCGTCCATGTCCACGGGGCGGCTTCTCCTGCGGCGCGTCGGATCCGGGCGCGGCACGGCGGAAAGCAGGCGCTGCGTGTAGCCGTGCTGCGGATTGGCGAGCACGCTGTCGGTCGGCCCGGTCTCGACGATCTGGCCGGCATACATCACGGCGATGCGATGGCTGACCCGCTCGACCACGGCGATGTCGTGGCTGATGAACAGGAAGGCCACGTCGTCGCTCTGCTGCAGCGCCAGCATCAGGTCTGTGACCTGGCGGGCGATGGACACGTCGAGCGCCGATACCGCCTCGTCCGCAACGATCAGGCGCGGCCGGACTGACAGCGCGCGGGCGATGCAGAGCCGCTGGCGCTGGCCGCCGGAAAACTGGTGTGGGAAGCGGTCCACCGCGTCGGCCTCTAGCCCGACCTTCTCGACGAGGCTGACCGCCAGGTCGCGGCATTCGGCGGGGCGCGCGAGCCCGTGGATGCGGGCCGGCTCGGTGATCAGCTCATGCACCGGCAGGCGTGGATTGAGGCTGGCATAGGGATCCTGGAAGATCATCTGCGCGTCGCGGCGCGCGGCGCGCAGCTCCCGCCGGCCGAGCCGCATCATGTCGTGGCCAGCAAGCCTGACCGATCCCTCATCAGGCTCCACCAGGCGCAGGATCGAGCGCGCCAGCGTCGACTTCCCGCAGCCCGATTCGCCGACCAGACCAAGTGTTTCGCCGGCGCCGAGTGTCAGCGAGGCATTGTTGACCGCCGTGAAGGCGGATCCTTTCTGCCCGATCAGGCCGCGCCGCGTGACGAAGCGCGTCGTGAGGCCGTTGACCTCCAGCACCGTTGCGGGCGTCCTGTCGAGCACCGGTGCACCGGAACCGAGCTTGGGCGTCGCCTCCATCAGGTGGCGCGAATAGGTGGCGCGGGGGCGGGCGAACAGCACCTCCACCGGCGCCTCCTCCTCCTTGATGCCGTGGCGCATGACGACGACGCGGTCGGCGATCTCGGCCACCACGCCCATGTCGTGGGTGATGAACAGGACGGCCATGCCGATCTCGTCCTGGAGCTGGCCGATCAGCTCGAGAATTTCCGCCTGGGTCGTCACGTCCAGCGCCGTGGTCGGCTCGTCGGCGATCAGCAGGCGCGGTCGGCAGGCCAGCGCCATGGCGATCATCACCCGCTGGCGCAGGCCGCCGGAGAGTTCGTGCGGATACTGCCCGAGCCGCCGCTCCGGCTCGGGAATGCGCACCCTGGCAAGCCCCTCGCATGCCGCCTGAAGGGCAGCCTGGCGCGACATGCGGCGGTGTCTGACGAACACCTCGCACAATTGCTCGCCGATGGTCAGCACCGGGTTGAGCGACGTCATGGGTTCCTGGAAGACCATCGAGATGTCGCGCCCGCGCAGGGCGCACATGGCGTTGTCGGAGAGCGCGGTGATGTCCGTCGCCTCGTCGCCATCGAGCATAATGCGTCCGGAGACGATGCGCCCGCCCTCCCGCTCGATCAGCCGCATGATCGCCAGCGCCGTCGCCGACTTGCCGGAACCGGACTCGCCGACGAGCGCCACGGTTTCGCGGGCGCCGATCTCGAAGGAGAGATCCTTCACGGCGGTGTGCCCCCCGAAGGCGATCTGCAGGTTTTCGACCGAGAGGACGGGCTGGCTCATGCCTTTTCTCCGCGCATGCGGGCGGCGACTTCCGGGATTTCGTGGAACGGAGGTACGGGCGGGGTCCAGCGGCGCGCATGCGGCATGAACGTGTAGTCCATCGGATCGCGCCCCTCGACACGCCAGCGCACGCTCGGCCCGTCGAGTTCGAGCAGGCCCATGGCGCCGGCCGGCTCGCCCTGCGTGGTGAAACTCTCCGTCAGCGATTGCTGCGTCAGGTGCGTGATGCCGTCCACCTGGGTGATCGTGTTCCAGTGCACATGCCCGGCGATGCACACCACAGGCACGCGCGCCTGGGCGAGTGCTGCGCGGGCGCGGGCCGCCTGCGGATAGGTCGAGGCGGCGGGGTTGGCCTCGAAATAGTAGTTGCCCACCTGCGCGTGGCCGGAGACCGGCACATGGCTGAACACCAGCAGGGGCCGGTCCGCGTTCTGCGCGGTCCGCGACAGCCAGAGAATATCCTGCTCGCCGAGCTGGAAGCCGCCGTTCGGCCCGCGCCGGATCAGCGTGTCGGCGCGCCACAGCGCGATGCGCCAGTCGCCGATGTCCAGCGTCTGGTGGCCCAGCGCCTGGCCGAGGATCTCCTCGTTGTCGGCAACTGCGAGATGGTCCCGGTCGTGATTGCCGTTGATGTGGCAGATCGGCGCCTCGACCGTCTTGAACGCCTCGGCGACTTCGGCCTCGAGCGCCAGGTCGGTATCGCGGTCGATGTCCGAGATGCGGTCGCCCAGGTCGATCATGAGATCGGCGCGAGCTTCGTTGGAAAAGCGGGCGAGATCGCCCATCAGGTCGAGCGCGGCGTCGCCGCGTTTGGTCAGGGAAGGCTTGCCGTGATGAATGTCGGCGACGAGACAGAGACGGGTGGACATGGAGTGGTTCCCGAAAGCGCTTGAAGGGGAACCCGCGCCGTCCCGTGAAGCCTGGACGGCGCGGGCGGGGCGGTGTCAGTTGCTGGCGAAGCTGATCGAGCCGGCGCGGAAATCGAGCACATAGGGAATGTTGCCCGGCTTCGGCGCCCAGTTGATGTCCTTGCGCATCGCCCAGGACTCATAGGGTCGGTAGAGCGGCAGGACGGGCGGATCGGCCTTGATGCGGTCCATCAGCTCGCCATAGGCCGCCTTGCGCTCGGCGACGTCGCTGGAATAGCGGAAGCGCTCCCAGATCTTCGCGTAGGCCTCGTCCGTGTTGAAGCGGCCTTCCGATTCCGAAGGTCCGTTCGGCGCCCACATCACGCCGAAGGAGCCGAACGGGTCGGCGAAATACATCGGGTTCGACCAGTTGCGCGCCATCAGTTCCGGCGCATTGCCGGTCCATTTCTCGCCCACCTGGACCTTGCCCTTGATGCCGACCTCGGCCCACATCTCCATGATCGCCTGGGCGGCGAGAAGGCCGTTCGTGTAGTAGACGGCGTCGGTGTCGAAGGTGACCTCGAAGCCGTCATAACCGGCTTCCTCGAGCAGTTCCTTCGCCTTCTCCGGATTGTATTCGAAAGTCTCCAGCTCCGGCATGTAGAGTTCGCCGAATTCCTGCATCGTGTGCGAGGCGGGCACCACCGCCTTGCCGAGCCAGAGCGCCTCGTTCAGCGTATCCCGGTCGATGGCCAGGCTCATGGCCTGCCGGATGCGCGGGTCGGTGAGCTTCGGGTGGTTGACGTTCATGATCATGACGTGGAACAGCGCCGTCGCGGCACCGACCGTCTTCAGGTTCGGGTCGCCGTCGATCAGCGAAAGCTGGTCCGGCGCCACATTGGTGATGATGTCGGCTTCGCCGGTCTTCAGGGCGGTGATGCGCGAGGCGGTCTCGGGCATGCGCTTGACCGTGACACGGTCGAGCGGCGCCTTGTCGCCCCAGAAGCCGTCGAAGCGCTCATAGACCACCTGCTCGCCGGGCGTGAAGGTCGCGATCTTGTAGGGGCCGGTGCCGACCGGCTTCAGGGAAAACGCCTCGTAATCGTCGTTCTCGGCCACCTTCGGATCGCCGGCCAGCGCCTTCGTGTAGTCTTCCGGGATGATCATCACCTGCTGCAGGTTGAGCAGCGTTTCCCACAGAGGCTCGGCGCGCTTTGCATGGATGCGGACCGTGTGGTCGTCGACCTTCTCCGCCTTCTCGAAGTTCGCCAGCCGGTCGCGGGCGCGCACCTGATAGGGCGGGAAAGTCGCCTGATACATGCGGTTGAGCGAGAAGACGACGTCGTCGGCGGTCATGTCCTCGCCATTGTGGAAGGTCACGCCTTCGCGAAGCTTCAGCTCCATCACCGTCGGCTCGACCAGCTCCCAGGAGACGGCGAGGCCCGGCAGCCATTCGGTCTTGTCGCTGTCGAGGTTCTTGGCGATCAGCGTGTCGAACGTGTTGTGGTAGAACTGCGAGCCGACATTGGAATGGTCGCGGCCCGGATCGAGATAGGGCGCGATGTTCGAAGCGCCGACGGTGAGTTCCACGGCGAGCGCCGGCACGGCGACCAGGGTCGCGATGGCGGTAGTGGCGAGAAGTCGTTTCATGTCTGCCTCCAGGGCGTTGGTTTTGGGTGGGTTGTCTCGGGCCTTGCCGGCCTCTTCTGGAAAACGGGTTCAGCGGGCGCGCAGGCGGACATCCGTCCGGTCGCGCAGCCAGTCGCCGAGAATCTGCACCGCGAAGGTGATGAGCAGGATCATCAGCGCCGGGGCGACGACGATCCACGGCGCGGTCGGCATGTAGTCGCGGCCGATGCCGACCATCGCGCCGAGCGTCGCCGTCGGCGGCTGGACGCCCAGTCCGAGGAAGGACAGGGTCGATTCCAGCAGCACGATGTTGGACAGCGACAGGGTGAACTGCACCACGAGCGGCGAGACCACATTCGGCAGGATGTGCTTGAAGGCGATGCGCGGGCCGGAGGCGCCGGCCGAGCGTGCGGCCTCGATGAACGGCATCTGCGTCAGCTTGCGCACCTCGCCGCGGACGATGCGGGCCGACTGTTCCCAGCCATGGACGCCGAGCACCAGCACCATCACCTCCATGCTCGACCCGAAGATGGAGAGGATCAGCAGCGCGATCAGCGTGAAGGGTATGGCGATCTGCGTGTCGACCGCGCCCATCACGATGTCTTCGAAGATGCCGCCGATCAGGCCGGCGAGAATGCCAAGAAACCCGCCGACGACGAGGCCGATGGACGCGCCGATCACCGCCAGGGCGAGCGTCAGGCGCAATCCATAGAGCGTGCGCGACAGCACATCGCGGCCGAGTTCGTCCGTGCCCAGCAGATAGCCGTCCCGGTAGCGATCGAAGCCGAGCGGCGGCCGCAGCCTCGCGATCAGGCTCTGCTGCTCGGGGCTGAAGGGGGCGACCAGCGGTGCGAGGATCGCGGCGGCGACGAGGATGAGAGCCAGCACCATCGCCATGCGCTGGATCATGTCTGCCTCGCGCCAGATCGCGGCCACGCCCTTCAGGCGGCTGCCGGCGGTGAGCGAGGGGGAGAAGGCGGCGTCGGCCATGGTTCAGGCCCTTCCGAGACGGATGCGCGGATCGGCATAGGCATAGGCGATGTCGACCACGGCGTTGATGAGGAGGACGGCCACCGAGACGGCGATGACGCCGAACTGCAGAACCGGGTAGTCGCGCACGATGGCTGACCGGACGAGCAGGTCGCCGATGCCGGGCCAGGCAAAGATCGCCTCCACCACGACGCTGCCGGCGGCAGCGAGCCCCGCGATCTGCAGGCCGATGACCGAGAGGATGGTGATCGAGGCGTTGCGCAGCCCGTGCTTGAAGATGACGGTCTGCTCCGACAGGCCCTTGGCGCGGGCGGTGCGCATATAGTCCTGGCCGAGCACGTCGAGCATGGCGTTGCGGGTGAACCGCGTCAGCCCGGCGATCAGGATTCCCGACATGGTGATGGTCGGCATGATGAAATGCCAGGCCGAGCCGTTGCCCACCACCGGAAGCCAGTTCAGCCAGTAGGAGAAGACCAGGATCATGAAGGTGGCGAGGACGAAATTCGGCACGGCGTAGCCGAGGAAGGCCACGACCATGACGGCGCTGCCGACCCACGACTTGCAGTAGACGGCACCGAGAATGCCGAGCGGCAGGGACAGCGCCAGTGTCAGCGCCACGCTGCTCAGAAGCAGTTGCAGCGAGGGCCAGATGCGCTCGCCGACGATCTCGGCGACGGGCCGGCGCTCGACGAAGGAGAGGCCGAACTGCCCGTCGGCGAAGGACGCGAGGAAGGCGCGGTACTGCACCCAGGTCGACTGGTCGAGGCCGTAATAGCTGGTCAGCAGCGCCCGGTCTTCCTGCGTGATGCCTTCGCCGATGACGAAATCGATCGGGCTGCCGGAAAGGCGGGTGGCGAAGAAGACCAGCGTCACGATGGCGAAGAAGGTGACGAGCATTTTCAGGACGATGCGCGCCAGATAGGTCAGCATGTCGCTCTCCCGTCGCTTGCCGGCAATGCGCCGGGCGCTTCGATGTGGATGAAGGCGACCCCCGCGGCGCGCGCGGCGAGCCCGTCCGTCTCCGGATTGTCGCCGATGAAGAGCGCGTCGCCGCGTGTGGCGCCCGCCCGCTCCAGGGCGATGTCGATCAGGTCCGGCGCCGGTTTGCCGATGGAGCGGAACGCAACATCCGGCCGGCAGGCCCGCAGGGCGGCAAGCAGGGCGCCGGTCTCCGGCACGGGATATCCGTCGGGGCCGGGATGCGTGCGGTCGAGATTGGCCACATGGAGCGGCGCGCCGCTTTCGAGCTGCGCCACGAGCCGGCCGAGGCTGTTGAGGTCGAAACGCGTTTGGCGCGCCAGGAGAATGCAGGCCGGCGCGCTTTCGCCGACGACGAGACCGAGGTCATGGGCGAGCGCGACAAGCGGCGCTTCCGCATGCATGGCGATCGCGGCGCCCGGATGGGCGAGGGCGAGCCGCCGTAGCGTCTGCTCGCCGGCAAGCACGATGCGCTCCGGCGCGATGGGAAGCGCCAGCCTGTGTAGCCGCGCGCTGAGCGTTTCGGCGGTATCGGCGGAATTGTTGGAGACGATCCACAGTCGGTCTTCGTTGCGCGCCGCGAACGCCCGCGCGCCGTCATAGACGCGGTCGCCGGAGATCAGGCAGCCGTCCAGGTCGCACAGGATCGCCGCGTGGCGGTCGAGCGGCTGGCGCGACAGGCTGGCCATGGAAGAAACGGGATGCATGTGGAAGCGGCGTCCTTGTTGTCAGATTCCGCGCGACAGACGATGCCCGGCGTTGAGCCGGATCATGCAGTCCTGCCTGGCGATGAAGCTGGTTTGCAGTTCTGTTCTGCCGTCACCCTGCGCGGCGTCTGTGACACGGCTGTTACAAACCAAGGCTATTCCTTGGGGGAGGCGAAGATTTTCCTTGGGTGTGGACAATGCCGATCACGCTGCCGCGCATTCGCGCGATCAACGCCGTGGCGAATGGCGGCTCCTATGCCGCCGCCGCGCGGCAGCTGGGGCTGTCCCAACCGGCCGTCTCCCAGCACGTGCGCGACACGGAGGCGGAGTACGGGGTGCGGCTCTTCCTGCGCAGGAACGGGGCGCTCCATCCGACGCCGCTCTGCGCGCAGCTCTGCGATATCGCCGAGCGCATGGCGGGGGAGGAGCGCGAGGCCGAGCGCATCCTGACGCGGCACACGACGCTGCTCGACGGACGTCTGTCGATCGGCCTCGGCAATTCCATGCCGGGCATGGCAGTCATCGCCCTGTTCCGGAAGCGCCATCCGAGCGTCTCGGTGTCGGTCGAGACGGGGTCTTTCGAGAAGATCGTCAAGGCGGTGCTGGCACGCGAGGTGGATGTCGGCGTTCTGCCCGATCTGCCCGCCGACGGGCGCTTCCGCACCGAGCTTCTGGTACGCCAGGACGTGGTGGCCGTGGTCCATGCGCAGAACTCGCTGGCCGAGCGGCAGAGCTTCACCTGTGCCCAGCTGATGGAGGCGCCGCTGATCTTCCGCACGCGCGGCTCCTCGACGCAGCGCGTCGTCGATCGCGCCTTCAGGGCCGCGCGCTTCGAGCCGGCGCCGATCCTGATGCTCGATACGCGCGACGCTGCCTATGAGGCGGTGGCCAATGGTCTGGGCGTCGGCTTCATGTGGCGGCACGGCACGGGCCGAACCGATGCCGTCCGCCGCATCCCCGTCCGGGAAATGAACCGCATGTACGACGAGGCGGCGTTCACACTTGCCGACGAACAGGCGGTCATGGTGGATGCCTTCATGGCCGCGGTGCGCGCCTTCAGGGCGGAAAACGCGCAGCAGGAGTGACGGAAACCGTCACGATTACAGCATGTTGAAAGATAAGCTGCTTGGCGCGAAACGGATGAATCGTTAAAACGCGATCTATAGCGTCAACTTTTAATAGAAGTTTGCCGGTTATCAACGAGTCAGACAGACTGGGGATATTCGAGGCTCATGGACAAGACGCTCTTGCACAACTCCCGGCAATGGATAGGCCCCGCCGCATTGGTGGTTTTCGGCGTTCTGGCCGCCGTGGGCATTTCGTTCCTCGTTCACTACCTTCTGTTCTTCGGCGACGACATCAATCCCTACCAGCGCGCCCTCGCGGCGGCGCTTGTCCTGCCCGTCGTCATCGCCGCGCCGCTGCTGGCCTATATCGGCTACAGCGCGGAGACGCTTCGCCGCCTGAAGCGCGAGCGCAATTTCGCCGCCGCCCACGATCCCTCGACAGAGGTCCTGAACGGCAACGCCTTCACGACGCTTGTCGAGCGGCGCCGGTCCGTGTCGATCTCCGAGGCCGGCCGCACCTTCGGCGCGCTGCTGATCCTCGAGGCCGAGAACGCCCGGGCGATCAACCTCAACTACGGCTTCCGCTGGGGAGAGGAATCGATGCGGCAGATCGCGGCGCTGATCCGCGCCAACGTTCGCCGCAGCGACGTGGTCGGTCGTCTGAGCGACCGCGAGTTTGGCATCTTCCTGCCGGGCGCGACGGTCGAACAGGCCCGCGATGTGGGCGAGCGGATCCGTTCTGCCGCAGCTTCCGCAGCATTCCTGGCCGAGGGCGAGCCTGTCGAACTGACGCTTGATATCGGCGGGGTGATCTTCGACGACCAGATCGAGTTCCAGGGGCTGATGCGCATCGCTTCGGAGCAGCTGGACATGGCGAAGGCCAAGGGCGCCGACGGTTTCCGCCTGAGCGCGCTTCAGCCGGGAGAAGCCGGCAACGAACGCTCCGGACGCTGAAGCGGGCCGCCGCGCAGGCGCGATCATGATCCTGTCGGGGCAACCGGCGGCCGGCCGGCGCTCTGGACTCTTGCGGGAGATCACCACAAGATAGTGAACCGGCAATTTGGAAGCCGGCTTTGTACGCTGGCTGTCTGATGTCAGGCACGCCGCGATGCGCGTTTCGCTCTTTTCCAGGAGGAGCGGTGATGGGTTGGAAGTGTCTCTCTGTGCAGGCTGTGGCGCTGGCGGCGGCGTTCCAGGCGGTTGCCGACGAGCGCCAGGGACGTCTGGTGACCCCGCTCCGGATCATCGCGCAGGATCCCGCCATCGATGTCCGGTCGCTGTACCGGAACCGGGTCGCCGTCCTGTCCAGCTACGCGGACGCCATGGCGGTCCATCGACGCTACGCGCTGGGGTTTGCTGATGGTCAGTCCTACGGCCCCGGCTTTCTCGATGCGACCCTGCCCGGCGCCTGGACGTTTCTCAGCCCGAGCGGAGACGAGGTCGAGCGGCGCCGCGACGGCACGCTGACGATCTCCCGCAACAATTACCTGGCGAACTGGTACGCCGAGGTGGACTGTCGCGTCATCGACTGGCCCCAGCTCGCATGCCGAGACGGCCGGCAGCGTTCGATCTCGGCGCCGGATGCAAGCAGTGTCCGTATCGACGGCCAGACCTTTCACCTGTCCGGCGGCGAATAGGGAGCGACCATGCGTTTGACCGAGGTCTTTTCGAGAATGGCGCTGTTGGCGCTGCTGGCCGCAGTGCCGGGAACGGCGGCGCTGGCGGAGGAAACCAGGGCCACCGTGCGCCAGTTCGACCCTGCCACGGGAAGCTGGGTCCGCAAGGAGCGCAGCCTGACCTTCAAGTCGCCCTGGAGCGATTCGGCGATCCGGCCGCAGGTCGTGCCGTTCGCTGAAAAACTGCCTGCCGGAACGATCGTCGTCGACACGGCCCAACGCCGGCTTTTCCATCTGCGCGGCGACGGCACGGCGATGCGCTACGGTATCGGCGTGGGGCGCGAGGGCTTCGACTGGCGTGGCCGCGAGCGCATCTCCCGCAAGGCCGAATGGCCCGACTGGCGGCCACCGGCCGACATGGTGCGCCGCGAGGCCGCCGAAGGCCGCATCCTGCCTGCGGTCATGGAGGGCGGTCCAGAGAACCCGCTCGGCGCCCGCGCGCTGTATCTGGGATCGACCCTGTTCCGGATTCACGGCACGAACCAGCCCTGGACCATCGGCAAGGCCGTGTCGTCCGGCTGCATCCGCATGATGAACGACGACGTCATCGCGCTCTACAACCAGGTCAAGATCGGCACGCTGGTCGTGGTCAGATGACTCCGGTTGAGGCAGTAGAAGTCGCAGAAGCCGCTTGATTATCTTATTTCAAGATTGAAATGCTTAACAAAAGCCGGTTTTCGTTGCGATTTTGCAACAACATGGTGAAATGAGTCCGTGAAACTACGCCTTAAGGGGTAGTCGGCTTATGGATGACGTAGCGTCGCCAGCGGTGTTAGCCTACCATCGACAGGGTGCCCGGCATGGATTCGGGCTGGGCTTCAAGGTGGCTTCCGCGGGAACGCGGGCGCCTGGCGGGTGAGGAAAGCGAAGCGGTTTCGGTCCGTATCCCGCACAGATGGATGGAGAACGATCGTGGCGATGATCGCGGGTTGAGGCAATCCGGGTCTGCCGCGGTCCAAGGGGGAGCAATGACTTTCAAACCGCGTATCACGCGTATCCTGGCGGCAGCGCTTCTGAGCAGCGCCGTCTCGTTTGCCGGCGCGACCGGCGCCAGCGCCCTGTCGCTCAAGGAAGCGATGGCCGTCGCGCTGGAATCCAATCCCGAAATCGGGCAGGCGGTCGAGAACCGCGAGGCGATCGAGTTCGAACTGCGGCAGGCACGGGGACTTTACCTGCCGAGCGTCGATCTCGAGGCATCCGCCGGCGTGCGCCGCCTGGACAATCCCTCGCGGCGCGGTGTCGGCATCGAGGACGACCCGCTCTATCCTGCGGAAATCGGCTTGTCGGTAACCCAGACGCTGTTCGACGGCGGCGGCCGCCGCGCGGAGCTGGAGCGTCAGGCCGCGCGCGTCGATTCCGCGTCGTTCCGCGTGCTTGAGCGCTCGGAAGGCATCGCCCTTCAGGTGGTGCGTGAGTATCTCGAATATCTGCTGCAGATTCAGATCGTCAATGAAGCCCGCGCCAATGTCGGCTTCCACCAGTCCATGCTGGGCGATATCGGTTCGCTGATTTCGGGCGGCGCACTGACGGAGGCCGACCGCCAGCAGGCCCAGGAACGCGCCCTTTCAGCCAAGGCACGCATGAAGGAAGCCGAGGAGGAGCTGGAGGCGGCCAAGATCCGCTTCTACAAGCTCGTCGGCAAACCGCTGACCAACCCGACCATGCCGGGTTCGGTCGCGTCCTCTTTGCCGGCATCCCTCGAGGCGGCCATCGGCATCGCCCGGCAGAACAATCCGCGCATCAAGGTCGCCAACGCCGATATCGATGCGGCCGACGCCCAGGTCGATGCCGCGCGTTCCAACATGTTCCCGAAGATCAGCGCCGAGGGCCGCGCCCGCACCGGCTATGACATCGACGGTTCCGACGGCCGGACGCATGACCTGCAGGCCCGTGTCGTGGCCAAGTGGAATCTCTACCGCGGCGGCATCGACGTCGCCAACGAGCAGGAACAGATCCGCCGCGCCAGCGAGCAGCGCCTTGTGCTGCACCAGGCCTATCGGGAAGTCGAGGAAGCGGTCCGCATCTCCTGGGACCGGCGCCTGCGGCAGCAGGATCTGGCGGGCACCTTCAGGGCGCAGGCTTCAGCCAATGCGCAGCTCGTCAATTCCTATCGCGAGCAGCTTGTCGTCGGCCAGCGCTCGCTGCTCGACGTGCTGGGCGCGCAGAACACCCGCTTCAGCGTCAATGTGCTGTCGAAGACCGCGCAATATGCCGCCCTGTTTGCCGAGTACCGCATCCTGGCGGCTACGGGCACGCTGCTCGACACGATGCATCTGCAGAGCGCCAAGCAGTCGGAGGCCTATGCCCGCACGGAATTCAATGTGCCGGAAACTGCGCCCACCGAAACCTACAAGAGGCTGCCCACGCGGCAGGTGAACGATCTGCCGCTCGATCTTCTCGCACCGATCCGGAGACAATAGCCGGGTCGGTCAACATGGTTTGATGACTGCCCTTGGAACAGGTTCGCAATCCCACCGTCGACACGCCGCTGAACGCGGATGGCTTTCGGCCTGCCTTTCAAGAAATCGCGCAGTTCCTGGCCCGTCCCGCGTCCGACACCGTTCTCTTCTCGGACACGCCCTTCGATGAGCTGAGACCGAGCGTCGAGGACATCGAACGGCTTGCCGCCCGGATCGGACTCGACGTGACGCAGCACAGCCGGCGCGAGCTTGCAGGCGGCGGCGTCGATCTGCCCGCCCTCGTGATCTTCGAGGACGGCTCGGCGATGGCGTTGCTCGAGACCATGCCGGATGACCGCATCTCCACCGCGCTGATGCCCGCGCCGGGCGCCGAGGAGGGCGTTGCGCTGTCCGAGGTGCTTGCCAGACGCATCCGCCTCATCCTGTCCTTCAGCGTCATCTACCTGAACAGCACGGAGAATGCCGAGGGCGGATCGGCCGGCGCGATCGAGAAGCGGCACTGGCTGGCCACGACGCTGATGCCGTTCTGGCGCTCCTATGCGCAGGTGGCCGTGGCCGCGCTGTTCGTCAACCTCCTGGCGCTGGCCTCGCCCCTGTTTGTGATGAACGTCTACGACCGGGTCCTGCCGAACCAGGCCACCGCGACGCTCTGGGTTCTGGCGCTCGGCGTCGCCGGCGCGGTCCTGTTCGACCTTCTGCTGAAGAGCGTGCGCGCGGCCCTGATCGACCATGCCGGCCGCAAGGCCGACTTGAAGCTCTCCTATCTGCTGTTCGAGAAGGTGCTGCACGCCACGCTTGCCTCGCGGCCCATGTCGACCGGCGAGTATGCCAACCGTGTCACCCAGTATGAATTCGTCCGCGAGTTCTTCACCTCCAACACGCTGAGCACGATCATCGACAGCATCTTCGTGTTCGTGTTCATCGCCGTGATCTACAGCGTCGCGGGCTGGCTGGCGCTGATCCCGGCGACCGCCTTTGCCATCGCCCTGCTCATCGGTTTCGTCACCCAGTCGCGCATCGGGCGGCGGGTTGCCGCGGCCAACAACGAGGCCGCCCAGCGGCAATCCCTCCTGGTCGAGACCATCTCGACCATCGAAACCGTCAAGTCGCTGCGCGCGGAGCGGGTCCTGCTGCGCCGCTGGAGCGAGCTGGCGAAGAACGCCTCCCGCACCGCCGAGGGCATCAAGCAGCTCTCCTCCTGGGCCGCCAACGCGACACAGTTCGTGCAGCAGCTGGTCACGGTGGCGCTTGTCGTCGCCGGCGCCTACGAGTTCTCGCAGGGCAACATCTCGTCCGGCGCGATCATCGCGACGGTCATGCTTTCGGGGCGCGCGGTGGCGCCGCTCGGCCAGATCGCCATGACGCTGTCGCGCATGCGCCAGGCGCTGCTGTCGCTGCGCATCCTCGACGCCATCATGCAGCAGCCGGAGGACCGGCCCGAGAGCAGCGGCTTCGTCAACCGCGAGATCCAGTCGGGCAGCGTCGTCTTCCGCTCCGTCGCCTTCAACTATCCCGGCGCCGACGGCGCGGCGCTCAACGGTTTCGACCTGTCGATCAAGGCGGGCGAGCGGGTGGGCATCATCGGCCGGATCGGTTCGGGCAAGACCACGGTCGGTCGTCTTCTGGCCGGCCTCTACCCGCCGACCGAGGGGAGCTTGCTGCTCGATGGCGTCGATGTGCGTCAGTATCATCCCTCCGTCGTCCGTTCGGCGGTGGTTTTCGCCTCGCAGGGCGCCGACCTGTTTTCCGGTTCCATCAAGGAAAACCTTCTGATGGCAAGGCCGGGCGCCACCGACGATGAGATCGTCGCCGCCGCGAAAACGGCGGGGGTCGATGATTTCGTCGCCCGGCATCCGCGCGGCTACGACATGCCGGTCGGCGAACGGGGCAGCCAGCTTTCCGGTGGGCAGAGGCAGGCGGTTTCCATCGCCCGGCTTCTCCTGTCCGAGCCGCGCATCGTGTTCCTGGACGAGCCGTCCGGCGCCATGGACCTCGCCAGCGAGCGCGACCTGATCGTGAAGCTCAACACCGCGTTCAGGAAGGACGTGACGCTCATCATCTCGACGCACCGGCACAGCATGCTGCAACTCGTCGACCGGCTGGTGGTCATCGACCAGGGGCGCGTCATCGCGGACGGCCCGAAGGAGGCCGTGATCGCCGAACTGCAGAAGAATGCCCAGGCCAACAGGCCTGGACAGGCGCGATAGGACAGCTTCTCGCGCACGCACCGGGGCGAGGGCGGCGCGTGAGGAGGGAAAGGGGCAGGAAAAATGGATCGTCCCCCACTGGCTGCACGGCTCGGCCTTGTCGTGATCGCCGCTCTCCTGATGTCGTTCATCGGCTGGGCGTCCATCGCCGAGGTGCAGGAGATCGCGCGCGGCGAAGGCCGGATCATACCGGTGTCGAAGACCCAGATCGTCCAGTCGAGCGAACCGGGGGTCGTGCTGGAGATCGCGGTGAAGGTTGGCCAGGTGGTGCGCAAGGGCGACCTGATCCTGCGGCTCGACGATACGGTGACGGCCTCCTCGCTGGGCGAATCCGAGGCGCGCGCCCGCGCCCTGCGCGCCCAGATCGCGCGGCTGCAGCTCGAGGAGAACGGCCGCTTCGACGCCGACTACATCTGCCCCGACGCGCTGAAGGAGATTGCGCCGCAGATCTGCGCCAACGAGGCGCGGCTCCTGCAGGCCCGCTCGGAGAACATCCGCAACAAGCGTTCCGTTCTGGTCGAGCGGCGCCAGCAGCGCCTGAAGGAACTGGACGAGGCGCGCGCCAACATCGCCCGGCTCGAGGAGAACATGAAGATCTCGCAGCGTGAGGCGGATCTGCTTGAGCCGATGGTCCGGCGCAAGCTGGTGGCGCAGACCGAACTTCTGCGCGTGCAGAAGGAGCTTACCGAAACCCGGGGTCAGCTCGACCTTTCCCGCGAGGCGATCCCCCGGCTCGACGCGGCGATCAAGGAGGCCGCTCTCCAGATCGACGAGCTGACGCTGCAGGTCCAGCAGGAGGCGCTGGCCGAGAAGACCCAGGCGCTGGCCGAACTCTCGGTGATCGAGGCGACCATTCGCGGCGCCAGCGACCGCGTGGCGCGAACGGACATCCGCTCGCCCGTCGACGGCATCATCAACACGCTGGAGGTGAACACGGTCGGCGCCTATGTGGAGCCGGGCACGGTGATCGCCGGGGTGGTGCCCACCTCGGAGACCCTGCTGGTCGAGGCGCGGATCTCGCCGCGCGACGTGGCCTTCGTCCGGCCGGGCCAGCCGGCGCTGGTCAAGATCACGGCCTATGATTTCTCGATCTATGGCGGCCTCGTCGGAGAGGTGCAGACCATCTCGGCCGACAGCCTCGTGGACCAGAACACGGGCGAGACCTTCTACCAGGTGCTGGTCAGGACCGACAATGCCGAGCTGGTCAAGGATGGCCGGCGTTACGCCATCATTCCGGGCATGGTGGCGAGCGCCGACATCATGACCGGCAAGAAGACGATCCTTGCCTATCTGATGAAACCCATCAACAAGGCGCGCGACGAAGCGCTGCGCGAGCGTTGAGATGGATACGGACGTCGCCCTGCCGCAAGATGACTGGGCCTTCGTGCCCCGGTTCCGCGTCATCCGCGTCGGCGAGGAGCGGCGCGGCATTCGCCTGGAGGAGATCTACTGGGCGACGCTGAAGGACATCGCGGATAGCCGCGGTGTCTCCGTTGGCGAGATCGTCGAGGCGTGCGAACGGCGCCTGGAACGTGGCGGGAACCTCTCGTCGGCCCTGCGCGTCGAGGCGGCCATGCACCTGCGGCGGGCGCACGAGGCGGCCCGCCTGCGCACCGGCCTGAAGATGGTCGCCAACCAGGTTCAGGCCTGTCCCGCTCCCTGCTTCGCGCTATCGGACGACAGGAAGCTGATCGCGCACAACCTGACATTCATGTCCTTCGTCCAGTCCCGTCTCCTGCGGCTGCCGCAGCGTTCGACGGTGCAGGGCGTGCGCCTGTCGCTCGATGTGCCCTTCGCGGATCTGGTGGAGAAGCTGAAGATGGAGGACAGCGGGCCGGCGACGATCGGTTTCGTGATCGGCGTTGACGAGCAGGTCATCCGCGGGCGGCTCAATGCCGTGCTGGCGCCCCTGGTCGACCGGGACGCCATCGTCGGTTTCATCCTGCCTGCGTGAGGGATGCCGGTTTCCGGTGGACAGTGCTATCCGGCCTCGCCCGGTGTGTTCGCGGCAGCATCCGCCGGCGCCGGAACGATGCCTTCGCCCGGCGCCAGGTCGGCCGGCAGCGCGCCGATCGCGGCCACCAGCGCATCGCCGCGCCTCTTGCCATGGATCCACGAGCGGTCGGCGCTCATCGAATAGAGCGGCAGATAGTCGCCGAGCGCGGTGTCCTTCATCACCTTGTCGTGCAGGTTGTCGAGGATGAAATGCCCCTGGCTGGTCGAGACCGCCAGCACGGCATGAAACAGAGCGCGGCGCTGGTCCTGCAGCACGACGATCGACATGCTGGTCATCGGGATCCCGGCGGCGTTCAGCGCCGCCATTTTCAGGATGGCGTAGTCCTCGCAGTCTCCCTTGCCAAGCCGCAGGATCTGTGACGGCTCCGCCCAGAAATCCAACCGCCCGTAATTGTCCCGGTCGGTGGTGTAGGCGACGGTGCGGTTGACCGCGACGTTGATCTCGGCAAGCTTCCGCAAAAAGCTCTTCGTCTTCACCCGCTTGACACTGTCGGCGAGGGCGACGGCCTTGGCGCTGCAATCGGCGGCCCGCCCGCATGTCGCGAACTCGGCCTTCGCGATCGCCGGGTGGACGGATTTCCAGTTGGCGCTCGACGGCAGGGAGCGGAAGGGGATCGCCACGGACTCGAAGACACCGGCGTCCTTGCCGCGGCGCTGGGTTGCGCGTGGTTTCAGGCGCTCGACGGGCAGACGCGCGGCGGCGTCCTGCCACCGCTTTCCGAGTTCGGCAGTCCAGGCCGCCGCCTGGGCCGGAACGGAAGAGATACTCAGATGGCTGAGGAGAGGGAGCGCCGGATACTGGAGAGAGTAATAGTATGTGGCCGAAGAGGCCTGGGATGAATATGCAGATACAAGAATAGATGATAAAATAAGAAATATCTTAGAGAAATGTCGATTCTTGTTATTCATGGTATCAGTCCCCGTGAGTTGGGATGACGATACAATTGAGAAATAAAACTCGAATGAAGTTTCTTGGATTATTTTATGCTTACATATTCGATCGGATTTTATCTATTCCCGAAAGGTGCCTGGAAGGCGTTCTCCGGCTTGCCGGGGCCGCTGCCGCTGTCCTGTCGGGAGGACCGCTTTCAGGGCGCGCCCGGGAGCGAGGAGCGGCATACCTCATTCCGCTGGATTGATATAATATAATATATAAAGCCGTTAACCAAAGACAAACTTATGCGCAAGTTAAATAACATGATATATATGTGGTCTTTCCAAAGTCTTGCGTCGTTGTCCTGTGCATGGCTCGCTTCCCGGAAATCTGTTCCTGGGGGTTGTCATGGCCAACGAAGAGTTTACGCGCGCCACCGATCAAAGCAGTCTCGCCTCGGGTGAGGCCACCTCGTCTCCGCTGAATGCTGCCAAGTCCGCGGCGCAGGCCGTGGCGCAGGCCGATACCGCGCAGGAACCGGTGCCCGTCGACCCGGCGACCGGCCAGCCGGTCGTTCAGCCCACCGTGGAAGCGGCGGGTGAAGCCGTGCCGGAAACGGTGACCGCCGACGCGAACAATGTCGTGCACCTGCCCGAGGGCGTTTCCATCGATCAGATCAGGGTCGATGGCGACAATCTGGTCCTCGTGCAGCCGGACGGCTCGACGATCACCATCCTGAACGCCGCGCTCAAGATCCCGACCTTCCTTCTTGGCGATGTGGAGATTCCGCAGCTGGCGCTGACGGCGGCCCTGCAGGCGAACGGCATCAACGTCGCCGCCGGCCCGGATGGTGCGCTGACGGTCGTGACCTCGGCGGCACAGAGCGGCGGCGGGAACTTTGCCCAGCCGGCACCCGGCATCGGGGATGCGGGGCCGCTGATCGACCTTCTGCCGCCGACCGCGCTGCAATTCGGCACGCTGGACCGGCGCGAGCTGTTTCCGGCGCTGCGCCGCGAGAACGATCTTCCGACGCTCGGGATCACGCCGCTGTCCGGCACCGTCGACGAGGCGGCCCTCAGCACCGAGATATCGCAGGGGTCCGGCGGCGGCACGACGAAGGCTGTCGGCGCGATCAACATCAATGCGGGCGGCGACGGCCTGGGCTCCCTGGTGGTGAAGAACGCCGATGGGGAAACGGTCGATGTCACCAATGGGGGCGCGATCGAGGGTGCCTACGGCACGCTCATCATCACGCGCGCGCCGGACGGATCCTACAGTTTCGAGTACGAGCTGACACGCAACAGCCTCGACCACGCGGGGGCGGGACAGGTTGGTTCCGGCGACGTGGTCGGCGAGCAGTTCGAGGTCATCGTCACCGACGGCAATGGCGATTCCGTTTCCAGCCAGATCGACATCGTCATCACGGACGACGGTCCGGTGGCGGTCGACGACGTGGTGGGACAGGCGTCGGAGAACGCGGCGGTCACGATCGACGCCTTCGCCAATGACGCGGCGGGCGCGGACGGCGTGAACCTCGTCAACGGGGTGGCACTGGTTCCGGACACGCTGAGCGGCGGCGGCGCGCTGGTCTACAACGCTGACGGCACGTTCACCTACACGCCCGCTTCCGGCGAGGAAGGGACTGTGACGTTCGACTACACGATCACGGATGGCGACGGGGATGTATCGACGGCGACGGTGACGCTGGAGCTGAAGCCGGATTCGGTTCCGGAAGTGACGGTGATCCGCGCCGAGGGCGATGACGGCGTGGTGTGGGAATCGGCGCTTCCGGACGGTTCGGGCGGTGGCGACCTGACGGCGTCGGGCGGGCTAACCATCGACACGGGCGACGACACGCTGGACTTCATCGAGGTCCAGGACAAGGACGGGACCTGGATCGAGATCACGGCTGACGGCACGTCGGTGCAGGGCGTCTACGGCACGCTTCTGGTCGATCTCGACGGCAGCTGGGTTTACACGCTTGCCGACAACACGCTGGATCACACCGGCGTCGGGCAGACGGGCAGCTCCGACCAGGTGCAGGATGCCTTCGCGGTGCGTGTGACCGACAGCGACGGCGACACGACGGACGGCACGGCGCAGATCGTCGTCGACATCAACGATGACGGCCCGGCGGCAACGGATGACGGCATCG
>NZ_AMRM01000024.1 GCF_000300335.1 Nitratireductor pacificus pht-3B | reverse complement strand
GGTCCTTATTCCACGCCGAAACACAATCCTGCGGATCATCGCCCGGCTGTTCGGCGGCTCCGGACCCGCGATGCCGTCGAGAGCGTCATTGCCGACAACGACGGACGACGTCGCCGACACTTATAAAGACTCGTACACGCGGGAAGTGGCGACGGACCACGCCTACGCGAGCGACCTCGGTCGAGCCGTGCATCAGTACGCGACGGCCGACGACCCCGGCGTGCGCTGCGCGGTCGACCTGGCAGGACTGAATCTTGATCAGATGGGCTGGCTTCTATCCTTGTCGGACGGTGACTTGGAGAAACTGTCGGCCGCCGGACCTAAGGCGTGTGAGATGGCCGTAACTGGAAAGCGCAGCGGCGTCGTAGGATTGCCCGTACCTCAGATAAGGACAGCTGCTCCGGTCGTAGTCGACAAGCGTGAGGCCGTCCGGACCGCGCTAGTGGATCGTGTCCGAGAGGTACGTCGCCCCCAGCTCCTCGCGTAGATCTTCCCATGCCGCCGCGCGTGCCAGATGCTCTTTCTGGCTCGCCATGAACCTCGCGACCTCCTCGGACTGCTGTGCCCGCTTTGCGCGATACCGCTGCAGGGCTTCTTCCGCTTCAGGAACCTCGTGCAGCAGGTCGCCCCATTCCTCGAATACGGCGTCTCTGTCGTCGCTCATGCAGTCCTCCGAAGGCTGTCGATGTATGCCTGCCGCTGTGCGAGAAGGCGCTTCAACTTCGCGATTTCGGCATGCGCTGCGGCGAGTTCGGTAGCCATTTCCCTCGCGACGTCGCCGAGGTCCTGAATAGCGGCCTCGCGTGCGCGGGTTGCACGTTCTTCGCGGGCTTCGCGCATGGCTTCCATGCCAGCGGCGTGCGCTCCCGCGAGGACTGCGCCCATGCCGACGCCGATTGCGGTGGCCTGCAGTCCTACGGCCGTCCCGATGTCCATTCCTCTGCGCATAGCTGCCTCCGTCTTTTGCGGAGGTATACCTGGCAGGATCCAGGAAAGATCTAAAGAGGAAATTCGTCAGTCTTCGGAGAGTAGCTCTCCCAACTCCTTTAGCTTGGCGTCGATCTTCGCCCGCTTCTGAGCCGACGGGTCCTTCATGACCGTCTTCGCCAGAGCCTCGAGACCCTTCGGTACGAAGTCCGGGTCCTTGTTCTCCTTGAACAGGGCAAGGAAAGCCTGCCATGCCCACATCGGGATGCCGGACAGCTTGTCGTCGAACCGCTCCGCAATGAAAGAGTCCATAACGCCGGACCGCGCCAACCGTCCGAAGTTGCCACCGCCGTCGCTCGCCGGGACATCGGAAATCGGATCGGACTTCGACGGGTAGTGTGTGGTCACCGAGGACAGCGTGATGCTCGTATCGGTGGTGCTTACCTTCTTGTACTGCCAGTGCCAGTTCCGGAACTCGGCTGCCTGCCGTGCTCCCATGACGAACGGCATGAAGACCTCGGGTGACCCCGATATGACTTTCGACAGTGCCCATGGCACGACGACGATAAGGTCGGCTTCGGCACATGCTGCAGGCGTGACCTGGAACCGAAAGCTCGGCTCTTTCTCCTTGGCCAGCACGTACCAGCCCTTCATTTCGATGCCCATCAACACTTGGGGAACAACGCTCGGATCGGACGCGCGCAGCACGACATCCGGAAAAGTCTGGGGCTGCCGCTCGAACTCGTAGAGGGAATACTTCTGATCCGGATCCCAGAGCGTTCGCAGCTTGTTCAGGGCGTCGACAACCTGCTCCTCGATTGTAGCACCGAGTGAGGTGTTGAACGCATGCAGATCAGTCGCAAGCACTCCCGATATCACCAGCTCGGATTCGAACCGCGAGGGCAGCGTGAAGATGGCGCGCTTGACAGCCTTCCAGAGTTCGAAGTGTTCCCACGATGCGTCTGGCTCGGTCGGCGTGGGTTCAGGCGGTATTGCGCTTGTTGGATTTCCTGATGCCAATGTTCCCCGCCTCCTCCTTCAATCTCCGGACTGCGGCCGTGTAGAAATCCGGGAGAACCTCGGCTGCGTAGCCTTGTCGTCCCGTCCTCATGGCTCCAACCGTCGCGGAGCACAGGCCCCCGAATGGTTCCCAAATGACGTCGCCTGCCTCGGTCGACGCGTTGATGATCCGCTCCATCAGGCGGAGCGGCTTCTGGTTGATGTGCACGCTCTTCAGTCCCTGCGCGCGCAGCCGCTCGTCGCCGCGGACGGCCGGCTCATCCCATACGTTTGTGATGCCGTGGGCATGGGACCATTTCGCCCGCATGCGCGACCACTGTTCAGCATCGAGCGGTGCCTTTCCGTCGAGCGAGAAATAGGGACGGTCCGTCGGCGCGCCGTTCTTGGTCGCGTAGGCGGCCAGAAGCTCCATCTTGTCGGCAGGCGGGAAGTACCAAAGGTGGCACTGTGTGAAATACTTCCGGGTGGCCGCGTTCTTAACGCCGCAGGCCTCGTTCGTCCGATAGAGAGGCAGGCCGCTGCGCTGCCACTCGTGGCGCAGCCATTGCTTCAAGGGCAGCAGGTCGCCTGTCTCGGTCGCCAGTTTCCAATCCCGCACGTACTGGACGCAGATTTCCGTGACGACCGGGAAGCCGCGGATGGTGTCCCCGTTGACGTTCCCAGCGATGTGACCGATGCCCTTATTCCAAATGTGCGCGGCTTTGTATTTCCAGCCGTGCATCTTCAGGACGCGGTGGACCTCGGCCCAGCCCAGTTCCGAGCACCAGAACCAGAGCGTCGTCTCCGGCATGGCAGCCTTCGACCACTCGGCGACATGCGGCGCATACCACTCGTCGAGACCGTCAGCTGTGTGAGGCTCGCCTGGAAATTTTGCCAGACCATATGGGCCGTCGGCGATGATGGCCGTTGGCTTCGGCCATTGCGCATAGCAAGTCATGGAGTCGCCAAGCTGGATGGAGCCTTTGCCGCCATTGACGGTATCCATCACCGTGGGGGAAGGCGGCGTTGCGCGCGCGAGCTTGACGACGTTGTTCCTGGCCATGGCGAATCCTTACCCCCTCATCTGGAAGGACTCAGTCCTTCCAGGCCCGCATATCAGGGAGCACATATCGTAAACGAATTCTAGACACCAGCCCATGTTCTTGATTTGTACCTGTGGTTATTCTAGGACTCTTGCCGATGAGGTGGCACGAGTCCTCTGAAGTCCTGCTAGGCTGCGCTACCCGTAGAAGGATTCGTCAATGACAGGATTCAGTGAAGAGGAAATCTTCCATAAATCCAGGACTGACAAGACCTACGCCAGCCCGGCGTTCCCCGACTTCCTCGGGCGCAAGCTCCGGATCGCGAACAAGGTCATCGACGGTCGGCCTGGATTCGAATACGCGAAGGTAAAGGACGAGTTGGTGGTCCGTGAAACCGCGGGCGGCCGTTTCCAGATTAAAGCCACCTTCCTTGAGGACGACCGGGCGTTCCGCTCCGTCACCATCCAGAAGTTCACATCGAAGGGCAACCCGCGGGAGTATTTCGCCTTCGGAGGTAGGGAGGTGGCGGCCCTCCTCAAGTTTTTCGCCGACATCAAGCGGGTGCACTTCCCGGACGAGGGGAAGCTCAACATCCTCGACTCCGACCTTGAGCAGCTCCTGCTGAAGCCGGATCAGCTCCGACGCGTCGCGGCCGACAATCAGGAACTCCTCGCGGCCATCGCCCGAAACGAGATTACCAACGAGGATGTCGTCGCGCTGGCCTTCCGGAAGAAGCAATTGAAGACCTTCGAACGGCTGCTATCCGACGATGCCTACTTCGATGCATGCGTCATGCAGCATGGAAAAGGACCAGAAGCCCTGTGGCAGCGGTTTTTCGAAAAGAACGCGTGGATATTCGGCTACTCCCTGAGTCTCATCAACTTCGGGCCGCTGGACGACCGAAAGCTCGAGCAGGCCGTCAGTGGTCGTGATCTGACTGGTCCCGGGAAACGGGTCGACGCGCTGCTTCGATCCCGGGCTCTTCTCAGCACCACCGCGTTTGTCGAGCTGAAGCACCACCGAACAGACCTCATGTCTGCGGACCAGTATCGCCCCGGCATTTGGCAACCCTCGAAGGAACTCTCGGGAGCTGTGGCACAGGTGCAGGGAACGGTGGCGGCCGCGCTGGAGAGGTGGAGTACGTCGGAGAGACTGTCGGACCGTGACGGCGAGGCGACGGGCGAGACTATATATACTATGGAGCCGCGCAGCTTCGTGATCTGTGGTCGCCTCGGGGAGTTCGAAGGCGAGCACGGCGTCAATGAACGCAAGTTCGGATCGTTCGAGCGCTTCCGTCGGAACCTGATCCGGCCGGAGGTCATCACGTTCGACGAGCTCTATGAAAGGGCGCGCCTCATCGTTCAGGCCAGCGAGCCGGCGGCAGAATAGCGGGCTGATACAGTTTTTTCTCGAATTCGTTCCACCACTCGTCTGCCCAGAGAGCGATCTCCCGGACCTCGGCGGCGACGACTTCGCCCTTGCACATGCGGCCGAACGGAATCTCGACGCAGCCGAGCCACCAGGCGTTCGCATTATCTACCAGCGACCAGGCCGGATTCAGCTCCTCGCCGATTAGCTCGTGAAGCCGTCGAACGGTGCTCGCAGGATCAGGAAAGCTTGCCGTGCGGTCGGCTTCGATTTCGGAGCGGATGACGGGGTCGATCATGGTGGGAAGCTGAGCTCTCGACAGTCCGACGTCAACTCCCTCGGCGGGAACAGGCAGGATGGAGATTGACGTCGGCCCATCGACGTCGCATTCCCTTCTGACCCGTGTAGCTCAACCGGGGATGGGACCCCGGGCAGCCCTGCGAGGGGTCGAGAGAGAGCGTCGCCGGAAGGCGAGATGTCGGTTGGAATCCGGTCGCGGCGAGGTCCCGGAACAGGGACTGCCGGGAGGGCTTTGGCTCTCCCGGTTCTCTCAGCGCTCGAATGTTGCAGCCGGCCGTGAGGTCATATCCGAGGGTCTGTCGTCTAACGGTAGGACGACGCTTCGGGCGGATGATCCACGGTTCGAGTCCGTGGTGGACCCCTTCATCGACTACAGAGACGGCCAACTCTGTTGACCGTCGTAGCTATATCGAGAGAAGCCTGAAGTGGTGTGGGAGTGGTGTGAGACATACGAGACTTCGGAACAGAAGGGCGATTAGCTTCCCTTCTGCCTCGTAAATATCTGATTTTCTTGAAGAATTTTGGTAGCGGAGGAGGGATTCGAACCCCCGACACAAGGATTATGATTCCTCTGCTCTAACCGACTGAGCTACTCCGCCGCCGTGGAGCCTGGATGCGCCGGGGCGCTTCGGTTGGTCCAGGCCCTTGTCAGGACGCGCGGATATAAGGTGGCGCCGGCGAATGTGTCAAGCGCGCTTGGCCGTTTCGCGGAGGAATTTGCCGCCGGCCGCGCCATCCCCTAAAGGATTGTCAATCAATGCGGCGGCAGGGTTGAGTCCCGGGGGCGGCGTCTATATGTGTGTGCAGCGCCAAGTTCTCGGGCGAAGGATCATATGAAACCGCGTATTGCAGTTCTCGGATGCGGCTATTGGGGCTCGAACCATATCCGCACGCTAAAGTCCCTCGGGGTGCTTGCCGCCGTGTCCGATGCCAACGAGGCGCGGGCGGAAGGGTTCGCCAGCGAGCATGATTGCGTGGCCGTTGCGCCGGAAAGCCTGTTCGAGAACCCCGAGATCGATGCCATCGTCCTCGCCCTCCCGCCGCAGTTCCACGCCGACTACGCGATCCGCGCCATGCGGGCCGGAAAGGACGTGCTCGTCGAGAAGCCGATCGCGCTGACCGTCGCCGACGCCGAGCGCGCCGTCGCCGTCTCGGGTGAAACCGGGCGCCTCATCATGGTCGGCCATGTGCTGCGCTTCCACCCGGCCTTCGAGAAACTGAAGGCGCTGATCGACCAGGGGGATCTCGGCGAGGTCCGCTACATGCATTCGCATCGCCTCGGCCTCGGCAAGTTCCACACCGAGAACGACGCGCTGTGGGATCTGGCGCCGCACGATCTGTCGATGATCCTGGCGATCACCGGCCAGCCGCCCCTCGAGGTGCGCGGCGAGGGTGCGGCATTGCTCGATCATCTCAGCGATTTCGCCCATCTGCACATGCGCTTTCCGGGCGGCCTGCGCAGCCATCTCTTCACCTCGCGCCTCAACCCCTATCGCGAGCGCCGCCTGACGGTGGTCGGCGACAAGGCGATGGCCGTGTTCGACGATGTCGAGGGCTGGGGGCGCAAGCTGGCCGTCTACCGGCACGCCGTCTGGCAGGACAGCGGGCAGTGGGCCTTCACCACCAACGAGCCGACCTATGTCCCCGTCGAGGAGGGCATGCCGCTGACGCGCGAGCTGGAGCATTTCATCGAGTGCATCGAGACCCGCGCCGCGCCGCGTACCTCGGGCGAGGAAGCCATCGAGGTCCTGCGCATCCTGACGGCGGGTTCCGTCACCCACGGCTGAGGCGGCCGCACGCCGCACCCTTCACGCATGCCATGAAGCGCGGATGCCGGTACGAAGCGGCGTTCCTTCCTCCCTGTGTGGAAAGGCTGTGAAGCACGCAGCGCGGCGAGGGCGGGCGTCAACCGCGGCTGCCCCGGTTCGGGCGATCGCCCCTGCCTGCCCGATCAGGCGTGCTGCGGTGCCGTTGCCGTGAGCCGGGTCAGTTGTGCCTCGGCCTCCACGCCACGTTCCGAGCGCTCGATGAAGCCGCCGCCCAGCACGCGCGCCTCGTTGCCCTCGTCCGAATAGAGGACGCAGGCCTGTCCGGGCGCGACGCCCGCCTCGCCCTCGGTCAGTTCGACCCAGGTCGCGCCATCGGCATGGTGCAGCACGGCGGGGCGGGGCGGGCGCGTCGAGCGCACCTTGGCGAAAACCTCGATGCCGCCTTCGGGCAGGGCGGCCAGCGTCTCGTCGCCCAGCCAGTTCACCTGGCGCAGGAACACCTTGTGCGTCTCGAGCGCCTCGCGCGGGCCGACGATGACGCGCGCATTGGCGGCGTCCAGATGGACCACGTAGAGCGGCTCGCCGGCGGCCACGCCGATGCCGCGCCGCTGGCCGATCGTGTAGTGCATCACGCCCTCGTGCCGGCCGAGGGTGCGGCCGTCGAGATGGACGATGTCGCCGGGCGTCGCCGCCTCGGGCTTCAGCTTGCCGATGATGTCGGAATATTTGCCGCGCGGCACGAAGCAGATGTCCTGGCTGTCCTGCTTGGTGGCGACGCTCAGGCCCATTTCCTCGGCGATGGCGCGCACCTCGGGCTTCGACAGGCCGCCGAGGGGAAAGCGCAGATAGTCGATCTGCTCCTGCGTGGTGGCGAACAGGAAATAGCTCTGGTCGCGGTCGGCGTCGACGGGCCGCATCAGGGCGCGGTGCGCGCCGTTGGCGCGGCTGCGGATGTAGTGGCCCGTGGCGAGCGCGTCGGCGCCCAGCTCGCGCGCCGTCTCCAGCAGATCGGCGAACTTGACCGTCTGGTTGCAGGAAACGCAGGGGATCGGCGTCTCGCCGGCGACGTAGCTCTGCGCGAAGGGGTCGATCACCGCTTCGCGGAAGCGCTGCTCGTAATTGAGCACGTAATGGGGAATGCCCAGCGTCTCGGCGACGCGGCGCGCATCGTCGATGTCCTGGCCCGCGCAGCAGGAACCCGGCCGGTGCGCGGCCTCGCCATGATCGTAGAGCTGCAGGGTCACGCCGACCACGTCATAGCCCTGTTTCGCCAGGATGCCGGCGACCACGGAGGAATCGACGCCACCGGACATCGCCACGACGATGCGGCAGTCCTGCGGGCGTCCGGGCAGGTCTAGGCTGTTCATGAGCTCGGTCTTCTTTGTCGGTGCGATGGCGGGTTACATGCCAATGCGGCGAATATAGGTCAAGGCGCCGTCATGCGCCACCGCCGCGGCGCGGCAAAGCGTTAACGCATTCAAATCCTTGTGGCAATTGGGCTTGCGCGCCGGATCGTTCCAATTTGCCTCAAATCGCAGGCAATTTCCTAACGCGGGATTCATGTCCGTTACTTTATGCTTACCATGTGCTTAGGCAAATTTTAAAGCCGGCGCATTAGCTTGTCTTTCGGGTCTTGAGTTCAGGTAGAGAGTACAATGACCGAAATGGTTCGACCGCGCGTAAAATATGTCATCGGGCCGGATGGCAGCCCGCTGACGATCGCGGATTTGCCGCCGACCAATACGCGCCGCTGGGTGATCCGCCGCAAGGCGGAAGTGGTGGCCGCGGTTCGCGGCGGGCTTCTGAGCCTGGAAGAGGCTTGCAATCGCTATCGCCTGACAGTCGAGGAGTTTCTCTCCTGGCAGGCCTCCATCGACGATCACGGCCTGGCCGGCCTGCGCACGACCCGTATCCAGCAATACCGGCACTAGATTAGATCGCCCTGCGTCCATTCGGGTGCGCAGGGACGATCTGAAGCTGTGACTGAGCATCGGAACAAGGGAAAACCGGATTCTCCTTTCCGGTCCGATGCTCCAGCACCAACACCTCCCGCTCCTGTTTTCCGATCGCGGACACGGCGCATTGAACCGTGCGTGGTTCGACAAGCTCACCATGAGGGAGGCCGGATCCCGGGAGGGAGGCTGGAACCTGGCACAGGGTTGGTCCGCCACCGTTGCGCGTGGGTTCTGCTGCGCATGCGCCCCCCGCGATCATATACCTTTCCCTAGGCGCGAGCCGCCTGCCTTCCTCACGGTGAGCTTGTCGAACCACGCACGACGCTGCTTCCGCAGATCAACTCACCATCAACGCAAAAAAGGCGGAGACCGTGATCCCCGCCCTTTTCGGCATTCCTTTAAATCTCGATTGCCCGGCTCTCGCCGCTGCTGCGTTCAGCCGGTCATGGCGCGGGATGCGACGGCGTCGGAGCGGCCCTTGCCGTCGCGGTTCTCCAGAGCCTCGGCCTTGGCCAGTTCTGCCTCGGCTTCCGCCAGCTCGGTCTCGGCGGCCTCACGCTGCTGGATCAGCTCCGACTGCGAGGTGCGGAGATTGTCGCGGCGCAGCCGCGCCGCCTTGGCGAAGGTCGGATAGGCGAAATGATTGAGGTCGGTGATGCCGGCCTTGGTTTCCTCGGAGGTGATCTGCGCTTCCAGTTCGGCCGCCATGCGGTCGAATTCGGCAATCATGGAGTCCAGCTGGGTCATGCGACGGCGCTTCTCATTTACCTGAAACAGCTTCAGTCGAACGAGATTTTCACGCGGCTTCATCATTCATACTCCCACACTACGCAGGTACCAGCGCCGATCCGCCGTTGCCCAACCCTCTCAACTCGCGCCCCGAAATTCCGTTTGCCGGTTAAACTTGGAAAACAAATTCCTAAGATTCTGCGGTTACGGTAACCATTCGTTTACGGGCATTGTTAATCATACGGGCGATGGCTTAAGGCACGGTAAAGATCGTGCATGGGATTTGCATCGCTAGGCTTGGTCGACCGCCGCTTAGCGCTGATTGCTGAGGTATGCGGAGGTTTTTGCCGGTGGATGATTCATGATTGGATTCAACTGGGTGGCCTGAAAAGCTGAAAGATGATCGTGGCGCTTGCCAGAGGGAATTAGATTTTGTTAACCATTAACTGGCAGCCTCCGATTCAGGCAATCATTGCTCCGGTGCCGGATGCCTGCCAGGCCGGTTCGGCGGCGGAAAGGGGATTAATATGCGCGTTTTGCTGATTGAAGACGACAGTGCGACCGCACAGAGCATCGAGCTGATGCTCAAATCGGAGAGCTTCAACGTCTATACGACGGACCTGGGCGAAGAGGGCGTCGATCTCGGCAAGCTCTACGACTACGACATCATCCTGCTCGACCTCAACCTGCCGGACATGTCGGGATACGAGGTCCTGCGGACGCTGCGCCTTTCGAAGGTCAAGACGCCCATTCTCATCCTCTCCGGCATGGCCGGCATCGAGGACAAGGTGCGCGGCCTCGGCTTCGGCGCCGACGACTATATGACCAAGCCGTTCCACAAGGACGAGCTGGTGGCGCGCATCCACGCCATCGTGCGCCGCTCGAAGGGGCATGCCCAGTCGGTCATCACCACGGGCGAGCTCATCGTCAATCTCGACGCCAAGACCGTCGAGGTGGCCGGCCAGCGCGTGCACCTGACGGGCAAGGAATACCAGATGCTCGAGCTGCTCTCGCTGCGCAAGGGCACGACGCTCACCAAGGAAATGTTCCTCAACCATCTCTATGGCGGGATGGACGAGCCGGAACTCAAGATCATCGACGTCTTCATCTGCAAGCTCAGGAAGAAGCTGGACGCAGCTTCCGGCGGGCAGAACTTCATCGAGACCGTCTGGGGCCGCGGCTATGTGCTGCGCGAGCCCGAGGAAATCCGCGAAAGCGCCTGACGGACCTTACCCTTCCGCCAAATGCAAAAAAGCCCGGTCGTTCGGCCGGGCTTTTTCGTGTCCTGTTCGTGTCGTTCGTCTGAAACGCGTCCGCTCAGGCGGCGAAGCGGAACTCGCGGAAATGCTCGAGAAGCTGCGACCGCGTGAAGGGCTTCAGCATGTAGCCCTTGGCGCCGGCGCGCTTGGCGCGCATGATCGCGCCCAGGTCCAGCTCGCTCAGGCAAAGGAGGATCACCGGCTTGAAATCGGCCGGAAGGGCCATCAGGCGCCGCACCAGGTCGCTGGAATCCATGTCCGGCAGCGAGCTGTCGACGATGATGATGTCGGCCATTTCGTGCGCCGACATGTCGATGGCTTCCTGGCCGTTGGCGGCTTCGGTGACCATCATCTCGGCGCTCGTCAGGATACGCTTGGCGACTTTGCGGATCACGCTCGAATCATCGACGATGAGGCAGCGAGCCATCTCCATTCCCTCTCATTCATCGGCGCACCCGCATGGGCCGTCGAGGGACGGTTTTTCATGGGCCTTGCGTCGAAACAATGCTTCGTGTCCTCGCCGGTGGATGGCGGACAGGCGGTAGTATGCGCGAGGCTGGTAAACCCTCCGCAAAAACTTATGGTAAAAATTTCGATACGACGCCCGGCGCAGGGCCGTTCAGGCGCCGGCGCTCAGGATGATCTCTTCGGCCGTGGCGCGGATGTCGATGCGCATGCCGGTCTCCTTGGCCAGCAGCAGCGTGTAGTAGAACTGCACGCTGTGGGCGTCGATCGGCTCTTCCGGGCGCACGCCCGAATGCAGCTCGAGAAATTTCGGCGGCACGCGCAGCATCGGGCCTTCCGCGGCGATGGTGAAGGCCGGGCTGCTGCCCTCGGCTTCCAGCGAAACGCGCAGCCTGCCGCCCCGCGGGATCGCCGCATTGGCGACCAGCAGCAGGTTCAGTAACAGCTTGACCTGGTTCTTCGGCAGCAGAGCGCGCACGCCAGACCATTCCAGGTCCGGCTTCTCGTTGGCGAGGAAGGCGATGGCGACGGCCTGCGCGTCGCCCGTGTCGATCTGCATGCCGGCGGAACCGGCGGCGCCGAAGGCGATGCGGGCGAACTGAAGGCGGGCCGAGGCGTTGGTCGCGCTGGTGCGGATCAGCCGCATGGCGTCTTCATCGGCGCCGCCCTCGTCGAGAAGCTCCAGCCCGTTGTTGATCGCGCCGACCGGTGAAATGATGTCGTGGCATACGCGGCTGCACAAAAGAGCGGCAAGATCGGTCGCGCTCAGGGAGAGAAGTTCCGACATGATCACCTGTCCTCCAGATGTTGTTGTCAACCGGGCCGCAATTCCGCTGGAAGCGGCGATCTCGGCGAGGTCCTGAGAGCAACTCCGGCAAATCCGGTTCATCGAAACTGCTCTAAGCTCTTGTTCCTGCTGCATTGTTCGGCGCGAAGCGATGCCGCTCCCGCCGGACCTGCTCCAGCTTCGCGATGCCCCGGCGATCCTGTCGCGGTTTGGCGCCGGGGACCGAAACCGGCCGGCGCGCGAATCAGATCACGGAACGCGCCGCCATTGGTTACACAGGCCCGCCAAGCGCGGCAACTGCCTGGCGGCAGATGGCGGCAGGCGCCGTGCCGGCGGCAACCAGGAGGGGAAGCCGCCTTCGCCGCGCCACGTTTGCGGACGAGGTTAATGGTTGGAAAAGATTCGCGGTCTATTTTTAGGAAATCGTGGCTCGTTGCGGGGCGGCGGGAGAGGCGGCGCCTGTCGTCGCGGGCTCCTCACGGACGGAGATTTGTATATGCGTTTCAAAGCGTTCTTGGGTGATGCGGTGGCGCGGGGCGCCGGCGCAAGCACGGAAGCCGGGCCTGTCGCGCGGCGTTTGCGGCGGCTCGCGTGGAGCCGGTGCGCGGGTATCGCGCTGTTCCTGATGGCCATCGGCCTCGGCATGCTGCCCGCGCCCACGGCGGCGCGCGCCGACAATGGCTACACCGCGCAGGAGATCGTCGACGCCGGGCACGGCTTCTTCGGCGCGACCACCGGCGGATTGGCGACTGTCGTCGAGAAGGTCTTTTCCTCCTACGGCCTGCCGAACGGCTATGTCCTCGGCGAGGAGGCGTCCGGCGCTTTCGTCGGCGGCCTGATCTATGGCGAGGGCAAGCTCTATACGAAGAATGCCGGCGACCATCCCGTTTACTGGCAGGGACCGTCGATCGGCTGGGATTTCGGCGGCAACGGCTCGCGCGTCATGATCCTGGTCTACAATCTCAACTCGGTCGATGCGCTCTACCGGCGCTTCGCCGGCGTGGCGGGGTCCGCCTATCTGGTGGCCGGTCTCGGCTTCAACGCGCTGAAGCACAACGACATGGTGCTGGTGCCGATCCGCACCGGCGTCGGTGCGCGTCTCGGCGTCAATGTCGGCTATCTGAAGCTGACCCCGGGACCCACCTGGAATCCGTTCTGACGCTTGGGAGCGTGCCGGCGGGTGCCGCCCGACCGTTTCGCGTCATGCGTGTCGGGTTGCGGGCGGCCTGCCGGAGCGGCTTGACGCGCGGGGGTTTTTGCGTGACGCAGGGGGAGGGCTCGCATGCGGGCCTTCGCTTGCTTTCGTGGTGTGACAGGTTTGCGCGGTGATCCAGACCATTCTGCTTTTCCTCCTGGGGTTCTTTTCCGCCGGCTTCCTGGCCCTGCTTCTGGCGCCGCTGTTCTGGCGGCGCGCCGTCCGCCTGACGACCAGGCGCCTCGAAGCGACCATGCCTCTGTCAGCCAACGAACTCGAGGCCGAGAAGGATCGCCTGAGAGCCGGGCACGCCATGGCCGCGCGACGGCTCGAGATGAACATCGAGGCGCTGAACCGCAAGGCATCGACGCAACTGGTCGAGCTGTCGCGGATCGGCGAGGAGGCGCGGACGCTGGCCGAGGTGCGCGCCGAGCAGGGAGAGACCATCGCGGCCCTGCGTGGCGAGACGGCCGAGCAGCGCGCGACACTGGACGAGGCGGCGGCGATCAACGCCGATCTGGCGGAACGGCTGGAGGCCGCGCTGGACGAGCTCGAAGAACGGCGCATCGCCATCGAGCGTCTCGAGGAAATGCACGAGGAGGAGCGTCTGGCGGCAAGCAGCAGGCAGATCGAGCTCGCCGCCCGCGAAACCGACATACGCAAGCTGGAGGACGAGCTGGGCGCGGCGCGCAATCAGCGCAAGGAGGCCGTGCGCGGCACGCGTGAGGCGGTCGCCGCGCGCAAGGAAGCCGAGGCCGGCCTGAAGGTCGAGGAGAAGCGCAATGCCGACCTGCAGAAGAAGCTGGAGAGCCAGATGACGGCCCTGTCCAACCAGCAGGAGAAGCTGGAACGCCGCGAAGGCGAGGTCGCCCGCCTGCGCGGGGAGATGAAGGAGATGAGCGCGGCGAGCCTGTCCGCCGAGGCGGCCAAGCGCCTGCGCCTTGCGGAGGAGGAGCGCGACCGGCTTGCGGCGGAACTGGCCGACAAGTCCCTGCAGATGCGCAGCCTTCTGGCCGGCGGCCGTGGGAGCGAAGCGCCGGCGGACGCCTTCGCCGCCGAACGCGAAAAGCTGCAATCGCGGCTCTCGACGCTGCTGAAGGAGAACAAGAAGCTGCGCGCCGACCTTCAGGTCGCGGGCGGCAAGGCTAGGCGCGACGATGGCGCGACGGCCGCCGACGACGCGGCGCTGCGGGTGCAGATCGCCAGCCTCGCGGCCGAGGTGGTCGGTCTCGCGGCTGTGCTGGAGGGGCCGGATTCGGCCATCGAGCAGGCGCTTTCCAGGGCGCCCGAACAGGCGGGCGCCGAAACGCCAAGCCTCGCCGACCGCATCCGCGCCCTGCGCGGGTCAGCAGGCGGAAACTAGACCCGTTCAGCGCTTTTGTGAAACGTTGAACGAGCCTGACCACCGGCGTCGGGCCGCCGTGCTAGAACGGGCGCTCAGCGCCCGGCGCGCCACAGCCGGTGCAGCGCGATCGCCGAGGCGGCGGCCACGTTGAGGCTGTCGAAATCCTCGGTCATGGCGATGCGGGCGGTCGGCAGGCGCTCCATTACCGCTGCCGAAAGGCCGTGTCCCTCGCTTCCCAGAAGCAGCGCCTGCCGTTCGGCGGGGGCGATGTCGGCGACGTCGCGCGCGCCGCGCGGGCTGAGCGCCAGCAGCGAGAAGCCGCGTGCCTCCAGCGCTTCGGCCAGCGCGTCCGCGTCGTCAAAGCGGGCGAAGGGCACTTTGAGCGCGGCTCCGACCGAGACGCGGATCGCCTTGCGGTAGAGCGGGTCGCAGCAATCGCCGGTCATCAGCACCGCGTCCGCCCCGAAGGAGGCGGCGTTGCGGAAGATCGATCCCATATTGTCGTGATTGGCGATGCCCGAGAGGGCGACGACCAACGCGGAAGGGGGCAGGGCGTCGAGCAGGGCCGCGCCGTCCGTCTCCGGCTTCCTGCCGATGGCCAGCACGCCGCGATGCATCTCGAAGCCGGCGATGCGGTCCATCACCTCGGCGCCGGCGACATAGACCGGCACTTCCGCCGGGATGCGGTCGATTAATTCGCCCAGCCCGGCCACCCGGTTCTGCCGCAGGAAAACGCTTTCCGCCGCAAAACGGCTCGTCGAGAACAACACGTTCAGCACCACGCGCCCTTCGGCGACGAAGCGGCCCTGCCGTCCCACCAGGTCGCGCTCGCGGATGTCGCGATAGGCGGCTATGCGCGGGTCGTCGGGATCGTCGATCGCGATCAGCGTGCGGCTCATCCGGCAAGACCCGTGCGGGCTTCCTTGGCCATCGCCACGAGCGTGTGACGCATCGCGGCCGCGTCCTGCAGCGGCTCGGCAAAGAAGATGCGGCGCGTCTCGTCGCCGAGCGCCAGGTCGATGCCGTCGGGGTCGATGCCGGTCAGCTGCCATTTGCCGGCGGCGGCACGGGCGAAATGGCGCGCATAGTTCTCGACGGCATCTGCATGGTCGCTGTTCATATGGGCGACGGCGCCTGCCTCCGCCTCGGCCAGCGCGTCAAGCGCCGGGCTGTCGCTCAGGAGATCGCCGCGCGAGAGGCGGTAGGCGCGGGCGAAGCCGCCATTGAGCAGGGCGATGTCGGGTTCGAGGCGATAAAGCGCGAAATCAGGGAAGCCGATATAGAGCTTCGCCTTCGGGTGGCGCGCCAGATAGCGGCGCTCGGCGCGCTCCTGTTCCCTGCTGCCGCGTTCCAGCCTGCGGGCGACGGCCTTCAGCGACAGGCGCGGATGGGCGAGCGGATCGCCCTTTCCGGGCTCGCCGACGAGCAGTGAGCAGCGCGGCTCGGCCTGCAGGCCCTTGGTGTGGGCGGACAGGCCCGAGACGAGGATCAGCGGTGCGCCGTCCATGTCCGTCGCCGTGGCGACGCGCGTGGCGAAGGGCGCGCCATCCTCCGGGTCGAGCGTCGCCAGAGCGCCGAAGCGGCCGGCGCGCAAAAGGGTCCGGCCAAGCCGGACCGCCTCCGCATCGGTTTCCAGGAGAACGTCTTTCTTGTCTTCGCTCATGACCGCCTCAATCCGTTGAAGCGTCTCCATCGCCGATGACGCCCTCGGCTGCAAGCCTCTCCACCTCTTCCGGAGCGATCCCGAACCGGTTGAGCGCCGATGCGGGCCGGGCGGGCTGCGCGATCTCGCCCTGCGTCCGCGAGAAGCGCGGGGCGGGAGCCGGTCGGGTGAATCCGCCCTGCGTCGCATGGGCGTTTCGCGCACGATTGTGCGGATGCTCCGCCGCTTCCTTCAGCGTCAGCACCGGCGCGACGCAGGCGTCGGTTCCGGAAAATAGCGCCGCCCAGGCATCGCGCGGCTTTTCCGCGATCCTTGCGGCGATGGCGGCGCGCATCCGCGGCCAGCACGCCTCGTCATACTGCGCCGCGGCCAGCGCTTTGTCGAGCGGCAGCAGGCGGGCGAATTCGGCGAAGAACTGCGGTTCCAGGCAGGCGACAGCCAGATGGCCGCCATCGGCCGCCTCGTAGGTGTCGTAGAAGGGCGCGTCGCCGTCGAGCAGGTTCTCGCCGCGCGCCGCACGCCAGAAGCCGGTGGCGGCGAAGCCGAAGAAGGGCGCGGCCAGCATTGACGCGCCGTCGACCATCGCCGTATCCACCACCTGTCCCTTGCCCGATTGCGCCCGTTCGATGAGGGCGGCCAGCACGCCGGCGATCAGGAACATGGTACCGCCGCCATAATCGCCCACTAGGTTGAGCGGCGGCACGGGCCGCGCGTTCCTGCGGCCGATCATCGACAGGACGCCGGAATAGGCGAGATAGGTGAGATCGTGGCCGGCCCGGTCCGCCAGGGGTCCTTCCTGTCCGAAGCCGGTCATCCGGCCGTAGACGAGGCGGGGATTGCACGCCAGCGCCGCCTCGGGACCGGCGCCCAGCCGCTCCATCACGCCGGGGCGAAAGCCCTCGATCAGCACATCGGCGCCGCCGATCAGCGTCATCAGCAGGGCGCGGCCCTCGTCCCGCTTCAGGTCGAGCTTGAGGATCTCCCTTCCGTGCCGGTCGAGATCGTATTGCGGCGGCACCTTAAGGAAGGCGCGGGCGGCGTCTCGGCGCTCGATGCGCAGCACGTCGGCGCCCATTTCCGCCAGCATCAGCCCGGCGAGCGGCACCGGGCCGAGCCCGGCCATCTCGATGACGGCGAGGCCGGAGAGCGGCCCCTTGCGTGGCCCGCCCACGGGATCCTAGCGCGGCGCCATGCGGATCGCGCCGTCGAGGCGGATCGTCTCGCCGTTCAGCATCTGGTTCTCGACGATGTGGCAGGCGAGCGACGCATATTCGGACGGTTCGCCGAGCCTTGGCGGGAAGGGCACCTGCTGGCCGAGCGAGGCCTGCGCGTCTTCCGGCAGGCCGGCCATCATCGGCGTCTTGAAGATGCCCGGCGCGATGGTGCAGACGCGGATGCCGGCGCGTGACAGGTCGCGGGCGATCGGCAGCGTCATGCCGACGATACCGCCCTTGGAGGAGGAATAGGCCGCCTGGCCGATCTGCCCGTCGAAGGCGGCGACGGAGGCCGTGTTGACGATGACGCCGCGCTCGCCGCCGTCGAGCGGGTCAAGCTCCTGCGCCTGCGTTGCGAACAGGCGGATCATGTTGAAGGAGCCGATCAGGTTGATCTCGATCACCTTGCGGTAGAGGTCGAGCGGGTGCGGGCCGTCCTTGCCGACCGTTTTCACGGCGATCGCGATGCCGGCGCAGTTGACGAGGATGCGCGGGTCCCCGAGCCTGCTCTTCAACGTCTCGATGGCGTTCTCGCCGTCCCCGGCGCTGGTCACGTCGCATTTGACGGCGATGCCGCCGAGATCGGCCGCCACCTTCTCCGCCCGTTCCATGCCGACATCGGCAATGGCGATCTTCGCGCCTTTGGCGGCCAGCGCCCGCGCGGTGGCCTCGCCCAGCCCCGAGCCGCCGCCCGTGACGATCGCGACATTGCCGGATGGATTCATGAATTCGCCTCCCTGGACATCGATGACGGCACAGTAGCGGGGGACGCGGCGCGAGGGAAGGCGGGGTGGGGAACTGGCCCCTCACCCTTACCCTCTCCCCGCTTGCGGGGAGAGGGAGACCTTGACGTTGGCTGGTGCATGTCGACGTTGCGGTCATCTCCCTTCTCCCTGCGGGCGGGGAGAAGGTGCCGGCAGGCGGATGAGGGGCGGGCGCTGCCTCCCGTCTACCGCCGGATCACCGCCCGCAGCACGTCGCGGATGCCGATCGCGCCGACGAAGCGCGAGGCCTCGTCGAACAGGGCCACCGGCGCCGTCTGCGACTGGTGCATGGCCTGCATCACCGTCTTCAGCGGCGTGCCGGCGGTCGCCCAGTACACCTTGGGTCGGTCCTCCGGCAGCTTTTCCATGTTGTCGCAGGATACCCAGATCGCCGGCGCGCCGTTGCGCTCGGCATCGACCACCAGCATGTTCGCGTCGAGCTTGAAGCGGGTCGTCCTGCGGCGGTCGAGCCACATCCAGCCCTCGCCGGCATTTTCCAGGTCGCGCACGTCGCGCATGACGTTCCAGGCGGTCAGCACCGAGAGCGGATTCACATTGGCGATGAAGTCGCGGACGTAATCGTTCTCGGGCCGCAGCACGATGTCCTCCGGCGCCCCCGTCTGGACGATGCGCCCGCCCTCCATGATCGAGATGCGGTTGCCGATCTTCAGCGCTTCCTCCAGGTCGTGGCTGACGAACAGGATCGTCTTCTTCAGCCGCTCCTGCAGTTCCAGGAGCTCGTCCTGCAGCTTGGTGCGGATCAGCGGGTCGAGCGCCGAGAACGGCTCGTCCATCAGGAGGATCGGCGCCTGCGTCGCGAAGGCGCGGGCGAGGCCGACGCGCTGCTGCATGCCGCCGGAGAGCTCGTGCGCGTATTTGTCGGCCCAGTCGGAGAGATGCACCAGTTCGAGCTGCGCCATGACGCGCGCGCGCCGTTCCTTCGCCGGCATGCCGGCAAGCTCCAGGCCGAAGCCGACATTCTCGGCCACGGTGCGCCACGGCAGGAGCGCGAACTGCTGGAACACCATTGCCACGCATTCGCGGCGGATCTTCCTCAGCTCCGCCTCCGAGCAGGTCACGACATTCGCCTGCCAGTCGCCGTCATGGACGGTGACGTCGCCCCGCGCCACCGTGTTGAGGCGGTTGACGGCGCGCAGCAGGGTCGACTTGCCGGAGCCGGACAGGCCCATCAGCACGGAAATCTCGCCGCGCTCGACCGTCAGATCGCAGCCGGCGCAGCCGAGCACCGCGCCGGTCTCGGCGAGGATGTCGGCACGGCTCGCGCCGGCATCGACCAGCGGCAGGGCGGCCGCTTTCTGCCGGTCGTCTCCGAACAGGATGTCGACCTTCTGGAATTCAACTGCCGTTGTCATCGGTCGCTCCCCCGTTCGATGCGGGCGATGCGATCGAGGATGATGGCCAGCACGACGATGGCGAGGCCCGCCTCCAGCCCAAGCGGTATGTTGACCGAGTTGAGCGCCCGCACCACCGGCTTGCCCAGCCCGTCGGCGCCGATCAGCGCGGCGATCACCACCATCGACAGCGATAGCATGATGCACTGGGTGAGGCCCGCCATGATCGAGGGCAGGGCCGCCGGCAGCTCCACCTTCCACAGCAATTGCCGCTTCGTCGCGCCGAAGGCCTGCCCGGCCTCCAGCATCGGCTGCGGCACGGAGGTGATGCCGAGATAGGTGAGGCGGATGGGGGCGGGGGCGGCGAAAATGACCGTGACGATCAGGCCCGGCGCCGCGCCGAGGCCGAACAGGATCAGCACCGGGATCAGATAGACGAAGGTCGGCAGCGTCTGCATCAGGTCGAGGATCGGCCGCAGGAACTGGTAGACGCGCCTGTTGTGCGCCGCCCAGATGCCGACCGGGACGCCGATGGCCATGGAGGCGGCGGCGGCGGCGACCACCAGCACGAGCGTCTCGACGGTTTCCTTCCAGAGCCCCTGGTTGATGATGAAGGCGAGGCCGAGCGCCACGCCGAGCGCCAGCTTCCAGGAGCGCTGAAGCGCATAGGCGAGCACCGCCACGATCAGCACCAGCAGGAAGGGCGGGATCGCCAGCAGCAGGTCGACGAGACTGTCGAGAATGCCGGCCAGAAACCGCGCGAGCGTGTCGAACAGCCAGGCGAAATTGGTGGTCAGGAAGTCGAAGAAGTCGCGTCCCCATCGGCCGATGGGGATTTTCCGGTCAGCGATCCATTCGGAGAGCGGGTCCATGGGCGGGAGCGGTTCCTTTCAGGGTGTTCCTTCGTACGGGTGCAGGTTGCTGCTCAAACCGTCCCGCAGATGACGGGGCGATGCTCCGTGGCTTTCGGGCTGCCCCCACTCCGTCTCGGCCTTTGGCCGAGCCACCTCTCCCCCACATGCGTGAGGGAGAGGAAGAGGCGAAAACCTTCCGTCTGGCGTTTCCTCTCCCCCGTCGGGCGGGGGAGAGGTGGATCGGGGCGAAGCCCCGAGACGGAGTGGGGGAGGCTGCGCGTCCAGGAGCGGTCGTCCCGTCGCCGGCATGGCGGCGGGCGCCCGCATGACGATGATCACATCTCCAGATGCGCCTTCACGGCATCGAGGCCGGGTTCCCCGGCAAGCGTCGTCACGCCGTCGAGCCAGGGCGTGATGGCGTCGGGATTGGCCTTCAGCCACTCCGTCGCGGCCTTCTCCGGCTCGGCCCCGTCATCCAGGATCTTGCCCATGATCTCGTTTTCCATCTGCAGCGAGAAGACCATGTTCTTCAAGAGCTTGCCGAGGTTCGGGCAATCTGTGGAAAGGCCGGCGCGGGTGTTGGTGTGGACGGTGGCGCCACCGAAATTGGGGCCGAACACGTCATCGCCGCCCTCGAGATAGGCCATCTCGATATTGGCGTTCATCGGGTGCGGCTCCCAGCCGAGGAAGACGACGTCCTGCTTCGATCCGGCGGCGCGGCGCACCTGCGAGAGCATGCCGGCCTCGGAGCTTTCGACCAGCTCGAAATCCTTCAGGCCGAACGTGTCGCCCTCGATCATGTCGAGGATCAGGCGGTTGCCGTCATTGCCTGGCTCGATGCCGTAGATCTTGCCGTCAAGCTTGTCTGCGAACTTGGCGATGTCGGCAAAGCTCTTCAGGCCGGCATCATAAGTGTATTTCGGCACGGCGAGCGTGTATTTCGCGCCTTCCAGATTGGTCACCAGCGTCTCGACGGTGCCGTCCTCGCGATAGGGCGCGATGTCGGCCTCCATGGTCGGCATCCAGTTGCCGAGGAAGACGTCGATGTCCTTGTTCTTCATCGAGGCATAGGTGACGGGCACGGAAAGCACCTGCGTCTCGGGCGCGTAGCCCAGCCCTTCGAGCAGGACGGTGGCGGTGGCGGTGGTCGCGGTGATGTCGGTCCAGCCGACGTCGGAGAAGGTGACGGACTTGCAGGCTTCGGGGTCCGCGGCAAGGGCCGTTCCGGTGCCGAGACTGGCGGCAAGTCCAAGGACGATGCTTGCCTGAAGGCGCGATAACATGGCTGCTCTCCTCTGTGATTCCCTGATTCTTTTGCGGCGAAGGACGGGCCTTAACCGGTTTTTCCTTGTTTCTCAAAGGCAACCACCATTTCGGGCAAGCCGCAAGCCAAAAGGGTGGTCCGTCTGCGGCGCATGCCGGGCGGTTTGCGACGCGCAATCCCGTGGATGACGCGCCGCCGGGCGTTTCCTCGACCTGCCATGTGTTGTTTATGGGAGGCGAGGACATGGGCGCGGACGATGGCGAAACTCTACTTCCACTATGCGACGATGAATGCGGGCAAGACGACCATGCTCCTGCAGGCGTCGTACAATTACCGCGAGCGCGGCATGACCACGATGCTGTTCGTCGCCGGCCACTATCGCAAGGAAGAGGTGGGCTACATTTCCTCGCGCATCGGGCTGGAGGCCGACGCCGAGATGTTCCGCGACGGCGACGATCTCTATGCCCGCATCGCCGAGCACCACGCCCACACCACCGTCCATTGCGTGTTCGTCGACGAGGCGCAGTTCCTGACGGAAGATCAGGTCTGGCAGCTCGCCCGCGTCGCCGACAGGCTCGGCATCCCGGTCATGTGCTACGGGCTGCGCACCGATTTCCAGGGCAATCTCTTCTCCGGCTCTCAGGCGCTGCTGGCGCTCGCCGACGAATTGCGCGAGGTGCGCACGATCTGCCGCTGCGGCCGCAAGGCGACCATGGTCGTGCGTCTCGGACCGGACGGCAAGGTGGCGAAGAAGGGCGAGCAGGTGGCCATCGGCAAGGACGTCTACGTGTCGCTCTGCCGCCGCCACTGGGAGGAAGAGATGGGCCGCTGGCGCGCCGAGGATCTTGTCGGCTTCGCGGGTCCGCGATGAAGGCGTGAAAAAGCCTCAATCGGACGCTTCAAGAGTTGCATTGCTCGTTTAATGCATTCTTGGGTTGCCATGCTCGACGGTGAAAGCACATTCTTGAACGCCGACCTTGTTCTATGTTCCGACGAGGATATCGCCGGGTTTTCGGGCGGCTTGGTCGAGCAGGGTTTCCTCCTGCTCTTCAATGGACCCTGGGAAGGTGGTCCCGGGGCCTATCGCAGCGTGCTGGAACTCGATCACCCCGCCGACGACGCGCATTTCGTTCCGGTCATCGAAAACATGCTTGCAGTGCTTGAAGCTCTCTCGGGAGATCGACGACGTCTGTGGGACGGGCTTGTGGCGCGCGAACTCGATCTCGGGTTTGAAGCGGGCGGCGCCACGCCTGACCGGAGCTGGCGGCTGCCGCAGGCCCTTGTCGCGCGCATCGCGGCCGCGGGGCTGGATCTCACCGTGACCATCTACACCCGTTCATCGGATGCGCCGTAGAGCGTTTCGCCGTCAGGTGGGAGCATCTGATGTCCGCACAAACGCGGAAAAATCAGGGGATAGGCTCATTCCACCCAACAGTGAAACACTGAATGCCGGGATCAGACCAGGCCGAGAAGCCGGATCAACGCATAGCTGACTGCGCCGAGAAAGCCGAGTGAAAGGAGCGCGGCCGCGACGACCCGGCTGCCGCTCTTCATCACGGCCCTGATGTCGACCGTCAGGCCGAGCGCCGCCATGGCGACGATGGTCAGGAGACCCGCCGCGTGGTCCATCGCCGGCAGGACCGCGGCGGGGATCGCGTCCAGCGAGCGCAGCCCCATCATCGCCAGGAAGCCGAGGATGAACCAGGGCACCATCTGCGCGAAGGAGGGGTGGCTACCCGAGCGCCGTCCGTAGACGAGGCCGAGCAGGAAGATGACCGGGCCGAGCATCAGGACGCGGACCAGCTTGACCAGCGTGCCGACCTGGATGCCCACCGCGCCGGCCGGGGCGGCGGCGGCCAGCACCTGCGGCACCGCATAGACGGTCAGGCCGGCGAAGACGCCGGACTGCACCGCGCTCATGCCGAACAGCGCATAGAGCACCGGCAGCAGCAGGACGGCCAGGATGCTGAGGAATGCCGTGAACGACAGGGACGCGGCCACGTCGCGGGATTCGGCGTGGATGACCGGGGCGGCTGCGGCGATCGCCGAATTGCCGCAGATGGAGTTGCCGCAGGCGACCAGCGTCGCCAGGCGCGGCGACAGGCCGAGCGCCCGGCCGATGGCGTAGCCGGCGGCGAGCGACACGCAGACGACGCCGACGATGCCGCCGACGAGGCCCAGCCCCGCTTCGCCGAGCGCGGCGACGCTGATCGATGCGCCGAGCAGCACGATCGCCACCTCGAGCACCGTCCGGGCGCAGAAGTCGATGCCGGCGCCGAACGCCGGGTGCCGGCGGGCCAGCGCGCTGAACGCCGCGCCGAGGAGGATCGCCAGCACCAGCCCCTCGACCCAGACCTCGCCCAGCCAGGCGCGCTCCGCCCAGGCGCCGGCAAGCGCCAGCGCCGCGACGCCGGCGGACAGAAGGATGCCGGGAAGGAGGGCAAGGGGGGAGCGAAGCGTCTGCATGTCGAGGTCCATTGGGTAACGATCCCTCGTCGCATGCAGGTTCATCGACTTCTATCGAATAATATGGCATGAATTGTTCTGTTTGATCGAATGATTGCCGCCGGCGGGTGAACCATGACCTTCGAGCAGTTGCAGATTTTCGTCGCCGTCGCCGAGCGCGAGCACCTGACCCAGGCGGCGGCGGTGGTCGGGCGCACGCCGTCCGCCGTCAGCTCCGCCATCAAGGCGCTCGAGACCTATTACGGGGTGGAATTGTTCCACCGTGTCGGCCGGCGCATCGAATTGACCCGCGTCGGCAACGTGTTCCTCGCCGAGGCGCGGGCGACGCTGGCGCGGGTGCGCTCGGCCGAGACCATGCTGTCGGAACTCGGTGGTCTCCGGCGCGGCGCGCTCGCCATCCATGCCAGCCAGACCATCGCCAGCTACTGGCTGCCGCCGGTGCTGATGCGCTTCCACGAGCGCTACCCCGGCATCACGCTCAACCTGACCGTCGGCAACACGCGCCAGGTGGCCGAGGCGATGGTCGAGGGCACCGCCGAGGTCGGTCTCGTCGAGGGGGCGGTGTCGGAGCCGGCGCTGTCGGTCAGAACCGTCGATCGCGACGTGCTGGCGGTGGTCGTCGCCCCCGGCCATCCCTGGGCGGACGGAAGGCGGCTCGATCCGGAGGCGCTGGCGGCGGAGAGCGCGTGGATCATGCGCGAGGAGGGGTCGGGCACGCGCACCGCCTTCGAGAGCGCGCTTCTCAACATGGGCGTCGATCCGCAGACGCTCAATGTCGTCCTGTCCTTCCCGTCCAACGAGGCGGTCCTTTCGGCGGTGCGCTCCGGCCCCTGTGCGGCTGCGGTCTCGATGGCGGCGGCCGGCCCGCTCGTCGAACGCGGCGTGCTCCATGTGGCGGGCGTCGATCTCGGCGCGCGCGCCTTCAGCCTGCTGCGCCACCGGGAGCGGCGGCAGAGCGCGGCCGGCACGGCGCTCGAGGATTTGTGCCTTGAGGCCGGTAACGTCTTTCAATCGTCAGCCGCGCCACATATATTTCCGCGACCCTGACACTCCGGAGCGTACTCAGATGGCCACGTTGCAGAATTTCGACAGAGAGATCGCCAGGACGCGCGAGGTGGTCGATGACATGCGCTCGAAGATCGAGCAGTCGGGAACCGTTCTCGACAAGCTTGCGCGCACCGACGAGAAGATCGGCCAGGCCGAGTTCGACATCGAGAACGCCCGCATCTCCGACGTGCTTTCGCAGCAGAAGGTGATGGAGACCAACATCGCCGACCTGATCATCGGCCTCGAGGACGCGACCAACGTCTTCGGCTCCGAGTTCGAGAGCATGAAGTCCTATACGGGCTGGGAAAAGTTCATCGGCATCTTTTCCAAGCAGCGCATGCAGCGGATGCGCACCGAGCGCGTGCGCAACATGTCGCTCGCCGGCAATCTGCAGGAGCTTCTGTCGAAGTCCGACACCATCACCGGCATCCTGAAGGACCAGAAGCAGGTGCTGGAGGAGCGCTACAAGACCTCCGAGACGAGCCTCGCCAAGGTCATCGAGCGGCGCAAGACGACGATGGAGACACTGGAGGCGACCCAGAAGCGCATCGAGGAACTGAACCCGATGCTGCTCGACATCGAGAACCGCATCGCCGCCTCGACCAACCAGAAGGAGCGGGCGAAGCTCGAGGGCGAGCGCTCGAAGCTCGCCACGGACTACAACGAGGCGCAGGCCAAGGAGCAGGAGCTGCTCGCCGAGAGCCAGACGCTGGAGCGCTACACCTCGATGTTCCAGACCTTCGTCGATTCCTTGAACAACCAGATCGCGGCGCAATCGACGCTGATCAACAAGCTGACCATCGACACCGAGCAGCGCATCGTTCTCTACAAGGCGCTCGAGGATTCCTTGAAGACGGCGGCCCAGCAGGACGTCGCCCACCGCATCAACACGCTGGGTTCCAAGGTGGACAACACCGCCGAAGAGACCATGGCCGGCATCGGCGCGGCCGCCCAGCGCCACATCGGCGACCTGCTCGAACTGCACGAGAAGAACATGGTGACGACCGCCGACATCCAGCGCCGCAAGAAGCTCGCCGACGACGCCTTCGCCCGGCGCTTCGAGGACGTGATGAAGAAGCACGACGCGGCGAATTACGTCCGGGCGTGATGGTGTGGACAGCGTTTGAAAGGTCGGCGGACGTCACGCCCCCCTCTGTCCTGCCGGACATCTCCCCCACAAGGGGGGAGATTGGGCGGTGGAGGCAGCTGAAGCCAATCACCGGTGACGGCCTGGTAGCGCTGCGTTGTCGCAAGCCAATCTCCCCCCTTGTGGGGGAGATGCCCGGCAGGGCAGAGGGGGGTACAATGCCTTGCCTTGCCAGGACATGCGCGTCATGAACGCCGCTCCTGACGCCGCCGCGCGCTATTTCGACGCCATCGCCGCCGCGCTGGAAGGGCTCGGCGTCTATTTCGGCGACCGGACCGCGTCGCCCTTCCAGAACCACGGCGTGGTGGCAGAGGTGGTCGCGCCCTATATCGGCCGCCTCGAGCGTTCTTTCGCCTGCTGGCAGAACCGGCTCGGCTTCATGGAGAAGTTCCGCATCCAGCGGGCCGAAAGCGGTTATCCTGTGTTCCAGAGCGTGCTTGAACTGGAAAACGACAAGCGCCAGGCCGAACAGCGGCTGGCCGGCATTTCCGCGCCGGACGAGCTGCGCGCGGAGATGGTCGATTTCATCCTCCGCCACCGCGCCTTCCCGGCCGAGCTGCAGCGCTCCATGGCCGAGCGCCTCTATCTGGAGGAGGTGAAGGACGGCACGGTCTTCTCGCCCTTCATCCTGCCGGAAACGGTGCGCGTCTCGGTCAACCCGAAGACCGGTCGGCCCTATTATCTCGTCCACTGGGGCGCGTTCGACGGGTCGTCCAGCCTGCCGATGGTCTATATGGCGGCGGTCGAGGATTCCTCGCCGAAGATGATCGACACGCTGGTGGCGGACGGCAGGCTCAACGAGCGGGTGGAGATCGGCCTGCCGGTCGGCGGCCTGCTCAACCCGGAACTGGCGCACCGCTTCGACGAGTTCGCTGAGAAGAACTCGGCCTATTCCCTCTCTCCGGCCACCATCGCGGGCAATCTCGACAAGGACTTTGAGCATCTGCATCCCAAGCAGCTGCGCCGCGTCGTGCTCGGCCCGTTCTACACCGCCGGCATCACCGAGAACAATTCGGCGGTCTCCGAGGTGCTGTCGAAGGTGCGGCGGCAGGACAATGCTTGGCTCATCACCTGGACGGTGCAGGAGGTCTATTCCAAGACCGAGCGTCCGGCGCGCAAGGGCCTGTGGTCCAGCCAGCCGGCGCGCGAGGAATTCCACATCGACACGGACGATCTCGACGCCGCCCGCATGGGCGTCAGCGCCTTTGAGCAGCACGCTCTGGTGCCGCACGAGGCCTATCAGGCGCTCTACGCCGCTGGCGAGGCGCAGAAGATCTTTGAAGGCTACGACGTGCATGTGATCTCGGGCGGCAAGGTGATCACGGATGTGTAAGGTTTTCGCGCATGCGGTCATCGACTGCGGGCACAGAGCCGGTGTCGCCGTTGAAGGAAACACACCAGCATCAAGGCCACCTTCTCCCCGCTTGCGGGGAGAAGGTGAGGATGAGGGGCGGGCGCCAAGGGTAACAAGCGAACCAGCCGTGGAAGCAATCCCGCTCATGTCGCCGCACGCCCCTCATCCGCCTGCCGGCACCTTCTCCCCGCTTGCGGGGAGAAGGGAGGTTGCTGCAAGCCTTGTGCATCATGGGCCTTCGCATCGCCTGACAAACCAGGAGCTTTCATGGACACCGGCCTGACGACCATCGACGAAAAGGACATCGAGGCGCATCGCGCCACGGCGCAGAGCCTCGTCACGCGCTTTGTCGTGATGGAGGAGGACGGCGGACGCTCGAAGACCGAGCTTGCCGGCACCGGCCGGCGCTTCGTCTCGACCGTTTCGGCCGGGTCGTTGCGCAAGACGCGCGAGGTGGAGTTCGCCAAGACCGTCGCGGCCGTGCGCCAGGGCGATCCGATGCTGTCCATCGCCCAGCACGCGCTGCTCTACCGTACGCGCCGCGGCGTCGCCGTCGCGCTCGCCGTCGGCGACAGCTTCGCCCGCGCGACCGAGCTGGAGAGCCTGAAGGCGCGCAATGCCCGCGGCGCGCTGGAGGGAGAGGCGGCACAGACTTATCACGCGCTGCTCCAGGCGTCGGCCTATGTCGCCGCCTTCACCCTGTCGTCCTACCTCCTGCAGATGCTCGACGCTGATGCGGAGCCGGCGAACGACACGCCCGAGCCGGAGTTCCAGTTCGAGACCGCGCAGGATGCGCTGAAGAGCGTCATCGCGGCGCTCGACCGGGCAACTGCCGGCGCTGCCGACGAAACGGTGATGACGGCGCGCGCCCGCGCCGTGGCGCGGGTGGCGATCGAGGGCCTGCTGCAGCGGCGCGGCCGTTTCTCGGGCCTCGGCGCCTTCGAGAACGCGCATATGCGCCTCGACGCCGACGATTTCACGCTCGACGGCTTCGACGTCGCGCCGGGCCGCAAGCGCAAGCCGCTGGTGATGACCTTCAAGAAGCCGAACGAAATCATCGGCAACCACATCGCCAAATACCAGGCCATGAAGCTCGCCAAGATGCTGATGGCCTATGATTTCGACCGTCAGATGAACCCGTTCGTCGAGCTGGGCGGCTTCCTGTTCACCTTCATTGGCGACGGCGCGCCGGGCACGGGCAAGACCATCCTCATCCAGATGACCGCTGGCCTGCTCAACGATTACTGCCAGGTGGCGGGCGTACCCTTCCACTACGAGAATTTCGGCGTCGATCAGATCTCCTCCTATCAGGGCAAGTCCGGCCAGAACTGCAAGCAGTTCGTCGAGAACGTGCTCAGCCCGCGCGCCATCGGCTTCGGCACCATCGACGACATCGACCAGGTGGCGGCGAAGCGCTCCGACGACCGGGCGTCCGCCGGTCAGCAGGAGGTGACGGGCGTCCTGATGGAGAGTTTCGCCGGCGCCGGCACGGTGGTGCGCGGCAACTGCACCTTCGGCATGTTCTCCAACTATCCCGAGAATGTGGACGACGCGCTGCGCCAGCGCGCCGGCGCGCGCTGGCTGGTCGATGGACCGCAGACGCTCGACGACTATATCGACATCTTCGTGCTGCTTGCCGGCAAGAACCACAAGATCCCGCTCGGCGACCACCAGCTTTTTGCCACGCAGGAGATCAAGCGCGCGGTGGAGACCGCCTATGGCGCCCATGCGAAGCCGCAGGAAGAGGGCCTGCAGAAGGTCTACGAGCGCTTCCTGGACGGGCGCGGCGAACCGAAGACGATGTCGGACATCGGCGCCTATCTGCACGAGATCAAGCGCGCCGAACCGCGCTTCACAGGCCGCGCCATCAAGAACATCACCGACGCCATCAAGATGCGGGCGATGGACATCGAGCTTCCGGATGAATGGTTCGAGACGCCGGACGCTTTCATGCGCAAGGGCTACGACGAGAAGAAGGCCATGATCGCCGAGTTGCGCCGGCCCTTCACCATGGACATGGTGATGCAGGAGATCAACCGCTACGCGGATTCGGAGTTCCGCTATTCCGACCGTTCCGACGATGTGGCGGTCTCCGGCATCGTGCGCGACCAGCGCCTGCGCGAACGCGCGATACGCGAGATCGAGGACATGAAGGCGAGGGGTGTCTGGGGCGGATGATCTCCATCAGCCGTAAAAGGTTTGGATACTACTCCAGTACCTCGCGTTCCGCCGCCTGTCCGATGAAAGCCGAGCGGGTCATTTTACGGCGCGCTGCCTCTTCATCGATCAGACGCAGCAATCCCTTGGGAAGCGTGATGTTGACCCGCTGGGACTTGCCGCCATTGAAGCGATACGGAACGGCGATCAGGTAGGCTCCGGATGTCAGATCGGCCGCGATCTGCGGCATCGCGCGAACCTCCTCGATGCCCTTCGGTGCCGGATGGTCCGAAACGTCTTCGAAATAGAGCTCGAGCGCTTCCATGGCGTTTGGAAGGATTTCGCCTTCACCGTCCGCTGCCGAAAAACAGCCGGGCAGGTCGGGAAAGCTGATGCCGTAAGCGCTGCTGTCGTCCTTGTGGACGATGGCGATGTAGTGAGGCATGTGGATCAGCTCCTCAAATCCACCCGGCGCTTCTGGCGATGTTGCGCGCTGTGCCGAGCGGTAAATCCTTCTTGGGATGCGGAACGATGACCGTTCGTTCGCCTCGCCGGTACTTGTGGTGCGATCCGCGAACGTTTACCAGTTCGTATCCGTCCTTCTTCAGGCGCTCGATGATTTTTCGGGAGTTTGTCTCGATCATCGATGGCCTCATATAGTGTGGATAATAATACGCATCGCGGTGTTAAATTTCAAGTACTCTCATGAAGCTCCTGCGTGACAACGACCTCATTTTCGGCCGCCTCCTGAAGGTCGACGAGCCGCATCTCATCGAGCGCTACAACCGGGCGCTGAAGGCGTTCGGCGTGCGCGAGACGAAGCTCAAATCCTTCGACATCGACCGCACCGGCTTCTCGCCGCAGGTCGCCGAGGAGCTGAAAGACGAGCAGTATCTCGACCCGAACGGGGTCAACCGCCGCTTCATCGTCCTGACGCCGGCGCAGATCGACCTGCCCGTGGTCCACACCGCCTTCTCCAACACCTCGCAGCTCGTCTACGAGTTCATGGCGGCCAATGCGCGCGCCATCAACGCCATCACCATCAAGGATGTGGTCTATGGCGAGATCGAGGAACAGGTGAACCAGGTCCGCGACATCGAGGACCTGCTCTCCATCGTCCAGGTGGAGTTCAAGGTTCTGTCGGCGGAGGACCTGCTCGGCAAGGCCGCCGAGCTCGGCCGGCTCGCCGACAAGGTGAAGCACGAGCCGGACGCCTGGCGCGACGACGCGCTGCTCAACCGCATGGTGGCGCTGGCGCAGGACACCGGCGACATCCGCGAGAACAAGCTGGTGCCGGAACAGGTGGTGTTCCGCCATGACGCCTACTGGACCAGCCATTTCGGCGGCGTCTACATCTTCGCCGACCGCGACACGACGACCGTCATCGCTGATCCGGCGACGCCCGGCTTCCGCCGCTCGCGGCCCTGGCAGGTCAGCTACCTGCCGAAGGACGACCCGGCGCGCATCTTCCGCTTCCTGGCCGAGACCGGCCGCATCCAGCTGCCGCGCGCCTCGTGGATCGAGGGATCGGGCTATCTCGTGCACCGGGCCGAGATGGCGCTGACCGACCTCGTCCGCCGGGCGAACCCCGATCAGGATTTTTCGCGCGTCGATCCCGTCTGGCTGCAGACCTGGACGCATCGCAATGCCGATCTGGTGACACGCGACGGCGTGTTTCCCTTCCTCAACGCCGCCGTGCGCGAGATCGGCCAGACGGGCCGGCTCAAGGTCGAGGAGATCCCGCCGCATCTGCGCTTCCTCGTCACGCGCGCCGAGCCGGAGCATCCGGATGCCTGGCTCACCAACCGCCTGATCTCCGATTTCGTGCCGTCCGATTTCATCGCCCGCTACGTCTTCAACAAGCAGGGCTTCTACCGTGACTACGAGGACTATTCGCAGGCCTGGCGCGAATATGTTGTGGCACGGCTGAAAACCACCTATCTCAGAGACAAACCGGCGCTGCGAAAGCGCCTTTATGGGCTATAGCATTGTGCGGTCAGGTGAGATCACCTGACGTCTGCACGAATGCGGAAACAGGAAGATGGGGGAACCCGTGCTCGATCCGATCGTCAACTTCTTCACCCGCGTCTTTCACTGGATCGGGCGGGGCATCGGTCTCCTGATCGCCTGGATCCTCTGGCCCTTCCTCGCCGCCGGCCGCTGGTACACGCGGCGCGGCTGGATCGTCCGCGGCAGCGTCGGCGCCGGGCTCCTGCTGCTCGTCGGCCTCTATGCCTATTTCATCTGGCAGACCCAGGCCTGGACCGGCTTCGATCCCGCCTATGTGCAAAGCTACAATCTCGCCCAGCGCAACGTCTCGGCCGGCGAGCAGGTCTCGGCCGCCTCGGGCAGCGACACGTCGCGCACCTGCGGGCGCTCGGCCATCGTCGACGTGGCCGCCGATCTCACCGACTTCAACGTCAACCAGAACGCGTGGATCTCCTCCATGCTGCTCTACAAAGCGGGCTTCTTCGGCATCGACTGGGACCACACGCCCTTCTTCGACAACAAGGCGTCGTTCCAGCGCGGCGTCAACCAGGCGGTGCGGCGCACGGCCGTGGAGCTCGTCGATGCGCTCGGCCGCGTGCGCGGCACGTCGCAGATCGACAACGACCTGCAGCGGGCGCGCGAGAACATCCAGTTCTCCGAGAACGGCTGGTATTTCGGCCTGAACCCGTTCGGCCCGAAGACGCCGACGCCGACCTTCTACCGCACGGCGGTGGAGAGCCTGCGCGCCTTCAACGACCGGCTCGCCAAGTGCGAGGCCGTCTTCGACGCGCGCGCCGACAATCTGATCCAGTATCTGGACCGCATCGCCAGCGACATCGGCTCCACCTCGGCGATCCTGCGCGAGCGTTCCGAGAACTTCAACGGCGGCTGGTTCGACACGCGCGCCGACGACCGCTTCTGGTTCGCCTATGGTCAGCTCTATGCCTATTACGGGCTGCTCCATGCGGCCAACGCGGATTTCGAGGACGTGGTCAAGCAGCGCTCGCTCGGCTCGCTGTGGGAGACGACCGAACAGCAGTTCACCGCCGCGCTTCAGATCAGGCCCTTCATCATCTCGAACGGCAACGAGGCCGGCTGGATCATGCCGACGCACCTCGCCACGATGGGCTTCTACGTGCTGCGTGTGCGCTCGAACCTGGTGGAACTGCGGCAGGTGCTGGACCGGTAGCGCCGCCACAGTCTTGTCTTCAACGTCTGCTCATCCTTGAAGCTGGAGTCCTTCCCGCGCGGGTAACGCGGAGAGGACCGCTTTTTTAGCCCAGGCTTTTTCAAGGATCGTTTTTCGTGCTCATCACCGTTGCAGTCTCAGGTTACCGTTCCATCCGCGATCTCGTTCTGCCCCTCGGCAGGCTGAACGTCGTCTCGGGCGCCAATGGGAGCGGCAAGTCCAGCGTCTACAAGGCGATCCGCCTCCTGGCCGAAACCGGGCAGGGCAGGGTCGTCGCTGCGCTGGCGCGCGAGGGCGGTCTGGGCTCGACCCTGTGGGCGGGACCGGAAAAATTCTCGGCGGCGATGAAGGCCGGCCGCCAGCCCGTGCAGGGCACGGTGCGCAACAACCCCGTCAGCCTGAGACTGGGTTTCGCCGACGAGGACTATGGCTACGCCATCGATCTCGGCCTGCCTCTCCCGTCCGCCAGCATGTTCGTCGAGGACCCGGAGATCAAGGCGGAGGCGGTCTGGGTCGGCGAGGCCCTCTCGCAGCGCAACGTCTTCGCCGAGCGCCATGGGCCGCATGTCAGCATTCTCGACGAAGCCGGTCGGCGCGCCTCGGTCCTGACCGGCCTGCCTCCCTATGACAGCATGATGACCCATGCGGCCGATCCGAAGAATGCGAGCGAGCTTCTGCTCCTGCGCGAACGCATGCGGGGCTGGCGCTTCTACGATCATTTCCGCACCGACCCCGAAGCGGCGGCACGCTGGCCGCATGTCGGGACGCGAACCCAGGTCCTCGCCTCGGATGGTTCGGACCTCGCGGCGGCCATCCAGACCATCCTCGAGATCGGCGACGGCGAAGGCTTTGCGCAGGCTGTCGAGGATGCGTTTCCCGGCAGCTCGGTCGAGATCGAGGCGAACGAGGCGGGCTTCCGGGTGCTGATGCGCCAGCCCGGCCTCCTGCGGCCCCTGCGCGCCGCGGAATTCTCGGATGGAACGCTGCGCTACCTTTGCCTCGCCGCCGCGCTCCTGTCGCCGCGCCCTCCGTCCCTGCTGGTCCTGAACGAGCCGGAGACGAGCCTCCATCCGGAACTCATCGACCCGCTGGCGCGCCTTCTGGCGCGAACTTCCCATATCGCGCAGATGATCGTCGTCACCCATTCGCTGCCGCTGGCCACGGCGCTCAGGACCATCGACGGGACGATGTCCTTCACGCTCGCCAAGGAACTCGGCGAAACGGTCGTCATCGAGCAGCACCCGCGCCCCGCCTGGAACTGGCCTTCCCGCAGGGCATAGAGCATCGGATCGAAAAGCGGGAACCGGCTTTCGGTTGTTCCACTGCTCCATCAATGATTGAGATCGTCCTTTGTGCGTCCGAAAGGGCGCAGGGCGACCTGGCGTCGCAATCCACGCATTCGGTGCCTCTATTGCGATGGTAGACGATTGCGTTTCGCGGCTTTATGTCTTGCGCAACGAAGCTGGGGGAGGAATCGTCACCATGGCCGAAGTGAAGTCCGACATCGAGATCGCGCGTGCGGCGAAGAAGAAGCCGATCCAGGAGGTGGGGGCGAGGCTCGACATCCCCTCCGAACATCTTCTTCCCTACGGCCATGACAAGGCGAAGGTCTCCGCGGCCTTCATCGCCGAGGCGCGCAAGCGCAAGGACGGCAAGCTGATCCTCGTCACGGCGATCAATCCGACGCCGGCCGGCGAGGGCAAGACCACCACCACGGTGGGCCTCGGCGACGGGCTGAACCGCATCGGCAAGAAGGCGGCGATCTGCATCCGCGAAGCCTCGCTCGGCCCCTGTTTCGGCGTCAAGGGCGGCGCGGCCGGCGGTGGCTATGCCCAGGTGATCCCGATGGAGGACATGAACCTCCATTTCACCGGCGATTTCCACGCCATCACCTCGGCGCACAACCTGCTCTCCGCGCTGGTCGACAATCACATCTACTGGGGCAATGCGCTGGAGATCGACACGCGCCGCGTCACCTGGCGACGGGTCATGGACATGAACGACCGGGCGCTGCGCGAGATCGTCTCGTCGCTCGGCGGCGTTGCCAACGGCTTTCCGCGCGAAGCCGGTTTCGACATCACCGTCGCCTCCGAGGTGATGGCCATCCTGTGCCTGGCGACCGACCTGAAGGACCTGCAGAAGCGGCTCGGCGACATCATCGTCGCCTATCGCCGCGACAAGAGCCCCGTCTATGCGCGCGACCTGAAGGCGGACGGCGCGATGACCGTGCTCTTGAAGGACGCGCTGCAGCCGAACCTCGTCCAGACGCTGGAGAACAACCCGGCCTTCGTCCATGGCGGCCCCTTCGCCAACATCGCCCATGGCTGCAATTCGGTGATGGCCACCACCACGGCGCTGAAGCTCGCCGATTACGTCGTCACCGAGGCCGGCTTCGGCGCGGATCTCGGGGCCGAGAAATTTTTCGACATCAAGTGCCGCAAGGCCGGCCTTAAGCCCGCCGCCGCCGTCATCGTCGCCACCGTGCGGGCGCTCAAGATGAATGGCGGGGTGAAGAAGGAGGAGCTGGGCGCGGAGAATGTCGAGGCGGTCAAGACGGGCTGCGCCAATCTCGGCCGCCACATCGAGAACGTGAAGCAGTTCGGCGTGCCGGCCATCGTCGCCATCAACCATTTCCATTCCGATACCGAGGCCGAGATCGAGGCGGTCAAGGCCTATGTCGCTGCGCAGGGCGAGGAGGCGGTGCTGTGCCGCCACTGGGCCGAAGGATCGGCAGGCATCGAGGAGCTGGCGCACAAGGTGGTGGCGCTCGCCGAGAGCGGCGTCTCGCAATTCGCGCCGCTCTATGCCGACGAGATGACCCTGTTCGACAAGATCGACACGGTGGTGAAGCGCATCTATCGCGGCTCGGAGGCGATCGCCGACAAGGCGGTGCGCGCCCAGCTCCGGCAATGGGAGGAGCAGGGCTACGGCCATCTACCCGTGTGCATGGCCAAGACCCAGTATTCCTTCTCCACCGATCCCAACCTGCGCGGCGCGCCGACGGGGCACGCGGTGCCCGTGCGCGAGGTGAGATTATCGGCGGGGGCCGGCTTCGTCGTCGCCATCTGCGGCGAGATCATGACCATGCCCGGCCTGCCGAAAGTGCCGTCCTCGGAGCACATTTTCCTCAATGATGACGGGCTGATCGAGGGATTGTCTTAAAACATGAGTCATTTGAAACGGGGGCCGGCGCAGCGATCGCCGGCCCCCATTTCACGTCAGGCGGTGACCGCGAATTCGGTCATCATGCCGGTCGCCATGTGCGGCATGTGGTGGCAGTGGAACATCCAGCGCGCCGCCTCGCCCGCATCGACGGCGATGGTCATCATTGCCATCGGCGGCACATAGACCGTGTCGCGCACCGCGCCGGAGAAGCGCTTTCCGTTGATGCCGACCACCTGGAAGGCGTGCCCGTGCAGATGCATCGGATGGCCCATCATCGACATGTTGTGAAGACCGATCTCGAACCGCTGGCCGCGCTTGGCGGTGATCGGCGCGTGGTCGCCCCAGACGCGCCCGTCGATGGTCCACAGATAGGGCTCCATGCTGCCGCCGAGCATCACCATGCGGCCGTCGTCCGCCGGCCGCTCGGCGAGCGGCGACAGGGCTTCGAGCCGCGCTTCCTGCTCGAAGCCGAACGGCGCTGCCGTCTCCTCACCGAGGGACGCGATCTTCTCGACCGTTGCTCCGGGGGTGGCCAGCACGATGCCCGTCCGCTCGCGCGCGCCCTCGCGCAGTGCGAGGATCGGGAAGGCGCCGCCCGCGGCGGGGAGGTCCACCAGGAGGTCGAGCCGCTGGGCCATCGCCGCGCCGAAGCGCCGGCCGCGCACCGGCTTGACCTGATGCCCGTCGACCGCGACCAGTTCCGCGTCGAGCGCGCCCGTGTCGAGCCAGAAGACGGTGGCCGCCGAAGCGTTGACGATGCGCAGGAGCACCCGCCCGCCGCGCTCGACCGGAACCACTTCGGGATCGTCGAGCGTGCGGTCATTGGCCAGATAGGCGTCGAAGTCGATGTCGTTGAGGTCCATCTCCATCGCACCATGGTCCATGCCGCTCATCCCCGACATTCCCGACATACCGGACATGGTTCCCATGCCGTGCGTGCCGTAGCCGGCGCCGTCCGCGCCGAGCGAGTCGAGGATCTCGTCGAGCGGCCTGAAGGTGAAATCGTGCAGGAAGAGCACCACTTCCTGGCGGTCCGCCGTCTGGTCGTCGGCGCTGCGCACGATCAGCGGCGCGGCAAGCAACTGCATCTCCTGCGCCGGCACATGGGCATGCATCCAGTGCGTCCCGGCGAGGGGCGTGAAGTCATAGTCGCGGCTTTCGCCCGGCTTCAGCTTCGGCAGCGGCATGTCGGGCACGCCGTCCTGCTCGTTGGGCGGAATCTGCCCGTGCCAGTGGATCAGCGTTTCCTCGGCGAGGCGGTTCTCGAGCGTCAGGCGAAACGGTTCGCCCGGTTCGAGCACCAGCCCCTGGCGGCCATTGCCGGCTTCGATGCCGAAGACGGTGGCCGCCTTGCCGCCGATGTCGAGCGTGCGGGTGGTGGCGGCAAGCCTCGACGCGGGGGCGGCGAGGGCAGGTCGGAAAGCTGCGGATGCGACAAGGGCGGCGCTTCCGGCAAGGAAGCCGCGGCGGGTCAGTCTGGAGTGCATTTCATGCTCCTGAAACAAATGGAATCCTGTCGCGGCCTGCCTGCGGCACGGCTTCGTCCCGGCGCATCGCCGGGCAGGCGCGATTAAAGGTCGTTCAGGAGAGCGGGCGGGGCGGGGGCGTCAGCGGCGGACCCCGCCAGCCCGCATGCGGTGTGCCGGCGATGGCGAGGATTTTTTGCGGGCTGGGACACCACGGCGTGGCTGCCATGTCCGCGCAGAAGCCCACCGTCGCTGCGCAGTCGGCGGCGCAACGGGCGCTGGCATGGTCCATGTCGGCGCAGCCTGCGCCGTGATGGCACCCGGTCGCGACCGTCTCCGCCGCCATGGCGGCGATATGGCCCGGCGTGCCGGCAAAGGCGATTGCCAGCAGGGCAAGGAGAGCAATGTGCCGTGCGAGCGCCTTCATCCGCATCCGTTGGTTGCTGCGGGCCAAATGCCCAGCACAGTCATTATGCGCTGGCAGGACCCGCCGCGCCACGGCAAATGCGATGCGCCGGGTGAGGCAGATGCGCGCAGAGCGGATGGGGTGTCGTTTTTCTCAATCAATCCGAGTGTTTCGGCCATCGCGCTCATAAAATGATTCCGAACCGCCCCGCGCTGGCAAAGCCGTCCTTCAGGCCGTCTGCCGGCGCGCCCATGCCCGCATCGCCGCGGGCAGCCACCGGGCGAAACCCTTTCCCAGGGTCTCGAAGCGGGCGACGAAGTCCGCGTGGCCTTCGTAGAGGTCGGCGAGCCCCGCATAGGCTTGCGGCGTGCAGGGCTTCGTCCAGGCATCCGCTACCCATGCCCGATGGCGCTCGATCAATGCGTCCAGCGCGCGGGCCTCGGGCACGACGCCCTCCCGCATGGCGCCGACCAGCGCACCCTCGATCTCAGCCAGCGCGCGCATGCTTTCCTGCATGCCCTCGGGGCCGGCCCCGGCCGCCTTCGCGCGGCTGGCGTCGATCTCCTCGCGCATCGGCGCACCGAACCGGTCGATCAGCCAGTCCTCGTACTCGGCCTGTTTTTCCGACGGCACGATGCCGCGGTAGAGGTCTTCATGTTTCATCGCGCGATCTCCTTCGAGCGCGGCGATCGTGCGGTCGATCGTCCTGACAAGCTGGCGATAGCGCTTCGCCTCGGCGTCGAGCCTGCGGCGCTGTTCCTTCAGCGCCGGGAGCCTGTCGAAGCCGGGAGCGTCCAGAAGGGCGCCGATCTCCGACAGGGGAATGCCGAGCCGGCGGTGCAGGAGGATCTGCTGCAGGCGCAGCAGTTCCTCCTCGCCGTAGTAGCGATAGCGGTTCTCGCCGACACGGGCGGGTTTCAGAAGGCCGATCTCGTCATAATGATGCAGCGCCCGCACCGTGATGCCGGCGAGCGCCGCCAGGGAGTTGACCGTCCATTCCTTCATCGCTCGTGTCTCCGCGGGACGAGACATAGTCTCTCACGCCGCGTGAGGGTCAAGCGGCGCTCGGTCCGGGGTCGTCGTCGCCGGTTTCGGCTCCGATGGTCGTGACCAGCGCACCTGCATCATGCACCAGCCGCAGCGGCGGCCGCCTGCGGGCGTGCTCGGCGTTCCTCTGCCGCGCCGCCTCGGGCTGGTAGAGCACCGTTTCGAGGATGATCCGGTGCGGGGCGTTCTCGCCGTCGCGCGGCAGAACGATGCTCTCTCCGCCGGCCAGGCCGAGCAGGGCGAGGCCGCGCAGCGTGGTCAGCGGCAGGGTGAGGCCGACCATGCCCTGCATCTGGTCGTGGCTGATGATGCGTGTCTCGGGCGCCGTCTCGCCGATGCGGAAGCGCACGCGGCTGTTCAGCGTGGCAACATCCGCCGGCACGTCGTCGCGGAAGACGACCGTCGCGCTGTCGAGCTTGTGGCGCAGCAGCGCCATCATCGGCTCGCCGAGGCCGCCCCGGCGTTCCTGGAGGATTTCAAGGATGGTGAAGTCCTTGGTGGTGAGAATGCACCCCTGATTGGTCCACATGGCTGATCTCCATCGCAGCGCCGCCTTGCTGACGGCGCGTCACGTCTGTCGGAAAGGGCAGACCCCTGCGCGGAGACGGCTCGGCGCAGGGGCTACCCTCCCGTCAGGAGATGGCCCGTGAAGAACAGGAGATGCGGTTGGCGCATGGTGTCGGTCCGGATGGCATTATCCGCGGTCAGGCGCTTTCCACCGTCTGATTCACCGTCAGCACGGTGAGACGGTGGATCTGGCCGTTGCGCGCCGCCCAGTCGATGGACTGTCCCTCCTTCAGGCCGAGCAGCGCGGTGCCCACCGGCGTGGTGATCGAGATGCGGCCCTGCTCGATGTCGGCGTCGCCCGGATAGACCAGCGTCACCGTCTTCGGCTCGCCGGCGTCGGCGGTGTAGGTCAGGGTCGACCCCATGCGGACGACGGTGCCGGCGAGCGCGCTGTCGCGGACCACACGGGCCCTGTCGAGTTCGGCCATCATGGTTTCCGAGATCTCGGGGTTGCGGTCTTCCAGCGCCTCGGCAAGGCCGCTCAGGCGCTCGTAATCGGTTTCGGAAATCGTGATGCTTGGCTTGCGCCCGGTCTTTTGCGGCATTGGTTTATCCATGCGAGGCGCCGCGGAGCGCATTGCTGCGTTCCCGGCCGGCCTTCGGCTCGTTTGTCTGATTGTTTTGTGCGCCCTGGAGTGTTGTTTCCTACAGAAAAACCGTCTCGACGGTCATTCTATGGAGTCGCGCCCCGCGGTTCGGAGGCGCACAGCACCGAACCGGGGGTCAATATCCCGCTATGGGACATACCCGGAAAAGAAAGGTCTCGTGTTTCTGGCGCGTTGTCATGGTTTGAAGGTGGTGCAGCCTTGTGGCGATGTCAAGGCGGCCCGGCAAAAACGCCCGGCGTTCCCGGAAGGCTCGAAACCGGGTTGCCGCGTGATCGGCGGCGACGGGCGGAGCCTGTGGACAGGCGGCTCCGTCTCCTGAATAAACGGTGGCATTGTTGGAACGTTGATCGCGGAAGGGAGTTCTGGTCCTCGCATGACACGGACGATGAAAACCTTCGCCCGGCGCGTCGGCCGGCGCCGGCAGGTGCTCGCTCCGGCGCTGCTCCTGCTGGTGCTGGCGCTCGGTTCCTTCGCCTTCCTCGCCATTGCCGACGAGGTGGCGGAGGGCGAGATCAGGGCCTTCGACGAACGGCTTCTCCTGTCGATGCGCAATCCGGCCGATCCCGCAGATCCGATCGGGCCTCCCTGGCTCGAGGAAATGGCTCTCGAGGTGACGGCGGTCGGCGGTTACCCGCTGATCGTCCTTTCGCTGGCGGTGGTGGCCGGTCTCCTGGTCGTCACGCGGCGTTTCGGGGCGGCCCTCTACGCGGTCCTGTCTGTCGGCTCGGGGGCGCTGGTCTCGCATTTCCTCAAGCATTTCTACGACCGGCCGCGGCCCGATATCGTCGCGCATCTGGACGTCATCCACACAGCGAGCTTCCCGAGCGGGCATGCCATGGTCACCACGGTCGCCTATCTGACGCTCGCCGCGCTGGTGATGCGGTTCTTCGAAGACTGGCGGGTGCGGGCCTATGTGCTGTGCGTCGCCGTGCTCGTCGCGCTTCTGGTCGGCATCAGCCGGGTCTATCTCGGCGTGCACTGGCCGAGCGACGTGGCCGCCGGCTGGGCGCTGGGGGCCGCATGGGCAAGCCTGACCTGGCTCGTCGTCACGCTCCTGGCGCTCTACCGCAACAGCGGCGGCGGGGCTGGCGCGGGAAACCAGTTGCGCGAGGGCGCGCCGGAGGCTATGGAAAACCCATGACAACGATTTCTCGCGCAAATCTCTGGTGGTGGGCTCGCTAACAGCGGCCGACCGCGCAGCGTGCGCGACATTCAGACCATGGCCGCAGGTGAAAACCGGGCGGCCATTTTTGTCGAAGCCTCCCGGCGATGCCTGATAAAGGGAGCAGACAATGAGCCTGGAAGTTCTGGAAAACGGCGGCGAGCGGTTCGTGACGGCTGGCGGCATCGCCATCACGCGGACGCGCAGCGAGACCGGCTATGACGGCGCCATCGACGCCTATATCGACGCGCTCGACGAGCGGCGCGGCGCGGTCTTCTCCTCCAACTACGAATATCCCGGCCGCTACACGCGCTGGGACACGGCCATCATCGACCCGCCGCTGGTCATCTCGGCGCGCGGCCGTGCCATGCGCATCGAGGCGCTCAACGCGCGCGGCGAAGCCCTGCTGCCGGCCATCGCGGCGGTCGTCGAGCCGCTCGAACCGGTCACGGTCACCGGCCGCACGGACCGCCTCCTGGCACTGACGGTGGCCGAGCCGGAGCGCATTCTTTCCGAGGAGGAGCGCTCGCGCGCGCCGACGGTGTTCACCGTCCTGCGCGCCGTCACCGGGCTTTTGCGCACGGACCATGATGCCAATCTCGGTCTCTACGGTGCGTTCGGCTACGATCTCGCCTTCCAGTTCGATCCGATAAAACAGCATCTGTCGCGCCCCGAAAGCCAGCGCGACCTGGTGCTCTATCTGCCCGACGAGATCCTCGTCGTCGACCATCACGCGGCCAAAGCCTGGCACGACCGCTACGACTATGCGGGCGAGGGGTTCTCGACCGAGGGGCTGGTGCGCGAAGGCGCGCGCGCGCCGTTCAGGACCGCCGACCAGAAGCCGCCGCGCGCCGACCATGAGCCCGGCGAATATGCGCGCCTCGTCGAGAAGGCTAAGAAGAGCTTCCACCGCGGCGACCTGTTCGAGGTGGTGCCGGGGCAGATGTTCATGGAGCGCGCGGAGCGCCGCCCCTCACAGATCTCGCGCCGGCTGAAGCAGATCAACCCGTCGCCCTATTCCTTCTTCATCAATCTCGGCGAGCAGGAATACCTCGTCGGCGCCTCGCCGGAGATGTTCGTCCGTGTCAACGGCCGCCGGGTCGAGACCTGCCCGATCTCCGGCACGATCAAGCGCGGCGACGACGCCATCGCCGACGCCGAGCAGATCATCAAGCTCCTGAACTCGAAGAAGGACGAGTCGGAGCTGACCATGTGCTCCGACGTCGACCGCAACGACAAGAGCCGGGTCTGCGAGCCGGGTTCGGTGCGCGTCATCGGCCGGCGGCAGATCGAGATGTATTCGCGGCTGATCCACACGGTCGACCACATCGAGGGGCGGCTGCGCGAGGGCATGGACGCCTTCGACGCCTTTCTCAGCCACGCCTGGGCGGTCACCGTCACCGGCGCGCCGAAACTGTGGGCGATGCGCTTCATCGAGGAGAACGAGAAAAGCCCGCGCGCCTGGTATGGCGGGGCCATCGGCATGGTCCATTTCAACGGCGACATGAACACCGGCCTGACCCTGCGCACCATCCGCATCAAGGACGGGATCGCCGAAGTGCGGGCCGGCGCGACGCTGCTGTTCGATTCGAACCCCGAGGAGGAAGAGGCCGAGACCGAGCTGAAGGCCTCGGCCATGCTGTCGGCCATACGCGATGCAGGAAAGACCAACATGGAAAGCGAAACGCGCGCCTCGGCGCATGTGGGCGAGGGGGTGAAGATCCTGCTCGTCGATCACGAGGATTCCTTCGTCCATACGCTCGCCAACTATTTCCGCCAGACCGGAGCGGAGGTGGTCACGGTGCGCTCGCCGGTGTCCGACGAAGTGTTCGAGCAGGTGGCGCCCGATCTGGTCGTGCTGTCGCCCGGTCCCGGCCGGCCGGCGGATTTCGACTGCGCGGCGACCATCGCCCGGGCGCGCGCCCGGGGGCTGCCGATCTTCGGCGTCTGCCTCGGTCTGCAGGCCCTGGCGGAGGCTCATGGCGGCGAGCTGCGCCAGCTCGCAGAGCCGATGCACGGCAAGCCGTCCCGCATCCGCGCCAGCGGCGACAGCCTGGTGTTTTCCGGCCTGCCGGCGGAGATCACCGTCGGGCGCTATCATTCGATCTTTGCCGACCCGTCGCGCCTGCCGCCGGAGTTCACGGTCACGGCGGAGACCGAGGACGGCGTTATCATGGGGATAGAGCACCGGAGCGAGCCGGTTGCCGCCGTGCAATTCCATCCCGAATCGATCATGACGCTGGGCCAGAACGCCGGCATGCGCATGATCGAGAACGTGGTGGCGCATCTGCCGCGCAAGGCGCGGGTGAAGGCCGCCTGACGCAGAACGCCGCCATGCCGCCTCCGTTTCCGGGGGCGGATCGCTGAAAGGAACCGCCATGCCGTCGAACGGCAAGCTCCAGCGCATCGCCGCCTGGTCCATCGCCGTCTCGCTCGCCATCTTCCTTTTGAAGCTGGCGGCCTGGTGGTTCACCGGGTCCGTCGCGCTGTTTTCGGACGCGATGGAATCGGTGGTCAACGTCGTCGCCTCGTCCGTTGCCTGGTATGCGCTGCGCCTGGCGCACAAGCCGGCCGACGACGACCACCCCTTCGGCCACCACAAGGCGGAGTATTTCTCCGCCGTGCTCGAGGGCGTGCTGATCGTGCTGGCGGCGCTGCTCATCCTGCGCGAGGCGTGGATGGCGTTCTTCGACCCCCGACAGCTCGAAATGCCTCTGCTGGGCCTCGTCATCACCGGCGTGGCGGCGCTCGGCAACGGGCTTTGGGCGCGGATGTTGATGTCGACCGGCCGGCGCGCCCGCTCGCCCGCCATGGTCGCCGACGGCAGGCATCTGTGGACCGATGTGGTCACCTCGGTCGGCGTCGTCGGCGGGCTTGTCCTGGCGCTCATCACCGGCTGGCTGTGGCTCGACCCGCTGATGGCGGCGATCGTCGCGCTCAACATTCTCTGGCATGGCTGGCACATGGTGGGCCATTCCCTGCAGGGGCTGATGGACGTGGCGGTGGAGGCCGGCGATCTGGCCGAGATCGAGCGCGTCGTCGAGGAGAACCGGGACGGCGCGCTGGAGTTCCACGATCTCAAGACCCGCGAGGCGGGGCGCGCGCGCTTCATCGAGTTCCATCTCGTCGTGCCGTCCGAGATGACGGTGGAGGCGGCGCACCGGATCTGCGACCGGATCGAGCATGCGCTGGAAAAGACACTGCCCGGCGCGCAGGTGACCATCCATGTCGAGCCGGAGCACAAGGCGAAATTCGCCTGAAGTGTTCCGCATTCGCGTGAAACCACCGGGCGCACCCCTCATGCAGGAGAAGCCTGTCTCGCGGCGCTTCGCGCAGGTCCGACGCCGGCAGCCTGATTGTGCCGCCCATCCGTGCTATACGTTTATGCTCCGGGAGCAGGTTTCGGCAGGATGATGGAGGAGGATGGCATGAAAATGAAGCGTCTCACCATGGTTTCCCTCGCAGCGGGCGTTCTGGCGGGGCAGGCCTTGCCGGTTCTGGCGCAGCCATCGTTCGACTGCGCCGCCGTCCGGGCCGGCAGTCCCGAGGAAATGATCTGCGGGGATGAAGGACTGGCGGCGCTCGACAGCGAGATGGACCGGCTCTATCGCAAGATCGAGGCGCAGACGAGCGCCGAGGATTTCAAGACCATTCATGCCATGCAGCAGGGCTGGCTCTCCGGCCGGAATGAGGGCTGGAAACAGGCCGATCCACGGCAGTGGGTCGAGGACAGCTACCGGGAGCGGATCGCCGTGCTCAGCGTGCAGGCGGGCGAGGTGACAGTGCCGGACCCCGTCGAATACACCTGTTCGGGCGGCGCGTTCGACGGGCTGACGGCGGTCTTCTACGACACCGACCCGCCAGTCGGCGTGTTCACGCGCACGCCGCCGGGCGACTGGCCGCAATATATTGCAACGGGATGGGATGACGACGGCGCGGTTCACTACAATATCGGCGGCCTCGACTTCATCGATCGCGACGGCAAGGCCGACCTCAACTGGGCCGGCACGCCGATGCAGTGCCAGCGGATGTAGGCCCGCCCGTCCGGCGGCACCTCTGCGGCACGCCAGACGCCGGTGCAGTGGCGACGTCGAAGCGACCGGCGCGGGCACTTCGTGCCCGTCCAGGTGCCCGGGCGGCAGTTCAGCGGTTGCCGATCCCTTTTTCGAGCACGGCCGGATGCGCCTCGACCACCTCCCGCACCGGGTCGGAATAGTCGTCCATCTCCTGGATCTTGCGCACCTCGATGGTTTCGCTCGGCGAGCCGGGGCAGCGCTTGGCCCACTCGATCGCGTCGGCGAGCGTCGGCACGTCGATGATCCAGAAGCCGCCGACCACTTCCTTTGCCTCGATGAAGGGCCCGTCGATGACGACCGGTTCGCCGCTGGCGAAGGAAACGCGCGCGCCCGTTGACGGCGGATGCAACCCTTCCAGGGCGACGAGGATGCCGGCGGCGCTGAGTTCCTCATTGTATTTCATCATCGCCGCGACGGCGTCGGCGGGAAGGTCGAGCTCCGGTCCCGCGGTCTCGTAGCCCTTGGGAATCATCAGCATCATGTAGCGCATGGTTCACTCCTTGGTCATATCCAGCCCTAAGGACGTTCGAGGCCCGCCCGATCCGACACCGGCCGCCGGCCTTATCACAGCATTCCGCTTCAGCCGACCGGCGTGCACTCGGTGTAGAGGCTGGCGTCGCCGGCCAGCGGGGCGGTGATCTCCAGCGCCGACTGCACGGTCGCGCCATAGCCGAGATGAAGCGCGCGCAGGATGAGTTCGGCGGCCGGAACGAAATTGCCGTCGCCGGGCAGGGCGAGCATACGGGGGAAATTGCCTTCCGTCGCGCCGACGTCGAAGCCCAGCCTGGCGAGTTCCGTCAGCCCGCCTGCCGAGACCCGGAACAGCGGGACGCCGCCGTGGCGGGGGCCATGGAAACCCGAAGACGCTTCGCAGAGAAGCCCGGCGTCGTCTTCCAGGAAAAGACACTGCACATAGCGCTGTCCGCCGTCCGGGGGTGCGACGACGATGAAGCGGTTGCCCACGGCCTGCTTTCCGACTCCGTCGGCCAGCCTGCCGGCCTGCGCGATCGCCGACAGTCCGGCGGCGACCGGGCAGGTGTTGCGGGCCAGGAAATCGTCGATGCCGTCCGCCAGGGCGGCGGACGGGGCGGAGAGGGCGGCAAGCAGCGCCAGTGCTAAAGCCACGCAGGCGGCGAGGCGGCGGAAGCCCGGCGCAGCCCTCGCGACCCGTGTGGCGGAACCCGCATCCGCGGCGCGGCGGCTGCAGCGAAAGAGCCGCGTTCCGGAAAGACCGGCGCGGCGTCTCCAGGTCTGCGCCGATGCGGTTCGCGTTTGCCTGTCCATGATGTCCTCCCGCGCGAGGTGTAGAACAAAAGAAGAACAAATGCAAGCTACGCCGGTTCGGCGGCGTTTCTCCCCTCGGGCGCATTCCTTTGTCCGGCGCGTTCCTGTATCCCGTCATGGCAACAGCCGGGGCACGCATCGATGGACATCTCACCGCAGACTTCCTTTCAAGGACCGCTGACGAGGCTCCCCCCGATCCTGCAATGGCTGTTCCTGGCGGTCCTGACGGCGCTTCTGGCGGGCCTGATGCTCTATGCGACGCTGCCGGCGGCGCTGCTCATTGGGCCGATGCTCGCGGCGGTCGCGGCGGGGGCGATGGGCGCCGGCGTGCGGGTGCCGGCGATGGTCTTCGCCGGGGCGCAGGTCACGGTCGGCATGCTGATTGGCGGTTCGCTGGAGCCGGCGATCCTCGCCTCCTTCGCCGACATCTGGCCGATCCTGCTTCTCGCTGTGTTGGCGACGGTCGCGGCGAGCAGCTTTCTCGGTTTCCTCGTCAGCCGCTGGAAGATCCTTCCCGGCACCACGGCGGTCTGGGGTTCGGCGCCCGGCGCGGCGACGGCGATGGTGCTGATGGCCGGCGCGTTCGGTGCCGACCAGCGCCTTGTCGCCTTCATGCAGTATCTGCGGGTCATCATGGTCACGATCGCCGCCGCGCTCATCGCAAGGTTCTGGGTCGACACGTCGGGCGTCGAACTACCCGAGACGGACTGGTTTCCGGCCGTGCGCCCGGAGATGCTGGCGCTGACGGCGGCGATCGGCCTCGCCGGCGGCGTGATCGGAAAATTCTCCCGCCTGCCGGCGCCGTTCTTCTTCGGCGGGCTGATCGCCGGCGGGCTGGCGCATCTGGGCGGCGGCCTGACGCTGGAGCTGCCGCCATGGCTGCTGGGGCTGGCCTATCTGCTGGTCGGCTGGACCATCGGCCTGAAGTTCGACCGGGCACTGCTCGCCACCGCCTTCAGGGCGCTGCCGCAGGTGGTGCTTTCCATCCTGGCGCTGATGGCGTTCTGCGGCGGGCTCGCCTGGTTCCTGCATGTGGAATGGGGCATCGACCCGCTGACCGCCTATCTGGCGACCAGCCCCGGCGGCATGGATTCGGTCGCCATCATCGCCGCCGCCTCGCAGAACGTGAACCTGTCCTTCATCATGGCGGTTCAGATGGCGCGCTTCCTGTTCGTCCTGCTGGCCGGCCCGCCGATCAGCCGCCTGGTGGCGCGGTGGGCCGGCGGCTGACGCTCAGCCGCTCGATCCCACGGCTGAAGATCAGCCATCCAGCTCCTTGTAGGCTTGAGTCCAGAAATCCACGTAAGTCACCGGCGGTTCGGGAGAATCCATCATTCTCTGGCTCATGAAGACGCCGATCAGCCGGTGCTTCGTGTCGATATAGGCCGAGGTGCCGTAGCCGCCGTTCCAGCCGAAGCGGCCGGGCGTCATCCATGGCTTGCCCTGCTTCAGGTCGACCGACATGCCCAGCCCCCAGCCGGCGGCGCCGTCCTCCATGAAGAAGCCCGCCTGCGGCCCGGCGATCTGGGCGTCGGTCAGCTGGTTGCGGGTCATCTCGGCGACGGTTTCGGCTTTCAGGAGACGCGTCCTGTTGCGTTCGCCGCCACTCAGCAGCATGCGGGCGAAGGCCAGATAGTCGTCGACCGTGGAGACCAGTCCCCCGGCGCCCGATTCGAGCGGAGGCGGGCTGGCGAAGCGTCCGCCGGCGGCTTCGTGAAACACCTCCATCGCCCCGGTCTGGAAGTTGCGGCCATAGCTGGGCGGCAGGCGGTGCAGCTTGTCGGCGGGCACGTGAAAGCCGGTGTCCTTCATGCCGAGCGGCGCGAAGACCCGTTCCTGCATGACCTCGGAGAGCGGTTTTCCGACGGCCCTGGAGATCAGGATGCCGGCGACGTCCAGGCCGTTGTTGTACAGGAACTCGGCGCCGGGCTGGTAGGCAAGCGGAAGGCTGCCAAGCCGCTTCATGTAGTCGTCGGCGGAAAGGTCCGGCAATTGCGGCCCGGGCGCTATGCCTGCCTCGCGCATCGCCTTCTGGATCGGATACTGCTCCGGGAATACCATGATCGCGCCGAGGCCGAAGGTCATCGTCAGGAGCTGGCGCAGCGTGATTGGGCCCTGCGCCGGAACGGTGTCGTCGAGCTGTCCGTCGATGCGCTTCAGCACCCGGCGGTCGGCGAGTTCGGGCAGGAGGGCGTCGACCGCGCCGTCCAGCGACAGCTTTCCCTCCTCAACCAGCATCATGGCAAGCGCCGCCGTCACCGGCTTGGTGATCGAGGCGATGCGGAAGATCGCGTCGCGGGTCATCGGCGCTCCGCCGCCGCCCATCTCGAACGTGCCGGCGGCACCCGTCCGTGTCTCGCCATCATGCTCGATGGCCCAGACCATGCCCGCGGCAAAACCGTCGGCCACGTGGCGTTCCATGATCGTCTTCATGCCCGTCGGGTCCTCCTGTGAAGTGCTGTTCGATGCGTCGCGCGCCTGTGTCAGGGCGGGTGAGGCCAAAGCGGGTGCGGCCAAAACGGGTACGGCAAGCGTCATGGCGCTGGCCTGGATGAAGGTCCGGCGGGTGATCGCTTTGGGGTTCATGTCTCTCGTCCTCGAATGGGGGAAAGCGGCGGGCCGCCGGCAGGCGGCTCAGTCTTTTCAGGCCGGCGCATGGCGCGTGATGACCGTGCCGTTCCTGAGCGGCCGGGCCTCGATCAGCGTCAGGGTGCGCTCGGCGCCGCCGGGCTTGAAGAAGGGCGTGCCCTTTCCGAGCAGCACCGGCACATGCGCAAGCATCACCTCGTCGACGATCCCGGCCTCGAGCAGGGAAGCGCACAGATCGGCGCTGCCGAAGACGTAGACGTTCTTGCCCGGCGCGGCCTTCTCCTTCACCGCGCGGATGGCGCCGACGATGTCGTCGGTGACCTGCGTGTTGTTCCAGTCCGAGCGCGTGATGGTGCGCGAGGCGACGAGCTTAGGAAGGGCGTTCATGAAGCCGGTGACTTCCGAGGTTTCTTCGGAAGCCGCGGCGGAGGTCCAATGAGCCTTCATCCCCTCATAGGTGACGCGGCCGAAGACCAGCACGGCGGCGCTCTCGCCGAACGCCTTGCTGAGCGCTTCCAGTTCGTCGCCCCATGCATGTCCGTGGAAGCCGAGGTCCCACTTCTTCTCGCCTTCGAAATAGCCGTCGAGGGTAACCAGGTTCCAGATGATGACCTTGTTCATGTGCCTCTTCCTTTTCCGATTGACTGCGTCTACTAACGCGTTTGCGCCGAAAGGGCGCTGATGACCGCATCCCAGTCCTCGGGATGGATTTCATGACCGCCGCCGTCGATCTCCATCAGACGGGCGCCCGGCACCGTCTCGGCCAGCAACCGGCCGTGCTCGATCGGGAAGACCGGATCCGACGTGCCGTGGATGACCAGCAGGGGCGGCTTCATCCCGGCAAGCTTCCCCTGCCATGTTTCGCCGCCCTTCAGCATGAAGTGGTTCGTGGCGCTGATGAAGTCCCTGGACCGGGCGGCGTCGCGCTCTATCAGAGCACGGGCGGCGGCCTCGTCATAGGGATGCCGGGTGCCGGCGAGGGCGCGGGTGTCGCGAACAATGAAGTCGATCATCTGGTCCTGGTCGGTCCAGTCGACCGCCTCGCCGCTGGCGGCGTGCTCCTGATAGGCGGCGCTCATGCCGGGCAGTCCGGAGGTGTCGATGCCCATGGGCGACGTGCTGATGGCCGTGAAGCTCAGGACGCGCCCGGGATGCGCCAGGGCGGCGAGCTGGCCGATCATGCCGCCGAGCGACATCCCGACCAGATGGGCCTTGTCGATGCCGTGGGCGTCGAGGATGCGAAACGCGTCCTCGGCCATGTCGTCCATCGTGTAGGACGGCGCGCCCGGCGGATAGGTGCTCGAAAGACCGGTGTCGCGATTGTCGTAGCGGATCACGTAGCGGCCTTCGGCGGCAAGCCTGCGGCAGAACTCTTCCGACCACCACAGCATGGAGGCCATGGCGCCCATGATCAGCAGGACCGGGGTGTGCGAGGGGTCGCCGAAGGCCTCCGTCGCGAGTTCGATTCCATCGGCTTTCACAAGATGCGTCTTCATCTGGATGTCCTCCGCTCGCACTGTCTTGGCATGGATTGGCAGGCTTCCGGCCGTTGCGGCGAGAAGCGCTGCGGTCTGCAGCAGGCGGCGGCGTGTCCATCTCGGGCGTGTCGGAAACATCGGCGCTGCATCCCATTCACATTGCTATTTGCAACTGGTTAATAAAAGCAACTGGTTGCACCATACGGATTCCGATGGCATGTTGCAACTGGTTTTTTTGGAGAACGGATTTGAACAGCAAGACCGACGCCGCGCATCGCTCCGGCTGTCCCATCAACCTCACCGTCGAGGTGGTGGGCGACAAATGGAGCCTCATCATCGTGCGCGACATGATGTTCGGGAACCGGCGCCATTTCCGTGATCTCCTGACCCATTCGCAGGAGAAGATCGCCTCGAACATCCTCGCCGACCGGCTGCGCCGGCTCGTTACGGAGGGGATCATCTCGAAGACCGACGACCCCAGCCACAAGCAGAAGGCGATCTACAGCCTGACGGAGAAGGGCATCGAGCTGGTGCCGGTCTTCGCCATGATCGGCGCCTGGGGCAGCAAATGGCTGCCGGTCTCGGAGGAGCTGTCGATCCGGGCGCGGCTCCTGGAGGAGGGCGGGCCACCTCTGTGGGAGGAGTTCATGGACGATCTGCGCGTCGCGCATCTGGGAAAGCGCCCGCGGCCCGGCGCCGCCGGCCCCGGCGTGCGCGAGCGCCTGCAGGCGGCCTATGAGGAGGTCCTGGCCCGCAACGGTCCGGCGGCGTGCTGAACGCCTGCTCTGGAAGGTTCGTGATTCCAGCGGCTTGCGGGAAAATTCTCGTTTCCTGATTCAAGGGAGTGGGCCGGGCTCCGCCAGGCCGGCCGCAAATCGCGGGATCGCAGCGCAAATCGCTGTTCTATCCACGCGGTGCTGCTATTGTGCCTGCGACTGGTGCGAGGGGTGTGCGCGTTCAAATGAGTGGGAATCATCTTGCTTTCCTCGCCGGCGGCGGAGCGGCGGCGGCGGCCATCCGCGCCTTCGATTGGTCGGCCACCGAGCTCGGCCCCATCGAGCGCTGGCCCTCGGCGCTGAAGACGGCCGTCGGCCTGATGATCAGTTCCAGCTTTCCCAAGGCCATTGTCTGGGGGCCGGGTCTGATCACCATGCACAATGATGCCTTCACGCCGATCCTCGGCGGCAAGCCGCCGGCGATCGGTCGTTCCTTCCGCGACGTGTGGTCGGAGGCCTGGGAGATCATCGGGCCGATCGCCGAGAAGGCGTTCGGCGGCGAATCCACCTTCATCGAGAACTTCCCGCTGGTGGTGAACCGGTTCGGCTATGACGAGGAGGCGCATTTCACCTTCTGCTACAGTCCGATCCGGGACGAGCACGGCGTCGTGCGCGGCATGATGGATACGGTGGTGGAGACCACGGAGACGGTGCGCGCCCAGCGCCAGATCGCCGCCGTCAATGGCGAGCTGCAGCATCGCATGCGCAATCTGGTCGCCATGGTTTCGGCGCTGGCGGTCCAGAGTTTCAAGGGCGAGCCGGCGGCGGCCGAGATGCTCGGCGTGTTCCAGAACCGCCTGCGCGCGCTCGGCGAGGCGCAGGCCCTGCTGACCGCCGAGAACCATCCGGATGCGACGATCGGCCAATTGGTCGAGGCCGTTCTGGCGCACCGCATCCTCGAGCCGCAGCGCGTGGCGTTGAGCGGGCCGCCGGTGTCGCTGCGCGGCCGTCAGGCGCTGTCGCTCTCGCTGGCGCTGAACGAGCTCCTGACCAACGCCATCAAATACGGTGCGCTGTCGAACGAGGACGGGCGCGTGACGATCGAGTGGGACCGGAGCAACGGACACTTCTTCTTCCGCTGGCTGGAGAAGGGCGGTCCCCCGGTCGAGCCGCCGACCCGCAGGGGTTTCGGCTCGACGCTGATCGAAAGGTTCGTCGCGACGGACTTCCGGGGGCGGGCGCGCGTTCAGTATCTGCCCCACGGCATCGAGTACGAGATCGCGTCGAGCGCCGCCGCGCTCGACGAGTAAGGGCGACCTCTCTTCCGGTGCCTGATCAGTGATTCAGCTCGTCCTTCGTCCGCTTCAACGCACGCTCGGCGATCCGGCCAGCAATGCGTCGAGCCTGCCGAAGCACTCGTTCCAGCCGCCTTCATGGCCGTCGCGTGAGGCTTTCGATGTGAAGAATGCCTGGTGGAAGACCATCCTGGTCTTGCCGTCAGTCGTTTCCCGAAAAGTCACCGTGACCAGGGTTTCGTGGTCGGGCTCGTCGTTCTCGTCATGCCAGGCATGGGTGAAGACGATGCGCTCCGGCGCTGTCACCTCGCGGTACTCGCCGCTCAGCCAGTGATCCTCGCCATCGGGGGAGCGCATGCAGGTGCGGAACCAGCCGCCGGTGCGGATCTCGCCTTCGGAGAAGGGCAGGGTGAAGCCCGCCGGGCAGGACCAGCGGTCGAGATGCTCGTTCTGCGTCCACGCTTCGAACACCAGCGTGCGCGGGGCGTCGAAAACACGCTCGATGATGAGTTCCGTTTCGGCAACGGTTCCGGTTTCGGCGTTCATGGCGGTCCTCCATAGGGTCGTGGGGCGGTATGCCGGTTCACAGATATCCGCTCAGGGCGGGCGGCTTGTCCCAGTCGTTGTTGTGCCCGTCCTCGAAGATGACCGGCGCAGCTTCCAGTTCCTCCGGCGTCGCATCGTCGAGACAGGCCACGTTGACGCAATGGAAGGCGCCGCCCAGCGGTTCGAAATCGGCGCTGGCGAAGGGGCGCACGCCGCAGTTCCGGCAGAAGCGGTGGGCGATCCCGCGCTCGCCGAACCGGTATTCGGCGAGCGCTTCCTCGCCGGCGATCAGCGTGAAATCGGCGGGCCGCACGAAGGCTTTCCAGAACCGTGATTTCAGGCAGGACGAGCAGTTGCAGCGGAAGGTGGCGGTCCACCAGACGCCCTCGCGCTCGGGTTTCGAGCGCTGTCCCTCCGGCGCGAGGTCGATGTTCGCTGAAAAGCGCACTGCGCCGCAATGGCAGCTTCCGTGGTAGGCTTTCTTCACTGGGTTCTCCCATCCTGCTTGTCGAGATATTGTTCAAGGCGCATGAGGCATTCGCCCCAGCCGTCGGCGTGGCTGTCGCGTTCCTCGACGTTGCGGAAAGGAGTCTGGTGGAAGGTCACGCGCGTCGCGCTCCCTTCCCTGGCCTCTTCGAAGGTCACGGTCACCAGCGTGTCGAGCGCGCCGTCCTCCTCCCAGCGGAAGGTGAAGATCAGCCGGCCGGGGGCGTCGATCTCCCGATAGACGCCGCTCGACCAGTATTCATCGCCGTCGGGCGAGCGGATGCAGCTGCGCCAGGCGCCGTTTTCCCGAAAATCCATCGTCACCGAAGGAACCGAGAAATCCTTCGGTCCCCACCAGCGCGCCAGATGCTCGGGTGATGACCAGAGCCTGAAGACCAGGCTGCGCGGCGCGTCGAAGACACGGCTGAGGCTGAGGGCGGGAGGGGCCTCCGCCCCGGCCAAGGTTTTTGCGCTTGGGTCAGGCATCGCCGGAGGTTTCCTTGTGCTGGATTTCGCGCAGATAGTCGTCGAGGCGGTTGAAGCTGTCGTCCCAGAAACGCCGGTAGTGCTCCATCCAGGCGGCGACGTCCTTCAGCGGCCCCGCCTCGAGCCGGCAGGGCCGGAACTGGGCGTTCCTGCCGCGCGAGACGAGGCCGGCGCGCTCCAGTACCTTCAGGTGCTTCGAAACCGCGGGCAGCGTCATCGCGAAGGGTTCGGCCAGCTCGTTCACCGTCGCCTCGCCCGCTGAAAGGCGCGCCAGCATCGCCCGCCGGGTCGGGTCGGCAAGGGCGGAGAAGGCGACGCTGAGAGGGTCGGTCTGCATTATTTCACCAAAAAGTTAATTATCTAATTGGTAAAATACATTGGAGAATGGAGATGTCAAGCATCCCCCTCGCCGGGAGGGCGAGGGGGACGAGCGATGTCGAAACGTCAAGCGGAAGGGGCGTCCGGCACACCTTCCAGCGCCAGCCATCGGTGTTTGCGATGCGCCCAGCTCAGCCTGGCTGGGGCCGGGAAGTCCGGGTCCTCGAAGCACCCCACGGAAACCGACAGCGCATCCACGAGAGTTTCGGCCCGCATGAAGACGAGCGAGCCGCATGTGGCGCAGAAATGCTGCTCCATCCACTGCCCGGAGGATCCGCTCCGGCGCCAGGAATTCGGTTCACCCTTCCGGCTCACGATGGCACTTTCGGGATAGATCGCCCGGTAGGCGAAAGCGCTGCCGGTGTTGCGCTGGCACTCCAGACAGGAGCACGCATAGACCAGCCGCGGCTCGCCGGAAAAGACCAGTTCGATCCGCCGGCACGAGCAGGCGGCCTTGCGCAGTTTTTCCTCAGGCATCCGGCCGCACCTCCCCGGCTTCGGATGACGGGCCGCCGCGAAGCAGGGGCGCCAGCGACGCGAAGTCGGCTTCCGGGCCGTTGCGGGACAATCCCTCACGGAAGAGACGCGCCATCTCCCGCGGCAGTCCCTGGTCGAGCCCCTGATCCTCGCACGCTTCCAGAAGATGCGTGAAGGCGCTGTGATGGGCGCCGAGGGAGGCAAGCGTTTCCGCGTCGCCGGCGAAGCGGCGGGCCGCCGTTCGGTCGATCGTGTCGTAGAGCGCGGCATCCACCACCGGCTTGAAGGCGGAAAGCTGGTCACGGAACACGTCGAGGGAAAGACCCTCGGCGTCGGCGACCGCCATGCCCTGCAGCGCGCCGAACAGGCCGCCCCACATTTGGGTCAGCAGCGCGGTATCGAGGGCCGATGCCTGGCCGGGAACATCTCCGACATGGGCGCTCCGGCCGCCGAGCGTGAGAAGGATATCCCTGTGGGCCTCGAAGCTCGCGAGCGAGCCGGAATAGAGCAGCGCCGCCTCGGGCCGGCCGATGAAGTCCGGCGTGGCCATGATGGCTCCGTCCAGATATCTCGCACCCTGGGCCTCGACCCAAAGCGCTTCTTCCCGCGCCAGCCGGGCAGAGCCGGATGTGAGCTGGATCACGGTCCTGCCCGAAAGTGCCGAGGAGACGGCCTCCTGCCTCAACAGCGCGGCGCTCGCGTCATGGTCGATGACGTTGATCAGGATCAGTTCCGATGCCTGGACGGCGTCTGCCAGGGCATTGGCGGTTTTCGCGCCGAGCGCGACTAGCGGCGCGCATCTGGCCGCCGTCCGGTTCCATACCCAGGTCGGGCGGCCGGCGTTCAGGAGCGTTCGTGCCAGGGACGAGCCCATTCGGCCCGCGCCGATCACGCAAATGGTTGTTGTCATCTTGTGTGGTGTCTCCGGTTTTGGGGGCGGCTCTCGGGAGGCCGCTGTTTCTGTCTGGCGCGCCGGGTTCGAAGATATAAACTGGTGCCGGCGGGGGAAGTACGCACCTCGCGGTAAGCGTCAGAACCTGTCAGGAGCCTTTCCATGGAACGTGAAGAACCGGATGATTGCGGCTTTGCCACCGCACTCGAGACCATCGGCGGGAAATGGAAGACCGATCTGCTCTGGGCATTGCATTTGAAGCCGCATCGCTTCGCCGAGCTGCGCCGGCTGCTGCCGGGCATCAGCGAGAAGATGCTGGCCCAGCAACTCCGCCAGATGGAGGCGGACGGGCTGATCAGCCGTCATGCCTTCGACGAGATGCCGCCACGCGTCGAATACGCGATCACGCCTCACGGCCTGACGCTGAACCGGGCGGTGACGGCCCTGTCGGAATGGGGAAAGGAGCACGAGTCCTGGAAGGCCCGGCAAGGGCGGGCGGCGTGACCGCTTCCCGGGGCCGAAGTGAACCATCCTCTTGCCAGTCGCCCGAGCCTCGGCTATTGAACCGGGCATGACGACGCGCATGACATTCTCCGTCTCCGACCGGACCGCCTTTTTCGGCGCGACCGCGCGCGCGCTTTCTGCCAGCCTGCTGCTTCTCGGCCTTATCGGCGATCGCCGGGTCCGTTGAAGGAGCGCCCGGCGATCGATCGCGCCGCCTGGGCACATGCTCTTTCCCCACTATTCGCATTCAGAGTTGACAGGCCGGGCGTGCCGCGCGCACCCATCCCGGGCCGGGAGAGAATGAAATGGACGTGCAGAACATGACGAGCGAGACGATTGCAAACAACGGGGCGGGCCGTGACAGGGGCATGCCGGACGCTTCGACCAAGTACCAGCCCTATCCGCTGATCGACCTTGCCGACCGCACCTGGCCTTCGAAGCGCATCGACAAGGCGCCGATCTGGTGTTCCGTCGATCTGCGCGACGGCAACCAGGCGCTGGTCGACCCGATGGGCCACGAGCGCAAGGCGCGCATGTTCCGGCTGCTGCTCGACATGGGCTTCAAGGAGATCGAGGTGGGCTTTCCCTCCGCCTCGCAGACGGACTTCGATTTCGCCCGCTGGTGCATTGAGGAAGCTGGCGTGCCGCAGGACGTGTCGCTCCAGGTCCTGGTCCAGTGCCGGCCCGAGCTGATCACGCGCACTTTCGAGGCGCTCCAGGGCGCGCACCGGCCGATCGTCCATTTCTACAACTCCACCAGCGAGTTGCAGCGCCGCGTCGTGTTCGGCAAGGATGTCGCCGGCATCAAGCAGATCGCCACCGACGCCGCGAAGATGGTCATGGACATGGCGGCGAAGGCAGGCGGCGGCTACCGCTTCCAGTATTCGCCGGAGAGCTTCACCGGCACCGAGCTGGAAGTCGCGCTGGAGATCTGCAACGCCGTCATCGAGATCATCGACCCAACGCCGCAGGACAGGCTGATCATCAACCTGCCGTCGACCGTCGAGATGGCGACACCCAACATCTATGCCGATCAGATCGAATGGATGTGCCGCAATCTCGACCGGCGCGACAGCCTGATCGTCTCGCTCCACCCGCACAACGACCGCGGTACCGGCATCGCCGCCACCGAGCTCGGCCTGATGGCCGGCGCCGACCGCGTCGAGGGAACCCTGTTCGGCAATGGCGAGCGCACCGGCAATGTCGATGTCGTCACGCTGGCGCTGAACATGTACACGCAGGGCCTCGACCCGCGGCTCGACTGCACCGACATCAACCGCATGAAGGACGTCTACGAGCACTGCAACCAGCTCGTCATTCCCGAGCGGCATCCCTATGTCGGCGAACTGGTCTACACGGCCTTCTCCGGCTCGCACCAGGATGCGATCAACAAGGGCATGAAGGCCATCAAGACGGCCAACAAGCCGCTGTGGGAAGTGCCTTACCTGCCGATCGACCCGCAGGATGTCGGCCGGTCCTACGAGGCGATCATCCGCATCAACTCGCAGTCCGGCAAGGGCGGCATCGCCTATGTGATGCAGGCCGATTACGGCCTCAACCTGCCGCGCAACCTGCAGACAGAGTTCCGCAGCGACATCCAGGACATCACCGACCGCGAGGGCAGGGAGCTTCCCTCGAAGCAGATCCATGAACGCTTCATGGAGCTCTATGTCGACCAGCCGGAGGCGCGGATCAAGTTCGTCGATCACCAGACCTTCCCCGACACCGGCGTGAAGGGGCAGCGCATCGTCGAGGCGACGATCCTGGACGGCGGCGTCGAGACGCTGATCAAGGGCGCCGGCACCGGCCCCGTCGATGGCTTCATCGACGCACTCTCGAAGCATGTCGGCATCGCCATGTCGGTCATCGACTATTCGGAGCACTCCCTGCAGCAGGGGTCGAACGCCGCGGCCGTCTGCTACATGGAGGTGGAGCATCCGGGCGGAAAGCTGTTCGGCGTCGGCGTCAACACCAACATCGTCACGGCCTCGCTCGAGGCGGTCGTCTCGGCGGCCAACCGGATCATGGCCGGCGGCACGGCCGGGTGAGCGAGCGGCTCCACGCCGACGATACGGGCGGGGGCGGCGACGTCCTCGTCCTGCTGCACGGTTTCGCCGGCTCCTACGCCGTATGGGACGAGGTCCGCGCCGCCCTGCCGGCCGGCCTCAGGGTGATCGCCTACGACCTCCCCGGCCATGCGCGATCCCTGTCACATTCGGGCGCCGGCAAGGCGAAGGCAGCCGCGGCAGCGGTGGTAAACGATCTTGCGGCGCGCGGCGTAAACCGGTTTCATCTGGCCGGCCATTCCTTCGGCGGTGCCGCGGCGGTCCTCACCGCGCTTGCCGTGCCCGAGAGGATCGCGTCCCTGACGCTCATCGCGCCGGGTGGTTTCGGGCCGGAGATCGACGGGGCGGCGATGGCGGCCCGCGCCGCCGCGCGCGATGCGGACGAGATGCGCGCCGGGCTGGCCGCGATGTTCGGCCCGCATGTGGCGCTTCCGCGCACGCTGGTGGAGCAGGCCATGCGCCTGTCGAGGCTGCCGGGGCAGCGCGAAAAGCTCATCGAAATCAGTTCCATGATCGCGTCCGGCAACCGCCAGGGCGCGTTTCCGCGCGACAGCCTTCTGGCGCTGCCGAGGCCGGTTCACGTGATCTGGGGAACCCGCGACACGGTGCTGCCGATCGCCCAGGCCGACCATCTGCCGGACGGCTTCGTCCTGCACCGGCTCGAAGACTGCGGCCACATGCTGCCGGAAGAGGCGCCACTGGCCGTCGCCCGCATTCTCCGCAGCGTTGTCGCCGGGAACTGATCCCTGTTGCCGTAAACTTATCTTGTTTACTACGGTTTCCGATGCGGAACAAAACGTGATGATTTTCATCCCGGCCCATGTTAACGATGGATTAACGATAGAGATCGCCGTCCCGCGTGCGTCCGAATGGACGCACGGGGATCCACTGCCCAGGAGACCGCAGATGAATGAGGCCGGTCAGACCCTCGCATCCGTGACGAATGTCCGGAACCTCTCTGATGCCGTGCGCGAGATGAAGAACGCCGCCGCGGACCGCGCGGACGTGGTGGTGGAACTGCGCGAGGCGAGCCGCACGCGGCTCGAACTGCTGGCGCAGGAGCTGGAGCCGGTCTTTGCCGAGGTGCCGAAGGAGGATCCGGCCTTCGATCTCGTCATCTCGTCGGGCGAGCAGCCGCGCCTGTGGATCGACGCCGTGGCGCATGTGGTCATGGGGCGCGACCGCCGCACCTACCGCTTCCTGCGCGATACGCGCCTCGGCCGGGTGGTGATCGCCGAAAGCGCCGACATCAAGCCCGTTGCCGACCAGGTGACGCGCTACATCGCCGAGCGCATGGTCGAGCGCCAGCGCGCCGTCGAAGGCGATGTCGAAATCCTGCCGCGCGCCGCCGCTGCCGAGGTGGACGCAACGCCGGCGCCGCGCGGAAGCGCCTGGGGCGCCTTCTTCAGCGGATTGGGCCTGGTGCTGCTCGGCGGTGTCTTCGGCGTGGCGGTGGTCGCCATCGCCATGTGGGACCGTTTCCCCGAGCTTGAGACGCTGCTCTCGCGCTTCTGAGGCACCGTCGCGGGGCGGCGGGAGACCGGAATCCCGAGCCTGACAAAATCTCGGCGGCTTTATCGGCTTTCCTGTCGGTGAAGGGGCTGATTTGCGAGTGTACCAGATGAAGTTCTTCTTCTTTTGCGGGCTTTGCCTGCTGGCGGTCGGCGTCTTCTGCCTGATCGCGGCGGGCTGGATCGGCAGTTCCGTCGATCCCGACGGAATGCTGCACGAGCCTTTTGCGCTGATTGCGATTGGCGCGATTTCCACCGTTCTGGGTGCCACCTGCGGCGCACTCGGCCTTGGCATCGTTGCCTGGAGACGCATCCGCGCCTCCTGAGGGCCTATAGCATTTTGCAATCAGGTGGAATCACCTGATGTCCGCATAAATGCAGAAAAAACAAATAGATAGAGCGTCCTTGTGCGTCCAAATGGACGCACGGCGCTCTAGCTCAGCCCGCCTGCGCCTCGTCGGTCAGCAGCGCGCCCGAGACCTCGCCGACCGTCCCGTTCCCGTCGGTGATGCCGCGCCGGGAGAAGCGGATCCTCCACTGGCCCGATCCGCCGTCGATATCGAACAGATTGTAGTGGGCCGCGGGCTTGGCGCCGCCATGCGCCTGTCCGGCCGCCGAGACGCCGACCACGGGGACGGACGTTCCCTCCGATCCGGCGATGCGGTGGACGGTCGGCTTGTGCGTGTGCCCGTGCAGCACAAGTTCCGCGCCGTGCCTGCGAATCAGCTTCTGGAACCGCCCGATGCCGTAGAGGCGCTTGGCGGTGTGGGTGGCGCCGCGCACCGGCGGGTGATGGATCATCACGACCCGGAAAAGTCCGTCCCGCCCGGTGGCGTCGAGGATCGCCGCAAGCCTCTTGGCCTGCGACGCGGAGAAATGGCCGCTCGCCATGAAGGGGGCGGTCGCCCGCGCCGAGGACACGCCGATGATCGCCACCTGGCCACGCACCCGCAGATAAGGAAACCCGACCCTCGATGCTTCGCCGCCATCGCCGGTCATGTAGGGTTTCCAGGCGCGGCAGGCGCGGGCCAGCGCGCCCGGCACATAGGCGTCGTGATTGCCCGGCACCACCGACACGGCGTCCGCCGGGCCGAGATCCTCGAGCCAGAGCGCCGCCCTCTCGATTTCCTTGTCGAGCGCCAGGTTGACGAGATCCCCCGTCAGCGCGATGTGGTCGGGATCGGCCGCCAGCATGTCGTCGGTGATCCTGTCGATCACGCCGTGATCGAGATTGAGCCTGCGGTTGCGCTTCCAGTTGATGTATCCGGTAATGCGCTTGGAGGCGAGTTCGCGATAGCTTATGGCGGGGAGGGGTCCCAGATGGATGTCGGAAAAATGCGCGAGCCGAAACATATGCCGTGTTTAGAACAGGCAAACCGGGCTGACCAGCCCGAAGGAACAGAGGCATGATCCGCGCCCGGCTGTTCCATTTCTGGTTCCGCCTCAGCCGTCCGATGACGCTCGGCATGCGCGGCGTCGTGTACGACCGCGCCGCCGGTTCCGTCTTCCTGGTGCGCCACACCTATGTGAAGGGCTGGCATTTTCCGGGCGGCGGGGTCGAACCCGGCGAAAGCACGGAAGCCGCGCTGGCGCGCGAACTCGTCGAGGAGGGCAATATCGAGATTCTCGGCAGGCCGGAGCTGAAATCTTTTCATTTCAACCGGCTGGCGAGCAGGCGCGATCACGTCGCGGTCTACCTGATCACGGACTTCCGCCAGACCCGCCCCCATGTGCCGGACCGCGAGATCGCCGAGGCGCGGTTCTTTCCGCTTGATGCCCTGCCGGTCGATGTCAGCGACGGCACCCGCCGGCGCATCGCCGAAATCTTCGAGGGCGCGCCCGTCTCCGACGAGTGGTAGCCGCTTCCTTCGTCTCCCCGCCTGCGGGAGAAGGTGCCGGCAGGCGGATGAGGGGCGTGCGCGGCATTGGCCTGTGGCACGCCGATGGATGGTGCCGGCGCTCGCCCCTCACCCTTACCCGACCGGGGTCGAGCCACGGGTCTCGACCCGTCCTTCGGACCCCCGCTTGCGGGGAGAGGGGGACGCTGACGTTGATGCTCCATCCTTCAGCCTGCAAGCGGAAGATCGGTGAAGCACCACGGCCCCGCTTCCTCCTTCTCCCCGCCTGCGGGGAGAAGGTGCCGGCAGGCGGATGAGGGGCGTGCGCGGCATTGGCCTGCAGCACGCTGATGGATGGCGCCGGCGCTCGCCCCTCACCCTTACCCTCTCCCCGCTTGCGGGGAGAGGGGACGTTGACGCTGATGTTTCATCCTTCAACGTCCAAGCAGCGATCAGGCAAGCACCGCCGCGCCGCGTTCTGCCGCCTCACGCAGCCTTCGCCAGCCGCTCCCGGTTGTGCGGCGCGCTGAGATCCTGCTCCGGCCCCAGCGGCACCACGCCGGTCGGATTGATGCTCCTGTGGCTGCCGTAATAATGGGCCTTGGCGTGCGGCAGGTCGACGGTCTCCGCCACGCCCGGGACCTGATACAGTTCGCGCAGATAGTTCGACAGGTTCGGATAGTCGGCGATGCGGCGCAGATTGCACTTGAAATGCCCGACATAGACCGCATCGAAGCGCACCAGCGTGGTGAACAGGCGCCAGTCGGCCTCCGTCAGCCGCTCCCCCGCCAGGTAGCGCTGCCTGGAGAGCCGGTCCTCGACCATGTCGAGCGCCGCGAAAAGCGCGGTGAAGGCTTCTTCGTAGGCGATCTGCGTCGTGGCGAAGCCCGCCTTGTAGACGCCGTTGTTGATGTCGTTGTAGACGCGGTCGTTGATCGCGTCGATCTCGGCGCGCAACGCCGCGGGATAGAGATCGAGCGAGGCGTCGCCCCAGGCGTCGAACGCGCTGTTGAGCATGCGGATGATCTCGGAGGATTCGTTGGAAACGATGGACTCCGTCTTCTTGTCCCACAGGACCGGCACCGTCACCCGGCCCGAGTAATGCGGGTCGGCCTTGGTGTAGATCTGGCGCATGAAGTCGAAGCCGTGGAGGCTGTCGCCGGTCCCGCCTTCTCCCCGCCTGAAGGTCCAGCCGTCGGCGCCCATGAAGTGGTGCACCACCGAGACGGAGATCGCATCCTCGAGCTTCTTCAGCGCGCGCACGATCAGCGTGCGGTGCGCCCAGGGGCAGGCGAGCGAGACGTAGAGATGATAGCGGCCCGGCTCCGCCTTGAAGCCGCGCTCGCGGCCCTCGGCGGGCCTGCCGTCCGCCGTCACGAAGTCGCGGAACTGCGATTGCGACCGCTCGAAGCGGCCGCCGCTCTTGGCGGTGTCGTATCCCTGATCGTGCCAGACCCCGTCGACGAGCAAACCCATGGTGCAATCTCCTTTGTTTGCGTCGCATGTAGGGCAATCGGGAGCAAAACCCAACCGCGGCTTCTGTGAACGCACCGTCGACAATTTCGCCTGCCGCTTGATCTTGAGGTGGACGGAACCGTTTTTTGCTGCTAGCGACAATGCCGCAAAGTGGAGACGTGCATCATGATCCGGTTCCGGGTGGAGCGACGACGAAAGGACTGAAGGCCCCTGGCTTGGGGCGCGGGCGGTTTCATGCCGCTGCTCACCTTTCGACACCACCGGAATGCACATCATGTCCTCTGCCGACGTCCAATACCTGCCGGAAACCCCGGCGCACGACGCTGAAATCGACCACATCAACGAAGAAGCCTTCGGACCCGGCCGTTTCGCGCGCGCCGCCTACAAGATTCGCGAGGGCGGGCCGCATGAGCGCGCGCTGTCCTTCGTCGCCGTCTGCGGCGATGCGGTGATCGGCTCCGTGCGGATGACATGGATCGCCGCCGGAGAGGGCAGGGCGCTGCTGCTCGGGCCGCTCGCGGTGCGCCCCGCCTACAAGAACAGGGGCATCGGCCGCAGGCTGGTCGCGATCGCCGTCGATGCCGCGCGGGAGGCGGGCGCCGGCGCGGTCGTTCTGGTCGGCGACGCGCCCTATTACGGGCCGCTCGGCTTCCAGAAAATTCCCCAGGGCCAGATGTCCATGCCGCGCCCGGTCGATCCGAACCGGCTGCTGGCGGCGGAACTGCGCGAGGGTACCGTCGCCGCGCTGCGCGGCACGGTCACGCATGCCGCACTGACGGAAACCGGTTCAACGTCCACTCCCGCAGCGGCGGCCCTTTCCTCCTGACGAAAACCGGGTCGTGCTTTACCGCCCCTCGCGGTACCACATCGCCCCGAAGGCGAAGAGCAGCAGGGCGAGCGCCAGAAGGCCGGTGAAGACCGGCACCCGGCGCACCGCTTTCAGCACGCTGTCATTGGTGGTCCTGAGGCCGATCCAGTCATTGCCCGAGGCGCTGCCGGCGCGCCGCACCGGCACGATGTTGGGCAGATCTCCCTCGGCGAGCCGCCGCACCGAGCCGCCCGTGGCGTCGGCCGCCGGCGCCAGCTTTTCCCCGGTCGAGACCATGTCGCCGAACTCGGGCGCGTTGACCGGGCCGACATGCGCCAGCGTCGTGAGGTCGCCATTGGCGATGCGGTAGATGCCGATCTCGCCGGTGTCGAGGCTGGCGGAGAAGCGGCCCGGCCCGGCGGGCCCGAGCGTCGCCGACAGCGTCCCGCCCGAGGGCGTGGTGATCTCGGCCGGCGGGGCCTCCTCGGCCATGGTCTGGCGGGTGATCTCCAGCCGCATGCCGCGTCCGGCCGCCGAGAGCCGTTCCTCCTCCAGCTCCGGTTCCTTCATCAGCCAGTGGGCGATGCGCCGGTAGAGCGCCACATGCGGGCCGCCGCCCTCGAAGCCGCGCGCCCACAGCCAGCCCTGGTCGGACAGGAACATGCCGACGCGGCCCTCGCCCTTGCGGTTGAGGATCAGCAGCGGCTGTTCCCCGGCGCCCTGCATCACCACCTGGCCGTCCGGCCGGTCGATGCCGATCAGGCGGAACCAGCGGCTCCATTGCGGCGGGTCGGACTCTGCGCCCTCCAGCCCGCGCGTCACCGGATGGCGCTCGCCGGTCTCGGTCAGGCGCGGGTAAAATCCCTGTTCCACCACCTCGCCGTTCGGCAGGGCCGGCAGGGCGGCGATCAGCGGCGTGCGGGCGATCGACTGGTTGCCAGCGAATTCGGGGCCGGCGGCAATCAGTAGCGCGCCGCCATTCTCCACATATTCGGCGATGTAGTCGTAATAGAGGATCGGCAGCACGTCGCGATGCTGGTAGCGGTCGAAGATGATCAGATCGAAATCGTCGATCTTCTCGACGAACAGCTCGCGCGTCGGGAAGGCGATCAGCGACAATTCGTTGATTGGCGTGCCGTCCTGCTTCTCCGGCGGCCGCAGGATGGTGAAATGCACCAGGTCGACCGATGCGTCGGATTTGAGCAGGTTGCGCCAGGTGCGCTCGCCCGAATGCGGTTCGCCGGAGACCAGAAGCACCCGCAGGTTCTCGCGGATGCCGTCGACCAGCGCGACGGCCCTGTTGTTGATGTCGGTCAGTTCGTCCTCGACGGGGTCGATGGCCAGTTCGATGATGTTGCGCCCGGCGTTCGGAACGTCGATCTCCAGCGGCGTCTCGCGGCCGATCAGCGCCTGGTCGATGAACAGTTCCTCGCCGTTGATGATCACGCGGACGTCCACCATGCCGTTCTGGTCGCCGGTGGCCAGCACGCGGTAGGTCAGCTCCAGCGGCTTGCCGACAATGCCGAAGCGCGGCGCCCGCTCGAAACGGATGCGGCGGTCGTGCTCGTCGGCGCGGCCGGTGATCAGCCCGTGGATCGGCGCGCCGAGCGCCGCCGCATTGTCGGGCACGTCATGCACCTGACCGTCGGTGATGAGCACCGCGCCGGCGACCCGCGAGGGCGGGACGTCACGCAGCGCGCCGTCGAGCGCGTCGAACAGGCGCGTCTCGGCGTTCTCGGCCGCCGACGAGGCGCGCCCGGTCTTCACCACGCGGGTCTCGAAATCGTTGAAGCGGGCGAGCCGCGCCTCGATCTCGGCGGCGGCTTCCGCCGTCGTCTCGGCCCGCTCGCCGATGATGGTCTGGCTCTGGCTTTCGTCCACCACGACGGCGACGACGCTTTTCAGCGGCTCGCGCTCCTCGTCGAGCAGCACGGGGTTGGCCAGCGCCGCGCCGAGCGCCGCCAGCGCCGCCAGCCTCAGCCACGCGCCGCGCTGGCCGGTCCACAGGCCCGCGAGTGCCAGCAGTGCCACGGGGATCAGCAGCGCCGCCAGGATAGGCCAGGAGAAGAAGGGCTCGAAGCTCAGCGACCAGTTCATGGGATGGCTCCCGGGAGAGCTTCGTCGGGGACGGTGCCCCTTCGCCTACCCCCCTCTGGCCTGCCGGCCATCTCCCCCTCAGGGGGGGAGATCGGCTGTCCTCGATGCAGCGCTTCTTCTGCAGCGCTGGCGATTGGCGAAACCCGTCCGGCCGTCTGATCTCCCCCCCTGAGGGGGAGATGGCCGGCAGGCCAGAGGGGGGTATCGAAGAGCGTATCCAGCCGAACCATCCCCTACTGCCCCAGCCGTTCGAGCAGGATCGGCACGTGAACCTGGTCGGATTTGTAGTTGCCGGTCAGCATGTACATGACGATGTTGACCCCGGCGCGCATCGCATAGAGGCGCTGCAGCGGGTCGTTGGGCACGGTCGGCAGCAGCGGCTGGCCGCCCTCGTCGATCGCCCAGGCGCCGGCGAGGTCGTTGCCGGTGATCATGATCGGCGTCACGCCGTCGCCCACCCGGACCGGCCGGTCCGTGCGCACAGGCGCATTGAGCGAGGCTTCCACCCAGAGCGGGCTGCCGCGGTAGCGGCCGGGAAATTCCGGCAGGATGAAGAAGGATTTGGTGAGGACATGGTCCTCCGGCACCGGCTCCAGCGGCGGCACGTTGAGGCCGGAGAGGATTTCGCGCAGGCGCAGCGTCGACGGGCTGGCCGCCTCTGCGCCGAAGCCGGCCGAATACTGGTCGCGCGTGTCGAACAGCACCGTCCCGCCCGATTGCATGTAGGCGTCGATGCGCGCGATGGCCTCCTCCGAGGGCATGGCGGCGGCGGGATCGACAGGCCAGTAGATCAGGGGATAGAAGGCCAGCTCGTCGGTGGCGATGTTGACGCCGGCCGGTTCCCCCGGTTCCAGCGCCGTCTTCTCGGCGAGAAACCGCGACAGGCCGGCCATGCCGGCGCGGCTCGTCGCGTCGAGCGCGGCGAGGCCGGTGATGACATAGGCCATCCGCGTCTTCGAGATGGCCTCGATGGCGGCGGCTTCGCTTGAGCGCTCGTCCTGGGGCTGCTCGTTCTGGGCGTGCGCCGCGTCGGGCGGCAGCGTGCCGAGCGCCAGCGCGGCTGCGAGC
>NZ_AMRM01000023.1:62500-67537 GCF_000300335.1 Nitratireductor pacificus pht-3B | reverse complement strand
CCCCCCGCCGCCATTGTTTTATGCGCCGTCCGGTCCGGCCCCACCATCCCCGGCAGTGAAATGCCGTGGCGGTCATCTTGCCGAAGCCGGGCGCTGTTCCCATATCCCAAACAGTTGGGCCTGCCTGTCCATAGCCGTGATAGTGTTCCACACTGCGGCCAAAAGGGGGTCCGTCACCTTGGTCATTGCCGATGCCGCAAAGCGGGTCGGCATGGGAATGGAGACACGCATGAACATTGAAAAATACTCCGAGCGGGTGCGCGGTTTCATCCAGTCGGCGCAGACCCTCGCACTTTCCGGAAACCACCAGCAGTTCGCCCCCGAACATCTTCTGAAGGTGCTGGTCGATGACAGCGAAGGCCTGGCAGCCTCGCTGATCGAACGGGCCGGTGGCCGCGCGCAGGACGTGCGGCTGGCGGTCGACGCGGCCCTGAAGGCAATGCCGCGGGTCGAGGGCGGCAACGGCCAGCTCTACATGGCGCAACCTCTGGCGAAGGTCTTCTCCACCGCCGAGGACATCGCGAAGAAGGCCGGCGACAGTTTCGTCACGGTCGAGCGCCTGCTGATGGCGATGGCCATCGAGAAGTCGGCCAAGACGGCGGACCTTCTTGCGAAGGCCGGCGTGACGCCCACGGCGCTCAACCAGGTCATCAACGACATCCGCAAGGGACGCACCGCCGATTCGGCGAGCGCCGAGCAGGGCTATGACGCCTTGAAGAAATATGCCCGCGACCTGACCGCCGACGCGCGCGCCGGAAAGCTCGATCCGGTGATCGGCCGCGACGACGAGATCCGGCGCACGATCCAGGTGCTGTCGCGCCGCACCAAGAACAACCCGGTCCTGATCGGGGAGCCGGGCGTCGGCAAGACGGCCATCGCCGAAGGGCTGGCGCTGCGGCTGGTCAATGGCGACGTGCCCGAATCGCTGAAGGACAAGCAACTGATGGCGCTCGACATGGGCGCGCTGATCGCGGGGGCGAAATATCGCGGCGAGTTCGAGGAACGGCTGAAATCCGTCCTCAACGAGGTCACCGCCGCCGAGGGCAACATCATCCTCTTCATCGACGAGATGCACACGCTGGTCGGCGCCGGCAAGGCCGACGGCGCGATGGACGCCTCGAACCTCTTGAAGCCGGCGCTGGCGCGCGGCGAACTGCATTGCGTTGGCGCGACGACGCTCGACGAATATCGCAAGCATGTGGAGAAGGACGCGGCGCTGGCCCGGCGCTTCCAGCCGGTCTTCGTCAACGAGCCGAGCGTCGAGGACACGGTGTCGATCCTGCGCGGGCTGAAGGAGAAGTACGAGCAACACCACAAGGTGCGGGTGTCCGATTCGGCGCTCGTCGCCGCGGCGACGCTGTCGAACCGCTACATCGCCGACCGGTTCCTGCCGGACAAGGCGATCGACCTGGTGGACGAGGCCGCGGCGCGGCTCCGGATGCAGGTGGATTCGAAGCCCGAGGCGCTGGACGAGATCGACCGGCGAATCATGCAGCTCAAGATCGAGCGGGAGGCGCTGAAGGCCGAAAAGGACGAGGCGTCGAAGGATCGGCTCGGCAAGCTCGAGAAGGAACTCACCGGCCTCGAGGAAGAATCGGTCCGGCTGACCAGCTTGTGGGCCGCCGAGAAGGACAAGCTCGGGCTCGCCGCCGATCTGAAGCGTCAGCTCGACGAGGCCCGCAACGAACTCGCCATCGCTCAGCGCAAGGGCGAGTTCCAGCGCGCCGGCGAGCTGGCCTATGGACGCATTCCCGAACTGGAGAAGAAGCTGGCCGAAGCCGAGGCGCAGGGCGACGAGGAAGGGCCGGGCGGCATGGTCGAGGAGACCGTGACGCCGGACCACGTCGCGCACATCGTGTCGCGCTGGACCGGCATTCCGGTGGACAAGATGCTCGAGGGCGAGCGCGAGAAACTGCTGCGCATGGAAGACGAGATCGCGAAGCGGGTCGTCGGCCAGGGCGAAGCGGTGCAGGCCGTGTCGAAGGCGGTGCGGCGCGCGCGCGCCGGGCTGCAGGACCCGAACCGGCCGATCGGTTCGTTCATGTTCCTCGGGCCGACGGGCGTCGGCAAGACGGAGCTCACCAAGGCGCTGGCCAGCTTCCTGTTCGACGACGAGCAGGCCCTGGTGCGCATCGACATGTCGGAGTTCATGGAGAAACACTCCGTGGCCCGGCTGATCGGCGCGCCTCCGGGCTATGTCGGCTACGAGGAAGGCGGCGCGCTGACCGAAGCGGTGCGGCGCAGGCCGTATCAGGTGGTCCTGTTCGACGAGATCGAGAAGGCGCATCCGGATGTGTTCAACGTGCTTCTGCAGGTGCTGGACGACGGGCGCCTGACCGACGGGCAGGGGCGCACGGTCGATTTCCGCAACACGCTGATCATCATGACGTCGAATCTCGGTGCCGAGTATCTGGTCAATCTGGGTGAAGACCAGGATGTGGACCAGGTTCGCGACGAGGTCATGGGTGTGGTCAAGGCGTCGTTCAGGCCGGAGTTCCTGAACCGCGTCGACGAGGTGATCCTGTTCCACCGCCTGCGGCGGCAGGATATGGGGCGGATCGTCGAGATCCAGCTCAAGCGGCTGGAGCGGCTCCTGTCCGACCGCAAGATCACCCTCGACCTTGATGCCGAGGCGATCGAGTGGCTGGCGGAGAAGGGGTACGATCCCGCCTATGGCGCGCGTCCTCTGAAACGGGTGATGCAGAAGGAGCTGCAGGACCCGCTGGCCGAGAAGATACTGCTCGGGGAGATTTTCGACGGATCGACCGTCAAGGTCACCGCAGGGTCTGATCGCCTGAATTTCCGCCCCCGCCGGACGGCGGGCGCGGAGCAGGCCGAGCAAGCGGCCTGACAACTTTCACGGAAGGGAAGGCAGATGCGCTTCGAGGATTTCAATCGTGTCTGCGCTTCCCTTCCGCACACCACCCATGTGGTGCAGTGGGGCGGGTCGCAGGTCTGGAAGGTCGGCGGCAAGGTTTTTGCCATAGGCTCGGGCGGCGAAGATCTGGCGATCTCCTTCAAATGCTCGGAGATCGCCTTCGACATCCTGAAGGAACAGCCCGGCCTGCGGCCGGCGCCGTACCTCGCCTCACGCGGCATGAAGTGGATCCAGCGGCAGACTGCGGAAGCGATGGACGACGATGCGCTTGCCGACTATCTGGCGGAAAGCCACCGCCTGGTCGCCGCCGGCCTGACGAAGAAGGTGCGTGCAGAACTGGGCCTTTAGAGCAGTTCGTCGTTCCACGAAAACGATGAACTGCTCTATCTCGTTGTTTCCCGCATTTATGCGAACGTCAGGTGATTCCACCTGACTGCAAAATGCTCTGGACGCTCCGAGGATAGCAGAACGCGGATTCTGGCCGTCTGCCATCTTCACGTCCGGTTCATCAAGCATGGTGAATAATTCGTCAAATCGGCGAATCGCCGGTGCGGTTCGCATTTTCGCGCGATTGTGCCCGTGTGATTGCTTGGAACGAGGGGCGAAGATCTTGAAGTTACATCTCCTGACGATTCTCTGCCTGGCCGCCGGACAAGGTCCGGTTCTTGCCGCGCAGCCGGAGAGCGATGAGAGGCATTTCCGGTGGGCGGGCCAGCCGCGTGCGGACGCTGTGCAGTTCCTGCCCGCGCAGGCGGCCGGCGATCGACCGGTGCAGCTCGCCCAGAATTATGATTTCGACGTCTATATCGACCAGTACGGACGTGAGATCATCGTCGATGCCGCCACCGGGGAGGTGGTGGAGATCCGTCCGCCCGTCGCGGGCGCGCGTCGTCCCGCCGCTCCCCGCTCCCGTCCGCGGGAATTCGACGGCCAGGTCTATGATTTCACCGATCCGCGCGAGGTCGACCGCTATCGCCGGGACCGCAGCAACGGCCGCGACCGGAATGCCGCGCGCGCCGACGATCCCTATTCGCGGCGCTTTCTGGACGATGTGCCGGTCTACGAGGACCCCGGTCCCTATCGCGAGCCGCCGGTCCAAGGACGGGAACCGATCCAGCGCGCGCCGCTCGAGGCGCCCTCGCGACAGAACGAGATGGCGTCGGTGCCGCCGCAGGACGGCGTGCGGCAGGACGATGGTCTCGGCGGACCCGCGCAGCGCAGCACGCTGCCGGGCGAAAGCGCCGTCGTGGCGCCGACCGGCGCGAGCGAGGAGGTGGCCAACTTCCAGGTGCTGCTCGACCGCATGGGGGCCTCGCCCGGCGTGATCGACGGGCGCACCGGCGACAATGTCAACAAGGCCATCCGCGCCTATCGGGAAATCACCGGCGAAACCATCAAGACCTACGATCCCGAGTGGATCAAGGCGGAGCTGGAGCGCACCGGAGGGCCTGCCTTCCAGGATTACGTGATCACCTCGGCCGATGCGGCGGGGCCCTTCATCGCCTCGGTACCTGCGGATTACAGCCAGAAGGCGCAGCTGGAAGCGCTCTCCTACACATCGGTGACCGAGATGCTTGCCGAGCGCTTCCACATGGACGAAAAATATCTCATCGCGCTCAATCCTGGGGTCAATTTCAACCGCGCGGGCTCCGTCATCCGTGTCGTCAATCCGGGCGACAGGCTGAAGGCGCAGGTGGCGCATATCGTTGCAGACAAGAGTGCCAAGCAGGTGCGCGCCTATGGCGAGGACGGCCGGCTCATCGCCGCCTATCCGGCCACGATCGGTTCGGCGGACACGCCGTCGCCCTCCGGTTCGCACACGGTGGCGCGCATCGCCGTCAATCCGGAATACACCTACAATCCTAAGATCAACTTCAAGCAGGGCCAGAATGACAAGGTCCTGCGGATACCGCCTGGCCCGAACGGCCCGGTCGGCTCGGTGTGGATCGCCCTGTCGAAGCCGACCTACGGCATCCATGGCACGCCGGATCCCTCGAAGATCGGCAAGACGGCCTCGCATGGCTGTATACGCCTGACGAACTGGGATGCGGAGGAACTGGCCAAGCGGGTCAAGACCGGCGTTCCGATCGAGTTCGCGGAATAGGATTGCGCCTGGTCTCCGCATCCGTGCGGAGATCAGATCGACCGGGTCCGGTTTC
>NZ_AMRM01000023.1:0-55000 GCF_000300335.1 Nitratireductor pacificus pht-3B | reverse complement strand
TCGTGGAAGACGACCACGTTGATAGGCCGGGTGTGGAAGTGCGGCAACGCATGGAGCTTACCGGTACTAATAGCTCGATCGGCTTGATCATTCTCATTGCTCGTGCCCATTGTGGCGCAGCAGCCAGCTTCTCGAACAAACATGCGCTTTGCCGACCTGGTGGTTATCGCGGGGTGGCTGCACCCGTTCCCTTTCCGAACACGGCCGTGAAACGCCCCAGCGCCGATGGTACTTCGTCTTAAGACGCGGGAGAGTAGGTCGCTGCCAGGTCTGCCAAACGCATGTTTTCTCTTCAAAGGTTCCGCCGTTACCGGCGGTTGAGGCCGCATTGGCGGCCTTTTGTCGTTAGGATCAGCTTCTCGGTGGGGTTTTCCCATCTGGTGACGCGGGGTGGAGCAGCCCGGTAGCTCGTCAGGCTCATAACCTGAAGGTCGCAGGTTCAAATCCTGCCCCCGCAACCAATCTGAACAGAAAACCCCGCTAGACCACACGGTTGGCGGGGTTGTTTTTTTGATGAAGAAGCAACGCGGGTAACCTGCTCCCCAGCCTTGCAAGCGCTCGGCTGCGCTCCGGGTGGCAGAGCCGCCCTGCACGTTTCCGCGAGCGGCCCTGCCCATGCCGCAGGAAGTCCCGGCATTCACCCGGACCGCGTGTTGCCGATTCTGCCGGCGGCGCTGAACGAATAGCCTACACCATAGACTGATTTGATGGGCTGCTCGGCGGCCGTGTGATCTTGGATCTTGCGTCTCAGCCTGCTTACAACGGCGTCCAGATGCCGGTTGTCGAACTGGGTCTGCCGGTTCGACAGGAGCCGTGCCAGGTCCTCGCGCGAACAGGGGGTGCCGGAGTTCTCGATCAGCGCGGCGAGAAAGGCACGCTCCGTCGAGGTCAGCTTGATGCTCGCGCCATCGGGCGGCACCAGCCTCCAGGCGGCGTCGTCCAGCACCCATTCGGAGGCAGCGTTCCAGTGTTCGCCGTGGATCGGCAGCCGGCGCATCAGGCTCTGGATCGCCGCCAGGATCTCCCGCAGGCTCGTGTGCTTGACCAGGTAGATGTCCGCGCCGCTGTCGAAGCCGCGCACCCGGCTCTCCGCATCTCCATGCGCGGTGAGCATGATGATCCCGCAATCGAACCGCTGCCGGATCTTCGGAGCCAGTTCGAAGCCGTTGCCGTCGGGCAACGAGATGTCGAGGATGACCACGTGCGGTTGCGGTATCGTTTCCAGCGCCGTCTCAAGTTCATCGGCAGAAGCCACTCCGGTCGTCTCGTAGCCATGCAGGCCCATGTAATCGATGAGATCCGTGCGCAGCGAATCCTCGTCCTCGACGATGAGAATGTGGCTCATGCCAGCGCGTCCTCCTCGGTCTTCTCGGGGTTTCGCGGAAGCAGGCCCGGAAGCGGCAGGCGCACGGTCGCGACCGTTCCTCCGCCTTCGCGGTGACTGAGGTTCAGGGACCCTTCGTGGTAACCCAGCAATTGCAGGCAGTTGTGAAGGCCGAGACCGCTTCCCGAGGCCGCCCGGGCATTCGAGGCGCGGAAGAAGCGGCGACCGAGATGGCTGTGCTCGTCGGCCGGTATGCCGATCCCACGGTCGGAAACCTCGATCGTCAGCAGCCGGTTGCGGACAAGGAGCGCAATCTCCACCGGTGCGTCGTTCGGCGAGTATTTCAGGGCGTTGTCGACGAGATTGACCACCACCGTCCGGAGCATCTCGACGTCGGCCCAATAGTCCGGCACTTCTTCGACATGGGTGAAGCGAAGCCGGCTGCCCAATCCCACCTGCTCGAAATGGTGCTGCACCTGGCGGGCAAGCCGGGGGATATCGACTTCCTCGACTTCGAGCACGCCATCGACCTGGCGTTCCTCGGCGAAGAAGCGGTCGATCAGCTTCGTCATGCGCGAGACGGCCTCGTCGATGCCGCGAAGCCGCTTTGCGACAGCCTCCCGCGGCGGCTCGAGCATCACTTCGAGCATGCCGCTGGCATAGCGGATCGCCGCCAGCGGGGTGCGGAACTCGTGGCTCACCATACGGACGAGCTGCCTCTGCTCCTGGCGTGCCGATTTCTCGGATTCGAGGCTGGCGGACAGTTCGTCCTCGAGGCGTCTGCGTTCCGCGACCTCGCGCGCGAGCGCGGAGTTGCGGTCCCTCAGGTCCATGGAGAGCCGCATCCCGACCATGAACAGCAGGCAGATGAAGAAACCGGTGATGAACAGGTGCCCTTGGAAGAAGTACCAGGCGTTGATGTTGCTCAGGACCGGGCCGTTCTTCACCGTCGCGGGATACAGATAGACAAGGGCGCTCTGGAGAAGGCTGGCGCCCATGTACTCCGCCAGAAGGACGATGGTGATCCAGCGGAGAAAGCCCGGCTGGGTCCGGTCCAGATAGAGCGTCCGGATCATCAGTCCCATCATCACGATGGTGAAGACCGTCGAGGCGTGGATGCGAAGCGCGAGGTCGGCCGGAAAGAAGGCGACGGCCAGCGACCAGACGACGAAGTGCGCGGCAAGGAAAACCGTGCCGATCCTGAGATAGCTCGGCTGGCCGAGAAAACGGGCCATCCCGTCGGCGAGGAGCACCAGCCCGATCTTGATCATCATGTTGTCGAGCACGATGCGGAACAGGGAGGGATCGGGGCCCCGCTGCAACAACAGCAGCAGGCCGAGCGCTATGGCGACGAAGCCGGCTGCGATGACCTTGAGCTGATAGAGATGTCGCCATGACCGCCACACGAGCAGCCAGGCGACGGCCTGCAGGCTCGTCGTGCAGAATTCTAGCAGCAGCAGCGTCTTGAGGTCGAGCATCCAAGACTGATTGCCCATGCGCAACGCCAGTGCAAGCCACACCGGCCGCATTGCTTCCCTCCGGGAAGATTTTCCCGAAATTATCTTCCAGGATGCGCAGCAAATGTCAGATTCAGTCAGAATTGATCAGAATTGGTAGGTGGAATCCCTCAGGTCGCCCTCTGTATTTAGGCTGGAGCCGCTCGGCATGCGCTTTGTCGGCGAAACATTTGGGAGTGGGTGAGGGATGGCAAAAGGGATTTCGAACCTGGGCGGCTTCGGGGCCGGGCGGCCCCTGCTTCGCCGCCCGGCGCGCGCTGCGCGCGCGTTCACCGCCTCCCTCCTTCTGACCACGGCGCTTGTTCCCACCACCGCGTTGGCCGGTGAAGCCCTGCCTTCCGGTGGAGCGTTCACCGCCGGCAGCGGCACGATCTCGGGAACCGGCTCACGGATGGACATCCGGCAAACGAGCGAGGCCGGCATCATCAGCTGGAACGGCTTTTCCGTCGGGTCCGGCAACCGCGTTCATTTCGACAACGGCAATGGCGCCACGCTCAACCGCGTCACCGGAAACGTGTCGAGCCAGATTGACGGTAGCCTGACCGCGACCGGCAGCGTGTTTCTCGTCAATCCGGCGGGCGTGGTGGTCGGCAGCGGCGGCATGGTCGCCACCGGCGGCTCGTTTGCCGCCTCCACGCACGACGTCACGGACGCTGATTTCCTCGATGGCGGGGATATGACCTTCTCCGGCGCCAGCACGGCGGAGGTGAAGAATGCGGGCATCATCCGCTCCGCGCAGGGCGACATCGCCCTGATCGCCCGCCGGGTCGAGAACAGCGGCACCTTGGAAGCGCCGAACGGTACCGCCGGGCTCGCCGCCGGCTACGAGGTGCTGATGAAGGACCGCGCCGACGCGGACGGGCTCTTGTCGGTGGCGCTCGGCGGCCCCGACACGGAAGCCGTGAACTCCGGCACCATCGCGGCCGCCAACGCCGAGATCCGCGCCAATGGCGGCAACGTCTACGCGCTGGCCGGCAACACCGACGGCGTCATCAAGGCGACCGGCGCGACCAGTTCCGGGGGGCGCATCTTCCTGACTGCCGGAGCGACGGGCAAGGTCAAGGCCAGCGGCCGGCTGAAGGCCCGCAAGGCGGCGGTGAACGTGCCCATTCCGACGCCGCGGCCGGCGCGCGAAGGCGGGACGATTACCCTCACTGGGGGCAACATCGAGGTCACCGGCACACTGGACGCTTCGGCCGAAAGCGATGGCGTCAAGGGCGGCGAGATCATGATCTTCGCCGAACAGGATACATCCGCCTCCGGCGCGCTCAGCGCGCGGGGCGGCGCAGGCGGGACGGGTGGCTTCATCGAGACTTCGGGCAAGAAGACCGTCGATTTCACAGGCGTCTCGATCGACACCTCAGCCGCGGGCGGCACGACGGGCGACTGGCTGGTCGATCCCATCAATCTGACGGTCGATGCGGCGGCCGCCACGACGATCTCGACCAATCTGGCCAGCACCAATGTGACGCTCAAGACCACAAACACCACAGCGAGCGGACCGGGCAACCAGAGTCCGGGCGACGGCGATATCATCATCAATTCAGGCATAGCCTGGACCAGCGCCAATACGCTGACTCTCAACGCCTATAACAACATCGCAATCAATGCCGCGATTGCCGGTCAGAATGGCGGCCTGTCCCTACTGGCTTATGGTAACAGCAGCACGGACGCGGTCGGCACGATCTCAACGGGCGCTGGCGGTGCGGTCGATGTCGGCAATTTTGCGCTCAACCGGGGTGTTTGGGAGCAGGTCGGTGCCGGCCTGCCAGATTTTTCCGCGAATGGTATGGATGTTAGATTCGGCACCTTCATCCGCACCTTGGGCGGAGATGGTACCTACACCGATCCCTATGCGCTGTTTGACGTCTATGGCTTGCAAGGGATCACCACCAATGACTGGCGCGGCCGCAGGTCTGGCGACGTCAGTCTTTACTATGAACTCGCCAACGACATCGACGCATCAGTGACGTCGTCCTGGAATGGTGGCGCCGGTTTCGCGCCTGTCAGTCTGCGCGGAAGCCTGGATGGAAACGGACATGGGATTGACGGGCTCCATATCAATCGACCGTCCCAAAGCAATGTTGCCCTCGTAAGCTACTGGGAAGACAACTATTTCACCTCCGGACGAGCCCTGGAAATCAAGGATATCACAATCACCAATGCGGCCGTCACTGGGGGCAGCCAGGTGGCGATCCTGGTTGGCGATACCGGTGGTGGGAATGCTCACGCACACAACATGTCGAATGTGGCCGTCAGTGGCACCGTCCAGGCGAATAGCTGGGGTGCAGGCGTAGTGGCCAGGTATCACGGCAACATTGACCGGTCGATCATGACCAATGTGCATGCCGATGTTTCCGTCAATAGCAGCGACTTGGGCGGCGCCACCGGCGGCCTGGTCAGCATCATGAGAGAAGGTCTGACCATATCGAATTCCAGCTCAAAAGGGACCATTAGCGGAGGGAACGTCGGCGGACTGGTGGGAACTGTCGACGACAACAACAACAGGATCGAAAACTCCTATTCGACGGCGACAGTCATCGCTGATGGCGCCTTCAGAGAGGCCGGCGGACTGGTCGGCGAAGCCCAAGACATCACGATCAGCAATTCCTATTTCGCCGGGCAGGTGCTCGGCACCAATGGTGCGTCTGCGGGCGGTCTTGTGGGTCGTGCTAACAGAAATACGATCATTGAGAACGCCTTTGTGACCGGGCTGGTGGAGGCCGAAGGAGAGGTGGGTGCGTTGGTCGGCCAAGCCGCTGATAACACCGCATCCATAACCGACTCGACCTGGGACACGGACACGACCGGGCAAAGTGAGGCGATTGGCGATTCGGGTTTCTATACGCCGACGGTGACCAATACGAACGGCCTGACGACGTCGGAAATGCAGGGCGATTTGGCCCTGGGCGGCGTCACCCTGGATAGCGGCATTTGGGGAACGGGCAGCGGGCTCTATCCCTATTTCAACTGGGAATATGCAACAGCGCCTGAGGCGATTTCCGGCAAGGTCTATTCCGATGCGGGCAGTACGGCCTGGTCCGGCGCGAATATCAGCGCGATTTCCGGCGGTTCGCTGCTTGGATCGGCCACCACCGGCGCGAATGGCTATTATTACATCCTGGCCCCCTCCGGCTCCGTCAACGCCTCCGGTGCGCTCGCCTATCTGGACGGCGAAAGCACACAGGCGGCGGCCTTCAAGGACACTGTTTCTGCAACAGGTGTGACCGGGCTTGATATTTACGGCTCGTCCCTCAACCTGCTGACCGGCGAAACGGCGCTGTCGGCGACCATCGCCAAGCTGGATACGGCGATCGGCTCTTATACCGACACGGATATCGATTTCATCGACACCAGCGCGACCCAGCTCACCGCGAGCGGCGAGGGCGTTTATGTCAACGCCGCATCCTCCTACACGCTCGATCAGGACCTGACCGCGGGCGGGCTCCTGTCGCTGACCAGCGGCGGCACCTTCACCATCGACGCCGACCGGACGCTGAAGACAACCAATGCCGGCTCGATCCTGCTCAACAGCGGCGTCGCCTGGAATGGCACCGGCACGCTGACGCTGAACTCCGACGACGATATCGCGCTCAACGGCGCGATCGACGGCAAGAATGGCGGCTTGACGCTGCGTGCCAATGGCACGGGCGGAAGCGACGACGTCGGTACGATCAGCACCGGCTCCGACGGCACGGTCGATGTCGGCACCTTCAATCTCCCGAAGGGCTACTGGTATCAGGTCGGGGCGAGCCTGCCGTCCTTCGAGGCGCTTGATTTCAGGACGAACCACTACAACGCAAGCTTTGTGAGGGCGCAGGGTGGCGATGGTTCCGTCGCGGACCCTTATCAGCTTTTCGATGTCTACGGCCTGCAGGGGATCACGGGACTGGATACTCTCGGGAACCAACCATCCAGCAATAACGGCCGCAGCTACCAGCTCGTCGCCGACATCGATGCCACGGGCACATCCGAATGGAACGGTGGCGCGGGGTTCGCTCCTGTCTTTCTCGCCGGCTCTCTCGACGGCGGCGGACATACCATCGACGGGCTATACGTTTACAAACCCAATGACAACGCCGGCCTCATTGGTACTTGGGACAACCAACTCGAATCCGGCAGCGCCGTATCGGTTGAAATCAAGGACCTGTCTCTCACCAACGCTCATGTTGTTGCAGCCGGCAACTATGAGGCAGGCATCCTGTTTGGACATTCGCAGAGCTATGCCGGTACCTTGACCCTGGCCAATATCTACGTCAGTGGCACGGTGTCAGGCGGCTCCTCCTACAGGGTCGGCGGGGTCGGGGGATACTATTCCAGCGCAGAGTCCAGGACGGCCACGAATACTCGCGCCGACGTCGATGTTTCCGGTGGTGCGAACTCCGAGGCCGGTGGCCTGTTCGGCTATGTGGAAGCGGGCCTGAACCTCACGGACTCAAGCTTTACCGGAACCGTTTCCGGCCAACGCGTAGGCGGACTGATCGGTTATACATATGATGACGGCAGCATCACGAATTCCTGGGCGTCGGCAACAGTCACTTCGGTGGGTGACGACAGCAACGTGGGCGGTCTCGTCGGCCGCCTTGATAGCAATTTCTCGATTTCGGACTCCTGGTTTTCCGGATCGGTCCTCGGGACCGACAGCAATACCAGGGTAGGCGGGCTGGTTGGCTTTGCGAGCGGCAATGTCGGAATCTCCAACTCTTTCACGTCGGGCAGCACGACCGCGTCCGGCGACTCCGGCATCGCGGGCGGATTGGTCGGCTGGGCGGACGGGCTTCATGTCTCCGATTCCTACGCATCGGGCAGCACCGTTGCGTCGGGTGGCTCCGGCATCGCCGGCGGGCTCATCGGCTGGAGCAGACGGGCCAGCGTCAGCACCTCATACGCCTCGGGCCTGGTGGATGGGGCCTTGTCGGGCGGCCTGGTCGGTCAGAGCGCATACGTTTATTTCAATCTCACGGACAGTGTCTGGGACCGCGAGGCAAGCGGGCAGTCGGTGGCCGTCGGCGATCTCGGCGTCGGCACCGTCTCCAATGTCGATGGCGTCACCAGCGCGGAGATGAAGCAGCTTTCGACCTTTGTCGACCACGGCTTCGATGTCGACGGGCAGGGCGGCACGGGCGCGACATGGCGCATCTATGAGGGCTATACGGCGCCGCTGCTGCGCAGCTTCATGACCGGCCTGACCGTTACGGGCGGCGATGGCGCCAAGATCTATGACGGCAGCGTTGCAGGTTCGGATGTCGGCACGCTCGTCTATGGCTCGCCCTATGACAGCACCCTGATCTTCGGCACTGCCGGCTACCTGTCCGCTGATGCGGATGTGGGCACCTATAGCGGCGGCGATCTGACGCTGGCTGGCCTGTATTCAAGCCAGTTTGGCTACGACTTGACGCTTGCCTCAGGCTCTCTCGCGATCACACCGAAGGCGCTCACCGTTTCGGTCAACGCCGACAGCAAGGTCTATGACGGCACCACCGCCGCAACCGGCAGTCTGGGAAGCCTCTCCGGTCTCATCGGCGGCGATGTGGTGGGCGTGTCCGGCAGCGGCAGTTTTGCCTTCGCGGACAAGAATGTCGGTACGGGCAAGACGGTCACCGTCTCCGGCCTCGGCCTGACGGGTGCGGATGCGGGCAATTACACGCTGGCGCCGACCGCCACCTCCAGCGCCGACATCACGCCGGCGACCCTGTGGGTCGCGGCAAACGCGGCGAGCATGACCTACGGCGACGGCGTGCCGGCCCTTGGCTATACCTATGGCGGACTGGTCGGCGGCGACGATGCGTCCGTGCTCACCGGAGCGCTGGCCAGCGATGCGACCTCCGTCAGCAATGTCGGCAGCTATGGGATCACGCGAGGCTCGCTTTCGGCCGGCGGCAACTACCAGATCGCCTTCACCGGTGCGGACGTGACGATCACCAGACGCGCGGTGACGGTGCGGGCGGATGACCTGCAACGTGCCATTGACGAGGCCAATCCCGATCTGACCTACACCATCATTTCCGGATCGCTCGTGAATGGCGATCAACCGAGCGGTGGCCTGTCGACGGCGGCGGGCGTGAATTCGCCGGCCGGCGGATACGACATCGATCAGGGCTCGCTGGCCTTGTCGGCCAACTACGACCTGACCTATCTCGGCGGTGTCCTGACCATCCTCGCCGAGCCAGACGTGCCGACACCCGATGCCCGGCCGCAGATACATGAAGCCTCACCACCACTGCCTGTCGAAGCAGACGATGGAACAACCGACACCTGCGAGCCGGTGATCGTTCGCGAGAACGGTCCGGTGGCCGTTCATCCCTGCAATCGGTCTTATGGCGCATGGCTCAGCGCTGCGGTGGAATGATCATGGCGCCAAGACTCCTGAGCCGCCGGCATCTGACGCTGCCCGCCGCGCTGAGCGCGGGCATCCTGCTTGGTCATCCTGCAGCGCTGGCGCAATCCGCCATCGAGCGCAACCTGCCTCGGATTGCGCCGGGCGAGCCGGTGACCCTAGGCGTGGACGCGCAGGAATTCGGTGCGACGGACACGACACCGCTTGGCGTCGATCTCGCCGGCGTTTTTCTGATCGGGGAGAATGACACGGTTGCCGCCGCGCCGCCCGAAGGTGTGGGGGGTCGGGTCGGGATCATCGATCGGCAGGCGGCCGAGGACGCCTTGCGCCCGTTCATCGGCGAGCCGTTGACACTGGCGCTCGCGGGCCGGATCCAGGCGGCGATCGCCCGCGCCTACAGGGATGCCGGCTATCCGTTCGTCTCCGTCACCTTGCCGCCGCAGGAGATCACCAGTGGCGTGCTGCAGGTCCGGGTCATCGAGTTCCGCACCGGCAAGGTGAAGGTCGGCGGCGTTGCACCGGGCGAAGCGGAGAGCATCAGGAACGGATTGCGAGCAGACCCGGGAGAGAGGATCGATGCGCGGGCGCTGGAAGAGGATCTCGACTGGCTGAACCGCTCCCCCTATCGGCGCGCCGAAGGCGTTTTTCGCCCTGGCGAGGAGGCCGCGCTCAGCGATCTCGATGTCACGCTCAGGGCGCAGCGGCCCTGGAATGTCTTCGCGGGCTGGTCGAATTCGGGCTCGGGAGAGACCGGCCGGGACCGCTACTTCGCTGGAGGCTCCGCCCGCCTGCCTCTGCCGGGTGGTCCGTGGATCTCCTACCAGATGACGGCGAGCGACGATATCTGGAGCGATCCGGGGATCGTCATCCCCCGGAAGGGAGAGTATTCGGACTATATCAGCCATGCCGGCAGGATCACGATCCCGACCCTTGCCCGGCAAAGCCTGGAAATCGCGCCGGCCCTGGTTGCCACGAGCGAACGGCCGAACCGCTTCTTCGCCATCGAGAACACCACTTTCGAACTCCCCGTCATCTATCGCTCGGCGATCTCGAACATCCTGCCGGGACGCTATTGGGGCGACGTCTATGGCGGCGTCGAGTTCAAGCGCCTCGAACGGAGGACGTTCTTCCTTGGCGTGCCGGTCGCGGAAGGCAGTGCCGAGCTCTTCCAGCTCGTCCTGGGCTGGAGCGGCAGTTTCGAGGACCGCTGGGGACGGACCGCCGTGGACGTTCGGATAAAGGCCAATCCGGGCGGCGTGCTGCACGGCAACGACGCGGCCAGCTGGCTGTCATTCTCCAATGGCCGCATCGATGATCTCAGCTACGCCTATGTCGCCATGGACGTCACCCGCGCGACGCCGCTACCGGCCCGGCTTTCCTGGATTTCTTCGATCTCGGGAACCCTTTCCGGCGAAGCGCTGCCGGATACGGAGCGGGTTTCGCTCGGAGGGCGCTATGCCGTGCGCGGTTACAATTACGACGACGTCAGCGTCGACAGCGGCATGATCTGGCGCAACGAGCTGCGCCTGCCGAGTTTCTCACTGTTCGGAAACCGGGCTGCGGCTGCCTGGCTTCAACCCATGCAGGACAGTCTCTCACCCTATCTCTTCGCCGATGTCGCGTTCGGACGCGATCACACGACGGAGCGCAGTACGACCCTCGGCGGGCTCGGGGCAGGTTTCGACTACACCATTGCCGACACCTTCACGGCCAGCGTCTTCGCCGGTGTCGCTCTCGGCGATGCCGGCAAGACGAAAGCCGGCGATTGGAACGTCCAAGGCACCGTAACCGCACGATTCTAGGCTGTCGTCAGCCGCAGATTCTCGTGGCAAGGAACCAACGCAAGCCGTAGCACTGTATCTCCAGACGGAAACTTGCAGCGCGCGGTTGTCGGTGTTTTCTGGCGGCTGAACCCGACTGAAAACAGAGATCCAATCTCGCGACGATCAGGGCGGTGGGTCAGATCATCGCCGCTGCCCGGTCGCGCGCCCAGTCCTGCATGGACGAGCGCATCTGGTCGAGCGGCATGGCGCCGTATCTCAAGGCCTCGTCGTGAAAGCCCTTCGGATCGAACCCCGCCGCGAGCACGCCTTGAACGTCCTTCCGCATCTCCGTCCAGGCGAGATGCCCGAGCTTGTAGCTGCAGGCGTTGCCGGGCCAGGACACGTATCGCAGAACCTCCGAGCGGCTCCGGCCGGGAGTCTCGCCGACCGTCGTCACCAGATAGTCGACGCATTTCTCGACCAGCCATCCGTAGTGGTGAAGGCCGGTGTCGACAACGAGGCGCGCGGCGCGCAGCAGCGAGGACTGCAGATAGCCGATGCGGCCCCAGGGATCATCGTCGTAAAGCCCCAGTTCGTCGGCCAGTTGCTCGGCATAGAGCGCCCAGCCCTCGCTGAACCCGGCCATTTGAACGAAGCGGCAGATCTCCGGCAGGTCGGGCGCATTCATCGCCAGCGCGAACTGCAGATGATGGCCCGGCATGCCCTCGTGGAACGCGAAGGTGGGCAGGTAGAACTTCGACCAGTCCTTCGTCGTCCGCAGGTTCGCGAAATAGGTCGCCTGCCGCGCGCCGAACAGATCCGCCCGCTGATAATATCCCCGTGGCGCATCCGCTTCGAGTTCCGGCGGTACGGGCTCGATGCTCAGCGCGGTCGGCGGCAGGCGTCCGAACACCAGCGGCAGCTTGCGGGCCGCTTCCATCGTGACCGAACGGAACGTCGCCAGGATCGCCTCCTTGCCGTCGTGGTCGTCAGGAAAGCTGAAGCGCGGCTCGTCGGCGAGACGGGACAGGCGCTCGCCCACCGTTCCCTGCGCGTAACCCTGCTTCCTCAATGCCGCATCGGCCTGGGCCGCGATGTCCGCCACCTGATCAAGGCCGATGGCGTGGATTTCCTCGGCGGATCGAGATGCCGATGCGGATATGCGCAGGCACCAGGCATAGTAGTCCCCGCCGTCGCGCAGCCGGGCAACGCCCGGGCTTTGCGAATCGCCGGGGTTGAGCCTCCTCAGCTCCTCCATCTGCCGGGCCAGCGCCGGTTTGACCTCGCTATCCAGAATGCGGGTCGTGGCCTCCGTGATGCCTTCCGGCAATCGCAGTCTTTCGCATCCACCTCGGAGATGCCTGACAAGGGCCGTCTCGCCGGCGGGCTGGCGGATCAGTTCGTCCAGCCGCGCGATGGCCGGATCAAGAAGGCAGTTCGGGGGAACAACGCCCTTCTCCATGGCGTCGATGCGGAGCCGGCGCGTTTCGGCGTTGAGTACGCCCGGGAGGGAGCGAACCCTGTCCAGATAGGCTTCCGCGTCGGCGGCGTCTGCCAGGGGGTGCTTGTTGATGAGAAAGTCCGGTACGCCCTGATAGGCGCCGTTCAGCGTTCCGACGACATAGGGCTGCACCATCGAGAGCTGGTTGAGCATGAAGGGCGCTGCCTCGCCCGTCGTTCCGAAGCCGAAATGCAGGGCGCCATCGGCGGCGGCCAGAACATGGTCGACGACGACGCTGCGATAGGCCGTGAAGGCGCCCGTCAGTTCCCGCCGGTCGATTGCGGCCGCCTGCCGACACAGGTCCCTGGTCGACCGGAGGAAATCGCCATAGGCTTCGGCGGAGCGGTCATCCAGCTCATGCCGGGCCCGGTTGTTGCCGCCGGTATCGAGACCCAGTTCGGTCATGCCTTCCGGCGAGCGCTCCAGCCAGTTCGCGTTCAGGCGGTCGCAGACGGTGAGGAACGCATCGACGCCCGGCCGTCCGCCGCGATTGCTGCTTTGGTCCGGGAATTTGCGGGCCGCGAAACAAGCCGGGCCTGCCGAGTTGAAGTCCTGTCGATCAACCATTGGGAAAAACCTTCATCATGAGGTGAAGAGAACGGCGCCCGCGCGGCCGCCATCATCGCGGGGTGCAGCGGTTCAGGCCGTGCAGGATCAGCCCCGCGCAGAGGCCGACGACGCCCTCGCGGCCATGCAGCATGGTCCGCGACACCAGCTTGCTTGTCATGGAGCGGGGCGTGGCCACCGCAGGCGTGACCGAAAAGCCTGTCAACGATGCAAGCTGCGTCATGGCTCCTCGTTCTTCTGCGGCCATACCGTAAGCACGGTTCCGCCTTGCTCTTTTCTACCGGAGCCGAGCGTATTCCTGGATGCGGAAGTTCGCGCCTTGGTATAAGCTGTCTTTATGCAAGAGAACGCGCATCTCCCACTTCCCGCGCTGCGGGCCTTCGAAGCGACGGCGAGGCTGAACAGCTTCACCAAGGCTGCCGAGGAGCTTGCCATGACGCAGGCGGCGGTCAGCTATCAGGTCAAGAAGCTGGAGACGTTTCTCAATGTCACGCTGTTTCGAAGGGCGGGTCGGCACATCCATCTGACGCCCGTCGGCGAGGAGCTGGCCGCATCGCTTTCGACCGCGCTGGCGACCATGCGCTCCGCCTGCGCGCTGGCGTCCAGGCAGGGTGCGCAGCGCCTCAGGATAACTGCCCTTCCCACGGTCGCGTCCAACTGGCTCGTTCCCCGCCTGGGCCGGTTCCAGAAGACCTATCCGGGCTATCGGATCGAACTCAACAGCTCGACGGATTCAGCCGATCTGCGGATGGGGGGATTCGACGTCGCGGTGCGCTCGGGGAACGGTGTCTGGGCGGGGTGCACGTCCAAGTTCCTGTTTCCCAATCTCTACACCGTGGTGACGGGCCCCGAAATGCACGATGCCCTGCAGGCGCCGCGCGATCTTCTCGCGCTTCCCCTGTTCGGACGGCTGAACTGGTGGAAGGCGTGGCTGCCGGCGGCGGGTGTCCGCGACGATGAGATGGCCGGGATCGCTTCGACCGATCTCGGCACCCAGCAATCGGAAGTGACGGCGGCGCTGAAGCAAGGCGGCGCGGCGATCGTCACGCCGGGCTTCTTTGCCGACGAGATCGCGTCTGACAGGTTGAGGATTCCCTTCGACCTCTCCCTCGAACAGGCTGGCGGCTATTGGCTGGCCTATCGCGAGGGCGCATCCAGGCTGCCGAACATCAAGAGGTTCAGGGACTGGATTCTCGATGAAGCCCGAACTTCGCCTGACGGGCGGACCGAGGGGTGATGGCCTCGTCGCGGATATATTGACATAAAGATGTCCTTATGTGATATCTTCCATTCACTTTTCACACAGGGAGCGTCGCATGTCGGCAGTTGACGGATTGTTCGGACCAGTCGGCAGCAAGCCAGATGGTTCGGAGATCCACGCCTTGCTGAGGGCCGCGGCAAGCGAGCGCATCCTTGTGCTCGACGGCGCGATGGGCACCCAGATACAGCAACTGGGTTTCGACGAGGATCATTTCCGCGGCGACCGCTTCGACGGCTGTGCCTGCCACCAGCAGGGCAACAACGATCTCCTGATCCTGACCCAGCCCAAGGCGATCGAGGACATCCATTACGCCTACGCCATGGCGGGCGCCGACATCATCGAGACCAACACCTTCTCATCGACCTCGATCGCGCAGGCCGACTACGGCATGGAGGAGACGGTCTACGAGCTCAACCGCGATGGCGCGCGGCTGGCCAAGCGCGCGGTGCGGCGCGCGGAGCAGGAAGATGGCAAGCGCCGGTTTGTGGCGGGTGCGCTCGGCCCCACCAACCGTACCGCCTCCATTTCGCCCGACGTCAACAATCCCGGCTACCGGGCGGTGACCTTCGACGACCTCCGGACCGCGTATGGCGAGCAGCTGCGCGGACTGATCGATGGCGGCTCCGACATCATCCTGATCGAGACGATCTTCGACACGCTGAACGCCAAGGCGGCGATCTTCGCCTGCGAGGAGATCTTCATCGAGAAGGGGATACACCTGCCGGTGATGATCTCGGGCACGATCACGGATCTTTCGGGAAGGACGCTCTCGGGCCAGACGCCGACGGCGTTCTGGCACTCGGTCCGTCATGCGCGGCCGTTCACCGTCGGTCTCAATTGTGCGCTGGGTGCTGCGGCGATGCGGCCTCACCTGGCCGAGCTCTCTTCCGTGTCGGAGAGCTTTACCTGCGCCTATCCGAACGCCGGCCTGCCCAACGCCTTCGGCCAGTATGACGAGAGCCCGGAGCAGATGGCGGCTCAGGTCGAGGATTTCGCGCGCGAAGGCCTCGTGAACGTCGTCGGTGGCTGCTGCGGCTCGACGCCCGAGCACATCGCGGCGATCCGGGACGCCGTGGCGAAATACGAGCCGCGCAAGCCGGCGAAGCCGGCACCCCTGATGCGGCTTTCGGGCCTGGAGCCGTTCACGCTGTCGGACGACATTCCATTCGTGAACGTGGGTGAGCGAACGAACGTCACCGGCTCGGCCAAGTTCAGGAAGCTGATCACCGCCGGCGACTATGCCACTGCGCTCGACGTCGCGCGCGACCAGGTCGCCAACGGCGCGCAGATCATCGACATCAACATGGACGAGGGCCTGATCGATTCGACCGGGGCGATGGTCGAGTATCTCAATCTCATCGCCGCCGAACCCGACATTGCCCGGGTGCCGGTCATGATCGACTCCTCCAAATGGGAGGTCATCGAGGCGGGCCTGAAATGCGTGCAGGGGAAGCCGATCGTCAACTCGATCTCGATGAAGGAAGGCGAGGAAGCCTTTCTCCATCACGCCCGCCTCTGCCGCATGTACGGTGCCGCCGTCGTCGTGATGGCCTTCGACAAAGTCGGCCAGGCCGACACGAAGGATCGCAAGGTCGAGATCTGCACGCGCGCCTACAAGCTTCTCACCGAGAAGGCCGGTTTTGCCCCCGAGGACATCATCTTCGATCCGAACGTGTTCGCCGTCGCCACGGGCATCGAGGAACACGACAATTACGGTGTCGACTTCATCGAGGCGACAGGTGAGATCGTCGACACGCTGCCGCATGTCCACATCTCCGGCGGCGTTTCGAACCTGTCGTTCTCGTTCCGGGGAAACGAGCCGGTTCGCGAGGCGATGCACGCCGTGTTCCTGTACCACGCCATCCAGCGCGGCATGGACATGGGCATCGTCAATGCGGGCCAGCTTGCGGTCTACGAGTCCATCGATCCCGAACTGCGCGAAGCCTGCGAGGATGTCGTTCTCAACCGGGTTCCCAAGACGGGCGGGACCGCGACCGAGCGCATGCTGGAGATCGCCGAGCGCTTCAAGGGGCAGGGCGGTAAGGAAGCCAAGGAGAAGGACCTCGCCTGGCGCGAATGGCCCGTCGAGAAAAGGCTCGAACATGCGCTGGTCAACGGGATCACCGAGTTTGTCGAGCAGGACACGGAAGAGGCCCGGCTGAACGCTGAACGGCCTCTGCACGTGATCGAAGGGCCGCTGATGGCGGGCATGAACGTTGTCGGCGACCTGTTCGGCGCGGGAAAGATGTTCCTGCCGCAGGTCGTCAAGTCGGCGCGCGTGATGAAGCAGGCCGTGGCCGTTCTGCTGCCGTACATGGAAGCAGAGAAGGAGGCAAATGGCGGCTCCGAGCGCCGGAGTGCCGGCAAGATCCTGATGGCGACCGTCAAGGGCGATGTCCACGACATCGGCAAGAACATCGTCGGCGTCGTGCTCGCATGCAACAACTACGAGATCATCGACCTCGGCGTGATGGTGCCGGCAACCAAGATCCTCGAGACGGCAAAGGCCGAGAATGTCGATATCATCGGGCTCAGTGGTTTGATCACGCCGTCGCTCGACGAGATGGTGCACGTCGCCGCCGAAATGGAGCGCGAGGGGTTCGATATTCCTCTTCTGATCGGCGGGGCGACGACCAGCCGTGTTCATACGGCCGTCAAGATACACCCCCGCTATGACCGCGGACAGGCCGTCTATGTCACGGATGCGAGCCGCGCCGTCGGCGTTGTCGGGAACCTGCTGTCGCCCGAGATGAAGCCCGGCTTCGTCGAGACGCTTCATGCCGAGTACAAGAAGGTCACGGAGGCGCATGAGCGTTCGGAGCGCGAGAAGCAGCGCCTGCCACTGGCGCGGGCGCGGGCCAACGCGCACAAGATCGACTGGGCGAACTACGCGCCGCCGCGTCCGTCCTTTGTCGGTACGAAGACATTCGAGACCTGGGACCTCGCCGAACTTGCCCGCTACATCGACTGGACGCCGTTCTTCCAGACCTGGGAACTGAAAGGCCGCTATCCGAAGATCCTCGATGACGAGAAACAGGGGCCGGTCGCGCGACAGCTCTTCGACGACGCGCAGGCGATGCTGGTGAAGATCATCGACGAGAAATGGTTCGTCCCCAAGGGGGTGATCGGCTTCTGGCCGGCGAATGCGATCGGCGATGACATCCGGCTGTTCACGGACGAGACGCGGTCGGATGAACTGGCCACGTTCTACACCCTGCGGCAGCAGCTGACGAAGCGCGACGGCAAGGCCAACATGGCGCTGTCCGACTTCGTTGCGCCGGCCGACAGCGGCAAGCCGGACTGGATCGGCGGTTTCGTGGTTACCGCCGGCATCGAGGAGGTGGCGATCGCCGAACGTTTCGAGCGGGCGAACGACGACTACAATTCCATTCTGGTGAAGGCGCTGGCCGACAGGTTCGCCGAAGCCTTCGCGGAGCGGATGCATGAACGGGTTCGCAAGGAGTTCTGGGGCTACGCCCAGGACGAGACCTTCACGCCGGATGACCTGATCGGCGAGCCCTACCAGGGTATCCGTCCGGCGCCGGGCTATCCCGCCCAACCCGACCACACCGAGAAGGTGACGCTGTTCCGCCTGCTCGACGCCGAGCGGCAGGCCGGTGTGAGCCTGACCGAGAGCATGGCGATGTGGCCGGGCTCCTCCGTTTCCGGCATCTATCTGTCGCATCCGGAGAGTTACTATTTCGGGGTCGCCAAGGTCGAGCGCGATCAGGTCGAGGACTATGCGGCGCGGAAGGCAATGGACGTCGCGGAGGTCGAGCGCTGGCTCGGGCCGATCCTCAACTATCTGCCCGGGTCGTTCGCCGAAGCGGCGGAATAGGCTGACGGCGGCGGCGGGCGCCTGAAACGCCAGCCGCCGTGCATACCGCCCCAGGGCACCTTTAGCCTGAAACAGGTCCGGATGCCGGCACCTTCGACCCGCCTGACGTCGTCGGGCTGGCGCAAGGTGTGCCCGCTGCGCCTGCTGTCGCACCCGGAACGCCGCCAAGGCTCTCCGGCCGATGCGCGCCCGGCACGACACGCTCTGTGTCCGCCTCCACATCGCCGATAGCGACAATGACCGCCCCGCACTCACGGCGCCGGCGGGAAGCCCCTTAATCGAACAATCCATTTATCGGAACCCAGGGCTCGGAGTGCACCGTGCGTCGAGGCGGTGCACCCCGCGGGCGGAAGATGTTTGACATCAACCAAAAATCCGATAACAATCGTATTAAGATAACAGAAATTGCATAGCGATACTGACGTGCGGCAGAAATCCATCAGCGTTTCCGGTCATACGGTTGTTTGCGACATTGTGGGGGAGGGCGAAGAGACCCTGCTGTGCCTCAATGGCGGGCCGGGGCTCTCCTGCGACTACATGCTGTCCGGCCACACGGCGCTGGCAGGCAAGGGGTTGCAGGTCGTCAGCTTCGACCAGCTGGGGACCGGTCGGTCGGACAGGCCGGAGGACGACAGCCTCTGGTCGATCGAGCGCTATGTGGAAGAGGTGGAGACGGTCCGCACGGCGCTCGGCCTCGGCAAGGTTCATCTGGCCGGACATTCGTGGGGCGGCTGGCTGGCGGTCGAATATGCGGTGACGCATCCGGAAAACCTCGCGAGCCTGATCCTCGAGAACACCTGCGCAGACATCCCGCACCTGATCGGCGAGTTGCACCGGCTGCGCGCCGCGCTCGGGCCGGAAGCGGTGACCATGATGGCGGCGCATGAGGCGCGTGGGGATTTCCAGCATCCCGAGTACCAGGCGGCGATCACCCTGCTCAATCACCGCCACGTCTGCCGGCTGCGCGAATGGCCCGAGCCGGTGAAGCGTTCGCTGAGCACGTCCAACCGCCATATCTACAACCTGATGCAGGGGCCGAACGAGTTTCACTATATCGGCAATCTGAAGGACTGGCGGCGGCTCGACGAACTGCGCGCGGTCGACGTTCCGGCGCTGATCGTCGTCGGACGCCATGACGAGATCACGCCCAACTGCGCGCGGCTGATGAAGGAAGCGATGCCGCATGCGCGGCTCGAAGTCTTCGAAGCCAGCGCGCACATGCCCTTTCACGAGGAACCGGAGCGCTTCCTGCAGGTGATGCGCGACTTCCTCGATGCTACCATAAGCCGACAGCAGGAACCGCAACCCAGTCTTTCAACCGCCTGAGGTGCCCATGGGTCGCTACGGCTTCGTCCTCCATCGCCCGCTGCAACTGATACCGGTGCTGATCGGCATCAGCCTGATCTCCTTCTTCCTGCTTCACGCCGTCCCCGGCGACCCGATCCGGACGTTGCTCGGCGAACGGACCTCGCCCGAAGTGGTCGCATCGCTGCGGGCCCGCTACGGCCTCGATCAGCCCCTTCTGGTCCAGTATTTCTACTACGTGCGCAATCTGCTCGGCGGCGATCTGGGAGAATCGATCGTCTACAAGGTGCCGATCTCCGACCTTCTGGCGCGGCGCACGCAGGCGACCGGGTTCCTGCTCGTCTATTCGACCGTCTTGTCCATTCTGGTCACGCTGCCCCTCGCAGTGGTCGCCGCGCTCTATCGGGGGCGCCTGCCGGACCAGATCATTCGTGGCTTTTCAACCTTCGGGCTGGGCTTTCCCACTTTCTGGCTGGGACTGATGCTGATCATCGTGTTCAGCGTCGGGTTCGGCTGGTTTCCCGTGGGCGGCTACGGCAACAGCTTCATCGAGCATCTGCACCATCTGTTCCTGCCGTCCCTGACCATTGCGCTTGCCCTGTCCGCCATCCTCATCCGCACGATGCGGGCCAGCCTCCTGCAGACGCTCGGCGCCGATTTCGTCATGGCGGCGCGGGCCAAGGGGCTTTCCCCGCGGTGGATCTTCAACCGGCATGTGCTGCGCAACTCGCTCATTCCGGCGATCAATCTCCTGGGGGTGAACATCGGCTGGATGATCGGCGGGACGGTTGTCGTGGAGACGGTGTTCTCGATTCCAGGCCTCGGCCAGCTCATGGTCAAGTCGATCTTCTCGCGCGACTATCAGGTGGTCCAGAGCCTGACCCTGGTGTTCGCCTGCGCAACGGTGTTCGTCAGCTTCGTCGTCGATGTGATCACCGTCGCGCTCGACCCGAGGATATCGCAATGACCGGGGCGGTTCCGGCACTCTCCCGTACCCGCGGCTTCATCAGTCGGCGGGTCGGCTCGCCCAAGCCGGTTCTCATGGCGGGCATCCTGATGGTGGCCTTCTGGGTGGTGATCGCCTTCGCGGCGCCATGGATCGCTCCCTACGACCCGAACGTGCACGACTATGGCGCGGTGCTTTCGCCGCCCTCCGCGACCCACTGGCTCGGGACCGACATGTTCGGGCGCGACATTCTCTCGCGCATCATCCACGCGACGATCGTCGATCTCCAGATCGGCGTGCTGGGCGTCGTGCTGCCGTTCGTCCTCGGCACCTTCATCGGGCTGATCGCGGGCTATTTCGGCGGCGTGATCGACATGGTGCTGATGCGCCTGCTGGACATCATGCTGGCCTTTCCCTGGCTGATCCTGCTGATGGCGATCATCGCCGTGCTGGGGCCAGGCCTCTACAGCTTCTATATCGCCATCACGCTGGTCGGGTGGGTGTCCTATGCGCGGCTCGTGCGCTCGCAGGTGCTTGTCCTCAAATCCTCGGATTTCGTGATGGCGGCGCGCGCGCTCGGCTATGGGGACATGCGCATCATGCTGCGCCATATCCTGCCCAACGCGCTCGTCGCGTCGATCGTGTTCTCCATGTCGGACGTGGTGCTGGTGCTCCTCGCCGGCGCGTCCGTGAGCTATCTCGGCATGGGCGTGCAGCCCCCGACGGCCGAATGGGGCGTGATGATCGCCGAGGGCCAGACCTTCATCACGACGGCCTGGTGGATCCCGGCCTTCCCCGGTGTCGCCATCGTCCTGATGGCGCTGGGCTTCAGCCTGCTGGCCGACGGGCTGGCCGAACAGCTGGATGTGGATCCATGAGCGCCGCTCCGCTCCTGACCGTCTCCGGCCTCGATCTCGGCGCGCGACGCGGCGCGACGGCGCTCCGTCTCGTGGAGGACGTTTCGCTTGCGCTGGAGGAAGGGTCGATCCAGGGCATCGTCGGCGAGAGCGGTTCGGGCAAGTCGCTCACCTGTCGCGCCATCATCGGTCTCCTGCCGTCCGGCGTGAATGTCACCAGGGGCAGCATCAGGCTGGATGGCGAAGAACTGACCGCGCTCGACGAAGCCCGCATGCGGACGGTGCGCGGCCACGGGATCGGCATGATCTTCCAGAATCCCTCGGCTTGCCTCGATCCCGTCATGACCATCGGCGACCAGATCGGCGAGGTGTTTCGTCAGCGCAATGGCGCCAGCCGGCAGGAAGCGCGGCAGGAAGCGGTGGAACTGCTGCGCCAGGTGGGGATACCGGATCCGCTGCGCCGCGTGGAAAACTATCCGCATGAGTTCTCCGGCGGCATGAAGCAGCGGGCCATGATCGCCGCTGCGCTCGCCTGCCGTCCGCGCATCCTCATCGCCGACGAGCCGACCACGGCGCTCGACGTCACCATTCAGGCGCAGATCCTGCGCCTGCTGATGGATCTGCGCGACAGTCTGGGTCTTTCGATCCTGCTGGTGACCCACGATCTCGCCGTGGTCGCGCAGACCTGCGACACGGTGACGGTGATGTATGGCGGCAAGGTGGCCGAGACGGCGCGGGCAGGGGAACTGCTCAGGCGCCCGCTGCATCCCTACACGCAGTCGCTTCTCGCCTCGCAGCCCGAGATGACCGTTGCCGGGGAGCGCCTGCCGGCCATTCCGGGCAGTCCGCCCGCACCGCATGCCTGGCCCGCCGGATGCCGCTTCGTCACGCGATGCTCCATGGCCGACGATGAATGCCGGGAGCGGGCGCCGGTCCTGGCGACCGTGGCGCCCGGGCGGGCCAGCGGTTGCCACCATTGGGAGAAACTGGCCGTATGAGCGAAGGACCGTTACTCGACATACGCGGCATGACCGTGTCCTTCCGCCAGCAGCGATCCCTGACGGATGTCGTCCGCGGAGCCGCGCCGCGCGCCGTGCAGGCCGTCCAGAACATCTCCCTGTCCCTGGAGCGGGGCGAGACGCTGGGGCTGGTGGGCGAATCGGGCTGCGGCAAGACCACGCTCGGACGCGCCATCCTGCGGCTCGTCGATTACCAGAAGGGCGAGGTCTTCTACCGTGGCGCCGCCGTCGGTCCCCTGCAGGGGAATGCGCTGCTCTCGTTCAGGCGGTCCGCCCAGATCGTGTTTCAGGATCCCTATGCTTCCCTCAATCCCCGCCTGACGGTGGGCGAGACGCTTTCGGAAGTCCTGAAGGTTCACGGCCTGTGCGCGCCGGAGCAGCGCATGGAGCGGGTGCTTGCGCTTCTGGAGACGGTGGGGCTCAGCCAGGACTTCGTCCATCGCAAGCCGCGTCAGCTGAGCGGTGGGCAGTGCCAGCGCGTGGGCATTGCGCGGGCGCTGGCGGTGGAGCCGGAGGTCATCATCGCCGACGAGTCCGTTTCCGCGCTCGATGTCTCGATCCAGGCGCAGATTCTCAACCTGCTGATCGACCTCAAGGAACAGCGCAATCTGGCGATGATCTTCATCTCCCACGATCTTTCCGTGGTCCGCCACGTCTGCGCCAGCCTCGCCGTCATGTATCTGGGGCGGATCGTCGAGTACGGACCGACGGAGGAGGTCTTCGCCAATCCGCGCCACCCCTATACCCAGGCCCTGCTCTCAGCACGGCCAACGATGGATGGGAGCTCGATCAGGGACGGCAGCCTGCTGGCCGGCGAGCCGCCAAGCCCGCTGTCGCTGCCGCCGGGCTGTGCGTTTCATCCGCGCTGTGCGAAGGCGATGTCTGAATGCCGGACGGTGGTGCCCGAAAGGCGCGGCGTGGGGACCTCGCATGACTGCGCGTGCCTCCTCTACCCCTGATCAGGCCGAGGGGGAGGCTCCGAGCGCGCGCGAGATCTCGTTGGCGAGCTGCGTGATGATCGGCGACAGTTCCTCCTCCACGCGCTCGATGGTCCATTCCCGGGTGGTCACGCAGAGGTTGACGGAGCCGAGCGCCTGGCGGCCGCGGCCGAGCACCGGGGACGCCACGGTGAGCTCGCCCATCACGCATTCCTGGTTGGCCACCTCGTATCCCTTCTCGCGGATGACATCGAGCCGCGCCCGGATCGCGCCCCGGTCGGTCATGGTGTGCGGCGTGATGGCATCGAGGGTGGAGTGCTCGATCAGGAAGTCTGACTCCTCACCGGGCAGGGCCGAAAGATACGAGCGGCCGCTGGCGGTGCAGTACATCGGCGCGCGTCCGCCCACCAGCGGGCTGGTGATCGCCGCATGAAGGCTGGGAAGACGCACGACATACATCATGTCGGCGTCGATCGGCTGGCCGAGATTGAAGGCATGGCCGCTCGCCTCGTGGGCGGCCAGGACGAAGCGCGACGCAACGGCCAGAAACGGATTGCTGGACAGGAAGGAATAGGCCAGATCGAGGACCCGCGCGGAGAGCCGCAGGTGCCGGCTGCGCGGATCCTTCTCCAGATAGCCGAGAAGGAGCAGCGTGTGACAGAAGCGCTGAGCGGCGCTGCGGCCGAGGCCGCTGAGGTCGGATATCTCGGCCAGGCTCAACTCCCGGTCGGCTTCGCGGAAGGCCTGCAGGACGCGCAGCGCCTTTGCCACCGAGCCCACGAACAACGGGTCGCGCTCGCCTTCGGCGTCCATGGTCGCCAGAGGCAATTCCGGCGGTTTCGCATGAAATATTCCCATCGGGTTCAACCTGTGTTATTTAAAACTGCAAAGCGGTTACTCATATTGCTATGCAATATTTAGCTGTTTCGGGACGCTATGTCCAGATGTGTTTGCCCACAGGGAGGAGACAAACCATGAAGCATTCCCTTCGCCAAATGCTGGTTGCATTGGCGCTTGTTCTGACAATGGGAATAGAACAGGCGGCAGCCGACAATGTGTTGCGCATCGGCCGCAACGAAGACTCCACGACGCTCGATCCCATCAAGACCAGCCAGAATGTCGATATCTGGATCGACAACAACATCCATGCCTTCCTGCTGCGCTCGAACCGCGAGGGCGACGGGGTGGAGCTCGACCTGGCCGAGGACTACGGCGTGTCCGACGACCAGAAGGTCTATACGTTCACGCTGAAGCGGGCCAAGTTCTCCGATGGCTCCCCGGTCACGGCCGAGGACGCGGTGTTCAGCCTCACGCGCCTGCGCGATCATCAAGAATCGGCCATGCGCAGCGTCTTCGCCATCATGGAGAGCGTGGAAGCCCTCGACGACAGGCAGATCCGCATCACGCTCAGCGAGCCGTCCGCGGCCTTCCTGCCGTCCCTTTCCATGGCCGCCGCCTCGATCGTCCCCAAGCATGCCATCGAGGCGGACGAGGAAGGTTATGGCACCAGCCCCGTCACGGCCGGTATCTACAAGGTGGTGGAATGGCGGCGCGGCGAGATGCTCGCCCTGGAGCCGAACGAGCACTATTATGGCGGCGCCATCTCGAAGGTGGATCGCGTCGAGTGGCACGTGATCCCGGATGACAACACGCGTGTCCTGAAGGTGCGCGCCGGCGAACTCGACGCGGCGATCATGATTCCCTTCTCGCTCATTCCTTCGCTCGAGCAGGATGCGGCGGTCAGCGTCCATCTCGACCCGTCGACCCGCGAGGACTCGCTTCTCATGAACCACGAGAACCCGGTCCTGGCCAAGAAGGAGGTGCGGCAGGCCATCAACATGGCGCTCAACCTCGATGCGATCACCCAGGTGGTGACCTTCGGCAAGGCGCAGGTGGCGAACTCGCTCATGCCTGCCGGAACCATGTTCTACTATGCGGACAACAAGAACCTGCCCTATGACCCGGAGAAGGCCAAGGAACTCATCAAGGCGGCCGGTGCGGAGGGCGCCGAACTGACCTTCAACGGCGCAGCCGGAAACAAGGCGAACGAACAGATCGCCGTGATGATCCAGCAGCAGCTTGCCGCGATCGGGCTGAAGGTGAACATCCGCAAGCTCGATCCCGGCCAGACATGGGGCCGCCTGGTCGAAGGCGATTACGATCTCGCGGTGGTCTACTGGACCTACGACGTGCTCGACCCGGACCAGAAGGTCGCCTTCACGGTGGGCGCCGACGAGAACAAGAGCTACTTCTCGCGGTACGAGAATCCGGAAGTCACGGAGCTGGTGAAGAAGGCCCGCGCCGAACTGGACGAGGATACCCGCCGCCAGATGTATTACGACATTCAGGCGAAGGTGAAGGAGGACGTTCACTGGGTGGACCTCTTCTACAGCCCCTTCTCCAACATCAGCCGGAAGGGCGTCGAAGGGTTTTACCAGAACCCGATGGGCATCTTCCCGCTGCATGAGATTTCGGTCGACTGATGACCGGTGGGCGGCCGCCAAGGGCCGCCCCTTTTTATGCGTTCGGACGTTTTCAACGGACAAGGTGCATGAGCTGGAAAACCGCCCACCGCTCTTTCTACTACGCCAATGCGGAGGAGCCGGAAGACATCCGCCTCGACCCCGCCAGCACCGCGCTCCTGGTGATCGATGTCCAGAACACCTATCTGGAACCGAAGGAGACCGAGGAGGAGACCCGTCGCTGGGAACCCTTCTACAGCCGCATGCGCGAGACGGTCATTCCCAACAATGCCCGGCTGATCGCGGATTGCCGGCAAAGGGGCGTCGAGGTGATCTTCGCCCGCATCGCCTGCCACAAGCCCGACGGTCGCGACCGCTCGCTGAGCCAGAAGAAACCGGGCTTCAACTATCTTCTCCTGCCGAAGGACCGCGCCGACAGCCAGGTGGTTCCCGAACTCGCGCCGCGGGACGACGAGATACAGGTTCTCAAGACCACCGACAGCGCGCTTACCGGCACCAACCTGCGGCTGATGCTGCGCAACATGGGCATACGCGACGTCATCTGCACCGGGATCTTCACCGACCAGTGCGTGTCCTCCACCGTGCGCAGCCTGGCGGACGAGAGTTTTGGCGTCGTCGTGGTCGAGGATTGCTGCGCGGCGGCAACCATGGAGCTGCACCGGCACGAGCTCGCGATCATCAACATGATCTATTGCCACGTCGTCGAGCTGCGGGAGTTGCGGGATTTCTTCGTATCCGCTTAAATCGGCCCGTCCGATCATTCAGGGAGGAAGAGACAACCACCGAAAGACGTGCGGAAGGGAGAGGCCGGCAGAGCCGGCGCCGAAGGAGCAACCGCCCCGGAAACTCTCAGGCAAAAGGACCTTCCCGCGACATTTCTACATCTGGAGAGAGAGCGCCGCCGCTTCGGAGGTGTTCCGCCGACGGGATAATACTCTCAGGCGCCAAGACAGATGGGGCATCAAAGCAAGAAAAACCGCGTGCCCCGCCCGTGATCCCTCCCGATGAGGTTTCGTCCCCGTGATGTCACGGGACCGGATTGCCGGCGGGCATGCCATGCCTGAGGAGCAATTCATGAACGACCCCGTCTTTGACGCCATCGAGCGCGAGTACCAGCGCCAGGATGGCCAGATCGAACTCATCGCATCGGAAAACATCGTCTCGGCCAATGTGCTGAGGGCGCAGGGTTCCGTACTCACCAACAAATATGCGGAAGGCTATCCGGGCCGGCGCTACTATGGCGGCTGCACCGTGGTGGACGAGGTGGAGCAGGCGGCGATAGAGCGTGCCTGCGCGCTGTTCGGCTGCACATTCGCCAATGTCCAGGCGCATTCCGGCGCGCAGGCCAACACGGCGGTGTTCTTCGCGCTGCTCCAGCCGGGCGATACCTTTCTCAGCATGTCGCTCGCCCATGGCGGGCACCTGACCCATGGCGCGCCGGTGGCGCTTTCGGGCAAGTGGTTCCGGCCGGTTCACTACGGCGTTCGCGAAAGCGATCACCGGATCGACATGGATGCGGTGCGCGAGGCGGCGCTCGCCCATCGCCCGAAGCTGATCATCGCAGGCGGATCGGCCTATCCGCGCCATATCGATTTCGAGGCGTTCCGGTCGATCGCCGACGAGGTCGGGGCCTGGCTGATGGTGGACATGGCGCATATCGCCGGCCTCGTGGCGGCAGGCGTCCATCCCAGCCCGTTTCCCCACGCGCATGTGGTCACGTCGACGACGCACAAGACGCTGCGGGGGCCGCGCGGCGGCCTCATCCTCACCAATGACGGCGACCTCGCGAAGAAGTTCAACTCGGCGGTCTTCCCGGGCCTGCAGGGCGGGCCCCTGATGCATGTTGTGGCGGCCAAGGCCGTGGCTTTCGGCGAAGCGCTGGCGCCAGGGTTCCGCAGCTATGCCGAAAGCGTCGTCGAGAATGCGGAAGCACTTGGCGAAGCCCTGATGGATGGCGGGCTCTCGCTGGTTTCGGGCGGCACCGACACGCATCTCGTCCTTGTCGATCTGCGCGCCAAGGGCGTTACCGGGCGCGACGCGGAGGAGGCTCTGGAACGCGCCGGGCTGACCTGCAACAAGAACGGCATCCCGTTCGATCCGCAGAAGCCTTTCGTCACCTCCGGCATCCGGCTGGGGACGCCCGCCGCGACCACGCGCGGCTTCGGGCGTGCTGAGTTCGGCGATGTCGGCCGGATGGCGGTCCGCGTGCTCGACGGGCTTGCGGCCAATGGAGAGGACAACGGCGCTGTCGAGCGGGCCGTCCTCGACGAGGTGAGGGCGCTCTGCCGGCGCTTTCCCCTCGCTGCCTTCCGCAACTGAGTTCGCACTGCGAGACCGCCGGCCGCCTGGAGAGTTACCCGCCGAAGTGACATCGCTTCAGCAGGGAATGCACCGGTCGGCCTGCGGTCAGCTTCCGGCGGGGCCGAGCGCCAGTTCCGGCGCGCCGAGGCGTGCTGTGGTCCGGCGCACCAGCGGCCCCGAGAGCAGGAGGGGAAGAACCCAGGACTGTATCCGCATCCCCAAGGTGCTCTGCGGGATGTAATGTCCGCCGATCCGGCGCGACACCGCCTGCACCCGGTCGACCAGCGGGCGCAGACGCTCCTCATAGGCCGCGAAGGCCTCGGCGAACGGCTTGCCGGCGAGCTCGGACGCCAGAATGTAGGCGCCGGCCATGGCCGTGGAGGTTCCCTGTCCCGCAAGGAATGTGAGGCACCAGGCCGCATCGCCCAGCAGGACGATCCTGCCCTTCGACCATCCGGGCATCTCGATCTGCGATACGGTGTCGAAGAAGGCCCGGTCCCAGTCGATGGGAGAGCGCAGCGCCGAGCGAACGGGGTCGGGCCAGTCGCCGAACCGCTCCATGAGCACCTCGAGGCGTTCCGCCGGGGAGAGCCTTTCCGTTCTCTTGTCGCGCCAGCAGAAAAGCGTCGCCGCCGTCCCGTCGCCGATGTCGTAGAGACCGCCCTGGTGGTCCACGTCCATCATGCCGACGAAGCTGGCATCGAGGGGCTTTTCGAGCCGCACCCGCCAGGCGCTTGCGCGGTAGCCGAGCGGCCTCAGGAAGTGTTCCACCGGTCCGAATGCCAGGGCGCGCAGATGGCTGCGATATCCATCCGTCCCGACCACCAGATCGAAGCGGTCGCGCCGTCCGTCGGAGAAGGTGACGTCGACGCCGTCCCCATCGTCGGAAATGTTTTCGAGGGTTGTCCGGTAGCGTATCTCGACGTCCCGCCCGACCTTCCGGGTCAGGAGGTCCTGGAAATCGCTGCGCATGATCGCGAGAATGCGGCCGTCGGCGGCCTTCGCCAGCGTCCGATAGTCGTAGGAGAAGAGCTTCCGCCCCCTACGGTCGCAATGATGCGCCGGACCGAGCGGCATTGCCTTCTCCCTGAGGTCTTCGATCAGACCCAGCCTCTCCGCAACGTTCCAGCCGTTAACGTGCAGGCCGATGGAATAGCCGCCGGTGCGTTCCCTCTCCGCCTTCTCGATGACCATGGCCTCGATGCCGCGGTCGCGCAGGCAAGCGGCGAGCGTCAGGCCGGCGGGGCCGCCGCCGGCGATCAGGATGCGCATGGCACGTCCCCCTAGAAGGTCAGGTTGATGCGCCCGCCGATCGTGCGGCCCTGTCCCAACTGATAGACATTGCCGTAGGGCGCGCCGGCGTTGAAGCCGTAGGTGGTGTAGGTCTTGTCGAACAGGTTGGTGACGAACGCCTCGGCGGCGACCTTCTCGTTGACCTCCCATTTCACCCCGAGATCCACGAGCGCATAGCCGTCCTGGCCAACCGTGTTGGTCTCGTCGAAATAGATGTCGCTGACATAGCTGACGGCGGCGTAGGGGATCAGCGCACCGTAGTCGCCCGCCAGGTCGAACCGGTAATCGACCATGAGATTGGCTGTGATTTCCGGGGCGTAGGGCACTCTGTTGCCCGTGCGGTCCACTCCGGGCGTCACGGGGTTGTCGTAGGCGGTGAACCGGGTGTGATTGTAGCCGATGCCTGCGGTGACGCCGAGCCTGTCGGTCGGCATGGCGCGCACCTTCAGGTCTACGCCCCTGGAGGTCACCTCGCCGACATTCTGGAGATACTGCACCGGCTGGATGCCGACGAACATCTGGTAGTCCCGCGTGACGTTGTAGTAGGCGGAAAGCCGCGCTTCCAGCGTGCCCGCATCGTTGCGGTACTTGACGCCGACCTCGCCATTGTAGGTGGTCTGCGGGTCGTAGGTGAAGGCGATGTTGGCGGGCGTCATGGTGCGGGTGAAGCCGCCGGCCTTGAAGCCGGTGCTGAACAGCCCGTAGACCAGCCATTCGTCCGAAACGCGATAGCTCGCGCCGAGCTTGGGCGAGAGGGACGAGAAGCTGTTTTCTCCGTCGAGCGTGACGCCGCCTGCGGAGGTGGCTTTCGCCTTTTCGTAGTCGAAACGCAGGCCGGGGCTGATGTCCAGCCGGTCCGTCGCGTGCCAGGTGAGGTCGGCGAAAAGCGCGTAGGAACCGATCTTCTGGTTGGAGACCTGGTTGGCGGCGGGCACCTTCCGTGTGAAATCCAGATTCTGATAATAGCCGCCGACCACGTAGTCGATCACATTGCCCTCATCGGGGTTGGATGCGATGCGGAGCTCCTGGCTGAACGTGCTCTGCCATTCCGGCGTGTAGTTGCCGAAGATCGTGCGGTCGAGGGTGCTGTCCTGATAGCCGGTCAGGGCGGTGATCGTCGCGAAGCCCAGATCGTAGCTGGCATTCAGGCCGAGATTCCAGGTGTCGAGATCGTATCGGGAGGGAACGGGAAGCGCGATCCTGTCCTCCAGCATCGATTCCATGACGAAATACTCCTCGGTCGAGGTCACCCGGCCGCGCCCGGCCGTGAGCATCATGTCGAGCGGGCTGCCCTCCGGGGCGTAGCGCAGCCGGACCTGGCCGTGAACGTCGTCCGTTCCGCCGACGTCCTCTCCCGTCATCATCGTCGTGTAGGTGTCGTTCTCACGCAGGGCGGAGACGGTCGCGTCCGCAAACAGCGCGCCTTCGATCAGGGGCAGGTTGATGCGGAGTGAACTGCTGGCGCCTTCGGAGGTGATCGCGCCGTCGATGCCGAAGCGGAATTCGTCGCCGGGCTTGCGGGTCGTGATGTTGATGACGCCGCCGATCGCGCCGCGGCCATAGAGCGTCCCCTGCGGACCGTAGAGAAGTTCGACGCTCTCGAGATCGCCGGGCAGGGCGCGGGCGAGGTTGAAGCTGTCCTGCGGCAGTCCGTCGACATAGACCTGCGTGCTGGGATTGTAGAAATCCAGCGATGCCTGTCCGCGAATGGTGAAGTTGGAATAGGTGCGGCCAGACCGCGCGCGGATGTTCACGTCGGGAAAGACGCGGTCGAGATCGGCCACGCTGTCGATGTTGCGCCGCCTCAGTTCGCCGGGTTCGGCGACGTCGACCAGCGCCGGCACCGCGAAGTAATCCTCGCTGCGCTTGGTCGAGGTGATGACGAGGCGTTCGAGAAGGGTGGTGCCGGAGAAATCCTGAGCGGATGCGCCGTGCAAAGACAGGCCGGTGGCAAGCGCGAGAAGGGAGGCTTCCCGGAGGAGTTTGTGTTTCATTTTTGTGGAACCTCTTCAGGGAGTTGCAGACCCGATGGCCTGATGCTGGCACCGGCCAGGAAACGCGGTGCGACGAGAAGCGCGGCGCCGATGGCGCAAGCGGCAAGGCCGAAGATCCAGCCATAGCCGAAGGCCTGGCCAAGCACGCCGGCAGCCGAAGCGGCGGCGATCGCAAGGACGGCATCGACGCTTTGCAGCACGGCAAAGTCGGTGGCCGCCTGCTGCGGATTGCACCAGTTCATCATCGCCGCATAGACGGCGACGAAGGACATGGCGACGGCGGCACTCTGGACGACGAGAAGGACGATGGCGGTCGTCGGCGAAATCTCTCCTGTGGTTTCCAGGATCGCCAGAAGTAGGAGCACGGCTGCGTTGAGCGCGGCGAGCAGTATGATGGATCGGACGATGCCGACCTTCTGCACGAGCACCGCGCCGCCCGTCGCGGCGAGGAAGCCCGCGGCAGCACCGCCGGCGCCCCGGATGATGCCGATCAGGTCGAGGGAAACGCCCTTGTCGACCAGATAGGGGCCGGTCATCGACGAACCGGCGCGCAGCCCAAGCTGATAGACGAGGAGAAAGACCAATCCGCGCATCAGAACGCGGTTGGAGAGCGTGGTGCGCAGGCGGGGCTTCACGGGCATCTCGGCTTGCGGGGTGGGGCCGACGGGACGCCGTTTCGCAAGCGCGATCGGCAGGCTGAGCGTGACGACGAATGCCGCCATGGCCAGCATCGAAACGGCCCAGCCGGCGTGGCTGTAGACGAGCAGCCATATGCCGCCGCCGATCAGGAAACCGAGATACGCGCCGGCGGTGGATGCGCCGCTCGCCGCGCCGCGCGTCTCCGGGTCCGTCGCGTGGACCGCCAGCGAGTCGGTCGCGATATCCTGGGTGGCGGCCAGAAAGCCCATCACGAGCAGGACGCACGCCAAGAAGGGCATGTGCTCCTGCGGCGGTAGTTTTGCCGCGATCACGAAGCAAAGCGTGATGCCGGCCTGGCAGCAGAGGATCCACGAGCGTTCGTTCAGGAAGCGATCGACCAGCGGCGCCCAGAGAAATTTCAGCGCCCAGGGCAGGAACAGAACGGAGAGATAGCCGATGCTGTCCAGCGGCATGCCGACATCGCGCAGCACGACCGGCAGGGCCGTCTGCACCATGCTTCCGGTCACCGATTGCGCGGCGTATAGCCCCGCAAGCCAGCCCAGCACCGCCCAGCCGGCGGAGCGCGCCATCAGGTTTCGAACGATGCTTGCCATGTCCCCTCAGCGTCAGAATCGGGGTCTTCATAAGCGCGGGCTAAAAACTTGACTATAACAATCAGGTTCATGGATACTGCGATCGGGTCCATAATTTGCCGTGAACCGGCGTTTCGGGGGCGTGATCCATGGATTTGCAGCCATGAGTTTACGGGTTGAGCAGCGGGCGCTGGCGCAGTCCGATCAGCAGGAAGTGGTGGTTCTCGGCCCGAGTCCGGCCGAGGAGACGCGTGCGCCCCCCACCACGGAAGGCGCCTACAAGATCCTGGGCGTTCGCAATGGTCTGACGATCTCGGTCTTCGACATCGTGGTCGGTGAGGACTTCGTCGGGCGCTACCAGACGGAACCCTGCGTCGCCATCGACTGCCTCTTTCATGCTTCGGGGCAGGGCTGGATTCTCGATGCCGGCGGGGCGCGCGCCGCCGCGGTGCCCTATCGACCGGGCCGGGTCTATGTGATGTCGGCTCCGAAGGGGGCGACGGGCTATTACGACGTGCCGCTCGGCACGCGGTTCAGGGGGATCGACATTCGCGTCGGCATGGACCTCTGGGAGCGGCTCGGCGCCGGCGATCTGCTGGACGCCCTGAATGGCGAACATCCGTTGCACTCGGCGTCGAGCGGCGAGACCTGGGTCGGCGTCCTGCCGGTGCCGCCGGAGCTTCTGGGGCACATCAAGGCGCTGTTCGACAGCGCGATGTCGGAGCGTGGCGACCTGGTTCTCGAGGCGCGCGCCCTGGACATCATCAGCACTGCGATCGCTGCCATGCGAAAGGTGCAGCCGGCGGCCACGCCGCCGCGCGACCGCCGCCAGTTGCGGCAGGTGCGTGAACTGATGGTCTCCGATCTCGCGAGGGACTGGACGATCGAGGCGCTGGCGCGCGAGGCGGGACTCAGCCAGAAGCGGCTGAAGACCGGATTTCGCGGCCTGTACGGGGTCGCGGTGTATGCCTATCTGCAGGAGCAGCGGCTTCTCGAGGCGCGCCGGCTCCTGGGCGCGGGCGGGATGAGCGTCACCCAGATCGCGCTGTCCGTCGGATACAACAGCGCGAGCCATTTCTCGCGCCTGTTCGCCCGCCGGTTTGGCCTGCAGCCATCGAGGGTGCCCGGCTTTGCCGGTCGGCCGGCCTCTTTCGAGGCTGATGATTGAGGGCTTCCCGCCGGGCGGATGGGCCTAATTGCCGGTCTCGTAGGCTAGGTGCCCTCGTTTCTCATGGGCATCCAGAAAGACACGCACCGCCAGCGCAATGCTTCTGTCGGCGGCATCGACCGCGATCAGGTTCCCGGAAGACCGCTCCACCAGAGCCCCGCGCGCGGCAAGCGCGCGCACGATTTCTTCCTGCGGATGAGCGGACCCGCCGAACCAGACCCTGAACACCGAGCGCCCCGACAGGGAGACTGTCCTCAACACTTCATGGTCGTGATCGGTTTCGACGATGTCGGCGAGGGCGAGGTTGTAGGTGAAGAAAGGGATGCAGCAGATCTCGAATCGATGGTCGCCGACCTGACGGGCCCATAGCTGCTCCGTCCGGTCCGCCTCCGGCAGCCGCGCGGCGATGATGAAGTCAGAGCGTTCCCGCCATACCGGTTCGGTGTGCACGGATTCGATCATGGCACCGGTCGCTCGCTGTTGGCACGGAAGATCACCAAACGCCGGGCACGCCATTGAGGAGACGGCCCTTCGACGTCACCCGACCGACAGGGTTTTATCCGGATGCGCCCGTCGCGGCTATTACCTCCCGCATAATCGATTTGCTTTCGGATACGGCGTCATATGCCTCCATTCCAAAACCGGAGGCATCGCCATGATCCTGAAGAAAATCCTTGCCCTCGACGCAATCACCTGCGCGCTGATGGGCGTCGTCCTCGTATCGTTCGCTTCCATACTGTGCGAACTGATGGGGGTTTCCAAAGACCTCTTGTTCTACGCCGGCTGCCTGCTCTTCCCGACAGCGGCGTTCATGGCCTTCCTGTCGTATCAGGACGATCCATCAGCTTCGGGTGTCCGGCTTGTCGTGATCGGCAACATCGCCTGGGTCGCGGCGAGCTTCCTTGTGCTGGCCATTGCCGGCCCGAACCTGGTGGGTGCCGGCTTGATCATCCTGCAGGCGCTGGTGGTCGTGCTGTTTGCCTGGGCGGAATTCCGTGCGGCGCCCCGCCTGCAACCCCGTATCGGCTGAGGACCATTCCAATGAAGTCCATCTTTCCCCGACGGGCAGTCCTGAGGGCTTTTGCCCTGCTTCCAGTTCTGCCGACCCTGGCGCCGGTGCCCGGTCTGGCAAACACGTCCGCCACCAAAGGAGATGCTCCAATGAAAGTTCGCGACCTCTACCCGCTCGTCACCACACCCGCCCTGACCGAGACCCGGGACTTCTATGTCACCCACTTCGGTTTCCAGGTGGCGTTCGAGGCGAGCTGGTTCATCTACCTCGTCGGACCGGGTGAGGCTGGGAACCGAGGTGCAACGCTGGCCTTCATGCATCCCGACCATCCCTCCAACCCGCCCGGGCCGGAGAATTTCAACGGTCAGGGCATGATCCTGACGGTCGAGGTCGGCGACGCGGCCTCGATGTTCGAGCGGTTCAAGGCGAATGGCGCCCCTATCGTCCATCCTCTGACGGATGAGGCGTGGGGGCAGCGGCGGTTCATGACCCGGGATCCGGCTGGCGTTCTCGTCGATGTGGTCGAGCAGATCCAGCCCGCCGAGGGTTTCTGGGATCAGTACATGGTTCAGGATTGAGTTGCGGCTTCGATCCGAACCGATAGAAGCCGGGGCGTGGTCATAGACACTGCCCCGGCGAGAACGGAAACGCCGCGCGATCCCGGTGCCGATGCGCGGCCGGCCTCATCGTCATCGACAGGCGCCGGGTCAGGAGTTTTCGTGACTTACGTGCCGGGACAGCGGCTATCGGCCTTCCTTCGGGACATGGAAAAATCGGGCGTGTGGTCGCTGGTCACAGGCGTATCGGACGACGGGGCGAACTGGCAGCTTGCCGGCTCGACGTGGGAGGCCCAAGTCGTCGTCGAACCTCGGCGCTGGATCGGGCTGGCGTTCGAGGCGCGCGATCCGGCGACGGGACGCAAGGCCAGCTACGACATCGACACGGACCTCTATGACATCCGGGACGCTTACCGCGATTTCGCCGAGGCGATCGAAGACGACATCATCGCGTTTCTCGGCGATCTGAGGGATGGACGGGTCCTGCGGAAGGTCGGCGGCTCCGGGTTCGTCGTTCTTGTTCCCGCCGGTGACGGTTTCACCCGCATCACGAAAGGCTGGGTCCTGACCACGAGCGAGCGCTCGGAAGGGCTCCGGGCCGGGGAGGAATACGTCCCCATAGGCTGACCGAGGTCTTCGTGCGGACCTCCCGCCGCATGTCAAACGCCGAGACGATCCCGGTAGCGGCGCGAGCCTCGTATCTCGGAACCGTCGATGAGCTTGATGGACAGGTCGCCATCGCCCGTCGGCGCGATCTCGTGAACCCTGCTGCGGTTGATGATGTGGGACCGGTGAACCCGCACGACGTCGATGCCGGCATCGCGCAGGAGGTCCTCCAGGGCCGTCAACCCCGTGCGGGGCAGGTAGGTCCTGCCGGCCGCGTGCAGCTCGACATAATTGCCCGCGGCCTTGGCCCAGTCGACGGAGCCGGCCTCAAGCAGGACGACCCGCCCGCCGTCCTTCAGCGTGATCCGGCCCGTGTCGCGCGCCTCGCTTCGCGCCGCCTCTGTTTCCTGTATGACCTCTTCCAGCCTGCGCGAGGACATCAGCAGCGCCACGACGACGGCAAAAGGAAAAAGGTCCTTCCTGTACTCGTAGAGAAGGTCGCGGACAGGGTCGGTCAGGAGCTTGTACTCCTCGCCCGTGATCGGTGGAACGAGGACGGCGCGCAGCGCCGCCATTCCGCCGACATGCAGAAGCGAGAAGACGATGCTGAGGACGAGCATCATCGCGATCGAATAGGGGATGCCGCCCGACCACAGCGGCCGATGCCTCTGCATCAGGATCAGCAGGACGATCGGGACCATGATCGCCGCCATGCTTGTGAACTCCAGCACCCATGGCAGGCGCGCATCCATCTCGATCCCGGCGCGCTCCGCTTCCGTGGCGATGGAGGATGCGTTGATGGCGGCGACCATCGGAAAGAAGATCAGGCAGGTGGCGCCGACGCGGCGCGCGATGCGCCGCTCGAGCAAGCGTTCGGCGACCCGTTCCCCATCCGCAAGCGATTTCCGCCGTTCGTCCCACAAGGCCGCCGCTCGTCCCTTCGTGCTTTCATGCATGGTCATGAAACTCTACCCGATTTCCACCGAACCAGTTGTGACTCATTTTTGCCAAGGCAGCAGCGGCTCTTGCGACACGACTTGCAATTCATCGATCCTCTTCCCCTGGAGCGCAGGGGCCTCCTCAATGGCGCGGATGCATCTCCCGCGGCTTGCGCTTCCAATCTGTGCAGGATCCTGCGCGGTTCCCGTGAACGCAGGGGTCTCAGCCAGATGGAGCTCGCCCTGCGTCTCGGTTTTTCGGCGCGCCACATCAGCTTCGTCGAAAGCGGCCGGGCGAAACCCAGCCGGCTTCTGATCGAGAGCTGGCTGGAAGAGGTAGACGCACAGCCGTCCATACGCAACGCTGCATTGCACCATGCCGGCTTCACGCCGCAGTCGAGCGCCGGCCTGAGCGCCAGCCCCGCTCCTCCATGGAACGCGCGGCTTCTGGAGCAGCTTCTGTTCGTGCACGAGCCGTTCCCGGCATTCTGCTTCGACGCGGACTGGAAGATCCGCGCCGCCAATCGCGGCGCCTCATGGCTGATGTCACTCGTCATGCCCCGGTACCTGCAGACCCTGCGGCCCGGTGATCCGGTGGACATGATCGAGGCATGCATCCATCCCGACGGGCTGCTGTCCCGGATGCGCGATCCCGGCACCGTGGGCTGGGGCCTGTTTCGGCAGCTGGAACTGGAGAGTGCGGCCACGCATACGCTGCATCAGCGCGTCAGGCGCCTGGCGCTGTCGCTCGAAGAGCGTTTCGGGACTTGTCCCGAGAACGGGATAGCCGGCTGCCCGGTGTTCGGCTTCGACACGGCTCGAGGCCGGCTGGACTTCTTCCGCTTCCAGAGCCTCATGGATCTTCCGCAGGACGTCACCCTGCGATCCTTCCGCGTCGAGGTGTCCCTGCCGATGGACGATCACACCAAGCGCGTGATGCAGGCGGCCGTGCATGAGTGAGCATCAGGCCGGCCGTTCGGCGTCTCCCGCATAAGGTCGATGACGGTCCCGGCGACGTAGCCGGTCCGGTGCTACTGGTCGATGTCGTCCGTGTAGACGTGACGCTCGAAGCGGGTCAGCAGGGAATGCATCTGCGTCTTGGCGGCCTCGAATGCCGGCGATCCGGCGCGCGCTGCACGGTCCGCTTCGTAGGCCTGCCGGGTCGGGAACCTGCACTCCCAGCGCAGGTCGGGACCATCCCCTTCCAGCCTGGCGAAGATCCGGCCGGGATCGAGGCCGAGATCGCGCCGGATCGCGGTCGCCTTGCGGCGCTGTTCCAGCACCGCGTCGAACTGACCTTCCCTGGCAAAGTAATTGGTGATTTCGACGATCATCTTGTCGTGCCCCCGCATCGTGCACCCGCGTGTCCGGCGCTCCTGAAAATCATCACGCCCGTCGCTTGACGACTCAAATTCATGATCATAAAGTGTGATCACATTAGATGATCGCAGCTTAGCAAGCCGCACCCTGCATGACAACCAACAAGGTGAAGACCGTTGCCAACGATTAAGTCCGTCGAAACGCTGATTGTCCAACTGCCGACGCGCCGCGAGCACAAATGGGCGGGTCTGACCGAGGTGATCGGGCGCTATGTCATGGTCAAGATCACCGACAGCGATGGCCGTGTCGGCTGGGGCGAGGCGCCCGCGCTCAAGGACTGGGGCGGCGAGTTCGGACGCTATTTCGGTGAATCGGCGATGATCGTGCGCTCGGTCATCGACACCTATCTGGCGCCCGCCGTCATCGGGGTGGAACTCGGAAACTTCGCCGAGCTGCATGCGCGGATGGATGCGATCATTCGCGGCTATCCCTATGCCAAGGCCGCTGTGGAATTTGCCGCCTACGACGTGACGGGCCGTTGGCTGAACGTCCCCGTCCACACGCTGCTCGGCGGGAAGGCGCGCGACAGGGTGCCGGTCACCCATTCCATCGGCCTGATCTCGATCGAGGAGGCGCGCGGCGAGGTGGCGAAGCTGGTCGACGAAGGGATCAAGACCATCAAGGTCAAGATCGGCGTCGATCCTGCCCGGGACGTCGCCATGGTCGATGCGGTGCGCGAGGTCGCCGGCGATGCGGTGGAGATCTGCGTCGACGCCAATGAAGGATACCGCATGCCGGGCGAGGCCGTTCAGACGGTGCGCCTGATGGAGAAGAACCGGCTCAAATATGTGGAGCAGCCGGTCATGGGGATCGAGCGCATCGCCGAGGTCGGCCGGCGCATCGACGCGCCGGTGATGGCGGACGAATCCGCATGGAACGCGCACGACGCCATCCAGATCATCCAGCATGGCGGCATCCAGATCATCTCGATTTACACGACCAAGGCCGGGGGGCTCTACAAGGCCATGGAGGTCGGCGCCGTGTGCCGCGCCGCGGGGATCATCTGCAACGTCAACGGCTCGATCGAGACCGGTATCGGCAATCTCGCCAATGTGCAGCTGGCGGCCGCCTGTCCGGCGGTGACACTGTCCTGCGTCATCCCGGTTTCCACGCCGGCCGAGGCGCAGAACGGGCAGGTCGGCGGGATCTACTACAAGGACGACCTGCTGGTCGCGCCGATGCAGCTTTCCGACGGCGCCATCGTCATTCCCGACGGACCCGGCATGGGCATCGATGTCGACGAGGCGAAGGTCGAGAAGTACCGCCTGCGCGACTGAGCGCACACAACATCCTAGGAGAGGGGAACACAGATGCGGTCAGAAATCGTCGCAAAGCAGACAAAGGCGATGTCCGAGCACGGGATCGACGCCATCATTTGCTCGTCGCCCGAGAATTTCGCCTACACGGCCGGTTTCGTCGTGCCGTCGCAGCCCCTCATCCGGCATCGCCACGCCATGACCATCGTGACGGCGGATGGGCGGAAGGAAGTCTTCGGCGTCGACATGGAGGCATCGACGATCAGGCGGAAGCTGCCGGATCTGCCGACACGCATCTGGGCGGAATTCTCCGACGACCCGATGCGGGTGCTGGCCGACCAGCTCCACACGCTGGGCCTCGGCAAGGCGCGGATCGGTATCGAGATGGACTATCTGCCGGCCGGGGATTTCGCGCGGCTGGCGGCGGCCATGCCGGGCGCGCGCTTCGAGCATGCGGAACCGATCCTGGCGCGTCTGCGACAGATCAAAACCGCCGGGGAAATCGATCTCCTGCGCCGGCTGTCGCGGATCGCCGACCAGGCCATCACCGACACGCTCGCCATGGTGGACGAGGGGGATTCGGAGATGGACATTGCCGGCCATCTGACCCGCAACGTCTATTCGCTCGGCGCCGAGCATTTCAAGCTCCTCATTGTCGCGACCGGCGAGCGCAGCACGCTTCCCAATGTGGGCCCCTCGGAACGGATCCTGAAGCGCGGCGATGTCTGCCGGGTCGAGATCTTCTCGGTGATCAACGGTTATCAGGCTGGCGTCTGCCGCACGGCCGTCGTCGGCGAGGCGCCGCCGATGGCCGATGAGATCTGGAGCCATCTCGTCGAGTGCAAGTACGAAATCATGGAGAAGGTGAAGCCGGGCGCGAGCTGCCGCGCGATCTACGACGCGTTCATCGCCAAGCTCGCCAGGCTCGACCTGCCGCCGATCTCGTTCGTCGGGCATGGCATCGGCCTGCACCTGCACGAGGATCCCTATCTCGGCTTGACGCCAGTGCTCGGCCAGCCGGGCAGCGATGCGCCGCTCGAGGAAAACATGGTGCTGGGCTTCGAGCCGCTCTGCTATGACACGGGCTACGGGTTCGGCATGCAGAACAAGGACATGCTGCTGGTGACGGCCAACGGCTCGGAACTGTTGTCCGACTATGCCGACACGGACCGGCTGATCGTTACCGGAGCCGCCAAGAAAAGCGGCAAGCGGCAGGCCGTCGCCTGAAGACGCCTGAAAGACAGTCCGCGGCAGCATGAGTGCCGCCGCGGAGGCCCTTGCCGTCATCGAGCGGCACGGCGCAAATGGAAATTCCTGGCCAGAGAATTGGGTGGAGCCGCATGCGTACGCTTATCGAGAACCTGAACTTTGCCTTTACGGTCGACGAGGACGACACGGTGCTGCGCGATGCGAGCATCGTCGTCGAGGATGACCGGATTGCGGATATCGGACCCGCCCGGGAAATCGCTTCGCGTCACAATGCCGGAAGCTTCGACGAGGTCATCGACGGCAGCATGATGGGGGCGTGCCCCGGCTTCATCGACAGCCATGTGCATCTTTCCGAGACGTTGTCGCGCGCCGTCTTCCCGGACAACCTCACGACGCGGGCCTGGGTCTTCCATTGGGCCAAGCCGTTCTATGCCCATATCACGGAGGAGGACGAGTACTGGGGAGCGATGCTGGGCATTACCGAAATGCTCCGCTGCGGCACCACATGCTTCCTCGACATGGGGTCGCAGTACGATCCCGGCATCGTCATCCGCGCCATGGAAAAGACCGGCATGCGCGGGATCACCGGGCGTCACGCTGCCGACAATCCTCCGGCGGAACTGCCGCGCGGCTGGACCAAGGAGATGGCCGACCATCACTTCTTCCCCGACGCGGAGTCGGCGCTGAAGGTGCTGGAAGAGTGTGTCGTGCGCTACAACAACACGCTGGACGGGCGCGCTCGCTGCTGGGTCAACATCGAAGGCAAGGAACCGTGCAGCCTCGAGCTGCATGTCGGTGCGGTGGCGCTCGCCGAGAAACTCGGCGTCGGCACCACCTATCACCTGGCGACGTCGATCGAGGAAGCCAAGGTCTGCGAAAGCAAGTATGGCTGCTGGCCGATCACCCGCGTCGATCGTGCCGGCGGCGTCCGCAAGAATCTGGTCATCGCCCACGGTTCAGCCGTGTCCGACGAGGAGGTGCGGCTGCTGGCCGAGCGTGGCGCGAGCGTGGCCTTCTGTCCCTGCTCCTCCTTCAAGCTCGGGAAGGGTGCGACGATGATCGGCAAGTATCCCGAGATGGTCGCGGCCGGCGTCAAGGTCGGGCTCGGCACGGACGGCGTGTCGGCGGCGGGCAACATGAACCTGATGCGGCAGATGCTGATGGTCGCCGGCATGTTCAAGGACGCGCGCATGCAGCCGGATATCTTCACTGCGCGGCAGGCCCTGCGTGCGGCGACGATCGAGGGCGCGCGTGCGCTGATGTGGGATGACGAGATCGGCTCGCTGGAGATCGGCAAGAAAGCCGACTTCATCCTGTTCGATCTCGACCACGTCGAGTGGACGCCTTTCCACGATCCGCTGCAAGCGCTGGTGTTCTCGGCGTCCACGGCTTCGGTCTGCCAGACCTGGGTGGACGGGAAGGCGCTGTACCGCAACGGACGGGTGCAGGGCGTCGACGAGGTGGAGGTGCGGCGCAAGGCGCGCGAACTGGCGGCCGCGGCGGTCGTGCGCGCCGGCCTGCATCAAGATGACGTGGAGACCACGACGACGCTCTACGACGAAGGAAACTGACGCGGTTCGAAGCGGCATGCCGCGCGCTGCCGGCCGGCGGGTTCCCCCGGTGGCGACGGAGGCGCGGGCAGCCCGCCGGGCAATGGAGAACTCTTTGCATTTGCTGGGATAAAGGCTGTTGACCTCGTGCCGCAGATCGGCCGACGATCCTCATCCCGGCACTTGACAATTCAATATGTGATCATAAAGTGTGATCAAATAATTTGATGGCGTTTGTGCCGATACCCGTCGAGGAGGGCGGGAGCCGGTGCGCCGTCAGATGAGGTCACATGGCGATACTAACCGCTCTTTGGCCCTCGGAGGAGAGAATGAAAGTTGCAGTTTTGGGCGCGGGCGCGGGTGGCGCGGCTTCGGTCGCGGAGCTGGTCCAGGCCGGACATGAGGTGCATTTCTGGGCGCGTTCGGCGGGAACGCTCGAGCCGCATGTCGCGCTGGGCGGCGTCGCCTATGAGGGAAAGCTGGGCGAGGGCGTCGCCCGCCCGGGGCTGATCACGACCGATCTCGCGGCGGCGATCGCCGGCGTCGACGTCGCGGTGGTGGTGCTGCCGACCTTTTCGCATTCCGCCATCGCAGGAGCGCTGGCGGCGGCGGGCTGGCCGTCGGAGAAGCCCGTGGTGCTCAACCCCGGCCATACCGGCGGAGCGCTCGAGTTCGCCGAGACCTTCTCGCGAACCGGTCGGGCCGCACCGCCGGTTGTCGAGTTCTCGACGCTCACCTATGTGGCACGCAAATACCGTCCTGACGGGGTGACGGTCAGCGGTCGCGCGAAAGAGCTGAAAGCCGCCGTTCTCGGCGGCGACGCGGCGGCGCTTGACGTCGCGGCGCTGCTCTATCCCGGCGTGAAGCCGGTCGCCGACGTGATCGCCTCGGACCTGTCCAACGTTAACATGATCCTGCATCCTCCGGGCGCCGTCCTCGCGGCGGCATGGGTCGAGGCGACGGGCGGAGCTTTCACCTTCTATGTCGATGCCATGACGCCCGGTGTGGCGCGCATCATGAAAAAGCTCGACGATGAGCGCCTCGCGGTCGCCCGGGCCTTCGGGCACGACCTGCCGAACCTGATCGAGGAGATGAAGCTGCTCGGCACGGTCGAGGCGGATGTTGAGGACACGAGCGATTTTCGCGCGGCGATCGCCGGGGGCGAGGCCAACAAGCGCATCAAGGGGCCGGATTCGCTGGAGTATCGCTACTACAAGGAGGACTTCGGCCACGGATTGCTGCCGTTCCTCGAACTTGCGCGGATCGCAGAGGTCGAAACGCCCGTGGCGCGGTCCCTCTACAATCTCGCCGAGATCGCGGTCGGCACGGACTACCGCCAGGGCGGCCGGACGGCCGAGGCGATGGGCATTGCCGGCCTGACAAGGGACCAGCTGATCGAGAAGGTGCGTGTGCAATGAGTTGGGACAAGACCGTCATCGCCGTCGTCGCCGGGGATGCCCGTGAACAGGAGATTGCCCGCTGCGCGCTGCGCGCCGGCGCCGGCGTGCGCGCCTACGGCTTTCCCTGGCCGGAGGGCGGCATCGAGGGGGTCTACCATGCGAGCGATGCGGCCGACGCGCTGAAGGGGGCGGATTTCGCGCTGTTCCCGATCCCGGGGATCACTGCCGAGGGAGCGCTGTTCGCGCCGAAATGCCCGGAGAAGATCATCCCGACGCGGGAGATGCTGGCCGGGATGAACAAGCCCGGACACATCATCCTCGGCTGGGCGGACGCCAATCTGAAGGGGCATTGCGAGGCGCTCGGCATCACGCTGCACGAGTATGAGTGGGATGTGGACCTGATGCTCCTGCGCGGCCCGGCCATTGTCGAGGGCGTCCTGAAGGTGATCATCGAGAACACCGACATCACCATCCACAAGGCGAACGTCCTGCTGGTCGGGCAGGGCACGATCGGTTCGCTTCTCACGCACACGCTGGTCGGGCTCGGGGCGCATGTCCATGTGGCGGCGCGCAACCCGGTGCAGCGCGCGGCTGCGCACGCCGCCGGCGCGGAGGCCCTGACGCTGGAAGAGATGCCCGGCTTCCTGCCGCGCGTGGACATCGTGATCGGCAGCGTGCCGAAGCGGCTCCTTCAGCGCGACATGCTGCGGCAACTGCCGAAGCACGCGCTTCTGGTCGATGTGGCGGCCCCGCCCGGCACGATCGACCGCGAGGCGGCGGGTGAGCTCGGCCTGAAGGCGGTGTGGGCGCGGGGCATGGGCTCGCGGGCGCCGATCACCGTCGGCCGCAGCCAGTGGACCGGGATCAGCAGGCGCATTGAAGGCATATGGGAGCAGGCATCATGAAGGCGGATCTGGTTATCAAGAATGCGCGCGTCGTCCGGCACGACGGCGAATTTCACGGCGGCGTGGCGGTCAAGGACGGCAAGATCGTCATGACCGGCGCCGACGCGGTGCTGCCGGACGCGGCGCGCACGATCGACGCGGAAGGCCGCGTGCTGATGCCCGGCCTGATCGACCCGCACTGCCATCTGGGCGTCAAGTTCCCGTTCGACGAGGACATGCGCACGGAGACCGCCGCAGCCGCTTCCGGCGGCGTCACGACGGCGCTGCTCTACATCCGCAACCTGAAGGAATCCTATCTGCCTTTCTACGAGGAGCGGAAGGCGATCGGCGAAGAGAATTCGGTGATCGACTTCGGCTTCCATTTCGGCATCCAGCGCGAGGAGCATATCGCCGAGATCCCGGAGATCATCGCCAGGACCGGGGTCAAGTCCTTCAAGTGCTATTTCGGCTACGAGCCGGACAATCCGATCGGCATCGTCCCGGCGACCGACGGCTGGGTCTATGCGGCGATGCGGATTCTCTCGCAGGTTCCGGGCGGTGTGATCAACGTCCACTGCGAGAACACGCAGATCGCCTCCTGGATCAAGAAGGAGATCGCCGCCTCGGGCCGTCAGGACCTCGGCGCCTATACGGAATCGCGCCCCGCCTTCTGCGAGGTCGAGACCATCCGGCGGATGATCTTCCTCGCCGAGAAGACGGGCTGCTCTCTGCATCTCGTCCACACCTCGGTCGGGATGGGACCGGTGCTCGCCGCCGAGGCGCAGGCGCGTGGCGTTCATGTCACGGTCGAGACCTGCCCGCACTATCTCACGCGCACCTGCTACGACGAGGATCTGGACATGCGCGCCAAGATCTCGCCGCCGCTGCGCGACCGGAACGAACTCGAAGGCCTGTGGAACGGCATGCTGAACGGCTCCGTCTACAGCCTCGGCACGGATCACGTCCCGTTCCTGCCGAAGAAGCTGGAAGACCTCTGGACGGAATTTCCGGGCGTCGTCAGCTTCCCGTGGGAGCTATCGCTGATGCTGCATTTCGGCGTCCACCAGCGCGGCCTGCCGCTGACGCGGCTTGTCGAGCTCAACTCGTTCAATCCGGCGCGCCGCTTCGGCCTGTGGCCGCGCAAGGGCCATATCGATGTCGGCTTTGACGCCGATCTCGTCCTGGTCGATCTGGACGAGGAGCGCACCGTCGAGCACACGGGCAAGGGAACCTGCATCTACGAAGGCTGGACGCTCAAGGGCTGGCCGGTGATGACGGTGGCGCGCGGCGACATTGTCTACGAGAACGGCGCCGTCGACGACAGCCATTACGGCCGCGGCCGCTGCGTGACCGTGCCCGCGTGATGACGGGCGGCACCGACCATCTCGATCTGGCCGGCCGGGATCCGCTGATCCCGTCCACGCTCGATCTGCGGGATGCGGTTGCCGGAATCGTCGCGCGCAAGGCGACGCTGCGCCAGGAGCGCCTGTCGGGCATTCACAATCCGTGGGGCCATGCCGTGGCCTTCACCGACCCCTGGGCTTTTCTGGACCTTTGCGAAAGCAGCCTGGTGCTCGATGCGGCCTGCGCGGTTCTCGGGCCGGACTTCATTCTCTGGGACAGCGAGCTGTTCCCGGAGAGCCGGGTCTACGGCGCTTTCCTCGGCGCCGGGCGGGAGGGCCGCTACTGGCCCGTCGCGCCGCGTGCCGGCGCCGTCATTCTCGTGCCGGTCAGCCGTGAACGGCCGGAGGCCCGCGCAGTGCCGCTTGACGGGATCGGTGCTGAGAGTCTGGCCGGGTTCGCGGAGGACGAGCCGCTCTACGTGATCCGGCTGATGCCCGCGACCAGCCGTTTCGAGCGCGACCCCGGCCATCCCGCGCATCGCGCCTGCATGGAAGAGCAGCTGCTCGTCAATTACGCGAACCGTCCGCTCTGGCTGCTGAGCGGCACCGACCGGGCGGCGAACGATCTGACTACGGGTTTCGCGCCCGCCGTGCCCGTGTGGGCGTCCGGCCCGAAACCCATCAATGGAGAGGAGACGTAGAATGCCGTTCGTTGTTGTGGAGATGTGGGAGGGGCGCACGGTCGAGCAGAAGCGCAACCTCGTCAGGGCGATCACCAAGGCCATGGTCGAGGAGGCTGCCTGCAAGCCCGACCACCTGCACGTGGTCATCCATGAGACCCCGAAGGAGAGCTGGGGCCGTGGCGGCGTGCTCGGCATCGACATGGTGGAGAACAAGTCATGAGCCTCGACGTCCTCGACTACCGCAAGTCGGCCCTGCTCGTCATCGACCTGCAGAACGCCTTCATTCACGACAAGGGAACGCTCGGCATCTCCGGCGTCGATACGAAACGTCTCTCGTCGATCGTGCCGCCGCTCGCCAAGCTGATCGCGCGCTGCCAGGAGGTGGGCATTCCCGTCATCTGGACCGTGCAGGAACACTTCGCGATCGATCACAACCGCGCCAGGAAGAAGCTGCTCGGCCATACGGCCAAGCGCAAGCAGGTTTCGGCGCTCGCCGGAAGCTGGGACGAGCAGATCATCGACGAACTGAAGCCGCTCGCCGACGTCAATCCGGCCTTCGTCATCCGCAAGCACCGCTTCGGCGCTTTCCATGAGACGCGCCTGGAGATGATGCTGAAGATGCTGGGCACGCAGCACCTGTTCGTGACGGGCGCGACGACCAATGCCTGCGTCGAGACCTCCATTCGCGAAGCCTATCTGCGCGACTATGACGTGATCGCCGTGGACGATTGCGTGTCGGGCGTCAATGGCGACTGGGAGGCGACCGCAAAGCAGGTCTGGAAACAGTATTTCTGCGAGGTCGCCCAGTCGTCGGAGGTGATCGGCTGGATCGGCGAGCAGGTGAAGCCGCGGGTGACGAATTACGGCCATCAGCTGATCATGGTCGACGATATCGACGCGTCCGTCGATTTCTACACGAAGCAGCTCGGCTTCACGATCCGGCCGGCGAAACCGCTGGCGGACGGACGGCCCTTCACGGCCTTCCACCAGGGCATCGCCCTGATCGGCGGCAAGACGGCCGGGCACAGGCAGCTCGACCATATCGCCTTCGAGGTCAACGACGTCAGGGCGATGGACGCCAGGCTGAAGAAGGCCGGCGTCCGCTACTTCAACGAACTGCACGATGGGCCTTATGGCCTGACCATCTATATCGCCGATCCCGATGGAACCAAGGTCGAGCTGTATCAGGTCGGTGCCAGCGCCTGATCGTCCGGAGCGGGGCCGATCGCTCCCGCTGCGGTGATGGAACTCAGCCACCCGGACGTCCGGGTGGCTTTTTCATGGGAGGATGGCGCGCGTGAGGGTTCGCCCGTCCCGGTATTCATCCGGCGGTCAGCGCGTCGAGCTCCGAATAGCATGGCAGGGGCGCGTCGACGGGACGGCCGGCGCGCAGGACGATCCGGTTGCTCTCGGGTCGCGACAGGACCTCCGACCAGGACCGCCCCTCGAGCAGGATGAGATCGGCCTTTCCGCCGGGCTCGATCACGCCCGTTCCTGACAGGCCCATGATTTCGGCCGGTGTCGCGCTGACCGCCCTCGGCCAGTCGGCCGTCGGATGATCCAGATGCAGGACGCGCGTGGCGAGCCGATAGGTTTCGAGCATGTCCAGGTCGCCATAGGCATGGAAGGGATCGCGGGTGTTGTCCGATGCCAGCGCGACGGGAATGCCGCGCTTCTTCATCTCGTGCAGCAGGGTGACGCCGCGCCACCGGGGCGTCGTCGCATCGTGCCTGCGGTCCTGAAGATAGAGATTGCAGGTCGGCAGCGACACGACGGCGATGCCGGCGCTCGCGACGGCGTCCAGCGTCGCGTCGACCGTGGCGGAGTCCTGTCTCGCCAGTGAGCAGCAATGTCCCACGAGAACGCGGCCCGGAAAGCGGTTGCGTTTTGCCGCGAGGGCGATGCGGTGCAGCGTGTCGGCGGCGGGATCGGCTGTTTCATCGGCATGAAAGTCGAGATCCATCCCCTGCCGTGACGCCACCTGGAACAAGCGGTCCAGCAAGCGATCCAGGTCCGGCGTCGGGTAGGTGACGGCGCCCAGAACGCCGCCCGCGCCGGAGACCCGCCGCGCAAGCCTCGCGAGGAGGTCCTCGTCATGCAGGAAATCGATGGGGACGAGGCTCGCCGCCTGCAGCTCGATGCGCCCGCGCCACTCCTGCCGGAGCTCCTCGAACAGGGGCCAGGAGATGGCGTCCTGCGGAGGGTGGGAATCGAGATGGGTGCGGATGGCGGCGGTGCCGTAATGCAGCGCGCAGCGCAGCGCGAAGTCCATGCGCAGGGCCAGGTCATCGCGTGTCCAGCGGGCTTCGCGGTCGGCCTTCGTCTGGGTGAGCGCCGTCGGGAACGAGCCGTTCGCCAGGGTGGTTCGCGGGAGGATATGTCCCTTGTCGAGATGGGTGTGGCAGTCCACGAAGAGAGGCAGCGCGATGCGTCCGCCGGCGTCCATCGACGGCATCGCATCGGTTGAACTATCGTCGGCATTGATGCCCGCTGGAGTTGCTGCGAGTATCCTGCCGGCCTCGATGGCGAGGTCGCAGAGGAGGAAATCGTCACCGTCGGCCGCCGATGAGGCGATCCCGGTCAGGGTCGCATCGAGACGGATGTTGCGCAGCTTGTAGGACCCTTGTCCGGCCAGGCGGGCGAGCATCGCGCGCAGATCGTCCCGATCCCTCGAATAGGTTGTCACGGTGGCACCTCCTGCCCCTTGAGGCGATCGCTGAAAGAGTGGCGTTTCGGCCGGGAAAAGCTGCCGATTTCCGGTTGCCGGACAGGCAAAAATCATTTATTGATCACAATATGAGATCACAAATAAGCGCCTGTCAACGCTTGGCCGTTTCGGCCATTCCATGACGGGGCGTCGATGGGGTCTCGTCCCGATGCCGGTCTGGAGCCGGCAATGAACGAAGAATTTGCGGAAGGCGAGCGGATGCCGGTCAAGAAGGTCGAGCGATCAGGGACTGACGGCAACCCCGGAGAGAAGCCTCCGCGCGGCCATGTCCATGAACAGGTGCTGCGCTACATGCGTCGCGGGCTGATGGTCGGCGCCTTCCTGCCGGGGCAGGTGATGAGCTTGCGCAAGCTGGCGGCCGGCCTCGGCACCAGCCCCATGCCGGTGCGCGAGGTTCTCAGCCGGCTGGTCGCGGCAAGCGCTCTCGAGGAGACGAAGGGCGGCTCCGTCCGCGTCCCCCGGCTCGGGCCGGAAAAACTCAGCGACCTTTTCGCCGTTCGCGAGATGCTCGAGGGCATGGCCGTCGAGTTGGCCGCTGCCAAGGCGACCCCGGCGCTCATCGACGAGCTGGCGGAGGTCAACAAGCATCTGCTGATCGCCATCGAGAAACGCGACATCCTGAACTGCCTGTCGCTCAATCAGAAGTTCCATTTCACGCTGTATGAGGCATCCGGCTCGGAAGTGCTGATGCCGCTGATCGAGTCGCTGTGGCTGCAGTTCGGGCCGACGATGTACATGTCGCTGCTGATCCCGTCGATGCCGTGGAACGCGTCCGATCACGAGATCATCCTCAATGCGCTCAGGGAAAACAACGTAGCTGCCGCCAAGAAGGGATGCGTCCATGACATACGCACCACTGGCAAGGCGCTGCTCAGCGTCGCTGGTTCGCAGGGCATCGAGCTGCCCTTCGCCAACGGCCTGGAATTGCAGTTCGACAGTTAGAATTGGTCCGAAGGAGTTCGCCAGAGTGGGAAAGATCGACGACAAACTCGCCAGCCTGGGCATCACCCTGCCGGCCACCGTGGCGCCTGCGGCGAATTATGTTCCGGCCCGCCGCCTTGGAACGCAGGTCTTCATTTCCGGGCAGGTGCCGAGCCGTGACGGCAAGGATCTCTACACGGGAAAGCTCGGGTCGGATTTCTCGACCGAAGAGGGACAGGCCGCCGCGCGCGTCTGCGCCGTCAATGTGCTGGCGCAGTTGCGGCAGGCGCTGGACGGTGATCTCGACCGCGTCGTCGGTGTGGTGCGGCTCGGCGGCTTCGTCAACGCGGAGCCGGATTTCGGAGAACATCCGAAAGTGGTCAACGGCGCATCCGACCTGATGGTCGAGGTGTTCGGCGAGGCGGGGCGTCATGCGCGCGCCGCGATCGGCTGCTACTCCCTGCCGCGCAACGTGCCCGTCGAGATCGAGGCCTTGTTCGAGGTCCGTTGACCGTGCTGCCGGCCGCCGCCACCGTCGACGAACGAGTTCCGGTTCACGTCCTGACCGGCTTCCTCGGAAGCGGCAAGACGACGTTCCTGAAGCATCTGCTCGGCGAGCCCGGGCTGGCCGACACGGCGGTCGTCATCAACGAGTTCGGCGAGGTGGGGCTCGATCACCTGCTGGTGCGGGAGGTCTCCGAGGACGTGGTGCTCCTCTCGTCCGGCTGCCTGTGCTGCGCCGTGCGCGACGATCTCGTATCGACGCTGGCCGAGCTCGCATCGCTCGCCGGCACAGGCAGGATGCCGGCATTCAACAGGGTTGTGGTGGAGACCACCGGGCTTGCCGACCCGGCGCCGATCATGCACGCCGTGATGAGTGACCTGCGGCTCTGCCGCGCCTATCAGGCGGGCAGCATCGTGACGACGATTGACGGCGTCAGCGGCGCCCGCAGCATCGGCGATTTCAGCGAGGCGGTCCAGCAGGTGGCGCTTGCCGACTGCGTGGTGGTCACCAAGTCGGATCTCGTGGAGCCGTGGTCACTCGACGCCCTCGATCTGGAGATCGCCCGGATCAACCCTTCCGTTCGCCGCCTGACATCGAGCATGGAGCGGTTTCCGCCGAGCGATGCGATCTTCGCGCATGATGACGACGACTGGCAGCCGCATTTCCTGAGCCAGGACCAGGACCAGGACCAGGGCCCGGCATCCGGCAGGCACAGCGACGGCATCGACACGTTCTCCGTCACGCTGGACAGGCCCGTGCAATGGCCGGCTTTTGTCGAATGGCTGGAGTTGCTGCTGGCCAGTCGGGGCCAGTCCATCCTGCGCGTGAAGGGCTTGCTGCCGGTGATCGGCGACGCGCGTCCCGTGGTGATCCACGGCGTGCAGAACGTCGTCTATCCGCCGCAATATCTGCCGCGCTGGCCCGAAGACACGCCGCGCGGATGGCTCGTCTTCATCGCCCGCGACCTCACGCGGTCGGCGGTCGAAGCCTCGCTGAAGAGCGTTTTCACCGAAACCTAGGCCCGTTCAACGTTTCACAGAAATGCCGAACGGGGCCAATCTCATTGTTTTACCGCGTTCATGCCGGTGTCGGATGATCCAGCCTGACTGCGGAGCGCTCTGTGAACCTTCGCACGGACTGCATTGCGGAGAACCGACCGCGTAGGGTGTGCGCGCCGGAGCGGGGCGAAGGGCGTGATTGCCTTCCGCCCGTGCTGGTTCGTCAGCCGGAGCGCACGACCGTTGCCTGCGCTCGATCCTCGTTCCGGCCGGTGCGCCGCCAATGCTCGCCACATGGCAACAGGCTCCGAGTTGCGGCTCCGGATGGCTGGCGCAAACGGACCCGTCACGACATTCACGCCGAAAATCTCTCGCCATCTCCCGGACTCAGCGCTTGACAATCGGTAAATGTGATCACACTATGAGATCAAGATTGGAGATAACGGTGCATGCCGAACGCTCCGATCTGGGGAGAGAGGCAGACCTTCGGGTCGATCAAAGGGCGCTTGCCGGCGCCCATCAGGGAGGAGAGCTATGTTGTACGTCACAGGTCTCATTCGCAACACGATGCTGGCTGCCACCGCCACTGCAGCCATCGTCTTCACAGCCCAGGGCGCCATGGCGGAGGATGTCAAGGCCCGGTTCAGCTGGAAGCTCAAGGGAGAATACGGCTTCTTCTATCTCGGTGAGGAGAAGGGGCTCTACAAGGATGCCGGCGTCGAGCTGACGCTTGGCGAAGGCGCGGGCTCGCAGGCCGCGCTGGGCGCGCTGATCCAGGGCCAGGAGGATGTCGTCATCCTGCCGGGCATCTTCGCCATCTCGGCGATCCAGAAGGGCATGCCGGTCAAGCTGGTCGCCCTCTACCAGCCGGAATCGCCGATCGCGCTGATTTCCCAGCCCGACAATCCGGTGGTTGCTCCGAAGGATCTGGAAGGCAAGTCGATTGCCCATTCCGTCGGCGAGACGGGAACGTCCTATCTCGGGGTTTTCTGTGAACTGAACGATGTGGACTGCAGCAAGATCAGCAAGGTCCAGATGGACTCGCAGTCGCGCGTGCCGCAGTTCCTCCAGAAGCAGATCGATCTGGTCAGCGTCTACATGACCAATGACCTTCCCGTGCTCGAGGAAAGGACCGGGACCAAGTTTCCCACCCTCGACATGACGAAGTACGGCCTTGCCATTCCCGGCATGGCGGTGGTCGCCAGCAATGACGGCATCGAGAACAAGACGGAAGTGCTCCGCAACTTCCTCGCTGCCACCGGCAAGGCGATCGACATGGCGCGCGCCGACCCCGACGCCGCCACGGCGGCGTTGAAGAAGGTCTGGCAGGCCGGACCCTCCGACAAGGTGGTTCGCCAGCAGGTCGAAGCGACCTCCGCCTCGATCCATTCGCCGAGCGGCCAGCCGACCGGCTGGATCGACGAGAAGGCGATATCCGACGCGCTGAAGCTTATCGGCAGCGTCGAAGACATCGGGGAGGCGAAGCCGCTCTCCACCTTCTACACCAACGAACTCTTGACGCAGTGAGGTTATGGTGGCGAACACGGATGCTATCGGCGCCGGCAGGGCGCGCACGGGACAGAGCAAGACCATGAGCAAGAAGAAGAAGCGCACACCATGGACCGAGCGATACTCGGCGCTGATCCTGGCGGCGGTCCTGTTCGGAGCATGGCAGATCCTGGTTCCCCTGTCGGGCGTGTCGGAATTTGTCCTGCCGACACCCCTGGCGATCGCCAAGCGCATCGTGAGCGAGGCTCCGCTGCTCGCCACCCATGCCTATGTGACACTGTTCGAGGTGGTTTCCGGCTTCGCCATCGGGGTGCTTTTCGGCGTCCCGCTGGCGCTCGCCATCTTCTACTCGCGGGCGTTCGAGCGTGCGATCTATCCGCTTCTGGTGGCGTTGCAGACCGTGCCGAAGGTGGCTCTGGCGCCGCTTCTGGTGCTCTATCTCGGTTACGGCTGGGCACCGAAGATCACGCTTGCCTTTCTGATCTCGTTCTTTCCGATCGTCATCTCGACCGTCGTGGGGCTGCAGTCGCTGGACAAGAACCTGGTCAATCTGGTCCGTTCGATGGGGGCCAACGAGTTGCAGACCTTCTTCAAGGTCCGCCTGCCGGCGGCGCTGCCCAGCATCTTCGGCGGCTTCAAGGTTGCCATCTCGCTGGCCGTGATCGGCGCGGTGATCGGCGAGTATGTCGCTGCGGAACGCGGCCTCGGCTATCTTCAGCTTCAGGCAAACTCGCTCTTCGACACGACGCTGAACTTCGCCACGGTGGTGACGATTTCCGGTCTCGGCGTCCTGCTCTACTTCGCGCTGGACCTGATCGAGACCCGTGTCGCCTACAAGCGGGACGCGGCCAAATAGGCCAGCCGAAAGCCCCTGAGTGGATCAGTCATCCACGACACATGTTAGGTTAAGCGAGGCAAATCCATGAATGCCATCAGTCAAACCGGGGCAGCGGTCGATATCTCCCGGCTGTCGAAGACATACGAGGTGCGCGAGGACGACGACGTCGTCGCGCTCGACGGGATCGACCTGCAGTTCGAGCCGGGCAGCTTCGTGGCCGTGGTCGGCCCCAGCGGCTGCGGCAAGAGCACCCTTCTGTCCCTCATGGCAGGGCTGACGGGGATCACGACCGGTACCATCGCGATCGACGGCGAAACGATCAGCAAGCCGCATCCCAAGATCGGCGTCGTGTTCCAGTCCGACCTGCTGCTCTACTGGCGCACGGTGCTCGACAACATCCTGCTGCCGATCGAGATCAAGAAGCTCGACATCGCCAGGTACAGGGTCCGCGCCGAGGAACTCCTGACCCAGGTGGGCCTCGAGGGCTTCGGCAACAAATATCCCTCGGAACTGTCCGGCGGCATGCGCCAGCGCGTTGCGATCTGCCGCGCGCTGATCCAGGAGCCGGGCCTGCTTTTGATGGACGAGCCGTTCGGCGCGCTGGACGCGCTGACGCGCGAGCAGATGATCATGGATCTGCAGGCGATGTGGCTCAAGGCCGGCAATACGGTTCTCTTCATCACGCATGGCATCGACGAGGCCGTCTTCCTCGCCGACCGCGTGCTGGTGATGTCGCCGCGCCCCGGACGGATCGACCTCGATCTCAAGATCGACATGCCGCGCCCGCGCCAATGGGGCAGCACCCATGAGGACAAGGCCTATCACGGCTATGTCCGGCAGATCCGCGAGATCTTCGAGGCCAAGGGCGTGCTGGTCTCCCACTGACCGGCACTCCGGTCCGCGGACCGACAACCCAACCTATCGGAACTGGTGCCGCCGGGGCGTTGCCCCGGCCAACCGGCAGGCGCGTGGAGCAGCCGCATGACGCAGACGATCTTCATTCCCCGGGAGCTCGACGTAACGGAAGGGCGTGTTTCGG
>NZ_AMRM01000022.1 GCF_000300335.1 Nitratireductor pacificus pht-3B | reverse complement strand
TCGTGTAGTAGTTCGCGGACAGTTCGGCGGTGAACCCGGCGTTCTCGTAGCGACCGGACAATTCGATGCCGGAGAACTTGGCCTTGTCCATATTGTACATGAAGCCGCCAAAGTAGCCGTTCGGCATGTAACCCACGTGACGGGCGACATAATTGTCGATGGTCCAGTCGAAATAGCCCAGCTTCACCATGGCGCGATCATCGGCGCCGAAGAGGCCCTGTCTGGTGTGGTTGACCCCGAACTCCCAGTTGTTGGCGCGTTCGGGGTCGATATCGGTAATCATGCTGACGGCAATTCCCCCGGAGACTGTCTCCAGCAGGCTGGGGCTGCGAAGCGCGTAGGAGTAGCGGCCGTAGATCTGGGTGTCTTGAAACGGCTCGAATGTGAGACCCAGCGACGGGCTCAAGCCGCCTGCCGAGCGCTCACCCGAATTCTTGATATGGGCTGCCGGACCGATCGCGCGCTCGTCCTTCGTCCAGTAGTAATCGTAGCGCAGACCACCGTCGACGGTCAGCCAGTCGATCGGCTTCCAGTTCGCCTTGACGAAGGCGCCCAGCTCTTTCTTGTTTCCGTAGGCTGAATAAGGACCGGACAGCTCATCGGTGAAGGCGCTCGGTTCCGTGGTCGTGTAGCTGTAGGAAAGGCCGTAATCCAGTTTCATATCGCCGAGCTGCGTGTCGAGCCTGGACTTGTTGCCGATGTCGAGCCCCCACATGAGCACGTCCGAACCGGTCCGGAAGTCCATCGGCAGGCCGAAATCCGAAGGATTGGGATTAACGCGCCCGCTGCGGTTCCAGGGCTTGCGCAGTTCCATGTCCGTCAGCCAGGCATTGGCCGTCAGGTCTATGAGGTCGTTCTCCTCGGGCTGCCACTTGTAGCGCGCGGTATAGGTATCGACGGAGGTTCCGCCCGTCTGCTCCCGCTGGACGGGACGATCCCGATTGGTCTGCATGCGCCAGGAGACCTGATCGCCCGCTTCGCTCCTGAACCCGTTATAACCCAGCCTGAGGCTCTGGCCGTCGCCGAACCGAAGCGTTCCCTTTGCGATTGTGGACTTCGTTTCAAGCTCGGTGTTCAGAACCTCCTCGCCGGGGCGGTAGTTGGCGATGCCGCCGACTTCAATGTAGTTCGGCCAGGTGGTGCACCAGCCGAAGAGGGGATCGCAAAGCTCCTTTGGGCCACTTCCATAGGGGTTGGCCGCGGGACCATTCTTGCCCGCATGGTAGTTTCCACGCTTGCGGTAGGCATAGCCGACGAGAAAATCGTACTTCTCATCGTAGAATGCCGCGACGGCGCTTCCGTGACCATTTGTCGGCTCCAGGAATGAGGGACGGTCCATGCCATCGGGCGAGGGGGTTGCCACCGGAGGTGACCCGGCACTTTTTGGGAATTGATAGCCGCCAACCGCGCCGGGAGTGGGCTTGGACGAGTTCGTTCCAAAACCGCCCTTCACGCGGAAGCCGAAGCGCTTGCCCTCTTCGACGATGTCCCTTGCCTCGACGGTGCGCATGGAGACCGTGCCGGCAATGCCGTTGGAGGCAGCGTCCGAACCCTTGGTGATGTCGATGCCGGCGATGAAGTCGGGATCGACGAACGTGCGGTTGGAATAACCCTGATAACCCTGCGGCACCGTGACAGCGTTCGAGCTGCCGTCGATCTTCGTTGCAACGCGGCCCAGGCCCTGCATACCGCGGATGTTCATGTCGATGCCGCCCGCGCCGTTGCGCGCATTGGCCGATGCGATCCCCGGCGTTCCGCGGAACATGTCGGTGGGATCGGAACCGCGATAGCGCTCGATCGTGGATTCGTCGATATGGGCGGTCGCCGCCGGTGTTTCGTAGGGGGCGTAGACCGAAGCCCCGCCCAGCCCGCCGGTCACCTCGATCACGTCGAGAACCATGGATCCCTCGGCGGAGACCGGAGCATCATGCGCCGACGACACGCGATCGGTGATCGTCACCGTGCCTGACGGACTGATGCTGAAGGAGAGGCCCGTGCCCGAAAGAAGCGCGCGGAGTGCTTCTGCATTGCCGTAGGCGCCCTGCAGGGCGGGCGCGGTCTGGCCGCTGGCAAGCGCCGCGGGATAGGCGATGCGCAGCCCGGCCTGGCTCGCGAATGCGTTCAGCGAGGCCCTGAGCGGCTGCGCCGGAATGTCGAAAACCGTCGATTGCGCCGCCGTTTGCGCTTTTGCCGGAACGGTCCCGCAAATCGGCACTATCGCCGTCGACGCCACCAACAATGTCCTGAGAAGCCTATTCCGCCCCGATACCAACGACATCAAACCAGTCTCCATGCCTGTTCAGCGGGGCCCGATTGTGCGCGACGCGCATCACCCCTTACTGGCTAAGACATTTTTTCTGACTTGAATCCTCAACAATTCTCGCTGAATTTCTTCAGCTCAAAGCTAAGCGCTTGTGATAATTGTCAAATATTTCGAGGCTCGCAGCACCTGAATGGGCAGGCCCACCGCCAGCGCCTCAAGGGAGGCGGCGGGCTGGCGCAGGTCGAGAACGGCATTCACCCGCAGCGCCTTCACCGCCTCGCCATTGGCGACGATCCAGCCCGGATGATAGGCGCTTAACGCGGCGAGCACTTCGTCCAGTCGTCTTTCCTCGGCGATGTAGCGCCCGGTCCGCCATGCCGTCGTGGTGGCGGCTGCCTGGGGTTCCCGTGACTTGAGGCTGCCGTCGCGGGCGATGACCGCTCGCTCGCCCTCGGAAAGGAGCAGGGACGCGCGATCCGATGTCACCCGGACCTGGTGTTCGGTGACGGCGACGGCGATGTCCCTGTCCGGTAGCGACATGTCCACGTCGAAAGCCGTGCCGAGGGCCTGGACCTCGATATGCCCCGTGCGCACGCTGAAGGGCCGCGAAAGATCGGCGCCGACCTCGAAATAGGCCTGCCCGCCGAGCAACGACACCCGGCGGTGGTCCACGGCGTAGTCCACATCGATCGCGGTCATGGCGTTCAGGGTGGCGCGGGATCCGTCCGCCAGCTCGATCGAACGCGTTTCTCCAAGTCCCGTCATGTGATCGCCGAGCGGGGCGCGGGTGCGCGCGAACGTCCAGGCGCCTGCACCGGCGCAAGCCAGGCCGGTCAGCCCGCCCAGAACGGCTCTTCTCGATGGGCCGGACCGTTTGCGCCCCGGCTGAATGAAACCGCTCCTCGGGTTGCAATGAAGGTCTGACGCGTCGTCCCACAGAGCCTCCGCCTCGCGCGCGGCCTGCTCGTGCGCGCCACTCTGCCCGCGCCACTGCGTGAAGGCGCCGCGCTCCTCTTCTCCGGAATCGCCCGAGTTCAGCCGCACGATCCACGCGATGGCCTCGTCCGACAGCTCCCTGGGAGCGTAGCGCGGCTGTCGGGTCTCGGGCATGTGCGGGTCATCTCCTCGCCGGGATTTCATGGGCTTCCGTATCATTAGACAGATGAGGCGGCAAAAATCCTCAACGGTCGGACCGCTCTATCTCATTGTTTGCGCATCGATGCGGGCCTCAGATGACGCCACCCGACTGCCAGATGCTTCAGAGCGCGTCATCATCGCGCATCGTGTCCCGGCAGTGGATCATGGCGCGCATGATGTGCTTCTCGACCATGCTCACCGAAATGCCGAGGCGCCTGGCGATCTCCCGATGCGGGTGTCCCTCGATCTTGTTCAAGATAAAGGCTTTCTGGCAGGCGCCGGGAAGCTCGTTCAGGACCACGGCGAGCCTGAGGATGCGCTGGCGCCGGTCGAGCAGTTGCGTCGGGTCCGTGCCGGCAGCGCCGACATCGGCATCCTCGAAGTCGACCCTATGGAGCCACTCCCTGTTGCGCTCGGCGGTGAAGTCGAACGCCGCCCTGCGCGCGACCGAGAAGGCATAGGCCTTCGGATGTTCGATTGCACCGCCCTGCCTGGAGCGGTGCGCCAGCCGCAGATAGGCGTTCTGCACCACCTCTTCACCCCCGTCGCGTCCGCCGACGAGCCGCGCGGCGAAGCGGACAAGTTCCTGATGCTGCCGTTTGAAGAGATCAACGAGCCATGTGTCGAAATCGGCCGGCATGGTGTCTTTCATCGCACGAGCGGGTTGTCAGGAAGCGGCCGCCGTGCGGGGTGCGTCCGCGGGCATTCAAGGGCTTTGCGGTGGGGTTGCGTACGGCCCCGATAAAACTTGCGCTTTTTAGTCATATTATTTTTGGATTGCAAGCCGGTGGATGCCGCGGACTGCTCGGTCCTCGGCCAAGCGCGCCGATCCACAGGTGGCGACGTTGCACGCCTCCCGCACCGGGACAATCGACATGGGAGTTTTGGGGGCAGCGGTGGCGAGAAAGCCGCCCGATACCGTTCTCAGCGAAGATCGTGGGCGCATGCGCATAGAACGAGAACCACCATCAGAAGAATGCGGGCGGGTAGTAGACCGACAGCCCGCCACTTCGAACAGTGGTGCTCCAGGCTGCGGCCAAGCTCAGGACTGATTGATCCAGACGATAAGAGTTGCGGCGATACAGATCGCCGAGAAGAAGGTGTGGGCTCAGCGATCGTAACGAGTGGCAATACGGTGCCCGTGCTTCAGCTTGGCGAATAGGTTCTCAACCTTGTGGCATCGGCAGTGGATGGCCCTGTCGTAGGGCAATTGCGCGAAACACATGTTGACGTGCGCTACGCGCCAGCTTCCCAAGAGGCTGCAGGTGGTCGTTCTACAGATCTGCTCCCCGGCCTTACAACTGCCAGATGCCGATCCGCCCTCCGCGACGCCCATGACGTGGCAAGAAGGCTGCGCCGATCATCAACGTACCGGCAAGCCGCAATTACCCGCTGATCAGGAACACCTGCAACAAGGTTCTGCATCTGGAAAAGGGCAAGGTGCGCGCCTTCCTCGACATCGCCGACTGGTACGGCTGAGCGGCCCCAGGGAGGTGGGCAGGTGCGCTATCCGGCGGCGAACAGACCCTTGGCCCCGTCCGCGACGAACTGCACCGCCAGAGCAGCGAGGATGACGCCCAGAAGCCGCGTCAGGATGGAGCGGCCGGTTTCACCGAGGAAGCGATCGACGCGCTCGGCAAGCACGAACACCGCATAGGTGATGAGGATGGTCGCCAGAAGAATGGCGAGGAGGGTGGCCATGCCCGCCGGCGACCTGAAGGAATCCGACAGGAGCACCGTCGCCGAGATCGCCCCCGGACCGGCGATCAGCGGGATCGCCAGCGGGAAGGCGGCGATGTTGTGGATCATGTCGCGCGTCACGGCCCGTTCGGCGCTCTTCTCATGCCGCTCCTGCCGGCGCTCGAAGATCATCTCGAAGGCGATAAAGAACAGGAGCAGGCCGCCGGCGAGGCGGAAGGCAGGCAGGGTGATGCCGAACACGGAGAGGATGGCGGCGCCGGCAACGCCGAACAGCGCCAGCACGATAAAGGCAATGACGGCGGCGCGCACGCCGACCTGGTTGCGCTCCGCGCGGTTCATCCCCGCCGTCAGCGCGAGGAACAGCGGCGCCAGGCCCGGCGGATCGACGGTCACCAGCAGCGTGACGAAGGCGTTGAAAACAGCATCATAAGCCGGCATGGCGATCTCCCCGCAACCTGTGTAGCGCAGGCCGCCGCAAAGCGAAACGGCCCCGATTGGACCTTGGCGGGCAAGCCTGCGGCAATATGTCGGTGCGGCAGTCCACAGCGCGGTCATATCCGACTGAAATCGCGTTGGATTTTCAGAAGCCCATAGCGTGCCGCAATTGGAGAATCGCAGCCGGTTCATATATAAGAAGTCAGTGATTCCTCAATCTGAGTGTGACAAATTTTGACCGACCAGACGACGCCGCGCGGGCCGGGCGAGCCGGACGACATCGAACCGATCTCGATTATCGAAGAGATGCAGCGCTCCTATCTCGATTACGCCATGAGTGTGATCGTCAGCCGCGCGCTGCCTGACGCCCGTGATGGCCTGAAGCCGGTGCACCGCCGCATCCTCTATGCCTCGCATGAGAGCGGCTATCACTGGAACCGCAAATATGTGAAATCGGCCCGTCCCGTCGCCGACGTGATGGGTAAATATCACCCGCATGGCGACGCCGCGATCTACGACGCCCTCGTGCGCATGGCGCAGGATTGGTCGATGCGCCTGCCGCTGATCGACGGGCAGGGCAATTTCGGCTCCATCGATGGCGATCCGCCGGCGGCCATGCGCTACACCGAGTCGCGCCTGACCAAGAGCGCGCATGAGCTGCTCGAGGACATCGACAAGGAAACGGTCGACTTCCAGGAGACCTACGATTCGTCCGGCAGCGAGCCGAAGGTCCTGCCGGCGCGCTATCCAAACCTGCTGGTCAACGGCTCCGGCGGCATCGCGGTCGGCATGGCGACGAACATCCCGCCGCACAATCTGTCGGAAGTCGTCGACGGCTGCGTCGCCATGATCGACAACCCGGCCATCGGCTTGAACGCTCTGATGGAGATCATTCCCGGACCGGATTTTCCGACCGGCGGCCTGATCCTCGGCCGGTCTGGCATTCGCAGCGCCTTCGAGACGGGCCGCGGGTCGATCCTGATGCGCGGCCGGGTCAGCATCGAGCCGGCCCGCAACGACCGCGAAGCGATCGTGATCACCGAGGTGCCGTATCAGGTCAACAAGGCCTCGATGATCGAGAAGATGGCGGAACTCGTGCGCGACAAGCGCATCGAGGGCATTTCCGACATCCGCGACGAGAGCGACCGGCAGGGCTACCGCGTCGTCGTGGAACTGAAGCGCGACGCCATGGCGGACGTGGTGCTGAACCAGCTCTACCGCTACACCCCGCTGCAGACCTCCTTCGGCGCCAACATGGTGGCGCTGAACGGCGGCAAGCCCGAGCAGATGAATCTGCTGGATCTGCTGAAGGCTTTCGTTACGTTCCGCGAGGAAGTCGTGAGCCGGCGCACCAAATACCTGCTGCGCAAGGCGCGCGACCGGGCACATGTGCTGGTCGGTCTCGCCATCGCCGTCGCCAATATCGACGAGGTGATCAAGCTCATCCGCCACGCTCCCGACCCGCAGACGGCGCGCGAGCAGTTGATGGAGCGCCGCTGGCCGGCAGCCGATGTCGAGGCGCTGATCCTGCTCATCGACGATCCGCGCCATCGCATCAACGAGGACGGCACCTACAATCTCTCGGAGGAGCAGGCGCGCGCCATTCTTGAGCTGCGCCTGCAGCGCCTGACGGCGCTCGGCCGCGACGAGATCGCCGACGAACTGAACCAGATCGGCGCCGAGATCAGCGAATTTCTGGAAATCCTCGCCTCGCGCGCCCGCATCCAGCAGATCGTCAAGGACGAGCTGATCGCCGTGCGGGATGAGTTCGGCACGCCGCGCCGCACCGAGATCACCGAGGGCGGCGCCGATCTCGACGACGAGGATCTGATCCAGCGCGAGGACATGGTCGTCACCGTCACGCGCAAGGGCTACATCAAGCGGGTGCCGCTCTCGATCTATCGGGCGCAGGCGCGTGGCGGCAAGGGCCGCTCGGGCATGTCGACCAAGGATGAGGACATCGTCACGCGCCTGTTCGTTGCCAACACGCACACGCCGATCCTGTTCTTCTCCTCGCGCGGCATCGTCTACAAGGAGAAGGTCTGGCGCCTGCCGGTGGGCACGCCGCAATCGGTGGGCAAATTCCTGCGCAACATGCTGCCCTTGCAGGAGGGCGAGCGCATCACCACGATCATGCCGCTGCCGGAGGACGAGGACAGCTGGGGGGCGCTCGACGTGATGTTCGCCACCACGCGCGGCACGGTGCGCCGCAACAAGCTGTCGGACTTCGTTCAGGTCAACCGCAACGGCAAGATCGCCATGAAGCTGGAGGACGAGACGGACGAGATTCTCGGCGTCTACACCTGCACCGAGGACGACGACGTGCTGCTGACGGCGGCGTCGGGCCAGTGCATCCGCTTCTGCGCCACCGATGTGCGCGTCTTCGCCGGCCGGAACTCGATCGGCGTGCGCGGCATCAATCTGGCGGACGGCGACACGGTCATTTCGATGGCCATTCTGGGCCATGTGGAAGCCTCGCCGGCCGAGCGGGCCGCCTATCTGAAACAGGCCGCCGCCGAGCGCCGCCTGGCGACCGGCGACGAGGAGGAGGTCGCGCTGACCAATGAGGATGTCGGCGAGGAAACCAGCCTGTCGGCGGAGCGCTACGATGAACTGAAGGCCCGCGAGCAGATGGTGCTGACGGTCAGCGAGTTCGGCTATGGAAAGCGCTCGTCGAGCTATGATTTCCGCGTCACGGGCCGCGGCGGCAAGGGCATCCGCGCGACGGATGTCGCCAAGACCGACGAGATCGGCCAGCTCGTCGCCGCCTTCCCGGTCGAGCAGGAAGACCAGATCATGCTGGTATCGAATGCCGGGCAGGTGATCCGCGTGCCGGTGAACGGAATCCGCATCGCCAGCCGCGCCACCAAGGGCGTGACGATCTTCAATACGGCCAAGGACGAGAAGGTCGTGTCGGTCGAGCGCATTTCGGAGGCGCAGACGGACGAGGCGGAAGAGGAGGGCGCGGAGGATGCCGTCGTGGCGGCCGGCTCCGAAGCTTCCGAGGGTGGCACGACGCCGGGAACCCCCAACGTTGGTGGTGGGGACGCCGGCGGTGAGGAAGAGGGCGCTTAGACGCCCTCCGGCCGTCTTGCCTAGCGGCGGAAGCCGTCGAACCTGTTGCGCGGGCGGCTTTCCAGCTTCACGCGATTGGCTTCGTCATGGAGGCCGACCGCTGTTGCGATCAGCATGGCCAGGGTCATGGCTGCAGCAAGCGTAAAGATCAGCATGGCTTGTCTCCTTTGTTATGTAACGAGGAAGGGCGCCATTTGGTTTCAATGGCAGGTGACGGCACCCTTCAAGCCTGTGTGCTCTGAGTAACCGGTTTGGTTCGAACCGGCCTTGAACGCCGCGTTCATCGGCCGTTCATGACGGGGCGGGCTTGCGCGCTGCCGCGTTTCATGGGTTTGATGCGGGAAATCGCCTGAACGGCAGGCGAGCAACGGAGCGACGACGCCTGCGATGACTGATCCCGGCCTTCTCCTGCCCTACATTGCCGCCTGCTTCTTCATCATCATCGTGCCGGGACCGACCGTCACCGTGATCATCGCCAATGCGATGCGCCATGGCACGCGGGCCGGCCTGTTGAATGTGGTGGGCACGCAGATCGGCCTGTTCATGATGATGCTGGTGCTGGCGCTCGGGCTTTCGGCCGTGGTCAACGTCATGGGCAGCCTGTTCGAGGTGCTGCGCATCCTGGGCGCGGGCTATCTGATCTGGCTGGGGATCAGGATGTGGCGCTCCGACGGGGCGCTGGCGACGCAGGAGGGCGCGGCGCGCCCGGGCGGCTCGTTCGTGCTTCAGGGCATCATCGTCGTCTGGTCGAACCCGAAGGCGCTCCTGTTCTTTGGCGCGTTCATCCCGCAGTTCATCGACCCGGCGCTCGGCAACCCCGCTCTCCAGACGGTCTTTCTCGGTCTGGTGTTCATGGCGGTCGCGACCATCGGCGACGGTTTGTACGCCGTCCTTGCGGGCGGCGCCGGCGCGCGCCTGTCGCGAAGCCGCATTCGCCTGACGGAGCGCATTTCCGGCACATGCCTGATTGGTGGAGGACTGTGGCTCGCGCTGGCGCGCCGCTGAACCTGCGTCCGGGCACGATCGCCGATATCGGCGAATTGCCTTCACCTTCCAAGATGGATAGAAGCACGCCATGACCAAGCGAACAGCCTTTTACGCCGGTTCCTTCGATCCCTTGACCAACGGCCATCTGGACGTCCTCAAGGGCGCGCTGGCAATCGCCGACAGTGTTGTCGTCGGCATCGGCCTCCATCCCGGAAAAACCCCGCTTTTCAGCTATGAGGAGCGCGTCGCGTTGATCGAACGGTCGGCGGCGGACGAACTGGCCGGCGATGCGGGACGGATCAAGGTCGTCGCCTTCGACAAGCTGGTGATCGATGCCGCCCGCGCGCATGACGCCTCGATCATGATTCGCGGACTGCGCGACGGCACCGATCTCGATTACGAAATGCAGATGGCCGGCATGAACGAGACGATGGCGCCTGACCTGCAAACCGTTTTTCTGCCCGCCAGCCCCTCCGTGCGCACCATTACCGCCACACTTGTGCGCCAGATCGCATCCATGGGCGGAAACATCGAACCCTTCGTGCCTTCCGTCGTCCTGGCGGCGCTGAAACAGAAATTCCCCGCCTGAAGAACCATAGGAGAATTTTATGCAGCTTCGAAAGCTTGCCGCGTCCATCGTCCTGACGGGTGTCCTTGCAGGCGGGATCGGCGCAGCCGTCGCGGCCGAGCCCGAAGACACGATGATCATCCGCTTGAAGAGCGGCGAGGTGACCGTCGCGCTCAGGCCCGATCTCGCGCCGAAGCACGTGGCGCAGATCAAGGAACTGGTCGCCGCGGGCGCCTATGACAACGTCGCCTTCCACCGGGTCATCGAGGGCTTCATGGCGCAGACCGGCGATGTCCAGTTCGGTGACGTGGAGGACGGTTTTGACGCCCGCCGCGTCGGCACCGGCGGCTCCGGCAGGCCCGACCTGCCGGCCGAATTCTCCGACGCGTCCTTCGAGCGCGGCACGGTCGGCATGGCGCGCTCGGCCAATCTGGACTCCGCCAATTCCCAGTTCTTCATCATGTTCGCGCCCGCGCCGCATCTCAACGGCCAGTACACGGTCATCGGTCAGGTCGAGGCCGGGATGGAACTGATCGATCAGATCAAGCGGGGCGATGCCGCCCAGAACGGCATGGTGCAGAACCCCGAGACCATTGTCGACGTCCGCATGGCGTCCGACGCCAAGCAGTAGCAAGGAAGGAAAAACTCATGGCTGACATCAAGGATCCCGAAAACACCATCGTGATGGAGACGACCAAGGGAAAGGTCGTCATCCAGCTCCTACCCGATGTCGCCCCGGGCCATGTCGCGCGCATCAAGGAACTGGCGCGCGAGGAGTTTTATGACGGCATCGTCTTTCACCGCGTCATCGACGGCTTCATGGCGCAGACCGGCGACCCGACGGGCACCGGCATGGGCGGGTCCGACAAGCCGGATCTGAAGGCGGAGTTCTCCAACACGGTGCACGAGCGCGGCACCTGCTCGATGGCCCGTTCTCAAAACCCGAACTCGGCCAACTCGCAGTTCTTCATCTGCTTCGACAAGGCGCCATGGCTCGACCGCCAGTATTCGGCCTGGGGCCAGGTGATCGAGGGCATGGACGCCATCGATCAGATCAAGCGCGGCGAGCCGGTCTCCAATCCGGATTCGATCGTCTCGATGCGGGTCGCCGCGGACGTTGCGTAGCCGGATAGGCGTTTGAATGTCGGTGCGTTCGATTACCCCCCTCTGGCCTGCCGGCCATCTCCCCCTCAAGGGGGGAGATTGTCTCCCCATATCTGCCGCATCCCGCGATTGGGGAAAGCGTCGGGGACAACTGATCTCCCCCCTTGAGGGGGAGATGGCCGGCAGGCCAGAGGGGGGTATCGAAGCGCGCTGCCCTTCGATCCGCCATGCGTGTTGATCTCTTCGATTTCGATCTGCCGGAAGACCGCATCGCGCTGCGGCCGGCGAGCCCGCGCGATGCCGCGCGCATGCTGGTCGTCGAGGGCGAGACGCTTTCCGACCGCGTCGTCAGCGACCTGTCGGGTCTCCTGCGGCCGGGTGACGCGCTGGTCTTCAACGACACCCGCGTCATCCCCGCGCGCCTCAACGGCCTGCGTCGCCGTGGGGAAACGGAAGCGCGCGTCGAGGCGACGCTGCACATGCGCACCGGCGCCGACCGCTGGAAGGCGTTCCTGAAACCCGCCAAGCGCGTCAACATCGGCGAACGCATCAGCTTCGGCCATGACGGCGAAAGCTGCTTTCTGGGTGCGCTCGACGCCACGGTCGCGGAGAAGGGCGAGGGCGGCGAGGCGCTGCTGGTGTTCGATTTCTCCGGCCCCGTGCTCGACGAGGCCATCGCCGCCGCCGGCCACATGCCGCTGCCACCCTACATCGCCGGCAAGCGCCCCGAGGACGAGCGCGATCAGACGGACTACCAGACCGTCTACGCCCGGGAGGACGGCGCGGTGGCCGCCCCCACCGCCGGACTGCACTTCACGTCGGAGCTCTTCGCCGCGCTCGATGCGGCTGGCATCGAACGGCACTTCGTGACCCTGCATGTCGGCGCGGGAACCTTCCTGCCGGTGAAGGCGGAGGACACCGACGACCACAGGATGCATGCCGAATGGGGAGAGGTGAGCGCGGAAACCGCTGCGGCCCTGAACGCCGTCCAGGCGCGGGGCGGCCGCATCGTTTCCGTCGGCACCACCTCGCTGCGGCTTTTGGAAAGCGCGGCGCGGGAAACCGGCATGCTGAAAGCCTGGTCCGGCGCGACCGACATCTTCATCACGCCGGGCTACCGCTTCCACACGGCCGATATCCTGATGACCAATTTTCACCTGCCGCGCTCGACATTGTTCATGCTGGTCTCGGCTTTCAGCGGCACCGAGCGCATGAAGGCCGCCTACCGGCACGCCATCGACGGCGGCTACCGCTTCTATTCCTACGGCGACGCAAGCCTGCTTTTCAGGGACGACCAAGCGTGAGCGACCAGTTTACCTTCCGCCTTCTTGCCCAGGATGGAGCGGCGCGGCGCGGCGCGATCTCCATGCCGCGCGGCACGATCCGCACGCCGGCCTTCATGCCGGTTGGCACCGGCGGCACCGTCAAGGCCATGTATATGGATCAGGTGCGGGCGCTGGGCAGCGACATCATTCTCGGCAACACCTATCACCTGATGCTGCGGCCGGGCGCCGAACGCATGGCGCGCCTCGGCGGGCTGCACCAGTTCGCCGGCTGGCCGCACCCGATCCTGACCGATTCCGGCGGCTTCCAGGTGATGTCGCTCGCCGAGCTGCGCAAGATCACCGAGAAGGGCGTCACCTTCCGCTCCCATGTGGACGGGCAGGTGTTCGAGATGCCGCCGGAACGCTCGATCGAGATCCAGGGCCTGCTCGGTTCTGACATCCAGATGCAGCTCGACGAATGCGTGGCGCTGCCGGCGGAGGAAGCCGAGATCGAGCGCGCCATGGAAATGTCGCTGCGCTGGGCCGAGCGCTGCAAAACGGCCTTCGGCGACCAGCCGGGCAAGGCGATGTTCGGCATCGTGCAGGGCGGCGACAGGGCGCATCTGCGCCAGCGTTCCGCGCAGGCGCTGGCAGCGATGGACCTGAAGGGATACGCCGTCGGCGGGCTGGCCGTCGGCGAACCGCAGGCGGTCATGCTGGAGATGCTCGAGGCGACATGTCCCGAGCTGCCGGCCGAAAAGCCGCGCTACCTGATGGGCGTCGGCACGCCCGACGATATTCTGAAATCGGTGGCGCGCGGCATCGACATGTTCGACTGCGTGATGCCGACGAGGGCAGGGCGGCACGGTCTCGCCTATACGCGGCGCGGCAAGATCAACCTGAAGAACGCGCGCCACGCCGAGGACCTGCGGCCGCTCGACGAGGAGAGCGACTGCCCGGCGTCGCGCGACTATTCGCGCGCCTATCTGCATCATCTGGTGAAGTCGGGGGAATCGCTGGGCGGCATGCTGCTCACCTGGAACAACCTCGCCTATTATCAGGCGCTGATGCAGGACATCCGCGACGCGATCGAGGCGGGTCGCTTCACGGAGCGGTCGGCGGAAATCTCCGCCGCCTGGGAGAAGGGCGACCTTCCGCCGCTCTGACTGGGAGGCTCGAACAGGCGGCAGCGATCTGCGTGGTTCGACAAGCTCACCATGAGGAATGGTGCTGGGTGCAAAACCAGTCTATAACGTCCCCGAACCAGACTTCCTGCCATGCTCCACCTCCCTCATGATGAGCTTGTCGAACCACGCACCGGGCCGATGCGCCGGGGCCTCCCGACCGTGCGCCCAGATGGCTGATTTTGCCTAACCCATAGAAACCGCTTGCGTTTCGGGGACAACACGGCTGAAATGCTCGCGAGAGGAGCATTTCTTGACGCACTTCGACGAGATGCGCCTGGGGGGCCAGGCCAGACCACCCTATGACGATTACCAGAGCTGGTTCGACCGGCAGGACCCCAAACGCCTGCTGCAAAAGGCAGGTGATGCGGAGCGGGTGTTTCGCCGAACGGGCATCACCTTCGCCGTCTATGGCGATACGGAAGCAGCCGAGCGCCTGATCCCCTTCGACATCGTTCCGCGCATCATCTCCGGCAAGGAATGGCGCCGGCTGGTGCAGGGCATCGAGCAGCGCGTCCAGGCGCTGAACGCCTTTCTCGACGACATCTACCACCGTCAGGAAATCCTGCGCGCCGGCCGGATCCCGAAGGAGATCGTCGCCAACAACGCGGCCTTCCTGCCGGAGATGATCGGGGTTCGCCCGCCGGGCGGCGTCTACACGCACATCATCGGCGTCGATATCGTCCGCACCGGCGAGAACGATTTCTTCGTCCTGGAGGACAATGCGCGCACCCCCTCGGGCGTCTCCTACATGCTGGAGAACCGCGAGACGATGATGCAGCTCTTCCCGGAACTGTTCCAGCAGGTGAAGGTGCGGCCGGTGGAGAACTATCCGCAGCTTCTCCGGGAATCGCTGACCGCCGTCGCCCCGCAGGGCCGCGACGGTTCCCCGACCATCGCCGTCCTGACCCCTGGCAGCTTCAACTCGGCCTATTTCGAACACGCCTTCCTCGCCGACCAGATGGGCGTCGAACTGGTCGAGGGCTCGGACCTGCGCGTGGTCGACGGCCATGTGGCGATGCGCACGACGCAGGGCTACAAGAAGATCGACGTGCTGTACCGGCGCGTCGACGACGACTATCTCGACCCGCTGACATTCAAGCCCGATTCCGTGCTCGGCGTGCCGGGCATCATGGATGTCTACCGCGCCGGCAACATCGCCATCGCCAACGCGCCGGGCACCGGCATCGCCGACGACAAGGCGATCTATTCCTACATGCCCGAGATCGTCGAGTTCTACACGGGACGCAAGGCAATCCTGCAGAACGTCGAGACTTGGCGCTGTTCGGAACCGAATGCGCTGGCTTACGTGCTGGAGCATCTGGACGAACTGGTGGTGAAGGAAGTGCACGGTTCCGGCGGCTACGGCATGCTGGTCGGCCCGGCCGCCTCGAAGAAGGAGCGCGCGGCCTTCGCCAAAAAACTGATCGCCAGGCCCGGCAATTACATCGCCCAGCCGACGCTGGCGCTCTCCACGTGCCCGATCCTGACATCGAAGGGTCTCGCCCCCCGCCATGTGGATCTGCGCCCCTTCGTCCTCGTCTCGGACCGGATCCAGATCGTGCCGGGCGGCCTGACCCGCGTCGCGCTGAAGAAGGGATCCCTGGTGGTCAATTCTTCGCAGGGCGGCGGCACCAAGGACACATGGGTGCTGGATGACTGAGAAGGAACTTTCCTGACATGCTGCTTGGGCGCTCCGCAAACGGCCTCTACTGGATGCACCGCTATATCGAGCGGGCCGAAAACATGGCGCGCCTGGTCGATACGGGCCTGCGGCTGGCGCTGACGCAATCGGGCGCGGCGTCCGACGAATGGGCCTCCGTGCTGACCAGCGCGGGTGTGCGCGACGTGTTCGAGAAGGAGAACAGCGACTACGATACGGCAACCGTCTCGAACTTCCTCCTGCGCGATCTCGGCAATCCCTCGAGCGTCATATCGTCTATGGAAACGGCGCGCATGAACGCCCGCATGGTGCGGACATCACTAACGCGCGAGACCTGGGAGAGCGTCAACGAAGCCTGGATGGCGCTGACGCGCATGCTCAAGCGGCGTATCGACGAACCGGACCTGCCCGCCGTGCTCGACGCCGTGAAGCGCGAGACGGCGCTGATCCGTGGCGCGTTCCAAGGCACCATGCTGCGCAACGAGATTTTCGATTTCGCCCAGATCGGCACGCTGATCGAGCGCGCCGACAACACGTCGCGCATCCTCGACGTCAAGTACTACGTCCTCCTGCCCTCCGTCGCCTGGGTCGGCTCGTCGCTCGACAATCATCAATGGCAGACGATCCTGCGCTCTGTTTCGGCACAGCGCTCCTACCGCTGGACCTATGACGGCGACTACAAGCCGGCCAATGTCGCCGACTACCTCATTCTGGACCGGCGCATGCCGCGCTCGCTCGCCTTCTGCTATGGCGGCATCTGCCAGTCGCTCGACTATCTGGCCGAAGCCTACGGCATGCGCCATCCGTGCCACGATCTCGCCGCGGCCAAGTTCGACAAGCTGAAATCCGCCACGGTCGAGGATATCTTCGAGGAAGGTCTGCACGAGTTCCTGAAGGAGTTCATCCGCGACAACGGCCTCCTGGGGGATCAGGTCGCTGCCGATTTCCGCTTCTATTGAGGACGAGGCCATGCGCCTGAAGATTTCGCACCGTACCGAATACCGCTACGACGCACCGGTGTCCTACGCGCTGCAGAGATTGAGGCTTTTCCCCCGGAGCGGCCCCACGCAGACGGTGGTCGAATGGTCCCTGTCCGCCGAGGGCGCCAAGGAGGAAGCGCGTTTCATCGACGGTTTCGGCAACGACACCCGGCTGATGAGCATGGAAGGCGGGCGGCAGGCGATCCTGATCGAGGCGGCCGGCATCGTCGAGACGCGCGACACGGCCGGCGTCACCGGCAAGCACGAGGGACTGGCCCCGCTCTGGCTGTTTCGCCAGCAGACCCCTCTCTGCACCGCCGGGCGCGGCGTCACAGCCCTGGTCAGGGCTGTGCCCGAGGGAGAGGATGTCGAGCGGCTGCACGGACTGATGGCGCTGGTGCGCGAGCGGGTCGCCTATGTGATCGGCGCCACCGACGCGGCGACGAGCGCCGAGGAGGCGCTGGCGGCCGGCGAGGGGGTTTGCCAGGACCACGCGCACATCTTCCTGACCGGCGCGCGGCTGATGGGCTTTCCGGGCCGCTATGTCAGCGGCTATCTGCGCATCGACGACCGCGACGAGCAGGTGGCGAGCCATGCCTGGGCCGAGGTTCATGTGGAGGGGCTGGGCTGGGTCGCCTTCGATTGCTCGAACGGCATCTCCGCCGACGACCGCTATGTGCGCGTCGCCAGCGGGCGCGACTATCGCGACGCGATGCCGGTCATGGGGATCAGGCTCGGCCAGGCGGAAGAAGCGCTTGCGGTTCAGATCAGCGTCGAGCAGTAATCTCCTGTGACGAATCTGCGAGGGGCGCCGCCCGAATGACCTATTGCGTCGGATTGAAGATCGATAGCGGTCTGGTGTTCATGTCGGACACCCGGACCAATGCCGGCGTCGACAATATCTCGACCTTCCGCAAGATGCGGTGCTGGGAAACGCCCGACGACCGCGTCCTCGTGCTTCTTTCGGCCGGCAATCTGGCGACGACCCAGGCCGTGGCAAGCCTGCTCGACGAACGCACCAAGGCGCCGGACGAACGCACCTCGTCCATGCTGGAAACGCCCTCCATGTATCAGGCCGCCCGCCTTGTCGGCGATACGGTGAAGGAGGTCATCCGCCAGTCGGCGCCGGTCGGCCAAAGCGCCGACGCCTTTGGCGCCTCGTTCATTCTCGGGGGCCAGATTCGCGGCATGGAGCCACGGCTGTTCCTGATCTACCCGGAAGGCAATTTTATCGAGGCCGGCGAGGACACGCCGTTCTTCCAGATCGGCGAAACGAAATACGGCAAGCCCATCCTCGTGCGCGCCCATGATGCGGCGATGAGTTTCGAGGAGACAGTGAAATTGCTTCTGGTGTCCTTCGATTCGACGCTGAAATCCAACCTATCGGTCGGCCTGCCGCTCGATGTCCTGTTCTACGGCCGCGACAGCTTCAAAGTCGGATACGAAAAGCGCATCGATGCGGACGACGCCTATTTCAAGACCATCTCAGACGGATGGTCGACGGCGTTGAAAACCGCCTTCAAGAGCCTGCCTGACTTCACGCGCTGACGGCGCTATATGCTGAGGCCGGCGGTTTCCCTCAGGCTCACGCCGGTGATGCGGTAGGTGCCGTCCGCCTGGCGCTCCAGCGTGTAGAGCGCCTCGTAGTTCTTGCCGTCCGTTCCCGTGGTCAGGACACGCTGCATCACGGTTGTCCCGTTCGGTTCCCGCGCCGCGCCGAAGGCATAGTCGCGCGGCCGGTAGACCGGCTGGTAGCTGCCGGTGACCATCCCCATGAACCGCTCGAGCGTGGGAAACATCCGCTTGATGCTCGGCGCCGCATAGGAATAGGCCCGCTCATTGTCCCCGGCACGGAACGCCTCCAGTTGCGCACGGATGGTGGCTTGCGCGGCGCGGATTTCCGCCTCGCCGGCGAAAGCGAAAACGGCCTGAAAGCCGAACAGGGCGGCCAGTGCCGATAGCGGAAGCAGGATGCGCATGGTCACGTTCTCCTTCGACGATGATGTCTCCTTGCCGGCGCGAAGCCAAGATGTCGTGCATTCACGCCTGCGTGAAGGAGCTACGTGGGCGCGCAGCGAAAAGTTTCGCGCGGCGGAGGAGGGGCTGCTCCATGCGCCGCCGCCAGTCAATGGTTGCAGGATTTTCGTTTTTGCCCAATGATGACAAAAACGAAAAGGCTTTTGCATGAACAGTGCATTCCTCGCGCCACGCCACAACGAGATTCTGTCGCTCGCCAAGGAGCACGGACGCGTCCTCGTCGACGATCTCGCGGCTCACTTCAATGTCACGCCGCAGACCATCCGCCGCGACCTGAACGAGTTGTGCGACCGGCGGCTCTTATCGCGCATCCATGGCGGCGCGCTGCTGCCCTCGGGCATCCAGAACGTGGAGTATGAGGCGCGGCGCAAGATCGCCGCCGAGGAGAAGCGCGCGATCGGCCGCGCCGCGGCCGGGCTCATCCCCGACAGGGCCTCGCTCTTCGTCAACATCGGCACGACGACGGAGGCGGTGAGCGACGCGCTTCTGGACCATGAAGGATTGATGGTCATCACGAATAACATAAACGTTGCCAACAGGATGCGGGTTTATCCTTCCTTCGAGGTGATCATCGCCGGCGGCGTGGTGCGCGGTTCGGATGGCGGCATCGTCGGCGAGGCCGCGGTGGATTTCATCCGCCAGTTCAAGGTGGATTACGCCGTGATCGGGGTATCGGCCATCGACCAGGACGGCGCGCTTTACGATTTCGACTTCCGCGAGGTGAAGGTGGCGCAAGCGATCATCGCCAATGCGCGCCATGTCATCCTCGTCTCCGATTCCACAAAATTCGACCGCGGTGCGCCGGTGCGCATCGGGCATATATCGCAGGTGCATACCTTCATCACCGATTCCTGCCCGGCATCCTCGGTGCGTGCCCTGTGCGCCGAATCCGGCGTGCATCTGATCGAGACCGCCGCCTAACGAGGATTTTCGTTTGACATTCGTTATTCTTTCAAAATAATTCTTTTCATCGCCCGACTGTAGCCGGACCGGCGTGGTGCGTCCGGTCGGCCGGGGCGAGGGAGGAACGATTGCCCGTTTCAGCCGTCCATGCCGCCAGGGATCACGACGATGATCCGGCCGAGCTCCTCGATGTCTTCGTCATCGGCGGCGGCATCAATGGCTGCGGCATCGCCCGCGATGCCGTCGGGCGCGGCTACAGGGTCGGCCTTGCCGAGATGAACGATCTGGCGAGCGGCACGTCTTCCGGCTCCACCAAGCTCATCCATGGCGGCCTGCGCTATCTGGAGCACTACGAGTTCCGCCTGGTGCGCGAAGCGCTGATGGAGCGCGAGGTGCTGTGGCGCAACGCGCCGCATATCATCTGGCCGATGCGCTTCGTCCTGCCGCTGCACAAGGGCCTCAGGCCCGCCTGGCTGATCCGGCTCGGCCTTTTTCTCTACGATCACATCGGCGGCCGCCGGCTTTTGCCGAAGACACGCACGCTCGACATGCGCAGCGATCCCGCCGGGCGGCCGCTGAAGGCGGCCTATCGGCGTGCGTTCGAATATTCCGACTGCTGGGTCAACGACGCGCGTTTCGTCGTCCTGAACGCCCGCGACGCCGCCGAGCGCGGCGCGGATCTGCGCACCCGCACAACGGTCGTCTCGGCCAGCGACGACGGCGGTTTGTGGACGATCCGCATGCAGGATCGCGCCACCGGGACCATGGAGACAGTGCGCGCCCGCTATCTGGTGAACGCGGCCGGGCCCTGGGTCGACCATGTCATCGCCGGCGTGCTCGGTCAGAACGACGTCGAGAACGTGCGCCTCGTGAAGGGCAGCCACATCGTCATCCGCCGCAAGTTCGACGATCCGCGCGCCTATTTCTTCCAGAACGCCGACGGCAGGATCATCTTCGCCATCCCCTACGAAGAGGATTTCACCCTGATCGGCACCACCGACCAGGACTATGACGGCGACCCGCAGGATGTGGCCATTGGGGAGGACGAGGTCGCCTATCTCTGCGCCGCGGCCAGCGAGTATTTCACCGAACCGGTCGCGCGCGACGACATCGTCTGGACCTATTCCGGTGTCCGACCGCTGTTCGACGATGGCGCGTCGAAGGCGCAGGAGGCGACGCGCGACTATGTGCTGAAGACCGAAAACGGCCAGGCCGGCGCACCGATGCTGCACGTCTTCGGCGGCAAGATCACCACCTACCGCCGCCTGGCCGAGGCCGCGCTGGACAAGATCAGCGAGGCGCTTGGAAGGAAGGGATCGCCCTGGACCGGAACCGCGCCGCTGCCGGGCGGCGATTTTCCCGCCAACGGGTTCGCAGACGCGGTCGGAGCGCTGCGGCGAGACTATCCTTTCCTGGAGGCCGCCCATGCCCGGCGGCTGGTGCGTCTCTACGGGACGCGGGCGCGCCGGCTCCTTGGCGCGGCGAAAGACCCCGCCGATCTCGGCCGTCACTTCGGCTCGGACCTCTATGAGGCGGAGCTGCGCTATCTGGTGCGGGAGGAATGGGCCGTGACCGGCGAGGACGTCCTGTGGCGGCGCACCAAGCGCGGCCTCCACCTGACCGCCGAGGCGGGCGCCGCCGTCGATCTCTTCATGCGTGGTCTCAGCGCCTCGGATGCGGACGCGACGGAGACGGGAAGCACGAAAGGGGGACGTCGTGCTGGAACTGCGTGATGTGTCCAAGGTCGTCTCGGGCGAGGCGCATATCAGCCATGTGTCGCTGACCTTCGCGCCGGGAACGCTGAACGTTCTGCTCGGGCCGACGCTCGCCGGAAAGACCAGCCTGATGCGCCTGATGGCCGGCCTCGACAGGCCGACCGATGGCAGCGTCTGGATGGAGGGGCAGGACGTCACCGGCGTGCCGGTGCAGAAGCGCAGCGTCGCCATGGTCTACCAGCAGTTCATCAACTACCCGGCGATGACCGTCTACGAGAACATCGCCTCGCCCCTGCGGGTGGCCGGTGTCGACCGCGCCACGATCGACCGGAAAGTCCAGCATGCCGCCGAGCTCCTGCACCTGACGCCGCATCTGCGGCGCACGCCGCTGGAACTGTCGGGCGGTCAGCAGCAGCGCACCGCGCTCGCCCGCGCCATGGTCAAGGAGGCGCGTCTCGTCCTGCTCGACGAGCCTCTCGCCAATCTCGACTACAAGCTCCGCGAGGAACTGCGCGCCGAGCTGCCGAAGATCTTCGCGGCGTCCGGCGCGATCTTCGTCTACGCGACGACCGAACCCAGCGAGGCCCTGCTTCTGGGCGGCCACACGGCTGCGCTCAGCGAAGGGCGCGTCACGCAGTTCGGCCCGACCATAGAATTGTTTCGCGAACCTGCCGATCTGATCACCGCGCAAACCTTCGCCGACCCGCCGCTGAACACCGTGGCCGTCGAGAAGAAGGGCGCGGCATTCGCGCTTGATGGTGGGCTGGTCCTCCAGGTGCCTGCTCGCTTGAGCGGCATGGCCGACGATGCATATACGCTCGGCTTCCAGCCACACCATCTTTCTTTTCAGCCGCGCACCGCCGACGCTGTATCGGTCGAGGCGCGGGTTTCGGTGACCGAAATCACCGGCTCTGAAAGCTTCGTGCATCTGGATTTCGCCGGTCGGCGCTGGGTGATGCTCGAGGAAGGAATTCACCGGCTCGAAGCGGGCGAGACGGTGCGCGTGTTCCTCGACACGCGGCACATGCTCGTCTTCGACAGCGGGGGCCGGCGGATTTCCGCCAACGGCGCCCTGGCGGCATAGGAGCGGAGCGGATGGCGCGTATCAACCTCGACGACATCCGCCACGCCTACATGGCCTCGCCAAGGGGCGACGGCGATTTCGCGCTGAAGCGCGTCCATCACACATTCGACGACGGCGGCGCCTATGCGCTGCTCGGACCCTCCGGCTGCGGCAAGACCACGCTGCTCAACATCATGTCGGGTCTGCTCAAGCCCACCGAGGGGAAAATCCTGTTCGACGGGCGCGATGTCACCGGCCTGTCGACCGAGGAGCGCAACATCGCGCAGGTGTTCCAGTTCCCGGTGGTCTACGACACGATGAGCGTGCGCGACAATCTGGCCTTCCCGCTGCGCAACCGCGGCGTCGCGCCCGACGAGATCGAGCGGCGGGTCGCCGAGATCCTGGAGATGATCGGCCTTGCCGACCGTGCCGGGCAGAAGGCGAGGGGCCTGACCGCCGACGACAAGCAGAAGATCGCGCTCGGCCGCGGCCTCGTGCGCTCGGATGTCAGCGCCATCCTGTTCGATGAGCCGCTGACGGTGATCGACCCCCACATGAAATGGGTGCTGCGCTCGCAGCTCAAGGAACTACACCGCCGCTTCGCCTTCACCATGGTCTATGTGACGCACGACCAGACCGAGGCGCTGACCTTCGCCGATCAGGTGGTGGTGATGAACGATGGCGAGATCGTCCAGATCGGCACGCCCGAGGAGCTGTTCGAGCGGCCGAACCACACCTTCGTCGGCTATTTTATCGGCTCGCCGGGCATGAATGTCATTCCCGTCGATGTGGAGGGCACCACCGCCCGTATCGGCGCGCATCGGGTCGCCCTGCCGGGTGGAGCCGCGATCGACGCCGGAGCCCGCACGGAACTCGGCGTGCGTCCCGAACATGTGCGCATCGGCAATCAAGGTATTCCCGTGCAGATCGACCGCGTCGAGGACACCGGCCGGCGCAAGATCGTCCATGCCCTGCTCGACGGGCGGCAGATCGCCGCCATCGTGCCTGAAGACGCGGGCGTGCCGGCGGAGCCGCGCGTGACGTTCGACGCCGCAGGCATCAACCTTTATGCGAACTCCTGGCGCGTCGCGCTCGGGCCGGCGGAGGAAGGAGCGCGCCCATGACCAAGACCTGGAACAACCGCGCCTGGTTCCTCGTCCTGCCGGTGCTGCTGCTGGTGGCCTTCAACGCCATCATCCCGCTGATGACGGTGGTCAACTACTCGGTGCAGGAGACGTTCGGCAACAATCTGTTCTTCTTAGAAGGCACCAAATGGTATCAGGACGTGCTGACCTCGTCGCGCTTCCATGCCTCGCTGCTGCGCCAGTTCACCTTCACCTTCATCATCCTGGCGATCGAGATTCCGCTCGGCGTCGCCATCGCGCTGACCATGCCGCGTTCCGGTCCCTGGGTGTCGGTCTGCCTGGTGCTGATGGCGCTGCCGCTGCTGATCCCGTGGAACGTTGTGGGCGCCATGTGGAACATCATGGCGCTGCCCGACATCGGCCTGCTCGGCTACGGGCTGAACAAGCTCGGCATTCCCTACAATTTCACGCGCCAGCCATTCGCAGCCTGGTTCACGGTCGTGCTGATGGATGTCTGGCACTGGACCTCGCTGGTGGTGCTGCTCGCCTATGCCGGCCTGCGCTCGATCCCCGAAGCCTATTACCAGGCGGCCAAGATCGACGGCGCGTCGCGCTGGTCGGTGTTCCGCTACATCCAGCTGCCGAAGATGAACCGCGTGCTGACCATCGCCGTGCTGCTGCGCTTCATGGATTCCTTCATGATCTACACGGAGCCCTTCGTGCTCACCGGCGGCGGCCCGGGCAACGCCACCACCTTCCTGTCGATCGACCTGGTCAAGGCGGCGCTCGGCGAGTTCAACCTCGGCATCGCCGCTGCCATGAGCATCATCTACTTCCTGATAACGCTGCTGGTGAGCTGGATCTTCTACACGCTGATGATGCGGGGGGACGAGCAATGAGACTGACGAAATGGCTCGTGCCGACGCTCTACATCGTCTTTCTGCTGCTGCCGATCTACTGGCTGGTCAACATGTCGTTCAAGACGACCAACGAGATACTCGGCGGCTTCAGCCCATGGCCGAAAAACTTCACCACCGACAGCTATGTGGAGATCCTGACCAACCCGGTCTGGTACAACGGATACATCAGCTCCATCAGTTATGTGCTTATAAACACGGTGATTTCCGTGTCTTTCGCTTTGCCGGCGGCCTACGCGTTTTCGCGCTACCGCTTCCTCGGCGACAAGCACCTTTTCTTCTGGCTCCTGACCAACCGCATGGCGCCGCCGGCGGTCTTCGCTCTGCCCTTCTACCAGCTCTATTCGGCCATCGGCCTGTTCGACACGCCCTGGGCCGTGGCGCTGGCGCACTGCCTGTTCAACATCCCGCTGGCGGTCTGGATCCTGGAAGGCTTTATGTCCGGCGTGCCGAAGGAAATCGACGAGACGGCCTATATCGACGGCTATTCCTTCCCGCGCTTCTTCGTAAAGATCTTCATGCCGCTGATCGCGAGCGGCATCGGCGTCACGGCGTTCTTCTGCTTCATGTTCTCATGGGTCGAGCTGCTGCTGGCGAAGACGCTGACCTCGGTCGCCGCCAAGCCGATCGCCGCCGTGATGACGCGCACCGCGAGCACGTCCGGCTACGAGCTTGGCCTGCTGGCGGCGGCGGGCGTCCTGACCATCATCCCGGGCGCCATCGTCATCTGGTTCGTGCGCAACTACATCGCCAAGGGTTTTGCCCTTGGCCGGGTCTAGCAGGGAGGAACAACGATGCTCGATCTCACCTGGATGGCCTGGACCTGGCAGACGGCTACCTTCTTCATCGTCATCCTGGCGCTGCTCTGTGCCATGACGGCCTGGGAATGGGCAAGCCCCGGCGGCGGCCCGCGCCACGGCATACTCGGTCTCGACACGACGCGCGGCGACCGCTTGTTCATCTCGCTTCTGGGCAGCGCGTTCATCCATCTCGGATGGCTCGGAATGACGGATTTGCCGCTCTGGGGCGGCACGATCTTGTCGCTGGTCTACGCCTTCGCGGTGTTCCGCTGGGTCTGACCGACGGCAGAAAAACGCGGGGGTGCCAAGGGCATCCCGGCGAGAAGGTGGGTTCATCCCTGCATGAGGAATGGCAGGGGCGGTCACCGCAACCGCATTCGCGCAAAGCATGCGGAAACAGGAGGAGGAGTTTGAAATGAAAGCGCATTTGAAAGCATCCGTTGCTGCAATTGCTTTGCTCTGGCTGCCCGGCCAGGCCATGGCGGACATGGCGGCGGCGGAGAAATGGATCGACGCGGAGTTCCAGCCCTCATCGCTCAGCCGTGAGGAGCAGCTCTCCGAGATGGAGTGGTTCATCAAGGCGGCGGAGCCGTTCGCCGGGATGGAGATCAACGTCCTGTCGGAGACCATCCCGACCCACAGCTATGAATCGGAAACGCTGACCAAGGCCTTCGAGGAGATCACCGGCATCAAGGTCAACCACCAGCTGCTCGGCGAGGGTGAGGTGGTGCAGGCGGTCCAGACGCAGATGCAGACCAACCGCAATCTCTACGACGCCTATGTCAACGACGCCGATCTCGTCGGCACGCATTCGCGCCTGCAGAGCGCCGTCAACCTGACCGACTGGATGGAAGGCGAGGGCAAGGACGTGACCTCGCCGACGCTCGACCTGGATGACTTCATCGGCATCGCCTCGGGCACCGGACCGGACGGCAAGCTGTGGCAGCTTCCCGACCAGCAGTTCGCCAATCTCTACTGGTTCCGCAAGGACTGGTTCGACAGGCCCGAGCTGAAGGAGCAGTTCAAGGCCAAGTACGGCTATGAGCTCGGCGTGCCGGTCAACTGGTCGGCCTATGAGGACATCGCCGACTTCTTCACAAACGACGTGAAGGAGATCGACGGCGTCCGCGTCTATGGCCACATGGACTACGGCAAGCGCGCGCCGGACCTCGGCTGGCGCATGACCGACGCCTGGCTCTCCATGGCGGGCGCCGGCTCGAAGGGCCTGCCGAACGGCCGTCCCATCGATGAATGGGGCATCCGCATGGAGGAGGGGTCCTGCAACCCCGCCGGCGCCTCGGTCAGTCGCGGTGGCGCGGCGAACGGCCCGGCCGCCGTCTACGCCATCCGCAAATGGGACGAGTGGCTGCGCCAGTATGCACCGCCCGGCGCGGCCGACCTCGACTTCTACCAGTCCCTGCCGGCGCTGAGCCAGGGCAACGTCGCCCAGCAGATCTTCTGGTACACGGCCTTCACCGCCGACATGGTCAAGGCCAAGGGCGAGGGCAACAACACGGTCGACGACGAGGGCAATCTCCTGTGGAAGATGGCGCCGTCGCCGCATGGGCCTTACTGGGAAGAGGGCATGAAGCTCGGCTACCAGGACGTCGGTTCGTGGACGCTGTTCAAGTCGACGCCGGTCGACCGGCGCAAGGCGGCCTGGCTCTATGCCCAGTTCGTCACGTCGAAGACCATCGACGTGAAGAAGAGCCATGTCGGCCTGACCATCGTCCGCGACTCCACCGTCAACCATGAATCCTTCACCGAGCGTTCGCCGAAGCTCGGCGGCCTGGTCGAGTTCTACCGCTCGCCCGACCGCGTTCTGTGGACGGATACGGGCGTCAATGTTCCCGACTATCCGAAGCTGGCGCAGATCTGGTGGCAACAGATCGGCGACGTGAACTCCGGCGCCTTCACGCCGCAGGAAGCGATGGATCGCCTGGCGGCGGAGATGGACATCACCATGGCCCGCATGCAGGCCGCGGATGAAGGCGCCAATGTCTATGGCGGCTGCGGCCCGCGCCTCAACGAGGAGAAGGACCCGTCCGAGTGGATCGGCAAGGGCGGCGCCAAGGCGAAGCTCGAGAACGAGAAGCCGCAGGGCGAGACCATCGTCTACGAGGAAATCGTCAAGCGCTGGCAGTAGGGCCTTGCTTCGTGCGGATTTGACATAAAGATTGGGGCAGGGCGCTCGCCCCTCACCCTTACCCTCTTCCCGCCAGCGGGGAGAGGGAGACTTTGAGGTTGCGGCCATCCTTCCTTCTCCCCGCCAGCGGGGAGAAGGTGCCGGCAGGCAGATGAGGGGCGGCCGCGCGGAGAACTGAGACGGACTTGCCGGGAGGAAGCATGAACCGCCACATACTGGCGATCGACCAGGGCACCACCTCGAGCAGGGCCATCGTCTTCGACGGCAAGATGCGGGCCGTCGCCACCGGCCAGAAGGAATTTCCCCAGCATTATCCCGATTCCGGCTGGGTCGAGCACGACCCGGAAGACATCTGGAAGAGCGTCATCGCCACGGTCCGCGCCGCCCTGCGCAAGGCTGGGCTGAAGGGCGGAGATATCGCCGCGCTGGGCATCACCAACCAGCGCGAGACCGTCATCGTCTGGGAGCGCGACACGGGCCGGCCGATCCACAACGCCATCGTCTGGCAGGACCGGCGCACCGCGCCGCTCTGCGAGAATCTGAAGAAGGCGGGCCTTGAGAAGACCTTTTCGCAAAAGACCGGCCTGCTGCTCGATCCCTATTTCTCCGGCACCAAGATCGCCTGGATCCTCGACCGGGTTAAAGGCGCGCGCAAGCGCGCCGAGAAGGGCGAGCTGCTGGCCGGCACCATCGACAGTTTTCTGATCTGGCGGCTGACCGGCGGGCGTTCGCACGTCACCGACGCCACGAACGCCTCGCGCACGCTGGTCTACAATATCGAGAAGAACGTCTGGGACGACGCGCTTCTGGAGATTCTCGGCATCCCCAGGGCGATGCTGCCCGAGGTGAAGGACAGCGCCGACGATTTCGGCGTGACCGAGAAAAAACTGTTCGGGGCGGAGATTCCCATTCTGGGCGTCGCCGGCGACCAGCAGGCCGCCGTCATCGGCCAGGCCTGCTTCGAGCCCGGCATGCTGAAGGCCACCTATGGCACGGGCTGCTTCGCCGTGCTCAACACCGGCGAGACGCTGGTGCGCTCGAAGAACCGGCTGCTCACCACCATCGCCTACCGGCTGGGCGGCAAGACGACCTACGCGCTGGAAGGCTCGATCTTCGTGGCGGGTGCCGCCGTTCAATGGCTGCGCGACGGGCTGAAGGTGATCGGCAAGGCCGCCGATTCCGGCGCGCTCGCGGCAAAGGCCGACCCGACGCAGCATCTTTACCTGGTGCCGGCCTTCGTCGGCCTCGGCGCACCCTATTGGGATGCCGAGGCGCGGGGCGCGGTCTATGGCCTGACACGCAATTCGGGGCCGGCGGAGTTCGCCCGTGCGACGCTGGAATCGGTCGCCTACCAGACCCGCGATCTGCTCGACGCCATGCGCAAGGACTGGAAGGGCGGCGCCGATGCCACCGTGCTGCGCGTCGATGGCGGCATGGTGGCGAGCGACTGGACCATGCAATGCGTGGCCGACATGCTCGACGCGCCCGTCGACCGGCCGACGGTTCTCGAGACGACGGCGCTCGGCGCCGCCTGGCTGGCGGGGTCGCGGGCAGGGGTATGGCCGAAGGCGGCGCAGTTCGCCAAGGGCTGGTCGCTCGACAGGCGGTTCAAACCGCAGATGGATGAGGCGGAGCGCCGGAGGAGACTGAAGGGCTGGCACGACGCCGTGCGTCGCACGCTGTCGTGATGTCGCGAACGCCCGGATAGACTCTGTCCCGCTTACACAGGGTTTCCGGGCCGCTATACGGCTGAACCCTTCAGAGGTCGCCGCAATCGTCCGAAACGCCGTTCTGGACGCTCTTCACCACCGTTTCGCCCTCCAGTGCGAAGGATTCGCGCGTCAGCATCTGGTTGTCGGGAAAGTCGTAGCACACCGTGACCGTGATCGTCCCGTCTTCACCGCCGTCGATCTGGCGATATCGGATCGCGGCGCCCTCGGCGGCCGTTTCCCATTCATCGAGCGCGGCGATGAATTCGCCTTTCGTCTGCTCGATGCCCAGATCCTCGAGGACGACCAACGCGTTGTCGCTCAACAGCGCGTCGAACCGATCACGGTCGCTCGACGCCAGGGCCGCATACCAGGCGGCAATGACGGCGTTCTCCTCCGCCTGCACCGGCGCATGCAAACCGAGAAGGATCGCAAGGCACATGCTGAACCGCATCATCGTCATGGTTGTCCTCCAGAATCCCGATTGGCGCTGCCTCTGCATCGTTTGGGGGCATTGAAGCGCTTCGGAAAGTCCGGCGCAACCGGTTTGCCTCCTGCAGGATGAAACCCGCGCCCAGGCTGGAGGCGACGATCCTGTCTGTGCCTGTCCGTATGATTTAGTCGGCTCCTTGCACATGCGTGAGGAAGGCGGGATAGTTCGCCGCGTGATTCACGGGGGAATTGCAGGCGATGGACGCGGGTTTTGCGATCAATGTCGGGTTGCCGGCGACGCTGGTCATCATCATGCTGGGACTGGGGCTCTCGCTAAGGGTCGAGAACTTCCTGCAGGTGATCGCGAGGCCGTGGCCGCTGATCGTCGGCCTGTGCTGTCAGCTTCTCCTCCTCCCTGCGGTTTGCTTCGCCATCCTCAGCGTTTCCGATCTGCCGGTCTCGATCGCCGTGGGGATGATGCTTCTGGCGGCCAGTCCTGGCGGCACGACGGCGGCGCTCTACACGCATCTCGCGCGCGGCGACGTGGCGCTGAGCCTGACATTCGCGGCCGCAACCTCCGTTCTCGCCCTGCTCAGCCTGCCGCTGATCGCCAACCTCTCGCTGGCGCATTTCGTCGGCGAGGAACGCGCGGTCGGGCTGCAGATCACGCAGGTGCTGCAGATCTTCGCCATCGCCCTCGTGCCGGCGATCACCGGCGCCATGATCCGCAGCCGACGCCCGGCGCTCGCCCAGCGTCTCGACGGTCCCGTCAAGCTGCTTGCCTCGCTGTTCCTGATACTGGTCATCGTCTTCGCCCTGGTGAGCCATTGGGGCCTGCTGCTGCAATGGGGTCCGGCGATCGGCGCGACGGTCCTGATCTTCAACCTGCTGAGCCTGGCTCTCGGATACGCCGTGCCGAAACTGATCGGGATCGCCCGCCCGCAGGCGATCGCTCTGGCATTTTCGATCAGCATTCACAATGCGGCGCTGGTGATCACCGTCGCGCTGAGCGAGTTCATGCTGAACGAGCCGGAGATGGCGATTCCCTCGGGGCTCTACGGTGTGCTGGCCTATCTCACCAGCGCAGCCTTCGTCTGGCTGCTCAACCGCAGGCCGGTTCCGGCATCGAACTGAGAGGGATTTCGTTGGTGAGCGCACAGGGGCTCGAACCCTGGACCTACAGATTAAAGGTCACCTTCCGGGGCACCCCGCCCGGGTTGCGTTTCGAAAACAATGGCAGGTCTCCTGCTCACGGCTCGCCGCGGTACTGCGCCTTCCCGGATTCTGTTGATCCAGTGGCATATGCAGGCCGCTTGCCGTTCACAGTTTGCGGGGGCAGTCACGGGATAGGCGCCATACAGCTAGGCCGCACCGTGTTCCCTTTTAATCCCATCGGCGATGAGCCTTCGGGAGCCATTTCGTCGTCAACATCATCGGCAATATGGTGCATGTCAAGCATGCACGGCGAGAACAACTCATGTTTTCAGGTGCGCTGGGCATTCGACTTCCTCAGCATGGCTTTTTTACTTGGAGCCACTGTCAAGTTACCGGGGTTGTGAACGACATATTGCGGTGCGAGTTCCGGGCTCATTACGATGGCATCATGCGCGCGCCGCTGTTCCATAGCCCGAGCGGCATCCCACGTGGTTTACACGGCGATCATGACGGCGGTCACAGTGGCTGTTTCATCCCACGCAGCGCAATCCGGCTGCTGCTTCCCGCATGACGCGCGGCATTGCGGCGATGATCGTCGACTGATGGTTCTCGCCATCATACTCCACGAGAAGCGTTCTTGAGCCGATCCGCTCAATCTCGCGTGCAGCCTCATGCGACATGTCCAACATCATTTCGCAGACACCCGGTTCTCCGGGTATTTCCTCACCGCCGACACCGATGAAAACCCTCGTTTTCGGCCGGGATTGCGCTGACAGCCGTTTCAGTTCGTCGATAACCCTGCCATCGTCGAACCAAAGGGCCGGGCTGATGGCGGCGTGGAATATGAACATGTCGGGTCGCGTGGCATAGGCGTAAAGCGCGAACGTGCCGCCCAGCGACAGACCGCAGATGCCGCACGCCGTTCCGTCCACCGGATAGCGCTTTCCCAACGCCTCGATGAGGGGACCGGTCAGGAAATCCACGAAGGCGTCAGCGCCGCCCGGACGATGCCAGGGGAGACCCAGCGGAGAACGCCAGCTCGGATTGCGCAGGCGCGGCGCCAGATCCCAGGAGCGCCTGCGATGATCGAAGGGCAGACGGCCGGGATAGCCGATGCCCACGATCATGAAAGGGGTAACCGCGCTCACCTCCGGCCACGGCATCTGGAGACGCGCCGCATCGACCGCCACTCCGAACACCGCATTGGCATCCGTCACGAACAGCACCGGATAGCCCGATACCGGCGGATTTCCCGGCGGCACCGCCACGAAGATCCGGTGGTCGCCGCCCGGTCCCGTCGTGGTGAACTCGTGCGTTTCCGGCAGGGCGTATCCGCGCTTCACGTCGCGCAGCATGGGCTCGCGGGCATTTTCCGCGCGGCGTGAAACCCTCCATCGGCCGAATGACTGCATGTGTTGTTGAGCGGTCAGCTTCAGCATTCTGGTGATCATGGTGCAGCCGCCCCGTGGGCTTGGCGCGCCTGGATGATCGCCAACAGCGAAGCGGCGAAAGCCATGATGGCCGCCAACCAGAAAATGCCGTCATAACCGATCGTGCCGGCTACCTGCCCCGCACCGATGCCGCCGGCCATGAGGAACAGTGTGCGCAACGACGTCATGATGCCGATATCGGAAGCGGCCTGCTCCGGTGCCGCAAAGCGCATGTAGATTTGCCAATAGGCAATGGCGATGACCGAGGCCAGGACGACGGCCGCAATCGCAAGGGCCGCAGACGCGTAAGCGCTGGAAACCAAGCCACTTCCAAACAGCAGGAAAATTGACGCCTTCATGAAAAGCAGAGCGCAGAGCACCCGATGAACCGGAAATCGTTCCAGATAGCGAGCGGTGACAAAGGTTGCGGCCACGGTGATTGCCAGCGCGAGCGTGTTGAGCAGAAATGTCGCTCGGGCGGCGCTGTAGCCATTGTCGACAAGGTGCGCTGCAAGCAGCACGTCGACGCCCGTCGCCACGTCCGACATCAGCATCAGGCCCGCCAGCAGGCCGACGCCAGGGCGGGTGAAGAACTGCCTGAGCGCCCCGGCGATTCCGGCAGCGCTTCGCCGTTCTTCCCCTTCGAGCGGAATGCGAGGCGATGCCGCCTCCCGCTGGGTCAGCAGGAACGGCAGGCTCGCGGCAGCGATCAGGGCGACGATCGCCGCTATGGCCACGGTCCAAGACAGGAGGTCGGAAAGCGCCACGATCAGCGTCCCGCCGGTCATGGCTCCCGTAATCATGCCCCCGACCTGCGCCGCATTGAGCCGCGCGCGCCGCCGGTCGTCCGCCTCCACCGCCATGATCCATCGCGCGAGCACCATCTGGAGCGTCGCCCCCACGAAGGAGCAGACGACGCCGATGGCGAGAACGGGCCCGACGGAGGCCGATGGCGGGAAGAGGGCAAGCAGCGCGAAGACGCCGGCCATGATGAAGGGCAGATGGGCGATGCGGCCGAACACGGCGTTGAAGAAGGAGGGGCCGCCATCCAGATACGGACCCCACAACCATTTCAGCGCCCATGGCGCCCACACCAGATAGGCAAGCGCCACCATGTCCAGGCCGGCACCCGCCTCGCGAAGCAGGGCGGGCAATCCGATGGCGAAGAAGCTGGCCGGCAGCCCCTGCACCATGTTGATGCAGAAGACGGAAACGAGGCGGGCGCCCGTCACCATTTCAGGCTGGCGCCGACGCCGAACACCCGTCCGCGCCCCGCGATGACCGCCGTCACGTCCGGCGAGTATGCGGTCGCGTAGTAGACGGGCCGTTCATCGAGGAGGTTGTTGACGAAGGCGTTGACGCTCACCCGGTCGTTCTCCCAGCCGATCTTCGCGTTGACGATGTGATAGGCGTCCATCCGCAGGGAGTTCTGGACGTCCGGATACCGCTCGCCGACATACTGATAGCTGGCGTTGGCATAGAAATCGCCGCTCAGGCCGATGTCCTCGCCCGCCTTGCGATAGCCTAGCCCGAGATTGGCGGTCCATTGCGGAGCATGCGGCACCTGGTTGCCTTCGACGGGAATCGGCAGATTGGGCGTCGGCTGGCCTTCGAGACGGCTTCTCGTGTAGCCCACGCCCGCGCTGAGCTCGAAACCATGGCCGAGCTCGGCACTTGCCTGCAGTTCGAACCCGTAGCTCCGGTAGTCCTGGTTGGCGAAGAAGACCTGCGCGGTCGCGTTATCGAAACCGGTGAGCTGTCCGTCCGTCACATCGTTGTAGAACACGGCGCCGCTGAGGCTGATCGCGTCGGTCAGCTGCGCCTTCGTCCCGATCTCGTATGTCCAGCCCGTGGCAGGACGGAACGGTTCCGCCGGCGTGCCGTAGGCGGAGTTCTGCGCCGTGCGCTCGAAGCCGCCGGAAGAATATCCCCGCGCGACCGAGACATAGGACTTGATGCCGTCCGTCCACGCATAGGACAGCGCGGCGCGGCCGGTGAGATAGGTGTCCGAGAAGCTGTTTTCCTGATGGAAGGAGGGCTCGATGCCCGGTGTTCCATTCGAGACGAAACGTCCGGTGAAGTCCTGCCTGTCATGGGCGAGGCGCAGCCCGCCCGAGATCTCGAAACGGTTTCCGAGCGGCACGGTCACATCGCCGAAGACGGCGAAGGTCTGGCTGTTCACGTCGTTGTCGGTGGTGCCGTTGCTGGTCGGCCACATGCTGCTGTTCATCACGCGGTAGGTGTTGAAATCGGACCTGAGATAGCTGACGCCCGCAACCCAGTCCCAGTCGCTGCCTTCCGCCGAATTCAGCCTGAACTCCTGGCTGAAGATCTTCTCCCGTTCCCTGACCGACCCGACATCGTCGTTCGGGTCGATGAAGAAGCCCGGATCGACGCCCAGCAGCCGGCCGAAGATGTAGCTGTCCGTGAACTCGTCGGAGGAGCGGATGCGGATGTCCTGATAGGAGGTGACGGATGTCAGCGACAGCGTATCGAAATCCTTCGTCACCTTCACCGTGCCCTGGGCGATGTCGCGGTCGTTGACCGGTCTTACGTCGCTGCCGCTGACCGGAAAGTCGGGATGCTCCTTCAGGAGCCAGATCACCTTGTTGCGGTCGTCGCTGGAATAGCTTCCCGTCACGTCGATCGTCAGGGTGGCATCCGGCGTGAAGCGCAGCGAGCCGCGCCCAGCCTTGAGATCGACGCCGCCTTCCTCGCCGCCGATGATGCCGTTGGGCACATCGCCAGCGAAGGTCTGATAGAAGAGCGCGCCGCGCCCGGCGACGGAGTCCGGAATGAGCCAGCCCCCCGCGACGGCCTCGGCCTGGCCGAAACCGTCGGAGCCGATCTGCGTGTCGATGCGGAACTCGCGCTCCCCGTCGGCTTCGCGCGGCACGACATTGATGAGACCGCCGAGCGCGTTGCGGCCGAACAGGGTTCCCTGCGGTCCGCGCAGCACCTCGACGCGATCGATGTCGAACAGCGGCTGGCCATAGCCGAAGGCGCTGGTCGGCACGCCGTCGATGGCGAAGCCGACCGTGCTGTCGAGAGAGTTGAGCGGCGATCCGAGCGGGCCGACGCCGCGCAGCGTTCCGTAGCGGTCGCTGGGCCGGGCGAAGTCTGCATAATTGAGGTTCGGCGACTGGCGGGAAATGTCGCCACCCGGATCGAGCGTGGTCGCCGGCAGGTTCTCGCCTGGAAGCACGCTGGTGCTTACGGGAACGTCGAGGTCGAGCTCGAGGCGCTTGCGCGCGGTGATGGTGATCGCGTCGAGCAATGTGCTTCCGGCCTCGCCCACCACGGGTTGTTCCCGTTCGTCGGTTCGTGTTTCCTGGGCAAGAGCCGGTCCGGTGGAGACCGAAAGGAGCAGCGCCAGGAACGACACGCCGCGCTTCAGGATGGAAGAGGAAATGGAAGTCAAGGAACTGCCCCGCCAACGCCTAACATGAGTGAGTGCATCAGCTTTTACAGCGCGTGTCGCCAGGTGTCTCGCGGGCAACTGTCGCCAGACGAAATCCGATTGTCGCGAAACGCAACGATTGGCGGTGCCTGCATCCGATCCCTACCCCTCTGAAGTGGGGGAATGGCCGAAATGCCTTCTGTATGCGGCCGAGAAGGCGGAGGCGCTGGCATAGCCGACGGAATGCCCGATCTCGCCGACGGAGCCTGTCCGCTCCTGGAGCATCATGCGGGCAACCTCGAGCCGCCGACGCTGCACATAGCCCAGAATGGTCGTTCCGAGGGACTGTCTGAACAGGCGCTGGAGCGTGGTGACGTTCGTGCCCACCTCACGCGCCAGTTCCACCGTCGTCGGCAGGCAAACGAGATCCGCGTCGAGTTTCTCGCACGCCAGCATCAGAATGCGGCGGTGGCGTGCCGGTATGGTCTGCGCGCGCTGCCGGCCGTCGATGAGTGCCCCCACTTCCACCACCATCGCCAGCGTGCTGCTTTCGAGAAAAAGCGCTTCCATCTCGTTCACGAAGGCGTTGTTGATGCTGGCGGCGGCCATCCGGCTCAATTGCGGTGAGGGTCGCAGCCGGTCCGTGCGAAAGTCCGAGCGGAAAAAGCCCTGCAGTGCGGCGAGCCCGTCCTCGGCGACGGTCTCGCCGAAACGCTCGAAGAAGGTCGGCCGCAGCGAAAATCCACCCATGGCGCAGCGCTGGCCGCAACGCCATTTCACGGAGCATTCCCCCGTCGTGCCGAAGCCGAACAAAACCGGCTGATGCTGTATCTGTGTGACCGGGTCGTGCCCCGGGACCCGCATGGGGTTGGCGGCCCCCTCGAGCAGCAGGCCGCAGGTCAGGGAGACGCCCACCTCGAACTCGACCGCCCGGTCCTGCAGATAGGTGAGGTCGTAGCCGGTGGCATAGAGACCCGGACTGACCTCGGCGCCAAGCAAACGGCCCTCGAAGAGCGCGTCGCTCGCCGGCGTTTGGCGCGCGGTTTCGTTGGCGCACGCCTTGAGCCGCGTCGAGAAACGCAGGGCGTTGCCCATAAGGTCGTTCAAGGAGTATCGATGCGGTTCTGCCGGCACGAAACGAAACTTCCCGGATCACGTTCACGCAATGCCGACGGGTATGCGCTTCGATAAGGACATGGTGGGATTGCCGAAAACCATAACCTGCCGCCCGCAAGCAGACAATAGAGCGTATCGGGAAGTGCTGCGCACGGCCCCTTAGCTGCTGTTCTTCGCCAAGGGCTTCAGGGCGCCGGGTTTTCCCATTGGGTTGCAGCTTTGCGAAGAAGCAAGCACGGCTGCATTGTGGAGGGTATAAAGTCCGGTGAACGCCAAATAGCATCCGTCGGTACGTCTTTGGGCAGGGCAATCATGCCTCTCCCTTGGAATTTCCAGAGGCAAGCAACTTTCATCGACGTTGACGGTGGCTCGACACATGCCGAGCTTCTCAGCCGCGATAAAACATGATATTTTAAGTCAAAATTAACTGAGCCAGCCGCTGTCGCCTACGATCGGCGCGGCCATGCGCAAGCCAAAAACATCTCTTGATCGTGAAAGGCGATCGGTATGGCTCTTGAGATAGCTCGAAGAGCATTCTTGATGAAATTTCCGATGCGAGCATCACCAAGTGTACAAGAATATTCATTCTGAGCGTCGCGTTGCAGGAAGCATCTCCTATGACGATCTCGCACATCATTTCGAAACCTCCAGGGTAGTCGAACCAGTCTCGACGCGTGTGACAGCGAGTGCGTCACTTTATGCGCGTGGCAGCTACTGGATTGAGCCGCTGCGACCATCACTGGACCTCACAGGATGCGCTCTTGAGTATCTTGACAGTGAGAAGGTCATCTCGTCCCACAGTCCAAATCTCTTCGTCGGGCTCCTTCTGGAGGGCGAGCACACGGGGTTCGTCGATGGAAAGCGGGTTGTGGCAAACCGTATCGGCGTGCCGACGTTCTTTGCTGCCGGCGATCAGATCGAAGCCAGCTCCATCCAGAGCGCGGGTCAGGTTTGCAAAATGACGGGATTTCACGTGGGCGCAGACCTCATTGCGCAACTCGCCGAGGAAGCGAAACTGCCAGGCTACGACAGGATCGTCGAGGCGTTTCGAACCGGTTTCATCTGGCAGGAGCTTGACGATCGACCGATGTTGAGAGCGCATCTCATGCAAATGGCGGATAACCCCTATAACGGGATTCTCGGTCGCCTTTACGCAGAAAGTCATGCTCTTGCGGCGCTCGTGGAAATTGCATCCATATCCCGTCAGGAACGCAGCCCATTTCCCAGTCTTACCCGCACTCATAGAGAGCGCGTCGAACATGCGACCGCCCTGTTGAACGAGGGGTTGGCGAATCCGCCTTCCGTCCCGGAAATAGCCAGAATAGTGGGGATGAACGAGACGGGTCTGAGGCGTAGTTTCAAGGCGCTTTATGGCATGACGATCATGGAGTATCTGCGTGAACGCCGGCTGGAAGTCGCGCGGGCGCTCCTGCGGGAACGAAACATGAGCGTTTCGGAAATCGCCTACAGGATCGGTTTCAACAACCCCGCCAATTTCGCAACTGCATATCGTCGGCGATTTGGCTGCTCTCCCTCACAGGATTTTAACGATTCCAAGTAAGCTCGGCGCGCAAAGGAAATAGTTCGACCGGCAAAAGTCGCGCTCGTGGAAGGGACTCGGCGCTGTTGCTATGAAATCTTCAGTTTGAAGATTGAAGGTTCACGGTGTTCCATTCCAAAATGTTCGGGGCAGAGCATGTCCGAGGCGACGGGCGAAGAACGGCCTGTCGTCGTCGAGCACGGCTGGCAAAGCAACTGAGAAGCGGCCTTCTCACGACCGCCTATGGCCGGTGCCGATGATCTCCGGATCAAGTGCAGCTCGCCGTGAGCACGGTTCACTGCCTCTGACGTTCTGCATTGGCGTCGGCGCGGTCTACGCGGCGGCGGCCGTGCCTCTGTTCTTTATCTACAACATTCTGCCCGCCGCTTTGCGCCAGGCCGGGCATCCTCCCGAAATCGCCAACCTCGTTTTTCTCGCCTATCTACCTTTCGCGCTCCGGGTCGCATGGGCGCCCGCGGTTGCGCGTTTGGGGCGCGGCGACATGCGCGTCTTCCGCAGGGTGGCGCTCTGCAGCCTCGTCGGAGCGATCCTCCTGACCGCCGCCCTGAACGCATTCGACCCGGCCAGCGCGCCACTCGTGATAACCGCGCTTGCGACACTCGTCATCGGCTGCGTCTCGACGGCGGCGGTGGCGCTGGACGGCTATCTGCTGAGCGGTTTCACGCCGGAGGAACGCCGGCGCAGCGCGCCCTTCCAGGGCGTTGGGCTGGCCCTCGGCGGATTGGTGCTTGGCCTTACCGTCATGATCGGAGGCGATCTCGGCTGGCGCGCCATCGTGGTGCTCCTGATCGCCATGACATCACTGCTCACCCTTCCGGCCCTGTTGCTGCCCTCCGGCGGCACGGAGCACGGACGGTTCGAGCGGGCCGAAACGAGGCTTTCCGGCCTGTGGAGCTTTCTTACGAGCGCGCCGGCAAGACGGATCCTCCTCCTTTCGCTCCTCGTGCGGGCGGGACTGGGACTGGCAGGCGGGATGCTTCCCGTCCTCCAAGTGGATGCGGGTCTCAGCCTCGGCCAGATCGGCATGCTCGCCGCGATCGGTTCGAACGGTACCGGAATCGCTGCCTCGGTGTTCGTCGGCCTGGCGCTGGCCCGGCTCGGCGCCTGGCAGGTGGCGAGCGCCTCTGCGGTGCTCGCGGCCGTTGCGATGGGCGCTTTCGCCTTCTCGGACATTGCCGGCTCGGCGGGCGGGATCGTGCTGATCTCGCTCGTTACCATGGGCCTCAGCTACATGTTCTTCGTCATCTTTCGCGCGCTCGTCCTGCCCATCTGCTCGGGGCGGGGAAGCACGGTCCAGGCTTCGGCCTTCGCCAGCATCGATGCCCTGATCGCGACATTCTTCGCCATCGGCGCCGGCGGGCTGCTTTCCGCCGGCGGGGCAAGCCTCGTGCTTGCGATCACCGCCGTCCTCTGTGCCGCAAGCGGTGCCTTCGCCTGGCGGGTGCATTCCCGGACCGGCGAACCAACAGATCATGAGAAATCCGGAGTCATGCAACCATGAAGCGACGCCCGCACCATTCTTCAGGCATATCGGCACTGTTGGCGACGACGGCGCTGGCGGGGAGCCTGCTCGCTCCTGCCGCCATCGCCCAGGAAGGCGACCGGCAGCTTCGCTTCGACGACAGCACGCTGCTGGACCAGATCGTCGTGACGGCGCGCCGCAGGGACGAAGCATTGCGCGACGTTCCGCTCGCGGTCGACGTACAGACCGGGGAGCAGTTGAGCGAGCGGGGCGCTCATGACGCGCCGGCGGTGCTGCGCGAGGTTCCGGGCGTCTATATGCCGGGCTATGGCGACCGTACCACGTCCTACGTCATCATGCGCGGCATCGGGCCGATCCTCCAGCCCCTGAGCCCCGACGACAGTTCGGTCATCACCTTCGTTGATGGGACGCCTCTGCCGGCGGCCTCGTCCAATAGCGCCTATCTCGACCTGGAGCGCGTCGAGGTCATCAAGGGGCCGCAGAGCACGCTCTTCGGCCGCAACACCTCCGGCGGCGCGATCAATTTGGTGCCGGTCATGCCCGGCGACACGTTCGAGGGATATCTGCGCGGCGAGATCGGCACGGAGCGGCACCGCATTCTCGAGGGCGCGGCGGGCGGGCCATTGATCGCGGACACGTTGGGCGCGCGCGTGGCGTTCCGACTGAAGGGCATAGACGGGTATATCGACAATGCGGCCGGCCCGGAACTCGGCGCGCAGCACAGCGCCGTCGGCCGGCTGACGCTCCGGCTCACGCCGAGCGACCAGACGAGCTGGACCGTGAGTGCCAGCGCCGAAAGCGCGCGCGGCACGCCGCCCTTCGCGATGCTCAAGGGGGACGGCTTCCCCATCCTGGCGTCGCAGAACCTGTCGGACGAGTCGGTGAGGAATTATGCAAGCCAGTCGAAGTTCGAGCATGAGTTCGAGCGCTTCACCTTCACCTCGCAGACCTCCTACAATGTGAACCAGTCGCATCTCACCTATGACGGCGTCGACGGGTTTCTCGGCAACAGGATCTCGGGCGTTCCCGTCGAGTTCTTCAGGAACCCCGCGATCAATTTCTTCGACTGGGACATTGAGCAGAGCCGTTTCACCCAGGAATTCCGCCTGAACTCGGCGCCGGGAGAGACAGTGCAGTGGATCGCCGGCGCCACCTACTACCGCGACGAAGCGGACGTGGATTCGACGATCAAGGTCTTCGCCTATGGCCCAGCGGCGGCCGGACGCAGCACATTCAACCAGGTGACCACGGGACAGGCGGTCTTCGGCGAGGCGACCTACCCGATCACGGAAAAGCTCAAGGCTTCGCTCGGCGGCCGCTACACCTGGGAGCAGAAGAAGTATGCCAGCCGATACGAAAGCGACGGAACGGAGCCACTCGCCATCGACCAGTTCGACGAGAGCGGCAGGAGAAACTACAATTTCTGGACCGGCCGCGCCTCCGTCTCCTATGACTGGACCGACGAGTTCATGTCCTATGCCTCCATCGCGCGGGGCTACAAGAGCGGCGGATATGGCACGTTCAACCAGATGAACTGGCAGGGCATACCGCGGGCGCCCTACGAATCGTCGTCGTCCATTTCCTACGAAGCCGGCGCACGCGGCACGTTCCTGGATTCCCGCCTGAACTTCTCTGCGGCGGCCTTCTACAACGACGTCAGCAAGGAGCAGATCCTTGCATTCCATCCGACCACGTTCCAGCCCATGTCGCTCAATCTCGACACTCGGAGCTATGGGCTGGAAGTCGATGGTTCCTATGAGGTGACCGACAACTGGTCGATCGCCGCCGGCCTGACCTATACGTCGACGGAGATCGGCAACGTTTCGGCCGCCGTCGCGGCATCGCAACGGGGCCTGAAGGATGGAAACCGGCTGCCGTACGTGCCGACATGGGCCGGGCGGGCATCGCTCAGCTACCGCTCGTCGCTCGATGCGCTGGGCTTCGCGAACGCCGCCGATCTCGGACTTTCGGCGCGGCTCGGATACAATTTCGTCGGATCGCGCTATTCGGACGCCGGCAACCTGTCGAGGCTGGACCCCGTGCACCTTATCTCCGCGCGGGTAGCCCTGGAGTGGGACAATGGCGAGGTTTACATCTTCGGCGAGAACCTGCTCAACAAGCGCTACGTTACGACCGCCCAGCCTTACGGCCAAAGCCTGGTGACGGGAAACGAGGTTTTCGGCGCGAGCTACTCGCGTGGCGCGACGATCGGCATCGGAGCGGCGGTGAAATTCTGATCCTGCCGAACACAGCCCGCGCCGTCCGGCGCGGGCGCTCCAGCAGCAGCACCAAAAAAGAAACATCTTGTTGCAAATTGGGTCGAAGCACGCTAGCAAACATGACCTTTTTCTTCATGAAAAGAGAGGCACATGGTTGCGCTTGCCGAGGGATCGAATGACGCGGAGCCGGAACGAAACGCCGAAGAGCGGCCGGATTTCTTCGCCAGCCTGAAACTGCTGCTGCGCTATGGCGACGGAACGCGGCATCTTCTTGTCGTGGCGGCGCTTCTGGCAACGCTTGCGGTGGTGCTTGAACTGGTGCCTGTGTGGATGGTCTGGCGTCTTGTCGTGGCGCTCATCGATGGCACGACCGGTCCCGGATTGTTCGTCAGCCATGCGCTGATTTCGCTTGTCGCTGTGGTTGCCGGCACGGCCCTGATGGGCATCGCCATGGGCATGTCGCATGTCGCGGCCTTCCGCCTCATCCACGCCCTGCGCATCGCGCTGGCACGGCACCTCGCGCGGCTGCCAATGGGCTGGTTCGCGGGCCGGCGTTCGGGCCGTGCGAAAAAGCTGATCGTCGATGAACCGGAGCGGCTGGAAGCTCTGGTCGCGCACGGCCTGCCGGAAGGCATTTCGGGGCTGGCCACCTGGATTGCGGTGACGATCTGGCTTTTCGTCGTGGACTGGCGAATGGCGATTGCCTCCATTATTCTGACGCCACTCGCCTTTGCGCTGATGGTCATCGCAATGGGGCGCTCGTCCAGCCTGATTGGACAATACCAGAAACTGTCCGAGCGGCTGAACGGCGCGGTGGTCGAGTATCTGGCCGGCATGGCCGTGGTGAAGATATTCAACCGGACCGGCGAAAGCCTGAGCGAGACGGTGCGCGCCGTGCGCGACTACACCGACATCGAAACCCGCATGGCGCGTCAGTTCGTGCCGCTCGGCGCGTTGTTCTACACGCTGGTCGTGGCGAACATCACGATCATTCTGCCGGCCGGAATGGGCATGATGGCGATGGGATGGATCGACCTGCCGACGCTCGCTTTCTTCGTGATCCTCGGCGCGAACTACAGCCAGCCTCTGCTGAAGCTCTTCAACCTGTTTCACAACATGGCGCATATCTCCATGGCGTCGACGCTGATAGACAGTGTTCTGGAAACGCCGGAGCAGCCCGACACAGGCGCACGAACTCCCCTCAAGAACCGCGACATCGTCTTTGAGAATGTCCGCTTTGGCTACGCCGATCACGATGTTCTGCACGGTATCGGCTTCACTGCGCGCGACGGTGAACTGACAGCGCTGGTGGGTCCATCCGGATCCGGCAAGTCCACGGTGGCGGGACTTATACCGCGCCTGCACGATGTCGGCGCGGGCCGCATAACCATGGGGGGTGTGGACATTCGCGAGATCGGGCTGGAACAGTTGATGGGAGACATTGCCTTTGTCTTCCAGGACACGTTCCTGTTCACCGGGACCATCGCCGAGAACATACGCTTTGGAAAGGCGCAGGCGGACGAAGAGGAACTGCATGCGGCAGCGCGTGCCGCCCGTGCGCACGACTTCATAACGGCGCTTCCCGAAGGCTATGAAACGCGGCTGCGAGAGGGGGGCGCGTCGCTTTCCGGTGGTGAGCGGCAACGCATCGCCATTGCCCGCGCGATCTTGAAGGATGCGCCGATCATCGTTCTGGACGAAGCAACGGCATTCGCCGATCCCGACAGCGAGGCAGCAATTCAGGAGGCGTTGAACGAACTCTCCAGAGGGCGAATGCTGATCGTCGTTGCCCACCGTCTGCATACGATCATGAACGCGGATCGCATTGTCGTTCTGGATGAGGGCCGGGTCGCCGAGACCGGAAAACATGAGACGCTGATCGCCGAAGGCGGGCTCTATGCCCGGCTTTGGGCGGATTATACGGCGGCGCAGGCCATATCGCTGCGCGACAGGGAGCAGGAGCCCGCGCAATGAGCATTGCCGCATCACGGGATGAAGCCACGCACGAAGACCGTTCGGATATCGAAAGCCTGCGTCGCGCATGGCATCTGGCGGAGCCACTCAAGGGCCGGGTGGCGCGCGGCGTGGCCTATCGTTTTGCGCAGAGCATGATGCTCGGCCTGAGTTTCGGTGTGGTGATCTGGGTCGTGATCGGGCTTGCCGAGGGAGAGGCTCTGACGGGGATCTGGATCGCGCAGGCCTTCGGCCTCATGGCGCTTTCCCTCGCCGGGCAATTGATGTTCGGATATCTGTCGGTCAGGAATTCCTGGCTCTCCTCCTATGAGGTTGCGGGACATCTGCGTCTGCGCATTCTGGAAAAACTCCGGCATCTGCCTCTGGGGTTCCATCAGGCCCGTCATCGGGGCGATACGGTCACCGTTCTGACCAGCGACATGCAGATGCTCGAAAGCTTCTTTTCCGACGGTCTTCCGCGCATCGCACAGGCGCTTGGGCTGCCGGCGGCGATTTTCATCGTCTTGCTGACGCGCGACTGGGCCGTCGCGCTTGCGACGGCGGCTTCCATCGCCGTTGCGCTTCCAGTCTTCGTCGGCACGTCGCGCCGGCTTTCGAAACTCGGCCTCAGCCGGCAGGACAAACAGGCCGAGGCCGGCGCGCGGATGATCGAGTTCGTGCAGGGCCTTCCGGTGATCCGCGCCTTTAACCGCATGGCGCAAGGGCAGGACGATTTCCGTCGCGCCATCGACGATTTCCGCGACATCTCGATCCAGATGGTGCTGCAACTGACCCTGCCCATGGCGCTGTTTGGTATGATCGTCATGCTTGGTGCGCCGCTGGTGATCTGGGTAACGGGCCTGCGGACGGAGGCGCAACTGATGGAGCAGGGCGCTGCCATCACCGGGCTCATCCTGCTGTTTTCCATGTATGGTCCGCTTCTGGCGCTTCTGGGCGTCATGGAAACCGTGCGCATGGCCGATGCCTCCCTCGTGCGGATGGACCGCATCCTTTCCTCACCGGACCAGCCGGAACCCGCCGACCTGAAACCGCAGGGCCACGCGGTGCGGTTCGATGCGGTGAATTTTTCCTATGATCCCGCAAAACCGGTGCTGCGGGATGTCTCATTCGAGGTTCCCGAACGCTCGATGACGGCCATTGTTGGCCCGTCCGGTTCCGGCAAGAGCACCGTCCTCAGTCTCATTTCGCGGTTCTGGGATGCGAATGAAGGGCGGATCACCATCGGCGGGGCCGATGTGACACGGATCGGCGAGGCAGGCCTGTCCGATCTCGTCACGGTGGTGTTCCAGCAGGTCTATCTCTTCGCCGGCAGTATCCGCGAGAACATCGCCATGGGCAAACCCGGAGCGAGTGAGGCGGAAATCGAGGAAGCGGCGAGGGCGGCGCAGGCGCACGACTTCATCACCCGCCTGCCGAACGGCTATGACACGGAGGTTGGCGAGGGTGGCGCAGCGCTTTCGGGCGGCGAACGCCAGCGTGTGGCGATCGCCAGGGCGATCCTCAAGGACGCACCCGTGGTTTTGATGGATGAGGCGACGGCTGCCATCGATCCGACCAACGAGCGTGCAATCCAGACGGCGCTTGCCCGGCTGGTCGAAGGGCGCACGCTCATTGTCGTGGCGCACAAGCTTTCGACGATCCAGGCGGCGGACCAGATACTCGTTCTGGATGACGGGCACATCGTGGAACGCGGCCGGCATGAAGAGCTTCTGTCCGGGAAGGGGCTCTATGCCCGGCTCTGGAGCCATCGCGCCCGCGCCGCCGGTTGGAAACTCGGATGAGGGTGTTGGCGGACGGTTGAGGTTTGGGGCAGGTCTGCGCTAGCAGACAGAGACATCTCAAGATCCCGACCCCAAGGGGAGCGATCAGTCACCATCGCCAGCAATGTCACTCCTTCGACAATGGCGATTGACGAAATCGTCCGCGACGGAAATCCTTCTTTCCGCCGGAGGCGCCTGACAAGGCAGGGGCGAAGGGACGCAGAAATCGAAGCGCAATAACAGGCTCCGACCATGACTGACTCTTCCTCGACAGAAAAACGCGCGCCGGAGCGTGCCGCTCGGCGCGGGCGGCCTCCACGCATTTCGCGCGAGCGCATTGCGCGGGGTGCGCTGGAACTCGGTGTCGACCGGGTCACGGTGACCTCGCTTGCAGCGCATCTCGGCGTCGATCACTCCTCGCTCTACCGCCATGTGAAAAGCCACAGCGAGATCATCGCGCTGGCGAGCGACCTTGCCATTGACGAACTGGACTGGCGCGCCGCGGAAGGCGCCAGCTGGCGCGAGGAACTGATCGCGCTTACCGATGGTGTCTGGGCGCTTTATGAGCGCCATCCGGGATTGGCTGAGGCTTTTCGTTCCGTGGAATTCGCGCCGCAGGCCGGTATCCGCTCCTTCGCTGAGGCGGTGGCCCGGTTGCGGAACCATGGGTTTTCGCTCGAAGAATCGATGCTTGCCGTCGATACGCTGGTCGACATGGCGGGCGACTGTTTCCTCGGCTGGCGGGCCATGGCGCGGCCGGACAGGGAGGGCAGGGCGCACACCGCCTCGATAATCGAGACATGGAAAGAAGCAGCGAAAAACCACACGGAAGACGCTGCGGCGATTCAGGGCATGGTTGCCGTCATCGAGGGCGGCGCGCGGCCATGGTGGGAGAGGAAGCGCGACCTCGTCCTTGCAGGGCTTGCGGCCATGCGGTCGAGCAATTCCGACGACCCATACTGAGCCATAGTGTTGCACGGATAAGAGCTCCACCAGGAGTGAACTCTGGCGACAGTATCTCTCGTGCCCGCATTCGAACCGGGCGCGGCCGGGTTCGAACGCGAGGCACGAGGCGCTTCATCCACGAACTACAATGGCTCAGAAGCGCAAGTTTACACCGCCTTCTAGTCTTCCCCCCTGAAAAGTGGTCCTCCGTGAATTAGGCTATTGAGCCTTGAAGAGGGCATTGGAGTGCCCCAGAAAAAGTACAAGCCTGAAGAGATCGTCGCGAAGCTGCGCCAGGTTGATGTTCTGTTGTCGCAAGGAGGAGGAAGATCGGTTGGCGAAGCGGTTCGCTCGATCGGCGTGACGCAGGTTACGTATTATCGCTGGCGCAGGGAGTTTGGTGGCCTGAAGGGCGATCAGGTGAAGCGCCTGAAGGAGCTCGAGAAAGAGGACGACCGGCTGCGCAAGGCGGTGTCGGACCTGACGCTTGAGAAGCTGATCCTCAAGGAGGCTGCTTCGGGAAACTTCTGAGCCCCGCCCGCCGTCGGCGCCGTGTCGACCATGTCATGTCGAAGTTCTCCATCTCGGAGCGCTTTGCCTGCAAGGTTCTCGGCCAGCATCGCTCGACCCAGCGCAAGCAGCCGTATGGCCGATCGGATGAGGAGGCATTGACCACCGACATCATCGGGCTCGCCGCACGTTACGGTCACTGTGGCTATCATCGGATCACGGCGATGCTGCGGTCCGAGGGCTGGAAGGTGAACGCCAGACGTATCGAGCGCATCTGGCGGCGGGAGGGGCTGAAGGTTCTCCAGAAGCAACCGAAGAAAGACCGGCTCTGGCTGAATGACGGATCGTGCCTCCGGCTTCGGCCTGCTCACCCCAACCATGTCTGGTCCTATGACTTTGTCGAGGGCCGGACCCACAATGGCAGGAAGTTCCGCAGGCTCAACTCGACCGACGTCATCGACGTCCTGTCGGCCCCGTTCATCCTGCGCGGTGTGCCGGGCCATGTTCGTTCCGACAATGGCCCGGAGTTCATCGCCAAAGTGGTGCGCGAGTGGATCGCCGCTGTCGGCGCAAAGACCGCGTTCATCGAGCCGGGCAGCCCGTGGGAGAACGGCTACTGCGAGAGCTTCAACTCAAAGCTTCGTGACGAACTGCTCAACGGCGAGATCTTCCACAGCCTCGCCGAAGCCAAGGTCATCATTGAGGCATGGAGACGCCACTACAATACCGAGCGGCCGCACTCATCGCTCTGCTACAAACTGCCCGACACAAACAATTGATTTTATATATTTTTTGGTGAGCGCGCAGGGGCTCGAACCCTGGACCTACTGATTAAAAGTCAGTTGCTCTACCAACTGAGCTACGCGCTCCCGGCGGGGCGTTGCCGACCGCGGAAAGTGCGCGGAACATAGAGAGAGGCTTGTCGGCGGTCAACCGCAAAACCGCCGATGCTCCGCCGCTTTTTGAACTCTCCGCCATCGGCGCCCCGCGGCACGTCGCGACCACATGCCACGGAAAGGTGATTGGCGCCGGGATTTGCCTTTGCGTATAGGGAACCGCCTTGGTCTCCGAACAGGTCCCGGAGAGGGAATGTTTCTAGAATCAAACCCTTAGGAAATGAAATATGGCGGTTGATGTTGGTTATCTGAGTGCCCTGGGGGCGGGCGCCCTGTCGTTTCTGTCCCCTTGCGTGCTGCCGCTCGTGCCGCCCTATCTCTGTTACATGGCCGGTGTCTCCGTCGAGGAGTTTCAGGGCCAGAAGCAGGCGGAGCAGGCTTCCTCCGGCCTGAACGGAACGCGTCTGGCACTGTTCTCCGCCTCGTTCGCCTTCGTCCTGGGCTTTACCACCGTCTTCGTCCTGCTCGGCGCCGGCGCATCCTCCATCGGCGCCGTCCTGCGCGCGTGGCAGAACGAGTTGGCGATCGTGGCCGGCGTCGTGATCATCCTGATGGGGCTGAATTTCCTCGGCATCCTGCGCATTCCCTTCCTGTCCCGCGAGGCGCGCTTTCAGGCCGGCGGCAAGCCGGCGACAAAGCTCGGCGCCTATGTCATGGGCCTCGCCTTCGCCTTCGGCTGGACGCCGTGCATCGGTCCGGTCCTGGGGCCGATCCTGACACTCGCCGGCGGGCGCGAGACGGTCACCGACGGGGCGATCCTGCTGGCGGTCTATTCGCTCGGCCTCGGCATCCCGTTCCTGATCGCCGCGCTGTTTTCGGGCAGCTTCATGCGTTTCCTGTCGCGCTTCCGCATGCATCTCGGCCGTGTCGAGAAGGTCATGGGCGGGCTGCTGGTTCTGGCGGGCGTTCTTTTTCTCACCGGCGGCATGCAATCGATGGCGTTCTGGCTGCTCGAGACCTTTCCGGCCCTCGGCAGGCTCGGTTGACGCTGCGGCATTGGAGCATGGCTCCGGCAATGCTAAACAGGGCCGATTCTGAACCGCAACGCGCCTTCATCACAGGTCTTCATCCATGAGCGAACGCAGCTGCCTTTCCGTCATTCTCGCCGCGGGCGAGGGGACGCGCATGAAGAGCGCCGTGCCAAAAGTCCTGCACAGGATCGCCGGGCTGGAAATGCTGGCGCATGTGACGCATGCGCTGGAGGAGGCCGGAAGCGGCGATACGGCGCTCGTCGTCGGTCACGGGGCCGATGCGGTAACGGAAGCCGCCCGGGCTTTCGCGCCCCATGCGGAGAGCTTCATCCAGTCCGAGAGACTGGGGACAGGCCACGCGGTTCTGGCCGCACGCGCGGCGATTGCCCGCGGCTATGACGACATACTGGTCACATTCGGCGACACCCCGCTGATCTCCGTCGATGCCCTTCGCGCCATGCGCGACGGGCTTTCGACGGGCGCGGATGTGGTCGTGATGGGCTTTCGCACCGACCGGCCGACGGGTTACGGGCGCCTGATCGAGAAGGGCGATGCGCTGGTCGCGATCCGCGAGGAGAAGGATTGCACGGACGAGGAGCGCCGCATCACCTTCTGCAATGGCGGCGCCATGGCGATCGCCGGCGCAAGGGCGCTGGCGCTGCTCGACGCGGTCGGCAACGACAATGCCAAGGGCGAATATTATCTGACGGACATCGTCGAGATCGCCGCCGGGCAGGGCATGGCCGTGCGCGCCATCGAGGCGGGCTTCGAAAGCGCGCTCGGCATCAACAACCGCGCCGAGCTGGCGGAGGCCGAGGTCATCTGGCAGCGCCGCCGCAGGCGTGAGGTCATGCTCGACGGGGTGACGATGATTGCGCCCGACACCGTATTCTTCGCCCACGATACGCGGATCGGCCGCGATACGGTGCTGGAACCCAACATCTTCTTCGGACCGGGCGTTTCGCTGGGCGAGGGCGTCATCATCCATGCGAACAGCCACATCGAGCAGGCGCGCGTTGAGGACGGCGCGTCGGTCGGTCCTTTCGCACGGCTGCGTCCGGGAGCCGAGATCATGCAGGGCGCCAAGATCGGCAATTTCGTCGAGATCAAGAAGGCGCGCGTCGAACCGGGCGCCAAGGTGCCGCATCTGTCCTATATCGGCGACGCGCGCATCGGCGCCAGGGCGAATATCGGCGCAGGCACGATCACCTGCAACTATGACGGCTTCCTGAAACACTTCACCGATGTCGAGCCGGGCGCCTTCGTCGGCACGAATTCGTCGCTCGTCGCGCCCGTCACCATCGGCGCGGGCGCCTATGTCGCCTCGGGCAGCGTCATCACCGAATCGGTGCCCGCCGATGCCCTGGCTTTCGGCCGCGCGCGGCAGTCGATCCGCGAGGGTTTCGGCAAGCGGCTGCGCGACCGGCTTGCCGCGCTGAAGGCGAAGAAGTAGGACGCGTCGGCGCATCCGCGCCGTGTCGATTCAAGGGGATAGCCTTGCATCTCCATGCATCGCGTACGGCGCGTTAACGCTGAAATGGACTGAAAGACTTGTTGATTTCTACCCGTCGCATGGCCGCTCTAGAAGGTCGGCGAGACCGGGTTGGGAAAATGGTGGGAGGCTAGGGCAATCCTATGTGCGGAATCGTCGGCATTGTCGGGCACACGCCCGTCGCTCCATTGATCGTCGATGCGCTGAAGCGCCTTGAATATCGCGGCTATGATTCGGCGGGTGTCGCCACGATCGAGCAGGGGCATCTGGCCCGCCGCCGCGCCGAGGGGAAGCTGGTCAATCTGGAGCGCCGTCTGGGCGAGGAACCGCTCGGCGGCCTGATCGGCATCGGCCACACGCGCTGGGCGACCCATGGCGTGCCCAACGAGACCAACGCCCATCCCCATTTCGCCGAAGACGTGGCCATCGTTCACAACGGCATCATCGAGAATTTCGCCGAATTGCGCGAGGAACTGTCGAACGAGGGCTTCGCTTTCGCCTCGCAGACGGACACCGAGGTGGTCGCCCATCTGATCGCCCGCGAGCTGCGCGCCGGCAAGGCGCCCGGCGATGCCGCCTTCGCCGCCCTGAAGCGGCTGCGCGGCGCCTTCGCACTGGCCATCATGTTCCGTGGCGATGAGGACCTGATCGTCGGCGCCCGCAACGGCCCGCCGCTGGCGGTCGGCCATGGCGACGGCGAGATGTATCTCGGATCCGACGCCATCGCGCTCGCGCCCTTCACCAATGCCATCACCTATCTGGAGGACGGCGACTGGGTGGTGGTGCGTCGCTCGGGCATCGAGATCTTCGACATGGACGGCGCACCTGTGGCGCGCCAGCGGCAGCAATCCATCGGCACAAGCATGATGGTCGACAAGGGCAATCACCGCCATTTCATGGAGAAGGAAATCCATGAGCAGCCGGAGGTGATTTCGCACACGCTGGCGCATTATCTGGATTTCAGCGCCGGGACCGTCGGGAATTTCGACCTGCCGTTCGACTTCGCCGGCATCGAGCGCATGGCCATCTCGGCCTGCGGCACCGCCTATCTGGCCGGGCTGATCTCGAAATACTGGTTCGAGCGCTATGCCCGCCTGCCGGTCGACATCGACATCGCGTCCGAGTTCCGCTACCGCGAGATGCCGCTGCCGAAGAACAGCGCTGCCCTGTTCGTCTCGCAGTCCGGGGAGACGGCGGACACGCTCGCCTCGCTGCGCTACTGCCGCAGCGCCGGCGTGCCGATCGGCGCCATCGTCAATGTCCGCGAATCGACCATCGCCCGCGAGAGTGACGGCATCTTCCCGACGCTTGCCGGTCCGGAGATCGGCGTCGCCTCCACCAAGGCCTTCACCTGCCAGCTCTCCGTTCTGGCCTCGCTGGCGCTGAAGGCGGCCAAGGCGCGCGGCACCATCTCGGCGGAGCAGGAGCGCGATTTCGTCCGCCAGCTCTCGGAAGCCCCGCGCTATGCCGCGCAGGCGCTGAAGCTCAGCGAGCGGATCGAGGCGGTGGCGCGCGAGCTCTCCCATGTGCGGCACGTGCTCTATCTCGGCCGCGACACCAGCTATCCGCTCGCCATGGAAGGCGCGCTGAAACTCAAGGAAATCTCCTACATCCATGCCGAGGGCTATGCGGCGGGCGAATTGAAGCACGGGCCGATCGCCCTGATCGACGAGCAGATGCCCGTCATCGTCATCGCGCCCTATGACCGCATCTTCGAGAAGACCGTGTCCAACATGCAGGAAGTGGCGGCGCGCGGCGGCCGGATCATCCTGATCACGGATCGGGAAGGGGCCGCCAAGGCGACGCTGAAGACGCTCGAGACCATCGTCATGCCGGACGTGCCCGAATTCGTGGCGCCGATCGCCTATGCGCTGCCGGTCCAGCTCCTTGCCTATCACACGGCCGTCATCATGGGCACCGACGTCGACCAGCCGCGCAATCTGGCGAAGTCCGTCACGGTCGAATAGGCCGCAAATTCGCCACAGACCGAACCGAAACACTATTCTATTCTGAAACCCGGTGGACTAACCTCCACCGGGCATTCGCCGCTTCCTCCGCCATATCGAGGCCCGTTCCCGCATCATGACCCGCCTGCGCAATTACTTCTTCACGGGCCTGATCGTCACAGCACCGCTCGCCATCACAGCCTATCTGGCATGGTCGATGATCGGCTGGGTCGATTCCTGGGTGAAACCCTATATTCCGCTGCGCTACAATCCCGACAACTATCTGCCGTTCCCCGTTCCGGGCTTCGGCCTGATCGTGGCGCTCATCGTCATCACCCTGATCGGCTCCCTGACGGCGAACATCATCGGCCGCACGGTCGTTTCCACCGGCGAGAACATTCTTGGTCGCATGCCGCTCGTGCGCAGCGTCTATCGCGGGCTGAAGCAGATCCTCGAAACCGTCCTTTCGGAGCGTTCGGACACGTTCAAGAAGGTGGGCCTCGTCGAATATCCGCGCAAGGGCCTGTGGGCCCTGGTCTTCATCGCTACGGAGACGCGCGGCGAGGTGCAGGCGCAGGTCGAAGACGATGCGGGGCAGACCATCGCCGTGTTCCTGCCGACCACGCCGAACCCGACGTCCGGCTATCTGCTGTTCGTTCCCAAGGCGGACGTCATCGAATTGAAGATGACCGTCGAGGAGGGGGCCAAGCTGGTGATCTCCGCCGGCCTCGTCGCGCCGGAATACCAGGCCAAGACCAAGGCGCTCGCCGATACGGCGCGGCGCGAAACCCCTCAGCCGGCGCGCAGCAAGCGCACCGCTTCGTCACGCCCGAACAAGTAGAGCAGCAGGCGCAAAGCCTCGCCGCGCGCCGTTTCCAGTTCCGGATCCCGACTGAGGATCAGGCGCGCATCGTCGCGAGCGGCCTGCAGGAGATCGGCGTGGATCTCGATGCGCGCCACGCGGAAGCCGGGCGTTCCCGATTGCTTGGTGCCCAGCAGATCGCCTTCGCCGCGCAGTTTCAGGTCTTCCTCGGCGATGACGAACCCGTCCTCGGTCTCGCGCAGCACCTCCAGCCGGCGCGTCGCTGTCTGGCCAAGCGGCCCCTTGTAGAGCAGCACGCAGGATGACGCCTGGGCGCCGCGCCCGACCCGGCCGCGCAGCTGGTGAAGCTGTGCCAGCCCGAACCGTTCCGCATGCTCGATGACGATGATTGTCGCGTCGGAGACATCGACGCCCACTTCCACCACCGTGGTGCCGACGAGGATGCGCGTCTCGCCCGCCTTGAAGGCGCGCATCGCCTCGTCCTTCTGCGCCGCCTTCATGCGGCCGTGGACGAGGCCGACCGCCGCGCCAAACACCTTCTGCAACGCAGCGAACCGGTCCTCGGCCGAGGTCAGCGGAACTTCGTCCGACTCCTCCACCAGCGGACAGATCCAGTAGGCCTTCTGTCCCTCGGCGAGCGCCTTGCGGATGCGCTCGACCAGTTCGCCCAGCCGTTCCATCGGCAGGGTCACGGTGCGGATCGGCTGCCGTCCGGCCGGTTTCTCCGTCAGGCGCGAGACATCCATGTCGCCGAAGGCGGACAGGACGAGCGTGCGCGGGATCGGCGTCGCCGTCATCACCAGCATGTCGGGCGCATTGCCCTTCGCGGTGATCGCCAGCCGCTGGTGCACGCCGAAACGGTGCTGCTCATCGACCACCGCCAGGGCCAGGTCGCGAAACTGCACCGTTTCCTGAAACAGCGCATGGGTGCCGATGATGAAATCCACTGCGCCCGAGGCGATCTCCGCAAGGATCCGCTCGCGCTCCTTGCCCTTTTCCCGCCCCGTAAGCACGGTTGCGGACAGGCCGGCGGCTTCGGCAAGGGGCTGGATGGTCGAGAAATGCTGCCGCGCAAGGATCTCCGTCGGTGCCATCAGCGCCGCCTGTCCACCGGCCTCCGCCGCCCGCGCCATGGCAAGCAGCGCCACCACGGTCTTGCCCGCCCCCACATCGCCCTGCAGGAGGCGCACCATGCGTTCGGGCGCGCCCAGATCGTCGTGGATCTCCCGCACCGCCTGTTCCTGGCTCTGCGTGAGCCGGTAGGGAAGGGCGGCCCGGATCTTCGCCTCGATCTGCCCGTCTCCGGTCAGCGGACGGCCCGAAAGACGCTTGACCCTGGCCCGCACCAGCGCCAGTGAAAGCTGACCTGCCAGCAACTCGTCATAGGCTATGCGCCGCCAGAACGGGTTCTCGGGTTCTCCGTCCTCCGGCTCCTCGGGCGCATGCAGACGCCGCAAGGCTTCGGCGAAGGAGGGCCAGCGACTGCGCGTGAGAAACCCGTCATCCTGCCACTCCGGCAGGGTGGGCAAGCGGTCGAGCGCCTGGCCGAGTGCCCGGCGCAGGACCTTCGACGACAACCCCGCCGTCAGCGGGTAGACCGGCTCCAGGGACGGCAGGCTGTCGGCCTCGTCTGCCGGAACGATGAAATCCGGATGGACCATCGAGGGCCGGCCGTTGAACCATTCCATACGCCCACTGACGAGAACCCGCCCGCCTTCCGGCAGCACGTTCTCCAGCCATGGCGCCCGCGCGTGGAAGAAGGTCAGGGCGATTTCGCCCGTCTCGTCGAAGGCGAAGACCCGGTAGGGAAGGTTCTTGCGCCCGGGCGGCGCGGGATGATGCCTGCCGACCGTCAGGTCCAGCGTGACGATCGCGCCCTCCGGTGCCAGCGCTATCCCCGGCCGGTTGCGGCGGTCGATCAGCGAATGCGGCAGAACGAACAGGAGGTCGCCGACACGCAGGTCGCGCCCGGCGACATCGCCCGGCACGATGTTGGACAGGAGGTCGGCCACCTTGGCGCCGACGCCGTCGAGCGCGGTGGCGGGGGCGAACAGGGGATCGAGAAGCGAAGGGCGCATCATGTCATGATTAAAGCCGCATTTGCGTGACGCAAGGCTGACAGACGGTCGTACACACGCTATATCCGCGCGGACAAGCGACAACCCCGGACATCGAAGGCCAGACCATGACAGGCACAACCCGTTCGAGCCACGATCTCGATCCGCGCCGGCGGCGCGCCCTGGTGCGGTCCTGGCGGCGCGGAACGCGCGAGATGGACCTGGTGCTGGGCGGCTTCGCGGACGCCGAGATCGACCGGCTGAGCGAGGACGAACTGGCGCAGTACGAGGCGCTGCTTGAGGTGCCCGACACGCAGCTTTTCAAATGGGTGACCGGCGAGGCCACGGTTGAGCCGCTCCATGACACCCCGCTCTTCGCGCGCATCCTGGCCACGCGAGCCAACTGAGGCAGACGACGCCATGGGCCTGATCGATCCAATCAAACTGCCGGCGACGGGCGCCGGGGCCATCACGGTCGATGGTGTCGCCGACGGTTTCGAGGCCTTCGCGCTCGCGATCGCCGCGCGCGAGCTGGCGGCTGACGGTCCGCTCATCTTCGTCCTGCGCGACGGGCAGCGCCTGCCACTGATTGCCGACGCACTGCGCTTTGCAGAGCCCGGCCTGCCGGTGCTCGACCTGCCGGCCTGGGACTGCCTGCCCTATGACCGCGTCTCGCCCGGCGGCGACACGGCGGCGCGCCGGCTTGCCGCCATGGCGGCGATGGCTTCGCTGAAGGACAGGCCGCACCGTGCGGTCGTGCTCGTCAGTGCCAACGCGCTGTTGCAGCGCATGCCACCGGCGAACCAGATCGGCGCGCAGGGCTTTTTCGCCCGGCCCGGCAACCAGGTCGACATGCAGGCCCTGACCGCACGTCTCGAAACGAGCGGCTTCGAGCGCGTCTCGACGGTCCGCGACATCGGCGAATACGCCGTGCGCGGCGGCATTCTCGACCTGTTCGCGCCCGGCTGGAACGAGGCGCTGCGGCTCGACTTCTTCGGCGACACGCTGGAATCGATCCGCGCCTTCGATGTGGCGAGCCAGCGCACCACCGGCCAGCGCAAGGAAATCGCCCTCCAGGCGATGAGCGAGGTCACGCTGACGCCGGAGACGATCAGCCGGTTCCGCCGCAACTATATCGAGGCCTTCGGCGCGCCATCGCGCGACGACGCGCTCTATGCAGCGGTCAGCGAGGGCCGGCGTTTCGCCGGCATGGAGCATTGGCTGCCGCTGTTTCACGAGCGGCTGGAAAGCGTTCTCGACTATCTGCCCGACGCGCCCCTGGTGTTCGACCATCTGGTGGAGGAAGCGCTGGGCGAACGCCACGCGCTGATTGTCGATCATTATGAAGCCCGCCGCCAGCAGATGGCCGGCAACGATCTGGGCGGCGCCGTGCCCTACAAGCCTGTCGCGCCGGAGACGCTTTATCTGGATCCCGGCGAGATCAGCCGGTCCGTCGCCGACCGGCGCGTCGTGCGCTTCACGCCCTTCGCCACGCCGGAGACGAGCACCTCGCGCATCCATCATGCCGGGGCCGAGCCGGGCCGCAGTTTTGCGGAGGAGCGCGCCGACCCGAAGGCGAATGTCTTCGACCATGTCGTCAAGCATATCGGCGCCCTGCGCGCCAGGGGCAAGCGCGTGCTGATCGCCGGCTGGAGCGAGGGGTCTGCCGAGCGTCTGTCGCAGATCCTTGCCGAGCACAATCTCGGCAATGTCGCCCGCGTGGAAACCCTGTCCGAACTGGACAAGCTGCCTTCGCAGCAGGCCGGCATCGGCATCCTGCCGCTGGAAACCGGCTTCGAGACCGCCGGTCTCGCCGTCATCTGCGAGCAGGACATTCTCGGCGACCGGCTGGTACGCCGCGCCAAGAAGCGCAAGAAGGCGTCCGACTTCATCTCCGAGGTGGCGGCGCTGGCGGCCGGCGACATCGTCGTCCATGCCGATCATGGCATTGGCCGCTTCGTCGGCCTGCGCACCATCGAGGCGGCCGGCGCGCCGCATGACTGCCTGGAACTGCGCTATGCCGGCGAGGACCGCCTGTTCCTGCCGGTCGAGAACATCGAGCTTCTGTCGCGCTACGGCTCGGATGGCCCGGACACGATGCTCGACAAGCTGGGCGGCGTCGCCTGGCAGTCGCGCAAGGCCAAGCTGAAGAAGAAGCTGCTGGAGATGGCCGGCCACCTGATCCGCATTGCCGCCGAGCGGCAGATGCGGCCGGGCGTCAAGCTAGCGCCGCCCGACGGTCTCTACGGCGAGTTCGCCGCCCGCTTCCCCTATGAAGAGACGGACGACCAGCAGAACGCCATCGACGCCGTTCTGGAGGATCTGGCCTCGGGCCGGCCGATGGACCGGCTGATCTGCGGCGATGTCGGCTTCGGCAAGACGGAAGTCGCCCTGCGCGCCGCATTCGTCGCCGCCATGGAAGGCTTGCAGGTGGCCGTGGTGGTGCCCACAACGCTGCTCGCGCGCCAGCACTTCAAGACCTTCCGCGACCGTTTCGCCGGCTTGCCGCTGACGGTGCGCCAGGCATCCCGCCTGGTCGGCGCAAAGGAACTCGCCGAGACCAAGAAGGGGCTGACGGATGGAACCGTCGACATCGTCGTCGGCACCCATGCGCTGCTCGGCAGCTCGGTCAATTTCAAGAATCTTGGCCTGCTGATCATCGACGAGGAGCAGCATTTCGGCGTCAAGCACAAGGAGCGGCTGAAGGACCTCAAGTCCGACGTCCATGTGCTGACTCTTTCGGCGACGCCGATCCCGCGCACGCTGCAACTGGCGCTGACGGGGGTGCGCGAGCTGTCGCTGATCACGACGGCGCCGGTCGACCGCATGGCGGTGCGCAGCTTCATCGCACCGCTCGATCCGCTGGTCATCCGCGAAACGCTCTTGCGCGAGCGCTATCGCGGCGGCCAGAGCTTCTATGTGGTGCCGCGCGTTTCCGACCTGGAGCAGATGCGCGAGTTCCTGGCCGAGCAGGTGCCGGAACTGAAGGTCGCCACCGCCCATGGGCAGATCGCGCCCGGCGAGCTGGACGACATCATGAACGCCTTCTACGACGGGCAATACGACGTGCTCCTGTCGACGACCATCGTCGAATCCGGCCTCGATATCCCGACGGCCAACACGCTGATCGTCCACCGCTCGGACATGTTCGGCCTGGCGCAGCTCTATCAGTTGCGCGGCCGCGTCGGGCGCTCGAAGGTGCGCGCCTATGCGCTGTTCACCCTGCCGCCGAACAAGACATTGACGGCGACCGCAGAACGAAGGCTAAAAGTGCTCCAGTCGCTCGACACGCTGGGCGCTGGCTTCCAGCTCGCCAGCCACGATCTCGACATTCGCGGCGCCGGCAACCTGCTCGGCGAGGAACAGTCGGGCCATATCAAGGAGGTCGGCTACGAGCTTTATCAGCAGATGCTGGAAGAGGCCGTCGCCGAGCTGAACGGGGCCGACGATGTGGCCGACACCGGCTGGTCTCCGCAGATCAGCGTCGGCACGGCGGTGATGATCCCCGAAAACTTCGTTCCCGACCTGCAGCTCCGCCTGGCGCTCTACCGCCGCCTGGCGGACCTGACGACGCCGGAGGAGATCGACGCTTTCGGTGCCGAGCTGATCGACCGTTTCGGCCCGCTGCCGCAGGAGGTCGAGCACCTGTTGAAGATCGTCTTCATCAAGGCGCTGTGCCGCCGGGCCAATGTGGAAAAGCTCGATTCCGGCCCGAAGGGCACGGTGGTGCATTTCCGCAACCGGCAGTTCCCCGAACCGGCGGGCCTGGTGCGCTTCATCGGCGAGCAGGGCGCGCTCGCCAAGATCCGCCCCGATCACAGCATCGTCTTCATCCGCGACTGGCCGACGCCCGAGAAGCGGCTGGCGGGCGCCGCCGTGATCATGACGCAGCTGGTGCGGCTGATCGAGAAGAAGGCGGCCTGATCAGGCGCCGAAATGCAATGATTGACCGTTCAGGCATGGATGCCCGGCTCTGCGGCCGGGCATGACGCGCTGTGGGGATGGTTATGCAACTCACCAGCATTCGCGATTGACAGGCTCGCTCCCGCCGTTCGTCACCGCTGCGGCGCGTCGAGCGTGCCGTTGGCCTTGGCTTCGGCGACCTTGGAAATGGCATCGGCCAGGGCCGCCGGCTCCTGCGCGCCCATCACCGCGTAGCGGCCCTCGAGCAGGAAGCAGGGCACGCCGGTGACGCCCATCTTCTGCGCGGTGGCGATCTCCTGCTGCACCTCGGGCCGGTCGGCCTCGGTGGCGAGCAGGGTTTCGACCAGCGCCGCATCCATGCCGGCGTCGCGCGCCGCATCGATCAGCACTGCGTGGTCGCCGATATTCGCGCCTTCCTCGAAATAGAGAGCGAACAGCCGTCCCACAAGCCGGTCCTGCACGCCGGGGCCGGCCGTCGCCGACCAGCGGATCACGCGATGCGCGTCGAGCGTGTTGGGCGATACCTTGATTGCGTCGAAATCGAACGAGATGCCCAGTTCCTGGCCGATCTGGCTGATCTGCCGGTGCATATCGAGGATGCGCTCCGCGCTGCCGAACTTGCCCATCATGTAGGCGTGGCGATCCCTGCCTTCGGGCGGCAGGGTCGGATCGAGCTGGAACGGGCGCCAGCGCAGCGTGACGGAAAGGTCGGGTCGCGACCGGATCGCCTCGCCGAGGCGCGCCCGGCCCACATAACACCAGGGGCAGACTACGTCGGACACGACATCGACGACAACCGGTTCGGCGATCCCTGCGACAGCTTCGGCCATGCTCCGCTCTCTCCTCAGTTGCCGCCTGACTTGTGCCACCAGGTCTGCAGCTTGTAGCCGTAGAGCGGCGTTGTCTCGGGATGGCCGAGATCGTTCCAGTAGGCCACCCATTCATCGCTGTCGTGCTGCATCGGCACCACATAGGCGCCGGACATCAGCACGCGGTCGAGGGCGCGCACTGCGGCAACGTAATCTTCCTGCCCACGGGCGTTGAGCATGGCCTCGATCATCGCGTCGATGGCCGGGTCGGCCGCACCCGAAAGATTGAACGTGCCCTCGGTCTTGGCCGCCTCCGAGCCCCAGCGCGTCACCTGCTCGATGCCGGGCGAGAGCGTTCCCGAAAAGCCGACGGAAGCGATGATGACGTCGAAATCGTAGCGCTGCTTGCGCTGCTGCGCCTGTGAATCGTCGAGCAGGCGGATCGCCACGTCGACGCCGATCTTGCGCAGCGCCCGCTGGTAGACGGCCGCCAGCCTTTCGCCTTCCTCCGAAGTCACGACGATCTCGAAGGTCAGCGCCTCGCCGGCCGGATTGACCAATGCGTTGCCCTGCAGGCTGTAACCGGCCTCCTTCAGCGTTTCGAGTGCGCCGCGCATCTGGTCGCGGCCGATCTCCGCGCCCGCCATCTCCTCCTTGCCGTAGGTCCCGTCCATCACGTCCGGCGTCACCGTGTCGGCAAAGGGCGCGAGCAGGGCGCGTTCCCGCTCGTCGGCCGGCCGGCCGAGCGCCGACAGGATCGAACCCTGCCAGTAGCTGAGCGTCCGCTCGAACTCGCCGTTCAGGATGTTGGTGTTGACCCAGCCGAAGTCATAGAGCTTCGAAAGGGCGCGCCGGACGCGCGGGTCGGCGAACTTGTCTCGCCTCGTGTTGAAGAAGAAGCCGGTGACGGCCGGCGGAACGCCGTTCTTGAATGTGGTGCTGACCACGTCGCCCTTGCGCGCCGCGGGGAAATCGATGCCGCGCTGGCGGCGCACCGGATCGGATTCGGAATAGACCGAGCAGATGCCCTTCTTGAAGGCTTCCACCAGCGAATTGACGTTCAGAAAGTACTCGATCGTGATCTTGTCGTAATTGTCGTAGCCGCGCTTGGAAGGAACGTCCTCGCCCCAGTATTCCGGATTGCGCACGAAGGTGATGCGCGTGCCGGGCTCCACCTTGTCGATGCGGTAGGCGCCGCTGCCGATCACCGGCTTCAGCGTGCTCTGGTCGAATGTCTCGATGTCGAACGCATGCTTGGGCACGATCGGCGTCAGCGCAACGATCAGAGGAAATTCCCGGTCGGCGCTATCGTTGAAGGTGAACCGCACGCTGTGATCGCCGGTCTTCTCGATCTTCTCGATCTTCGCCATGCGGCTCGAATAGGGCGGGCGGCCCTTCTCGGTGTAGGCCTCGTAGGTGAAGATCACATCCTCCGGCGTCACCGGCTCGCCGTCGGACCATTTCGCGTCGGGGTCGAGATTGAACTCGGCGAAGCTGCGCTCATCGTCCATGATGACGCTCTCGGCCAGCAGGCCGTAGAGCGAGAAGGGTTCATCGGCGCTGCGCATCATCAGCGGCTCGAACACGAGATTGCCGAAAATGGTGTCGATCACGCCGCGCGCCGTTGTGCGCATGCTCTTCAGGATGAAGGGGTTGAGATTGTCGAACGACCCGACGACGCAATAGGTGACCTCGCCACCCTTCGGCGCGTCCGGATTGGCATAGGGGAAATGCGTGAAATCCGCGGGCAGGGCGGGCGCCCCGTGCATCGCCACGCCGTGCGCCGGGTCTCCTTCCGCGGCGACGGCAACGCCCGCTATCGGCAGGGCTGCGGCCAGGGCGAGGCGAGGGAACAGTTTCTGGGGGATCATGACCGCACCTGTGTCGGATGAAGAAAGACCGTGATTCGAAGCCGAGCCTAGCACAGCCGAATGCGGCGGCGGGCCACGAGCGTGTGATGTTTGCCGCACCGTGTCACAAAGTCCAGCGAAATGCCCGCGCGGACTGGATTTGGCCGCAAGGGCAGTGTAACACGCGCTCAAAGGTCATTCTGTCGCCGCATTTGACCAACAGGTGACACTACCGGAATACGACTGGCGCTGTGCATTTAGAGGAACTGAGCCATATGAAAAGCCTGAACGCGAAAGCAATCCGCACTCTGTTCGCCCTTGGCGGCGCCGCGTGCGTGGCCGCAAGCGGAGCCGGCATTGCCGCCGCGCAGCAGCAACAGCCGCCGCAGGGTTGGTTTAAGGCCTGCACCAAGCAGGAAGACGTCGACATCTGCAACGTCCAGAACGTCCTGATCGCCGAAACCGGCCAGATGATCACCGGCGTCAGCCTGATCGAGGTCAAGGGCAAGGTCAACCGCAAGGTATTCCAGATCACCGTGCCGACCGGCCGCATGGTGCCCCCCGGCATCGGAATGCAGATCGACGGCGGCCAGACGCAGAAGATCGACTACGCGATCTGCCTGCCGGACCGCTGCATCGCGGAGGCGCAGCTCACGGACCAGCTCGTCGCCTCTTTCAAGAAGGGATCAGAGCTGACCCTGACCTCGGTCAACTTCCAGAACCAGCCGAACCCGATCAAGATGCCGCTCTCCGGCTTCACCGCCGCCTATGACGGCGATCCGCTGCCGCAGTCCGACATCGAGGACCGCCAGAAGAAGCTGCAGGACTTCGTGAACAAGAACAATCAGGAGTTCACGGACAAGCTTCGCGAGGCCCAGGAGAAGGCCAAGAAGGGCGAGTAGAACCTTCTTTCCGAAGAAACGCAAAACAGGGCCGCAAGGCCCTGTTTTTGTTTGAATAACTCATTTTCTAGTGGTGCAGGCGCTCGCGCGGCGTGTAATGGCCGTCGGCGGTTTCGATGAAGAATTCCGCGAGCTGCGGGTGACGGACGGGCAGGCCGGATTCATCCACCAGCAGGTTCTGCTCGGAGACATAGGCGACATACTCCGTCTCCTCGTTCTCGGCGAGCAGATGGTAGAAGGGCTGGTCCTTGCGCGGACGCATCTCTTCCGGGATCGCCTGATACCAAGCCTCGGTGTTGTTGAACTCCGGATCCACGTCGAAAATCACGCCGCGGAAATCGAACAGGCGATGGCGGACGACCTGGCCGATGCTGAACTTTGCTGTACCCATGGTTTGCATGCTGTATCTACCTCTACCCCCTATGTGGCGCAGCTTTCGGAACAATTCAATCCCGCAGGCTTGACGCGCGCCGCCGGCGCAGGCTAGCGCGGAAGCGGGAATCGGCCAGCGCGCATCCGTTTCGATGTGCCTGGTAAGGCAATACGGGCGGCGGGCGAGGGCGGACGATGTCGAATGTAGCGGGACTTGTTCTGCCGTTCTTCGGCCTCATCTTCATCGGCTACGCGCTCGCCAGGCTAAAGCCCCAGCCGGTCGAGGCGCTCGGCTGGATCAACACCTTCGTCATCTATGTCGCGCTGCCGGCGCTGTTCTTCCAGCTTCTCGCCAAGACGCCGATCGAGCGCCTGACGGAGTGGAGCTACATTTTCGGCGCGGTGGCGGCGACCTATATCGTCTTCTCGCTCATGTTCGCGGCCTCGATGCTTCTCAGCCGCAGCGGCATCGCCGAAAGCACGATCAAGGGCCTGTCGGCCGCCTATGGCAACATCGGATATATGGGGCCGGGCCTGGCCCTGCTGGCCTTCGGCGAGGAAGCGGCGGTGCCCGTCGCGTTGATCTTCTGCTTCGAGAACATCGCGCACTTCGCCGTGGCGCCGATGATGATGGCGCTGTCGGGCGGAAGCAGACAGGGACCGCTGCAACTCGCCCTCGAAGTGGTGCGCAAGATCGTCCTGCATCCCTTCATCCTGGCAACGGCGGCGGGTGTCGCCGCCGCCGCCCTGCATGTGACGCCTCCGGTCCCCATCGAGCGGCTGCTCGCCTACCTGTCCTCGGCGGCCGCCCCCTGCGCGCTGTTCGCCATGGGTGTCAGCCTGGCGCTGCGCCCGCTGAAGCGCGTGCCGCACGAGCTGGGCGCCATCGCCATCCTGAAGCTGATCGTTCACCCGCTGCTCTGCTATGTCATCCTGAGCTGGGTCGGCGATTTCTCAGAGATCTGGGTGTTCTCGGCCGTGCTGCTCGCCTCGCTGCCGACCGCCACGAACGTCTTCGTGATCAGCCAGCAATACGGCGTGTGGATGGAGCGGGCCTCGGCCAGCGTGCTCATCACCACGGTCCTGTCCGTGGCCACCGTGACGGGGCTGCTCTACGCGATCACGAACGGGATCCTGCCGCCCGATCTGTTCCCCTGAGCGAGAAGAGTGCCGAGAAGCCGCTGCCCGGACGCATCCCCTCGCGCATGAACAGGGCGCGCAACGGCGCGAAGCCGCCGATGACGCTTAGTCCGGCGCTGCGGGCGATCTGCGCCGGCAGGAGCCCCGACAGCAGCGATGCGTTGAGCAGGTTGACCGAACCGCTGCGCGCCAGAATGTCGGGGCGCCGCTTCGCATCGTAGCGGGCAAGCGCTGCATCGCTCCCCGGATCGTCGCGATACGCGTCGGCGACCGCCACCAGATCCTCCACGTCGCGCACCCCGAGATTGAGCCCCTGGGCCGAAATGGGCGGGAAGACATGCGCCGCTTCGCCGACCAGCGCGACGCGGTTCTGTCCGAAGCGCGCCGGCATGAGCTGGCTGAGCGGGAAGACCTGCCGGCCGGGTTCGACCGTGACCCGGCCGAGCAGCGACGACAGGCGCTCCTCGACGCGCAGCGAGAGCGCCGCGTCGTCCAGGGCCATCAGCACCTCCGCCTCCTCGGGCCGCACCACCCAGACCAGGCTCGAGCGCGAGCCGGGCAGGGGCACCTGCGTGCAGGGGCCGGTCTCGGTGTGGAATTCCGTCGAGATGAAGCCGTGCTCACGCGTATGGGCGAAGTTGAGCACCAGTGCTGCCTGCGGCAGGGCGCGCGCGCGTGCGGCGATGCCGGCGGCTTCGCGCGCCGGCGATTGCCGGCCGTCGGCGGCAACGGCAAGCCGGGCCTCGACCCGCGCGCCATCGGCGAGCACGGCCGACACCCCGTCGGCGGCGCAGTTCCAGTCTTGAACCAGGCTTTCGCGCCAGTCGATCGACGCCGTGCGGCGTACCGTGTCGGCGAGGACTTCAGTCAGGCGCGCATTGGGAATGTTCAGGCCGAAATGGTCCTGGCCGATCTCGCCGGCGTGAAAGGTGACGGTGGGGCTGCGGATCAGCCGGCCGGTGGCGTCGACCAGCCGCATGGCGCGCAGCGGCGCGCAGTCGTCGCGCAGCGCGTCCATGAAACCGAGCGGCTGGAGATAATCGAGGGCCGGCTGCATCAAAGCCACCGTGCGGCGATCCCGCGCGGCCGGTGCGGGACCGGCAAGGGTCACGCGATGCCCCCGATGCGCCAGCGCAAGGGCGGCGATCAGGCCGGCTGGACCCGTTCCGGCAACAAGAATCCCGTGGTCGCTATCGCTCATGACAATCGGTCCATTCAAGGTGGCGAAGGAAGAGAGGTAACCTCGCCGATAATTCTCGTTTGTCATGATGGGGTGTGCCGATGCAAGGTTCAACGCGGCGAAAGCACCCAGCCACCAAGCATAGGCACCCATGAGGTCTTCCAGATGAGCGTGCGCGACGACGATCTGCCCAATCTCGATGCCGGCGCGCGCGCGGCGCACGGGCTGGCGCTGCGCGCCCGTGCCTTGTCCTTCACCGCCCTCGGCCTCGCCATTGTCCTGGCCTGGGCCGCTCTGGTGGCCATGGCGGTGCGGCTTGCCGCCGTCGACGTGCGGGCGGCGGGACCGGGCGGCGGTCTGCTGGCGATGCTTCCCGACATTCCCCTTCCGCAGTTCGCGGAGACGTTTCTCGCGCTGTGCCTCGCGCCGGCGGATGCAGTCTCGGGACCGGCGCGCTTCTGGGTGCTGAGCGCGATGTGGTTCCTCATGGCGGTCGCCATGATGCTTCCTTCCGCCGGACCGATGATCCGCACCTACTGCGAAATCGCCGACACGGCTGCCGCAAAGGGCGCGCGCGCGGTTCATCCGCTGGTGCTGGTCGCCGGCTACGCGACCGTCTGGCTGGGGGCATCCTTCGGCTTTGCCGGGCTGATCATGCTCGCGGCGGCGATGCAGCCGGGCGGTCTCGTCCTGTCGCCGCTCGGCGGCATGGCGGGCGCGGCCGTCCTGGCGATCGCCGGGGCCTATCAGTTCAGCGGCCTGAAGGAGGCCTGCCTTGTCAAATGCCGTAATCCCTTCGCCACGCTGTTCGGCCGATGGAGCACGCGTCCGGCGGCGGTGTTCCGGCTCGGCATGGAACAGGGCCTGTGGTGCCTCGGCTGCTGCTGGGCCCTGATGCTGGTGATGCTCGCCGTCGGCACGATGAACATTTTCTGGATGGCGCTGCTCGGTGTTTTCGTCATCGTCGAGAAACATGGTCGTAACCGTGTTTTCACACGGCTTTCCGGGAGCCTGCTCCTTGTGTGGGCACTCGCGCTTCTAGTAATCTCGCTGTGAAGGAGAGGGGTCTCGAATGGCTAAGAAGGACTGGGCGCTGAAGGGCGAGCTGGTGCTGTCGTGCAATTGCACGGTTTTCTGTCCATGCGTGCTGTCGCTCGGCAATCACCCGCCGACCGAGGGCTACTGCCAGACCTGGGCCGGTTTCCGCATCGACAAGGGGCATTATGGCGAGACCGATCTTTCGGGCCTCAATCTCGGCCTGATCATGGAGATACCCGGCTATATGAGCCGCGGCAACTGGACGGCCGGCCTGTTCCTCGACGAGCGCGCCTCGATCTACGCCGAGAAGGCCATCGGCAAGATCTTCTCCGGAAAGGCGGGCGGCACGACGGCGCTGCTGTCGATCCTCGTCGGCCAGTTCCTCGGCATCGAACGCGCGCCGGTCAGCTACGAGACCGAGGGCAAGACGCGCATCTTCCAGATCCCGAAGATCATCGACGGCGCCATCACGCCGATTGCCGGCAAGGACGGCGAGGGCGACACGGTCATTTCCAATTCGCAGTACTGGATCGCGCCCGAGATCACGGTCGCCCGCTCGGAGAAAAGCCGCATGCGCGCCTTCGGCCGCAACTGGAACTTTGCGGGCCGCTCGGCGGAAATCTGCCCGCTCGACTGGCGCGGACCATAGGCGATGCCGATGAGGAGGCCCATCATCAGGAAGCCGGTCATCAAGAAGAAGGTCACCGCGCCGCAGGCCCGTGCCTTCTCCGTTCACCTGTTGACCGCGTCCGGCTCCTTCCTCGCCTTCCTGTCGCTGGTCGCGGCCAGCGAGGAGCGCTGGACGGCGATGTTCTGGTGGCTCGGCCTCGCCCTTTTCGTCGACGGCATCGACGGGCCGATTGCCCGCAAGCTGGACGTCAAGCATGTCCTGCCGACCTGGTCGGGCGACATGCTGGACAACATCATCGACTATGTCACCTATGTGCTGATCCCCGCATTCGCGCTCTACCAGAGCGGCTTCATGGGCGCCGGCCTGTCCTTCCTCTCTGCGGCGATCATCGTCGTCAGCAGTGCCATCTATTATGCCGACACCGGCATGAAGACGCGCGAGAACTTCTTCAAGGGCTTTCCGGTGGTGTGGAACATGGTGGTCTTCACCCTGTTCGTCACAAGGCCCGGCGAATATATCTCCTTCGCCGTCGTCATCGTCTCGGCGCTGCTGACATTCATGCCGCTCTACTTCCTGCATCCGGTGCGCGTGAAGCGCCTGCGCCCGGTCAATCTCACGATCTTCCTCGCCTGGTGCGCCTTCGGTGTCGCCGCCCTGTGGCAGGACATGCAGGCGGAGCAGATCGTGCGGGTCGGCATCGGCGTCACCGGCCTCTATCTTTTCATTATCGGCATGGTGATGCAGTTCCTGCCGAATCTCGGGGGAGGACGCCGGGGCGCCTGACCCTGCCCCGGCACGCAGTTGCGCGCTGACGGTGAAGCACTTTCAAGCAAAACACGACTAATGACAGGGAAAACTGTCCGCCTATGATCTGGCCGGGAACAAAACAACAATGAAGACAATCGGAGGCGGGGTGGAGACACAACGCGACGGCGAGGCCGGCGGCCTGCTCGATGTCCGTGGCCTGACCAAGGTTTTCGGGACGCTGAAAGCCTGCGATGCGATCGACCTGACGATTGACCGCGGCGAGATCCATGCACTGCTGGGCGAGAACGGCGCTGGCAAATCCACCTTCGTCAAGATGCTGTTCGGCGCTCTGGAACCGGCGGCGGGCACGATCGGCTGGAAGGGACGGCAGGTCACGATCCCGACGCCCGGCGCCGCGCGGCGCCTCGGCATCGGTATGGTGTTCCAGCATTTCTCGCTGTTCGAGGCGCTGACGGCGGCGGAAAACATCATGCTGTCGCTCGACGAGAAGGCGCCGATCATGCAGATCGCCGAGCGGGCGCGGGCCTTGTCGAAAACCTATGGCCTGCCGCTCGATCCCTTTGCCCATGTGGGCGATCTCTCCGTCGGCGAGCGGCAGCGCATCGAGATCATCCGCTGCCTGCTGCAGAAGCCCGATCTGATCATCCTCGACGAACCGACGTCCGTGCTGACCCCGCAGGAGGCCGACAAGCTGTTCGACACGCTGGAGACGCTGCGCGACGAGGGGAAATCCATCCTCTACATCTCGCACCGGCTGGAGGAGGTGAAGCGTCTGTGTGACCGCGCCACCGTGCTGCGGCACGGCAGGGTGGTGGCCCATTGCGACCCGCGCCAGGAAACTGCGGCGTCGCTCGCCCGCATGATGGTCGGCAACGACGTCGAGGCCGTCAGCCGCCCGGCCGATGCCGGCGGCGCCCATGAAGCGCTGCTCGAGGTGAGCGGGCTGAGCCGCCCGGCCGCCAATCCCTTCGCGGTGCCGCTGCGCGAGATCAGGCTGACGGTGCGCGCCGGCCAGGTTCTCGGCATTGCCGGCGTGGCCGGTAACGGCCAGGGCGAGCTGTTCGAGGCGCTGTCAGGCGAGGCCCTGCAGGAACATGCCGGCGTCGTGCGCATTCGCGGCATGGATTGCGGGCGCCTGTCGATCTCCGGCCGCCGCCTGCTGGGAGCGGGTTTCGTTCCCGAGGAGCGCCTCGGCCATGGCGCCGCACCCCATATGCGCCTGTCCGAGAACCTCCTGCTCTCCCGGCACGCGACCGACGGGAAATCCCTGCTCGGGCCGCTCGGCACCGTGCGCGAGGGCGCGCTGACCGCCGCCGCAGAACGCATCGTCGAGACGATGGACGTGCGCATGAGTGGAACCGATCCGGAAGCCGCCGCCCTGTCTGGCGGCAATCTGCAGAAATTCATCATCGGCCGCGAACTCGACCGGCAGCCCGCCGTGCTGATCGTCAACCAGCCGACATGGGGCGTCGATGCCGGTGCGGCGGCACGCATCCGCCAGGCCCTGATCGACCTGGCGCGCTCGGGCTCGGCGGTTCTGGTGATCAGTCAGGACCTGGACGAGCTGTTCGAAATTTCCGACGCCATCGCCGTGATGCATGACGGGCGGCTTTCCGCGCCCCTGCCGATCGCCGAAGCGAGTTTCGAGAAAGTGGGCCTGCTGATGGGCGGCGCCGCGCCCGGACACACCATCGACAACGCCCTCGACAACGCCACGGAGCAGGCATGATGCGCCTCGAACTCGTCAAGCGCCCGCAGCGTTCCGCCCTGTTCAGTGCCGTCTCGCCGCTGATCGCCCTGGTCCTGACCGTCGCGGCGGGCGCCGTGATGTTCTCTGTCCTTGGCAAGAACCCGCTGGATGCGCTGTATTACTATTTCATCGACCCGCTGCGCGAGACCTGGTCGCTGCACGAGCTGGCGGTCAAGGCCGCCCCCCTGATCCTGATCGCCGTCGGGCTTTCCGTCTGCTTCCTGTCGAACAACTGGAACATTGGCGCGGAAGGCCAGTTCATCGCGGGCGCCATCGCCGGCGGCATCCTGCCGGTCGTCTTCCCGGACTTCCAGAACTGGTCGGTCCTGCCGCTCATGATGCTGATGGGCGTTGCCGGCGGCGCTGCCTACGCGGCGGTGCCGGCTCTCCTCAAGGCGCGGTTCAACACCAACGAGATCCTGACCAGCCTGATGCTCGTCTATGTGGCGCAGCTCTTTCTCGACTGGCTGGTGCGCGGTCCCTGGCGCGACCCCGGCGGCATGAATTTTCCGGAAACGCGGGATTTCCACGCCTTTGCCATCCTGCCCGAGCTCTTGCCCTCGGCCGGCCGCGCCCATTGGGGCATCGTCTTCGCCGTCGTCGCCGCTCTCGTCCTCTGGTTCGTTCTGCGCAAGACCTTGAAAGGATTCGAGATCCGGGTTCTCGGCCAGAGCCCGAGGGCAGGGCGCTTCGCCGGCTTCAGCGCGCCGCGCATGGTGGTGGTCGCCTTCCTGATCTCGGGCGGCCTGGCGGGGCTCGCCGGCATCTCGGAAGTCGCCGGCGCCATCGGCCAGCTGCAGCCGTCGATCTCGCCCGGCTACGGGTTCACCGCCATCATCGTCGCCTTTCTCGGCCGCCTCAATCCGCTCGGCATCGTCGCCGCCGGCTTCGTCCTGGCGCTTTCCTATCTGGGCGGCGAGGCGGCGCAGATCTCCATCGGCCTGTCCGACAAGGCGGCGCGCGCCTTCCAGGGCATGCTGCTGTTCTTCGTGCTCGGTTGCGACACGTTGATCCACTACCGCATCCGGCTTGCCGGCCGCGCGACCGCAAGACGCCGGGAGGTGGCGCAGAATGTTTGAATCGGTCCTGATCACCATCGCAACCGCCGCCACGCCGCTGCTGATCGCTGCCATCGGTGAACTGGTGGTCGAACGCTCGGGCGTCCTCAACCTGGGGGTCGAGGGCATGATGATCATGGGCGCCGTCACCGGCTTCGGCGTCGCCATCACGACCGGCTCGCCCTGGCTCGGCGTGTTCGCCGCCGTTCTGGTCGGCGCGGCGTTCTCGCTGCTGTTCGGTTTCCTGACCCTGACGCTGGTCACCAACCAGGTGGCGACCGGCCTGGCGCTGACCCTGCTCGGCCTCGGCATTTCCGGCATGATCGGGGAAGCCTTCATCGGCATGCCCGGCCTGAAGCTTGGCCCCATCGCCATACCCGTCCTTTCGGACCTGCCCTATGTCGGTCGCTTCCTGTTCGCCCAGGACCCGTTGTTCTACATTTCCATCCTGCTGGTGGCCGGCGTCTCCTATTTCCTGTTCTACACGCGCGCCGGCCTCACCCTGCGCTCGGTCGGCGACAACCACGATTCGGCCCACGCGCTGGGAATCAGGGTCGTTGCCGTGCGCTATGCGGCCGTGGCTTTCGGCGGCGCCTGCGCCGGGCTTGCCGGCGCCTATCTGTCGCTGGTCTATACGCCGCAATGGATCGAGAACATGACCGCCGGGCGGGGCTGGATCGCGCTCGCCCTGGTCGTCTTCGCGTCCTGGCGGCCCTGGCGGGTGCTTGCCGGCGCCTATCTGTTCGGCGCGGTCTCCATCGGCCAGTTGCATGCGCAGGTGATCGGTGTATCGATCCCCTCGCAGTTCCTTTCCGCGCTGCCGTATCTGGCAACCATCGTCGTACTTGTTCTAATCTCCCGCAACAGGAGGCTGACCATGGTCAACACGCCGTCGTGCCTGGGGCGGCCGTTCGTGCCGGCACGATGAACGTTCGCCAAGGCGCGGGAACTCAGACAACGAAAGAGAGGACGTCAACATGAAGAAACTCACCCTAGCCCTGGCCGCAGGGACCGCCATGCTCGGACTGGCCGCCGCACCCGCCGCGGCTCAGGACAAGACCAAGGCCTGCTGGATCTATGTCGGACCGATCGGCGACTTCGGCTATTCCTACCAGCACCATCAGGGCCTGCTCGACGTCGAGAAGCATTTTGGCGACAAGGTCGAGACCGCCTATCTGGAGAGCGTGCCGGAGGGCGCCGACACCGAGCGCGCGCTGGAACGCATGGCTCGCTCCGGCTGCGACATCATCTTCGCCACCTCCTTCGGCTTCATGGACCCCGTCCAGAAGGTCGCGGCCAAGTTCCCGGACATCAAGTTCGAGCACGCCACCGGCTTCAAGCGCGACCATCCGAATGTCGCGACCTACAATTCGCGCTTCCATGAAGGCCGCTACGTGCAGGGCGTGATCGCCGCCAAGATGTCGGAGAAGGGCGTTGCCGGCTACATCGCCTCCTTCCCGATCCCCGAGGTCGTGATGGGCATCAACGCCTTCCTGCTCGGCGCGCAGTCGGTCAATCCCGACTTTCAGGTGAAGATCGTCTGGGCCAACACCTGGTTCGACGCCGGCAAGGAAGCCGACGCCGCCAAGGCGCTGCTCGACCAGGGCGTCGACATCATCACGCAGCACACCGATTCGACCGCCCCGCTGCAGGTCGCCGCCGAGCGCGGCATCAAGGGCTTCGGCCAGGCTTCGGACATGATCAAGTTCGCGCCCGAGACGCAGCTGACCTCGATCGTCGACGACTGGGGCCCGTACTACATCGAACGCGTCCAGGCCGTGATCGACGGAAGCTGGGAGCAGATCGACGTGTGGGGCGGCATGAAGGACGGCCATGTGGTGATGGCGCCCTATACCAACATGCCCGACGACGTGAAGGCCGCCGCCGAAGCCGTCGAGAAGAAGATCAAGGACGAGGGCTTCAACCCGTTCACCGGCCCGGTCGCCAAGCAGGACGGCTCGGAATGGCTGGCGGAAGGCCAGGTGGCGCCGGACGGCGAGGTGCTCAGCATGAACTTCTACATCAAGGGCATCGACGACAAGCTGCCCAACTGACGCAGAGCATGTACCGAGGAAAAGGGCGGCTTCGTGCCGCCCTTTTTAATGCAGGATAGGTGCAGGACCGCCTTTTCAGCTCCTGACATCCGCACGGGTCAAGCTCCTGACAGTCTGGTGTCAGGAGGACTTTGCTATTGTCGGTTCCATCAACAATGAGGGTTCCAACGATGCTGAAGTTCTATCACGCCCCCTGGTCTCGCTCGTCCAGCATTCTCTGGCTGATGGAGGAGCTTGGCGTTCCCTATGAAATCGAATTGGTCGATATCCGCGCCAAGGAAGGCGTTCCGGAAGCATACCGGCAAATCCAGCCGAGCAAGAAGGTGCCGGCCATCGTCCATGACGGGCTGGTGGTGACGGAGCGTGCGGCGATCACCATCTATCTGGCGGACCGCTTTCCCGAGGCGGGCCTCGCTCCGGCTTTCGACCATCCCGACCGCGCCGCCTATCTGACCTCGCTCGTGTATAGCGATTCCGTCTTCGATCCCGTCATCTGCGCCAATGTTCAGAATTTCGAGTACACCGGCAACCAGTTCCCGTTCGGAACCTTCGAGGACATGGTTGCGAATATCGAGCGACGGCTGACGGCGCACCCCTTTGCCGCGGGCGATCGTTTCACCGCGGCTGATACGCAGCTTGCCTCCGGCATTGCCTACACGATGAACTTCATGCATGCCCTGCCGGAAAGGCCGATCTTCAAGGAGTATCTGGCCCGCGTCGAGGAACGGCCGGCCAACCGTCGCGCCATGGAAAAGGACATGGAGCTTGCCGCGCAGGTGCCGTTCTTCGCCGAGGCTGGCGCGGGAGCATAGGCAAGCGATGGAACCGGCAGGGCAGGGCGCCCGGCCGCAGCCTATAGCGTTTTGCAGTCAGGTGGAATCACATGACGCCCGCATAAACGCGGAAAAACAAAGACATAGACCCGTTCAGCACTTCTGTGAAACGTTGAACGGGTCTAAGTCACGGCTTCGTCGAACAGGGTCTGGATGAAGCGCGGCAGCACGAAGGCCGCCCTGTGATGCGCCGGGGTATAATAGCGGGTCTGGATACCCGCGGCACGCGCCGACAATGTCTCCTCGGGCACGTGCAGCGCCTCCGCATCGTCGGACGACCAGCCGAGCGTCATGTGCCCGCCGAAATAGGTGGGCACTGCCACCAGGTAGCAGCTTGTCGCGGCAAAAACCGACGCCAGTGCTCCCATAGCGGTCTTGAACTCGGACGGTTGCAGGAACGGCACGCCGTTCTGGCTGATGACGATGCCGCCAGGCCGCAGGATGCGCTTCAGATTGCCGTAGAATTCAGGCGTGAACAGCACGGCGCCCGGTCCCGTCGGATCGGTCGAATCGACGAGAATCACGTCGAAGCGCCTGTCCGTCTCGGCGGCGAATCTTGCGCCATCCGCGATCTCCACCGCGAAACGCGGATCGTCGAAGACCGGTGCGTTGAACTCGGCGAAATGCTCCCGCGAAAAATCGACCACCGAGGCATCGATCTCCACCTGCGTCAGCCGCTGCACGCGGTCGTGCTTGAGCACTTCCTCCGCCAGCCCGCAATCGCCGCCGCCGATGATCAGCACGTCCCGCGGGTCGGCATGCGCCGTCAGCGGCACGTGGGCCATCATCTCGTGATACATGAATTCGTCGGCGCTGGTGACCTGCACCGCGCCGTCGAGCAGCAGGACCTTGCCGAACAGGCGGTTGCGGATGAGCGCCAGGCGGTGATGGCCGGTGCCTTCTTCATAGAGCACCTCATCCGCGTCGAAATCGACGCGGATGCCGCCATGCAGCGTTTCCGAGACGGTCTTCTTGCCGCTCACGCGCTCCGCCCCCGCAGCAGCTCCTTGACCTCCATGCGCCCGGGCGAGAAGGCATCGCGCAGCACCTCGATGCAGCGCTCTGGCTCCGCGTCCCCGCACATGAAGATATCGAGCGCCGCATAGCCACGCTCGGGCCAGGAGTGAATGGAGATGTGGCTTTCGGCGAGCACGGCAACGCCGCTGACGCCGCCATTCGGCTCGAACGGATGCAGGTGAATGTGCAGCAATGTGGCTCCCGCCGCATCGACGCAGTTCACCAGCGTTTCCTGGATATAGGGCAGATCATCGAGGCGCGCGGCCTCGAACAGATCGACGATGAGATGCGAACCGGCGCACAGAACGCCGTCCTTCTCGATAAAGTGATCCTTGTTATCGCAAACCGCCGTGACGGGCTGCGAATCGACTGTTTCTTCCTTTTGGGCGGTGTTCAGTACAACTGAATCCATCCCCAATTGGAAAAGGGCGTCTTGCGACATGGCGTCCTCTCCAACCAGCAGATGTGGCCTGACCATTCAGGCGCCGCCCGTATATAGGCAAGCGGGCCGGGGTCGCAAGCACAATCGCATTCCGGGACGGGAAATCGACCGCCTCGAAACTGATCCTCTCCAGCGCATTTCACGACCGGATTGTTCCCTTTCTCGAGGCAGAAAAACGGCCGAAACAAGATTTGTGCGTTGACATAAGAGCCAACTAAAGTAATCATCAATGAATTCCTACGTTATTGATTTTCCTATATTATTTCAAATAATAATTTTAGAAATGAAATTTGTGACATGAATATTTGCGCCTTGAATGAATGGCTGCATGTATGTCGATTAGACAGGGATGAAGTCGTCACCTTACTGAAGATCGCGGACCGTCTCCGCGCCTTGCGGCACACCGTCGATCTTTCGGCAGGGCACGCTCCGCCGATCCCCGCTTCCGAGGCATGGGAGATTGCGACACTCGCCTTGGAGGCGTTTCTCCCGCAGCTTGCCGGGACGATCAGAAAAGCAAGCGAAGAGACGCCACGGTTCCTGGAGGCAGGTCGGCAGGGGCAAGAGCCGGGCCGGCCGTTCACCCACCATGGCGATGCGACGACATCTCCCTTTGTCAGTTGTGACTATCGCGGCCGGCCCGTGGACATGCTGGACGTCGCCCATGAACTGGCCCATGTGACGCAGATCGCCGCCTCGCGCGGCGCCCCGATGCCGCCCGTGCAGCGCGAAGTCTGCGCCTTTCTGGGGGAGGCTGCACTGATCCGCTGGGCCGCGATGCACCGACCCACGCTCGTCAGGGCGTTGAAGTCCGCCTGGCATGCATCGGACACCATCTACCTGATCCGGGATGCGGACCTGCTGTCCCGTGCACTGCATGCGGAATCACCGAGCTACGACTATCGATGGAACTATCCCGTCGCGCGGCTGATGGCGTCCGCGTTCCTGCGCGACGCCTGTCAGAACGACCGAACCGCCTTGTTCTGCGCCGGCCCGGCCGCGCCGGCCATTCTGGCGCGCTTTCCCGTGCTGCCATTCCCCGTGGCTCTGCCGCCACTCCCTGCGGCCGCCGGCGGACCGGGTGATGCCTACCGTCACGCCGGTGCGATCGCCTTGCTCGACATGCAGGCCGATCAAGGCGGGGGCGGGGACAGTCTCGGCAAGCGCCATGCCGATCTCCTCAACTGCATGAAGACGCGCTCAGTCTTCATTACCCTGAACGATGACGGCGAACCGGCGGGATATGCGACCTGGGATCCCGTGGCGGCCGAACCGGTACAATCGGGCGTCAGGTGCCGCGCGTTCCCTGGCGCCGAGGATGTCCTCACCAGCAGCCTGCGCCTGCATCTGCCGGAGGTCGCGCTACGCGCCGATCGCCACGAACGCACGACGGAACCGGAGGCGGCGGCAAATGTCTGACATCGACCTCTATGCCGGCATCGGCTACGCCCTCGAACTGCTGGCGCGTTCCGACTACCACCGCGCGTTCCCCGCGAGTCCCTACATCGCCGTGGAGATCCTTCCGCCCCTCAACCGCGGCCAGTTCCGCTTCTATCTGGCGGATGATCATGTACCGCAAGGCATGGTCACCTGGGCATGGCTCGACGGGGCCGTCGAGGAGGAAATACTCCAAACCTGCCGGGCGCTGCACGCCCATGAATGGAACTGCGGGCCCTGCCTGTTCATAAACGACTTCATCGCGCCACATGGCAACAGCCGCGCCGTGATACATGACCTGAAAAGCTGCGGCTTCCTCACTGAACGCGTCAGTGGCATTCGTCGACATCGCGACGGCAGTCTGCGCTGCGTCAAGAACAGCAGGGTCAGGCTGGGCCAACCGCCCGGCTCCAGGCAATCCTCCAAGACGATGAGATAGGGCCGGGCAGCGTTTCCCTGGAACGATGAACCGCTCCGGCAGCCGCGCACGACCACATTCAGTCCAGATCCTGGTTTCGGGCAGATGCATGGGATGCAGAGGCCCGCATGCCGGGCGCAGATACGGTGGACGATCAAACACGATCGCCGACCGTATGAGTGGCGGGAACCCTGCACGG
>NZ_AMRM01000021.1 GCF_000300335.1 Nitratireductor pacificus pht-3B | reverse complement strand
ATGTTCGGAAGGCATCTGCGGCGTCCCTTTGATCGACGGCGATGTGAAGCATCGCGATTTCGTGCTATCCAACAAGGAGCGGGCAGAACGAATGCTGCTGTGCTGTTCGCGCGCGGCGGCGAAGGACAGTGAACTGGTGATCGATCTGTAGAAGCCGGCCGGCGAGGGAGCTTCGGGGCGGGGCCTTTGCCTTGCCTCGCCAGGGGCTTTCGAAGAAACCTTCCCGGATCGTTCTGCCATACGGTCGAAATGCTGCTCTGCATCCCGATACAGCGAAGAAACCCGTTCGACGGTGCATCCGGGTCGCTGCTTAACTGCGTCTGCGCGGCATCATGCGATGGTAGCTTCTCAGCCTCCAGACCATCGGGGCAAGTAACAATCCATATGTATCAGTTTGTTATGGGAAAATAGCGCCTTGAATTATGGCCTGCAGGGAAGGAAACCACCCCGGCTTTCTGTTCGGCCAGACCCGGAAGGTCGGGAAGCATGTCGGTCGCCGATTGACCGAAACGATTGAACCCGGACAAAGCCGGCAAAACAGGTTGGGGTTGGATTTCTGTCGGAGCCTTGGCAAATCGGCGCTGGTTTCTGCATAGTATCGCTGCTTGCGCAGGGAAGCGCTGCTTCCGTGCGAATATCGGGGGGAATCGCCGAGAATGAATGATCTGAAACGCGTTGCCGCGGGCTGTCTGCCTTTGCTCCTGACCCTGACTGGCGGCGGCTGGTGCGGGCCAGGAGAGGGTGGAAAGTCGCCATCGGCATCGGATGGGAGAACGGGACGGATTGGCGCGATTGTCACCGGTGACGTTGTGGCCGATGTGGAAGGCGGAACCGGTGGGCGTGGAGGCGGCACCGATGGAACGAGGCAGCCGGGGAAGCCGGGTGTCAACGGTGGCGGAGCTGGCGGTCTGGGAGGCGGCCGCAGCTTGGTTGGCTCCGACGACCTGTCTGGCGGCGGTGGCGGCGGCGGCGGTGAGGCGCTCGGATTCAACAGCTCTGTGATCATCCGGGACGGCGTGACGGTCAGGGGCGGGCATGGCGGGGACGGAGGCGCCGGCGCCCAGGAAGAATACGGGGGGAGCGGTGAACCGGGTGGCGGCGGGGGCGGGGGCGATGCCGCCTCGGGCACCGGGGCTCTGCGGGTCGAGGGCCGCGCCCTCGGTGGAACTGGAGGCACAGGAGGCAACGGCTTCGTCGGCGGCGGGCGGGGTGGCAACGGAGGTAACGGCGTCTCTGCAACGTCCTCGGATATAGTGGTCGAAGCCACCGGAACAGTTCGAGGAGGCAACGGAGGTGTGCCGGGCGTCTCGCGGGGCGGTCGGCTGTTCTCCTCGCCGGGAGGCAATGGCGGGCACGGCATCGACGGCTCCTATTTGACAATTCGCAACAAGGGCTTGATCCGTGGTGGCAATGGCGGCCGCGGAAGCTTCAGCGACGGCGGTGCCGGTATTCATGGGGAAAATCTCATCGTCGAGAATGCGGGCCGCATCCAGGGAGGCATTACGGAAGGGCATGTGGGCCGGGATGGCCAGGCGATCCGCTTCACGCACGGAACGAACCAACTCCATCTGTACACCGATTCCGGAGGGCCTGGCATCGAGGGTGAAGTCTGGGCGAACGGCGCCAACGACACTCTGGTGCTCCACGGCGTTATGTCGGGCGGGCATTCGACGGCGAGCTTCGACGTTTCAAAGATCGGCGCGAGGGAGCAGTATCGCGGGTTCGAGGCCTTCGAGAAACGCGGCAATTCCACCTGGCGCCTGACCGGCAGCGGCGCGCAGGCATGGTCGTTGCATGAAGGCGTCCTGATCGGCGACAGTCGGAGCCTCCAGGGCAACATCGTCAACGAAGGCAGGCTGGTCTTCGACCAGTCGTTCTCGGGAAACTACGCGGGTAGCGTGTCGGGTGCGGGTGGCCTGGAGAAAACGGGGGATGAAACTCTGATCCTGTCTGGCGACTTCTCCGCCTTCACGGGGGAAACGCTGGTCTCTGGCGGATTGCTCGTGGTCGGCGATCAGGCGGCTTTCAGGCTCGATGGAGGGATCAGGGTTACGGAGAATGGGACTGTTGGAGGCTTTGGGACGCTGGGTGACGCCTTCATTGGCGGTATTCACGCCCCCGGTCTCGGTGCGCAAGGCAATGGCATAGGCATCCAGAAGGTCGATGGCGACTACACCACTCGCGGGACGCTATCCATCGATGCCAACCCTCAGATGCTTGACCGGATAGTTGTCGCCGGGAATGTCGACATCGCCGGATCGACTCTCGAACTGGTGCCCGTTTCCCAGCAGGGCTGGGGGGCGGACAACGGTCCCTTCGTCATCATCGACAAGCTGAGCGCAGGGGCGGTGGCAGGAACGTTCTCCGAGGTAACGGAGAGTGCAATCTTTCTGGATGCGCATGTCGACTACGCTGCCGGCGACGGCAATGATGTTTCCGTCACCTTGAGGCGCAACAGTATCGCCTTCGAAGACGCGGCGCATACGGAGAACCATGAGGGGGTTGCCGCTTCAGTCGAGATGCTTGGCGGAGCGCATCCCCTCTGGCAGGCGGTGGTCTCGGCCTCGGATATCCCGGCGCTGCATTCCGGCCTGGATTCGCTTTCAGGGGAACTGTACGGGTCGGTGCAATCGGCTCTCGTCGCCAATGGTCATTTCCTGCGTGCCACTGCCAGCAACCGGATCCGCAGGGCGTTTGCCGATACGGGAGCGGAACATCCGCCGCGGATATTGCCCTACGGGCCGGCGGATCGGTCGATTCCGGACCTCAAGGAGGCGGGATCCGTCGATTTTTGGGGCGCGGCTTATGGCGCGTGGGCAAAGACGGACGGTGATGGCCGCGCGGCTGCCATGGACCAGTCGACCGGCGGATTCTTTCTCGGAGTGGATACGCTGCTTGGTGGCTGGCGGGTGGGCCTTCTGGCCGGCTACGGCCGGACAAACGTCGGCATCGACGCGCAAGGTGCGACGAGCCGAAGCAGTGACTACCATTTGGGTGCCTATGCGGGCAGGCGGTTCGGCGCGGTCGCCCTGCGTGGCGGTCTCGCCTACACTTGGCATGAAATCGATGCGCGTCGTGACGTGTTCGTCAACGGGTTCAGGGACGGCCTGAGCGCGGAATATGGTGCCGGCACTTTCCAGGCGTTTGGTGAGCTTGGCTATCGGGTTGAAACTTCGGGACTGTCTTTTGAACCTTTCGTGAGCCTCGCTCATGTAAGTCACCACGCTGACGCGCTCTCCGAACGGGGTGGGGCGGCAGCGCTGGAGGTGGCAGGCGGATCGATGAACACGACCTTCACGACGCTGGGTTTGCGCGCCGAAGCCGAGCTCGATCTGGCGTCAATGGATGTTACTGCCTATGCCGTGGCGGGTTGGCAGCATGCATTCGGCGACAAGACAGCAACATCTGTGAACACCTTCTCCGGCGGGGTGGGTTTCCCGGTCGCCGGTTCAGCGATCGCCGGCGACAGCCTGCTCTTTGAAGCTGGGCTCGATATCGTTCTCTCGGAGCAGGCTGCCCTCGATGTTTCCTATCAAGGCCAGATGGCCAGCGGCCTGCGCCAGCACGGATTAAACGGAACGTTGCGCATTCAGTTCTAGGAAACTCCGTGGGGAGAGCCCATTCATGATTGCAGATTCCGTTCGTACGCTGCGCTCATCAAAACGATGCGTCTTGGAAGATAGACTTCACAATGGGTCCGCGTTTCGCCTGCGCTTCAGTCGGCCGCACCGGACAGGCAAGCCGTCCCAGAGGACGGCCAGCGAGGGAGTTTCGGGGCTTCGTCGCCTCTCCTGCGAAAATGCGGCTGCGCATGTGGAGGCGACGAAGAAACCCGCTTGACGGCGCGCCCCGGGTCGCGGATTAATCGCGCCTGCGCGGGTATGATGTAATGGTAGCCTGTCAGCTTCCCAAGCTGAACGCGCGGGTTCGATTCCCGCTACCCGCTCCACCTTGCCTCCCTGTTCGGCCCCGGATCGTTTCCGAAGCGTCTCCTGGATCGAAGCCGACAGATCGATGCGGCGTCGGGCACGTTGAACAGAGCGGTCCGGTCGGCCGCCACCCTGATGCATGGCGATCACCTGCTGCAGACAACCCTTCCCTTGTGGTAGAGCTTGTAGCGCGGCGCGGAGAGAACCCAGTTGGCGTGATTGTTGTTTCCCTGAACATACAGGGTGCGGCCGCAGAACTGTATCGGCAGCGTGTATGGCGCTCTGGGCGCGGAGTACATCTCGACGCCTACAACCTGACCTGTGTCAGCGCGCTCGACATGCGCACTATAGCGTTCCTGTGCCTGCGCCGGCCAGATCGTGGCGGCGCACGTTGTCAGAGCAACGATCGCAAGAGCGGTTTTCGTTCTGGTCTTCATGTCTTCTCCTTCGGCATCCGGTCCAGTGCAATGGGTACGGTCGATGCGGTGGAGAGGACAACCCGGTTAGATGTGCTATTGGCCAGCGGGCTCCGGTTGGCGGCAAAGTGGCGAGTACTGGTCTGGCGGCGCCCTTTGGGGTTCTGCACTCCTGTTGGCCTGTCGAAGAAATCCGGCCGCTTCACGGCGCGCTCGCTGCTTGCGCAGAGGCGCGCGCATGCGTATCTCTTGGCCGACAGGATCAAGGAGCATGCCCGTGTCGGCACTGACAAGGTTTCTCGGCGACAGCCCTCTGCGCGTCATCATCAAGCTGGTGATCGTCTCCCTCATCGTCGGTTTCGTCATGAGCGCGTTCCACTGGTCGCCATGGGACATTTTCTATGCGCTGCGCGATACGGTGCTGCATTTGTGGAACATGGGCTTCGACGCGCTGGGCCGGTTCGCCAGCTACATTCTGCTCGGCGCCGCGGTGGTCATACCGGCATTCGTCATCCTGCGCCTTCTAAGCTATCGCCGCTAGGCATCGCTGGATGGACGAGGCCGTCAAACCCCTGGACGTGGTGCGTCCTTTCGAGGTGACAAACCGCCTCGTGCTGTCGATTGCCGTGCCAATGACGCTCGCCTATCTGACGACGCCGCTGCTCGGCATTGTCGACACCGCCGTCATCGGTCAGTTCGGCGACGCAGCGCTGCTCGGCGGCCTGGCCGCGGGCGCCATCGTCTTCGACGTGGTGTTCACCACCTTCAACTTCCTGCGCTCGGGAACCACCGGCCTTGTGGCGCAGGCCTTCGGCCGCGATGACGTGCTGGAGGAGCAGGCCGTTCTGTGGCGGGCCCTGGCGCTCGGCATCGTGTCCGGCCTCATCGTCATCCTGATCGGGCCGCTGATCAGCGCGGCAGGCGTCTGGTTCATCGACCCCGAGCCGCGCGTCGCCGAGGCGATGACGGCCTATGTCGCGATCCGCATTCTGGCCGCCCCCCTGTCGCTGATGAACTACGCCATTCTGGGCTACGTGCTCGGACGGGGCGAAGGCGGGCTGGGGCTGGCGCTGCAGTTCATCCTCAACGGCGGCAACATCGCATTCTCGATCCTGCTCGGCCTCCATCTCGGCTGGGGGCTCGAGGGGGTGGCCTGGGGCACGGTGATCGGCGAGGCCCTCGGCGCGCTGGCGGGTCTCGCCATCCTCGCGTATCGCTTGCGCAAAGGCCCGCGCGTCTCATGGACGCGGGTCGCCGACATGGCGGCCATCATGCGCATGATCGCCATGAACCGTGACATCATGATCCGGTCGTTCTCCCTGCTGGCCGCCTTCGCCCTGTTCACGAGGCAGGGCGCCCAGTTCGGCACGGTCACCCTGGCCGCCAATGCCGTCCTGATGAACTTCTTTCTCGTCGCCGGCTATTTTCTCGACGGGATGGCGACGGCCGCCGAGCAACTGGCCGGGCGCGCCATCGGCGCCCGCTTTGCCCCGGCCTTCCATCGTTCCGTGCGCCTGACCGGTATCTGGGGCTTTGGCCTGGCGATCCCGATAACCGTGCTGCTGCTGCTGTTCGGGACCGATTTCATCGCCTTCATCGTCACCAACGAAAGCGTCCGCGAGGTCGCCGGCGCATTCCTGCCCTGGGCGGCGCTGATCGCCATCTCCGGCGTGCTCGCCTTTCAGATGGACGGCGTGTTCATCGGAGCCACCTGGTCGCGCGACATGCGCAACATGATGCTTCTGTCATTCATCGTCTATCTGGTCTGCATGGTCGTGCTGACGCGGTATTTCGGCAATCACGGCCTGTGGGCGGCGCTGCATGTCTTCCTGCTCGTCCGCGGCCTGAGCCTTGCGGCGATCCTGCCGCGCCGCGCCCGCCAGGTCTTCGCGGGCTAAAGCATTCTGCAGTCAGGTGGAATCACCTGACGTCCGCATAAATGCGGAAAAACAATGAGCTAGAGCACCGGAATGATCGAAAGCCGCTTTCCACTTTTCGGTCCGATGCTCTACCCCCGGCCAGGATCGATCAGTCAAGCTGACGCTCGGCCCAATGATCGACATGCGTGTCGCGGATCTGGCGCAGGGACGACAGGCCCTCGCGCTGCGCATAGGTGCCGAGTTCCGTGACGATCCGGGCGGGCAGGCAGGCGCCGCCGAAGATCATGCCGCTGTAGATCTGGATCAGGTCCGCTCCCGCCCGGATCTTCTCCAGCGCGGTTTCGCCCGAATGGATGCCGCCGACGCCGATCAGCGGCATTGCCGGTCCCACCAGCCGGCGCATCTTTGCGAGCACGATGGTCGAGCGTTCGAACAGCGGCTGGCCGGAAAGCCCGCCGGTTTCCTGCGCCTTGCGGCTCGTGGCGCCGCGCCGTGAAAGCGTCGTGTTGCTGACGATCAGCCCGTCGATGCGCTGGTCCAGAACCTCGGCCGCGATGTCGGACAGCGCCTCGTCGGTCAGGTCGGGTGCGATCTTCAGGAACAGCGGCACCGGAGAACGGCGGCGCTTCGCCACCTCGTCGCGCGCCGCGAGGACGCGGGCGAGCAGTTCCGCCAGATTGTCGCGATCCTGCAGCGTTCTGAGGCCGGCCGTGTTGGGCGAGGAAATGTTGACGGTCAGGTAGGAGGCGATGTCGCCGAAGGCGCGCACGCCGGTTTCGTAGTCGGCGATCCTGTCGGCGCTGTCCTTGTTGGCCCCGATGTTGATGCCGACAATGCCGCCATTGCTCAGGCGCTTCTTCAGCCTTTCGCGCACCGTGACGAGGCCGTCATTGTTGAAACCGAGCCGGTTGATCAGCGCCTTGTCTTCTTCCAGGCGGAAGAGGCGCGGGCGCGGATTGCCGGCCTGCGGCTGGGGGGTGACGGTGCCGCACTCGACGAAGCCGAAGCCGAGCTTCAGCAGACCATCCGGCGCCTCCGCATTCTTGTCGAAGCCGGCCGCCATGCCCAGCGGGTTCGGAAAAACCATGCCGCCGACGATGGTCTTCAGCCGCCGGCTGACTTCGGGACGTTCTGCAAGCGGAACGCCGCTTTTCAGCGCCTGGATGGCGAGCCGGTGGGCGCGCTCAGGGTCGAGCTGGTAAAGGGCGCGGCGCGCCAGCCGATCGAGCAGCATTCGCATCATGCAAGCCTTGGAAACTGGTGTGCTCCATCGGCGCCGAGGGGCAGCGGTCTGACCCAGTGGACGGCGTCGAGCGGCAGGGGAGCGTAGAGATGTGGAAACGGTTGGCCGCCGCGCGAGATCTCGTATCTGAGGGCTTCGCCCAGCATGCCGGCATCGACGGCGACCAGCACCAGGTCGTCCTGCCCCGAAAAGTGCTTGGCGGCGGTCTCGGGCGTCTGTTCGGCGGTGGAGAAATGAATGTAGCCGTCGGCCTGGTCGACCGGCGCGCCCTTGAAGACCCCGAGTGCTTCGGCTTCCTGCCATAAGGGGCGGGGACAGATTTTGTAGATCAGCGCGGCCATGACTGGGCTATACTGGGAATATCCAGGCAGCGAAAGAGCGGCAAAAGGGATTTCGGGGGATTGCCTGTCATCCCATTTATGGCGCATTCCCCTAGGATGATCTTCATTGAACGGCATGAAACGCGGAGCAGACACATGCGCAACCTCATCGCGATCGCGGGCGGCCTCGTCATCCTGTCCCTGACCGGCGCCGCCCTGGCGCAGAACGGCGAGCGATATCGGCTCGAGCGCACGGAGGACGGCTATGTGCGCATGGACACGACCACCGGCACCATGTCGATCTGCCGGGAACGCTCGGGGCAGTTGGTGTGTACTCTCGCGGCGGACGAGCGCACCGCCTATCAGGACGACATCGCCGATCTCGGCGAGCGGCTGAAGACGCTCGAAGGGCGCATCGCGGCGCTCGAGGCCGGCGGCAAGGGGACCGCGTCCGAGCTTCCCTCTGAAGAGGAATTCGAACAGACGATGGGAATGATGGAGCGGTTCTTCCGCCGGTTCATGGGCATCGTCCGCGATTTCGAGAAGGAGGAGAAATCGGTGCAGCCCGAACCGCCGGCGCAGGACCGCACATAAGCGGGCCGTCAGGCGAGGGCGCGCATCAAGCGCAGCGCCGACGAGGTGGCGAAGAAGCAGCAGCCCGCCGTCAGGCTGTGGGTGGCAAAGCGCACATAGACGTCGATCAGCACGGATCTGAACACCCGCGCTCCCGAGCGGCCCACCGGCCGCGCATCGGGGGCGAGGTGGCTCCAGGTCTCGGTCTTGCGGGGGTTCTGCCGCACGGTCGCATAGGCCTTGATGATGAGGATCTGCGCCATCACCAGCGTCAGGATGGCCCCGGCGCTGAAGGCCCGCACCAGGTCGAACGACAGGCTGATCATGATCAGGCCGATGGCAAACGCGCCGAACATGACGGCGCGCCCGATGCAGATGGTGGCGACCTTGCGGAGCTTCTCCATGGCATGCCCGTGGATCTCGCGTCCCCCGCTTCCCCAATGTGTGGCATGGCGGGGCCGGCGGCAAGTCACAGATGCGCGATGCCCCGGACGCGGGCGGGCCGCTGGGCGGCAGATTGGCGGACCGACGGGCGGACCACTTGCCACCGCCTTCAAGGCGCTTGAAAAGCCGCACAATCCCCGCATAATCGCGAGGGTTCCCGCGACGCAGAAGAAGGCCATAACGACGCAGCGGGTTTGGGAGGGATGCTTGGTATCGGGCTACAGATTCTTGGTCGCCGACGACCATCCCCTGTTTCGGGGAGCGCTGAAAACCGCGCTGTCCGGCATGGATGGCGACAGCGACATCCGCGAGGCGGGCGATTTCGAGGGCGTCAAGGCGCTTGCCGACGAGGATGTCGATCTCGTCCTTCTCGACCTTTCGATGCCCGGCGTCAGCGGCCTGTCGGGTCTGATGACCTTACGTGGCATGCATCCGACGGTGCCGGTCGCGGTCGTATCGGCGCATGATGATCCGGAAACCATCCGCCGCGCGCTCGACCTCGGCGCTTCCGGTTTCATCTCCAAGTCCGCCGGCATGGATGAAATCCGCCGTGCCGTGGGCGTCATTCTCGGCGGCGGCATCTACACGCCTGAGGACATCGATCTGGGCCTTGAGACGGATCCCGAGATCGCCGATCTCATCCATCGCCTGCAAATGCTGACGCCGCAGCAGACGCGTGTGCTCGGCATGCTCGCCGAAGGGCTTCTGAACAAGCAGATCGCCTACGAACTCAGCGTCTCCGAGGCGACGATCAAGGCGCATGTCTCGGCGGTCCTGCAGAAGCTCGGCGTCGACAGCCGCACCCAGGCGGTCATCCGCCTGTCGCGGATCAGCGCCGATTCCATCGCCTTGGAAAGCTGAACTCGGGCATCCCTGCCTATTCCGCCGCCTCGAGCATCTGCCGGCACCGGGTCAGCAGGGTCCGCAGCGATGCCGGCCGCAATGGCTTGTTGATGACGAGCGTCTCGAGGCCGTCGGCCTGCGCGCGCACCTCGTTCGAGCGGTCGGCGGTGATCAGGATCGCCGGGATGTTCCTGCCGTAGCGCGACCGCAGGGCGGCGATCATATCGAGACCGTTCTCCCCGTTGAGGTGGTAGTCGGCGAGGATGACGTCGGGCGGCCTCGCCGTCATGTCCGGCAGGGTGGAGGAGCCGGTGGCGGTGCGCACCGCGCACCCCCAGCCTTCCAGTAGCCGGCGCATGCCGTCCAGGATGCGCGCGTCGTTGTCGATGCAGATGACGTTGAGTCCGTCGAGCATGATCTGGTTGGCGCTGGCGGGCTTGGCGGGCTTGCGCTGCTTCTCCGCCGGCGCTCTGCTGACCGGCACGACGACCGAGAAGCGTGTGCCCCTCCCGCATTCGGAGGAAAGCTGGATCTCGAGGCGGAGCACCCGCGCGATGCGGTCGACGATCGACAGGCCGAGACCGAGGCCCTGGGCCTGGCGCATGCCTTCGTCGAGCCGCGTGAACTCGCGGAATACGGTGTTCAGCTTGTCGTCCGCGATGCCGATCCCCGTATCCAGGACCTGCAGTTCGAGCAGCGCGCCGCGCCGGCGGACGCCCACGAGGACACGGCCTTCGGGCGTGTACTTGATGGCGTTCGAGACGAGGTTCTGCACCAGGCGGCGAAACAGGTTGCGGTCGGTGTTGACCGCCAGCGTCGACGGAATGATGGTCAGCCGCAATCCCTTCTCGGCTGCCAGCGGCTGGAAGTCGGTGCTGATCTGGCGCAGCAATCCGTCGAGCCGGAAGACGCTCTGCGACGGCTTCAGCGCGCCTGTGTCGAGCCGCGATATGTCCAGCACCGCACCGAGGATCGTTTCGACGGAATCGAGCGAGGACTCGATGTTCCCGACATGCTCGCGCATTCCCGCGCCTTCGGCCCGCTCCATCAGCGACGAGCAGTAGAGGCGCGCCGCGTTGAGCGGTTGGAGGATGTCGTGGCCGGCCGCGGCGAGGAAGCGCGTCTTTCCGAGATTGGCCTCCTCGGCAATGTTCTGCGCCTGCGCCAGCTCTTCATTGACCTGCACCAGCTCCGCCGTGCGGCTGGCGACGCGCTGCTCCAGCGTTTCGTTGATGCGCTTCAGCGCGGCGTCGGCCTCGACCCGGGGCGTGATGTCCGTGTAGGTGGCGACGATGCCGCCATCCGGCATCGGGTTCGAGCGCAGCTCGATGATGCGGCCGCTCCTGCGCAGCCTGATCTCCCAGGGCGTTCCGAAGTCGGTGAAGCGGTTCAGCGTCATGGTCAGGGCGTCGGGCGGAAGTTCGCCGCGTTCCGCCAGGAGTGTGACGAAGCGGTCCAGCGAGACGCCCACCTGTCCCATCTCATCGGGCAGGTTGAACAACGTCCGGTACTGGCGGTTCCAGCAGATGAGCTGGAAGTCGCGGTCGAACACGGTGACGCCTTCCTCCATCTGGTCGAGCGCGGTCTGCAACAGGTCGCGATTGTGCTGGAGCGCGATGGACGCGTCGTCGAGGAGGCGCATCGCGTCCCGCCGGGAACGGTCGTTGCGCTGGAACAGCAGGGAGAGGATGAGGCGGGCGGAGGACGAGCCGACGGCGCTTGCCAGCAATTGCTCGGAGAACCGGACCAGCGCCATGCCGGCCTGCTCGTTGCCGTTGAGGCGGATGCCGTGGGTGGCCTCGAAGGTGGCGAAGGAGCGCTCGGTGCGCTCGGCGCCCAGATAGCGCGAGATCGTATCCTTCAGATGATCGACGGTCACGGCGGTGCGGAAGCGGCGCAAGGTCGGGATCGGCCCGGCGTCGCGCGGCACGAAGATCGCCGCCTGGATGCGTTCCAGAGGCATCGCCGTGCGCGACAGCGAGCCGAGCACGAAGAACAGCGTGTTGATCGCCAGGCTCCACAGGACGCCATGATTGAGCGGTTCGGCGACCGTGCCGAACAGCGCCTGCGGGCGCAGGGCCGGGATGCCGAACAACCCGTCCGTGATGATCGACGTCCCCGCCGGCGCCAGGGACGGGAACAGCAGTGTATAGGCCCAGAGCGTGAAGCCCGCACCCATGCCGAGCAGCGCGCCCCGGCTGTTCGCACCCCGCCAGATCAGCCCGCCGAAGAAGGCCGGAGCGAACTGCGCGATGGCGGCGAAGGAGATCAGGCCGATCGCGGCCAGCCGCGTGTTGTGCGTGGTCTCGCGATAGTAGAGGAAGGCGGCGAACAGGATGATGAAGATCGCCGCGCGCCGGATGTTGAGGATGACCGCCGACCAGTCCTCCTTCTCGCGGGCGTTCGACTTCAGGAGTCGCCGTACGAACAGCGGGATGACCAGGTCGTTGGAGATCATGATCGACAGGGCGACGCTGGCGACGATCACCATTGCCGTTGCCGCCGACAGGCCGCCGATGAAGGCGAACAGTGCCAAAAGGTCGTGCCCCGCCAGAAGGGGCAAAGCCAGCACGTAGAGGTCGGAGTTGGTGGCGCTCCCGACCTGCGCCAGGCCGACAAAGGCGATCGGCAGCACGAACAGATTGATCAGCACCAGATAGAGCGGGAACAGCCAGCTCGCCGTCTGCAGTTCCGCCGTGCTCTTGTTCTCGACGATGGTCACGTAGAACTGGCGCGGCAGCATGATGATGGCGAAGGCGCTGAGCGTCGTCATCACGATCCATGTGGCAAGTGACGTAGGGTGACTGTAGGCGTCACGCACTTCCGGCAACTGGCTGACCCGGTGCGCCAGCTCGACCGGGCCGTCGAAGAAGAAGAACGTGATGACGATGCCGACGGCGAGGAACGCGGCAAGCTTGACGACCGTCTCGACGGCGACGGCGAGGATCAGTCCCTCCTGATGCTCGGTCGCGTCGGCATGCCGCGTGCCGAACAGGACGGCGAAGATCGCCAGCAGGAAGGCGACGATCAGCGCGATGTCGCCGACGAAGAAGTCGATCACGGGCGGGGCGCCATCATAATGGGCCACCATCAGGCTGACGGAATCGGAAATCGCCTTCAGTTGCAGGGCGATGTAGGGAACGGTGCCGAAGGTCGCGATCAGGGTCGCCATGGAGGCGACGGCGAAGCTCTTGCCGTAGCGGGCGGCCAGGAAGTCGGCGATCGAGGTGATCCTCTCCGACTTGGCCAGCCGGATGATGCGCTTGAGCAGCGGAAAGCCGAACAGGAAGACGAGCACCGGGCCGATATAGATGGCGATGAACTCGAACCCGCGTTCCGAGGCGAGGCCGACCGAGCCGAAGAAGGTCCACGAGGTGCAGTAGATCGCCAGGCTGAGGGCATAGATGTACGGCCGCGAGCCGATGCCGCTCCGCCGGGCGGCGCGGTTGTCGCCGACGCTGGCGATGAAGAACAGCAGCGTCACATAGGCGACGGCGATGATGGCGATGACCCAGCCCTGCACGGCGGCCAGACCCTCCTCCCAGTATGGCACATGTCAGGCAATCACAGCCCGCCGGGCCTGTCCAATGCTTCTTTCGACCAAGGCGGGGGTCTGCGGCTGCGGGCGGTTTCGTTTTATTGCTGCTTCGATGCGGGCTTTTGCTATGCTTCAGCGCGCGGCGGCCGGATGAGTCGCCGGGGGTGCAGCTAGATTGGGGAGAGACCCGCAATGTTGAAGGAATTTCAGGAGTTCATCGCCAAAGGCAATGTGATGGACCTTGCCGTTGGCGTGATCATTGGCGGAGCCTTCGGACTCATCGTCAAGTCGCTGACCGACGACATCATCATGCCGATCGCCGGCGCCATCTTCGGCGGCCTCGATTTCTCGGGCTATTTCGTTCCGCTGTCGTCGGCCGTGACCGCCACGTCGCTTGAGGCGGCGCGCGAGCAGGGCGCCGTGTTCGCCTACGGCAATTTCATCACCGTGGTCGTGAACTTCCTCATCCTGGCCTGGATCATTTTCCTGATGGTCAAGGCGGTGAACAATCTGCGCCGCAAGCAGGCCGAGGAGCCGGCTGCTCCCGCAGCGCCCCCAGCCGACGTTCAGCTTCTGACGGAAATCCGCGACCTGCTGTCGAAGAAGAAGTAGATCGCTCTTTGCTTCCAGAGGGAAGCATGGGACTATTCGGGGACAACGCCGCCTGACATATGTCCGGCGGCGTTTTTCCACTGGTTCCCGAGGTGGGTCAGCCGTCTGATTTCGGCCCGAGGCGGTCAGCCGCCCGATTTCGGAACGAGCAGCGACACCACGCGGTCGGACTTGGCCGGTTGCGGCTGGCCCGTCTCGTTGAAGGGGATGCCGAGCGCTTCCCAGGTTTCGAGAAGCGCGTCGCGCAGCGTGTCGATCAGGGCATCGTCATGGAACGGCGTCGGCGTGATGCGCAGGCGCTCCGTGCCGCGCGGCACCGTCGGATAGTTGATCGGCTGGATATAGATGCCGTGCTTGTCGAGCAGGCGGTCGGTGGCCTGCTTGCAAAGCTCCGGATCGCCGACCAGGATCGGGACGATATGGGTCTGCGACGGCATGACCGGCAGGCCGGCTGCCAGCAGCTTGTCCTTGGCCTGCTGCGCCTGGCGCTGCTGCGCGTCGCGCTCGACCGTCGAGGACTTCAGGTGACGGATCGAGGCGGTCGCCGCAGCCGCGATCGCAGGCGGCAGCGCGGTCGTGAAGATGAAGCCCGAGGCATAGGAGCGCACCGCGTCGATCACGGCGCTGGAGCCGGTGATGTAGCCGCCGATCACGCCAAAGCCCTTGGCGAGTGTTCCCTCGATGACGTCGATGCGGTGGGCGAGGCCGTCGCGCTCGGTGATGCCGCCGCCGCGCGCGCCATACATGCCGACGGCATGAACCTCGTCGATATAGGTCATCGCGTTGTACTTGTCGGCGAGGTCGACGATGGCTTCGATCGGCGCGATGTCGCCATCCATGGAATAGACGGATTCGAACACGATCAGCTTGGCGCGGCTCGGTTCGGCTGCCTTGAGCAGGCTCTCGAGATGCGCCACGTCATTGTGCCGGAAGATTTTCTTCTCGGCGCCGGAGCGCCGCACACCCTCGATCATCGAGGCGTGGTTGAGTTCGTCGGAGAGGACGAGGCAGTTCGGTAAGAGGCGGGCGATCGTCGATATGGAGGCTTCGTTGGAGATGAAGCCCGAGGTGAAGACGAGGCCGGCTTCCTTGCCGTGGAGGTCGGCGAGTTCGGTTTCCAGCTCCACCAGCGGATGGTTGGTGCCGGAGATGTTGCGCGTGCCGCCGGCACCGGCGCCCATGGAACCGGCCGCATCCTGCATCGCCGCGATCACGCTGCCGTGCTGGCCCATGCCGAGATAGTCGTTCGAGCACCAGACGGTGATCTCGCGCGTCTCCTCGCCGGAGCGCCAGAGCGCGCGCGGGAAAGCGCCGACGATCCGCTCGAGATCGGCAAATACACGATAGCGGCGCTCGGCATGCAGCTGATCAATCGCCTCGGAGAAAAAACGCTGATAGTTCATCTGACCTTCCTGCTATGCGGCGCGATCATAATGTTGGACCTCTCCCGCGTCCATCGCGCATTGAGGGCAAATTGACACGTCTGCGCGCCCGCGCATTGCGCTCGATCAAATCCGGGTCGATGGCGCCGCCGCGCCCTGTCGGCAGGGGGCTCAGCGGGTAGCCGGAGCCGGGTGGCTCGCGGGCGGGAGCGGGTGATCGTGGACGGGCGCCATCATGTCCGCGACCGAGACGAGCGCGGCAATCAGTTCGCGCCGGCGCGATGCCTCCAGGCCGGCCATGCGGCCGGCAAAGCCCGCCCCGAGCGGTTCCGGGGCCTTCCGCGCAAGATCCTCGCCGGCTTCCGTCAGGCGCGTATGCACGACGCGGCGGTCATGGCGCGAGCGGTAGCGCTCGACGAGGCCGCGCGCCTCCAGATTGTCGAGAATGGTGACGACGGTCGCCGCACTCAGGTCCACATGGACCGAAAGGGCCGTGGTCGTCACCTCGCCCAGCGCGGCGATGGCGTTCAGGATGACGAGTTGCGGCGCGGTCAGGCCGATCTGCTTGGAAAGCGCTTTCGACTGCAGGTCATTGGCCCGCACGATGCGGCGGATCGCCTTTTCGACCGTCCGCAATTCGTCATCTCGGAACCAAGCCTGCTCTTTCGGGATTGTGCCTTCGCGTTTCATGATGCGCCATTAATTTGACATCTAATAATCAGAACTATAACTAAAACCCACTCCAAGGCAACGACAAACAAGGGAGCAGAACGCGACACATGTGCGGAATCTGCGGTGAATTGCGATTGGACGGCGGGGCGGCTTCGCCTGTCGCCCTTGCGAAGATGATGGACAGCCTGGCCCCGCGCGGGCCGGACGGCGCGGGCGCGGTGGTCCATGGCTCCATGGCCCTCGGCCACCGGCGCCTGAAGATCATCGACCTGTCCGAGCGGGCGCGGCAGCCGATGGAGGATGCCGAACTCGGCCTGACCATCGCCTTCAACGGCTGCATCTACAATTATCCGGAACTGCGCGCCGAACTCGAGGACAAGGGCTATCGCTTCTTCTCGACCGGCGACACGGAGGTCATCCTGAAGGCGTGGCACGCCTGGGGCGAGGATTGCGTCACCCGTTTCCACGGCATGTTCGCCTTCGTCCTGCGCGAGCGCGAAACAGGGCGCGTCGTCATGGCGCGCGACCGCTTCGGCATCAAGCCGCTCTACCTGGCGGAGACGCCGGAACGCATTCGTTTCGCCTCGACGCTGCCGGCGCTGCTGGCGGCGGGCGAAGTCGACACGTCGATCGACCGCGAGGCGCTGCACCACTACATGACGTTTCACGCCGTCGTGCCGCCGCCGCGCACGATCCTCAACGGCGTGCGCAAGCTGCCGCCGGCGACCATCCGCGTCATCGAGCCGGACGGCAGCCAGCGCGACCGCGTCTACTGGGATCCGCCCTTCGCCCGCGCGCCGGGCATGGTCCTGTCGCCGGACGAGTGGCGCGACCGGACGCTCGAGGCGCTCCGCCTGGCGGTCAAGCGGCGCATGGTGGCCGACGTGCCCGTCGGCGTACTCCTGTCGGGCGGCGTCGATTCCAGCCTGATCGTCGGCCTTCTGGCCGAGGCGGGCCAGAAAGGCCTGATGACCTTCTCCGTCGGCTTCGAGGAGGCGAATGGCGAGAAGGGCGACGAGTTCGTCTACTCGGACCTGATCGCCGCGGAATTCGGCACCGACCACCACAAGATCTTCGTTCCGTCCTCGGAACTGATGGACGCGCTGCCCGGCACCTTCGCCGCGATGTCGGAACCGATGGTTTCCTACGACAATGTCGGCTTCTATCTCCTGTCCAAGGAGGTCTCGAAGCACATCAAGGTCGTGCAGTCGGGGCAGGGCGCCGACGAGATTTTCGGCGGCTATCACTGGTACCCGCCGCTGATGAACGCGAACGATGTGGTCGGCGATTACGCGAAGGTCTTCTTCGACCGCTCGCACGACGTGCTGAAGACGCAGCTTTCCCCGGACTGGATCGCTCCGACGGACGCCAGCCGCGAGCTGGTCGCCCGTCACCTGACGCGGGCCGGCGCCGACACGCCCGTCGATGCCGCCCTTCGTCTCGATTCGACGGTCATGCTGGTCGACGACCCCGTCAAGCGGGTCGACAACATGACCATGGCCTGGGGGCTGGAGGCCCGCGTTCCCTTCCTCGATCACGAGCTGGTCGAGCTTGCCGCCCTCATTCCGCCCGAGGAAAAACTGAAGCAGGGCGGCAAGGGTGTGCTGAAGGAGGTGGCGCGCCAGGTGGTCCCGCACGAGGTCATCGACCGCAAGAAGGGTTACTTTCCGGTGCCGCAGCTCAAATATGTCGATGGTCCGTATCTCGACATGGTGCGCGATGCGCTGTCGTCACGGGCGGCGCGCGAACGCGGGCTGTTCCGCCAGGACTATCTCGACACGCTCTACGCGGCGCCTGCCGATCACATCACGCCGCTGCGCGGCTCCGAGCTGTGGCAGGTGGGCTTGCTCGAACTGTGGCTGCAAACCCACGGGGTCTGACCGATGGCGAAGAAACAGGACGTGGCCTTGCGCGCCTCTCGCGGACGCAGCGACAAGGCGCTGGGCTACCGGCTGAAGCGGTTGCGCAGCGAGACCATGAAGCCGACCAAGACGCATCAGGATGCCGACGCGCCGGAACCTCCGTCGTCGGTGTCCCTCGACCTCGGCTGGGGGCGCCTGCTGTTCGCGCAGACCTTCAGCACCAATGAGGCGCTCGCCGATGCGTTGAGAGGCGAGGGGCCGGCGCGGCGCGACATCGCCTTCTACATCCGCGATCCGCACGTACTCCTGTCGATGGCGCCGCAGGAACTGTTCCTCGATCCCTCGCACACCTACCGGCTGGATCTCGCCACCTACCGGCCGAGCCGTCGCCAGCCGCGCGGCTTCTTCATTCGCCGGCTCACTTCGGAGGCCGACGCCGACGCCGTCAACGCCATCTATCAGAGCCGGGGCATGGTCACCGTCAGGCCGGATTTCTTCTGGGCGCGGCGCGACAGCCGTGCGGTGACCTATTTCGTCGCCGAGGACGACCAGACCGGCGACATCCTGGGCACGGTGACCGGCGTCGATCATCGCCGCGCCTTCCAGGACCCCGAGAACGGCTCGTCCATGTGGTGCCTAGCGGTCGATCCGCAGTGCCGGCACGCGGGTCTTGGCGAGATGCTGGTGCGCCGGCTGGCCGAGCATTTCGCCGCGCGGGGCGCCAGCTTCATGGACCTCTCGGTGATGCACGACAACGAGCAGGCGATCGCCCTCTACGAGAAGCTCGGCTTCCACCGCGTCCCGGTTTTCTCGGTGAAGCGGAAGAACCCCATCAACGAGAAACTGTTCACGCACCCGCCGGCCGATTTCGATAAGCTCAACCCCTATGCGCGGCTGATCGTCGACGAGGCGCACCGGCGCGGGGTCGCCGTCGACCTGACCGACGCGGAAGGCGGGTTCTTCCGGCTCTCCTTCGGCGGCCGCTCCATCCACTGCCGCGAGAGCCTGTCCGAGCTGACCTCGGCGGTCGCCATGTCCATCTGCGACGACAAGGCCGTGACGCGCCGCACGGTGGAACGCGCCGGCCTGGTCGTGCCCGAGCAGATCGAGGCGGTGGAAGACCCGGAGGCTTTGCGGGCGTTCCTGGCACGGCACGGACGCGTCGTCGTCAAGCCGGCGCGCGGCGAACAGGGGCGCGGCGTCGCCGTCGGGCTGGAGACGCTGGGGGAGGTGGAGGAGGCCATACGCACCGCCCGCGAAGTCTCCGACCGGGTTCTGGTGGAAGCCTGTTTCGAGGGTGAGGACCTGCGCCTCGTCGTCATCGATTTCCGCCTCGTGGCGGCCGCCGTCCGCCGCGCGCCGCGCGTCGTGGGAGACGGCCGGAGCAGCATCGAGGACCTGATCGCCAAGCAGTCGCGCCGCCGTGCCGCCGCGACGGGCGGTGAGAGCCGCATCCCGGTCGATGCCGAGACCAGGCGCTGCCTGTCGGCCGCCGGCCACACGCTCGCGTCCATCCTGCCCGAGGGCGAGGAGGTGGTCGTGCGCAAGACGGCGAACCTGCACACCGGCGGCTCGATCCATGACGTCACCGAGCAGGTGCATCCGGATCTGGTGGCCGCCGCCTGCGCCGCGGCGCGGGCAATTGACATTCCGGTCGTCGGCATCGACCTTATGGTCAAATCGCCGAGCCTCCCGGACTATGTGTTCATCGAGGCGAACGAGCGCCCGGGTCTGGCCAATCATGAGCCGCAACCGACGGCCGAGCGCTTCGTGGATCTTCTCTTTCCGCGCTCCGGCGTGAAATCCGCGGAGCGGGCGCTCGCGCCGAGGACGTAGGGCTTTCGGCACCGGTCAAAGCAGGGAGCGTTCGCGCCTCTCTGTTCCTTTCACCTTCAAGGGGATCGCACGTGACGCGTCTGAAAATCGATGTCGATTATCTCACACGGCAGCTCAGGGAACTCCTGGCGATCGACAGCCCGACGGGCTACACCGACACCATCGTGCGCCATGTCGCCGAGGAACTGGAGCGTCTGGGGCTCGAGCCGGAACTGACCCGTCGCGGCGCGATCCGCGCCGTGCTGCGCGGCGGCCGCCGAGAGGGCGCCCGCGCCATCGTCACCCATCTCGATACGCTCGGGGCGCAGGTGAAGTTCATCAAGGAGAACGGCCGCCTGGAATTGGTTCCCATCGGGCACTGGTCGGCGCGGTTCGCCGAGGGCGCGCGCACGACGATCTACACGGAGAAGGGCAGCTACCGCGGGACGATCCTCTCCTTGAAGGCGTCCGGCCACACGTTCAACGACGATGTCGACACCCATCCGATCGGCTGGCAGCACATCGAGTTGCGCATCGACGCGCTGTGCTGGAACCGGGCCGAGACGCAGGCGCTGGGCATCGATGTCGGCGATTTCGTCGCCATCGACCCGCAGCCGGAATTCCTCGACAACGGCTTCATCGTCTCGCGCCATCTCGACGACAAGGCGGGCGTCGCCATCGCGTTGGCCACGCTGGAGGCGCTGCTGCGCCATGAGGTGACGCTGCCGGTCGACACCCACTGGCTGTTCACCATCGCCGAGGAGGTCGGCGTCGGCGCGGCCTCCATCGTCACACCCGAGATCGCCTCCATGGTCACCATCGACAACGGCACGACCGCCCCGGGACAGAACTCGACCGAATTCGGCGTCACCATCGCCATGGCCGATCAGGCCGGACCGTTCGACTACCACCTGACGAAGAAGCTGGTCGATCTGTGCCGCGAGGAGGACATCCGGTTCCAGAAGGACGTGTTTCGCTACTACCGCTCGGACTCCGCCTCCGCCATCGAGGCCGGCCATGACGTGCGCACGGCGCTGATCGCCTTCGGCATCGACGCCTCGCACGGCTACGAGCGCATTCATATCCACGCGCTTCGCTCGGTGGCGGAACTGGCGACCGCCTATGTCGCCAGCCCGGTCGAGATCAAGCGGGACATCGAGGAGGTGTCGGACATCGAGGGGTTCACCGAACAGCCGACCGAGGCGGCGGAGCAGCCGAAAAGGGTGCGGCACCTGCCGCCGCGCGCCGGCACCTGATTTCGGCTTTGCCGCGCCGGCAGTGTGGAACCCGCCCGGCCGCGCCGAAGATTTAAGCTTCAAGTATTCTGTTGATATCTCGCCTTCTATATGATCATGTGATCAAATCATAGAGCGCCCCGCTGATGCCGACGGGAACCGGCGTGCGGGCAGATCAGGGAGGACATCGATCATGACCATACGCATGCGTGCTTTCGCGGCGTTCGCCGCCGGCCTCGCCTTCGCATCCACCGCCTTCGCCGAGACGATCACGGTCGGCGCCTACCCGTCCAATCCCCCGTGGGAGTACAAGACCGAGACCGGCAGCTTCGAGGGCTTCGAGATCGAGGTCGCGCGGGATGTCGCCAAGCGTCTCGGCATGGACATCGAGTTCCAGGATCTGGGCTTCCAGGCCCTGTTCGCGGCCACCAGCTCCGGCCGCATCGATTTCGCCGTCTCGTCGATCTCGATCACCAATGAGCGGCTTCAGAACCAGTCCTTCACCCAGCCCTATTACGACAGCGACGGCACCATCGTCGGCCGAGAGGACTCGACGGTCACCACCCTCGAGGGTCTTGAGGGCAAGGCCATCGGCGTTGTCGCCGCCACCACGGGCGAGGCCTGGGCCAAGGAGAACGCGGAGAAATACGGCATTGCCGACATCCGCTCCTATTCCGCGCAGCAGGATCTGCTGATGGATGTGCGCGCCGGTCGCATCGAGGGCGGCGCCGGCGAGATCGCCGGTTTCCAGTACGCCATGACGCAGGTCGCCGGCCTCAAGCTTCTGGTGCGCATCCCGACGGGCGAGCGCTTCGCCATGATGACCCGCAAGGACCATCCCTTGCTCGAAAAGGTGAACGACGCCATCTCGGCGATGAAGGAAGACGGCACCATGGCCGCCATCCACAAGAAGTGGTTCGGCGTCGATCCGGACGCCGGGACAAGCACTGTCGAGAAAATGCCGATCCCGAAGCCGGAATAGGCCCGCTCAACGAGCACCGGGAGCTGTAGGAAGCAAGCGTCCGCCTGAACCGGGCGGACGCTTTTTCACGAATACGAGGACAGACCATGTCGCCGCAGGGCACGAACGACGCATCCGCCTATCTCCTGTATCATTCGATCGGCATGTATCCCGGCAAGGCGGAGGAAATGACTGCGGCCTTCGCCGAATTCTCCACCGGCTGGGGCGCCCACGACAATGCGCAATGGATGCGGGCGCTGACGCTTCGCCAGGAGTTCATCGACCGTTGGCGGGCGCTGATCAACGCACCCGCCGGGACGCTGACCACCAGCGAGAACGTCACCACGGCGCTGAACAGCCTGATCGGCGCCCTGCCGGAGGAGCATCTGAAGGGCCGCCGCCTGCTCATTGCCGGCGATTGCTTTCCGAGCATGCATTTCCTGCTGTCCGGCCTTGCGGCGCGCCACGGGTTCACGCTCGACACGGTGCCGCTGCGTCCGGGCGAGACCTGGGTGCGCGACGAGGATGTGATCGCCCGCTGGGGCGCGGATGTCGGTCTGGCCCTTCTGACCATGGTCACCTCCACGGCCTCGCACCGTTGCGACCTCGACACGCTGGTCGCGTACGGCCGGCGGATGGGCAGCATCATCGGCGTCGACATCACGCAGGCGGTCGGCCTGTTGCCCTACGACGTGATGCATCCGGTCGTCGATTTCTCGATCTCGACGAGCCTGAAATGGCTCTGCGCGACGCCCGGCGCCGGCATCCTGCATGTCGCGGAACCCTTGATCGCGGCCTGCCGCCCGGAACTGCGCGGCTGGTTCAGCCAGGCGGACATCTTTTCCTGGGACCTGGACAGGTTCGCTTTCGCCGACGACATCCGCCGTTTCGACAACGGCACGCCGTCGATCCTTGCCTGTGCCGGCTCGCTGCCGGCCCTGCGCTGGCATGCGAAGCAGGACATGGACGCCCTGCTGGCGCACAACCGGCGGCTCGGCGGCCAGATCATCGAGGCGGCCCGCGACCTGAAGCTGCGGATTGTCAGTCCGCTGGCCGAGGCCGAGCGCGGCGGCAGTGTGATGGTGGCGCTGCCGGAGGCCGTCAATCCGGGAGCTTTCGTCCAGAAGCTTGGCGACGGCCGGATCTTCGCCGATCACCGCGGCCAGACCCTGCGCCTGTCCCCCGGCTGCATGACAACGGAGGAAGGAATCGCCCGTCTCGCGGACGCGCTGCGCGCGGCCCTTTGAGGTTTGGCGAAGGCCTTCAAACCGCCAGCGCCAGGCCCTTGTGCCGGAACCGTGCGGTGGCGGGATCGAAATCATAGCTGCCCGCATGCTGCGCCGCGTCGCGCGCCAGGGCATCCACCGTCTCGATGATCATGTCCGCCTTGTCGTCGGTCATGAGATAGCTGAGATTGAGGCGCACCCAGCCCGGCTTCTCCATCTCGCGGCCGGCGCGAATGCTCTCCAGAAGCGCCGCCGAATGCGGCTCGTCGATATCGAGCAGCCGGTGCGCGTAAGGCCCGGCGCAGGCGCAGCCGCCACGCGCCTGGATGCCGTGCAGGTCGCTGAGCATCCGGGTGAAGAGCTGATGGTGCACGGCCGTGCCGTCGGCGCTGCGAACGCGGAACGAGAAGATCGGCAGCCGCGGCGCGCGCGGATTGCCGAGCAGTTGCAGGTTGGGGTTGCGCGACCAGACGGCCAGCGCGCGGTCGCGCAGCGCTGCATTGCGCCGGTCGATGAAATCCTGCCCGAGCGCTTCCTTGACCAGCAGGGCGAGGGCCGCGCGAATGTCGCCGATGACATTCGGCGTTCCCGCCTCCTCCCGCGCGCAGAGCGACTTCGAATAATCGTGCGCCCACGGGGAGACGAATGTGACCGAGCCTCCGCCGGGCATGGTCGGCAGGTTCGTGCGGGCAATGGCGTTGCGCAGGATCAGCACGCCCGAGGCGCCTGGGCCGCCGGGAAACTTGTGCGGGGAGAGCACCACCGCATCCTTCGCGCAGTCGCTGCCGGGCCGCATGTCGATGTCGAGATAGGGTGCGCCGCCCGCATAGTCCCAGATGGCCAGCGCGCCATGCGCCTTGAGCAGCCGCGTCACGGCGTCCGTATCGGTCGTGATGCCGGTCACGTTGGAGGCCGCCGAGAAGGTGCCGATCTTCAGGGCCGCGCCCTCATGGGCTTCCAGCGCCTTGGTCAGTGCGGCAAGGTCGGGGCCGCCGCATTCGGTCTCGGCGATGGCGACGATCTCCGCCCCGCTCTCGCGCAGGGCAGGATGTTGGAGTGATGCTCGTAGGGGCCCGTGAAAACCACGACGCGCTCGCCCCGCGCCACCGTTTCGGCGATCTGCAGGAGGCGCACCAGCTTGTTCAGGCCGGCGGTGGCGCCTGAACCGGCAAACACCACACTCATCGTCTCGTCGGCGCCGGCGACGCGGTGGATCTCGGCGCGCGCGGCCTCCCGCAGCCGTGTCGAGAAAGCCCCGCAATAGGAGGCTTCCGTATGGCTGTTGGCATAGTAGGGCAGGACCTGGTCGCGGATGAAATCCTCCACCTGCGCGAGCGCGCGGCCCGAAGCCACATAGTCGGCATAGATAAGCGGCCTGGTTCCGCACGGCCCCTCGATGACGGCGTTCTCGCCGATAAGACCGCCGCGCAGAAAGGCCGGCAGGTCTTCTCGTTGCAGGCCGTGAATGAAGTCCCTCAAAACCATACCGGTCATTGGCGTCGTTCCGCTTGCGCAATTCATTGATGAAAGGATCGCACACCTCATGACGATCATTTACACAAAAATCATTGCCAGAAACGCCATTCATCGTTCATATGATCGATAATGAGCGAAAAAACAGATCAGTTTGATAGAAGAATCCTGCGCGAACTGCAGCGCGATGCCGGCCTGTCGCAACGGGATCTGGCGGAGAAGGTGGGGTTGTCGCAGAATGCCTGCTGGCGCCGGCTGCGCGCGCTCGAGGAACGCGGCGTCATTCGCGGGCGCACCCTGGTGCTCGACCGCGACAAGCTCGGACTGGGGCTCACGGTCTTCGTGCTGGTCAAGACGCGGCATCATTCCGCGGTCTGGCTGCAAACCTTCCGGCAGCATGTCGCGGGCATTCCGGAGATCGTCGATTTCTTCCGCATCGGCGGCGAATACGACTACATGATGCGCATCGTCACCACTGACATGGCGAGCTACGATTCCGTCTACCAGCGCCTGATCCAGAAGGTCGAGCTGGAATCGGTCACGTCCTATTTCGCGATGGAAGCGATTGCCGAGCGGCGGCCTCTGCCCGTCTGAGGCAGGGGAACAGGGCCCGCAACACGCGCGGGCCCTGAAAAATCAGGCAGCGCCCTGGGCGGCGGTGATGATGATCTCGACCTTGTAATCCGGCGTGGCAAGGCGGGCTTCGCCCGTGGCGCGCGCCGGGGCGTTGCCGGCGGAGACCCAGCCGTCCCACACGGCGTTCATCTCGGCGAAGTCGTCCATCGAGGCCAGCCAGATCACGGCCTGGAGGATGCGCGACTTGTCGGAACCGCACTTCGCCAGCAGCGCGTCGATCTCGGCGAGCACCGCCTTGGTCTGCTCGGTCACGCTCTTGCCGGGCGCGCCGACCTGACCGGCCAGCCAGATGGTGCCATTGTGGATGACGGCCTGGCTCATGCGTGCGCCGGTGTCGATGCGGGTAATGTCGGACATGGGTTTTCCTCTTCGGTTTACGTTACAACGCCACGCGTCTTATGAGACGCGCACAGGACGCTGTAGCACTTTGAAAGATGCATGTTCGGGTCATTCAAATGAATTCACTCGAATGCGGCATGCATCAGGCGTTGCGGCGCGAGCGCCTGCACGACCGGATCCGCCAGCGTGGATGCGCGGCCGGCGCAAAGGTCCGCCGCCAGTGCGGATAGCGCCGGCGACGTCTGGACGCCATAGCCTCCCTGTCCTGCGAGCCAGAAAAATCCCTCGGCGTCGGGCGCGTAGCCGACCGCCGGGGTCCGGTCGGGGAAGAAGCTGCGCAGTCCCGCCCAGCTTCGCTCGATCCGCGTGACCGGCGTCGTCACCGCCTGCTCGAAGCGGTGCAGGCCCTCGGCCAGCACCATGTCGTCGGGCCATGCGTCGAACGGCTCGGACGGGTCCTCGTCCGCTGGCGAGATCATCAGTTTGCCGGCTTCCGGCTTGGCGTACCAGCCTTCCCCCGCGCAGGCGAACAGCGGCCAGGAGGAGACGTCATGCCCCTCCGGCGCGGGGAGGATGACGGCCGAACGCCGCATCGGCGTCAGGCCGAGCGGCTGCACTCCCGCCATCCGGGCCACCGCATCGGCCCAGGCGCCGGCGGCGTTGACGATCACGGGAGCCTCGAACACGCCCTGCGGTGTCTCCACGCGCCAGAGGCCGCCTTCGCGCGAGATGCGGTTGGCGCGCGCCTGGGTGACGATGCGTCCGCCCCCGTGGCGCAGCATCTTCGCAAATCCCTGCAGCAGCCGGTCGACATCGATGTCCTGCGCACCGGGTTCGATCGCCGCTGCGGCGATGGCATCGCGCCGCAGGATCGGCACCAGGCGCACGGCTTCGTCCGCATCGACCCGCTCCATGCCGACCGAGCCCTGCATCAGCGTCTCGATCGCCGCCGCGTGCTCGGGCATGGCCACGTAGAGCAGGCCGCGCGGCGTGAGGAGGCTGGTGTCGCTGATGCCCTCCGGTTCTCTGAAGACGGGTTCGGAAGCGGCGTTCAGCGCGCGCAGCGCGGCGTTGCCGTAGTTGCGGATATAGATTGCCGCCGACCGTCCGGTCGCGTGATAGCCGATGGCGTCTTCCGCCTCGAGAACGGTGACCTGCGCATCGGCTGCCATGCGTCCCGCTGCGCTGATGCCGGCGATGCCGCCGCCGATCACGATGATGTCCGACCTTCCGGTCATGCTTCCCCCGTCATGTTTGTGCCCTCCGGGCAAATTCCGATGCTACCCTTAGCCGGCCGCGCGGCAGAACGATAGGCGCAGGTCCCGCGACGCGATTGTGGCAATGGGCGCATGCGCCGCCGGCATAGGGCGCCGCGCATCGCAAGGCTGGTGTCCCGGCCGGCTTTGTGTGATCATTTGATGGGGAGCCCGGGAGGATCAGGTAAGAATGCGTGCAGCCCTCGCTTTGCCGGGAGCCGGTGCTTCGTCATGGAGCGCCGCCTAGTGGAAACGCCTCAATCGCCGGCGCTGCGATCCTATCATTCCTGGATCGCCAACGAGACGCTGGAGGATTACTCCCTGCGCTATGCGGCGCGCTCCTTCCGACGCTGGTCCCCCTTCGTCATCGCCAACACTGCGCTCGGCGGCATCTCCTTCCTGGCGCTCGAGGCCATCGGCGGGGCCATCACGCTGACCTACGGCTTCGCCAACGCCTTCCCGGCGGTGCTGATCACCTGCCTGTTCGTCTTCGTGACCAACCTGCCGATCGCCTATTATTCGAGCCGCTACAACATCGATATGGACCTTCTGACGCGCGGCGCCGGGTTCGGCTATATCGGCTCGACGATCACCTCGCTGATCTACGCCACCTTCACCTTCATCTTCTTCGCCCTTGAGGGGGCGATCATGGCGCAGGCGCTAAAACTGTTCGCCGACATCCCGCTGGTCCTCGGCTACATCATCTCCTCGCTGGTCATCATTCCGATCACCTTCATGGGCGTCACGATGATCAGCAAGCTGCAGATGCTGACCCAGCCGATCTGGATCGCCATGCTGCTCGCGCCGTTCGTCTACATCGCCGTCGGCCACCCGGATACGCTGCATCAGTGGGTGGCGTTCGCCGGCAGCGAGGCGAACGGACGCGGGTTCGACGTGCTCGCGCTCGGCTCGGCCATCGGCGTCCTGTTCGCCCTGTCGATCCAGATCGGCGAGCAGGTGGACTATCTGCGCTTCCTGCCCGACAAGACGCGGCGGAACCGCCTGCGTTGGTGGGCGGCGGTGATCGCGGCCGGGCCGGGCTGGATCATCGTCGGCGGCTTCAAGATCCTGTGCGGCAGCCTGCTGGCGGTGCTCGCCGTCTCCGCCGGCCTCTCGCCGTCGACGGCGCTTGAGCCGATCCACATGTACATCAAGGCCTACGAGTATGTCAGCGACGACCCGCGCACCGTCTTGGCGCTGGCGGCGATCTTCGTCCTCATCTCGCAGGTCAAGATCAACGTCACCAACGCCTATGCCGGTTCGCTCGCCTGGTCGAACTTCTTCTCGCGGGTCACCCATTATCATCCCGGCCGCGTGGTCTGGCTGGTCTTCAACATCCTGATCTCGCTGCTCCTGATGCTGCTCGGCATCTTCCAGACGCTGGAACTCGTCCTGGCGGTCTATTCGGTCATCGCGGCGGCCTGGATCGGCTCGATCTTCGCCGATCTCGCGATCCTCAAGCCGATGGGCGTCAGCCCGCCCTTCACCGAGTTCAAGCGCGCCTATCTGCACGATTTCAACCCGGTCGGTTGCGGCTCGATGGCGTTCGCCTCGCTGCTCGGCATAGTCTGTTTCACGGGCGGCCTCGGTGCTCTGGCGCAGGCCTATGCGGCGCCTATCGCCTTCGCCGCGGCGCTCGTCAGCGCCGTCGCCATCGGCGTCGCCACCCGGGGGCGGTACTATCTCGCCCGGCCGCGCGTGCCGCTCGCCGGAGCGCCGCAGGCGAACATCCGCTGCGAGATCTGCGGCCTCGACTACGAACGGCCGGACATGGTGCATTGCACCTTCTACGAGCGGCCGATCTGCTCGCTGTGCTGCAGCCTCGATTCCCACTGCCACGACGTGTGCAAGTCCTCGGGCACCGTGCTCGAGACTTCGCGGTCGCGCTATTTCGGACGGACGCTGCGCAGCAAGATCGCCCCGCATATGGGGCAGCGCCTGCTGAAGGTCGCCGGTGTCATGTTCTCCCTGGCGGTCATCACGGCGGCGGTGTTCCTGCTGACCTTCCGCCTGATCGAGCCTTCCGCGCTGGAACCACATCTGGACAGCGGTCCCCTGCTGCTGCGCGTTTTCCTGGCCATATTGCCGCTTCTGGCCATCGGCGCCTGGTGGATCGTGCTGTCGCAGGAGAGCCGCGAGCTCGCCGAGCGCGATCTCGTCGCCTCGCTGGAGAAACTGCGCAGGGCGCAGCAGGAACTGGCGAGCAACGAGCGTCTCGCCGCCATCGGCCAGATCACGGCCACGGTCAGCCACGAGCTGCGCAACCCGCTCGGCACGCTGGTCACCTCGGCCGATATCCTGCGCCGCTCGCTGAAGGATCCCGGCGAGCCGGCCCTGGGCGAGCTGGAACGGCTTCAGCGCAACGCCTGGCGCTGCGTGCGCATCATCGAGGACCTGCTCGACTTCTCGCGCAAGCACGCGCTGGTCTTCGCGCCCATCGCCATCGACCGCTGGGTCGAGCAGCAGATGAGCGAGCAGGACGAGGCGACCGCCCGGCTCGTTGCGCTCGATCTCACGGCCGGCTGCGACGTGCGGGCCGACAGCGAGCGGCTCAGGCAGGCCTTCTCGAACGTGCTGGCCAATGCCGTGCAGGCCTGCGAGGGCGGCGAGAAGGAGGCGCGGATCAGGCTGACGACGGAGCGCCGCCGCGATCTGGTCTTCCTGTCGGTCGCCGACAATGGCGCGGGCATGACCCGCGAGGTCGCGGAGCGGATTTTCGAGCCGCTGTTCAGCACCAAGGCGTTCGGCGTCGGCCTCGGCATGCCGCTCGTCAAGCGCATCCTCGAACAGCATGACGGCGACGTGCTGGTCGAAAGCCAAGCCGGGACGGGAACCACGGTCACGCTGGTGCTGCCCTGCGCCGGGGCGACACCCGCATGAAGGGCGAGGAGAACGACCTGCCCGCCGACGTGATCGGCGAGGGGCCGCCGCCGGAAGGCGAGGGCGAGACCGATCTGCACCGTGTCCTGATCGTCGACGACGACATGGATTTCGCGGCGAGCCTTGCCGGTCTGCTGCAGCTCGAAGGCTATGACGTCCACGTCGCCCATGAACCACACCAGGCCCTGACGGAGCTCGAGCGCCGGCGGCCGGAGGTCGCGCTGGTCGACGTGCGCCTCGGCACCGGCAACGGGGTCGATCTGGTGCGCGATTTTCGCCAGAGGAATCCCGATCTCGTCTGCGTCATGGTCACGGCCTACGCATCCATCGACACGGCGGTGGAGGCGCTGCAGGCCGGCGCCTACGATTATCTGTGCAAGCCCTTCCACAGCGAGGACCTGCTCGCCACGCTCAACCGCTGCTTCGAGCGCATCCGCCTGCTGGAGGAGAAGCGTCTCGCCGCCGAGCGCCTGGGCCAGAAGCAGCGCATGGAGGCCATGGGACAGCTGACAAGCGGCATCGCCCACGACTTCAACAATGTTCTCGCCGTCCTGTTGAGCAATCTGCGCTGGCTCGAGGAGCGCGTGGTCGACCGGCCGGACCTCGCCGAACTGGTGGCCGATGCGCTCGAGGCGACCAAGTCGGGATCCGATCTCACCGCGCGCCTGCTCAGTTTCGGCAGGCAGCGCGTCGATGAGGTGTCGGTGGTGTCGCTCGCCGAGGAGCTGCCGCCGCTGATGCGCATGCTGCGCCGCACGCTCGACGACGCCGTGTCGATCTCGCTGGACATGGCCGGGGACCTGCATCCCGTGCAGTTGCCGAGCGGCCAGCTCGAGACGAGCCTGCTCAATCTGGCGCTCAATGCGCGCGATGCCATGCCCGACGGCGGCAGTCTTCATTTCGATGCGCGCAACCTGTCCGTGAAGCCGGAGGATGCCCGCGTCGCTTCCGGCCTCCTGCCCGGCCCCTATGTGCTTCTTTCGGTGACCGATACGGGGCAGGGCATGCCGCTGGCGGTGCGTCGCCGGGCGCTTCAGCCCCTGTTCTCGACCAAGCCGCCGGGGCAGGGCAGCGGGCTCGGCCTTGCCATGGTCGATGGCTTTGTGCGGCAGGCGGGCGGGCGGCTGGGCATCGTGAGCACGCCCGGCAAGGGCACCTGCATCAACCTCTACCTGCCGGCATGCCAAACTGGCGTTTTGCAGTCCGGTGAAATCACTTGACGCCGCATAGACGCAGGAAGGCAAGGAGATCGAGCCGTTCAGCGTTTCAATCGTGGGAAACGAGTTTGGGGACTGGCTTGCGCCCGCTCAGTCGCCTTTTCGCTGCGCGCGGAAGAACGATCTGAGCAGACCCGACGCTTCCCTTTCGCCGATGCCGGTATAGACGTCCGGGGCATGGTGGCAGGTCGGCAGGCTGAAGAACCGGGCGCCATTGGTCACCGCGCCGCCCTTTTCATCCTCGGCGCCGAAATAGAGCCGCTTGATGCGCGCGAACGAGATCGCTCCCGCGCACATGGCGCAGGGTTCCAGCGTCACATAAAGATCGGAATCGACAAGCCGCTCCGCGCCGAGCGCGGCGCAGGCTTCGCGGATCGCCACGATTTCCGCGTGGGCGGTCGGGTCGTTGCGCTCCCGTGTGCGGTTTCCGGCCCGCGCGAGGATGATCCCGTCGCGCACGACGACCGCGCCGACGGGCACCTCGCCGCGTTCCGCGGCAAGGCGCGCCTGCTCGATGGCGGCATCCATGAAGGTGCCGTAATTTGCTTTCGCCTGATCGCTCAATCTTTTTGCTCGCAACTGGCGGACCGAATTGATACCTAGCCGCCTCTATAGCATTCGCCTTTGCGATCGAAACCAGAGCAGGCTCGATTTCGCGCGGCGCGATGGGTAGTTTAAGACATCCGGAGTGCCCGTTGCGCATCGAGAACGAGGCGCCGCGCTCCGCAGGCAAGGGCCGACATGACCAGCGACCGACCAAAGACCTCACCCGGTAAGGACACCGCGCACAGCCCGTCTGCCGACGCGGAAGACGGTGACAAGGGCGTCCGGGAGGGCGAGCGCATCGCCAAGCGCCTGGCGCGCGTCGGGCTTGCCTCGCGCCGCGACGCCGAGGCGATGATCCAGGACGGGCGCGTCACGGTCAACGGCAAGACCCTGACCACGCCGGCGCTGAACGTCACCGACGCCGACCGCATCGAGGTGGACGGCAAGCCCCTTCCGGCGGTGGAGCGGACGCGGCTGTTCCTGTTCCACAAGCCCGCTGGCCTGGTGACCACCAACCGCGATCCGGAAGGCCGCCAGACCATTTTCGACGTGCTGCCTGTCGGCCTTCCGCGCCTCATCACCATCGGTCGGCTCGACATCAACACCGAGGGCCTGCTCGTCCTGACAAACGATGGCGGCCTTGCCCGCACGCTCGAACTGCCCGCCACCGGCTGGTTGCGCCGCTACCGCGTCCGCGTTCACGGCAAGGTGGACACGGCGGCGCTGGAGGGACTGAAGGACGGCATCGCCGTCGATGGCGTGTTCTACGGCGCCATCGAGGCGACGCTCGACCGCGAGCAGGGATCGAATGCCTGGCTGACCGTCGGCCTGCGCGAGGGCAAGAACCGCGAGGTGAGAAACGTGCTCGGCGCGCTCGGCCTCGACGTGACGCGGCTGATCCGCCTGTCCTACGGCCCGTTCCAGCTCGGCGCGCTGGCCGAGGGCGAGGTGCAGGAGATCAAGGGCCGCACGCTGCGCGACCAGCTCGGCGAGCGGCTGATCGCCGAGGCAGGCGCGAATTTCGACGCGCCGATCGCCAAGCCTTTCTCCAACAAGCCGGTCCGCGCCGAAAGGAAGGCACCCGCCGGCGAGAGCGGCGACGCCCGCGCGCCGCGCGAACGCGGCGGTGAAGGCTTCGTCAGGAACCGCAAGCGGGACCGCGAGGACCATCGCGAGGAAATGCGTGGCCGTCTCCAGACACGCCCGGGTGGCCGGCGCGACGAGGACGAGCGGCGCGACGCCGGCGCGCGAAACAATCGCGGCGCCCATGTATGGATGGCGCCCGGCGCCAGGCCGCAGGGCAAGCGCAAGGCGGAAGCCGAAGTGGAAGACAAGCCGGCCGGAAAGCCGCGGTCACAGGGTCGTCCGGAGCGTTCGGCAAAGCCCCGTTCCGAACGCCCCTTCGGCAAGGGGAGGCCGGAAGAGGGCGGCGAGGCCCGCGGTAAATCCTTCGCCAAGCGCGCGCCGGGTGCGGCCCGCCGCGATGGCGACAGGCCCGCGAGGGAGGGCAGGCCGGAGCGTGGCGAACGCGATCGCTTTTCCAAGGGCGACAAGCCGTATTCAGCGCGTCCGCACGGCAAGGACAGGCCGCGCGGCGATGGAGAGCGTCCCCGCTCCGATGCGCCGCGGGGCGATCGCAAACCCGGCGGCGCCCGGCCCGATGGAAGGCCCGATGCAAGGTCTGAGGGCCGGCCCGGTGGCAAGTTCGGTTCGAAGCCAGCCGGCAAGAGCTTCGGCAAGCCGGGCGCGAAATCCTTTGGAAAGCCGGGCGGCAAGCCGGGGGGCAAACCCGGCGGCAAGTTCGAGGCCCGGCCAGGCGGTAAACCCGGCGGCAAACCCGGCGGCGGCCGTCCGGGCAAGCCGGCAAAGGGGCGCTAGCCGGTGCGGGTCGTCGGCGGCGCGTTCCGGGGCCGGGCGCTGGCCGCGCCCCGCACGGACGACATCCGTCCCACCACGGACCGGACGCGCGAGGCCCTGTTCAACATTCTGGAGCATCGTTTCGCCGAGCGGCTCGCCGGCGCGCGCGTGCTCGACCTGTTCGCCGGCACCGGCGCACTGGGGATCGAGGCGCTGTCGCGCGGCGCGTCCTTCGCCCTGTTCGTCGAGGAAGCCGCCGCCGCGCGCGGGTTGATCCGCACCAATGTCGAGACCCTGTCCCTGCAGGGACGCAGCAAGATCTTCCGCCGCGACGCCACCAGGCTCGGCGAGGTCGGCACGATGCTGCCGTTCGATCTTGTCCTGGCGGATCCGCCCTACGGCAAGGGCTTCGGCGAAGAGGCGCTCGCCGCCGCGCTCGCCGGCGGGTGGCTCTCGCCCGGCGCGCTGGTCATGGTGGAGGAGGCGGCGGCCACGCCGTTCCAGCCGCCCGCCGGCTTCACGCTGATCGAGCGACGCACCTACGGCACCTCCTGCGCAAGCTTTGCGCTCCGCGCCTGAGTTTGGTCACTTTTGGGACGATAGCTTCCGGCCAATAGCTTCCGCTTGTCATGCGCGCATGTCATGGTGCGCAGGCTGCTCAACCCAACCATACGGGATTGCTTCATGAACCATTCATTCGCGGTTGTCGCGCGCCGGGCGGCACTCGCCGGTTTCCTCTCTCTGGCGGGCGCATCGGTTGCGCTGGCCGCCGAGGCGGGCGGTGACAGCGCCGTCTCGAACTTCACGCTCGGGAACGGCCTCGATGTCGTGGTCATCCCCGATCACCGCGCGCCGGTCGTCACCCACATGCTGTGGTACAAGGTCGGCAGCGCCGACGAGGAACCCGGAAAATCGGGCATCGCGCATTTCTTCGAGCACCTGATGTTCAAGGGCACGAGCACCTATCCCTCGGGCGAGTTCTCGCAGGCCATCGCCGCCGTCGGCGGCAACGAGAACGCGTTCACCTCCTATGATTTCACCGCCTATTATCAGCAGGTCGCCCCTGATGAACTGGGCGACATGATGCGTTTCGAGGCCGACCGGATGCGCAATCTGGTGCTCTCGCAGGAGAATATCGAGACCGAGCGTCAGGTGGTGCTCGAGGAGCGCCGGCAGAGGACCGACAATGTGCCCGGTTCGATCCTCTCCGAGGAACTGAACGCCACGCTCTACCAGAACCACCCCTATGGCATTCCCGTGATCGGCTGGCAGCGCGAGATCGAGGGGCTGACCCATGACGATCTGAAAGCCTTCTACGACCGCTACTACACCCCGAACAACGCCGTTCTGGTGGTTGCCGGCGATGTGGAGGCGGACGCCGTTCGCAAGCTCGCCGAGGAAACCTACGGCACGCTGGCGCGCGGTCCGGATCTCGCCCCGCGCGCCCGGCCCATGGAGCCGGACCAGAAGACCGCGCGCACCGTCACCTTCAGCGATCCCCGGGTCAGCGTCCCGAGCCTTTCCATAAACTGGTTCACGCCCTCGCACCGCACGGCCGACGAGGGCGAGTTCGAAGCGATCGCCATCCTGTCCCAGGTGCTGGGCGAGGGGCTGCGCAGCCGTCTCTATCAGGAACTGGTCGTCAAGCAGGGGATCGCCGCCAGCGCCGGCAGCTATCTCCAGGGCAACGCCTATGACTATTCGGCGCTCGGCGTCTACGGCGAGCCGCGCGGCGATGCCGATCTGGCGAAGGTCGAAGCGGCCCTGATCGCGGAGATCGACCGCATCAAGGCCGATGGCATCACCGCCAAGGAACTGGAAGCGGCACGGACGAAGATCCTGCGCGACCAGGTCTTCCTGCGCGACAGCCAGGTGCGCAGCGCCAACCTGTTCGGCGCGACGCTGGCGACCGGCGGTTCGGTCGAGGACATCACCGGGCTTCCCGAGCGGCTTGCCGCCGTCACCGCCGAGCAGGTGCAGGCGGCCGCCCGGCGCTATCTGGATCTCTCGCGCGCGGTCAGGGGTTACCTCCTGCCCGCCGAGGAGAAGCGCTCATGAACCCCAACGCATTCGCACCGGCAGGAGTTTTCATGCGCGGTTTCTTCCGTCTTGGGGCGCTGGTCGCCCTGATCGTCGTTCTTGCCCTGCCGGCCCGCGCGGCCGTCGAGATCCAGGACGTCACCTCGCAGAAGGGCGTGACCGCCTGGCTGGTTGAGGATCATTCCCTGCCCATCATCACCTTCCAGTTCTCTTTCAAGGGCGGTGCGGTGCAGGACCCCGAGGGCAAGGAGGGCACGGCCAACCTGATGTCGGGCCTGTTCGACGAGGGCGCCGGCGACCTGACATTTGACGTCTTCCAGGAACGGCTCGAGGAACTCGGTGCCGAAATGTCCTTCCGCGCCAACTCGGACACGATTTCCGGCCAGATCCGCATGCTGGCGGAAAACAGCGACGCCGTGCTCGATCTCCTGCGCCTGGCGGTGACGAGCCCCCGTTTCGACGCCGATCCCGTCGAACGCATCCGCGCGCAGATCGCCGTGCAGATCCGTTCCGACGAACGCGACCCGAACAAGCAGGGATACCGCGCGATGGAGCAGGCGGTCTATGGCGACCATCCCTATGCGCGGCCCGACGAAGGCACGCTCGAAAGCCTGGCCGGCATCACGCCGGACGATCTCAGGGCATTTCATGCCCGCGTCTTCGCGCGCTCCAACCTCACCATCGGCGTGGTGGGAGCCATCGATGCCGGGACCCTTGGCACGGTGCTCGACAAGGTCTTCGGCGACCTGCCAGAGGAGGCGCAGCTCACCCCGGTGGAACACATCGAGCCGAAACTCGACCAGGAAGTGCGCATCGACTACCCGCTGCCCCAATCGACGCTCCAGCTCGTCTATCCGGGCATCGAGCGCGACGATCCGGACTTCTTCGCCGCCTATCTGATGAACCAGATTCTCGGCGGCGGCACCTTCTCCTCGCGCCTCTTCCACGAGGTGCGGGAGAAGCGCGGCCTCGCCTATGGGGCGACGTCCTATCTCAGCAGCCGCGACTACGCGCAGACGCTGATGATCCACACCGCGACGCGGGCGGAACAGGTGGATACCGCCCTTTCTGTGATCGAGGACGTGGTGGCCGGAATGCGCGACGATGGCCCCACTCCGAAAGATCTGGACGAGGCGAAGACCTATGTCATCGGTGCCTATCCGATCAACAATCTGGATTCCTCGACCGCCATCGCGCGCACGCTCGTCGGCCTCCAGCAGGACGATCTCGGCATCGACTACATCCAGCGCCGGGCGGAATTGATCAACGCCGTCACGCTGGACGATGTCAAAAGGGTCGGTCAGCGCCTTTTGAGCGCCCCGCCGGCTTTGCTGGTGATCGGGCCGGCGGGCGGAAACGGAGGGTAACGGCGCCATGTCCGGGGCGGGAGAAATCGGCAGGCCGGCGACCGGTACGGGCAGCGGCCCGACCTTCGCCGTCGCCCTTGGCGGCGGTGGCGCGCGAGGGCTGGCGCATATCCACGTCATCGAGGTGCTGGACGAACTCGGCATCCGCCCGACGGTGATCGCCGGTTCGTCGATCGGCGCGCTGATGGGGGCGGGGTTCGCCGCCGGCATCAGCGGCAAGGACATCCATGCCCATGCGCGCGCCATCCTGGGCAGCCGCGCCGAAGTGGCCAGCCGCCTCTGGAAGGCGCGGCCGGGCAATTTCTCGGAGATGGTCGAAGGCGGTTTCCGCTTCGGCCAGTTCAATGCCGAGCGCATCATCAAGACCTTCCTGCCGGCGGCCGTGCCGGAAACGTTCGAGGAACTGAAAATTCCGCTGCGTGTCACCGCGACAGATTATTACGGCCATGAGCTTGCGGTGCTCGACCGGGGGCCGCTCTGCCAGGCGCTGGCCGCCTCGGCCGCGATCCCGGCCGTGTTCCGCCCCGTCGAGCGCAACGGCCGCACGCTGATCGACGGCGGCATCTACAATCCCGTCCCCTTCGACCTGATCGAGGGGGAGGCCGACATCGTCATCGCCGTCGATGTCGTCGGCGCGCCCGCCGACACCGGCGGCAAGCCGCCGACCTCGATCGAGCTGATGTTCGGTTCGAGCCAGTTGATGATGCAGTCGATCATCGCCATGAAACTCTCGCAGAAGCGCCCCGATATCCTGATCCGACCGGCGGTCTCGCGCTTCCGTGTTCTCGATTTCATGAAGATCGACGCCATTCTCGGCGAGACCGCCGCCATCCGCGACGAGCTGAAGCGGGCGGTGGATGACGCCGTGGCCCGGTTCGAGCGCGCGTAGCGGTTTCCTGTGAGGGGCTTCAGTTCCCCGCCGATTCCACGGCCTCTTGATCCGCTTCCTGGTCGAGACGCCGCGCCTCCCGCGTCGGCTTGATCAGCGGTTCCGGCGTCACCGGGCGCACATGCATCTTGTCGTTGCCGGCATACATGCCCTCGACCGACTGGATGGCCAGCCTTTCCTCGTCGCGCCGCCGCACATCCGCGACGATCTCGCGGGCGATCTCCTCGCTGGAACCGAGCGCCTGGAGCGTCCGGCAGCCGAACGTCAGCGCCGATTCGGCGGTCTCGCGGATTTCGTATTCCACGTCGCGGTCGCGCAGCGACAGCGTATGTGCCCGGTCGTAGGACCGCACATAGAGCCGCACATGCGGAAACTCGTCGCGGATCAGGTTCACGATGCGGTCGGTGGTCGCCACGCCGTTGGTGCAGATGGCGACGAGCTTCGCCCGGCGGATGCCGGCGGCTTCCAGCACGTCCTTGCGCCGCCCGTCGCCGAAATAGATGCGGAAGCCGAAACGGCCCGCCGCCCGCACCCGGTCGGCCGAATGGTCGATGATGGTCACGTCGGTTCCCCCCGACAGCAGCACCTGCGAGACGATCTGCCCGAAGCGCGAGAAGCCGATCATCATCACGTCGGAGCCGGCGCCGTCGAAATCCTCGTCCATCTCGTCCTCCGCTTCGCTGCGCATCAGCATCTCGCCGAGCCGCACGGAGAGCGGCGTCAGCGCCATGGAGACGGTCACGATAGCGATCAGCAACGATGCCGTGGCGGAAGGGAAGATGAAGGCCGAGGCGGCGGCGGTGAACAGCACGAACCCGAACTCGCCGCCCTGTGGCAGCAGGGCCGCGACGCGCACGGCGTCGTTGTGCTCGCTGCCGAAGACGCGGCAGATCGCATAGAGGATCAGCGCCTTGACGAGCATCAGGATCGGCACGGCGATGAGGATGAGCATCCAGTTCTCGACGATGATGCCGAGGTCGAGCGACAGGCCGATGGCCATGAAGAACAGGCCGAGCAGGAGGCCGCGGAACGGCTCGATATCGGCTTCCAGCTCGTGGCGGAAGGAGGATTCGGCCAGCAGCACGCCGGCGATGAATGCGCCGAGCGCCATCGACAGTCCGGCGATCTGCATCAGCGTCGCCGACCCAAGCACCACGAGAAGCGCGGCGGCGATCATCACCTCCTTGGCGCCGGTATTGGCGATGATGCGGAACAGCGGATTGAGCAGGTAGCGGCCGGCGATGATCAGCCCCGCCACGCTGGCGAGCGCCAGGAGGAACCGCTCGCCGCTGATCGCGTCGGCCCCTTCGCCGCCGGGCGACAGCAATGGGATCAGCGCCAGCAGGGGGGCGATCGCCAGATCCTGGAACAGGAGCACGGAGAACGCGGTCTGCCCGTGTTGCCGGTTGAGGGCGCCCTGGGATTCGAGCGTCTGCACGGCGAACGCCGTGGACGACAGGGCAAGGCCGAAACCGATGACGAACGCCGCGCCATAGGAAAGGCCAGCCAGCGCCACGCCGATCAGGGCCAGTGCCGCGCCGGTCACGACGACCTGCAGGAGGCCCAGACCAAAAATGCTCCGGCGCATCGCCCAGAGCCTCGCCGGTTTAAGCTCCAGGCCGATGATGAACAGCAGGAAGACCACGCCGAGCTCGGCCACATGCAGGAGCTCGCGGCCGTCGACGATCAGCCGCGCCACCGGGCCGATGGCGATGCCCGCGGCGAGATAGCCGAGGATCGTGCCCAGCCCGATCCGCTTGAACAGCGGCGCCGCGATCACCGCGCCTGCGAGAAGAAGCAGGGGTTCATAATAGAGTGGCGCAGCCTCGACAGCCATCGGCGTCCCGTTCGTCATTCGTTGAAAACCACCTGCACCATTGCACATATGGCGGGTGAATCATAAATGGAAGCGAGCCAGAACACTGGCGGCGCTTCATGCGCGCCGATTTTCTCCAGCCAGGGATAGCGATGACGGTGAGTTCTCAGAAGCAGCATCTGGTCGACCGCGTGGCCGCCCTGGTCGAGGCGGCGCGGAAGGCCGGCGCGGATGCGGCTGATGCCGTCGTGGTGCGCGCCCGCTCGAAAAGCATATCCGTGCGCCTCGGCAAGGTCGAGGGCACCGAGGCTTCCGAAAGCGATGACATGTCGCTGCGGGTTTTCGTCGGGCGTCGGGTCGCAAGCGTCTCCGCCCCGGCCAATGCCGATCCCGCGCCGCTGGCCGAGCGCGCCGTCGCCATGGCCCGTGTCTCGCCGGAAGACCCCTATCAGGGACTGGCGGACCCGGCGCGGCTGGCGGAACGGGTGGCCGATCTGGATCTCTTCGACGACACCGAGGTGTCCGCCGACCGGTTGCGGGATGACGCGCTGGCCGCCGAGGAAGCCGCGCTTGCGGTGGCGGGCGTGAGCAACTCCTCGGGCAGCGGCGCCAGCGCCGGTTCGGGCGGTCTCGTTCTCGCCACGTCGGGCGGCTTTGTCGGCCAGTATGAAGCGACGCGCTTCTCGCGCTCCGTCAGCGTGATTGCCGGCGAGGGAACCGGTATGGAGCGCGATTATGATTTCTCGTCGCGCCTGCATTTCGCCGACCTCGATGCGCCGGCGGAGATCGGCAGGCGGGCGGGCGAACGCGCCGTGCGGCGGCTCAACGCGCGCAAGGTCGATACCGGGCAGTTTCCCGTCGTCTACGATCCGCGCGTCGCGCGCGGCATCGTCGGGCATCTGGCCTCGGCCATCAACGGCGCCTCGGTGGCGCGCAAGTCGAGCTTCCTGCGCGAGATGATGGGCCGCAGGATCGCGGCCGAGGGCATCACGGTGACGGACGATCCGACCCGCAGGCGCGGCCAGTCCTCGCGCCCCTTCGACGGTGAGGGTGTGGCGGGCGCACCCTTGACCATGGTCGAGGACGGCGTGCTGAAGCACTGGTTCCTGTCCACTTCCGTGGCGCGTCAGCTCGGCCTTCCGGACACAAACGGGCGCGGGGTGCGGGCCGCCTCCTCCGTTTCGCCATCGTCCACCAATCTGGCGCTTGAACCCGGCGAGACCACGCCCGAAGCGCTGATCGGTTCAATCAGGTCGGGTTTCTACGTGACCGAGGTGTTCGGCCAGGGCGTCGATCTCGTCACCGGTGAATACAGCCGCGGCGCGGCCGGGTTCTGGATCGAGGACGGCCGGCTTTCCTATCCCGTGGCCGAGGTGACGGTGGCTTCCAATCTGAAGGACATGTTCCTGCGGATGACGCCGGCGAACGACCTCGACCGCAATTTCGGCACTGCCGCGCCGACCCTCATGATCGAGGGCATGACGCTTGCCGGAAAATGATGCGGTGCAGGCCACGTTCGAGGACGACCTCGCCCTGATCGCCGATGCGGCGCGGGAGGCGGGCCGCATCGCGCTCGAATATTATCGTCGCGACCCCGAAGTCTGGTGGAAGGCCGGCAAGTCGCCGGTAAGCGAGGCCGATCTGGCCGTCGACCGCTTCCTGCGCAAGATGCTGCTGGCGGCGCGCCCGGCCTATGGCTGGCTTTCGGAGGAAACGGCGGCGTCGCCTGAGCGTCTGTCGGCGCGGCGCGTTTTCATCGTCGATCCGATCGACGGAACGCGCGCCTTCATTGATGGCCGGCCGGTCTGGTGCGTCAGCATCGCGGTCGTCGAGCGTGGTCGCAGTGTCGCGGGCGTCCTCGATTGCCCGGCGCTTGAAGAGGTCTATACCGCCTCGCGCGGCGCGGGCGCTTTCATGAACGGTCGGCGCATCGAGGTGAAGACGCCGGATGGTGAACTCGTCATCGCCGGTCCGAAGGCGATGATCGAACGGCTGCCGGAGGCGACCGCCTCGACGGTGAAACCGCATGGCTACGTGCCGTCGCTTGCCTACCGTATCGCCATGGTGGCGCATGGTGCGCTCGACGCCACCTTCGTCAAGCCGAACGCCCATGACTGGGACATCGCCGCCGCCGATCTCATCCTCGAGGAGGCCGGCGGCAGGATCCTCGACCAGCAAGGCGCGTCGCCGCTTTATGCCGGGGCCGACCCGCGGCACGGCGCGCTGGCGGCCGGTAGCGGGGGCCTGCTCGCGGAAATGGTGGACGTGATCGCGGATACGGACCGTTGAGAAGCCTGTGCGGCGACCTCTAAATGGTTTCAATGTCGCGGAAATTCCTCTACACGGGCGTGTAGCGATTTGCCAAACGCAACAGTTTTACTGCAAACGGGCTTGATCATGGCCGAAGAGAAACAGAATTCGCAGCTTCTTCACCTGGTGATCGGTGGCGAGCTGTCGTCCCTGACCGGCGTCACCTTCCGGGATCTGGATGCGGTCGACATCGTCGGCGTTTTCCCGGATTACAAGTCCGCCGAGAAAGCCTGGCGGGCGAAGGCGCAGGAGACGGTGGACAACGCGCATATGCGCTATTTCATCGTTCACCTGCACCGCCTGCTGGATCCCGGTGCCGAGCAGGTTCAGGGATAGCGAAGGTCCACGCATGGGAAACAAGGCGACCGCGCCGTCGCATACCGTCAGCGTTGAGCGGAGAAAGTCCGGTGTGCGCCCCATGAAGGGGTTATGGCGCCGCATCCGCAAGCCGCTCGCCAGGTCGCGCTTCGTCAAGCAGGCCCTGGCGACGATCATGGCTGGCGCGATCCGCCTCATCGACCGCACCAATCCGCGCGTTTCCGGCTCCGACGATCTGGAAGCCGCCATCGCCGACTATTCGCCGGCCATCGCCGCGCTGTGGCACGGCCAGCACCTGATGGGACCGGCGATCAATCCGCGCAAGCACCGCATCGTCGCGCTGTTCTCGCGCAGCGCCGATGCCGAGCTGAACGCGCTTGTCGCCGAGAAGCTCGGTTTCGGCATCGTGCGCGGCTCGGGCGGCCGCAAGGGCGAGCGCGACAGCCGCAAAGGCGGAGCCTCGGCGCTGATTGCCTTGAAAAAGACCATCGACGGTGGCTGCAATGTCGCCATGATCGCGGACATTCCACACGGCACCCCACGAGAGGCGGGCCTCGGCATCGTCACGCTGGCCCGGATTTCCGGCCGGCCCATCGTTCCCGTGGCCATCGCCACGAGCCGGCGCAAGGTTCTCGAGAGGACCTGGGACAAGACGACCATCAACCTGCCCTTCGGCCGCAGCGCGGTCGTCCTCGGCGAACCGATCCACGTGGAAGCCGACGCCGACGAGACCGTCATGGAGGAGAAGCGCCAGCAGGTGACCGCGTCCCTGAACGAGGCGACGCGGAAGGCCTATCTCCTCGTCGACGGCCATTGACCCATGAGCGAGCGTTGGGCGCGGGCGATACTCACGGCATACCGCTGGGCGGGCGCAGCGGCCTTCCCGGTGATCGGCGGCTACATCGTCTGGCGCGCCGGCAAGGGCAAGGAGGATCGCGCCCGCCGGCATGAGCGCTACGGCCAGGCGGGGCGCCCGAGGCCGGATGGCCCGCTGATCTGGATGCACGCGGCCAGCGTCGGTGAGACGGTGGCGGTCATCGGGCTGATCGAGCATCTCCTCTCCTACGGGATCAACATCGTCCTCACCACCGGCACGGTGACCTCGGCGAAAGTGGCCGACGAGCGGCTCGACGACCGTGTCATCCATCAATATGTGCCGCTCGACCTGAAACCCGCCGTCAGCCGCTTCCTGAACCACTGGAAGCCGGATCTCGCGGTCATGGCCGAATCCGAGATATGGCCGATGACGATCCTCGAGCTGGGCGCCCGCCACGTTCCGCAGGTCCTCGTCAACGGCCGGCTCTCCGACCGCTCCTTCGCGAGCTGGTCGAAACGGCCCTATCTCGCCGAGGCGCTGTTCGAGAACCTTGCCCATGTGGTCGCCCAGTCCGAGGTGGACGGCGAGCGGTTCCGGGCGCTGGGCGCACGGCCGGTGACGGTTTCGGGAAACATGAAGGTCGACACCAGCGCCCCGCCGGTCGACCGGCAGTCGCTGGAGCGGCTGCAGCGGGGCATCGGCGTCCGCCGGACCTGGGCCGCCGTCTCCACCCACGAGGGGGAGGAGACCATCGCCGCCGATGTGCAGCAGAAGCTCAAGCAGCGCCATCCCGACCTCCTGACCATCGTCGTGCCGCGTCATCCCGAGCGGTCCAACGATCTCGAGAAAGAGTTTCTGGCGCGCGGCCTGAAGGTCGCGCGGCGTAGCCGCAACGACCCGGTCACCGCCGAGACCGACATCCTGCTCGGCGACACGATCGGCGAGATGGGGCTTTACCTGCGCCTGACCGAGATCGCCTTTGTCGGCCGCTCGCTGGTGCAGGAAGGCGGGCAGAACCCGATCGAACCCGCCCGGCTCGGCACGGCCGTGCTCGCCGGCTGCAACGTGCAGAATTTCCGCGACGCCTATCGCCGGCTGATCGACAGCGGCGGCGCCCGGCTGGTGCGCGACGGCGAGATGCTGGCCGGCGGGGTCAATTTCCTGCTCAACAACCACGCCGCCCGCGGCGCCATGATCAAGGCCGGCCTGACGGCGGTGGAGGACATGTCCGGCGCGCTGAAGCGGACCCTGCAGGCGCTCGACCCCTATATCCATCCGCTGGTGGTCAAGAGCCGTCTGGAAGACGACCGGTCCTATGGCTAGCGAGGCGCCTCCGTTCTGGTGGGAGCCGGCCGACTGGCGCGCCTGGTGCCTGGCGCCGTTCTCGACCCTCTACGGAGTGGCGGCAGCCTATCGCCTGGCGTCCGGCCGCCGCGCGCCGGTCGCCGCGCCGGTGCTCTGCATCGGCAATTTCACCGTCGGCGGCGAAGGCAAGACCCCCGTCGCAATCGCCCTTGCCAAGCAGGCGCGCAAGGCCGGCCGCAAGCCGGGCTTCCTGTCGCGCGGCCATGGCGGCAGCCTCTCGAAGCCGCATCTGGTCGATGCCGAGCACGATTCGGCGCGGCTGGTCGGCGACGAGCCGCTGCTCCTTGCGCGCTGCGCGCCGACCGTGGTGACGCAGGATCGGGCGGCCGGCGCCCGCCACCTGATCGGGGCCGGTTGCGATTTCATCGTCATGGACGACGGTTTCCAGAGCGCTCGCATCCGCATGGACTATGCGTTGATGGTCGTCGATGCACGGCGCGGCCTGGGCAACGGCCATGTCATTCCCGGCGGCCCCCTGCGCGCGCCGCTGATCGACCAGCTCCGCCACGCCGACGCCCTCCTCACCATGGGCGAGGGCGAGGGCGCCGACCATGTGGTGCGCCAGGCTTCGCGTGCGGGCAAGCCGGTCTTCGAGGCGCGCCTCAAGCCGCGCGGCGTGCGCGCCGTCAAGGGCAGGCGCTTCCTCGCTTTTGCCGGCATCGGCAATCCCGGAAAATTCTTCGACAGCCTGCGCGGCGCCGGCGCCGCGGTGGTCGAGACGCGCAGCTTCCCCGACCACCACCCGTTCGACGAGGAGGACGTGCGCGAGCTGCGGCGTTCGGCCGAGGCGGCGGAACTGGCGCTGATCACCACCGAGAAGGATCTGGTGCGGCTCGGCCACGGCAGCGCCGCCCTGCAGGACTTCGCGGCCGATTGCCAGGTGCTGCCGGTGGATGCGGCCTTCGCGGCGCCCGACATGGCCGGGATCATCGTCGACGCGACCATCGCCGCCTGGCGCGAGCGCAGCCTCAGATAGCCGGTCAGCGCCGCGTGCGCAGGCCCGGGTTCTCCTCCATCTCCCGTGCCAGCGAGGCGCCGGCGTCGAGATAGGGTTCCTGCCGCGCGACGCTCCAGTATTTGAGTTCGTCGAGCGGGATGGAATGGCCGGTCACCGCGCAGCGGACGAAGGCGCCGGGCGTCATCACCTGAAAATCGCCATCCAGATAGCGGATGCGCGCCTCGCGCGCGCCTGAGCCTTCGAAACGGTTCATCAACAATGCCTCGTGATCATGCCCGTTGCGCCATATTTTTCCCGCCGCGTCAAGTAATCCGCTCCCCGCTCGTCAGCGCCGCCCGAACAGCTTCTCGATGTCGGTCAGCTTCAGTTCGATATAGGTCGGCCGGCCGTGATTGCAGGTGCCGGAGCCGGGGGTCGCTTCCATCTGGCGCAGCAGCGCGTTCATCTCCTCCGGCCTGAGCCGCCGGCCCGAGCGCACGGAGCCGTGGCAGGCCATGGTGGCGGCGATGTGGTCGATGCGCTCCTTCAGCGTGTCGGCCGTGTCGTTCTCGGCGATCTCGTCGGCGAGGTCGCGCACGAGCTGCTGCACGTCCACCTTGCCGAGCATGGACGGCGTCTCGCGCACGGCGATGGCGCCGGGGCCGAAGCGCTCCAGCCCCAGCCCGAACCGGGCGAGGAATTCCGCGTGGCCGGCGACGCGGTCGGCGTCCTCCTCCGGCAGGTCGACGATCTCGGGCAGGAGCAGCATCTGCGCCGGCAGGGGCCGCGCGTGCAGCGCGCCCTTCAGCGCCTCGTAGACGAGCCGCTCATGGGCGGCGTGCTGGTCGACGATGACCAGCGAATCCTCCGTCTGGGCGACGATGTAGTTTTCATGCACCTGCGCGCGCGCCGCCCCCAGCGGGTTGCGCATCAGCCCGGCGGGTGCGTCGGCGACGCCGGCGCGGGCATCGGCGCTCGGGCTTGCACCCACATCGAAGGTGGATTGGGCGGGAGCGGAAAAGCCGCCCGCGGCCGCCGGCGCTGCCGCGAGGACGTCCGCTCCGGCGCCCCCCGCTCCAGCCATGTCGAGCGGGCGCAAAGGCGAGGTGTCGCGGCTCCAGTCGTGCGCGGGGCGCGGCGGCGGCGTGTAGCGCTGGCCGCCATGGGCAAAGCCATGGCCGGCAGGCCTGCCGGGACCGGCGCTCTCCGGCCGGCGGAAGGCGGCGAGCATGGCGTCGGCCCCCGAGGTGGAGGCGCGCATGCCGCTCATCTCCAGCGCGTGGCGGATGGCGCCGACGATCAGCCCGCGCACCAGGCCGGGATCGCGGAAGCGCACATCGGCCTTCGCCGGGTGGACATTGACATCGACCAAGGCCGGGTCGAGCGCGATGAACAGCGCCACGACCGCATGCCGGTCGCGCGGCAGCACGTCCATATAGGCGCCGCGCACGGCGCCGGCGAGCAGCTTGTCGCGCACGGGCCGCCCGTTGACGTAGAAGTACTGCTGCATCGCATTGCCGCGCGAGAACGACGGGATCGAGACGTGGCCGGTGAGGCTCACCCCCTCCCGCTCGGCGTCGATGGCCAGTGTGTTCGCGGCGAATTCGCTGCCCATCACCTGGGCGATGCGGCGCAGAAGCCCCTCGCCATCGGCCGGCACGGCGGGCAGTTCCAGCGTGCTGCGGTCGGTTCCCGAAAGCGCGAAGCGCACGGCGGGAAAGGCGAGCGCCATGCGCTTCACCACCTCGGTGATGGCGCTGGTCTCGGCGCGCTCGCTCTTCATGAACTTGAGCCGCGCCGGCGTGGCGAAGAACAAATCGCGCACCTCCACCGTGGTGCCCCGGTTGGCCGCGACGGGCCTGACCGGCGACACGCGCCCGCCCTCGACGCCGATCTCGACGGCGCTGTCGGCGCCGTCCGGCCGCGAGCGGACGGCAAGCCGCGCCACCGAGCCGATGGAGGGCAGCGCCTCGCCGCGGAAGCCGAGCGAGCGGATGTCGTGGATGTCGTCCGAGAGCTTCGAGGTGCAGTGGCGCGAGACGGCGAGCGGCAGCTCGTCCGCGGGGATGCCGCCGCCATTGTCGGTGACGCGCAGCAGCGACAGCCCGCCGCCCGCCGTCGCCACCTCGACGCGGGTCGCGCCCGCGTCCAGCGCATTCTCGACGAGTTCCTTCGCCACGCTCGCCGGCCGCTCGATGACCTCGCCGGCGGCGATCTGGTTGATGATTGTGTCGGTGAGTTGGCGGATGGTCATGGCGCGATTCTAGGCGGATTCGGGGGCGATGCGAAGGGCGGGACGGGTGGTTTCCAGTGCTTCCCTTTCTGGCGGGGCGTGAAGGACAGCGTCCTTCTCCCCGCTGGCGGGGAGAAGGTCCCGGCAGGGGGATGAGGGGCGGGCGCCGGCGTCAAGGACTGGCGCTCGCGTCGCCCTCCGTCCCTTCTGCCGGGTTGGCGCCGGCCCCTCATCCGGCCCTTCGGGTCAGCCGGGGTCGAGCCACGGGTCTCGACCCGTCCTTCGGACCCCCGCAGGCGGGGAGAAGGGAGCGCCGGCGCTTGTGTTGCCTCTGGATTCTCCGAGGATGACGAGGCATGCGGGATGGCAGGAAAACGCATAACTCCTCCGTTCCCGCGCGGCGGTCCGCCGGGGCATGAGCATGGGGTCGGGAAGACGGGCGGCGAAAGCGTCGCCAATCTGTGAATGTATATGCGACCCTTTCGCCGCCTGTCCGGCCGCTGTCCCATCCGTCGGTCGATCACGCGGCCGATGATGCCCGAGAGGTCCGGTTTCCCGGCCCCTGCAACACCACCGCCTTCGCGGCTTCTCCGCAACCGGGGGTAACGATCCGGCCGCCGACCTGTCGCGGGCCCTCACGTGTCCCCGGGTACCGTTCCCCGGGGAGGGAGGCTGCCGCCGCCCTCCCTGATCCCCGGTCCGGACCCGGTTCCCGTAAGGGCGGCCTTATGTAGCAAAAGCACCAACATTTCAGAGGCGTTCTTGAGCGGGTTCCCATAGAATCCGTGGCATGGAAAACGATGTCGTCATTCATGGTCTACTGCGTCGCCGCTCGGAAATCGCTGGCGAAATTCTCCACCTGGATGGCCAGGTCGAAAAGCTACGGGCGGACCTGAAACACCTGGACGCGGCCTTGAAGGTGATGGGCTATGTCAACGAGGATGCGTTTCCGGTTCGCAAAGCCTGTACATCCGGCCTTTTTCACCGCAAGGAGCTTGGACGGCTTGTCGTGGGTCATTTGCGGAGCAGTACGGACGGTCTACAGGCGCGCGACATTGCGCTGGCCATATCCCGCGATAAAGGATGGGAAACGGACGACCAGCGCTTTCAGAAGGCGCTTACGGACAAGGTAAGCCGTGCGCTATCGAAGATGAAGGTAAGCGGACGTGCGGATTATGAGAACGCGCAATCCGGGTGCGTCTGGCGGCTGCTGTAGCGGATGCGAAGGGGAGTTTAAGGTGGGAGCGTCGGTAGGCGTAGCAAGGCAATCTTTTTTAGGCTTGGTTATGCCACTAAGTGACACTAGTTACCGCAGTTAACCGAATACTCCCCGCACGTGTGCGTTCATGCTACGGTGATTCGCACCGGCGTTTGGGGGAAGGATGACCGGAATGATGATTTCTCATGACAGGGAGAAGATGATTCAGGCAATCATTTTCTTCGCAAGCCGCACCAGAAAGCTCGGGAAGACAAAGCTTTGCAAGCTTTTGTATTTCCTCGATTTCGAGCACTTTAAGCAAACCGGCCGGAGTGTCACTGGTCTCAGGTATAATGCTTGGCCGATGGGCCCGGTGCCTGTTTCGTTGTACAACGAGATATCCGAGCCGCCCGAGGAAATTACCGCAGCAGTTTCGATAGAAGAAAAAGAAACAAAGAACGGACAGATGTTAGCCATCCGCCCAAAGGTGGGGTTTTCGTCACGGCTTTTTTCAAGGCGGGAACTCTCAATCTTGGAAGCGCTCGCGCGGGAATATCGGGATTCGACAGCAGATGAGATGGTCGAAGCCACCCATTTGGAGAACCAGCCTTGGCACCAAGTGTATGAAATAGAAGGAAAAAAACAAGCTGAGATTCCTTATGAGCTTGCTGTAAGGAAAGATGAAAAAGATTCCGTTATGCGGGTCGCTAGAGAACGCAATGAATTGATAAAGAGCCTTTCTAATGAACCCGGGTTCGGTATTCTTTGACGAAGATTTTGCGTTCCACGATGGCGAAACTGGTGAGAAGCTCTTTGTAGTCCTAGGGACTTCTGCGGGCACATCTGTCGTCGTGAAGACAACATCTGTTCAGCATGGGCGCGGCACAGCTTACGGTTGCCAGCCGCGAGACCGATTCCACAATTTTTTCATCCCACCCAAGGCGACTTATCTAAAAAAGGAAACATGGGTTTGCCTCAACGAGTTCTATGAAATCGAGGCAAGGAAGGCTCTTCAGAAATCGTTTGACGGCAAAATCAAGCCTGTTTGCGATCTTGCTGCGGCGGTCATTCGTGGAATCCAGGACTGCGCCTTGCAGAGCGAAGATATATCAGAGACGCAGACTGACGTCGTGCGATCATGTTTGGTTCAAACTAGCTAGCGCGCTGCCAGTATCCTGCCCATACACGCGAAACCGGATGATTGAGCGCGCCACCAAGCAGGGCGAAGGCATTCGCGCCATTTGAGCGGCGACGGTGATCCTCCAGCCATGCGGCATGGTTCGCGTACTGATACAGATACTTGTGCGAAACATGGTGGTGCTGACCGCCGACCATGCGGCGCAGGCGCGAGAAGTAGCTTTCAACCCAATTCGTGTGCTTGCCGTTGAAGTCGCTATAGGCTTCGCTGTGATTGATGCGGTCGGTTTCAAACTGAATTTCCAGCGCATCCCAATGGGTCGCCTCGTCAGCAAACAGCTTGGCGTTGGCCACCATGCGGGCGCGGGCGATTTCAACGCCATCGGCTTCGCTCTGCCGCACAAATGACAGGGTGCGCCCGCCACGCTGGCGAAGGGCGACCACAACGCGACGGCGGTCGGACTGGTTGACCTTCTTGCGGCGGTCAATGCGGTCTTCCTTGCGGTTCTCCGGGCGGACGTGACCACCGAAGTATGCACCGTCGATCTCAACTTCGCCGTCCAGCATTTCCATGACGGTCTCGGCAGCAAGCGCCTCGCGCAGCTTGTGCGCCAGAACGAAGGCGGTCTTGTACTGCACGTCCAGATCGCGGCTGAACTGGACCGCCGACATGCCCTTAGCGCCATTGACGAATAGGCAGATCGCCGCCAGCAGGTCCGTGAAGGGCAGCTTGCGCGAGGCGAACATCGTGCCGCTGGTAACGCTGAATTGAGCATGGCAGACCGCACACTTGAATTTGCGACGCGTGGGAATCTCGTAATGGTCGAGGCAACCGCACTTCGGGCAAATCGGCTCGCCCTGGGTCTCGCTCCAGCGCAGCTTGCGGAAGGTCTCATAGGCCTTTTCCTCGCCACCCTTGTAGATTGCTTTCAGCGAGAGAGTGCGGGCTTGAGCTGAAAGGAGAAAGTGCTGTGCCATTTGTCATCGTTTCTATTACTTATGTAATGAATATAGTACGTTGACGTACTGAGCACAAGGGCATATGTATCGAAAACGATACTTTTTCCTGCGAGGGCGATACGTATGGCTGAAAAGACGGATTACGAAGCTCTGGCGGCAAACCTCCTGAAAGCCGAATTGAAGCGCAAAGGCGTGACTTATGCGCAGCTTGTCGAAAAGCTGGCGCAATTAGGAGTTGACGAAAAGGAAGTGAATATCCGTAATAAGCTGTCTCGGGGTAAATTCACGGCGGCTTTTTTCCTTCAATGTCTAAGCGCAATCGGTACGCAGACTTTGCACCTTGGATAGTTGTCGCGATTGGACTGACATTTGTTGCGTTTACTAGTTGGACGGTCCTTTTTTCAAAAGGCCACCAATCCTCCGATCAATATCGCGAGTCCCAGAACGCCACATATTCCGCCGCCTATGAGGCCCAAGAGCAATGCCTGCGGCTGATCACGGTTGCTGAAATCAAACAATGCTTTAGCCGCTACAAAACACCCGCCCGGAGCGAGCAACGCGCCGAGCAGGATTTGAACGCTCAACGGGAGATGGCGGATTGGGCCGAGGGTATGTTGTGGGCCACGTGGGTGAGTGTCACCGTCACCGGAATCGGTGTGATTTATGTTGCTCTTACCCTTCGTGAAGCCCGTGCGACGACCGCTGCCGCTCTCGCTGGGACGCGAGCCGCTGAAAAGACGGTTTCGATCACGCAGCGTCTTGGCGAAGCGCAACTCAGACCATACGTCACCCTGGGTGGGGCCTTCGTCAAATACACCGATGGCAGATTCATTGTTCTGCCAGATAAGGAATACCGGAAGATTGGTGACGACAGAAATAATAGAGGCTGGGTAACTTTTGGCCACATAAGCTATGGACAAACGCCGGCTCGCTGGATTGTTGTGGAAGCGGGCGCGATAGCAATCGGAAACAATGAGGATATTAATGAGGGGACTTGGCGAGATCTTCCTATCCGGGGAAGAAAGTGGTGGTCTCTGCCCCCGGGGACGGAACGGCTGGATATCACACCACACAATTTCAAAGCCGTTCTCAGACAGTTCGGAACCGGAGACCCAAAGACCCGATTGTTCGTGTACGGGCGTATAAGGTACGGAGACGTGTTTGACGACGAAAGTGAGACGGAGTTTATCTACGTCGCGTCGCATAAGGACAACGATAGGCTGTCTCAAACGATAACCCTCCGCGCCCGCAGCGGCGGCGATTTGCGTACTTACCACCGAATTAAAAAAAGTAACTAACGCAACGGCGAGCAGCGACAGTAACCATTTCCACGCGCGCATAGCGCGGTCCTCCTTTAGGACAGGCTCAAATGCAACGAAGGCTTGGTGCCTTTGCTACATAAGGCCGCGTAAGGGCGATGGGGGAAGGATAGCAAAGGCCGGAAGGGCGGGGAGAAAGACGCGGCAGAAAAATGCGCGCAAGCCCGCAACGCAAGGCGTCGCGGCGGGTCCGGGGCGGGCGGTTCTCCCCGTTCGGGCTGCCGGTTCGGGCAGCCGGAGAGGCGATCCGGCAAGACAGGCTCGCCCGCAGGGCCGCACCCGGCCGGCATTTACGGACGCCCGCGGCGGCTCCATACTGAAGCAGGAGAGCCGGAGACAGCCCATGGGTGCGAAAGACATCTATCTCGCCGTTTTCACCAGCAACAAGTCCAGCCCGCGCTGGCAGGCCTGGTACGCGATGAGCGAGGAGGAGCGGCGGGCGAGGGACGCGGAAGGGCTGGCCGCCCTGAAGGCCTGGGACGCGGCGCACAGGGACGTGATCGTCTATGAGGGCGGGCCGCTCGGCCCGACCAAGCGCACCTCGCCGGACGGCGTGAGCGACGTGGTCAACGAGCTGACCGTCTTCGTCGTCGTGCGCGCGCCCTCGCACGAGGCCGCGGCGCGGCTGTTCGAAAACCATCCGCACTTCACGATCTTCCCGTGCGATAGCGTCGACGTGATGCCGCTTCTGGGGCCTGATTCCGGGTAGGGAGGATGCGAGAAGGGGCCGTAGGCTGAAGAGGCGGAGCCGCCGTCTGGCTGAAGCCTCCAGTCCGGACATCGAAGGCAATCGCTGTCGTGCCCGAATCCCGAGGTTCGGGGCGTAGGGAACACAAACACACTTCTGCCATGCCCGTCTTCAATGTACGCCCTTCGCAGCAAGAGGGATCCAAGCATTGTTGTCTCGTCGTCTTCTCATCTCCTCGGTTTCGCTGGCACTGGTTCTCGCCATCGTCTTCGGCCTCTACAAGCTCAGCAGCTCAAGGACCTATCAGGCCTTCGGCGATCTGGTGGCGCGGGTGGAGACGGGCAGGCCGGTCATCGCGTTGACATTCGATGACGGTCCCACGGCTCGTTTCACGAACGAAGTGCTTGGAATTCTCGATGACCTCGACGTGAAAGCGACGTTCTTTGTTACCGGCAGGGAGGTGACCGAGAACCCGGCGGAAACACGCGCGATCGTTGCGGCTGGCCATGAACTCGGAAATCACAGCTACTCGCATCCCCGCATGGTGATGAAAAGCTACGCTACATACCGCAGCGAGATCGAAAAGACCGACGCGGCCATTCGCACTATCGGCTATGAGAAACCGCTTCATTTTCGCCCGCCCTACGGCAAGAAGCTGTTCGGGCTGCCCTGGTACCTCTCGTCTACCGGGCGAACGACGGTGACCTGGGATGTCGAGCCGGAAACCTATCCGGAAGTTGCAGACGACCTGGACGCATTCGTCGCGCATGTCGTGGACAGGGCGCGCAGCGGCTCAATCGTCCTGATGCATGTCATGTATGAAAGCCGCGCAACCTCGCGCGAAGCGCTGCCTCTTGTCGTGGCCGGGCTGCGCGAGCGTGGCTTCACGTTCGTGACGGTTTCCGAACTGCTGGAAGAGCGGAAATAGATGTCCAGGGTCAGGACTGTCCGGGTTCCACGCCTTCACGGGCGCTGATTGACCAAACCGAAACGACTTTCTCCAAATTGCCAAAGCGTCGTGAATGGTCGCAACATGCGCGCGCAAGGCGCCAATTCGAAACCCGCGCCCCCCCCAATCCATCCCTTCCCGGCACCATCCTCTTCCAAAAAATCATTTTAAGCTTGAAGTATTTTCCGTTAGGATGCTGTATGCTCCCGTCAGGCGTCGACAGAGCGCAACCGCATCAGGAAGGCATCAATGAACATGGAAGCAGCACAGGCCAGATCCGCGTCGAAATCCTCCAGGTCGAGCTTCGTCTGGGACGATCCGTTCCTCATGGAGGACCAGCTCTCCGACGAGGAGCGCATGATCCGCGACGCGGCGGCCGCCTTTGCCGCCGACAAGCTCAGCCCCCGCATCGAGCACGCCTATATGAACGAGGAGACCGACCCGTCGATCTTCCGCGAGATGGGCGCGGCCGGGCTGCTCGGCGTGACGATCCCCGAGGAATATGGCGGCGTCGGCGCCGGCTATGTGTCCTACGGGCTGGTGGCGCGCGAGGTGGAGCGCGTCGATTCGGGCTACCGTTCGATGATGAGCGTGCAGTCCTCGCTGGTGATGCACCCGATCTACGCCTACGGCTCCGAGGAGCAGCGGAAGAAGTTCCTGCCGAAGCTGGCATCGGGTGAATATATCGGCTGCTTCGGCCTGACCGAGCCGGACGCCGGCTCCGATCCGGGCGGCATGAAGACGCGCGCCGACAAGACCGATGGCGGCTACCGGCTGACCGGCTCGAAGATGTGGATCTCCAATTCGCCTATCGCCGATGTGTTCGTCGTCTGGGCGAAGTCGGCGGCGCATGGCGGCAAGATCCGCGGCTTCGTGCTGGAGAAGGGCATGAAGGGCCTTTCCGCGCCGAAGATCGGCGGCAAGCTCTCGCTGCGCGCCTCGATCACCGGCGAGATCGTGATGGACGGCGTGGAAGTGGGCGAGGACGCTCTGCTGCCCAATGCCGAGGGGCTGGGCGGGCCGTTCGGCTGCCTCAACCGGGCGCGCTACGGCATTTCCTGGGGCGCCATGGGCGCGGCGGAAGACTGCTGGCACCGGGCGCGGCAGTACGGCCTCGACCGCAAGCAGTTCGATAAGCCGCTGGCGCAGACGCAGCTCTTCCAGAAGAAGCTCGCTGACATGCAGACGGAGATAGCGCTTGGCCTGCAGGGTTCGCTGCGCGTCGGCCGCCTGTTCGACGAGGGCCGGATGGCTCCGGAGATGATCTCGCTGGTCAAGCGCAACAATTGCGGCAAGGCGCTGGACATCGCCCGCCAGGCCCGCGACATGCATGGCGGCAACGGCATCCAGATCGAATACCACGTCATGCGCCACGCGCAGAACCTGGAGACGGTCAACACCTATGAGGGCACGCACGACGTCCACGCGCTGATCCTCGGCCGCGCGCAGACGGGGCTGCAGGCGTTTTTCTGAGCGCTGGTACGCGTATTCTGCGCGGAGAGTTCGAAAGGGGCGGGCGCTTGCGGTGCCGGCCCCTTTTTTGTTGCTTGACGGGGTGGCGCTCGCCCCTCATCCGCCTGCCGGCACCTTCTCCCCGCTCGCGGCAGGGCAATCGCATATGGCGGCGCGGTACCCCCACCCCTTACCCCTCCCCTCAAGGGGGAGGGGGATCATCGAGCGCGGCGTCTTCCTTCCCTCCCCCTTGAGGGGAGGGATCGAGGGTGGGGGTCGCAGGCGCAGCCTGCAACAAAATTCATATGCGATTGCCCTGCCGCTTGTGGGGGTCCGAAGGACGGGTCGAGACCCGTGGCTCGACCCCGGTAGGGTAAGGGTGAGGGGCGAGCACCGGCACCGGCAAGCAATGCAGAATTGTCGGTGGTCGAAAGCGGTGGCACTCTGTAGTAGAGGAGGGAACGCCAGTCCCTCCCACACCAGAGCGAGGCCTTCATGTCCGACGCTTTCCTCACCCATCTGCGAAGCGAACTGGAAGGCCTGAAGGACGCCGGGCTCTACAAGCGCGAGCGGGTCATCACCTCCATGCAGTCGGCCAGGATCGACAGCGGCGGGCGGACGGTGCTGAACTTCTGCGCCAACAATTATCTGGGCCTTGCCGATAACGAGGAATTGCGCGAGGCGGGCAAGGCGGCGCTCGACCGCTACGGCTACGGCATGGCCTCGGTGCGCTTCATCTGCGGCACGCAGGAGGAGCACAAGGAACTGGAAGCGAAGATCTCCGGCTTCCTCGGCTTCGAGGACACGATCCTCTATTCCTCCTGCTTCGACGCCAATGCCGGCCTGTTCGAGACGCTGCTCGGGCCGGAGGACGCGATCATCTCCGACGCGCTGAACCACGCCTCGATCATCGACGGGGTGCGGCTCTCGAAGGCCGAGCGCCACCGCTACGCCAACAACGATATGGGCGAACTGGAGGAATGCCTGAAGCGGGCCGAGGGCGCGCGCTTCCGGCTGATCGCCACGGACGGCGTGTTTTCCATGGACGGCGTGATCGCCAACCTCGCCGGCATCTGCGACCTGGCGGAGCGCTACGACGCGATGGTGATGGTGGACGACAGCCACGCGGTCGGCTTCGTCGGCGGGAACGGTCGCGGCACGCCGGAACATTGCGGCGTCGAGGGCCGCGTCGATATCATGACGGGCACGCTCGGCAAGGCGCTGGGCGGCGCCTCCGGCGGCTATACCTGCGCGCGGGCCGAGGTGGTCGACTGGCTGCGCCAGCGCTCGCGGCCCTATCTGTTCTCGAACACGCTGGCGCCGGTCATCGCGGCGGCATCGCTCAAGGTGTTCGACATGGTGGCGGGCGGTGCGGGCCTGCGCCAAAAACTCTACGACAACGCCGCGCGTTTCCGCGCCGGGATGGAGAAGCAGGGGTTCGCGCTCGCCGGCGCCGACCATCCGATCATCCCGGTGATGCTGGGCGACGCGGCGCTGGCCGAGAAGATGGCGGCGCGGCTGCTGGAGGAGGGCATCTACGTGATCGGCTTTTCCTTCCCGGTGGTGCCGAAGGGCGCCGCGCGTATCCGCACACAGATGTCGGCGGCCCATTCGACGGTCGACATCGACCGCGCGGTGGAGGCGTTCGGGAAGGTGGGGCGGGAATTGGGGGTGGTGGCGTGAGCGTTTTTGCCGTGCGCACCCCCCTCTGGCCTGCCGGCCATCTCCCCCACAAGGGGGGAGATTGGCTGGCAAGAATGCATCGCCTCCCCGTGTATGTTGGCGATTCGCGAAGCCAGTTCCACCACCTGATCTCCCCCCTTGAGGGGGAGATGGCCGGTAGGCCAGAGGGGGGTAATCTCGTGCGAACCACACCGAAAAGGCTCCAGCCATGTCCAACATGATGAAGGCGCTCGTGAAGTCCAGACCCGAGGAGGGCCTGTGGATGGAGCGCGTGCCGGTGCCGGAGATCGGCCCGAACGACGTGCTGATCAAGGTCCGCAAGACCGCCATCTGCGGCACCGACGTGCATATCTGGAACTGGGACGAGTGGGCGAGCAAGACCGTGCCTGTGCCCATGGTCGTCGGCCATGAGTTCGTCGGCGTCGTCGCCGAGGTGGGCGACGCCGTGACCGAGTATCAGGTGGGCCAGCGCGTTGCCGGCGAGGGGCACATCGTCTGCGGCCACTGCCGCAACTGCCGCGCCGGGCGCGGCCATCTGTGTCGCAACACGCTGGGCGTCGGCGTCCACCGTCCGGGCGCCTTCGCCGAGTATCTGTCATTGCCGCAGCACAATGTGGTGCCGATCCCCGACAACATCCCCGACACGATCGCGGCGATCTTCGACCCGCTCGGCAACGCCGTCCACACGGCGCTGTCCTTCGACCTCGTGGGCGAGGACGTGCTGGTGACGGGTGCCGGCCCGATCGGCATCATGGGGGCGCTGGTGGCGCAGTGCGTCGGCGCGCGCAAGGTGGTCATCACCGACATCAATCCCGGCCGGCTGGAACTCGCCCGCAAGCTGGGCGTCCAGCACACGGTCAACGCCGCCGAGGAGAAGCTGCCCGAGGTGATGCGCCAGCTCGGCATGACCGAGGGCTTCGACGTCGGGCTGGAGATGTCGGGCGCCGCACCCGCCTTCCGCGACATGATCGACGCCATGAACAATGGCGGCAAGATCGCCATCCTGGGCATCGCGCCGACCGGCTTCGAGATCGACTGGAACAAGGTCATCTTCAAGATGCTGCACCTGAAGGGCATCTACGGACGCGAGATGTTCGAGACCTGGTACAAGATGATCGCCTTGGTGCAGGGCAGGCTCGACGTCTCCGACCTGATCACCCACCGCATCAAGGCGGACGACTTCCGCGACGGCTTCGCGGCGATCAAGAACGGCGAGGCGGGCAAGGTGGTGATGAGCTGGTAGGTCAGGCCCCGTCCGGCCCGGAGAGCGCCGTCCGCTCGAGCGCGGCGAGCCCGGCCAGCAGCGCCTCGCGCTCCGCCGCGCTCATCCGCTCGAGCATCTCGGCCTCGAAGGCGCGCGCCACGGGCACCATGTCCTCATAGGCCTTCTGGCCGACCTTGCTCAGCGAAAGCCGCTCCACGCGGCGGTCGCGGGCGTCCGGCACCCGCGTGATCCAGCGCCGGACCTCGAGCGAGGCGACGGCGCGGCTGACCTTCGTCTTGTGCATCGAGGAATGCGCGCCGATCTCCGTCGCCGTCATCGTCCCGTACTGTCCGATGGTGGCGAGTGTGCGCCATTCCGGGCGGGTGAGGCCGAGGCGCGCGCGATAGGCCTGCGAGAAATCGCGGCTGATCGCATCACTCAGCCGGCTCAGCCGGTAGGGCAGAAACTCCTCGAGAAAGAGAACATTCCGTTGCGTCATGGGCGGTTCAATTAACACGATTTTGCGGGGGAGCCAATTGATAGTTACATTTCCAATGGTTACGATTGCAACAAATGCGCCCGCGGTTCTTGGCGGGCCGCTTCCCTTCCATGGAGGATCGCATGACCGTCCAGTATATGCCGGGCTTTGGCAACGATTTTGAAACCGAAAGCCTGCCGGGCGCGCTGCCGCAGGGGCAGAACTCGCCGCAGCGGCCCGCCTACGGGCTCTATGCCGAGCAGCTCTCCGGCTCGCCCTTCACCGCGCCGCGCGGCACCAACGAGCGGTCCTGGCTCTACCGTATCCGCCCGAGCGTCAAGCACACCACCCGTTTCAAGGCCGTGGCCTTCGACCAGTGGAAGTCGGCCCCGAACGTCAACGACCACCAGCTCTCCCTCGGGCAGCTCCGCTGGAACCCGATGCCGATCCCGAACGAGGAGACGAATTTCCTGGCGGGCGTGCGCACCATGACGACCGCGGGCGACGTGCAGGGACAGGCCGGCATGGCCGCCCATGTCTACGCCTTCAACAGCTCGATGGTGGATGAGTATTTCTTCAATGCTGACGGCGAACTGCTGCTGGTGCCGCAGGAAGGCGGGCTGCGCATCAAGACCGAGATGGGCATCATCGAGATCCTGCCGGGCGAGATCGCCATCCTGCCGCGCGGCATGATCTTCCAGGTGGAGCTGATGGACGGCCCGGCGCGCGGCTATATGTGCGAGAACTACGGCGCCAAGTTCACCCTGCCGGACCGCGGGCCGATCGGCGCCAACTGCCTGGCCAACCCGCGCGATTTCAAGACGCCGACCGCCTGGTACGAGGAAAAGGAGACGCCCTGCCGCCTGTTCGTCAAATGGTGCGGCGAGTTCCACGTCACCGAGATCGGCCATTCGCCGCTCGACGTGGTGGCCTGGCACGGCAATTACGCGCCGTACAAATACGATCTGTCGACCTTCTCGCCGGTGGGCGCGATCCTGTTCGACCATCCCGATCCGTCGATCTTCACGGTGCTGACGGCGCCGTCGGGCGAGGAGGGCACGGCGAACATCGACTTCGTCATCTTCCCGCCGCGCTGGATGGTGGCCGAGCACACCTTCCGCCCGCCCTGGTACCACCGCAACATCATGAGCGAGTTCATGGGCCTGATCAAAGGCCAGTACGACGCCAAGGAAGAGGGCTTCGTGCCTGGCGGCGTGTCGCTGCACAACATGATGCTGCCCCACGGTCCCGACGCCTTCGGCTTCGAGAAGGCGAGCAAATCGGAGTTGAAGCCGGTCAAGCTCGATGACACGATGGCCTTCATGTTCGAGACCCGCTTCCCCCAGCACCTGACCCGCTATGCGGCGGAGACCGACGCGTTGCAGGACAACTACATCGACTGCTGGACCGACCTGAAGAAGCGTTTCAACGGCACGCCCGAGGGCAACTGGTCGTGAACGAAAGGCTTGTGCTTCTGGGCACCAAGGGCGGTCCGGCGCTGCGGCCGGGCGGCCCGATGCCGACCGCGTCCCTCATCGAGATCGGCGGCCGCACCGCGGTCGTCGATTGCGCGCTCGGCGTGACCAAAGGGCTGGTGGATGCCGGGGTGTCGCTGAAGACGCTCGATCTGGTGTTCATCACGCATCTGCATTCCGACCACGTGCTGGAACTGGGCGCGCTGCTCCACACCGCGTGGACGGCGGGGCTGGCGACGCCGGTCAGGGTCTGCGGTCCGGTCGGCACGAAGGATGTGTGGACCCATTTCTGCCGCTCGCTCGCCTATGACATCGACATCCGCATCGACGACGAGGGCCGCCCCGACATCCGCGAACTGGTCGCGGTGACCGAGTTCGGCGAGGGCGTCGTCCTCGAGGAGGGCGGGCTGACGGTGGACGCGCTCAGGGTCGATCATCCGCCGGTGACCGAATGCTACGCGCTGCGCTTCTCCCACGCGGGGCGCCGCGTGGTTTTCTCCGCCGACACCTGCCATTTTCCGCCGCTCGCCGATTTCGCCCGTGGCGCGGACATCCTGGTGCATGAGGCGATGCTTCTGGCCGGCGTCGACCGGCTGGTGGCCCGCACCGGAAACGGCGCGCGCCTGAAGGCGCATCTGCTGGCGAGCCATACGCTCGCCGAGGATGCCGGGCGCATTGCCTCGGCAGCCGGTTGCGCGCATCTTGTGCTCAATCATCTCATTCCCGCCGACGACCCGGATTTCGGGCCCGAGGCCTGGGAAGAGGCGATCCGCCGGACCTTTGCCGGCCCGCTCACCATCGGCCGTGACGGCCTCGAACTGCCGCTGAAGACCGCGCCCGCAGCCAACGCATAAAGGAAAAAGCATGAAACTCGCCACGCTGAAGAACGGAAAGCGCGACGGAAGACTGGTCGTCGTCTCACGCGACCTGACCCGCTGCACCGACGCCTCCTTCCTGGTGCCGACGCTGCAGGCCGCGCTCGACGACTGGACGCGGGTCGCGCCGCATCTGGCCGCGCTTTCGGAGAGCCTGGAGCACGGCTCCGTGCCGTCCGAGCGCTTCCACGAGCACGATGCGGCCTCGCCGCTGCCGCGCGCCTTCCAGTGGGCCGACGGCTCGGCCTATGTCAATCACGTCGAGCTGGTGCGCAAGGCACGCGGCGCGGAGATGCCGGACAGTTTCTGGACCGACCCGCTGATCTATCAGGGCGGCTCCGACAGCTTCCTCGGCCCGCGCGATCCGATCGTTATGGCCGACGAGGCCTATGGCATCGACATGGAGGGCGAGGTCGCCGTCGTCGTCGACGACGTGCCGATGGGCGCCAGCGTGGACGAGGCGCGCGACGCGATCCGCCTGATCATGCTCGTCAACGACGTGTCGCTGCGCGGCCTGATCCCGGCGGAACTGGCCAAGGGCTTCGGCTTCTTCCAGTCGAAGCCGTCCTCGGCCTTCTCGCCGGTCGCCGTCACGCCGGACGAGCTGGGCGACGCCTGGGATGGCGGCAAGGTCTCCCTTCCGCTGTGGGTCGACTACAACGGCAAGCCCTTCGGCCGCGCCAATGCCGGCATCGACATGACCTTCGACTTTCCGACGCTTGTCGCCCACGCGGCGAAGACGCGTCCCCTGTGCGCCGGCGCGATCATCGGCTCGGGCACCGTTTCCAACAAGCTCGACGGCCAGCCCGGCAAGCCCGTGGGGGACGGCGGCGTCGGCTATTCCTGCATTGCAGAAATCCGCATGATCGAGACGATCAATGACGGCAAGCCGAAGACGCCCTTCATGGGCTTCGGCGACGTGGTGCGCATCGAGATGAAGGATGGCCAGGGCCATTCGATCTTCGGCGCGATCGAACAGACGGTTCAGAAATACGAGAAAGGCGCGTAATGGCCAAGCAATTCGCATCCGCAGGCGACCTGACGGAAAAGAAGATCTCCTTCGACGAGATCGGTCGGGATCTGTGGGCGTTCACCGCCGAGGGCGATCCCAATTCGGGCATCATCATCGGCGATGAATCGGTGATGGTGATCGAGGCGCAGGCGACGCCGCGCCTGGCGGAGAAGGTGATCGAGAAGGTCCGCTCCGTCACCGACAAGCCGATCAGCCATCTGGTGCTGACGCACTACCACGCCGTGCGCGTTCTGGGCGCTTCGGCCTATATGGCGCCGACCGTCATCATGAGCGACAAGGCGCGCGCCATGGTGGTGGAACGCGGCCGGGAGGACTGGGATTCGGAATTCGTGCGTTTCCCGCGCCTGTTCCAGGGCCATGAATCGATCCCCGGCCTGACCTGGCCGACGACGACCTTCTCCAGCTCCATGACCGTCTATCTCGGCAAGCGCCGGGTGGACCTGATGTTCCTCGGGCGCGCCCACACGGCGGGCGACATCGTCGCCCATGTGCCGGACGCCAACGTCATGTTCACCGGCGACATCGTGGAATATCATTCGGCCTGCTATTGCGGCGACGGCCATTTCCACGACTGGCCGGCGACGCTGGAGGAGATCCGTGCCTTCGATCTCGACGCCATCGCGCCGGGCCGCGGCGATGCGCTGGTCGGCCAGGACATGGTCAACGAGGCGCTCGACCGCACCGGCGATTTCGTGCTCTCCACCTACCAGCCGGTGGCGCGCGTGGCGCAGGGCGGCGGCTCGCTGAAGGAGGCCTGGGACGCCTGCCGCGCGGTCTGCGATCCAAAGTTCTCGGACTACGCGATCTACGAGCACTGCCTGCCGTTCAACGTGTCGCGCGCCTATGACGAGGCGCTCGGCATCGACACGCCGCGCATCTGGACCGCCGAGCGCGACAGGGAGATGTGGGAAGCCCTGCAGGGGTGACGGCTTCCTTCTCCCCGCGAGCGGGGAGAAGGTCCCGGCAGGGGGATGAGGGGCGCGCGGCGACCTGATTGAGACTGGTTTTGCCGCGCATCTGCTGATTGCCGATGGCGCTCGCCCCTCATCCTCACCTTCTCCGCGCTCGCGGGGAGAAGGGGGCGTCGATGCTAGCGCCTAGTTTGAAACAGGTCTGAGCCGGTTTCCCGCGAAGGAACGGCCGCAAGGGGGGGACGAAAACCCATGCCGCGTTACGCGTATAATCGCTTCCCGTACCGGACGCCGCCGGAACTGGCCGGCGGGCAGGCCGGTCAGCACAAGGTCGCGATCATTGGCGCCGGTCCGGTCGGTCTTGCCGCGGCGGTGGACCTCGCCCAGCGCGGCGTTCCGGTGGTCGTGCTGGACGACAACGACGTCGTCTCGGTCGGCAGCCGCGCCATCTGCTGGTCGAAGCGGACGCTTGAAATCTTCGACCGCCTGGGCATCGGCGAGCGGATGGTGGAGAAGGGCGTCACCTGGAAGGTCGGCCGCCTGTTCCACCGCGGCAACGAGGTCTGGAACTTCGACCTGCTGCCGGAGGAAGGCCACAAGATGCCGGCCTTCATCAACCTGCAGCAATATTACGTCGAGCAGTATCTGGTGGAGCGGGCCGCCGATTTCCCGGACCTGATCGACCTGCGCTGGAAGAACAGGGTGACCTCGGTCGAGCAGAAGGGCGGCGACGTGCGCCTCGGCGTCGAGACGCCCGACGGGGCCTACCACATGGACGCCGCATGGGTGATCGCCTGCGACGGCGCGCGCTCGCCGACCCGCGCCATGCTCGGCCTCGATTTCGAGGGCCAGGTGTTCGAGGAGCGTTTCCTGATCGCCGATGTGGAGATGAAGGCGGACTTCCCGTCCGAGCGCTGGTTCTGGTTCGAGCCGCCCTTCCACAACGGCCAGTCGGCGCTGCTGCACAAGCAGCCCGACGACATCTACCGCATCGACCTCCAGCTCGGTCCCGACGCCGACCCGGACGAGGAGAAGAAGCCGGAAAACGTCATTCCGCGCATCGAGAAGGTGATCGGCCATTCCCATTTCGAGCTCGACTGGGTGTCGGTCTACACCTTCCAGTGCCGCAGGCTCGAGCGCTTCGTCCACGACCGGGTGATCTTCGCCGGCGACAGCGCGCACATCGTCTCGCCCTTCGGCGCGCGCGGCGGCAATGGCGGCGTGCAGGACATCGACAATCTCGTCTGGAAGCTGGCCATGGTGGTGCAGGGCGAGGCGCCGCCCTCGCTGATCGCCACCTATGACGAGGAGCGCATCCACGGTACGGACGAGAACATCCTGAACTCCGCCCGCTCCACCTCCTTCATGACGCCGAAAAGCGCCATGGAGCGGATTTTTCGCGACAGCGTGCTGGCGCTTTCGGCCGAGCATGATTTCGCGCGGCGGCTGGTCAATTCCGGACGTCTGTCGAAACCCTGTTCGCTGGAAGGGCTGTCCTTGCAGACACCCGGTGGAGACCCTGGCCCGGTGAGGCCGGGCATGGTCATGCCGGACGCTCCGGTCGGGGCGGGAGATCAGCGCGGGTGGCTGCTCGATCATGCTGGCGGCGGCTTCGTGCTGCTTGCCGTCGACTGCGACCCGCCGATCGGCCTGCCGGCCGGGCTACATGTGGTTGAGGTGTCGGGCGCGGCGCGCGAAAGCGGCGTCGGGGGCGTCACGCGGCTCACGGACGTGGACGGGACGGTCGCCGCGCGCTACGGGCGCGGGCGGCTCTATCTGGTGCGGCCGGACCAGCACATCGCGGCCGTTTTCGAGCATCCGGACGCACATGACATCGCCGCCGCCATGACGCGCGCGATGGGGAGGGATTGATGACAGGCATAGATGCTATCGGACAGGATCGCCTCGGCGCCGCCGGAGACGATTTCTATGCGGCGCTGATGGCCGCGCATGACGGGCTGACCCTCGAGGAAAGCACGAGGCTGAACGCCAGGCTGGTGCTGCTTCTGGCCAATCAGGTGGGGGACATCGCGGTGCTGAAGGCGGCGCTGGCCGCCGCGAGCAATCATACCCGTTAAGCGTTTTCCGAAACGCTCAACGGGTATGTCTCATTGCTTTCGACGTTCCCGCGGAACGCCGCCTACTCGGCGGCGTCCACGGCGATGACGCCGCGCCGGATCTGGTCTTCCTCGATGCTCTCGAACAGGGCGCGGAAATTGCCCTCGCCAAAACCCTCGTCGCCCTTGCGCTGGATGAACTCGAAGAAGATCGGGCCGATGACGGTCTTGGAGAAAATCTGCAGCAGGATCTTCGTCATGCCGCCGTTCACCACGCCCTCGCCGTCGATCAGGATGCCGTGCGTCTTCATGCGCTCAATCGGCTCGTCATGGCCCTGCACGCGGTCGAAGCTCTTTTCGTAGTAGACTTCCGGCGGGCCGGGCATAAACTTCAGACCGTTGTCGGCGAGCTTGTCGGTGGCGTCGTAGATGCCATCCGTGCCGACGGCGATGTGCTGGATGCCTTCGCCCTTGTACTTCTTCAGATACTCGACGATCTGGCTGGTCTCGTCCTTGGACTCGTTCAGCGGGATGCGGATCTTGCCGCAGGCCGAGGTGATCGCCCGGCTGACGAGGCCCGTGATGCGGCCGTCGATGTCGAAATAGTGGATCTGCGTGAAGCCGAACAGCTCGCGGTAGAAGGCCCACCACTTGTCCATGTTGCCGCGATAGACGTTGTGGGTGAGGTGGTCGAGATAGTAGAAGCCGACGCCCTCGGGCTTCGGGTTCTTCTCGCCGGTCCATTCGAACTCGGCCTCGTAGGCGGAGCCCTTCGCGCCATAGGTGTCGATGAAATAGATCAGCGAGCCGCCGATGCCGACGATGGCCGGCACGTCGAGCGCCTTGTCGTCGCCCGTATAGGCCTCGGCGCCCTTCGACACCGCATGCTCGAGCGCGTGCTGCGCATCGACCACGCGCCAGGCCATGGACGGGGCGCACGGCCCGTGCGCGTCGACGAAGCGCATCGCATGGCTGCCCGGCTCGGCATTGAGGATGTAGTTGATGTCGCCCTGGCGCCAGACGGAGATTTTCTTCGTTTTGTGGCGGGCGACCTCGGCATAGCCCATCCTGGTGAACAGCTCGACCAGCTTCTCCGGCTCGGGATGGGCGAACTCGACGAATTCGAAGCCGTCGGTGCCGGCCGGGTTCTTGTCGGTGATCTCTGCGGGCGGTGCGTCGTGCGGGAACGGACCCATGGGCAAACTCCTCCTGTGGCGGAACGGTTGGGCGCAGATCTGCGCCGTCCCCACATTGTAGGCGTTCTGCCCCGCAAGCTGCTTGCATTGTTGGGCGTATTTTGTAGTAGGTATGCGGAAATCATGCAGAGATAGAGGAAATTGCATGGCGGACGCGCGCTTTGACGGATATGACCGCAAGATACTGTCTCTGTTACAGGTCGATGCGAGACTGACCAACAACGATCTTTCCGAGCGGGTGAACCTGTCGCCCTCGCAGTGCTCGCGCCGCCGCCAGCGGCTCGAGGAGGAAGGCTATATCCGCGGCTATGTGGCGATGCTCGACCGCGACCGGCTGGGTTTTCCGCTGGTCAACATCATCACCGTGACGCTCGCCACGCACAATCCCGACAATGCCCGCCGCTTCGGCGAGCTTCTGGCGCGCCTGCCGGAGGTGCAGGAGGCGCACGCGCTGACCGGCGAGATGGACTACATCCTGAAGGTCGTCACGCCCGATCTCAAATCCCTGTCGGAATTCGTCAACGGTGTGCTGCTGCCGCACGATTCCGTGCAGCACGTGAAGAGCGCCATCGTGCTCGAGACGCTGAAGGAAACCGGCGCCCTGCCGTTGTGAGTGCCAGTTGTGTTACGAATGATCTGAAATACAACTCTTTATTGTTACATAATTTCAGCTAAAGTCCTGCTGGACGCGCGTCGGGTTTCCGAACGATACTCAACCATCAGGCACCGGGACGTTCCGGGGCGTGGGGTGCAAGAACGGATCACAACGGACAAGGGGCGCCGCGCCAGCGCTGAAGCGCATGCAATCGGGAGGAGAAGCATGAAATCATTTTCCGTCAGAAAACTGGCTCTGGCTGCCGCCGTCGCGGCGACCGGCCTCATCGGGGCCACTGCGTCGTCGCTGGCTCAGGAGGTGACGCTGCGGCTGCACCAGTTCCTGCCGCCGCAGGCCAATGTGCCGAAACTGGTGCTCGACCCCTGGGCCGACAAGGTCGAGAAGGAATCGGGCGGCCGCATCAAGATCGAGCGCTATCCGGCGATGCAGCTCGGCGGCACGCCGCCGCAGCTCTACGATCAGGCGCGCGACGGCATCGTCGACATCGTCTGGACGCTGCCCGGCTCCAATCCCGGCCGCTTCCCCTCGACCGAGGTGTTCGAGCTTCCGTTCATGATGACCAATGCCGAGGCGACCTCGCGCGCCTATTGGGACCTGTTCGAGAAGAGCATGAAGGACACCGAGTTCAAGGACACCCACGTGCTGGGCGTCTGGGTGCACGGCCCGGGCATGCTCCACTCGAAGACGCCGATCACCAAGCTCGAAGACCTGAAGGGCATGAAGGTCCGCGCGCCCACCCGCATCATCAACGCCCTGCTCGGCCAGCTCGGCGCGACGCCGGTCGGCATGCCGGTGCCGCAAATCACGGAAGCCCTGTCGAAGGGCGTCATCGACGGCTGCGTCATCCCGTGGGAGGTCACGCCGGCCCTGAAGGTGCCGGAGCTGGTCTCCAATCACACGGAGTTCGGCGGCGATCATGCGCTCTACACGACGACCTTCGTGCTGGCGATGAACAAGGCCAAGTATGACAGCCTGCCGGACGATTTGAAGAAGGTGATCGACGACAATTCCGGCCAGGAGTTCGCCGCCTTCGCCGGCAGCACGCAGGCCGGCGCCGATGGCCCGAGCCGGCAGATCGCCGTCGATCGCGGCAACAACATCATCGAGATCAGCGCCGAGGACACCGAGACCTGGAAGGAGGCCGCCCAGCCGGTCTACGCGCAGTGGGTCGAGGAGATGAAAGGCAAGGGCATCGACGGGCAGGCGCTCATCGACGAGGCACGCGCCCTGATCGAGAAGTACACCAGCCAGTAAGCCCGCCGAGGGCCGAAGCAAGGGGCGGGCCGAAAGGCCCGCCCCTTGTCTGAAGCAGGTCGCCCGAAAGCGGGACCTGGTTCCGGGACGACGACCTGCGATGGAACAGGGACCTGAGGCGTGGCGAGCAAATCCGAAGGATTGCGGCAGGCTTCAGGGCCGGCGCCGCTTGCGCCGGAAACGGCCGGTGTCTAACCTTCCGGACCCGATCCGTGACAAGAACAATATGATGGTGAAACCGAACCCGGGGGGACGGGAAGGGGCATGACCCTGTCTAAGATCGTAATCTGGCTGGCGCGCGCGCTGGCCATACTGGGCGGCATCGTCCTGGTCGCCGTGACGGTGATGACCGTTGCGAGCATCACCGGGCGGGTCTTCATCCGGCTCGGCCTCGGCCCTGTTCCTGGCGATTTCGAGCTGGTTCAGGCGGGCGTCGGCTTCGCCATCTTCGCCTTCCTGCCCTGGTGCCAGCTCAACCGCGGCCATGCGTCGGTCGACATCGTCACAAGCTTCTTCCCGGCGCGCGCCAACCGCATCATCGACGTGATCGCCGAGGTCCTGATGACAGTGGTGCTCGGCCTGATCGCCTGGCAGCTCTATTACGGCATGCGCGACAAGCTCGCCTATTCCGAGACGAGTTTCATCCTGCAATACCCGGTCTGGTGGATCTATGCGGCCTGCCTGCTTGCAGCCATCGGCGCGGTGATCGTGTCGGTCTATATGACATTCGTGCGGATCGGGGAGCTGCGCGACGGCGCTCCCGCCGAAACGCCGGGCCAGGGAGCAGTGCATTGACCAACCTCGAACTGGGCCTGTGGTCCTTCCCGCTGCTCCTGCTGCTCATCTTCCTGCGTCTGCCCATCGGCCTGGCTATGCTGCTGTGCGGGCTGGGCGGAAGCTGGCTGGTCTTCGGCAGCGTCACGCCGGTGCTCGCCAAGCTGAAGAACGAGACCTATTCGACCTTTTCCGCCTATTCGCTGACGATCGTGCCCCTGTTCCTGCTGATGGGCCAGTTCGCCACGCTGGGCGGCATGTCGCGCGCGCTCTTCAAGGCGGCCGAGACCTGGATGGGGCACAAGCGCGGCGGCGTCGCCATGGCGGCGGTTGGCGCCTGCGCCGGCTTCGGGGCAATCTGCGGCTCGTCGCTCGCGACGGCGGCGACGATGAGCCAGGTGGCGCTGCCGGAGCTGCGCCGCTACGGCTATTCGGGCGCGCTGGCCACCGGCACGCTGGCGGCCGGCGGCACGCTGGGCATCCTGATCCCGCCCTCCGTCATTCTGGTGATCTACGCCATCCTGACGGAGCAGAACATCGCCAAGCTGTTCGTCGCGGCCTTCGTCCCGGGCGTGCTGGCCGCCATCGGCTACATGCTCGCCATCTCCGTCTATGTGCGCCTGTGGCCGGAATCGGCGGGCACGCGCCCGCGCGCGCCCTACAGCGAGCGCTTCCGCGTCCTGGTCGATGTCTGGCCGGTGCTCGTCGTCTTCCTCGCCGTCGTGGGCGGCATCTATCTCGGCATCTTCACGCCGACCGAGGGGGCGGCGGTGGGCGCAGCCGGCACGGGCATCATCGCGCTGGTGAATGGCGGGCTGACCCGCGAAACCTTCGTGCAGTCGATCCTCGCCACGGCCACCGCCTCGGCAATGATCTTCTTCATCGTGCTGGGGGCCGGCTTCTACAATTCCTTCCTGGCGCTGGCGCAGGTGCCACAGCAGATGGCGGCCTTCGTCTCCGAGCAGGGGTTCAATCCCTGGATGGTGCTGACGCTGATCCTGATCCTCTACCTGGTGTTCGGCTGCGTCATGGATTCGCTGTCGATGATCCTCCTGACGATCCCCATCTTCTTCCCGATCGTCACGGTGCTCGATTTCGGCCTCGGCGCAGAGGAGTTCGCCATCTGGTTCGGCATCCTCGTGCTGATCGTCGTGGAGGTGGGGCTGATCACGCCACCGGTGGGCATGAACCTGTTCGTGCTCAACGCCATGGCCAAGGACACGCCCATCGCGGCGACCTATCGCGGCGTGACGCCCTTCATCATCAGCGACATCCTGCGCGTGGCGCTGCTGACGCTCTTCCCGGCGATATCCCTGTTCGTGCTGCGCTGGCTCTATTGATGGGGGCGGTGCTGACGCAGTTACCCCTCACTTGCGGTTTCTAACACTTAGCCTTCGGCTAAGGTGTTGAAATCGCTTTCTCTCCCGCAAGGGGAGAGATACGCCATCATCGGCGAAGCGCGCTTTTATCTCCCCCCTTGCGGGGGAGAAAGCAAATTCCCGGGCTTACCGAAGCTAAGTCCTTGGAAACTGCAAGAGAGGGGTTGCTTCCGCTTTCTATCCGCGCCGGCCCCTACAGACCGCGTTCCTTGATGAACCCGTAGAGATTGGCCGAGCGCGTGCCGCTGCGGCAATAGGCGAAGACCGGGCCGGGGAGGTCCTTGAGCGCCGCGGCCATGGCCGTGACGTCGTCCATCGTCATCGCACCGCTGACCACGGGCACGTGGCGGAAATCAAGGCCGGCGGCCTTGGCCGCTTCGGCGATGGCGGCGACGGGCGGCTGGCCCGCATCCTCGCCGTCCGGGCGGTTGCAGACGACGCTCCGGAAGCCGGCCGCCTTGATCGCGGCGACATCCTCCACGGCGATCTGCGGTGAGACCGCATAGTCCTCCGAAATCCTGCGAATATCCATGCTCAGTTCCTTTTGTGGGTTGGCGGTTTCGACACGCCGTGTTCGCTCACGCGAGATCGGCAAAGCCGCCGCCCGTCAGCGCCAGCTGCCGCAGGAGAGGCGCCGGCTTGAACACCTCCTTGCCCGTCTCGCCGTACCAGTGTTCGAGCCGGTCGACGATCCTGCCGATGCCGAAATGCTCGGCCCAGAACATCGGGCCGCCTTTCGCGACCGGGAAGCCGTATCCGTTGACCCAGACCACATCGACATCGGAGGCGCGGGCGGCGATGCCTTCCTCGACGATGCGCGCGCCCTCGTTGATCATCGGGTAGAGCGTCCGCTCGGTGATCTCCTCGGCGCCGACCGTGCGGCGCTCGATGCCCAGCTCGTCGGCCTTCCGCTCGATCAGCTCGGCGACGAAGGGATCGGGCTTCGGCGTGCGCGAGCCATCCTCGTAGAGGTAGAAGCCGCGCCCGGCCTTCTGGCCGAAATGACCGGCCTCGCACAGCGCGTCGGCGACCGGCGCGGTCAGGCCGAGCGACTGGCGGTGCTTCCAGCTGATGTCGAGGCCGGCAAGGTCGACCATGGCGAAGGGTCCCATCGGCCAGCCGAAATCGGCGAAGACGCGGTCGACCTGCTCGGGCGTCGCGCCGGACAGGAGGAGGCTCTCGTTCTCCTCGCGCCGCGCCGCCAGCATGCGGTTGCCGACGAAGCCGTTGCAGACGCCGACCACCACCGGCACCTTGCCGATGCGGCGGGCGAGCGCCAGCGCCGAGGCGAGCACCTCCGGCGCGGTGTGGTCACCGCGGACGATCTCCAGCAGGCGCATCACATGCGCCGGGGAGAAGAAGTGCAGTCCGACCACGTCCTGCGGACGCCCGGTGGAGGCCGCGATCTCGTCGAGGTCGAGATAGGAGGTGTTGGAGGCGAGGATCGCGCCGGGCTTCATCACCTTGTCGAGCGCGCCGAACACCTTGTGCTTGACGCCCATGTCCTCGAACACCGCCTCGATGGCGATGTCGCAGTCGGACAGGGCGGCATAGTCGGTGGTGCCGGAAATGCGCGCCAGCCGCGCCTCCTTCTCCGCCGCGTCGATCGAGCCGCGCTTCACCGAGCCGGCATAGGTCTTGTCGATCTGGCCGAGGCCGCGTTCCAGCGCCTCGGCGTTCAGTTCGAGCAGCCTGACCTCGATGCCGCCATTGGCGAGCGCCATGGCGATGCCCGCGCCCATCGTGCCGGCGCCGATGACGGCGGCCTTTTCGATCGGTCGCGCCTGGGTGTCGCGGGCGATGCCCGGCACTTTCGTGGCCTCGCGGGTGGCGAAGAACAGATGGCGCTGGGCGGCCGATTCAAGGCTGTCGCGCCGTTCCAGGAACAGTTCGCGCTCGCGCGCCAGCGCGTCGTCGAACGCCATGGTGATGGCGTTGCGGACGGCCTCGGCGGCGGTGAGCGGCGCGGTGAGGCCGCGCGCCTTCTTCGTCGCGTCGGCGACGGCCGCCTCGAAGGCGTCCAGATCGACGGCGAGCTTCTCATCGCGGGCGCGGATGTGCCTGTGCGGACCGTCTTCCGCGATCTTGGCGCGCAGGAAGGCCATGGCGGCGGCGCGCAGGTCTCCGTCAGCGACCGCATCCACCGCGCCGAGCGCCTGCGCCTTCTCCATCCCGACCGGCTTGCCGGAAACGATGATGCCGAGGGCCGCCTCAGGCCCGACGAGACGCGGCAGGCGGACCGTGCCGCCCGCGCCGGGGATGAGGCCGAGATTGACTTCCGGCAGGCCGATCATCGCCGCCCTGTCGGCGACGCGATAATGGCAGCCGAGCGCCAGCTCCAGCCCGCCGCCGAGCGCGGTGCCGTGAATGGCGGCGACGGTCGGCTTTTCGATGCTCTCCAGAAGGGCGATCAGGTCCGGCAGGCTGGGCTCAAGCGGCGGCTTGCCGAATTCGGATATGTCCGCGCCGGCGACGAAGGTGCGCCCCGCGCAGGCGATCACGATGCCCTGGACCGCCTCGTCGGCCTTCGCCGCCTCCAGCGCCGCAAACAGCGGCGCGCGCAGCGCATGGCCGAGCGCGTTGACGGGCGGGTTGTCCAGAACGATGACGGCTACGCCGTCCTCGTTGGTGATCGTCACGGTGTCGCTCATTCAGGTTCCTTTTGCTGTTGCATGCCGCCGCGTGGTCCGGCGCGGCCTCAGCCCCATCGGCCGGTCTCAGCGAGAAAGGCTTCGATCAGCGCGGCGGTCTTCTCCGGCTGCTCGATGCAGGGCAGGTGGCCCGCTTCCGCGATGATCTCGAAACGGGCGCCGTCGATCAGCGCGGCCAGCTCGCGGACGAGGTCGGGCGGGGTCGAGCCGTCCTGGTGGCCGACGATGCAGAGGACGGGCAGGCGCAGGGCGCGGGTGGATTCCGTGAGGTCGGCGTCGCGCAGCGCCGCGCAGGTGCCGGCATAGCCGTCGACGGGCGTGCGGGTCAGCATAGCCGTATAGCCGGCGAAATCCGCATTGCCGGAAGAACGATAGGCGGGCGTGAACCAGCGCTGCAGGATGCCGTCGGCGATGGAGGCGATGCCTTTCGCGTTGACGGCCTCGATGCGGCCGTTCCACAGCGCGTCCGTGCCGATCTTGTGCGCCGTGTCGCAGAGCACCAGCGCCTCCACCAGGTCGGGGCGGCGCGTCGCCAGCCCCTGCGCGATCATGCCGCCGACCGACAGGCCGACGACCGCCGCGCGTGCAATGCCCAGATGGTCGAGAAGCGCCGCCAGATCGTCCACATGGTCGGTCAGCGCATAGGGCTGCGGCGGCGCCTCGGAGAGGCCATGGCCGCGCTTGTCGTAAAGCACCAGCCGGTAGTTCCCGGCCAGGCGGTCGGCGACCGCGTCCCAGATGCGGAAATCGGTGCCGAGGGAATTCGAGAAGACCAGCGCTGGCCCATTTTCCGGCATGTCCGCCGGGCCGCGCACCTCATGGTGCAGGACGACGCCGTTCACGCGCGCGAAAGCCATCCGCTTGCCTCCCTGATCCGCTGCAGAAGGGCTTCTGTATGGGAGAAGCCCGCCGCGCCGTCAATCGGTCCGTTTCAATTCGCGATCCGCATCTCGACGGCGCCGTTCAGCGAATTGCTGACGGTGCAGCGGGCCTTGGCGCGCTTGATGAGTTCGGCGCACTGCTCGACGCCGGGAACCGTGTCGAGCGTGACGGCGGCCTCGTAGCTGCCGACGCGGTCCGGCAGGTCCTGCGCCTTGTGGGCGCTGACATCGACCGAAACCGTGCCGACGTCGATCTTCATCTCCTGCGCGGCGTGATGGAACGACAGGGCGAGGCATGCGCCGAGGGCCGAAACCAGGAAATCAACCGGCGTCCCGGCCTCGTCCGTGCTGGGCGAGGTGATGGCGACGGTCTGCGCCGGCGCGGTCGCGACGCGGATGATCTTGCCTTCGCCGATCGCCGTGGTGAAGGGACCGTAGGTTTTCGGCTTGATGCGGATGGCCATGGGGGACTCCTGATGTTGTCCACTGACATCTAGTGATGTCGCCGGGCGACGTCCACCTGCAGCGTGTCGCAGAGGCGGCGTTAGCGCCCCCGCGCGGGCGCGTCGAGCCCCCAGGCGGTGCGCAGGTCGCCGACGGTTGCGATCCCTGCGCCAAGCCCTTTCAGCGCTTCGCCGACGCCGGTGACGATTGCCGCGTTGTCGCGCGCGACCGAGCCGTCGGCCAGATGGAGATTGTTTTCGAACCCGACGCGGGCATGGCCGCCCAGAAGGCCGGCCGCCGTCACGCAGGCCGCCTCGCGCGGGCCGAAGGCGCAGACCATGAAATGGGCGAAACGCGGCATCGCCGGGTCGAGGAAGGGCAGGAGATCGGCCGGGTCGGAGCGCTGGCCCTCGCTGTAGCGGCCGAGCACGTAGAGCACCGGAATGTCCGGAAACGGGATCAGCCCGCGCGCCATCATGCCCTTCAGCTGCAGTGCCTCGTCCGGATGGTAGAGGATGATCTGCGGCGCGATGTTCTCCTGCCGCATGAACGACAGGAACTGCGAGAAGGCCACCTCGTGCGACGCGTCGGGCACCAGTTCGCGCAGCGCCAGCGAGGCCGCCTCCGGACGCACCGCCCGCACCACCGCCATCTGCTCCGGCGCGGCGTAGCGCCCGACCGCCTCGGTGCTGATCTGGATCACCAGCCGGTCGCCGACGGCGCCCCTGATGGCAGCGATGGCCTCGCGGTAGGCATCGGCGTCGAGGATGTGCCGGCCATCGGCATCGCGCACATGGCAGTGGATCATCGCGGCGCCCGCCTCGCGGCAGGAGGCGGCCGTCTGCGCCAGCTCGGCGGCCGTCTGCGGCAGGGCGGGATGATCGACCCTCGTGCGCCGCCCGCCATTGGGCGCGACGGCGATGGCGACGCGATGCGCGGTTCCGGTCACGAAAACTCCAATCGTTGCATCAATAGAGGCAATGCAACATTTGTTGCACAGGCGCGGCATTCCGTCTAGGATGGATTTCATGGATCGCGCCGCTCTCGCAGACCGCATCACCCGCTCCTTCGAAGAGCTTCCCGGGCAACTGGGAGCGGCGGCGCGCTACGTCCTCGACAATCCGGGCGACGTGGCGCTTCTGTCGATGCGCGAGCAGGCGCGCCGCGCCGGCGTGCAGCCCTGGACCATGACCCGGCTTGCCAAACGTCTCGGCCTCGACGGCTACGAGGCGCTGCGCCAGATGCATGGCGAGGCGCTGAAGGAACAGGCGCTCGGCTTCTCAGGCAAGGCCGGCGCGCAGGTGGCGCGGCAGAAGGAGGGCGGCAGCCATGCGCTGGCGCGTGACATCGCAGCCGCCAGCGCCGCGCAGGTCTCTGCGCTGGCGGAGCCCGCCGCGCTCGACGGTCTCGTGGCCGCCGCCGAGATGATGGCGTCCGCGCGGCGCATCTATTGCTTCGGCCTGCGCTCCAGCCACGCGGTCGTCGCCCATTTTGCCTACATCATGTCGTTTCTCGGCGAGAAGGCCGTGCTGCTCGACTTCGGTGCCGGCACAGGCCTCGACTGCCTGCGGCATGCCGAGGCCGGCGACGTGTTCTTCGTCGTCGCCGTCGCGCCCTACACCCGCGCCAGCATCGAGGCGGCCGAGCATGCACGGTCGCTCGGCCTGAATGTGGTGACGCTGACCGACAGCGCGGTGTCGCCGCTTGCCGCGCTTGCCGATCAGACAGTCTTCGCGGCGACGGAAAGCCCCTCCTTCCTGCATGCCATGACGCCGGCCTTCGCCGCCGCTGAGATCCTCGCGGCCCTCGTGGCGGGGATCGGCGGCGACGCGGCGCTTGCCGCCATCGGCCGCACCGAAAGCCAGCTTGCCACCCTCAAGATTCATCATCTTCAACCCGCGCCGCGCGCGCGCCGCTTCGGAAAACCCAGATGACCCACATTCTGCACCGCCAGATCAATGCAGTCCTGCCCGTGGCCGCCGGCGGCCAGGGCATCGAATTGTTCGACCGGGAGGGCAAGGCCTATATCGACGCATCGGGCGGGGCCGCCGTCTCGTGCCTGGGGCATGGCCACCCCGACGTGATCGCGGCGCTGAAGGCGCAGGCGGACCGGCTGGCCTACGCGCATACCAGCTTCCTCACCAACGAACCCGCCGAGCAGCTGGCCGACAGGCTGGTCGCCGGTGCGCCGCAGGGCATCAGCCATGTCTACTTCGTCTCGGGCGGCTCGGAAGCCAACGAGGCGGCGCTGAAGATGGCCCGGCAGTATTTCGTCGAGAAGGGCGAGCCGCAGCGCCGCAACATCATCGCCCGCCGCCAGAGCTACCACGGCAACACGCTGGGCACGCTCGCCACCGGCGGCAATGCGTGGCGCCGCGCGCCGTTCGGCCCGCTGCTGATCGACACGCATCACATCGACCCGTGCTACGCCTACCGCCACCAGGCGCCGGGCGAGAGCGAGGAAGCGTATGGCCTGCGCGCCGCACAGGCGCTGGAGGACAAGATCCTCGAGCTGGGGCCGGAGACCGTGATGGCCTTCGTCGCCGAACCGGTGGTCGGGGCGACGGCCGGCGCGGTACCGGCGGCGGCCGGCTATTTCAGGCGCATCCGCGAGATCTGCGACCGCCACGGCGTCCTGCTCCTGCTCGACGAGGTGATGTGCGGCATGGGCCGGACGGGCACGATGCATGCCTGCGAGCAGGACGGCGTCGCGCCCGACCTGATGACCGTCGCCAAGGGGCTGGGCGGCGGCTACCAGCCGATCGGCGCCGTGCTTCTCGGACGCCACATCTTCGATGCCTTCGCGGGCGGGTCGGGGCTGTTCCAGCACGGCCACACCTATATCTGCCACCCGATGGCCTGCGCCGCCGCACTTTCCGTGCAGGAGGTGATCGAGCGCGACGGCCTGCTGGCCAATGTACGCGCCATGGGGGCGCATCTGCGCGGGCGGCTCGACGCCTGCTTCGGCAATCACGCCCATGTCGGCGACATTCGCGGCAGGGGGCTGTTTCTCGGCCTCGAACTGGTCGAGGACCGTTCGTCGAAGGAACCCTTCGATCCGGCGCGCAAGGTCCACGCCCGCGTCAAGAAGGAGGCGATGGCCCGCGGCCTGATGGTCTATCCGGCCGGCGGCACGATCGACGGCGCGCGGGGCGATCACGTCCTGCTGGCGCCACCCTTCATTCTCGACGCGGCCGGCGCGGACGCGATCGTCGAACGGCTCGGCGAGGCGGTTGACGCGGCGGTGCGTTGATAGCAAAACGGGCGGGAGGAGAATAAAGCTTCGTGTTCAAAGGCTTATCCGAAGTCAACAGGAGCTTCGAGCAACAACGGGTTGCAAGTTTTGGCAAATTGCGCAGTCTATCCATTGACTTGGCCTTGGGCGCGTTTAACGCTCAGCGCCAGGGTCCTTGAGGGCTGTGCATGGTCGGGCGCGTCGCACGCCGCATCCGATCCCGGTGTCGGTCCCCCTGGACTGCAACACCATACGACGTGCAAGCATTCGCTAACGCGTAAACATCAGTAGGGAGACGCATAATGAAACCCAATCGCATTCTCGGTTTTGGCCTTGCCACCGCGATGCTTGGCTCGCTTGCCGCCGGAGCGGCCGGCGCACAGGAGCAGCGCTTCGTATCCGTCGGCACCGGCGGCGTGACGGGCGTCTATTATCCGGTGGGCGGCGCGATCTGCCGCCTGATGAACCAGACCCGCAAGGAACACGGCATCCGCTGCTCGGTCGAATCGACCGGCGGTTCGGTGTTCAACGTCAACGCCATCAAGGGCGGCGACCTGGAATTCGGCGTGGCGCAGTCCGACGTGCAGTACAATGCGTTCAAGGGCGAAGGCCCCTTCGCCGACGGCGGCGCGCATGACAAGCTGCGTTCGGTCTTCTCGCTGCATGCCGAGCCGCTGACGGTCGTCGCGCGCAAGGATGCGGGCGTCACCGACTTCGACAGCCTGAAGGGCAAGCGCGTCAACATCGGCAACCCCGGCTCCGGCCAGCGCGCGCTGATGGACCTGCTGATCGCCGAGAAGGGCTGGACCAACGCCGACTTCGCCGTCGCCGCCGAGCTCGCCCCGGCGGAACAGAGCGCCCAGCTCTGCGACAACAACATCGACGCCTTCGCCTACACGGTCGGCCATCCGGCCGGCGCCATCCAGGAAGCCACGACGACCTGTGACAGCGTCATCATCCCGGTCGAGGGCGAAGCGGTCGACAAGCTGGTCGCCGACAACCCGTACTACTTCAAGGCCACCATCCCGGGCGGCATGTACCGCGGCACGGACAACGACGTGAACACGTTCGGCGTCGGCGCCACCGTGGTCACCTCGGCGGACGTTCCCGACGAGGTCGTGACGGCCTTCATCGAAGCCGTCTTCAAGGACTTCGACGCCTTCAAGGCGCTGCATCCGGCGCTCGCCAACCTGACGCCCGAGAGCATGGTCGGCCAGGGCAACTCGGCCCCGATGCACCCGGCCGCCGAAGCCTACTACAAGGAAAAAGGCTGGCTGAAGTAACACCGGCATTCGAGGGCGCCCGCATCGCGGGCGCCCTTCTTCTCCCTGAAAATTAAAACGGTTCATAAGGGGAACGGGGACATGGCGACGAAACCGGACGCGACGGGAAACACATCCGCGCCGCTGAGCGAGGACGAACTCCAGGATCTGGTGGCCTCCGCCGATACCGGCGCGCGCGATCCTGCGGGCACGGCGGGCTACATCATCGCCGGGGTGGCGCTGCTGTGGTCGCTGTTCCAGCTCTACATCGCCTCGCCCCTGCCGTTCACGCTGACCAGCATGACCGGCCTGCCTCTGGTGCTGAACGACGCGCAGACGCGCGCGATCCACCTGGCCTTCGGCCTGTTCCTCGCCTTCATGGCGTTCCCGGCGCTGCCGTCCAGCCCGCGCAACCGCATCCCGCTCGCCGACTGGGTGCTGGCCATCGTCGCCGCCTGCTGTGCCCTCTATATCTTCGTCTTCTACCGCGCGCTCGCCGGGCGGCCGGGCCTGCCGATCACCCAGGACCTGGTGGTGGCCGGCATCGGCATGGTGCTGCTTCTGGAGGCGACGCGCCGCGCGCTCGGCCCGCCGCTGGCCATCGTCGCCCTCGTCTTCCTCGCCTATGTGTTCTTCGGCTCGTCGACCCTGGTGCCCGACATCATCCGCTGGGGCGGGGCGTCCTTCAGCCGCGCCATGGACCAGATGTGGCTGTCGCCCAACGGCGTGTTCGGCGTGGCGCTCGGCGTCTCGTCGGCCTTCGTCTTCCTGTTCGTCCTGTTCGGCTCCATGCTCGACCGGGCGGGCGCCGGCAATTTCTTCATCAAGCTCGCCTTCGCCCTCCTCGGGCACCTGCGCGGCGGACCCGCCAAGGCCGCCGTCCTCGCCTCGATGATGACCGGCCTGATCTCCGGCTCCTCCATCGCCAATGTCGTGACCACCGGCACCTTCACCATACCGCTGATGAAGCGGGTCGGCTTCTCGCCCGAGAAGGCCGGATCGGTCGAGGTGGCCAGCTCCGTCAACGGCCAGATCATGCCGCCGGTCATGGGGGCCGCCGCCTTCCTGATGGTCGAGTATGTCGGCATCTCCTACTTGCAGGTCATCAAGCATGCCTTCCTGCCGGCCGTCGTCTCCTACATCGCGCTGCTCTACCTGGTGCATCTGGAAGCGGTGAAGAACGACATGCCGGTCCTGCAGAAGCGCCAGACGCATCCGGCCATGGTGGCGCTGATGCGCTCGGGCATCGTCATCGCCTCGATCGTCATCCTGATCGGTGCAATCTACTACGCCATCAACTTCATCAAATACGCGCTGCCGGACCTGTCTGCGCCGGTCCTGATGCTGGCGCTGCTCGTCGCCTATGTGGCGCTGATCTGGTACGCGGCGAAGTCGCCCGACCTGGAGATGGACGACCCGAACGCGCCGGTGGTCGAGCTGCCGGTGGCCTCCGAAGTCATCCGCACGGGCCTGCACTACCTGCTGCCGCTGTTCGTGCTCGTCTGGGCGCTGATGGTGGAGCGCCGCTCGCCCGGCCTGTCGGCCTTCTACGCAGTGCTGCTGCTGATCGTCATCATCCTCACCCAGAAGCCGCTGAAGGCGCTGTTCCGCGGCCTGCAGAGCGAGGAGCGCCGCGCGGCCTTCAGGGAAGGCTTCGAGGACCTCGTCGTCGGCCTGATCCTCGGCGCGCGCAACATGATCGGCATCGCCTGCGCTACCGCCGCCGCCGGCATCATCGTCGGCACGGTGACCCTGACCGGCATCGGCCAGGTGATGGCGGAGTTCGTCGAGTTCCTGTCGGGCGGCAACATCTTCCTGATCCTCGTCTTCACGGCGCTGATCAGCCTGGTGCTGGGCATGGGCCTGCCGACGACGGCGAACTACATCGTCGTCTCGTCGCTGATGGCGCCGGTGATCGTCGAGCTGGGGGCCGCCAACGGCGTGCTCATCCCGCTCATCGCCGCGCACATGTTCGTCTTCTATTTCGGCATCATGGCCGATGTGACGCCACCGGTGGGGCTTGCCTCCTTCGCGGCGGCCGCCGTCTCGGGCGGCGATCCGATCAAGACGGGCTTTACCGCCTTCTTCTATTCGCTGAGGACGGTTCTGCTGCCCTTCATCTTCGTGTTCAACACGGACCTGCTGCTCATCGACGTGACCTGGGTCGAGGCGATCTGGGTGACGGCGCAGGCGATCATCGCCATGCTGATCTTCGCTGCGGCGACGCAGGGCTTCTTCATGGCCCGCAACAGGATCTGGGAATCGGTCGCGCTGCTGCTCGTCACCTTCATGCTGCTGCGCCCGGGCTTCTTCCTGGATCTCGTCCAGCCGCCCTATATCGAGACGCCGCCGACGCAGATCTTCGAGGCGGTGAAGGACGAGCCAGCGGACGCCGGCATCCGCTTCACGATCCGCGGGCCGAACTTCGACAATCCGGACCAGATCGACGAGCGCACCATGGCGTTCGACCTGGGTGCGGCCGGCGCGGAAGGCGCGGCGCGCTTCGAGGCCGCCACTGGCCTCGTCGCCCGCGTCGAGGGCGAGACGGTCATTCTCGACGAGCCGTTCGACATGAACAGCCTCGCCGGCAAGACCCTGTCGAAGCTCGACTTCTATGCCGACGAACCGGTCGTGATCACCGCCGTGGAGGTCAGCAACGAGGGTCGCATGCCGCGTGAGCTGTTCTACATCCCGGCGGCACTCTTGCTCGCGCTGGTGATGTTCATGCAGCGCCGCCGCGGGGGCACCTTGGGGGGCAATCCGCAGGCGGGCAGGCCCCGCCCGGCGGAAGCCTGAAGGGAGTGACTGAGATGTACAACGACATCCTGGTATCCATCGATCTCGGCAATGCCGACGACGAGGTGCGCACGCTGGAAACGGCCGTCGACTACGCCAAGGCCTTCGGCAGCCGGCTTCATGTGATGACGGTCGTGCCCGACTACGGCATGTCCATCGTCGGCGGCTTCTTCCCGAAGGGGCACGAGCAGCAGGCTATCGAGCACACCAACAAGGCGCTGCATGCCTTCACCAAGGAGCACGTCCCCGAAGGCATCCGGCATCGCCACATCGTCGGCCATGGCTCGATCTATCGCGAGATCCTGCGCTATGCGACCGAGGTCAAGGCCGACCTGATCGTGCTGTCGGCCAAGCGTCCGAGCCCGGAGGACTATCTGATCGGCCCGAACGCGGCGCGTGTCGTCCGCCACGCGCAGATCTCGGTTCTGGTGGTGCGCTGACGCAGCCGGGTAGGGAGCGCGCCGACGCACCCGCTTCGAACACTGCGCTGACGCGCTGTTCCGGCCTTATTCCTGCTCGCCGCGGCGAGGTTCGCCCGACTGCTCCTCCTCGATGAGGATGCGCTCTGCGGCCCCGTCGAGGTCGTCGTACTGGCCGCTTCTCAGCGACCACAGAAAAGCCGCGAGGCCTGCCGCGCCGAGGAACAGCGCCACGGGAATGAGGATGGTGAGGTTTGTCATGCGGCGGCCCCCATCAGGGGCGGTGTCGGGGTGTTTTCCGGCGCCTCCGGCCTGGTGTCGCCTGTCGCAAGGAGTTCCTTGTCGGCGCGCAGGCGCAGCGCGTTGCCGATGACGATCAGCGACGACAGTGACATGGCGATGGCGGCGACCAGCGGTGTGACGTGACCCGAGACGGCGATCGGCACGGCCAGAAGATTGTAGCCGATGGCCAGCGCGAAATTCTGCCGGATCAGCCGGCCGGCACGCACGGCGATGTCGCGCGCCAGCGGGACGGCCATCAGGCTGTCGCGCAGGAACACGAAGTCCGCGGCGTTGCGGCCGATGTCGGCGGCGGTGGCGGGCGCCATGGAGACATGCGCCGCCGCCAGCGCGGGCGCGTCGTTGAGCCCGTCGCCGACCATCAGCGCCCTGTGCCCGTTGGCGGCGAGGGCCTCGAGATGCGCCAGCTTCTCGCCGGGCAGGGAACCTGCGGCACGGGTCGGGATGTTCAGCCGGTCGGCGACCGCGTCCACCTGCGCCTGGCTGTCGCCCGACACGATCTCCATCCCGAGGCCCTGCTCGCCCAGATGACGCAGCGCGGCGGCGGCGCCCGGCCGCAACTGGTCCTCGAAGCGAAACTCGGCGAGCGTGCGGCCATTCTGCACGAGCACCGTGCCGCCCGGCGCAGCGCCTTCGGGGCAGGTGTCCTCGAGCGCCCATTTGGCCCGGCCGAGCCGCCAGACGGTGCCGTCGGCCTGCGCCTCGATGCCGAGGCCGGGAAGTTCCCTGACGCTGTCGAAGTGGAAGCTGCGCCCGCCCACCTGGTCGGCGGCCCGCACGATGGCGCGCGAGAAGGGGTGATGCGAATGCATGGCGATGGCGCCGGCGAGCGCCAGCGTGGTCGTTCCGAGTTGGTTGGCGTTCCTCAGATGCGGGACGCCTAGCGTCAGCGTGCCCGTCTTGTCGAAGACGGCATGGTCGGCCTCGGCCAGCCGCTCCATCGCCGCGCCGTCCTTGACCATGATGCCGTTCTCGAACAGGCGCCTCGCGGCGACCACCTGGACGATCGGTACGGCGAGGCCCAGCGCGCAGGGGCAGGTGATGATCAGGACGGCGATGGCGATGGTAATGGCCCGGTGCCAGTCGCCCGTGGCGAGGAGCCATCCGGCGAAGGTGAGGAGAGCGGTGAGATGCACGACCGGCGCATAGAGCGCAGACGCCCGGTCGGCGAGGCGGCGGTAGCGCGCCCGTCCGCCCTCGGCGGCCTCCATCAGACGCAGCATCTCGGCCAGGAACGACTGGTCCGCGGCGGCCGCCGCCCGTACCACCAGCGGCTGGGTCAGATTCAGCATGCCGGCGCGGATATCGGTTCCGGGGCCGACGTCCTGCGGATCGCTTTCGCCCGTCGCCATCGAGCAGTCGAGCGCCGAATGCCCGCGCAGGACGGTTCCATCGACCGGGATGCGCTCGCCGGCGGCGATGATCAGCTTCATGCCCGGTTCGATCTCCCGCAGGGGGAGATAGTCGCGGCCGCCATCCTGGCTGATCACCATCGCACCGCGCGGCGCCAGCCGGGCGAGGCCCGACACCGCCGTGCGCGCCCGCTCGCGCATCACATGGTCGAGCGTGCGGCCGATCAGCAGGAAGAAGAGGAGCGACACCGAGGCGTCGAAATAGGCGTGCTGCCCGCTGTTGATGGTCTCGTACAGGCTGAGGCCATAGGCAAGCGCCACGCCGAGCGCGATCGGCACGTCCATGTTCATCCGCCCGTGGCTGAGCGCGCTCCAGGCGGACCGGAAGAAGATGCCGCCGGCGAAGAACAGGGCGGGGAGGGCGATCAGCGCCGACAGCCAGTGAAACAGGTCGCGGGTCGCCTCCTCGGCGCCCGACCAGACCGAGACGGACAGGAGCATGATGTTGCCGGCGGCGAAGCCGGCGATGGCCACCGCGCGGATCAGCTCCGACAGGACCGGATCCCTGTCGTCGTCGCCGCTCTCGTAGAGGTGGGCGGCGTAGCCGAGCCTGTTGAGCGTCGGGACCAGCGGCGGCAGCGCGCCCTCGCGCCATTTGACGCTGACGCGCTTCGTCGAGAGGTTGACGCGGGCGCTCGCAACGCCGTCGAGCTTTCCAATCGCGCTCTCGATGGCCTGGATGCAGGCGCCGCAATGGATGCCGGGCACGGAAAGATCGGTCTGGAGCAGGCCGTCGCCGACCGGGCGGCTGGCAAGCAGGACTTCCTCGGAACGGGGACCGGCCTCGCGGGCCTGCCCCGTCTCCAGCGCCATTTCGGTGCCCGGCGCGCAACAGCTCATCTGAGTGCTCCGTCCCGGATGACGATGCGGCGCACGTCGCGATAGGGATGGTCGAGCCCGGCCTCGGCGGTGATGTTGATCACCCAGGTGCCGTCGCCGGGGCCGTGGTCGATCCCGAAGGTCCCGTCGGCGCGCCGTTCCAGGGTGAGCGCGATGTCTTCGTCGGCGGTGACGGGACGGTGCATGACGACCGCGACGCTGTCGAGCGGGATCGTGCTGCCGCTGGCGTCGACCAGGCGATAGGTGATGGCGTCGCCCTTCACCATGAGTTCGCCGGTCCAGCCGAGGGCGGCCTGTTCGCGGCCTTCCGCCGTCCGCTCGTTGAAGGTCTGGCTCGCGACATAGGAGTTCTTGACGATCAGCCCGGTCCAGCTCGAGCTGGCGTAGAAGGCCATGGTCAGGTTGACCGCGATCACCACGCCGAAGAAGGCGATCATGATGGCGAGCATGTGCCAGCCGGTAAACTCTTTCTGCTTGTCGATCTTGCCACTCATCGCGCGGCCCCCGGTCTGTTGAAGCTTGCCCGATAGATGTCGCTCTCGAAGCTTGCCTTGTCCTCCACGACAAAGCTGAATTTTGCGTTTGCATCGTTCAGGCGATCTGCGGGCAGGGTGATGAAAATGCGCACCTCGCGCAGCCGGTCCGGATCCACCGGGATTGCCGCGGACCGGCCTTCGGGCTGGTCGAGGCCGACCACCTGCATCGTCGCTCCGGGAAGGCCGTCGAGCGACAGGAAGATGACGCGCGGCTCGGGGATCATGTTCAGCAGCTTGACCGTGTAGCCGTTGCGGATCGAGCCGTCGGACAGAACCACATATTGCGGATTGCGGTCGTGCAGAACGTTGACCTCGAGCCGGTCGCGGGTGAGCAGCGCGTAGAGCATGACCAGGCCGATCAGCGACCAGGTGCCGAAATAGACGAAGGTGCGCGGGCGGAAGATCTTCTGCCAGCGGAAATGCGCCACCTTGTCGGACAGGCCGCCGGCCGCATCGCGCACGCGGTCGGGATTGATGACGTCGGTGCCGCTGGCCGTGGCGAGCGCCATGTTGGCGTTGTAGTCCGCCAGCGTGGCATAGGAGATCAGGCCGCGCTCGCGGCCGAGCTTGTCCATCACGCCGTCGCAGGCGTCGATGCACAGCGCGCAGGTGATGCATTCGAGCTGCTGGCCGTCGCGGATGTCGATGCCCATCGGACAGACGGCGACGCAGGCATTGCAGTCGACACAATCGCCGACGGTCTTGCCCTCGGCGGCCGCCTTCTTGGCGTGGCGCGAGCGCGGCTCGCCGCGCCAGTCGTTATAGGTCACGGTGAGGGAGTTCTCGTCGAGCATCGCCGCCTGGATGCGCGGCCATGGGCACATATAGGTGCAGACCTGCTCGCGCATCAGCCCGCCGAACACATACGTCGTCGCCGTCAGCGTCGCGATGGTCATGTAGGCGACGGGGGCCGCCTGGCCGGTGACGATGTCGACGAGCAGGGTGGGAGCGTCAGCGAAATAGAACACCCATGCGCCGCCGGTCGCCACTGCGATGACGACCCAGATCAGGTGCTTGGAGAAGCGCTTGGCCAGCTTGGGCGCGGACATCGGTGCGCCATCGAGCTTGATGCGCGCATTGCGGTCACCCTCTATGGCCCGCTCGACGACGAGGAACAGATCGACCCAGACCGTCTGCGGGCAGGTATAGCCGCACCAGGCGCGGCCGACTGTCGAGGTGATCAGGAACAGCCCGACGCCGGCCATGACCAGAAGGCCGGCGACGTAGATGAATTCCTGCGGCCAGATCTCGATGAAGAAGAAGTAGAAGCGCCGGTTGGCGAGATCGACGAGCACGGCCTGGTCCGGAGCATGGGGGCCGCGATCCCAGCGCAGCCACGGCGTCAGATAGTAGATGCCCAGCGTGACCAGCATGATCAGCCATTTGAAACGCCTGAACTGGCCTGTCGCCCGTTTCGGGAAGATTTTCTTGCGCGGCGCATAGAGCGGCTGCCGCGTCCTGGCGGAGTTCACGGCCTCCGCGTCGAGGCGCTCGATGGTTTCGCTGGCTGCAGTGTCTGTCACAAGGGTCATTTCCGCGGCTCGCAGGATGCTCGGTGATGCCTGTTCTAAAGGTTCGGGATGCGCGGGCGCATTGATCCCGATCAAAGCCCTTCTCCCGGCAATGAAAAGCGGACCTGGCGTCGCTGCGACAAAAGGAACCCGGCCACCGGGCCGGGTTCATGGTCGCATCGTCGAAACCCGAAGCGATGCCGCTTCGACACGGGGACGCGCTATTGGCCGCCGCCCAGCGAGTAGACGTAGACCGACAACTGCTTGATCGCCGGGTCGCCGAGACGCGCCTGCCAGGCCGGCATAACACCATGCCTGGGCTGGCGGATCTGCGCGGCGATCTCCGCCTCGCTGGAGCCATAGAGCCAGATCGCATCGGCGAGGTTCGGCGCGCCGAGGCTGGCATCACCCTGGCCGCCATCGCCGTGGCAGGCCGCGCAATTGTCGGCATAGACCTGCGCCCCGGCCTCGGCCAACGCCGGGTCGGAGGGCGTGCCGGTGAACGAGACCGCAAAGGCGGCGGCCTGGCGGATCTCGTCGGCACTCAGAACGTCGCCGAATGCCGGCATCTCGCCCTGATGCGTGTCGTCGTCACCGGCGAAGCGGACGCCGTGGGCGATGGTCTTGTGGATCGCCTCGATATCGCCGCCCCACAGCCAGTCGTCGTCGTTGAGGTTCGGATAGCCCGCCGACCCCTGGGCACCGGAGCCGTGGCACTGCGAGCAATTGACCTTGAAGGCGGCCTCGCCGGCCGAGGTGGCGAAACGGCGCAGGGTCTCGTCGGCGAGTATCTCGTCCAGTGGCTTCTCGGCGATCGCAGTCCGCAGGTCGGCCTGCTGCGCCGCGACGGCATTCATCGTCGTGGTGAACTCCTGGCGGCTCGAATAGCCGAGCACGCCCCGGGTGGCGTCGCTGATCAGCGGCCAGGCCGGATAGGCGATGGTGTAGCCCAGCGACCACAGGATCGTGGCGTAGAAGCTCCAGACCCACCAGCGGGGCATGGGATTGTCGAGTTCCTTGATGCCGTCCCACTCGTGTCCTGTGGTCGAGACGCCGGAGACCTCGTCGATATGTTTGTTCTCGCTCATCTCAATCGTCCTTCAGCGGGATGCGGGCGGCTTCCTCGGCGCTCTTCTTGCTCCCGGGCCGGAAGGCGAAGATGACGGCGCCGACGAAGAAGATGGTCATGTAGAGAAGACCCCAACTGTCAGCGAACTGGCGAAGGGCTGTGTAGGCTTCCATGATCGATCCTCCTACCGGTATCCGGCCGATTCATCGTAGGTCGAGAAATCGACCAGCGTGCCGAGCATCTGCAGATAGGCCACCAGCGCATCCATCTCGGTCAGGGCGCTTGGGTTTCCGTCGAAATCGCCCAGCACGGCCTTGGGATAGCGCTCCTCGATGCCCGACGTGTCCGCATTCGGGTCGGCCTGGGCGCGAATGTCCGCATTGGCGTTCGCCACCATCTCCTCCGTGTAGGGAACGCCGACGCGCTGGTTGGCGACGAGCTCGGTCGAGAAGTCGTTGATCTCGAGCGGCGTGTCCTTGAGGAAGGCGTAGCTCGGCATGATCGATTCCGGCACGACCGAGCGCGGCTCGATCAGGTGGTCGACATGCCACTCGTTCGAATAGCGTCCGCCCACGCGCGCCAGATCCGGCCCCGTGCGTTTCGATCCCCACTGGAAGGGGTGGTCGTACATGGATTCCGCGGCGAGGCTGTAATTGCCGTAGCGTTCCACCTCGTCGCGGAAAGGGCGGATCATCTGGCTGTGGCAGGTGTAGCAGCCCTCGCGGACGTAGATGTTGCGGCCGGCCAGCTCCAGCGGCGAGTAGGGGCGCATGCCCTCCACCTTCTCGATCGTGTTCTCCAGGTAGAAGAGGGGCACGATCTCGACGATGCCGCCGATGGTCACCACCAGGAACGAGCCGACCAGAAGCAGGGTCGCATTCTTCTCGATGATCTTGTGTTTATCCAGCAATGCCATTGTCTGGGCTCCTTAACCGGCGGTTTGAACGGTTGCTGCGGGTTGCGTGACGCTGCCGTCCATCGGCGCTTCCTCGCGCTGGTGGCCGAGGATGGTCATGACCAGGTTGTAGGCCATCACGATGCCGCCGATCAGGAACAGCACGCCGCCCAGCGCGCGCAGCACGTAGTAGGGATGCATGGCCGCCACGGTTTCGGCGAAGGAGTAGACCAGGAAGCCCTGATCGTCGTATTCGCGCCACATCAGGCCCTGCTGGATGCCGGACACCCACATCACGGCCGCGTAGACAACGATGCCGAGGGTGGCGAGCCAGAAGTGCCAGGTGACGAGCCGGAGAGAGTAGAGCCGCTCGCGGTTCCACAGCTTCGGAACGAGATAGTACAGCGCGCCGAAGGTGATCATGCCGACCCAGCCGAGCGCGGCGGAATGCACGTGGCCGATGGTCCAGTCGGTGTAGTGTGACAGCGAGTTAACCGCCTTGACCGACATCAGCGGGCCTTCGAAGGTGGACATGCCGTAGAAGGCGACGGCCATGACCATCATGCGGATGATCGGATCCGTCCGCAGCTTGTCCCAGGCGCCCGACAGCGTCATCAGGCCGTTGATCATGCCGCCCCAGGAGGGCATCCACAGCATGATCGAGAAGACCATGCCCAGCGTCTGCGCCCAGTCGGGCAGGGCGGTGTAGTGCAGGTGGTGCGGCCCCGCCCAGATGTAGAGGAAGATCAGCGCCCAGAAGTGGATGATCGACAGCCGGTAGGAATAGACCGGGCGGTTCACCTGTTTCGGGATGAAGTAGTACATCATGCCGAGGAAACCGGCGGTCAGGAAGAAGCCGACGGCGTTGTGGCCGTACCACCATTGCGTCAGTGCGTCCTGCACGCCGGCGAACAGCGAGTAGCTCTTGGAGCCGAAGGGGGAGACGGGCACGGCGAGATTGTTCACCACGTGCAGCATCGCGATCGTCACGATGAAGGACAGGTAGAACCAGTTCGCCACGTAGATGTGCGGCTCCTTGCGCTTGAAAAGCGTGCCGAGGAAGACGATCAGATAGGCGACCCAGACCACGGTGAGGAGCAGGTCCACATACCATTCCGGCTCGGCGTATTCGCGGCTCTGGGTGATGCCGAGCAGATAGCCGGTCGCCGCCATGACGATGAAGAGCTGATAGCCCCAGAAGACGAACCAGGCGAGATTGCCGCCGAACAGGCGCGCCCGGCACGTGCGCTGCACCACATAGAGGGAGGTCGCGATCAGCGCATTGCCGCCGAAGGCGAAAACCACCGCCGAGGTGTGCAGCGGCCGGGTGCGGCCGAAGTTGAACCAGGGCTCGATGTTGAGGTCCGGATAGGCGAGCTGCAGGGCGACGAGCACGCCGACTAGGAAGCCGACGATCCCCCAGAAGGTGGTGGCGATCACGCCATAGCGGATCGGACCGTCCATGTAGCCGTCGACATCGGCCCGAAGCGGTATCGACGCCGCCCCCGCCGGCGCGAAGCTTGTGTTGCGCATCAACACGATCGCCGATCCCAGGAGGACGAAGAACAGGACCCACATATGAGCCTGAAACGCCGAATCGTGCGCCAGACCCGCAGCGATCAGCGCCGCGAATGCGGCAAGGCCGACCAGTATGATCTCGGTGCCAAATCTCATTGCCATTTCCCCAATCCAGAAAGCCCGCGGGACGCAATTTTCCCGTTCCCGCGCCCAAGCCATCTCCCAAAGCGGGGGATTCTGCTTTGATCTGCGTCAAAGCGAGGTGCTGCCGGCCATGCGACGAAACGGCCTGAACAGGGATCGGTGCACATGCAGCGGGCAGGCGAACAGATCAGCGGAACGGGCGCGGCTTCCCGCTATTCGGAGGCGGTTCCGCGCTACACGAGTTACCCGACGGCACCGCATTTCCATGCCGGCGTGACCGGGGCGACATTTCGCCACTGGCTGCGGCAGACCGGAACGGATGACGACCTGTCGCTCTATGTGCACATCCCGTTCTGCGACCGGTTGTGCTGGTTCTGCGCCTGCCACACCAAGATGACGCAGCGCTACGAGCCGGTTGCGGCGTTCCTCGATGCGCTCCTGTGCGAGATCCGCAGGGTCGGTGCGGTGCTCGGCGGAAACGGACGGGTCCGGGCGCTGCATTTCGGCGGCGGTTCGCCGACCATCCTCAGGCCGGACGACGTGATGCGCCTCGGGGACGCGCTGCGCGCTGCCTTCCGCTTTGCCCGCGATACCGAGATCAGCGTCGAGCTCGATCCCAACGACATGGACGAGGCGCGCTTCGACGCGTTCACCGCCATCGGCATGACGCGGGCGAGCCTCGGCGTCCAGGATTTCGACCCGAGGGTCCAGAAGGCGATCAACCGGGAGCAGACATTCGCGCAGACGAAGGCGGTGGTCGATGGCGTGCGCAGCCGCGGCGTGCAATCCGTCAATCTCGACCTGCTCTACGGCCTGCCTCATCAGACGCTGGAAAGCGTTGCCGCGACGATCCACCAGGCGCTGACGCTGTCGCCCGACCGGATAGCCTTGTTTGGCTATGCGCATGTGCCCTGGTTCAAGAAGCATCAGACCATGATCGCCGACGACTGGCTGCCGGGGCCGGAAGAACGCTACGCCCAGCAGCAGGAGACGGCGCGCATCATCCGCGCGGCGGGCTACGAGCCGATCGGCCTCGACCACTTCGCAAGGCCGGGCGATCCGCTGGCGGCGGCCGCCCGCGAAGGCCGGCTGTTCCGCAATTTCCAGGGCTATACCGAGGACGCCTGCCGCACGCTGATCGGTCTCGGTCCCTCCTCCGTGTCGCGCCTGCCGCAGGGCTATGCCCAGAACACGCCGGCGACGGCAGGCTACGAGCGCATTGTCCGCGATGGCGGCCTCGCGACTGCGCGCGGCATCGCGCTGACCGACGAGGACCGCGCCCGGGCCTGGGTGATCGAGCGGCTGATGTGCGATTTCGCCTTCTCCGGGCAGGAGGCGATCCGCCTGTTCGGCGAGGACGGTGCGCGGATCGTCGCGGAGGCTCGCGCGGCCGGATGCGGTGCTGGCGAACAGATGCTGGTGGAGCGGGACGGAGCTTTCGTGGTTCCGGAGGCGTCGCGCGCGCTCGTGCGCACGGCCGCCGCCCGCTTCGACCAGTATCTCGCGCAGGGCGGGGCCCGTCATTCGATGGCGGTGTGATGCCGTGTCAATCATCGCGTCGGATCCCCGGCTGGGGCTGCCGACCTAGTGGATCAGGCGACGCGATGACGGCCGGGCAGACACGGGGAATGTCTGCCCGGCCACCTTCTTCAGACGACGGCCGCTGCGCGTGATCCCGCCGCGGGTCACTTGCGGTATCGCGTGCCGGCGGAAATAATGCCGCCACGATAGACGGATTTTGCGGAAGAGGCGCGCCGGGGCCTGTGAATGAGTTCTGAATACGACATGGCGCGGCCGGCCGGCGGCTCGAACTTGCCCGGCTATGCGGTGGCGGTGGCCGGCAGCATCGCGATCCTCGTCGCGCGGATGTGGCTGGGGCCCGTCTTCGGTGAAGTCTGGCTTCTCTTCCTGGCCGCGCTGACCGCGCTCTACGCGGCGATCCTCGGCGGCCGCCGCGTCGGCTTCCTGGCGGTCGCCCTGTCCGCCGTCGCGATGGCCCTGCTCGCGATGATGGCGGCATTGCCGTTCTCCATCCCGGCATTCGTGGCGCTGGTCGCCTTCACGGTCCTTCTCGCCCATGTCGGCGCGGCCTATCACCGCGCGCGCGACGCCGGCCGCCTCGTCAGCCAGCAGCTGGCGGCGCGCGACGCGCATCTGCGCTCGATCCTCGACACGGTGCCGGACGCGACCGTGGTGATCGATTCGCGCGGCCTGATGGTCTCCTTCAATCGCGCGGCCATCCGCCAGTTCGGCTATGAGGAAGCGGAAGTGCTCGGGCAGAATGTCAGCATACTGATGCCCGAACCCTATCGCGGCCAGCACGACGGCTACATCGACCGCTACCTGCACACCGGCGAGCGGCGCATCATCGGCCTGGACCGGGTCGTGGTGGGGCGCCGCAAGGATGGCTCGACATTCCCGATGAAGCTTGCCGTGGGCGAGATGCACAGCGGCGGGCAGACCTTCTTCACGGGCTTCATCCGCGACCTGACCGAGCGGGCGGAATCCGAGGCCGAGATGGAGGAGGTGCAGGCCGAGCTCGCGCGCCTCGCCCGCCTCAACGAGCTGGGCGAGATGGCCTCGACGCTGGCGCATGAGCTGAACCAGCCCCTGTCGGCGATCGCCAACTACGCGCAGGGCTGCAAGCGCCTCCTGAAGGACCTCGCCGACCCCGTGGCGGAGCGGATGAGCGAGGCGCTCGATGAAACGGCGAAACAGTCGCTGCGCGCCGGCCAGATCATCCGCCACCTGCGCGAATTCGTGACGCGCGGCGAGACGGAGAAGCAGCCCGAAGACATCCAGAAGCTGGTCGAGGAAGCGGCGGCGCTGGCACTGGTCGGCTCGCGGGAACTCGGCATGCGCACGGTGTTCGAGTTCCAGCCCGGTCTCGGCATGGTGCTGGTCGACCGCGTGCAGATCCAGCAGATCGTGATCAACCTGATCCGCAACGCGATGGAAGCGATGCGCGACAGCGAAGCCCGCGAACTGCTGGTCAAGGTCAATGTTGACGGGGTTGACGGGGTCGACGGCGCGCGCACGGTTGTCATAGATGTCAGCGATACGGGTTCGGGCGTTCCCGCGGAAATCGTCGGGGACCTGTTCAAGCCCTTCGTGTCGAGCAAGCGCGGCGGCATGGGCGTGGGGCTTGCCATCTCGAAGCGTATCGCCGAGGCGCATGGAGGATCGCTGGTCCTGCTCGCCACCGGCAGCACCGGCACGACGCTGCGCGTCACCCTGCCGATCATGGAAGAACGGGAATTTCAGGATGCCTGAGAACGTGGTGATCCACATCGTCGACGACGAGGAGCCGGTGCGCAAGTCGCTCGCCTTCCTGCTGACCATGTCGGGTCACGCGGTGCGGGTGCACGAATCGGCGACGGCTTTTCTGGACATCGCCGGCGGCTTGCGCCAAGCCTGCCTGATCACGGATCTGCGCATGCCGGACCTCAACGGCGTGGAACTTCTGCGCCGCCTGCGCGACGCCGGGCAGATGCTGCCCGCCATCGTGATTTCCGGCCATGGCGACGTGCCGATGGCCGTCGAGGCGATGAAGGCCGGCGCGCTGGACTTCATCGAGAAACCGTTCGCCGAGGACGTGCTTCTCGACGCCGTCAGCAGGGCCGTGACCGAACTGGACAGGCAGCCGCGCGACGGCGCCGACGCGGCCGGTGTCAGGCGGCGGCTCGAGGAGCTTTCCGAACGCGAGCACCAGGTGATGCGGCGCATCGTGGCCGGCATGCCGAACAAGACGATCGCCTTCGAACTCGACATCTCTCCACGCACCGTCGAGGTGCACCGGGCCAATGTGATGACGAAGATGCGCGCCCGCAACCTGCCCGAGCTCGTGCGCATGGTGCTGGTGGCCGACGCCGGACCGTCCTGACGGCGCGCAGCTGCCCGGCACAAAGAGTGCGGCAATTTGATCCAGCGCAAGGCGCCTGTCCGGCTGCCGGCGGAGAGTGTCCGATGTCCCGGGTAAACGCGTTTCGATGTCCGGGTTCTGAGGAGAGACCTGGACGTGAACGAAACGATACTCGTTGTGGCTCCCGATTCCGCCTTTCGCCTGTCGCTTCGCTTCATGCTCGAATCGGAAGGCTACGGGGTCGAGGTGCTGGCCGACATGACCGATTTTCGGCTGCTGCGGCGCAGGGCCGATTGCGTGATCGTCGATGAGGAAGTGCTGGAGCAGGCGCGGAGTCCCGTCAGGGCGCTGGTGGACGAGGGCGGGCCGGTGATCATCCTGGCCGACACGAGCGAGGACGCCCCCGCAAACGACCGGGTGTTGGTCATCGAGAAACCCTTGCTCGGCAGCGCTGTCATCAGCGCCGTCCGCATCCTGCTCGACGCGCCGGCAACGAGGACCGCTACGTAGAATCCCTTACGGGGAAGACCGAATTTCGCAACGCGCGCGAACCCGTCAAGGTGATGCCGATCCAACAGGAGGCATCGCATGCGCCCGCAACCCGCCACCGTTTCTCAAGTGACGCTGTCTCCTGCGTCTCGGCTGCCCGGCGTGGGCGATCTGGCCGGGCGACGCTCCGCTCCGGCGTCCTTCGCTCCCGGTCAGCCGCATCAGATCGTTTTCTTCGAAGCGAACGCCGAGATCTACGCGCAGGGCGAGCGGGCGGCGGCGCTCTATCAGGTCGAGTACGGTGTGGTGCGCCTGTACCGCCTCCTGTCCGATGGCCGCCGGCAGATCAGCGCTTTCCATGTGGCTGGCGAAGTCTTCGGTTTCGAGGCGGACGGCCAGCATCACTTCTTTGCCGAGGCGGTGGGCGATGCGGGCATCCGCATCTTCCGGCAGCCCGCGGGCGAGGGGAACTGGCGGCCGACGCTGGACGCCGCCCTTGCCGCCCTGGTGCGGGCGCAGGAACATCTGCTGGTCGTGGGCCGGCAGAACGCCGCCGAGCGGGTCGCCGCCTTCCTGCTCGACATGATGCAGCGGCAGGGCGGCGAATGCATCGAGCTTGCCATGTCGCGCACGGATATCGGCGATTATCTGGGCCTGACCATCGAGACCGTGTCGCGCACGCTTTCGAAGTTCAAGTCGGCGGAAGTTGTCCAGTTGGAGGGTAGGCGTCTACTAAAGATTGCTGATGTTCGGGCCTTGCGGGCACTATGCACATAGATCGTTGATGCTAATTGATGAGGATGTACGAGCATATCAATTCGTCCCTGACCTGCTCCCCTGAGATGTTCCC
>NZ_AMRM01000020.1 GCF_000300335.1 Nitratireductor pacificus pht-3B | reverse complement strand
TCGAGCGCGGCGGCAATGTCGAGGGCGCGGTCGCCGGCAAGGTGGTGACGACGAAGAACGACGTAAAAATCCTCGGCCATCTCAACGTGCCGGGCCGGGTGGCGGCGTCGGCGTCGCTGCTCTATGCGAAGAACCTGTTCGCCTTCCTGGAGACCATGGTCGACAAGGAGAAGAAGACGCTCGCCATCGACATGAATGACGAGCTGGTGAAGGCGACCATGCTGACGCATGACGGCAGGATCGTGCATCCGGCCTTCGCGGATGCGGGCAAGGGCGCTGCCGGAACGGCCGCTGCGCCGAAGAAGGCGCCGGCGAAGAAGCCTGCGGTGAAGAAGCCTGCAGCCAAGAAGCCCGCACCGAAGAAACCCGCTACCGGGGCGGCCGGGGCGAAGAGCCCGGCGAAGACGCCCGCGGCAGCCAGATCGGGGGGAGAAGCCTGATGGAACCAACAGCACTCGAACGGGCGCTCGACCAGCTCGACGGCGCGGTTGCCAGCGTGCGCGCGGCGATGGAGAACCTGCAGGCGGCGGAGGTGGCCGATGCGGCCGGCGCGCTGGCGCATGGCGCCTCGGGCGGGGCGATCGACCCGTTCGTGTTCCGCCTGGCGATCTTCGTGCTGGCGATCTTCGTCGGCTACTACGTGGTCTGGTCGGTGACGCCGGCGCTGCACACGCCGCTGATGTCGGTGACCAACGCGATCTCCTCGGTGATCGTGGTCGGCGCGCTTCTGGCAGTGGGCATCTCGGCCTCCGGGCTTGCCACCGGCTTCGGCTTCGTCGCCCTGGTGCTGGCCTCGGTCAACATCTTCGGCGGCTTCCTGGTGACCAGCCGGATGCTGGCCATGTACAAGAAGAAGGACAAGTGACTTGAGCGCCAATCTCGCATCCTTCCTGTACCTGGTCTCCGGCGTCCTGTTCATCATGGCGCTGCGCGGCCTGTCGCATCCGACGACCAGCCGCAAGGGCAATCTGTACGGCATGGCGGGCATGGCCATCGCCATCGTCACGACGCTGGTCTATGCGACGCCGTCGTTCAACGGCTTCGTGCTGATCGTCGCCGGCATCGCCCTCGGCGGCGGCATCGGCGCGGTGATTGCCAGGCGCATCGCCATGACGGCGATGCCGCAGCTGGTGGCCGCCTTCCACAGCCTGGTCGGCCTTGCCGCGGTGATGGTGGCGGCGGCGGCGATGTATGCGCCGGAGAGTTTTGGCATCGGCACGGTCGGCGCGATCCACGCGCAGGCGCTGGTGGAGATGTCGCTCGGCGTCGCCATCGGCGCGATCACCTTCACCGGCTCGATCATCGCCTTCCTGAAGCTCGACGGGCGCATGTCCGGCAAGCCGATCCTGCTGCCGATGCGCCACATCGTCAATGCGGGGCTGGCGATCGCGCTGGTGGTGCTGATCGTGCTGCTGGTGACGACGCAGTCGACGACGGTGTTCTGGATGATCGTCGCGGCGTCGCTGGTGCTGGGCGTTCTGATCATCGTGCCGATCGGCGGCGCGGACATGCCGGTGGTGGTGTCGATGCTGAACTCCTATTCGGGGTGGGCGGCGGCCGGCATCGGCTTCACGCTGGGCAATCTGGCGCTGATCATCACCGGCGCGCTGGTCGGCTCGTCGGGCGCGATCCTCAGCTACATCATGTGCAAGGGGATGAACCGCTCGTTCATCTCGGTGATCCTCGGCGGCTTCGGCGGCGAGACGGCGGCGGCCAGCGACGACGGCATCGAGCGGACGGTCAAGCAGGGATCGGCCGACGATGCGGCCTATCTGATGGCCAATGCGCAGAAGGTGATCATCGTGCCGGGCTACGGCATGGCGGTGGCGCAGGCGCAGCATGCGGTGCGCGAGCTGGCCGACAAGCTGAAGGAGGCGGGCGTCGAGGTGAAGTACGCGATCCACCCGGTGGCGGGCCGCATGCCGGGCCACATGAACGTGCTGCTGGCCGAGGCGCAGGTGCCCTATGACGAGGTGTTCGAGCTGGAGGACATCAACTCCGAGTTCGCCCAGGCGGATGTCGCCTATGTGATCGGCGCCAACGACGTCACCAATCCGGCGGCGCGCGACGACAAGGCCTCGCCCATCTACGGCATGCCGATCCTCGAGGTCGACAAGGCCCGCACCTGCCTGTTCGTCAAGCGCTCGCTCGGCTCCGGCTATGCCGGCATCGACAACACGCTGTTCTACAAGGACGGAACCATGATGCTCCTCGGCGACGCAAAGAAGATGACCGACGACATCGTCAAGGCAATGGAACACTGAACGCCAAAGCCTCGAAACCAAAAAGCCCGGCGGAGACGCCGGGCTTTCCTGTTCGGGCAGGGAACCCTGAAACGAAACTACTCGGCCGACGACCTGATCTGGAACTCGGTGACGCCGAGCGCGACGTTGATCCCCGTCTGCCCCTGCAGGCTGACCGGCTGGAGCATCAGGCTGTCGCTCTCCTTGCTGACCAGAATGTTCGCGCCCGCGCCGAAGCCGGCGGAAATCTCGGCACTCGCTCCGATGAAATCGCCGGCCAGAGCCCCGGGAGCATAGGCATCGACGGTCGGAGCCAGTACCACCCACTGCAGTACGGCGGGGTCGGTCACGCCGACATCAAGGCCGAACTTGTTGACCACGCCGAAATAGTTTTCGGCCGGCCGCGCCTCGTCGGCCGGAGTGAAGGTGCATGCCAGTTCCTTCGAGGACGCGACGACCACGCCGGCACCACCCTCGATGACGCAATCGAGGACGCCAAGTTCGACGCGCTCCTGCGCGAGAGCGGGCGCTGCCGTCGAAGCGGCCAGGACCGTGGCGAGAATGATTGCTTTCTTCATCACTGAACTCCTTGCTTGGTTCCGGCTCACAACCCGCAAGCCCCGGCAAGGTTCCGGATTTTTCGCCGCACGCGCGCAAGGCGCCGGCGCTCCAGTGCCCAAACGATCCTTTGAAGTTTTTGAAAATTAACGATTTTCGAGCATCGGCCGAAAAGCGGAATCCGGTTTTCGGTTACTCCGACGCTCAGTCAATGATCTAGCTGCTGGTGCGGCTCAGACCATCGCGCGCCGGCGCGTAGTCGGGGTCGAGCTGCAAGGCGCGCGTATAGGACTTGAATGCCTTGGCGTTCTCGCCGCGCTTTTCATAGACCAGCGCCTGGTTGGCCCAGCTCTCGGCGATCTTGTCGTCGAGCCGGATGGCCGTGTTGAAGTCCGAGAAGGCGTTCTCGTCGTCGCCCTGCGCGAGATAGGACAGGCCGCGCCCATTGTACCCGTAGGGCGCGTCCGGAGCGAGGGAGATGGAGGCGGCGAAATCCTCGATGGCGTAGGGATGCTGACCGCTCGCCTGGTAGAGCAGGCCGCGCCGGTAGAAGGCCCGCGGGTCCGTTGTGTCGAGACCGATCGCGCGCTCGAGATCGGCGAGCGCCTCGGTGCTGCGACCGGCGAGACGGTAGATCTCCGCGCGGCCGATATAGGCGGTGTCGTAGTTGGGGTTCAGCGAGATCGCCTGATTGTAGTCGGCCATGGCGCGGTCGTTCTGGCCCAGATAGCGGTGGATCAGCGCGCGGTTGGCATAGGCGTTGTGCGAGCGGGGATTGAGTGCGATGGCCTTGTCGAAATCCTTCAGCGCCTCATTGTAGCGCCCGGCGCGTCCATAGGCGGCGCCGCGCATATTGTAGGCCTCGGGCTCGTTCGGGGTGCGGTCGATGACGGAGCTCAGGGAGCTGATGTTCTCCGCCGAACCCTGCGCCGTGTCGATGCGGCTGAGATCCGTGGCGGGATTGCTCGACTGGCAGGCGGCGAGAGGGGCGAGGGCCAGAAGCGCGAAGCCGGCAAGGCCGCGGCGCAGCTTCATGGAAGGCGTCGTCAGGTTAGAAGTCATCGTTCCTAATGCCATAACCTTCCCGCCAAACCAAGCCATTGCGGTTCCCGACCCAAATCCCGGATACACAAAACGCGGTACGATCAGTCGATCGCACCGCGCTGGATACATGTAGAAATCGTCGAAAGATGGGCGCTGTCAGGGACGCGCCGCGGCGACGCGACCGCCGCCGACCAGTCCTTCGCGCTGGGCGCGCTTGCGCGCCAGCTTGCGGGCGCGGCGGACGGCCTCAGCCTTCTCGCGGGCACGCTTCTCGGAGGGCTTTTCGTAGTGCCCGCGCATCTTCATCTCGCGAAAAATGCCTTCGCGCTGCATTTTCTTCTTCAGAGCGCGAAGCGCCTGGTCAACATTGTTGTCGCGGACGAGTACCTGCACCTGGGTTTCCTGTCAGAAGGTTGCTTTTCTAAACGCCGAATTGTTCTTTCCAATTGCCCACGGGCAAAGGCATCCGCGGCAGAATTTTGCCACGAATAGCGGCGGCTCATAGCAGAGCCTCCGCGCCGTGTCGAGTGTTTTCATGAAAATGTCGCTATCGCCGCGTTCGAGCGCCGCCGTTAACGCGGAGAAAAGAAAGCGTCATTAGATCGTTTGTCCTGCTATTTGGGGTGTATCATGGCGGCTGACGAGCACGGAAAGATTGCGTTGACCTGGAAGACCTGCCTGCCGAGCATCGGGTTCGGCATCGGCGGCGCGCTGCTGATCGCGGCGTCCGCGCTCTATGGCGAACTCGTCCATGGCTACGGCCTGCTGCGCAAGGAAGACCCGGACTTCACGCCTTTCGGCCGAGCGCGCATCGTCGTGTCGTTCGTCGCCGCGCTACTGTTCTTCGCAGCGCTGAAGCCGTTCTCGCGCGGCCCGGCTGAAGACGAGGCGATCGCGCGCGGTGCCGGGCTGGGCGCCATCGGCTCGGCCCTCATCTTCCTGCTCGCCGTCGCTGCTGCCGTTCATTTCGTCCCGACCTCGCTGAACGACTATGTGCGCGAGATGCAGCCGCTCGGCATCGCCACGGAGTTTCTCCTGCTCGCGGCGATCGCGCTCCTTCTGCTGGCAGCCCGGCGGGCGTTGTCGTCCAACGCACCGCGGCTGCTCGGGCTCCTCTCGCCCTCCTGGGTGCTGGCAGGCATGGCGGCGGTCGTCTTCCTGATCCTGATGGAGGAAATGTCGTGGGGGCAGCACTGGCTCGGATGGGCGACGCCCGATCTGTTCAGGGACAATATCCAGAACGAGACCAACATCCACAATTTCTACACCTACCAGTTCGAGGCCATCTACTACACCAGCGCCATCCTGTGCTTCGTCGTGCTGCCGTGGTGCTGGCCGCGCGGCACCGGCGGTATCGCCGGCCAGGTGGCGCTCTATGTGCCGCCGCGCGTTTTCGCGCTCCTGGCGCTGCCCATCGCCTCCCTGATGTATGAGTCCTGGAACATCGTTCCCTACCAGGTCTGGTTCTTTCTGAGCCTGATGATCGGCGTGGACATCGTCTGCCGCCTGGCCTCGCGGGAATTGCGCAATGCGGCGATCGCGCTGGCTCTCGTCTACGCGGGAACGAAGTTGGTGTTCCTGTTCCGCGGCAGCGCCATGGTGGACGGCTACGAGCTGTCGGAGGTGCGCGAGTTTTACATCGCGCTTCTGTTCATGATCCATGGCTGGATGCTGGCGGGACGGTTTCGCCAGCATCCATGAGGGTCTAGGTCATTGTTTTTCCGCGTTTATGCGGACGTCAGATGATTCCACCCGACTGCAAGACGCTCTACATCTTGTTGATGGAAACACCGCCATCGGCGAGCAGCGCCGTGCCGGTGGTGAAGCTCGATGCCTCGGAAGCGAGATAGAGTGCCGCCTGGGCGATCTCCTCGGGCCTTGCGATGCGTTTCAAGGCATGAAGACCTTCGACGAACCTGCGCTGCTCGTCCGTCTCGAACGTCGCCATCTGCGTGTCGGTGCCGCCCGGCAGAAGCGCATTGACGCGAATACCCTCCGGGCCTAGATCGGCGGCCAATGCCTTTGTCAGACCGACAAGTCCGGCCTTGGCCGCCGCGTAGGCCGTCATGCCGGGCATTCCCGCGGTCTGGTATCCGACGAAGCTGGAGGTGAAGATCAGGGAACCCTGACCGCGCCGGCGCATGGCTGGGATCTGATGCTTGGCGGCCAGGAAAGCGGAACCGAGATTGGTTTCCATGACGAGGTCCCAGTCCTGTTTCTCCAACGCGTCGAGCGGCGCCATCAGCCCGACCGCGCCGGCGTTGTTGAAGGCGATGTCGAGGCCGCCGAACCGGGCCTCCGCCAGGTCCACCAGCGCCTTGTTGTGCGCGGCATCGCGCACGTCGCCGGCGAGCGCGATGGCTTCACCGTCTTCATCGGTGATCTCGGCGACAAGCGAATCGAGCCCCGCCTGCCCGCGCGCGGTGACGATGATCCTGGCGCCGTGGGCGGCGAACAGCTTCGCCGTCGCCCGGCCGATGCCGGCGCTGGCGCCGGTGACAATTGCTACCTTGTTGGTCAGTGAGAACATCACGACTATTCCTGTCCTGTTTCCTGGGAAGGCCCGCTGAACCTGGGCGTGCGGACCATGCCAAAGCCCCGGGTGGCCAGCCACCCGATAGCGGACACCGCCGTTTCGCCGTCCGCATGGCGCAAAACGGCAAGGCCCGTCGCAATCAGCGCACGGCGTTGCAACGGATTTCGCTACTGCTACCCTGAGGACCGAAGCGCCGCCTGCGGCGCGATGCCTGATGCGGGGAGGCCCATGCGCAGATATTCCGTCTTTGCCATTGCCCGCGAGGCCATGCGCGGCCACCGGGGCTGGCCGGAGCAATGGGCCTCGCCGGAGCCGAAGAAGCGCTACGATGTGATCATCGTGGGCGCTGGCGGGCACGGGCTGGGCACCGCCTATTACCTCGCCAAGGAGCACGGCATCACCAATGTCGCTGTGCTCGAGAAAGGCTGGCTCGGCGGCGGCAATACCGGCCGCAACACGACGATCATCCGCTCCAACTATCTCTATGACGAGAGCGCCGGCATCTACGATCACGCGGTGCGTCTCTGGGACGGTCTCAGCCAGGATCTGAACTACAACGTCATGTACTCGCCGCGCGGCGTGATGATGCTCGCCCACAACGTCCACGACGTGCAGGTCTTCAAGCGGCACATCCACGCCAACCGACTGAACGGCGTCGACAATGAATGGCTGACGCCAGAGGAGGCGAAGGCCTACTGCCCGCCGCTCAACATTTCGCGGAACGCGCGCTATCCGGTGATGGGCGCCGCCCTGCAGCGGCGGGGCGGCACGGCCAGGCACGACGCGGTCGCCTGGGGCTATGCAAGGGCTGCCTCGGCGCGTGGTGTCGACATCATCCAGAACTGCGAGGTGACCGGCATCAACCGGGGCCCGGACGGGGCGGTGACGGGCGTGGAGACGACGCGCGGGACGATCGGCGCGGCGAAGGTCGGCGTCGTCGCGGCCGGCCATTCATCGGTGCTGATGCAGATGGCCGGGGTGCAGGTGCCGCTCGAATCCTATCCTCTGCAGGCGCTGGTGTCGGAACCGGTGAAGCCGGTGTTTCCCTGCGTCGTCATGTCAAACACTGTGCACGCCTATATCTCGCAGTCCGATAAGGGAGAGCTGGTCATCGGGGCGGGAACCGACCAGTACACGTCCTATTCGCAGACCGGCGGCCTGCACATCATCCAGCACACGCTCGACGCGATCGTCGAGATGTTTCCGATGTTCACCCGCATGAAGATGCTGCGCAGCTGGGGCGGCATCGTCGACGTGACGCCCGACCGCTCGCCGATCCTGGCGAAGACGCCGGTGAAGGGGCTGTATGTCAATTGCGGCTGGGGGACGGGCGGCTTCAAGGCGACGCCGAGTTCTGCGCATGTCTTCGCCCACACCATCGCCCGCGACGAGCCGCACAGGATCAACGCGCCGTTCACGCTGGAGCGGTTCCGCGGCGGGCGGCTGATCGACGAGGCGGCGGCCGCCGCTGTCGCGCACTAGCTTTCCGAGGGTTCCATGCTTCTCATTCATTGCCCCTATTGCCAGGAAGAACGGCCGGAGTTGGAGTTCCGCCATGCCGGCGAGGCGCATATCGCCCGGCCGACTGACATGGCGGCGCTCTCGGATGCCGATTTCGAGCGGTTCTTCTTCATTCGTTCGAATCCGAAGGGCATCGTGTTCGAACGGTGGCGGCACATCCATGGCTGCGCCCGCTTCTTCAACGCCGCGCGCGACACGGTGTCCGACCGGTTTCTTGCGACCTACCGGGCGGGTGATCCGAAGCCTGCGCTGGACGGGGAGGGTGCGTGATGGTGCGGGCCGTTCACCCCCCTCTGGCCTGCCGGCCATCTCCCCCTCAAGGGGGGAGATTGTCTCTTCATCGACCTCATGCACAACGCAACCAGCGTAAGCACCATCACATGCAACTGCCGATCTCCCCCCTTGAGGGGGAGATGCCCGGCAGGGCAGAGGGGGGTGAACACTCGCAGCAATGGGAGGGCACCCGATGACCCAGCCCTTCCGCATCGCGACCGCCGGGCGGCTCGGCCATGCCGATCCCGTCCGTTTCAGCTTCGACGGCAGAATCCTCATGGGTCTCTCCGGCGATACGCTGGCTTCCGCGCTCATCGCCAACGGCATCCATCTCGTCGGCCGCTCGTTCAAGTATCACCGCCCGCGCGGCATCGTCTCGGCGGGGGCGGAGGAGCCGAACGCGCTGGTCGGCATCCATCGCGACGCGGCGCGGCGCACGCCGAATGTCCGGGCGACCGTGCAGGAAGTGTATGAGGGGCTCGAAGCCGTCTCGCAGAACCGATGGCCGTCGCTCGCCTTCGATGTCGGGGCGCTGAACGATGTCGCCTCACCATTCTTCTCGGCGGGCTTCTACTACAAGACCTTCATGTGGCCGAAGGCCGCCTGGGAGCGGCTTTACGAACCCTTCATCCGCCGGGCGGCGGGGCTTGGCGTGGCGCCGGACCGGCCCGATCCGGACCTCTATGCCAACCGGTTCGCGCATTGCGACGTGCTGGTCATCGGCGGGGGCGCGGCGGGCCTCGCGGCAGCGCTCGCCGCCGCCGAAACCGGGGCGCAGGTGATCCTTGCCGACGAACAGGCGCAGACGGGTGGCGCGTTGCGCTACGAGACCGGGGCCGTCATCGACGGGCAGGCCGGCTGGGACTGGGCGCAGACGGTGACCGCCGATCTCGCGGCGCGGGACAATGTGCGCCTCCTGACCCGCACCACCGGCTTCGGCTATTACGCGCAGAACATGGTCGGGCTGGTCGAGCGGCTGACCGATCATCTTGCAGCGCCCGATCCGGCGCGGCCGCGCGAGCGGCTGTGGCAGGTGCGGGCGAAGCGCGCCGTGCTTGCCACCGGAGCCATCGAGCGGCACATGGTCTTTCCGGGCAATGACCGGCCGGGGATCATGCTGGCTTCAGCCGCGCGCACCTATCTCAATCATTTTGGCGTCGCGGTCGGCCGCAATATCGCGGTCTATGCGGCCGATGACGGCGCGTGGCTCGCGGCGCTCGACCTTCACAGGGCGGGCGTCGGCGTAGCGGCCATCGTCGATGCGCGGGCCGACGTCGCCGGGCCGCATGTGGAGGAGGCGAAGCGGCTCGGCGTCGCCTGCCTGCCGGCCCATGCGGTGACAGGGACCACGGGGCGGCTGCGGGTGTCCTCGATCCGGGTCAGCCCCGTCGCCGGCGGCGCTGCCCGCGACATCGCCTGCGATGCGCTGCTGACATCGGCCGGCTGGACCCCTGCGGTCCATCTCTTTTCGCAATCGCGCGGCAAGCTCGTCTTCGAGGCGGAGACGCAGCGCTTCCTGCCGGGCAGCAACGCGCAGGATGTTGCCTGTGCAGGTGCCTGCGCCGGGGCGAGCGGCCTCGCCGAGACGGTGGAGCAGGGGCTGGAAGCGGGTGCCAGGGCCGGCGGAGCGACGGGCGGCAGGACAGTAGCGGTGAGAGAGGCGCGTGGCGAAAGCTGGACGGGCGGAATGCTCGGCCCCGCCGATAACGGCACGGGCGCCAAGGCTTTCGTCGATTTCCAGAACGACGTCACCGCGAAGGACATCCGCCAGGCGGTGCGCGAGGGCATGCGCTCCATCGAGCACGTCAAGCGGTTCACCACCACCGGTATGGCGACAGACCAGGGCAAGACCTCGAACATGCATGGTTTGGCGATTGCCGCGGCAATGCTTGGCAAGCCGATCCCCGAGGTGGGGCTGACGACCTTCCGGGCGCCCTACACGCCGGTGACCTTCGGCGCGCTGGCAGGACACAGCCGCGGGGCCCTGTTCGAACCCGTGCGGCGCACGCCGATCCATTCCTGGGCGGAGGAGAACGGCGCGGAGTTCGAGGATGTCGGCCAGTGGAAGCGGGCCTGGTACTTTCCGCGCAACGGCGAGGAGCTGCATGCGGCGGTGGCGCGCGAATGCCGAACGGTGCGGGCGAGCGCCGGCATTTTCGATGCCTCGACCCTCGGCAAGATCGAAGTGGTGGGGCCGGATGCCGCGCGCTTCATGGAACTGATGTATACCAATCCATGGACCAAGCTCGGCGTCGGACGCTGCCGCTATGGCGTCATGCTGCGCGAGGACGGCTTCATCTACGACGACGGCGTCGTCGGGCGACTTGCGGAGGACCGGTTCCATGTGACCACAACCACCGGCGGTGCGCCGCGCGTGCTGAACCACATGGAGGACTACCTGCAGACCGAGTTCCCGGATCTGCGGGTCTTCCTCACCTCGACATCGGAGCAATGGGCGGTGATCGCGGTCCAGGGGCCGCGCAGCCGGGACATCATCGCTCCCCTCGTGGAGCGGATCGACCTCTCCGACGAGGCCATGCCGCATATGTCGGTCCGCGAAGGCAGCATCTGCGGCGTGCCGACGCGGCTGTTCCGCATGTCGTTCACCGGCGAGCGCGGCTTCGAGATCAACGTGCCGGCGGATTTCGGCCGCGCGGTTTGGGAAGCGGTCTGGGCCGAAGGCCGCAAGCATGATGCCTGTGCCTATGGCACGGAAGCCATGCATGTGCTGCGCGCCGAGAAGGGGTTCATCATCGTCGGCCAGGAAACGGACGGGACGGTGACGCCGCACGATGCCGGCCTCGGCTGGGCCATCGGCAGGAACAAGGCGGATTTCGTCGGCATGCGCGGCCTGCGGCGGGCCGATCTCGTTGCGCCCGGGCGCAAGCAGCTTGTCGGGCTGAAGACCAAGGATCCGGACGTCGTGCTCGACGAGGGGGCGCAGATCGTCGCCGATCCGAACCAACCCGTGCCGATGACGATGCTCGGTCATGTGACGTCGTCCTACTGGTCGGAGAATTGCGGCCGTTCAATCGCGCTGGCGCTCGTCGCCGGCGGCCATGACCGCATGGGCGAGACGCTGCATGTGCCGATGCCCGGCGGGGCGATTGCAGTCGAGGTCACCTCGACGGTCTTCTTCGATGAAAAGGGAGAACGGGCCAATGGGTGAGGAGACCCGGCGCATCGCGCCGCTGGAGGGCCGTGGGTTCGACGGCGAGGAACTGCGCGTCCTGCCGGCGGAACCGGCAACGCGGCTCGTGCTGCGCGCGTCGGCCGAGGCCTGCGAAGACCTGTCGGCGGCGCTCGGCCTCGACCTGCCCCGGACGCCGAAAACCACCAGCTCAAAGGGGGCGCGGGCGGCTCTCTGGCTCGGCCCCGACGAGTGGCTGGTGATCGACCAGGCAGGCGCGAACCTGGTGGCGGCATGCGCGGGCGTCCCGGCGTTTCATGCGGCGGTCGATGTATCGCATCGCAACACGGCGATGCTGGTCTCCGGGCCACGCGCCGCGGATGTCCTGAGCGCCGGCTGTCCGCAGGACCTGTCGCTTCACGCCTTTCCCGTCGGCGCCGCCTCGCGGACGATGTTCGGCAAGGCCGAGATCGTCTTGTGGCGCACCGGTGAGGATGCGTTTCGCGTCGAGTGCTGGCGCTCCTTCAGCGACTATGTTCTCCTGCTGATGGAGGCAGCCGCGCGCGACGTATGAGGTTCGGAACCTGTGGTGGGCGAGCGCGTTCTGCAGGAAAGGAATTTTTGACATGCAGCCCGGCTCGAAATCGAAAAGCTCAAAACCGAACAACAGCGGACGGCGCTCGGACGAGAAACGCCGAGAGGCCGAGGACGAGGCCCTGAACGAGGGGCTCGAGGAGACGTTTCCGGCCAGCGACCCGGTGTCGATCACGCGCACGACGCGGACCGGCGCGCCGGACGAGTTCGCCGCAAAGAAATCCCCGAAGCCTTCCGCGAAGGCCGGGGTCGAGGAGGACGATGCGCTGGAAGAGGGGCTGGAGGCGACCTTTCCCGCCAGCGACCCTGTCTCGGTCACCGCGTCGACCCATGCGGGTGCTCCGGGCCGCAAGGGTCCCAAGGGCGCGAAGACGCCGCAGCGGTAATTCCGAATCAGGCAAGCGTCCGTCAGGGCGCGCCTTGCCCTGCAAGTGGCTGTCCCTCGTTCGCCGCCGCGGGCATCGGGCCGGCCACGCGCCAGGCTGCGGCCGCGCCGAGCGCCGCCACCGGCACGAAGGAGACGAACACCCACCAGGCGACGTTCTGCATGGCCGTGTGGTTTCCGCTGTCGGCAAAGCCGGCCATGTTGGCGACGATGCCGGCCAGCGCCGCTCCCAGCGCGAAGGCGATCTGCTGGGTGGTGGGCATTGCGGCGGAAGCGCTGTCGCGCTCCTGCTCGGGCGCCATCGCCACCACGCGGCGGATCAGGAAGCCCCACAGCAGGCCGAATCCCGCTCCCTGCGCTATGGACATGGCAAGGATCGCCCAGATCGGCCCTTCGGCCATGATCGGGCCAAGCATGGCGATGGCCAGCACGATCATCAGGGCGCCGGTGCGCATCACCACCTTCTCGCCCACCGCGCCGACGCCGGCAAAGGCGATCGCCGTGGTGCTCCATGCAACGGATTCCGCCGCAATGATGTAACCGGCTTCGAGCGCGGAGATGCCGTGGATGCGATTGAGCAGGAAGGGACCGTAGACGGTGAAAGACATGGCCGCCGTGCCGAGCGACAGATTGGCGATGAAGCCGGCGCCGATCGGCGTGCGGATGTCGAAGGCGCGGGTGGGGAACATCCTCTCGCTCCCGCGGCTGCCGTCGCGGCGCAGGAAGAGATAGAAGAACAGGCCGCCCGCCGCGACCAGCGGCAGCGAGACGGCCGGCGTCACGTAGATGCCGGCGGTGGCGACGGACAGGACCGCCAGCGACAGCAGCGTCAGGCGAACGACAGGGAAGCGCTGGGCGGGAGCCGCTTCTCCCTTGCTCGGCCGCATGAACGCGGGGACCAGGACTGCCAGCAGAAGAGCCTGCGCGGCGAACATCCAGAAACCCCAGCGCCACAGGCCGAGATCGGCGAAGAAGCCGCCGATCAGCGGGCCGCAGAAGGCGGAGGCGCCCCAGATGGCGGACATCAGGGCGATCAGGCGGGGCCACATGTCCTTCGGGAACAGCCGCTGGATCGCGACATAGGTCAGGGCCACCAGCATGCCGCCGCCGACGCCCTGGGCAAACCGCCCGATCAGCATCACGATCATGTCGGGCGCCAGCGCGCTGACCACGCAGCCGGACGAATAGGTGAGGGCGGCGAGCACGAAGGCGCGCCGCAGGCCGAGGGCGGAGGCCGTCAGTGCGGCCGCCGCGCCCGACAGGATCGAACCCAGCAGATAGAGCGACAGCGTCCAGCTCACCAGCCGGTCGCCGCCGATCTCGGCCACGGCCGCCGGCATGGCGGTGGCGACCAGCATCGTGTCGGCCGCATGCAACCAGATGCCGAGGCACAGCAGGGAAAACTGTCCCAGTTGCCCGGTCCTGATGATTGCCGCCCAGCCGGCATTGCCGAGCGAAGCCTCGGAGTGATGGTCAGTCATGGTAGCCTCGATGATCCTGCCGTGGTGCGCGCTGCGCTCAGGCCGGCGTTGTCGTTTCAATGCGATAGGCGCAGCGCCGGGCGCCGGCCAGGATATGATCCGTTCGTGTGACGCGCGTCTGCGGCCCGAGAACCGTCCGGAACACGTCCAGCTCGGAGCGGCAGAACCCCTGGCAGACGCTGGCGGCGGCGCAGATCGGGCAGTGGTTCTCGATCAGCATGAAGGCGCCGTCCTCCAGTTTCTCGATCTCCGCCATATAGCCTTCGCGGGCGCGAAGACCGGCAAGACGCGAAACGCGCGCCTCGAGGCTGGCTTCGCTTTCCAGGGCATCACGATAGGTCTCTTCCATGGTCTGCTCGCGCTGGCTGATCAGGCGGTCGAGCCCTTCTTCGCCGAAGATGCGGCGGATCGAGGAGATCAGGTCGAGCGTCAGCGTCGCGTGCCTGTCGGGAAAGCGGGCATGCCCCTCCGCCGAGAGCCGCCAGACGCGCTCCGGGCGTCCGGGACCCCGCACCTCTTCCTGAAAGCGGACCAGCCCGGCCCTTTCCAGCCTTGCGAGCTGCTTTCGCACGGCCACAGCGGAAATTCCGAGGAGATGGGCGAGGCGCTGTGCGGTCATCGCGCCCTTCGTCTTGAGGGCGAGAAGCGCGCGCTGATCCGCCGTTTCCGGCGCATCGGCCGGCAGGAGCTCGGAGGGGGTGAGGGTCGGCAGCATGGTCGGAATCTCCAGTTATAATTAAATAACCTTTTTGTTTTTTAATTGTCAAATCCGTTCTTGCCAGTGTCCCCAGACCATGCGATCCCTTGGCGCGCCGGGGGGGGCAGAGTGTGAGTCGTTTCCGGTGAACCATCTAGCGCGCGTGCCAGCCGATATGCCTTTCAGCGACAGTCGCGGTCTCCCAGAATCCGTGCGCCATGCGCTGCTTGAAAACCATGGCGCGTTCGTGCTCGCCTATTCGGTGGCGCACCAGCCCGGGCTGCGCCATTTCGGGGACGAACGCGGGTTTCTGGCCTATCGGATGGTCGGCAGGACAGCCTATGTGCTGGCCGATCCGCTGGCGCCGCAGGTCCACTGGCCAGCGCTGATCGACGCCTTTGTCGGTGAGAAGCGGGACGTCACCTTCTGGCAGGTTTCGCGGCCGATGGCCGAGCTGCTTTCCACCAAGGGGTTCCGGGTCAACGCGCTCGGCGTCGAGAACTTCATCGACCTGTCCGGCTATGATTTTTCGGGACCGACCCGGCGCAGCTTCCGGACAGCGGTCAACCGCTTCGAGCGCAGCGGGCACACGGTCGCGGAACTGCCGCTCGCGGAACTGGACCCCCGGCGCGTCGAAGCGATCTCGCTCGGCTGGCGGCGCACCCGCACCACAAAACGACGCGAACTTTCCTTCCTCGTGCGCCCGATCCAGCTCCGCGACGAGCCTGCCGTGCGCAAGTTCTTCATCCTCGATGCGGCCGGGCAGCCCATCGCCTTCGCCTTCTTCGACCCGCTCTATGAAAACGGCAGGCTGATCGGCTATCTGTCGGCGACCCGCCGCTGGCTGCCGGAGGCGGATCCCCTTGCCGCGTATTTCCTGGTGCGCCGGGCCATCGAGACCTTTCAGGCGGAAGGGGTGGCGCGGCTCTATTTCGGCCTGATGCCGTTTCACCGCATCGAGGACCAGGAATTCGAGAAGGACTGGCTGACGCGGCGCGCTTTCCGCTTCATCTACACCAACCCGCTGGCGCAGCGCTTCGTCTACCCGACGCAATCGCTCGCCAGGCACAAGGAAAGCTATGGCGGGGAACTGCGCGAGACGTGGTGTGCCATGAACACGCAGCCATCGCTGCCGAGGCTGCTCAAGCTCGTGCGCGCCTGCGGCATCGTGTGAGCGTCTTCCGGTCGGGCCGGGTCGCCTTTCGTTCGCACCGGCAGGGAGACGGGACGGCTCAGCCGTCGCGAGAACGGTCCGGCATGGCCAGTGTCAGCCAATGGGCGGTCAGGGCCGGCTTCAGCGAATTCTCGATCTCGACGGTGACGTCGTAATTGATCTCGACGATGCCGGATGGCCGCTCGTTCAGGTTCGCCAGCACGAAGCGGGCGCGGATGCGCGCGCCGCTGCGCACCGGAGCCAGAAAGCGGATGCGCTCGAAGCCGAAATTGACGCCCATGCCGGCGGTGTCGAGCAGGGGCACTGCTTCGAACACCATGGTCGACAGCAGCGACAGCGAGAGAAATCCGTGGGCGATGGTGCCGCCATAGGGAGTTTCGCGAGCAGCCCTTTCTGGGTCGGTATGGATGAACTGATGATCGTCGGTCGCCGCCGCGAACTGGTCGATCATCTCCTGCGACACGACGCGCCAGTCCGAAAGGCCGACCTCCTGGCCGACGAGTTCCCGGGCTCTCTCGATGCTGATGGTTCCGACGCTCAACAGGCCCACTCCGTTTCTGCTAGAGCGCCGTGCGTCCATTTGGACGCACAAGGACGCTCTATCAATTTGTTTTTTGCATTTCTGCGGACGTCAGGTGATTCCACCTGACTGCAAAATGCTATAGACCCTTCACCCTTTCACAGAAACGTTGAACGGGTCTATCTATTTGTTTTTCCGCGTTTATGCGGACGTCAGGTGATTCCGCCTGACTGCATCAACGCTCAAGAGCACCGTACCGGAAAGCGGACTCCGGTTTTCGGCTGGTCCGATGCTCCATCAATCGTTCGGCTCGTCCGTTGTGCATCCCAACGGACACACGACGATCCAGGCGGCTTGGCAACGAGAGGCCGTGCCTCGCCCGCCTCTTTGCGCGACGGGCACAGATACAGACTTGCGTCCGGCTTGTCACCCACCCGGCGCTTCGGTGAGAGCGTCATCGACGGAAATGGCTATCGGGACTTGGCGTCGAGGCCGGCGGCGTGGTCCAGCTCCCGCTCGAGACGCGCTTCTTCCTCCGCCTTCGGCGTCATGAAGCGGCCGAGCAGCAGATAGGCGACGGGGGTCAGGAACAGGGTCGACAGGGCTGCAAGGCCCAGGCCGCCGACGATGACCCAGCCGAGCGCGATGCGGGCTTCCGCTCCGGCGCCGCTTGCCAGGACGAGCGGCACCCCGCCGACGATGGTGCAGATCATGGTCATCGCCACGGGGCGCAGCCGGATCAGGGAAGCCTGTTCGATCGCCTCGCGCACGCCGAGGCCCCGATCGCGCAGCTGGTTGGCGAACTCGACGATGAGGATCCCGTTCTTCGCCATGATGCCGACCATGAGCACGAGGCCGATCTGGCTGTAGACGTTGAGGCTCGTTCCCGTGGCGACCATGGCGAAGACGGCGCAGGCAAGGCCGAGCGGTACGGTTGCCATGATGATCAGGGCGCTGACGAAGCTCTCGAACTGCGCGGCGAGCACCAGGAGAATGATGACGAGCGCGAAGCCGAAGATTGTCCGCATCGAGCCGGCCGTCTCGCCGAGCGTCGCGGTTTCCGCAAGCGGGATGATGCGCGTTCCGGGCTGGAGCAGCGGGGCGGCGATCTCCTGCGCGCGCGCATAGGCGTCGCTGAGCGCCACACCGGGCGCTAGCGCCGCGCTGACGCTGACGGCACGCAATTGTCCTTCGCGCGACAGGGAGGGCGGGACGGCCTGCTCCCTCAGCGTCGCGATGGTCGCAAGGGGAACGAAACGCCCGTCGCCCGCCTTGACGAAGATGTTCTCCAGATCGGTCGGGTCGTTGACGGGATTGGTGCTCGACAAGAGTTTTACGTCGACGCTGCGGTCGTCGATGAAGACCGAGCCGATCTTGCGCCCGTCGAGCATCGCCTGGATGGTGTTGCCCAGGCCCTCGATCTCGATGCCCATGTCGAAGGCGCGTTCGCGGTCGATGGCGATGGCAAGCTGCGGCTGGGTCGTGTCATTGGAGAGGCGCGGCTGGCGGAAGCGCGGATCCTGCTCCATCTCGGCGACGATGCCCGCGGCGACGCTGTTGAGCGTGGCGTAGTTGTTGCCGGCCACGGCGAACTGCAGGCCGCTGCCCGAGCCGCGAATGCCGAGGCTGTTCGGCTGGAAGACGAAAGCGCGCACGCCCGGCACGGAACTCGTCCGCTGCGAGAGTTCGGCGACGATTTCCTGCTGGCTGCGCGTGCGTTCGTCCCAGGGGGCGAGCATCAGGACGAGGAAGCCGCTGTTGCCCGAACCCTGACCCGCGATGGAGAAGGTGCTCAAGACTTCGCCGCTCTCGCGCATCGGTTCGATCAGCGCCTCGATGCGGCGCATCTGTTCGGCGAAATAGTCGAGGCTGACGCCCTGCGGTGCCGAGACGCGCATGAAGGCCACCGAGCGGTCCTCGGTGGGCGTGACCTCGGACTTGATGGTGCCGAACAGGCCATAGGCGGCGCCGGCGAACAGCATCGAAACCAGGATGACGACGAAGGGAGCGTCGAGGCAGGCATGCAGGGTGCGGCGGTAGAGGCCCGACAGGGTGCGACCGGCCCCGGCGACCAGGCCGGTCGCTTCGCGTTCCTCGTTCTCCGGATGGGCGGCGAGCATGCGCGAGGCCAGCATCGGGCACAGCGACAGGGCGACCAGCGACGACAGGAAAACCGAGATCGCCAGCACGAAGCCGAACTCGCGGAACAGGCCGCCGGCCTGCCCGGGCAGGAAAGAGATCGGCACGAAGACCGCGATCAGCGTCGCGGTGGTGGCGATGACGGCGAAGAAGACCTCCTGTGTGCCGAGCACGGCGGCGGCGCGCGCGCCCATGCCCTCGTTGCGGCGTCGGACGATGTTCTCCAGCACGACGATGGCGTCGTCGACGACAAGGCCGGTCGCCAGGACCAGTGCCAGGAGCGTCAGTATGTTGATCGAGAAGCCGGTCAGGTAGATCGCGGCAAGCGTGCCGATCAGCGCGACCGGGATGGCAAGACCGGGGATCAGCGTGGCGCGGAAATCGCGCAGGAACAGGAAGATGACGAGCAGCACCACCGTGACCGAGATGCCGAGCGCGATCTCGACCTCGTGGATGGCGCCGTTGATGAAGGTGGCGTCGTCGCTGGTCACCTCGATCGTCATGCCGGCCGGCAGCGTCCGGCGCACCTCCTCGACCGCCTTGCGCACCCCGGCCGAGATGTCGAGCGTGTTCGACTGTGCCTGACGGACGATGCCGAGACCGATGCCGGTCCGGCCGTTGGAGCGCAACTGGCTTTCGCCGACATCGGGGCCGAGCGTCACTGTGGCCACGTCGCCGAGTCGGACATGATCCTTCAGATAGAGCGCCTCGAATTCCTCCGGCGTCGTTATCGCCGCGGTGGCGCGCACCGTCAGGTCCTGCGTGCTGTTGGTCAGCGATCCGGCCGGCGTGTCGAAGGCGATGGAGGCCAGCGCCCGCGAGACGTCGGCGACGGTGAGGCCGAGGCTCGCCAGCTTGGTCTGGTCGATGTCGATGCGGAAGATCTTCGCCCGGTCACCATAGACCTGGACGTCGGCGACCCCCGGAACGGCGGCGAAGGCATCGACGATCTCCTCCTCCACCAGCACGGTCATGTCCTGGATCGACATGTCTTCCGAGGTGAGCGCAAGGCGCATCACCGCCTGGGCGTCGCCGTCGGCCTTGACGATGCGCGGCGCGTCGGCGTCGTCCGGCAGGCTGTTCTGGATGCGGCTGACCGCATCGCGCAGGTCCGAGGCCGCGGTGTCGAGATCGACGCTGTCGGCGAACTCGATCGTCACGCGGCTGCGGCCGAAGGAGGAACGCGACGAAATAGCAGCAACGCCGGAGACACGGGCGACCGCGCCCTCGACGATGGCGGTCACCTCGCGGTCCATGGTTTCGGCGGCAGCGCCGGAAAAGTCGGTCGAGACGGTGATGACCGGGCGGTCGACGTCGGGCAGCTCGCGCACCTCGACGCCGAACAGGGCGGCAAGGCCGGCAACGGCGATCAGCGTGTTGAAGACGAAGGCGAGAACGGGGCGGCGGACGAAAAGCGCCGTCAGGCCTGTCTGAGCGTCGTGGATCCTGTCCTTCACGACGCCGCCCCTTCCGCCCTGACGGTCTGCGCGTCGGTGGATGTGCCGGGCTCGCCCGCGGCCGTCACCGGCGCGCCCTCGCGCACATTGTGGACGCCCTGGGTCACCACCGCGGCGCCTTCCGTGAAGTCCGCGTCGACGAGCACGCTGTCGGCATTGCGCTGGATGATGCGCACGGACTTCTGGCGGGCAAGGTCGTTCTCGACGACCCAGACATAGGGGCCGTCGGCGCTCCACTGGATCGCGAGCGGGTCGATTGCCGGATAGGTCTCGCCGGGAAAGCGCATCGATATGCTGAAGGCCATGCCGGCGCGCAGCCGGTCGTCGGGGTTCTCGATCTGCCCTTCGACGCGCAGGGTGCGGCTCTCGGGATCGATGCGGTTGTCGACCGCGCTGATCGCACCTTCGTGCACGGAGGCGGCACGCGCCACGGAGGTCGCCGTCAGCGGTGAGCCGATGTCGATCAGGCTCGCATAGCGCTCGGGGATCCAGAAATCGACCAGGATGCGCGAGCGGTCGTCGATGGTGGCGATCTCGCTGCTGCTGGTCACGTAGCTGCCGGCCGAAATGGGCAGGATGCCGACCGTGCCGTCGATCGGCGCGATGATCGAGCGGCGCTCCAGCGCCAGCTCGGCCTCGCGCCTGACCAGTTCGGCGTTGCGCAGCGCCAACTCGGCCTCGTTCTGCTGCGCGACGGTGACCGTGTTGGTCGAGCGCAGCGCCATGACGCGCTCGAGCTTGGTCCTGGCGTCCTCGAGTGCCACGCCGGCCCGGTCGAGGGCGATCTCCTCGGCGTCCGAATCGAGACGGGCGATCAGGTCGCCCGCCCTGACGGTGGCGCCGGAAGCCGTCAGCACCTCGCGCAGCGTGCCGGAGGTCCGCGGGTTGACCACCACGGAACGCAGGGCGCGACCGGTGCCGATGGCGTTCAGGCGGTCGTTGATGGTGGCGAAGGCGATCGGCGTCGTCACGACGAGACCACCGGCATCATTGCCGCGGCGTCCCTGCCGCTGACCGCCCGCGGCACCGCGCGCCGGATTCTCCTGCGCGGTGCTCGTCCGCGCATCGAGCAGGCCGGCGCGCGCCAGGACATCCTCGGCGCCGGGAAAATACCAGAACCAGGCGAGGCCGGCGGCGATCAGGACGATAAGACTGAAAACCGCCTGTTTCCAAAAAGACATGCACGCTCCGGCTACTTGATCGTTGGCGTTGGGCGGCATTCATGAACCGGCGGGCCGGCCATGCTGGGCCATTGCCTTTATGACAGCTTCGGCGGCCGTTTTCATCTTCTCTAGTATTAAATTATCGTAAGGCTCGTGGTGCGACCACGACAGGCTGCTCCAATTTTTCATGGCAAATCGCCCCACCAGATCAATGACTTGTGGGATGACGCGTCGAACAGAGGGGGAGGATCTGTTTCGGTCGGGCCACTATGGGTCCGAAACGGGTGCTTCAGCCGTCCGGGGCAGGATCACGTCACCTTGGCGCGGGTGCGGAATTCCGGACGGTCCCACCGCTTCTCGCCCATGATGCGCCCGAGGATCTCCGCCGCGCGTGCGACATCACCATGGCTGAGGTAGAGCGGCGTCATGCCGAAGCGCAGGATGTCGGGCGCACGGAAGTCGCCGATGACGCCCTCGGCGATCAGCGCCTGCATGATGGCGTAGCCTTCCGGATGGCGGAAGGAGACCTGGCTGCCGCGCTGTGACCGCTCCCTGGGCGTCACGAGTTCCAGTTCGGGGCAGTGCGCCTCGACCTCGGCGATGAAGAGGTCGCACAAATCCTGGGATTTTGCGCGGACCAGTTCCATGTCGACGCCGTCGAAGGCGTCGAGCGCGGCATCCAGTGCCGACATGGAGAGGACCGGCGGCGTGCCGACGGTCATGCGGGCGATGCCTTCGGCCGGCGCATAGTCCGCCGTGAAGGCGAAGGGCGCCTGATGCCCCATCCACCCCGACAGTGCAGGCCGGATCCCCTCGAGATGGCGGGGTGCGACATAGAGGAAGGCCGGCGCGCCCGGTCCGCCGTTCAGATATTTGTAGCCGCAGCCGATGGCGAAGTCCGCGTCGGCCTCTTCGAGATGCACCGGGAAGGCGCCGGCGCTGTGGCACAGATCCCAGATGGCCAAAGCGCCCGCCGCGTGGATGCGGCGCGTCGTCTGTGCCATGTCGTAGCGCCAGCCGGTCCGGTAATCCACCTCGGTCAGGAGAACTGCGGCGACCGATGCGTCGATCGCGTCATCCATGTCCGCCGCCATCGCCGTGCGCAGCTCGTAGCCCTGTCCGATGAGGCGCGCCAGGCCGTCGGCGATGTAGAGATCGGTCGGAAAATTGTTGCTGTCGGAGAGGATGACACGCCGGTCCGGCCGCAGTGCCAGCGCGGCGCTGAGGGTCTTGAACACATTGACCGACGTGGAATCGCCGACGGCCACCGTGCCGTCGCCGGCGCCGACCAGGCGGGCGATCTTGCCGGCGACGCGTGCTGGCAGGTCGATCCAGCCCGCATCGTTCCAGCCGCGCACCAGCCGCTCGCCCCATTCCCGCTCGACGACTTCAGCGATGCGCCTGCTCATTCCGGCGGGAAGCACGCCGAGACTGTTGCCGTCGAGATAGATCACGCCGTCGGGCAGGACGAACCGCTCACGAAACGCCTTCAGCGGGTCCTGACGGTCCTTTTCCAGCACTGTCGTCGCATCCGGCATGCGGGGTTCCTCTCTTTCGGCGGGTGTGATCAAAAAATCCGGTTGGACCGGATAATTATATATAATAATATGGGTTATATGAAATCTTTAGCGAGCACAACGCCGGAACAGGCGTCGTCGAAACCCGAAAGCGCCTTCGCGGCGCTGAAGCGCGACATCCTCAGCGGCCGGCTGGCGCCCGACGCGCCCCTGCGGCTGATGGCGCTGTCGGCGCGCTATGGCGTCGGCTACACGCCGCTGCGCGAGGCGCTCTCGCGGCTTGAGGCGGCGGGCCTCGCCGTGCTCAAGCCCAATCGCGGCTATCGGGTCGCCCCGGTCTCGCTCGAGGAACTCGAGGATCTGGAACAGGCCCGCACGGTGGTCGAGACGGCTCTCCTGACTGCGGCGATCGCCCATGGAGACCTCGCCTGGGAGGGAGGAATCGTCGCGGCGCATCACCGGCTGTCGCGCGCCGCCCACAGCCTGCAGGAAGCGGCGGCCGACGTGCCGGACTGGATGGAGGCACATGACGGCTTTCACCAGGCGCTCGTGGCTGCGGCGCCGTCCTCCTGGTTGAAATCGTTTCAGCGCCAGGTGAGCGAGCAGCTGCGGCGCCACCATCAGGCGCTTCTTTTCAATCCCGGACTGGGAAAGCCGACACCGCAGGAAGGATACGACCACGAGAGCCGAAAACTGCTTTCACAGGCACTGGCGCTCGAGCACCACACGCAGTTGATGGAGGCGACACTGGCCCGCGACACCCGATTGGCGGAAGAGCTGATGCGCGCCCATGTGCAGCTGACGCTGATGGTCTATCGTTCCGTGGTCGGCGCACGAAGCGGTTCCGTGAAGAAGGGGGTCCCTTAGGCGCGGACAGGTGGGCTGCGAAGGACTGCCCGAAGATCAAGGGGAGTGCCGGGGCATCTCCACCGACTTTTTCAAGAGATTTTTTGGCCGATCCGCATGGGCGGCAACCATTGGAGGGTGACAGCACGATGCCGGGTTTTGTCGAGACGTTCCTGAACGCGGATGTGTTCGTCCGCATCTTCCCGATGCTGCTGAGGGGCGTCGGCAACACGATCCTGCTGGCACTGACGACCATCATTCTCGGCGGGCTGGCGGGCGTCCTGATCTGCCTCGCCCGCCTCTACGGGCCGCGCCCGGTGCGTATGCTTGCGGTGCTGCATGTGGACATGTTCCGCGCCCTGCCGATCCTCGTGGTGCTCGTGCTGATCTACTATGCGCTGCCCTTCGTCGGCATCCGGCTGAACGCCTTCACCTCGGCGACGCTCGCGCTCGGGCTCGTCTTCTCTGCTTTCACCGCGGAGGTGTTTCGCGCCGGCATCCAGTCGATCCCCGCGGGGCAGGCGGAGGCGGCGAAGGCGCTCGGTATGCCGTTCTGGGCGGTGATCTACAAAATCATCCTGCCACAGGCCTTCCGTGTCGCCATTCCGCCGCATACCAGTAATTCGGTGGCCATTGCCAAGGACACCTCGCTCGCCTCCGTCGTGGCGATGCCGGATCTGCTCAAGCAGGCGACGGACGCGCAGGCCCTGACCGCCAATCCGACTCCGCTGATTGCGGCCGCAGTGATGTACCTGATTGTGCTGTGGCCCCTAGTGCGGCTCGTGTCCTATCTGGAGGACCGGTTCCGCACGGTCGGGCGCTGAAGCGTGACGACAAGGGCCTGGTAGCTGCGGCGATTCGGCGGAACAGGCCCGAAGGGACCGCTGCAGAAGAATGCTGTCTTGGGAACCGGATGGTGGGCGTGACAGGGATTGAACCTGTGACCCCTACGATGTCAACGCCAGCGAAAAAGAAGAGAAACAAGGACAAAAAGTAGCAAAGCGTCGCAGACGCTCGCTAGAAAAATCAATATGTTGGCAGAGACTGCGTGTCACTTGCGTGCCACAGCCAGACATAGAAGTGGTCTCGTTCGCTAGTGCAATCAGGGTTCGAATCGTAGGACCGCTACCGTCGATCCACACACCTACCGGAAATACGCTATAGCCTCCGATTGTTTTCCCGGCTTTTGGCGGCATAAACGTGCTGTCCGCCTGGCCGGTTTGGGCCGAAGAACGAACCCGCTGCGCGGGATGGGCGCATGCGGCGAGGTGGAGGTTACAAGCCGGTCGCCGTGTCCGTACTGAGCATCTCTGGCGAGGGCACAGCATCAAGAGAGGTGGTGCGGGTTCTTGAGACAGGGGCATGAGGTGGATCGACCGATGAAAAGGACGATTCAGTTTGAGGACACGCAGACGGTTCTCGGCCGAGTTCAAGGCCAAGGACGCGCTGGAGGCGATCCGACAATTTCGGAGCTGGCGACGAAACACCGGCTTCACCCGAACCAGATCACGCAATGGAAGCGGCGGGCCATCGAAAACCTGGCCAAGGCGTTTGATGACAAGGCTGCTGATACGCAGGTCGGCCGGGAAGCCGAGGTGGCGAAGCTGCACGCCAAGATCGGCCCGCTCGTCGTCGAGCGGGATGTTTTTGGCCAAGGCCTTTGATCACTGAGCATGAGTCGGAGGAGAATGATGACTGATCCCGATCACCAATGGCTCTCAATCCGCTGCCAGTGCGAACTGGTCTCGATCTCGCGGGCCTCGTTTTGCCGGCAGCCCGCAGGCGAGAGCCCGGAGGACCTCGAACCGATGCGCATCATCGACGAGGCCTTCATGGGGATGCCCTGATATGGTTCGCGCCAGATTGCGTCGCCGCTGGATGGACAATGTCTTCATTGAACGGTTGTGGCGCAGCCTCAAATACGAGTGCGTGTTTCTCGATGCCTTCGAAACGGTTAGAGAAGCGCGCAGCGGCGTCGGTTTGTGGATCGACTATTATAACCGTCGACGCCCCCACTCGACCTTCGCCAGCAGGGCACCCGACGAAGTCTATGCTACATCGAAAATGACCGAGCGACTGGCGGCGTAGAATCGAACCCGATCCACTTTAGCCAAGCTGCCAAATTGTCTCACCAGGTGGGTCCACCTCTGCCGACAAAGATGCAATTGCCACTCAGCTATAGGGAGATCATTTTGATGCGGCAATCAACAAGCTATTTCTAATGAGCATTTTTGGGAGCGCGTTTGCCGAAGACCGGCGATGGTCGAAAGCTTTCTGTTATACGATCAGGCGTGCAAGTAATTAGACATTTTGCCAATCCACCTGTTTCTTGGGAATGATTCCCCACCCAGTTGAAGAACCAGATGTGATGAACCCAAGAAGAGATTTTGTCGGCTACGGTGAAGATTGGCCGGACCCCAGATGGCCGAAAGGGGCACGATTGGCGGTCCAGTTTGTCCTCAACTACGAAGAGGGCGCCGAATACTCGGCGTATGACGGACATAAGCGCAACGAGGTTGGGCTGGCCGATGCCGCTGGCGGACGTGTACCCGGCGGCGAACGCGATATGGCATTCGAAAGCATGTATGAATTCGGCAGTCGCGTCGGCGTCTGGCGCCTCTTTCGCCTGTTCGCCGAACGCCGGCTTCCGCTGACGATCTTTGCCTGCGCGGTGGCGCTCGAGCGCAATCGCGATGTGGTTGCGGCGATACGCCGGCATGGCTTCGATTTGTGCTGTCACGGTCTGCGCTGGGAAGAGCATTTTCGCCTGACGCGCGAGGAGGAGCGGCAGCACATCGCCGAAGCCGTTCGCCTGATCGAGCGCCTGACCGGCGAGCGCCCGCTCGGCTGGTACTGCCGCTATGGTCCAAGCGCGCATACGCGAGCGCTGCTCGTCGAGCATGGCGGCTTTGTCTATGACAGCGACAGCTACAATGACGAGCTTCCCTACTGGACCACGGTCGATGGCCACCCGCATCTCGTTCTGCCCTACAGCATGGACACCAACGACACCAAGCTGGCGCCCGGCGGCGGTTTGGGCACGGGCGAGGAGTTCTTCACCTACCTGAAGGACAGTTTCGACTTTCTCCTGGCGGAGGGGGCGAGCACGCCGCGTATGCTGTCCATAGGCCTGCATGCGCGTGTTGCCGGCCGGCCCGGCAAGGCCGCCGGTCTGGCGCGCTTCCTCGACTATGTGCAGTCGCATCGCGACGTCTGGGTCGCCAGCCGCATCGACATTGCCCGCCATTGGCAAGAACATCATCCATCGGCGACCAGTTAGTTTTTAGCAGTCCAATCGCTGGGTGCGACGTGCCCGGCGACATGCATTTCATGAAGAACGATCCAGCCATGAACACTCCCATCCACTTGCCGGTCGCGAAACTCACTGCGGAGGCTTTCCAGCCATTCGGGACGGCATTCTCGCTGTCCGCTCCAGGCTCCAGCGGGCCGCTCGTTACCCATCAGCGGCTGCACCCGCTGCTCGACATGCCGCGCCTGACGACAACGCAATTGGCAGTGGCGGCCAACGCGGCACAGATCACCTGCCTCGAACGCCACCCGTTTTCCTCGCAGACCTTCATTCCGCTGTTGTGTACCGCCTATCTCGTGGTGGTGGCGCCGCAGGTTGCGGATGGCGGGCCTGATCTCTCCGGGCTGCGGGCTTTCACTGGCGACGCCGATACCGGCGTTCACTATGCGGCGGGCGTCTGGCATGCGCCGATGCGCGCGCGCGGCGGTCCAGCCAGGTTCGCCATTCAGATGTGGCGGCACGACGAACTGGAGAACGATGTTTTCATCGACCTGCCGACGCCGATTGCCTGTGTCAGTCGCGACGCCATGGCAGAGGCCGGATGAGGGGCTGCGGGATCGGCGGTTGTTTCCGCGACTGAAGTTCTAGCTGCTGGCTCCGAAGGCGACGGCTCTTTCGGCAATGACGTCCCTGACAATCCGCGAATAGTTCTGGGCGATCCGGCTGAGCGGCGTTTCGCGCGAATAGACCATGTAGGCGACGACGGGAACGGCGGGCTTGAAGGGGCGGCATTTGAGATGAGCGAATTCGGTGGCCCGCGCGATATACTCGTCGACCAGCGCTACGCCGATCCCCATTCCGGCCATCGAGCAGGCCGTGTAGCCGTAGCGCGTTTCGAGCGACCAGTCGTAGTGTTCCTGCGAGGCTTTGAAGGCCCGCGCGATCTTTGAGCCGAGCGGCGTTCCCCGTTCCAGCGAGATGACGCGGTGCCCCTGCAGGAGGCGAGGCGTGATGACTGGCTCGCTGGCCAGCGGATGCGTTTTGGCCAGAACCGCGACGAATGTTCCTTCGTGGATCGCCTCGGTGTGGATCGACGGGTGCTCCTCGAAAGACAGTGCCACGCCGATCTCCGACTGACGGGTCTGAATTTGCTCAATCAGGTTTTCCATGCGGCGGATGTCGAGTGTCACCTTGATGCGTGGCCACTTGTCGAGAAACCGCTTCAACGAGTGCCCGACGATCGACGAAGCCATGCTGGGCGTGGCAACGATACGCAGCGAACCGGCGCTTGAATCGCGCAAGTCCTTGATGCGCTGCTCGACGCCCTTGAGCATGGAGAAGACGGGCTCGATGTCCTGGTAGATGCGTTCCGCCTCTGCCGTTGGCACCAGACGGCCGCTGCGCCGCGAAAACAGCTCGAAACCGATTTGGTCTTCCATGTGGCGTACGAGATTGCTGACATTGGGCTGGGACACGCCGAGTTCGTGCGCGGCGGCGGCGGTTGTTCCGTTGCGCACCACGGCGCGAAAAGCTTCCAACTGGCGCAATTTCATCGGGGACTCCTGCGTTGTGTTCCTGTCAGGCGCCAATCTATAATAAGTCATTATAGAGATAGGCGATCTATTGATACGACATAATTGATTTTACTGACTAGGGTAAGCAGAAATCACTTCTGCGAGGAACATGCATGACGCGGCTCATCAAGGTCGGGGGCGCCCAGATGGGGCCGATAGCGAAGGCTGATGGAAAGGCCGTGATTGTGGCTCGGCTGGTAGCGCTATTGCGCCAGGCGAGCGAGCGTGGCTGTGAACTGGTGGTGTTCCCTGAACTGGCGTTGAGTACCTTTTTCCCACGCTGGTATGCGCTGGAGCGGGATGGTATGGACCAATACTTCGACAGGGCGATGCCCGGCCCCGAAACGCAGCTTCTTTTCGACGAGGCCAAAAGGCTCGGCATTGGCTTTTGCCTGGGTTATGCTGAACTGGTCGAGGAAGAGGGGCGTCTGCGCCGATTCAACACCTCGATCCTCATCGATCGCGCCGGAACGCTTGTCGGCAAGTACCGCAAGATCCATTTGCCCGGCCATGCGGAATATGAGCCGCAACGCAGCCACCAGCACCTGGAGAAGCGCTATTTCGAGGTCGGCAATACGGGTTTCCAGGTATGGGAAGCGTTCGGCGGCACGGTCGGCATGGCCATCTGCAACGACCGCCGTTGGGTCGAGACCTACCGTGTGATGGGACTGCAGAATGTCGAGTTGATCATGATCGGCTACAACACGCCGGTGAGTGATTCCCTGTCCGGGGAAACGGAGACACTGCGCATGTTCCACAATCACCTGACGATGCAGGCCGGCGCCTACCAGAACTCCACCTGGGTGGTGGGGGTCGCCAAGGCGGGCGTCGAGGACGGTCACCGGCTGATGGGCGGCAGTGTCATCGTCGCGCCGACGGGCGAGATCGTCGCGGCTGCCGAAACCGAGGGGGACGAATTGATCGTCGCCGATTGCGATCTCGACCGCTGCAAATACTACAAGTCGCACATCTTCAATTTCGCCGCGCACCGACGGCCGGAATTCTACGGCCGTATCACCGAGCAGAAGGGCGTGACGAAGGGACCGTGACCGGTTTGAGGCATTTTGCAGCCAGGTGGTTTCGCCTGAGCCGATATAAATGCGGAAAGACAGGTTCTTCGTTGGAGCGGCGGCAGGCGACACGGAAATCATCAGTGAGGATCAGTTGTGACCGATAAAATCTGTATTCGCGGCGGCCGCGTTCTCGACATCGCCAAGCAGGATGCGCCCCACCGGGATATCCTGATCGAGAATGGCGCGATCGTCGAGATCATGCTGCCGGAAGCCGCCGAGGGCATCGACGCGCGGATCGTCGATGCGTCAGATTGCCTGCTCATGCCCGGCATGGTCAATGCCCATACCCATGGGCACGGCAGCCTCGGACGGGGGATGGGCGATCGCTGGTCGCTCGATTTGCTGCTGAATGCCGGCCCGTGGATTTCCGGCATGCGCACGCTCGAGCACAAATATCTTGCCGCCGCCCTGAATGCGGCGGAGATGATCATGAAGGGCTGCACGGCGGCCTATGATCTGTATTTCGAGTTTCCCACGCCGACGCCCGAGGGCATGGACGCCGTCGCCCGGGCCTACCGCGATGTGGGGGTGCGTACGGTGATTGCGCCGATGTTGGCCGATCTCAGCATGTACGATGCGATCCCCGGCCTGTGGGACAGCCTGCCGGAGCCATGGCAGAAGGAGGCCGGCAAGTTCCGGCTGGCGCCGTTCGAGGAAAGTGCGAAGGCGTGCCGGACCCTTCTCGAGACTTGGCGGCATCCGATGGATGAGGTCAAGCCAGCGCTTGCGCCGACGATCCCGCTGCATTGCAGCGATGCGTTTCTGGTGCGCTGCCGGGATCTGGCCCGCGAGCACGGCGTCGGCTTGCACACCCATCTGGCCGAATCCAAGACCCAGGCCGTCTCGGCGATCGAGCGTTATGGAAAATCCCTCACAGCCCATATGGACGATCTTGGCCTGCTCGCGGCCAACTTCACCGCGGCACACGGCATCTGGCTGGACGATGACGACATCGCCCGCCTTGCCGACCGGGGCTGCTCGGTGGCCCATAATCCCGGCAGCAATCTGCGTTTGGGATCGGGCGTCGCACCCGTCCGCAAACTGCTCGATGCGGGCGTGCGCGTCGGTGTCGGTTCGGACGGGTCGAACTCATCGGACAATCAGAACATGTTCGAAGCAGTCCGCCTTGCGGCAAACGTCTCGCGCATCGTCGATCTCGACGTCAACCGCTGGATATCGGCGTCCGAGGCGCTGGAGATGGCGACGGTAAAGGGCGCCGGCCTGGTCGATTTCCCGGTGGAGATCGGCCGTCTTGCGCCCGGCGCGCGCGCCGACATTGTGTTCCTCGACATGAACAACATCAATCTCATTCCGTTCAACAATCCGGTCAATCTGCTGGTTCACGCCGAGGATTCCACCTCGGTCAAGACGGTCATGGTCAATGGCCGGCTCGTGCTGGAGAACCGCCGCTTTACCAGCTTCGATTATGACGGCTTGCGGCGCAAGGCGGAGGAAGCGGTCGCCTGGCTGCGCGAGCAGACTGAGGACAACCGCAAGACCGTGCAGGGATTGGAATCCCTCGTTGCACAGCACTGCCTGTGCATGTGCCGCAAACACTATCCGCTGAAGCGGCTGATCGCCGAGTAAATGGCCGTTGCGAGGGCCTGTTGCGGCACAGATTAAATAATCAGAAGTTATTGAGTTGGTGGGTTAATTTATTAGACATTATTGGTGGCCGATTGCGATACTTCGCCCATAGGCCAACCCTGTTGGGGTCTCGTGGCATGGACGCGTCAGCCATCGACAAGAAATGGCGACCTGCCCCCTATGCAACAAAGCCGGCAAGAACGAATGCCGCAAAAACTGGAGGACGACAATGTATCGCAAGAGCTGGGTATCCAGGGCAGCCGTCGCGCTGACCGGACTGTGTCTGGTGGCGGGGCTTAGCGCGCCGGCAGCGGCGGCAGACCGCATTTTCTTCGGCATCGCCACCGGCTCGACCGGCGGTGTCTACTATCCCCTGGGCGGCATGATCGCGCAGGTCATTTCCAACAATGCTGAAGTCGGCGGCGCGCGGGTCATCGCCACGGCCGAGACCGGCAATGCCTCGGTCGCCAACGCCAGACTGTTGCAGGAGGGCTCGATCGAAGCCGGCATGATGGGCGCCGACATCGCCGATCAGGCGTATCGCGGCACGGCCCAGTTCGACGATGGCGCGGTCGCCAATCTACGGGCCATCGGCGCGCTGTTCCCCGAAACGGTGCAGATCGTCGTGCGCGCCGATTCCGACATCAAGGGGTTTGAAGATCTCAAAGGCAAGACGGTATCGTCCGGCCCGGCCGGCTCCGGCATGTACCAGCTTTTCGGTGACGTTCTGGGCGCTTTCGACATGACGCGCGCCGATGTCAGCGAGGATTTTTCGAGCTTCAGCCAGGCGGTCGACAAACTGCGCGACGGCAATATTGACGCGTTCTTCGCGATTGGCGGCCTACCCACCGTGTCGATCCAGGATCTGGCCAGCAGCCACAAGGTGCGTCTTCTGGCGCTAACCGACGAGGAAATTGCCAAGGTTCGCGAATCTCAGCCCTACTATGCCACGACGGTCGTACCGGCCGGCACCTATGACGGGCAGGATGAGGCAGTAAAGACGCTTGCATTGCGCGCCTTGCTCATCACCCACGACGCGATTGCCGACGATGTGGTCTATGAGGTGGCCAAGGCGATCTACGAAAACAGCGAGACCCTGTCCAAGGTGCATGTCCAGGGCAAGAACGTCGCGCTGGAAACGGCTCTGGAATCGATCTCCATTCCTCTGCACCCAGGTGCCAAGCGCTATTTTGAGGAAAAGGGTCTGGCGGTCGAGTGATCACGATTCAGCGACGCCGCCATGGCATTCTTCTGAGCGCCATGGCGGCCCTCGTCTGGGCCTGTATCGAGGCCACTGCGGGGCAGCCTTCCGGGGAGCGCGCCGCCGATTGCGGCTGGTGGCTCGACATGGTGAGGCCGCGATCCGGCGCGCCGTTGATGCGTGTCCCGCTCGAGGCTGATCGCCCGCGCTTCGCGTTGACCTACACGCACTCCGTGTTTCGCACGCCTGTCGAAAGCCGATACCGCATTGTCGCCGGCGCGATTGTCCAGGACGCGGAAGTCTACACCGATCCGGGATACGGGATGGAGAGCACCACCGACGATCCGACTCAGCGCCTCGAAAGGATCGACGGTCATCTGCAACTAGCCCTGGAGCGCCCCATTGCCAATCTGGTGGTTCGCGTCCAGGCGGCGCAAAACAACAGGCTGATAGCGCTGGAACCGGTTGATCTGGGGCAGCGCTTCGGCGATGGACCGATTGCCCTGCGGCCTGTTCGGTTCTGCCCACGATAGCGCGGCTGGAAGGGCGGTTGCCGCGATATGCAGCCTGCCGTTTGTAACAAGGAGATATCCCAGCCATGAGCCGCGACGGCGTCAAGATGCAGCAGGAATCCCCCGCGGGTGTTGAAGATCCCGGTCATGCGCTCGGTCATGGGCCCGATCATGGCATTGTCGATCCGGAAACGGATTTCCGCGTCGTCGCCGGCATGACGGCGCGGCTGGTGACGCTGCTGGCCTTCGGCCTGTCGGCTTATCATTTCTACACCGCCGGCTTCGGTGTGCTGACGGAAGTGATCCACCGCTCCGTTCATCTGGCCGTATCCATGGCGTTGATCTTCCTCTTGTTCACGCGGGCGGACAGCCGGTGGACAGTCAAGTCGACGATCACAACACTGTTCTTCACCGGCTGCTATCTGTGGATCAGCTGGCAGGCCTGGTCTGCGCTCCGGCTGGAGCCGACCGCACCGCTGTCGCTGGCCTTCTGGGTCGCCATCGGCCTCATCGTCGTTCTCGCCCTGCCCAATCTGACGGGAAACAGGGTCGCCGCCGAAAAGGGCAATGAGGTCGGCATCGCCGACTATCTGATGATGGCTCTGGCGGCGAGCTTCTCCCTGTATCTGATCGTCTTCTTCAAGGACATCTTCATCGCCCGCGTCGGTCAGCCGATCGCGCAGGACTATCTGATGGGCGCGCTGGCGATGATCCTCGTGGCGGAGGCGACGCGGCGAACCATCGGTTCGGCCCTGCCGGCCATCGGCATGTTCTGCCTGTTCTATGCGGTCGCCGGACAGTGGCTGCCGGCTGACATCGCCCATCGCGGCTTCTCGATGCCGCGCATCATCAATCATCTCTATCTCGGCACGGAGGGCATTTACGGCATCGCCACCGGCGTTGTCGCCACCTTCGTGTTCCACTTCATCCTGTTCGGCGTCGTCGCGCAGATATCCGGTCTCGGCCAGCTCTTCATCGGCCTGTCGACGGCCATCGCCGGGCGGTTCTCCGGAGGGCCTGCCAAGGTGTCGGTCGTCGCTTCCTCGATGTTCGGCATGATCTCGGGCTCGACTGTCGCCAACACGGTGACGACCGGATCGCTGACGATCCCGCTGATGAAGCGGGCCGGCTTCCGCCCGCCCTTTGCAGGCGCCGTTGAAGCCTCCGCCAGCGCTGGCGGTCAAATCACCCCGCCGATCATGGGCGCTGCTGCCTTCGTCATGGCGGAATCGCTCGGCATTCCCTATGTCGAACTGATCCTCATCGCCATCCTGCCGGCCGCCTTCCACTATCTTTCCGTTCTGCTGTCCGTGCATTTCGAAGCCAAGCGTCTCGGACTCGGGTCGCTGCCGGACGAGGAGATTCCGAGCGCGCTGAGCGTGGCGCGCCAGTACTGGCATCTGGCGCTACCGCCTATCGTCATGGTGGCGCTTCTCCTGATGCGCTTTACGCCGTTCCTCGCCGCGTTCTGGGGCATCATCCTCGTGGTGCTGGTCTCCTACATCCCGCTGGCCGCGCGCTACGCCGGCATGCCGAGGCTGGTGACGGGCGACGGCGGCACGGTGCTGACCCCGAGGCGTATCGTGGATGCGTTCGAGCAGGGCGCCCGTTTCACGCTGGTCATTACGGCCACCTGCGCCTGCGTCGGCTTCATCCTCGGCACGGTTACCCTGACCGGCATCGGTTTCAAACTGTCGGCGGCGGTACTTTCTGCGGCGCAGGCAGGCGCCGACCTGCTCAGCATGATCGATCCGTTCGACCTGATCGACGACCGGGGCACTGTCCTCTTCTTCGCGCTGGTCTTGACGGCGGTCGCTTGCATCCTGATGGGCTGCGGCATTCCCACGGTGCCGCTCTACATCATCCTGTCCGCCATCGTCGCGCCCGCCCTATTCGAGTTCGGCGTGCCGCTGCTTGCGACGCATTTCGCCGTGTTCTATTTTGGTCTGCTGTCGGATCTAACGCCACCCTTCGCGCTGGCTGCATTCGCGGGGGCGGCCCTTGCGCAGGCCGATCCGATGAAGACGGCGTTCATCGGGTTCCGCCTGTCGATTGCGAAGCTGCTCGTGCCCTTCATGTTCGTCTACAGCCCGACGCTGCTGCTGATCGATTTCGACGCGGTGAGTTTCTCACTGGCGCTGTTCAGCGGCATCCTGTCGATCACGTCGCTGGCGATTGGCTTTACCGGCTTCGCGTTCCGTCCGATGAGCCGGTTGCTGCGCGGAATCCTGCTCCTGTGCGGTATATGTCTCGTCTTCGACAAGGTGGAACTGATTGTCGCCGCCTCCGTCGTGAGCCTCGCCATCATCATCGGCAACTATGTCGCCGCCCGCAACGAAGCCCGAGGGAGCGTCACGCAAGATGCCTAACCGGAAACCTAAGATCCTGGTTGTCAATCCGAACGCCAATGCCGCCGTCACGGCAGCCATGGCCGAAGCGCTTGCCCCGCTTGCCGGCGCACCTGTCGGCATCGAAGCGCGGACGCTAGAGGGCGCGCCCTTCGGCATCGAAAGCGAGACCGACGCGGTGACCGTGGCGCCGATGCTGGCTGAGCTCCTGCGTCAGGAGGGGCCGCGATACGACGCCTTCGTCATTGGCTGCTTTCTCGATCCGGGGTTGAATGCCTGCCGGGAGGTGGCAGGCAAGCCGGTGTTCGGCATTGGCGAGTGCGCGATCTACGCGGCGTTGACGCAGTCCGATCAGTTCGGCGTTCTGGCCCTGTCGCGGGCCTCCGTTGCGCGGCACAAACCGATCTACCGCCGGCTTGGCGTCGGCGACCGCCTGGCCGGCGAACTGCCGCTGGAGATTAGCGTGGCCGAGGCGGTCGGCGATGCTGCCGTCTATCCGCGCATTCTGGCGCGCGCCAAGACGCTTCGCGACGAATATGGCGCAGGTGCCGTCGTTCTGGGCTGCGCCGGCATGGCCAGGCACCGCCGGGCGCTTCAGGACGCGCTCGGCATCGCTGTGATCGATCCCGTGCAGGCGGGCGCGTCGCGCGCCGTCAGCGAAATTCTGACCCGTTGAAGGGATGGCCAGCCCGCGCTGGCAACAATCAAATGAAAGGTGGCGAAATGTTTGATCTGGTTCTGCGCGCAAATGTGGTGACGCCGCGCGCGGTCTTGCCGGGGCATTACCTGAGCATTCTGGACGGGCGGGTCGTCTCGATCACTGCCGAGGATCCCGGTATCGCGCGGGAGCGCCTGAATGCCGACGGCGCCTATGTCTTTCCCGGCGCGGTTGATGCGCAGGTGCATTCGCGCTCGCAAAAGGGCAGCGAGGGCCTGGCCAATTGTACGCGGGCGGCAGCCGCCGGCGGCGTCACGACCATGGTCGAGATGCCCTATGACGAAGGCCTGCTGGTGTGCAGCGCCGATGCCGTTCGTTCCAAGGCCGGCGATGTGGAGCGCGAGGCTCATGTCGATGTCGCGCTCTACGGCACGGTGCATCCCAATGACGGCGTCGGCAAGATCGCCGAGCAGATCGAGGCCGGTGTCTGCGGCTTCAAATTCTCAACCTTCGGCACGGATCCGGTCCGTTTTCCGCGCATCCCGCCTTGGCTGATGCGCGACGCCTTCGCCGCCATTGCCCCTTCCGGGCTTGCCGCCGGCGTGCACAATGAAAATCATGAGACCGTGGCGCATGACCTGGCTCAGGTAAAGGCTGCGGGCCTCACCGACTATACGGCGCATGGCAAGAGCCATACGGATTTCGCCGAGGCGCTGGCCATGGCCGAGATCTACGAGATCGGCGCCTATACGGGCTGCCGCGCCCATGTGGTGCATTGTTCCATGGGACGCGGCATCGAGATCTGCGAAAGCTACCGCCGCCAGGGTTTTGCTGCCAGCGTCGAGGTCTGCATCCACTATCTGGTTTTCAGCGAGGACGAGGACGTCGCCCGTGTCGGTGGTCTCGGCAAGATCAACCCGCCTATCCGCCCGTCGCGCGAGCGCGAGGCTCTTTGGCGGCACCTTGCGGTTGGCAATATCGACCTGGTATCGACCGATCACGTCGCCTGGTCGCTCGATCGCAAGAACGATCCGGACATGCTGAAGAACGCCTCCGGCGGACCGAGCATCGAAGTCATGGTGCCGGTCCTGATCAAGCAATGCCTGGCGCGCGGGATCGACCTGTCGATGGCCGCCCGCGTTCTTGCGGCCAACCCTGCCACGCACTTCCGGCTTGCGCCGCGCAAGGGCGCGCTGACGCCGGGTGCCGATGCGGATTTCAGCATCATCGACCCCAGCGAGGCGCGCTGGAGCGTTGAGAACAGCCAGACCGTCTCCGATTGGAGCCTCTACGACGGCATGTCCCTGCCGCAGGTGAAGGCCACCTATCTGCGCGGACAGAAGGTGTGGGACGGCAAGCAGGTTGTCGTCGATCAAGGGTTTGGCGGTTTCGTCAAGCCGTTCGGCCGGGCATGAGGGCGGGGGCATGACGATAAGCAAGACTGCGGACGGCGAGCATCGCCTGTCGATCAACGCCGACCGCCTGTGGCGGCGCATCGAGGCGCTGGCGGAGATCACCGAACCCGACCGGCCCTGGACCCGCGTCGCCTTCAGCGATCTGCACAAACAGGGCCGTCGATGGCTGACGGGCGAGATGGAGGCAATCGGCCTCGCCGTGAGCACGGATGCGGGAGCGAACCTGATCGGACGATTGGCCGGTGCGGAGGACGAACGCGCGCCGATCGTCTGCGGCTCGCACACGGACACCGTGCCGCGCGGCGGGCGTTTCGACGGCATTGCCGGCGTGCTGGTTGCGCTAGAAGTCGCCGAGACCCTCTCGGAAAGCGGCGAGCTGTTTCGCCATCCACTCGAGGTCGTCGACTTCCTGGCGGAGGAACCAAATCAGTATGGGCTGTCGTGCATCGGCAGCCGCGCGCTTGCCGGCGTGCTGACCCCGGAGCAGCTTGGCTTTGTCGCGCCCGACGGCACCACCACCGCCGAAGGGATTGCCGCCATGGGTGGTGATCCGGCACACCTGACAGCTCCATTGCGCGCCGCCGGCGATGTGGCTGGCTTTTTTGAACTGCACATCGAGCAGGGCGTGGTACTTGAGGAGGATGGCGTCGACATCGGCGTTGTTACCGACATCGTTGGCATCGCCCGTTACCATCTGACCATTGTCGGCGAGGCGGCGCACGCCGGAACCACGCCGATGAATCGTCGGCGCGATGCGCTCGTCGGTGCGGCCAGGCTGATTGCCGAGGCGGAAAGGCTGGCGTGCGCGCAGGACACCGGCGGCGCCTATCTGGTGGCGACTATCGGCAAGCTCGACGTGACGCCGAACGGTTCCAACGTTGTGCCGGGCCGCGTCGATTTCTCCATTGAAATCCGATCCAACCGCAGTGCCGAGATCGAGCGCTTTGCCGAGGCGTTCATCGACTTCGCACGCTGCACATGTGCCGAGGCGCAGCTGGATATCGACTTGACGAAGGTGAGCACCGGCACGCCGGTGGCCTGCAGCGAAGAGGTTCAGGAGGCGTTTGCCGAGGCGGCGCGCGCCAACGGCCTGTCGCACATCCACATGCCGAGCGGTGCGGGGCACGACGCGGCCTATATGGCCAAGGTCGGGCCGGCCGGAATGATCTTCATTCCCTGCCTGAAGGGGCGCAGCCATTGTCCGGAGGAATGGGCCGACAAGGAGGCGCTGGCCAGGGGCGCGCAGGTGATGCTCGACGCCATTCGCCTGTTCGACCAAAGCGCCAATTAGCGTTGGAGCGGGAAGGGTTTTGCTGCAAAGGCTGAATGGAAGCCCAATGAGGCCTGATTGGAGGTCAATTATGCGGCAAGAATTGCGAACTGGCCTGCTGCCGGTTTTTCGGACACGAGGTTAAGCTAACATAGCTCGTTCCTCGAACTCCACGGGGCTCAGATAGCCCAGTGTCGTGTGCCGTCGTCTCGGATTGTAGAAGCGCTCGATGTAATCGAACACATCCGCCCTGGCGTCGTCCCTCGTCCTGTAGACCTTGCGGGCTGTGCGCTCGGTCTTGAGCGAGGAGAAGAAGCTCTCCATCGCCGCATTGTCCCAGACATTGCCCGATCGGCTCATCGAGCAGGTGATGCCGTGGTCGGCCATCAGGCGCTGGAGCTGCTCGCTCGTATATTGGCTCCCCTGATCCGAATGATGCATGAGGCTGTCGGGTCTGCCCCTGTACCAGATCGCCATGATGAGGGCGTCGGTAACGAGTTGCGCCGTCATCTCGGCCTTCATCGCCCAGCCGACGACGCGGCGCGAGAACAGGTCGATGACGGCGGCGACATAAAGCCATCCCTCCGCGGTCCAGTGGTAGGTGAAGTCGGCCACCCACTTCCGGTTCGGAGCCGATGCCTCGAAGGCACGATCGAGAAGGTTCTGCGATACCGCTGCACGCTCGCCCGTGTCCTTCGGCAGCCCACGCCGGCGTGGTCGCGCCCGCAGACCGTTCTCCCGCATCAGCCGCTCGACGCGGTGCAGACCGCAGGCGAAGCCGTCGGCGAGGACATCGTGCCAGATGCGGCGTGCGCCATAGGTGCGATCGCTGCTCTTGAAGCTGCGGTCGATCGCGCCGACGAGCACCTCGTCGTGCCGCGACCGTGCACTGGGAGTCCGGGTGAGCCAGGCATGAAAGCCCGACCGCGACACATCCAGCGCTTCGCAGAGCCATGCCACCGGCCAGATCGAGCGGTGCTTTGCAATGAAGGCGAACCTCATATCGCGTCCTTTGCAAAGTAGGCTGCGGCCTTTTTTAGGATGTCGCGCTCCGCCTTGAGCTTCGCGACCTCCTTGCGCAGCCGCTCGATCTCAAACTGCTCCGGCTTCATCTGCCCGTGACCGGGAAACGCATGCTGCGGGTCAGTGGCCAGGTCCCTGATCCATTTGCGCAGCACATTCTCATGGAGATCAAGATCGCGGGAGGCCTGGGCGACCGAAACGCCCCGCTCCTTGACCAACCTCACCGCCTCAAGCTTGAACTCGCGGCTGAACTTCCTTCTCTCATTCACAAACTCCGGTTTCGTCAAAAACACCTTATCTCGGTGTCCACGAAACCGGCAGCAGGCCAGACAAATAATCGCTGGTGTTAGACCCGATCGCAAGCTTGCCCAGTCTTGTTTGCGCAAGTAGTAGATGCTTGCGTGGTGGTGCAGGATGCCTCTTTAGCCGGTCGACAGGGCTGACAACGATTTCCAGGCGAGGTAGGCGGCGACGATCAAGAGGATGCCTCCAAATAGGTGCTGCAGCAGGTCTCGACGCTGCGCGATGTGGTGCGCCGCCTGACAACCGAGCCAGGAGCCGGCCGCGCCGCCCAGCATGAACGAAATGGCCAGGGCCCAGTCGACGAGGCCGGAAACCGCATAGCTGGCGGCGGTCGTCGCGCCGAAGGCGAAGATCACCACGAGCGACGTGCCTATGGCGTTGATCAGCGGCATGCCGGTCGACCAGACCAGGCCGGGAACGACCAGGAATCCGCCTCCGATGCCGAAGAAGCCGGCAAGGCCTCCGCAGCCCGCACCGCAGGCGAGAACGCCGGGCAGGGTGCGCCCGGTGCAGTCGCCGCCGGTTCCCGCGCGCGGGTGGCTTCGTCGCAGCATGAATGCGCCTGCGACCGCCATGAGGCCTGCGAACATCAGGAGAAGACGGTCCCCGTCGATCATCTTGCCGATCGCCGCACCTGCCAGTGCCCCGGCCACGCCGCTGACGCTGAAGGCGATCGCGCAGCGCCATCTCACCGTGCCGCGCAGCGTATGGCTGATCAGTCCCGACAGCGCGTTGGTGGCGACGGCCACGGCGCTCGTGCCGATGGCCAGATGAACCTGGCCCGTCCCGAGCAGGCTGACCAGGAGCGGAACCGCCAGGATCGACCCGCCGCCGCCGAACAGCCCGAGGCTCGTGCCCACCAGCAGGCCGGACGCCGCCCCGAGGAGATGCTGTGCGAGGTCTGGATCCATGGTTCGGCGGCTTTCGGTCGCATTCGCAAGGGGCGTCAGTTCCAGGCGGCGCCGGACAAGGCGTCGAGCGGGAATCTGAGGTAGCGCCGCCCGTTCCGTTCCAACTCCGGGAGGCGGCCCGCATTGATGTTCACCTGCAGGGCGTGGAGGATGAGCCGCGGCATCGGCAGGCCCGCATCGCGCGCCTTTCTGAAGGAGATGAAGTCGTCCCGGGAGATCGCCTCCGGCAGGTGGATGTTGGCGGTCCTCTGTTCGGCGATGCTGCTCTGCCACCGGGCTTCCCGTCCGCCGGGGCGATAGTCATGCCCCGTGAACAGCCGCGTTCCGCGCGGCAGGGCGAGAATGTCCTGGATGCTGTTCCAGAGCGCGTCCGGATCGCCGCCGGGGAAATCGGCCCTCGCCGTGCCGCTGTCGGGCATGAAAAGGGTGTCGTGGATGAAGGCGGCGTCGCCGACGAGATAGGTGATGGAGGCGAGGGTGTGGCCCGGAGAAAACAGCACGCGCATCGGCATCCTGCCGATCTCGAACGCATCCCCGTGGTCGAACAGCCGGTCCCACTGCGAGCCGTCGGTTGCCAGGCTGGGCAGGTCGTAGATGTCGGCCCAGAGCTTCTGGACAGCGGTTATCTTGGCGCCGATCGCGGTCGGCGCTCCGGTGCAGCGTTTCAGATAGTCGGCGGCGGTGAGATGATCGGCATGCGGATGCGTGTCGAGGATCCACTGCAGCCGCAGGCCGTGGCTCTGGACATGCTCGAGAAGGCGGTCGGCGCTTGTCGTCGCGACGCCGCCCGACTTCTCGTCGAAATCCAGAACCGGATCGATGATCGCGCAGTCGCCCGTGTCGGGGTCGCTGACGACGTATTGCAGCGACCCGGTGCGGGGATCGTGGAATGCGGCGACGTTCGGGCTCTGCAAGGATTCGTCCCCCATCTCGGCGGCAGGCTGCGGAGGCGGCGCCGTCATGCCGCTGTGGGAAAGAACACCGCCCGCGCCGGGTCCACCTCGTAGCGGCCGACGAGGGCGGGCGCTTCGGAGGCGAGCCGAACGACGCTGTCGAGGATGAAGTCGACCTTCTCGTCCGGCAGGAGGACGCTGAAATTCAGGCGCGTGAAGCCGGGCTTCAGGACCTCGTCGCCGGCGAGGATGGCCTGCCGCATCGTTTCGGATTCATCGGAGCCGATGCCGAGGAGGCGGTGGACATAGGGTCCGGCGCAGGCGCATCCGCCGCGTGCCTGAATACCGTAGCAATCGCTGAGCATCCGCGTCACCAGTTGCTGATGCACATGGCCGCCGTGGCCGTCTCGAACCCGGAAGGCGAAGATGGGCAGTCGCTGGGCGGAGAGCGAGCCGAGGAGTTCGATCCGGTCGACGCCGGACCAGGCGGCGACGGCGCGGGCGACGAGCTCGCTGTTGCGCTCCTGCATGGCCTTCGCGCCGATCGCCTCCTTCACGAGAACGGCCAGCGCCGCGCGAATGTCGCCGACCACGTTGGGCGTTCCGGCTTCCTCGCGCGCTTCCAGGCTGCCGCTGTAGTCGTGCCCGGCCGGCGAGACGAAGCGGACCGTGCCGCCGCCCGGCCATGTGGGGCGCGTCGCGACGACGGCGTCGCGCCTGACGACCAGCAGACCCGATCCGCCCGGCCCGCCGATGAACTTGTGCGGCGAGACGACGATCGCATCGATCTCGGCACCGGGTTTCGGGGTCATGGCGATGGGAAGGTAGGGGCCGCCGCCGGCATAGTCCCATATCATCCGGGCGCCAGCATCTTTGACGAGGCGGGTGACCGCAGGAACATCGGTCAGGATGCCCGTCACGTTGGACGCCGCCGAGAAGGCGCAGACGACCCGCCGGTCCTTGCCGGCGGTCGCCAGGACCTCGGCGAGAAGGGCGAGATCGGGGCCTCCGGCCTCGGTTTCCGGCATCTCGACGACCTCGGCGCCGGATTCGCGCCACGGCAGGATGTTGGAATGATGCTCGTAGGGACCGATGACGACCAGCGTGTCCGGCCCGACGCCGAACAGGGCGGACAGGCGGTTGATCCCGGCGGTCGCGCCGGAGCCCGTGAAGATCACCGCGTGCTCGGGTCCCGCTCCGCAATGGGCGGCGATGACGGCGCGCGCCTCCTGGCGCAGCCGCGTCATGAAGCCGCCGCAATAGGACGCCTCGGTGTGGCTGTTGGCGTAGAAGGGCAGAACCTCCTCGATCATGAAGCGCTCGATCTGCATCAGCGCGCGCCCCGAGGCCACATAGTCCGCATAGACCAGCGGCTTGCGGCCGAACGGACCGTCGATGGTCGCATCCCTGCCGACAAGCCCTCCGGCGAGCTCGGCGAGAACGTCGCCCTGCTTCAGATGCTCGCCGAAGCGTGCAAGAAGCCCGTTCGAGTGTGCAGCCGATGTGCCGGACATGTCGCCGTCTCCAGTTTCGATGCGCCAGCATAACAACGGCGGCTGGTTGAAACCTCACCATTCTTGTGCGAGGTTCGGAGGAAATTGGGTCATATGATAGATTTCAATGCAGAAGATCGACCGGAATGATCTGAAAATCCTGACGACGCTGCAGAAGGATGGCGGCATATCGCAGCGGGACCTCGCGGAGCGGGTCGGGATGTCGCAGAATGCCTGCTGGCGCCGGCTGCAACGGCTCGGTGCGGCCGGGATCATTCGCGGCACCAGGATCGAGATCGACCTCTCCGCGCTCGGCCTCGACCTGACGGTGTTCGTGATGATCCGCACCCGTCAGCATTCGAAGGAATGGGCGGACCGGTTCCGCGCTCATGTGACCGGCCTGCCCGAGGTGACGGATTTCTTCCGCATCGGCGGCGACTGGGACTATCTGATCAAGGTGACCGCGAAGGGGATCGTCGGCTACGACGCCTTCTATCAGAAGCTGATCACCGATTTCGACCTAGCGACGGTGACCGGCCTCTTCTCGATGGAGGCCATCCTGCAAAACCGGGCGCTGGAACTCACCAGCTTCAAATGGGGCGACGGGTGAAAGACGCCGATGTGGCAGCGGCGCTTGCCGGCGACCTCCTCGGCGTCCTGCGGCCCGAACTCGTCGAGTTTCTCAGCCGGCTCGCCGCGAAGGGCGGCGTCCAGCCCCTGGACGGCGTCGACGCGGAACTGCGCCTCGACATCGAGCTTCTGCTGCCTTCGCTGGTCGCCGTCGACCGGGCCGAAGGCGTGATCGGCTTCCGCCATCCCGACGCGGCGGGGGTGGTGGAGGCGGCGTTGCGCAGGCTGCGGCGGGCGGCCGGGCGGGAAACGCGGGGCTTGCCGAACATCAACGGCCTGATCCGGTCAGGCGCGCTGGACGAGGCGCTCGTCCAGTTCTGCCGCGAGGGCGGCGCGTTCCTCTCCATGGTTCACGGCTTGAACGCGGCGACATCGCTCCTGCGGCAGTTTCCGGAGGAGATTCGCAACAGCGACGAGACGCTCATCCTGGCGGCGGCCGTCAACGCGCTGAAATCCGGCAATGTGGGCCGGGCCGAGTTCATCGTGCAGGAGCGTTTCGGCGTGTCGGGCGCCCGCCTTTCCACAAGCCGCGTGCCTCTCGATGCCCACGGGACCGATTTTCAGTGCTTCCGGTTCATCTACGCGATCTACATGGAGGAGACGATCGGCCAGCGCGAGATGGCGCATCTGTTCGCCCTTCTCGGCCGGTTGCCGCTTGACGGCCACATCCAGCGCGGCCTGCTCTACAACGTGGCTGCGGACGTTTTCGTCCGCCAGCACAATTGGGAGACGGCGGTCGAGGCCGCCCTTCGTTCCCGCCATCACTACGAGCGCGCCAACGCCACCCTGCTCGCCTTCTATGCCGATCTCTACCTTGCTCTGATCGACCTCGCGCGCGGAAGGGTGAGCGAAGGCGCGCGCCAGCTCGAACGCGCGGCGGCCCGTCTTTCCTCCTCGGGCGACGGCTCGCCGAACGACCGCCGCCTCCTGTCCGCCTTCGAGCTGATCGCCGCCTACGAAGGGGGCGATCCGCAACCCTTGATCGCGTTCGCGTTTCTGGACGATCCCGAGGCGCGGTTCGGCGAGATCTGGCCGGCTGTCGCCGAACCGATCATCGCCTATGGGTCTCTGGCGCTCGCGACGCATTCCACCCTCGCGGCGGCAAGGTCGTTCCTGGATCGCTGGCGCCTGCAGGGCTGGCGCTCCGACCGGTTCCTCCGCATCGTCAACGCTCAGGAAATCGCCGTTCTCCAGATGCATCGCAGATGGCAGGAGGCCGATGAATTGCTTGCGCGCGCGGCGGCGGACCGGGCCTCGCTTCCGGCCCCGGACATCGCTGCCGCGCGTCGCATGCTGCACGGGCAGACCGAGGACATCGACCTTGCTCTTGCCGCTTCGCGCAGCGCGCTTGACGCCGACCCCGGCGACGCGGCTGCCGCCGCCGCCCTTTCCGACATCGCCGCGGCGCCCCAGGCCACGGCGCGCCAGCAGGCGCAGGCCCTGCTGTGGATGGCGGTGGCGATGCTGGAAACCGGCGAGGATGAAGGGCGGCGCGACGCCCTCGTCAAGTTCTTCGAGTTGCAGGAAAGCCGTGGCCTGCCCGCGCTGATCGAGGAGAACCGCGCCGTCATCGAACGGGCGATCGGCAACAGGTCGGCGCGGGCAAGGCTGGGACACTCGTCGCGGCTGGCCCGCTTCCTGCGGGTGATGTCGGCGGGAGCGAAACCCTCCGGCCGCGTCGGGAGCGGTTTGACGGGACAGGAGGAGCGGGTCCTCTTTCTCCTGGCGGAGGATGCGCCGAACAAGACGATCTCGCGACGGTTGGGGGTGTCGGTCCCCACGGTGCGGTTCCACCTCAAGAACCTGTACAGGAAGCTCGGAACCGCGGACCGGGGCTCGGCGATCGTCGAGGCCGTCAAACGCGGCCTGATCAGCCGATAACCTATCCCATAAAACGAAAAACCTATCTCTCTTCGCGTCCCGGCGCGGTCCCGGTTTTCCTAAGCTCGGCCTCAGGAAAAAGGGAGATTGCTCGCATGCAGTGGAGGATGACCGCACAACTCTCGCAAGGGGGAGAGCTTCGGCTCGACCTTGCCGGGAACGGACCCGACGCGGGGGGGGCGACCGATGCGTGGACGCCGGTCGATTTCCTGGCGGCCGCGGTCGCGGGCTGTTTCGTCAAGAGCTGCCAGATGGTGCTGCAGGCGCTCGGCGAGGCCGAACGCCACATCGAAGCCCATGTGGAACTCGACAAGGCCGACGCGAAACCCAACCGTGTGGGACGGGCGCGCATCCGCTACATGATCGACGGGCTCGACGCCGACAGGGCGGCGCGGATCGCCAAGGATGCCAAGCGCATCTGCACGGTCACCAACACTCTCAACTGCGAATTCGAACTGGCGATCTGAAATGGCGACTGCGAACCAGAAATGGAATCTCGGCATCGATGTCGGGGGAACCTTCACCGACATCGTGCTCAGCGGGCCCGACGGCGACCTGCATACGACGAAGACGCCTTCGACCAAGGATCAGTCGGACGGCGTGCTGGCGGGCATCGGCAAGATCGCCGGCCACGCGGGGCTGACCCTCGAAAGCCTGCTGCCGGAGGTGTCGATCATCGTCCACGGCACCACCGTCGCCACCAACGCCCTGCTCGAATATCGCGGCGTCAAGGTCGGCCTGATCACCACGGAGGGCTTTCGCGACGAACTGGAATTCCGCCGGTCCTACAAGGAGAGCACCTTCAACCCGCGTCTTCAGGCGCCCCATCCGATCTGCCCGCGGCGGCTGCGCATCGGCGTGCCGGAACGGGTCGACAGCAATGGCGGGGTCCTGACGCCGCTTAACGAGGACGCGGTGCGCGAGGCGGTCCGCTTCCTCGTTGCCGAAGGGGTCGAGGCGATCGCGGTCTGCTACCTGTTCAGCTTCATTCGCCCCGATCATGAACGGCGCACCCGCGAGATCATCGAGGAGGAAAGCCCCGGCCTCTACATCAGCCTCTCGCACGAGGTGCTGCCGGAGATCCGCGAATACGAGCGCGTGTCGACCACGGTGGTGAACGCCTATGTCGGGCCGGCGATCAAATCCTATGTCTCGCATCTGGACGACAAGCTGCGCTCGAAGGGCTTCGCCGGCGAGCTGTTCATCATGCAATCGAACGGCGGCATGCTGACGGCGGCGGAGACGACGCGCCACGCGGTTGGAACGCTTCTGTCCGGACCCGCCGGCGGCGTCACGGCGGCGGCCATGATCGGCGAGCTGTCGGGCTACAAGAACCTGATGACGGTCGACATGGGCGGCACCAGCTACGACATCTCGATCATCACCAATCTCACGCCCGGCATGACGACGGAGAGCTGGCTCGCCCGCTACCGCATCGCCCTTCCCATGCTCGACATCCACACGATCGGCGCGGGTGGCGGGTCGATCGCCTGGATCGACGATGGCGGCGCCCTGCGCGTCGGGCCGGAAAGCGCGGGTTCCCTGCCGGGGCCTGCCTGCTACGGTCGCGGCGGAACGCGTCCGACGACCACCGACGTCAACCTGATCCTCGGCTATCTCAACCCGGATTTCTTCCTCGGCGGCGAGATGAAGCTGGACGTCGAGGCCGCGAAGGAGGCGGTGCGCCTTCACGTCGCAGATCCGCTCGGCATCGGCGTGATCGAGGCGGCGCAAGCCATCTCCGAGATCGTCAACAACAACATGGCGGACGCCAGCCATCTGGTCACCACACGGCGCGGCCTCGACCCGCGCGACTTCGCGCTCGTCGCGGTGGGCGGCGCGGGCGCGCTCCACGCCGGCAGGCAGGCGGAGCTGTTGGGCATGGCCTCGGTCCTCGTGCCGGCCGCAGGCCCGGTCTTCTGCGCCCTCGGCGATACGGTCGCGAATCTGAAGGTCAGCGAATCGCGCACCTACTTCGCCAATCTTGCGACGCTCGACCTTGCCGATATCAATGCCCGTTTCGACGATCTTGAAGCGGTGGCGCGAGAACGGCTCGCCGGCCAGAACGTCACGCGGGATTTCGAACTCAAGCGCAGCCTCGACCTGCGCTACGAAGGCGAGGTGCATGAATTGACGGTTCCGCTGCGCACGCGCACGCGCCGGGTCACGGCCCTGAACGTCGAGGCCACCGTGCGCGCCTTCCACGAACAGCACGAGCAGCTTTTCGCCCACAAGGACGTCGCTCACCCGGTCGAGCTTCTGACGCTGCGGGTCGAGGTGGTGGGCGTGCGCGACACGGTGCGCCCGCGCGGCGCCAGCTTCGGCGGCGAGAACGCCGACGAGGCCATCAAGAACGTTCGGCCGATCTGGTTCGCGGGCGGCCAGGCGGACACGAGGGTCTATGACGGCGACAAGCTCAGGCCGGGACATTTCATCACCGGTCCTGCCGCCATCGAGAACTGGGGCACCACGATCATCATCTACCCCCAGCAGGAAGCGCTCATCGACGCCTACGGCAACTGCATCATCGAGAACGGCCAGGCGGGAGGCGCCCAATGACCGCGCTCGCCTCGCAGATCCTGCAGAACCGGCTGGTGGCGATCTGCCGCGAAGGCGCGGAGACGTTCCGGCGCATGGCGCGCTCGCCGCTGGTGATGCAGGAAGGGCAGTATGCCTGCGCGGTGCTCGACGCCGAGGGGCGTCTGCTGGCGCAGGAGCAGGGCGAGCCGAGCCAGTTGGCCGCCGTGCGCGACACGGTGCGCCGCCTCGTCGACTACTTCTCCTTCAACATCGCCGACGGCGACATTCTGCTGGTCGGCGACCCCTATTTCGGAGGCACTTCGGGCGGCCACCTCACGGTGGTGCGGCCGGTGCAGGCGGGCGGCGACATCGCCTTCTTCGCCGCCGTGCGCTTCGCGGCGGTCGATCTCGCCGGCGACGTGTCGGGCCTGATGCAGCCGGGGGCGCATGAGGTCTGGCAGGAAAGCCTGCGCGTGACGCCGGTCAAGCTCAACCGCGGCGGTAATCCGCAGAAGGACGTGATGCGCTACATCCTGCGCAACACGCGCGCGCCGGACTGCCTGCGCGCCGATCTCGCCGCCGCCTTCGCGAGCACGGGCCGCGTGGCTGACAAGATCGACGCCATCGTCGAGACGCACGGGCTGGAGGCCCTGGTGCGGGCGGCCGACCACGGGATCGCCTATGCGCGCATCCGCGCCGCGCACAGCCTGGACAGGATGGCGGCTCCCGGCGGAACCGGCAGGGCGGCTTTGAGCGAGGACGGCTTCGCGCCCGTCGAGGTGGCCGTCTCGATCGCACGCGCCGGGCAGACGCTCAGGATCGATTTCAGTGGAAGCTCGCGCACCAGCGAAGGCTCCGCCAACCTGACGCCGTCGGCGACGCGGGCCGCCGTGGTGACGCAGCTCTTCTCCGGGCTACTCGAGGAACTCGCCGTCAACGAGGGCCTGCTCGAAGCGGTGGAGATCGTCTGCAGCGCGGATCGCTGCGTCAATCCGGCCTATCCGGCGGCGGTCAGCCTGGGCTGGCGGCTCGTCTCGCCGCTGGTCTCGGCCGCCCTGGCGCAGGCGACCGGAAGCGATGCCGCCGTGTTCTCCGCGGCGGCGCCGGCGATGGTGGTGTTCGAGGCGGTCGGGTCCGCGGCGCAGAGCGAACCGATCCTGCTTTCGCCGGCCTATCGCCCGGCCGAGGGGCTGGCGGGAAGCGACCCGCTCGACGGCCTGCGGATGCTGCCGTCGGCGGAAGAGCTCGAAACCGCGGGCGCGTTCCGCCTTCTCGCGCGTCAGTTCGACGGAGAAGGCAACATCCTGGCTGAGGTCGAGGTGGCCCGCGAGGGGTTCGAAGCGATCCTGCCGCCCACGGGCGACGACAACCGGCCGGCCGTTCGCCAGCGCCGTCCGCTGGTCCGCGACCGTTCCAACGTCCTCGATCTCGAGGCTGGCGCGGTGGTCAGTTTTTCCTATGCGCGACGCGAAACTGGAGGGTCCCATGCAATCCGATGAGATGATCCGCGCCCGCGTGGTGGCCGGCGCCTTCGACACCGCCGCCGAGGAGATGAGCGCCACCGTGACGCGCACCGCGCGCTCGCCGATCTTCAACGAAGCGCACGATTTCACCACGGGGATCTTCGACCTGCACGAGGGCAAGGCGCGGCTGATCGCGCAGGCGCCGGGTTGCACGCTGCATCTCTACGCCATCTGTTCTGCGGTGCAGGCGGCGCTGGACGTGTTCAAGAACGACCTGCATCCGGGCGACATCATCCTGGCCTCCGATCCCGGCCATGGCGGCACCCACATTCCCGATCACGTGGTGATCATGCCGGTGTTCGCCGACAGGAAGCCCGTCTTCTTCCCGGTCGTTCGGGCGCATTTCGCCGACAGCGGCGGCCCGGTCGCCGGCGGATACAACCCCGCCGCGCGCGACATCTGGCAGGACGGCGTCGTGGTCCCGCCGCTGAAGCTCTACGAAAAGGGCGAGCGCAGGACCGACGTGTTCGATCTCATCCTCGCCAACAACCGGGTGGAAACCTGGCTGAAGGGGGACCTCGACGCGATGCGCGGTGCCTGCCTGACCGCGGCGCGCGGCATCGAGCGGGTGATCGAGCGTTTCGGGCTCGCCGATGTCCGCGCCTCGATCGGTCACAATGTCGCCTATACCGAGCGCCGTGTGCGGGCCGAGATCGGTTCCTGGCCGGATGGCGACTATCACGCCGAAACCTTCATCGACCACGACTACCAGGGCGCGCACGATATCAGGATCTGCTGCACGGCGCGCGTGCGCGGGTCGGACATCACCTTCGATTTCACCGGCTCGGCGCCGCAGGTCGACGGCTTCGTCAACTCGACGCTCGCCAACACCCTGTCCTTCGTCTTCGTCGCTATCGCCTCGTGCATCGACGAGGATGTGCCGATCAACGAGGGTTACATCAATCCGGTTCGCGTCGTGGCGCCCGAGGGCACGGTGGTGAATCCCCGATGGCCGAAGCCGGTCGGCAACTGCACCTGCATCTGCGGCGCGGAGATCGCGGAGGTGGCGCTGCTCGCGCTGTCGCAATGCGCGCCGCAACGCGTGGGCGTGAACTGCCACAAGCTGCCGCTCGCCTATACGAGCGGCCGCTACGAGGACGGCAAGCCGTGGATCAGCCTCAACTTCCACGGCTATACGGGCGGCGCCGGCGCGGCCTACGGAACGGACGGGTGGGGCCTCTATCCGCCGCTCATGACCGGAGTGATCCTGCCCTCCATCGAGATGAACGAGATGCAGTATCCGATGCGCATCGAGCGCCATGAATATGTGACCGACACGGAAGGCGCCGGCCTGTGGCGCGGCGCGCCCGGCGTGGGGACGCGCATCCGCTTTCTGGCGAGCAACATCACCAATGCGATGCTGGCAGGCGTCCGCCATCCGACGCGCGGATTCTGCGGCGGAAACGACGGCCCGCCCAATGCGCTGGCCCTGACCTCCGAAGGCGTTCGCCTGGACGTGACCGAAGTGGTCTACAACCACCGGCTCGCCCGCGACAGCACGATCGAATTCCTGCGCGGCGGCGGCGGCGGCTGGGGCGCGCCGCACGAGCGGCCCCCGGCATCGGTTCTTGCCGACGTCTCCAACGGCTACGTCTCGATCGCCGCCGCCGAGGAGGTCTACGGCGTCGCCATCGACGAAAGAACGCTGACCGTCGAACAGCAAAGGACGACTGAACTGCGCGGTGATCGGCGGCCCGCGCACGGACAAGAATAAAGCCGCATATTCAAATCAAACGGGAGGTGACCATGACAGATGCAAGCGATAAGGAAGCGGATGGAAAGGGCCGGTCGATGAGGAGACCGGCGCCGACTGAGAGTGCGGCGCCGATGTTCCTGACCCAGGACTACGCCATTCGACCGGTCCCTGAAGCCGAACGGAAGCCGTTTCTGAACGTCAGTGTGACCACGGGCGCTTGGGTGATCGCCATGTCGACGCTCTGGACCGGCAGCGTGCTGGCGCAGGGGATGCCGTTCGCCATGGTCGTCAACGCGACCATTCTCGGCATGGGCATTCTCGTCGCCTACGGCGCCTTCATGGGCTGGCTCGGCGCGCGCTACGGCGTTTCGACGACCGTGCTCGCGCGCGAGGCGTTCGGACGGGTCGGCTCTTCGCTGCTCGGCATCGTGTTCGCGCTCACGTTGGGGATCGGCTGGTTCGGATGGCAGATCGCCTTCTTCGCCCAGACACTGGCGACCATGTTCCCGGACGCCTGGCTCGCCTCCTATCAGCCCGCCGTCGTGTGGGGCGGGTCGCTGATGATCCTGACCGCGTTCATCGGCTATCGGGCTCTCTCCGCATTGAGCATGTTCGCGGTGCCCCTGATCGTCGCCCTGTCAGCGTGGGGCCTGTGGGTGTCCCTGGGGGCGGCCACGCAGGCTACTCCGCTGGAAGCGACCATGAGCCTGTTCGAGGGGGTCTCCATCGTCGTCGGCAATGCCGCGCTGGGGGCCGTCATCTTTCCCGACCTGACGCGCTATGCCCGCACGGCTTCCGTTGGGGCGCTTGCGACGTGCGGCGGTTATTTCCTCGGCGGCGTCCTCGCGGTTCTCGCGGGGGCGGCGATCACCGCATCGGCCGGCACCGCCGCAGGAAATCTACCCGCCGCGATGGCGGCGGTCGGCATGGGGTTCTTCGCTTTCCTGATCCTGCTCTTCGCGCAATGGACCACCAACGACAACAATCTCTATTCAGGAGCGCTCGGGCTGGCCAACGTTGTTCGCTTGCCCAAATCGGTCCTCTGCATCGCCATGGGCGTCGTCGGCGTACTGATCGCCTTGTCGGGGGTGGAGAACTACTTCGTCCCCTATCTCAACTTCCTGAGCAGCTATGTGCCGCCCATCGCCGGCGTGGTGATCGCCGACCACTGGATCGTGAAGCGCGTTCTGGAGCAGCGTGATTATAAGTTCGGTCCGGGCGCGCAGCATGCAGGCATCAACTGGCTGGCCGTGGCCTCGGTCCTCGCCGGCGGCTTCCTCGGCGGGTCCCTGGGCTTCGGCATCACGCCGATCAACGCCATCGCAATTGCTTTCGTATTGCACGCTGGAGGATCGGTGTTGCTGCGAATGGTCGGGCTCAGTGCCGAGATTGGAAGGTCTGTCGAGGACCATACTGGCTTCTAATTGGATTTGACCTGCTCCCCCCAGATTGTGCAAAAACCCTTGAGCCCTGCTGCAAGGCTGACGTGCACCCCGACTTTGGATCGCCCCGAACCGGAACTTCCGGGGTGTCGGGCTCAGGCGGCAGAAGGTGCCGGCCGGGCCGAGATGGTGGCAAACCATATCCGGCGGTCGATAACACTTTGGATCGTGAGTTAGACATGGCCGCACAAGACTCTGCCTGCGTGCCAGACATCACCTACATCCGCAGCCTGGAAAGCTTTGCCAATCTGGTTGTCGTGACCGACCTATATCCCCACCGGGTGGTGGGGGTGATGCAGAGCCGGCAAGCCACCGATGTCGTGCTGCAGGCGCTGCACATGGTCGTATGGCGGTGCAAACCGAAGCAACAGATGCTGACTTTCGGATCCGAGCTCGCAGTTCACCCGCAGACTGCATTCATCAGAGGGCACAATCTCGAGCACTCGATGAGCTGACGCGACAACTGCGATGACGATGCCGTCGCAGAGAGCTTCTTCTCGTCGCTCATCCTGGTGTGTCTTGTGTCTTCTCGGAAGAATCACAGTCATCACGTCTAGGGCTGTGATCTCCGAAATGGCGCTATGATCCATAGAAAAGATGGGCAACAAGGTGCATTATGTTTTCTCACAAACTTGTGCTCGTCAGGAATGGCTGTCATAAATCGCACGGTAGGCTAAGTTTCAGAGAGACAGGCCATGCGGCTGCGCATTATTTTCTTGCCCGTCATAAGTCTGCTGGTGTTTCCCGGCTGTGAAACCATGCAGGCCGATGCCTACGCGAAGAAGGCGGAGGTCGATATGGCGGTCACGCAGTCCGACCGGCTGGTCAGGCTGGCCACCGATATCGAGGCGCGCGGCGAGGAGGAAACGGCGATCGTGCTGTACCGGCGGGCGATCGCCTTGCCGGACGCCAAGCCTTCGACCTTTGTGAAAGCCGGCGAAGCCTTGATGCGTGCCGGCTACGCTGACGAAGCGATCGCCGCCTATCACGCGGCACTGTCCGAAGCGCCCGACAATGGGCCGGCCATGATGGGGCTGGGTTCGGCGATGATCGATACCGGCGATCTGCCGGCGGGTATCCGAGCGCTGAGTCGGGCCGCACCCATCGTCAACACCAGCAAGGCCTACAACCGTTTGGCGGTGGCGCAGATCTTCGCCGGGGAAACGGGTGCCGCGCAGGGCACATTGAAGCACGCCCTGGCCTTGGCGCCTGGCGACCTCGACATCCAGACCAACATGGCTCTCGCAGCCGCCCTCGAAGGCAGTGACGCGACGGCTGTGTCGCGCATCGAGGGGGTGCTGAACTCCCCCGACGCGCAGCTTCACCACAAGCGCAACGCGGTGCTGGCTTACGGCCTGCTCGGCCAGTCGGAAAAGGTCAAGTCTTCGCCGCCGATCGGGCTTTCCACCGAGGAGGTGACTGCGCTTCTTTCCCGCGCCAAGTCGATCCGCACGAAGAACTCGGTCCAGGCCAAGGCGAAGGCTCTCGGCTCCATGTCCGGCTAAAGCATGTCGCCCGAAAGTGGAAACCGTTTCGGGACAACGACATGCGACAGAAAAAGAATCCAGCGTATTTCCCGTGCTCCCGTTTCCCCATCTCGGTACTTCGGCTCCGCCAAGCACCTTACGTTCCCGTACGCGAAACCGGCATCAGGCCGGAGCGGGGCACCAGCCTGTTGATCTGCTGAGCCATCACGTCGCGAGTGAACTGGTCGGTCGGAACCCAGAGCTCCGTTCGCAGCGACGCAACGGTGATATCCTGCGGCAAGCCGTGGACGCTTTGAACGGTCAGGAAGGACAAAACTCCGTAGGGCGTGTCGAACACCAGATTGAGGTGGGGCTCGATCCTGTCGCTCGCCTGGTCGGGCGGCAAGGGGCCAAATCTGTTTGCCAATGCCTCGGCAAGCGCATCCACACGGGGCTTGAGCGATGGGTGCACCCATTGTTCGACCTGCAATTGCCGCAACAGTGAATAACCTGCCAGTTCGGGGTTCCGCATGCGGGAGAGAAGGCCGCCCGGATGGGCAAGGGCGGCGATCATATCAACTCCTTTGTTGTTGGCTTCGATGGTCGCCATGAATTCCGGGAGCAGGACCGAACACAACCATCGACCCCCGCGATTGATATCGACGGTGATCCAGTCGGCATCGAATACAAGACCGGGGAAGGGATGATGTGCGGTCAGCAAATCCCGCAGGGGTGTCTTGGTGCGGGACGGGTCGTCCGTCCCCTGCCTGAACGCACCGGTTCGGCTGTAGCCCACACGCAGAAGGGCGGCGTTGCAGATTGACAGGGATGCCTCCACCTTGGCCATCCAGGCGAGCAGGAGATCCCTGCTCGGCAGAGCCTTACCGCATTCGAGAAAGCTGACATGCCGCTGCGAAACGCCGAGCTCCAGAGCGAGTTCCAGCTGGCTTAGCCCGCTGGACTTGCGCGTATGGCGAAGGAGTTCAGGCAAGCTCATCATGACCTCGTGCCGGGTCACCGGCGGCTTTCTGGAATGCAGTGAAACAAGAGTCCGGTTGCCCGGGATGGCAATGATCATGCGGCTCCCGTGGGTCGGTGAAACGGCGAACCGGCTGGCGGTCAGGTTCACATGTCACGAACTCCCGATCCGATCTCATCAGGGCAGTGAAGCGTAGCTGGGTTTCCGGTCGACCGGCCCACGGCGACGCAAGAATGCAGTTGGTCCGTGCGGCGACATGAACGTCTCGGCGGAAAGAATGGTCGGTCGTAGCCGGCCAAGCAATCTCCAAGTTTGCCGACCATTCATCTGCAATTGATTGTCGAACAATGTGTCGCCATGGCGCTGCCGCGCGCCTGTAGAGGCAAGTCGTCTCCCGGTCGCGGAAGCGTCTCGCGTTGGATTGTCGCGGCAATCGGGAGTGTTGTCCGCTGCGCATTTCGAACCTCGGTTGCGGTGGATCAGAGATGCCCGTCCAGGATGGCGCGGAGCTTCTTCAGCCCGTTCTCCAGATCGGCCATGGAACCGTTGCACAGGCTGATCCGGATGGCGGCGCGCTGCTGGCGTCGCGAGGTCGTGAAAGCTTCGGAGGGCATCACTGCGACATCGCGTTCTCCGGCGTAGGCAACGAGTTCCTCAGCGCGCCACGGCTCCGGCAATTCGAGCCATATGTGCAATGCCGTCGGCTGCGTCGTAACGGAAAGACCTTGTAGAACGCGCATCGCCAGGGCTTGTCGTTGCCTGGCCTTCTCCCGTTGCATCCTGACCATATCGTTTGCGCGGCCGCTCCTGATCCATGAAGCGGCGATCTCCATAAGCACGGGGGATGTATAGCCGTTGGTTGCCTGAAGGCGGTCGATCGTGCGGCGCAGGAGCGACGGCGGCGGCACCAGCCAACCGATACGCATGCCGGGAGCGGCAGACTTGGAGAGACTGGTCACGTAACAGACCAAACCCGGTGCGAGGGTTGCCAATGGAGCGGGCCGATCGAAGGCGAGAGGCCCATAAACATCGTTCTCGACCGCCAGGACCCGGCGCCGTTTCAGCACCTCGGCGATCGCCAGGCGTCGCTCGGTCGGCATGATCGAAAGGGTCGGGTTCTGCAGGTTGGGAACGACGATCAGGGCTTTGGCGGCACCGGCGTCGAGCGCGCGCTCGAGCCCGCGGGGCGTCACGCCCTCGGCATCAAGGGGCACCTGGGCGACGTTGAGCCCCAATGCGCTGCACAGTGCTATGATCCCCGGCGAGGTCAGTTCCTCCACCAGCACGCGGTCCCCGGGTTGGCAGATCGCCATGAGGCTGAGCGACATTCCATGCATCGCTCCGGATACGGTCAACACCTGCTCCGGGGGTGCTGCCATGCCCAGCTGGCCAAGCCAGTCCGCGGCCGCGGCTCGATGCTCGGCAAGCCCGTGGGCGGGCTGATATCCCAGCAATCGGCTGGCGGAGTCGGCGCCAAAGGAGGATATCGCCCAGGCAATGTCGTCAACTGTCCCCGATGCGCTCGGCAGATTGGCACTCAGATCGATGCCCGAGAAGTCGGCGCCCCTGGGCCAATGGATCATCGACGGAATTCCCACGGTGCGTACAAAGGTCCCGCGGCCGACTTCGGAGCTGAGCAGTCCCCGGCGAGTTGCGAGCGCATAGCCGCGATTGACGGTGGTCAGGTTCAGCCCGGTGGTGCGCGCCAGCTCTCGTTGGGTGGGCAGCCGAGCGCCGGCGGACAGCCGTCCATCGCGGATCGCCTTGCCAATCTCGTCCGCCAATGCGACGTATCTCGCGCCTTTTCGATTGTCCAGATCGGGTAACCATGTCGACATCAAAGTTTCCTTGAAGGCCTAAGGAAAACTGAATTTCGTAACTCGGTTGCTACCATTTATACTTATGTAAAATTGGAGCCGGGTCAGAAAAATTGATGTCTTGAACTTGTGATTTCATCGTATCATTCAACATGTTCTGGCTCAATGCGCTTGGCGGTCGGCTGTTTGACATCATCTCGATAGGGAGCAAGACGGCCGCCTCTCATGGCGAGCGGTGCGCATCCCCTGAGCTTTTCCGTTGAGAGATCCGCCGAGACTGGATGAAGGGCAGGCCTTGCCGGTGGACGCTCCCGTCAGAGAGTGGTGGAAGCTACGATGAGTGCTGTGATCGGCCGGAGTTTCTGTGCCTGAATGCCCCGGCATGCAGGGTGGGCACCCTGCAGTGCTGATGCCGCGTGAAACGACCGGAACCCTCGCCATGTCCGAGTGGAAAGGCGTGTTTCTCCACTGCCGATCGTTTCATGAGAATGGTGCCGGGCACGCAAGGGCTGCATTCTTGTTGCGGGATCAACGCGCAACACCTCCATTATCATCACGGTTCATGATGAAAGCCCCGCCCCATCGATACCATAGGTAGGCGCTGCGGCGGTGGCGATTACCTCCAAGGTCAATTTCCGACCTGTCGCGTAAGTGCCAGGAGCGCTGATGGATCACACGCCGGTTCCGGCTTTTGCCGGAACCGTGAGCTGGCGCTCGCCTGCAAGAGGAACGGATCCGGGCAGCAGCAGGTATGACAGGCTTATGGCGGCCATGCCGAGCCCGCACACGCCCAGCCAGCCGAGCCAGGCGAATACCATGCCGCCCAGAATCGCGCCGAGGGACCCGCCGATGAGCACGCTTGCCATGAATACGGTGTTGAGCCGGTTTCGGGCGGCGGGGTCCAGCGCGCAGACCCGGGATTGATTGGCGGCATGCGACGCCTGAACGCCGGCGTCCATTAGAAACAGGCCGATGACCATCGACCACACCGCGGTGCCGGAATAGGCAAGGAAGACGAATGAGGACAACACGATGAAAAGCCCGCTCGAGGCGATGCGGCCGGCGCCATATCTGTCCGCGCAGCGGCCGGCGTAGGATGCCGCGATCACGCCCCCGATGCCGGCAAGGCCGATGGCGCCGATCCCGGCGCTGCTCAGCCCGTCCGGTCCGTCCTGCACGGTCAGCGGCAATGTGGACCAGAAGCCGAGAAGGGCGGAGAAAAGGAGGGCCTGGGCGCAAGAGATGCGCAGCAGACACGGATGGGCGACTATCAGTGAGCGCAGCGAACCGATCAGCTCCGCATATGTGATCTGGCCGGCCGGGGCGGTGCGCGGCAGGCGCCGGGCCAGAAGAGCGGTGACGGCAGCGATGGAGATGGCGGCGAGCAGAAACATCGCCCGCCAGTTCCAGTGATCGGCGACGAAACCGCTGATCGCGCGTGAGAAGAGCAGCCCGATCAGAATGCCGCTCAGCATGATGCCCGTTACCCTGCCCCTGGCCTGCGGGGACGCCAGGTGGACGGACAGCGGGACAAGCTGTTGCGGGACCGAGGCGGTGAGCCCGATCAGGAAACTGGCGGCCGCAAGCCAATGAAAGCTGGGCGCGACGGCCGCCATTGTGAGCGCCAGGACCAGGCAGGATATCGTCAGGATCAGGAGCTTCTTGCGATCGACGCTGTCGCCCATCGGTGCGATCAGCAGAACCCCGAGGGCATTTCCGAGCTGCGTCAGTGCCGGAACGAGAACCACGATGGATGCGCTCAGGCCGAAATCGTCGGAAATGTTGCCGAGCATGGATTGATTGTAGTAGCTGCACGCGGCCGTCAGGCCGGCCGACAGCGACAGGACGGTCAGAAGGCTTGACTGCATGCCGCAGCCCGTTCTCTCCGGGCTGCCTCCGACGGTGCAAGCGGACATGTGATCCTCCCTGTGACTATGTTCTGGCTGTATTCGGTGCTCGGCTCTTTCGAATGCTGGAGAGTAGCGGTCGGCGGCTACAGATTTGTGATATCTATACTATGTGATCACAAGATAGTCACAATATCAACGCGCGGGCGCCGTATTTCGGCTCCCGACGCGGGGCGGGCGCTCGCGACCGAGATCTTCCGGCCGCGCGCGCGTCTTCGCTCCAGAGGGGCGTGAGGAGCCGCCGCGGGAATTTTTGGGGTTCTGTTGCTGCCGCCGGCGCGCCGCGGTCAGTCCTGGACGGTCACCCGCGCGCCGACGGAAACCCTTCCGTAGAGGTCGATTACATCGTCGTTCGTCATGCGGATACAGCCGGAGGAATTCGCCTCGCCGACGGTCCAGGGCTGGTTGGTGCCGTGGATGCGATAGAGCGTGTCGCCGATATACAGCGCGCGCGCACCCAGCGGGTTGTCAGGCCCGCCCGCGACATGGGCCGGAAGCTGGCGTCCCATGGCCGCCTCGCGCCTCCTCATCTCGGCGGGGGGCCTCCAGTCCGGCCATTCCTTCTTTGCCGAGATGCGGTCGCTCCCGGACCACTCGAACCCTTCGCGCCCCACCCCCACCGCATATCTGAGCGCCTTGCCGCCGCCCAGGACGAGATAGAGCCACCGCTCGGACGTACGGACGACGATCGAGCCGGCGGGATGCGCATCCTGAAAGGAAACGAGTTGTGGGCGAGCCGCCGGCCGCCTCTCCGGGGACGGGGCGGATGCTTCAAGCTCCGACGGGGAAATCACGGTGCCCCGTGCCGGGTCGAAACTCCAGGTTCTGGGATCGTAGCGGCTTTCGGCGACGGCCGCAGATGCAGCGAGAAGGCAGGCGGTCGCGAGGAGGATCTGCGCCAACAGGGACTTGCCGGGCGTAGCAGCGCGAACGTCGCCACGCACCTTGAGGGCGAATTCTAGTGCGAGCGACAGGAGCGGTATGGTTGTCGGCATTGGGCATCCAGATGGGCATCTCGCCGATGGGTTCGAACGGCATATCACAAAATTCCTTCACTTCTCATGATGGTATCGACTGGCCTATGTGACATTCCGTTAAAGTCTCATAATAATTGTGATGATCGCCGGGCACCGTATTATCTCAATGGTTATTGTGGGGCCTTGGCTCTCGGTGAGAGCGTGCCCTGGGGCCTTCGCGATGGTCGAGAAGAACGATGCGTTGGCAGTGAGGAGATGACCTTTGGCACTCGTACAATTGGATGGAGCAAGGTTTGGCGTCGCGGCCCAGCGAACGAAACCCGGTTCCGCGGGCAATCACTCGACAGGCACCGGGCGCGGTTTCGAAGCAATGGCGAAAGCCGGTAGCCAGACCGCGCACAAGCCGGCGCAGAAGCAATGCGGCGCTTGCATGACAAAGATGCCGGCGCCCAAGCCCGATCTCACGGATCTACACCGACACATGCTCGAACGGATTGCGGCCGAGCAGTGCCTGAACCCGGCGGGCACCCGCATGGATCGCCTTGAAAGTTATATATCGACCAACCCGGATGATCCGGCAGAAGGCGGACAAACACGCTCGGGCCGATTGATCACTGCCGAGTAGCGACCGTCCGGTTGGAACCTTTATGGAAGATACCTCTTGCCGGGCCAGTTCGCCCGGCACTTCCATTGCCTCGAAGTATTGCGGTTGCTTGTCGTATGCCAGTGACGGGCGTTCCCGGCGGTCCTCTGAGTGTGGTTCTCCCTGAATTGATCACACGCTCCGGGTAGCGCAAGCGTGATCCAAATGGATTTTCCGGCTCGGGAGCGCTGGCCTAGTGTTCGAGAGCCTTCCTTCGGGCCCCGTTGCCGGATTTCCGGGTCATCGTGACCGACGGATGGGCCCGGGATTCACCGACGCGCAACTCGCTGATGATGGAAAGACGATCCACGGTCTATGACACGCTTGATCTGCCAGGTTCTCGGCCTCTTGCTCTGTTCGGTGAGCCTGGACGCGATGGCGGCCGAGCCCCGTTGGCCCGAGGGCCCCTACAAATACATCGTCGTCGATCAGGCTGTTGATGACGTGCTGGCCGAGTTCGGCCGTAACATCGGCGTGCCCGTTCGCGCCAGCGGCAAGATTCGCGGGCGCGTCAGTGCCGGCATGCCGCAGGCCACCGCCCGCGAATTCCTCAATGACCTTTGCACGCGCTACGGCCTGGTGTGGCATTTCGATGGCTCGGTGCTTCACGTCGCGACCGAGGCGGAAGTCCGCACCGAGGTCTTCAGGCTGGGTACCAACACCGCCTCCGGCGCCGCCGAGCGCCTGGATGCGCTGGGGGTCGCCGATGTCCGTTTCCCGATCCGCTTCTCGCGCAGCGACAACATCGTCTCGGTCTCTGGACCCCCATCCTATGTCGACCTCGTGCAGAAGACGCTCGGCGTCAACACGGCTCAGGACCGCTCGGTGGATGGCGAACGGAAAGCGACCTCGGTGCGCGTGTTCCGCGGCCGCAGCGCCGAAGCGCAGAGTTTCACAAACGACAAGGCACAATAGAAAGGCCGGTCATCATGGAAATCGCCCCCATCGGGTCCGCCCAGCTCGCAAGCCTTCTCGCCGGGTCGGTTCCGCAACAGCTTTCGGGCGTCACCGTCGCCCAGGCCGGCAGCGGCGTCGCTGCGCGCACGGAGGAAAGAACCTCCGTATCGAAGGCCGGGAAAGGCGAGGGGCGTGGACCGGACGCCGCCGCCGCCAAGGAGAAGGCTGGAACCGGGACGACGCTTTCCGCAGCTTTCGACAAGGGAATGCCCGGCAGTTCCGAGCGGGTCGAACCGGCCGTGGAGCGCGCGCTCTTCGAGTATCTCATCGATGCCGAGAAGGTCGCGGGGCCGATGACGGACCTGCATGGGATCATGGGAAGCGCCTTCCAGTCGATCGGCGCCTCGGTGGAGGATTTCCAGCGAGTGATGGCCACCAGCGGCCAAGTGCCCATCGATGGCCTTGGCGCGGGGCAGGAGGCCGCCGCCGATGCCGCAGAGCCCGACGCTGTCGCGCAGGCCGGCTCCGGCAAGACGGGCGAGCCGGCCGGCATCAACGATACGTCGATCGACAGGTTGCTGCAGCAATACACGAGCGTCACATGGGCTGCCTTCAAGGTATCGCTTGCGGTCAACAGCGTCGGAGCCGCGACCTCGTCCGTCAACAGCCTGGTCAAGCAGCAGTAGTCGGCGGCGGTATCCCATGGTGCATTCGTGAACGTGAAAGCTTTGTTGTCCTGGCTTCCGGTTTGGCGCCGCTGTGTCCGGCGTCGCCGCGTCGCGCTGTTCCTTTTCGGTATGCTCCTCCTGCAGGGCTGCTCCGTCGAGCTCTACACCGGCCTGGACCAGCGCCAGGCAAACGAGATCGTGGCGGTGCTGATGCGGCAGGGCATCCCCGCGCAGCGCCAGCTCGCGAAAGACGGCACGATGACGGTTTCGGTGCAGAAGGGCAGCTTTGCCGAGGCCGTCGCCATCATGGAGGAGAACGGCCTTCCCCGGCAGGAATTCGCCACGCTGGGCGAGGTGTTCAAGCGCGACGGCCTGGTTTCCTCGCCGGTCGAGGAACGGGCGGCAATGATCTACGGTCTCAGCCAGGAGCTGTCGCGGACGATTTCCGACATCGACGGCGTCCTGTCGGCGCGGGTTCATCTGGTGCTGCCGGAGAACGATCCGCTTCGCCAGCGGCTGGTGCCTTCCTCGGCTTCGGTCTTCATCCGCCATCGCGAGAGCGCGGCGATGACCGATCTCATTCCGCAGGTGAAGATGCTGGTCGCCAACGGGATTTCCGGGCTGACCTATGACAATGTTTCGGTCGTGCTGGTGCCGGTCGCCGCGACGGCATCGGAAGATGCCGCCGCCGCGCCGCCTTTCAGGCGCTTTCTCGGCCTCTGGCTCCATCCCGACAGCGTGACGTCGGCCGCATGGCTCGTTTTCGGTCTTGTCGGGCTCGTCCTGGCATTGGGGGGCCGGCTCGCCTATCTGCGCTTCCGCCGGCGCGGCACCTACACGCTCGACGGGTCGCTTCCCGTGAAGAAGCTGTGATGCCGGCCGAATCCGCGACAACACCGGATTCCGCAGAATGGCGATCCTTCATGGACGACCCGGCGGACTATGCCCGGCCGGGAAGGCTGGCTGCCTGTTTCGACGGCGCGATCGGCATCGCGGCCTGCGCGGACATGCTTGCGGCGGAGCGCCTTCGGCCGCGGCTCACAACTCTGCTTCTGAGCCACTATGACATCCCGCGCTCCTTCCCGGCCGGCCAGGTCGACGAGAAGGATAGGCGCGTTGCCCTGGCGACGCGCGAGGAATTGCAGGACATCGTGCTTCGCGCCGGCGCCATACGGTGGGCCGGCAGCTTTGCCGGCATCATCATGAGCGCCGACGCGGCCGCCCTCAATGCGGTGCTCGGCACCGACCTGAGCGGATTCGCGATGGCCAACCGCGACCTTTCGGGACCGGTGCGTCCAATCGAGGATCTGGACGGACTTCCAGATCGCCTGACGGCCGACGGCTGGCGTTGCCTGGCGGCCTGGTGTCGCGCGGTACCGCAAGCGGTCGGCGCCCGCGTCCGCCTTCGGCTGGAGCCGGAGGAAATGGCTGTCGAGAACCCGATCGGAGATTTCGCCGAGGCCGGCCCGATCGTCATTCGCCGGGCGGTGGGGTGAGGCGATGGATCAGAAAACGACGATGGTCGACGCTTTGCCGACGCGACCGGCCGGCCGCATCCTTCCGGCAGCGGAAGCACAGGCGTGGCAGGATGGTTTCGCCCTTCTGCATGCGGCGCAGCAAGAGAGCGAGCGCCTGCGGCAGGATGCGCGAAGCGCATACGCAGACGACTGCGCGCGAGGCTATGCCGACGGAAAGGCCAGAGGCGAGGAGGAAGCGGCGACCCTCGTCGTTGAAACGGCGATCAAGGTCGACCGCTATCTCGGCACGCTTCAGGAAGAGGTGATCGGGCTGGCGCTGGACGTGGTGCGCAGGGTTCTCGGCGACTTCGATGTCGGCCTGCTTGTCGCCAAGGCCGCGCGCCAGGCCGTCGCCGAGATCCGCCGCGGCAAGTACATAAGGGTGACCGTTCACCCGGACGTCGCGGAGGAAGTGCGCGACGAGCTGGACATCATGATGGAGGGCGGCGGGCTGGGATTGACCGTCGAGCTCCAGCTTGACAGCACGCTGGCCGAAGGAGCCTGCATCGTTGCGACGGATATCGCCGTTCTCGATGCGAGCATTGACACGCAACTCGACGCGCTCAAGGCAGCCTTCACCGGAAAAGCGGAGGACGACGCGTGAGCGGCAACCCGAACGAGAGTGTTGAGAGCCGGCTTGCCACGATCCTCCCGCACCTGCGGCATGGCCTGCGCGAGGAGAGTGGTGGCAGGCGCGGCGGCCGCATCCTCCGGGTCACCGGCGTCGTCGTCCACGCGTCCGTCGAAGAGGTGAGGCTCGGCGAAATCTGCGAGCTGGCCGATCCGAAGACCGGCAGGCGCACCAGGGCAGAGGTCGTCGGCTTCATGGACGACACGGCGGTTCTGGTTCCATTGGGCGACATAAGCGGGCTGTCCAGCCTGACGGAGGTCGTCCCGACCGGCCACGAACTGCGCATACCGGTGGGCACCGGCCTTCTGGGCCGGGTGATCGACGCGCTCGGACAGCCCCTAGACGGCGCGCCGTTGCGGAAGGAGGGGATAGACGGGCGCTATCCGGTGAACGCCTTCCCGCCGCAGCCGCTCGAGCGAGCGATGATCGCCGAGCCGATCGCGCTTGGCATCCGCGCGCTCGACGGGCTTCTGACCTGCGCCAGGGGTCAGCGCGTCGGCGTCTTCGGCGCGCCGGGCGTCGGCAAGTCGCTGTTGCTCTCGGACATCATCAAGGGAACCGACGCCGACGTGGTGGTGGTCGCTCTCGTCGGCGAGCGTGGCCGAGAGGTGCGCGAGTTCGTCGATCGCCAGATCGGGCCGGAACAGCGCGCCCGCGTCGTCACCGTCGTCGCGACCTCCGACAGACCCGCGATCGAGCGGGTCAAGGCGGCCTATGTCGCCACCACGATAGCCGAGTATTTCCGGGACAAGGGGCAGCACGTGCTGCTTGCGATGGACAATGTCACGCGCTTTGCCCGGGCACAGCGCGAGATCGGGCTGGCGTCCGGCGAGCCGCCGACGCGGCGCGGCTATCCGCCGTCCCTGTTCGCCGCGCTGCCGCGGCTCCTCGAGCGCTCCGGTCCCGGCCGGACCGGGTCCGTGACCGGGCTCTACAACGTGCTGATGGAGGGCGACGGCACGATGGACCCGGTCGCCGAGGAGATTCAGGCCCTCCTCGACGGCCATGTGTTCCTGTCGAACGAGCTCGCGCAGCGCAACCACTTTCCGGCCGTCGATGTCCTGCGCAGCCGCAGCCGCCTCATGGATGCGGTCGTCCCGGAACGGCATCGCGCCGACGCCGCCCGCATCCGGGAGCTGCTTGCCCGTCACGCCGACATCGAGCTGCTGATGCGGATCGGCGAGTACAAGGAGGGCAGCGATCCTCTGGCGGACGAGGCTGTGGCGAAGATCGACCGCATCAACGCCTTCCTGCGCCAATCCTCGCGCAGCGCCGAGACGCTGGACGAAACGAGACAACGCATGCGGGAGATCGTCGATGAGGGACGATGAGCTCATCGGTCGCCTGCGCGAAGTGAGGCAATTGCGCCAAAGGCGCGCCGAGGAGACCGTGGTCCGGAAAAAGGCGGAGCTCGAAGAAGCGACGGCGCGAAAGGGTGCCGCCGCCGCAGCGGTCGCCGCGCAACTGCATCGCGCCGCCGAAGCGGAACAAGCCGCCTTGGAGGCGCTGATGAGTAAGCCCGCTGCTTCGCTGGCGGACATGTACACAATCCAGGGGCGGCCCGGGCGCGCGAGGCGCGAGGTTGAGCTGCTACGGGAAGCGGAGCGCGAAGCGGCAGCGAACGAGGCCGCTCGCCTGTCGGAGCTGTCGACGGCGCAGCGCGAGCTGAACCATTGCCACAAGGCAACGATCAAGCTCGGCCATCTGGTGGACAAGGCAGACGCTCGAAAGGTCCGCCGCGCGGCGGTGCTGGCCGAGGCCACCGAAGAGGAGACACACCGATTGGGACCGCGATGGCCAGAGCTTTAGCGCGCGACACCGGACGAGCGTCTGAAGCATCGGTTACGATGAAAGGGCAGAAGACGCGGCGCTCGGCGAAGGGCCGGCCGGTGCGCGCCGACGATGGCGAATCGGTCGCGTTCGAAACCGTTTGCGCTGCTGACGTGGCGGCGCTGAACGTCTTTTACCGAAGGGGTTTGTCGGTGCGGGCGGCGATCGCCGGAGACGAGCATTTCCTGACGCCGGCATGGGGGCTTTCGCTGGCGGACGCGCACCCTTGCAGCCTCGTGACGTTCAAGCTGGGGAAGAAGAAAGCCGCGCTGCTTCTCCCGCGTCAGCTCGTCGAGACATGGCTGATCCGGGCCGATCCGGTGGTGCTTTTGTCGCGCCTGGCGCCTGAGCACGCGGCCATGCTGCTTGAATCTTATCTCTCCCGGGAACTCGTCTGGCTGGAAGAGAAACTCGGCGAACGCATCGCCATCGAGGCGATCGGAGAGGCCCCACCCCCTGGCGAGGTGGAGCCTTTGACGTTCACGATCCGCGCAGTCGGCGAACTTTTCGTGGGTGCGCTGCGCTTCGAGGACGGAAGCGCAGCGGCGTCACTCGGACGATTGCTGGCTGAGCACAGAACCGGGTCGCCGCCGCGACCGAACCATGTGCTCCTGCCGGTCCGGCATTGCTTCGGCGCCGCGCGGATCAGCGCCGGCGAGATGCGCGCGCTGCTACCGGGCGACGTCGTCCTCGTCGACGATACCGCCGGAGAGGCGGCAACAGGACTGCTGATCGTCGCCGATCATCTTCTCGCCCCGGTCGATCGCACCGACGCCGGCATTCGCCTGGGCGCGCCGCTTAATCTCGCCATTGGCTCAAGATGGGAATGGATCATGGAAGACAAGATATCCCCCGCGACCGGACGCGATGTCGAGGATGTGGATTTCGACGGGGTGCCCGTCGCGCTGGTGTTCGAGCTCGGCCGCAAGACCATGCCGCTTGGAGAGTTGGCGGATCTTGCGCCCGGCACGGTCGTCCCGCTTGCGGAAGCGTCCGGGACGGGGGTCGACGTGATCGCCAACGGCAAGCGCATCGGCCGCGGCGAGATCGTTCGCATCGGCGAAGCGATGGGCGTGCGGCTGGTCCGCATTCTCGACCATGCTTGAAGGCGCTCCGAACTATCTCGGCCTCGTCGTCGCCATCGGCGTTGTCGGCCTGTTGCCGCTCGCCGTGGTCACGATGACGGGTTTCCTGAAGATATCGGTGGTGCTGTTCCTGATCCGCAATGCCCTCGGCATTCAGCAGATGCCGCCCAACATGGTGCTCTACGGCATCGCCCTGGTGCTTACCGCCTATGTCAGCGCGCCTCTGATCAGCGAGGTGTCGACGCGCATGGAGGAGCGGCAGATCGTCCTCCAGTCGGCCGATGATGTCGCGCGCGCCGCCGAACTGATCCGGGAGCCGCTGCAGCAGCACCTGATGCGATTCACCCGGCCCGAGGAGCGCCAGTTCTTTCTCGACGCGACCGATCGCCTCTGGCCCGAGCGCGCGCGCGAGAACTTGCGCAACGACGATCTGGCGATCCTCGTGCCGGCATTTGTCGCCTCCGAACTGACGCGCGCTTTCGAGATTGGTTTTCTTCTCTACCTGCCGTTTCTCATCGTCGACATCGTCGTGGCCAACATCCTGATGACACTCGGCATGATCATGGTGTCGCCCGTGCTGATCTCGATCCCGCTGAAGCTTTTCCTCTTCGTCGCCATCGACGGCTGGTCGCGGCTGATGCACGGCCTGATCCTCAGCTACGCCTGACGCGCGGGGCCTCTTGTTGCAGAAGGAAGATTGATGGGCACGGATTTCGTACTCGCCAAGGTTCAGGGCGCGCTTCTGACCATTCTGTTCGTTTCGTCGCCGGTCATCATCGCCGCCCTGGCGATCGGGCTCTTCATCGGCCTGGCGCAGGCGCTGACGCAGATCCAGGATCAGTCCCTGCCGCAAACGGTGAAGCTCGTGGTGATCCTCGTCGTCCTTCTGGTTTTCGGCCCGATGATCGGCCAGCAGGTCGCGGGGCAGGCTTCCACCGCTCTGGACGAGTTCCCGATCGCCACCCGCTGAGGATTTTTCGTTGCCGACCAATGGTCTGGTTTCCCCGCTCACCGATCTGCTGGCCTATGTGCTGGCGGCCGGCGTCGCGACCGCCCGCATGGCCGCGCTCATGACGATCATGCCTCTTTTCACGCGCATTCGTCTGTCGGGATTGCTGCGCACCGGTTTGGCGCTCGCCCTCGTCGTTCCGATATTCCCGATGGTCGTCGACGAACTCGGGCGGAACGAGATGGCGACCATGATGATCCTCCTCTACCTCTTCAAGGAGGTGCTGGTGGGGCTCGTGCTGGCCCTCGTTCTGGGCGTTCCATTCTGGGCGGCCGAAGCGGCCGGCGATATTGTCGATCTCCAGCGCGGTTCCATGATGGGCAATCTGATCGATCCGTCGATGAGTTACGAAACGAGCATCACCGGGACCTTCCTCGCCGTCGTCATGATCATGGTCTACCTGGCGGCCGGAGGGCTCGAACTGACGCTCGAGAGCCTTTATGGCAGCTATGAGCTATGGCCGCTCGATCATCTGCTGCCGCGTTTCAGCGAGGAGACGGCGCTCGCCTTTCTCGATCTTCTGACCCGCATCCTGATGATGGCGTTGACGCTGATGTTCCCCTTGATCGTCAGCCTCCTCCTGTCCGACATCGTCTTCGCCTTTCTGGCGCGCGCATCGCCGCACCTGAACGTCTTCGCGCTGTCCCTCGTCGCCAAGACCCTCGTATACAGCCTCGTCTTCGCCCTCTACGCCGCCTTCCTGATCACCTATGCCGCCCAGGACCTGCGCTTCCTCGGTGATGCTTCCGGGCTCCTGGAGGCGTTTGCTTGTCGTTCGTGTCGGTAGAGGGGGCGGGATCGGCTTTGCGATCTACCGGAGATGATCGATGGGCGATGCCGATCCAATTGGATTATGGTCTGTGAGACGCGAGGCATAACGTGCCAGCGTGGTGCTTCGAGCATCCTGAGGGTGTGCCTTCGATTGCAGCAAGTAGCAAGGAGAAAACTATGAGTGATGGTGTAGGATCTACCAGCGCTTCCGGATCCAATCCGGCAAAGCACTTGATGGACTTAAACAAACTTCAAGATGAAGCGTTCGCGAATAATGTAAGTCTTCAAAAAAGTAGAGTTGGACACGATACCCGTATGGCAATTATTCAGGAAGCTAAAAAAGCTTCTGAGAGAATGTAGCAATTTTCTAAGCATCTGCGCGTATAAAGATTATATTGCGCAGGTGCCTAGTTAATCAAAAAATTAATTTTCGTGAGAGGAATAGGTGAAGATCGCTTCTATTGAATCTCTTATCAGGACGTCATCGCTGATCCCTGTGCTTGATTGGTTGCGATCCATAGGAGAGCGGGAAGTTACCTTTCGCGTAACGGGCGGGGTGCATACCGGCGCCTCCGCTTTGCTCGACCGACAGGTCCTGACCATCGGGTCCAGCACGGAAGCCGATATCGTCCTGCATGATGCCGGCATCGCGGCAGTTCATGCGCGCCTGCGCTTCAAGGGCAGCCATGTGGAGGTGGAGGCCGTTGGCGGTGATATCGTCCTGGCGGACGGCCGGGTCGTTCCCGAAGGCAATGGCCGCCGCTGTGGAATGCCCTTCGATGCGGCGATCGGCGGCGCGCAGGTGCTTCTGGCCAACCCGGCCGTTGCACCGCGCCGCGCCGGAGGAATGGCGCGACTATTGCCCGCCGCCATGCTCCTGATGGCGGCTTTCGCCGTGTTTGTCGCGGCGAACGGCCTTTCTCTCGCCGAGACCGGTGGCAAGGATGGAATCGGCGAAAACGCGATGATCGCCACAGCGAGCGTCGAAGGAGATTCGCGTGAAACCGCCGCTCAGGGATCGGCCGGAGATGCGGCGGAGCGGCTTCGCGTGCGGCTGGCCGAGCTTGGGCTCGAGACGTTGAACGTGGCAGAGACCGGCGGTCGCCTGATCGTTGCGGGAACGGTGCCGGCGGCGCAAAGCGCCCTATGGTCCAACGCCCAGGCCTGGTTCGACCAGACGTTCGGCGCCGACGTGGTGCTCGTCTCGAACGCGGTCGTCGGCAGCGGTGCCCAGGGCGAGCCGCGCCTGACCCTGCAGGCGATCTGGCACGGCGAGCGGCCCTACATCATCGCCGGAGACGGCGCCCGCTACCACGAGGGCGCCTTCACCAATGACGGCTGGCTGATCAAACGCATCGGGGACAGAGAACTGGTGCTGGAGAAAGGGGGCGCCGGCTTCGCGCTCAAATATCCGTGACGCGCCGTCTCGACGGGCCGTTGCTCAACACGGCGCGCGCCACGCCGCCGACACAGGAGGCGCCCCCGGGCGAGAGCGTGCGTCCTCAGCCGGTCGGCCGGCGCCGCCTGAAGGGTTCGGAGAAAGTCTCGGAACGGGACAGGAAGCCCAGCGTGTCGGCTGCTTCGGAGGAGGCGGACGTCGCGGAGCTTGACGCCAGGGTCGCCGCCGGCGCCAGATCCATAGACGATGCCCTCAACGATCTCGTCATGCCGCGCCTTTCCGAACCGGGGATCCTCCGGCGGTCCGTGCCGATTCTTCAGCATTTCGTGTCGGAGATCATCCCCCGGCTCGACGGCGGCGAACAGTTGAAGATCCTCGCCACGAGCCTGATGCGGGACGAGATCGACCGGCACCGGGAGTTGCTTGGCCGCTTGCAGGGGAGGGGCGACGTCTGACGGGCGAGCGCGATACGGTCCAGTTGCTGCATGTTCTTGGCCATCTCTACGGCAGCCATGGGCAGGTGAAGCGCGGCGCGACCTATCTGCTGATAGCCGCTCAGCTTTCTCCCGATAACGCCGACGTTCTCAGGACGCTGGCCTATTTGCTGATCCTCGACGGCGAGGCCGACAAGGCGCTCGCCACAATCGCCAGACTGGAAGCCATGGATGATACGGACCATCAGTCTCTGTCGCTCTTGAAGAGCAGGGCCCTTCTGGCCGCCGGCAGGGCGCCGGAAGCGCAGCTTGCCTTCCGCGATTTCCTCGCCGGCCGGGACGGCGTCTGAACCATGTCGGATCGTCTCGTCGGACTGCTGACCAAACTGTCGAAACGCAGCGATCTCGTCATCGCCATGCTGGTGATCACGGCCGTCGTGATGGTCATCATCCCGCTGCCGACCTTCCTCATCGACACGTTGATCACCGCGAACATCGCCGTCAGCGTGCTGATCCTGCTGGTCTCGTTCTACGTGACCCATCCCCTGGAATTCTCGTCACTGCCGTCCGTCATTCTGATGTCCACCCTGTTCCGGCTGGCCATCACCATCTCCACCACCAGGCTGATCCTCACGCAGGCGGATGCCGGCGAGATCATCTCGGCATTCGGCGCCTTCGTCGTCGGCGGCAGCATCGCGGTCGGGCTGGTGGTTTTCCTGATCATCACCGTCGCCCAGTTCGTCGTCGTCGCCAAGGGAGCCGAGCGCGTCGCGGAAGTGGCCGCGCGTTTCACGCTCGATGCCTTGCCTGGCAAGCAGATGAGCATCGATGCGGAGCTGCGCAACGGCGACATCGACCAGGCGGAAGCGCGCCGCTTGCGCAACCGGCTGGAGCGCGAGAGCCAGCTTTTCGGCGCGATGGACGGCGCGATGAAGTTCGTCAAGGGCGACGTCATCGCGGGGATCATCATCATCCTCGTCAACCTGATCGGCGGCTTCACGGTCGGCACGCTGCAGCATGGGATGTCTCTCGGCGAGGCCGCATCGACCTATTCGCTGCTGACCGTGGGCGACGGCCTCGTGGCGCAGATCCCCGCCCTGCTCGTTGCCGTCGGCGCGGGCACGATCGTGACGCGTGTCGCCGGCGCGGAAGGGCAGGACGACCTTGCCAGGCAGATCAGCGGACAATTGCTGCGCGATCCGCGCGCCCTTGCGGTCGCCGCGGCGATCATGATCGGACTCAGCCTCGTGCCCGGCTTCCCGATGTTCGCCTTCCTCGCTCTCGGAGCGGCGTTCGGCTTCGGCGCCTATGTCTCGCGGCGGTCCGCGAACCAGGAACACCCCGCAGACGACGGGATCGTCAGTGCCGAGGCGGAGGCGGAAGCAGGTGGTGCCCTCCTTGCCGCGAAGGGAACGGCCGTGTCCCGGGAGCCTTCCCGGCTCGTCGCCCGCTTCGGCAGCGCGCTCGGCCGGGCTGTTCCGGAAGCGGAGTTCGCCGGGCGGGCGTCGACCATCCGCACGGAACTGCTCGAGGATCTCGGCATCGACGTGCCGGGCATCGGTTACCAGGTTGATGACGATCTGGCGCCCTGGCGCATCCGCATCGACCTCGACGGCGCGCCGATATTCGATGTCGAGGTGCCGGATGACGGCGTTCTGGTCGAGGGCAGCGCGAGCAACCTGGAACTGCTCGGGATCGACTACCGGACGGGCCCGACCGTCATCGGCCAGCGCGAAACCGTCTGGGTCGAGCCGCGTCATCTGGCGGCGTTGCAGGAGGCGGGTGTCAGGACACTGACCTCGGTCGAGATGTCCTGCAAATGGCTCGACCATGCGCTCCGGATCTATGCGGGAAACTTCATCGGCATCCAGGAAGCGCGCACACTCCTGACCGGAATGGAGGCGGACTATGGCGATCTGGTCAGGGAAGTCCAGGAAGCGCTGCCCCTGCAGAAGATCTCGGAGGTTCTGCGCAGGCTTGTCGCCGAGAACGTGCCGATCGGCAATCTGCGGCCGATCCTCGAGGCGCTTATAGAATGGGGGCGGCGCGAGGAGGATGTGGTCCTGCTGGCCGAGTATGTTCGTGCCGCGTTGAAGCGGCAGATCAGTTTCCGCGCCGCGGATCGGAACAATGTCATCGCGGCCTATATTCTGCAGCCGTCCGCCGAGGAGGTCCTGCGGGCGGCCGTGCAGGACAGTTCGGCCGGCGCCTTCGTGAACCTGCTCGACGACCGGGTGCAATCGCTCTCGACGCAGATTGGCCAGGCGCTGGCACAGACGTCCGCCGGCGTGCTGCCCGTGGTGCTCACCTCCATGGATCTGCGCCGACATATGCGCAGCCTCTTGCTGCATAACGGGATCGTCCTGCCCGTCCTGTCATTCCAGGAACTTGCTCCCGAGTTCAGCGTGCAGCCGCTCGCCGGGATCGCGGTCAAGGACACCGGCAGCGGAGAGGGGCGGGAGGCCCGGGCGCTGCCGCCGATGGAAAATCGAGCGACACAAGAAACCGTAACATGAGGCGAGAAGGGGGCTACGTGGGATCGAACGGGCAGACTTTATACGGCGTGGCAGGCGGCAAGGCTCAATCCGATCCGCGCAGCGCCGGCGAACCGCCGCTGAAGAGGCGCATCTTGCCGTGGCTTTTCGCGATGCTCTGGCTGGCGCTCGCCGGCATGCCGATGGCCGCAAATGCGCAGGATGCATCGCCTCTGCCAAGCGAACCGACCATCGATCTGCCCGTCGGCCAGGGGCGCATCGTGCGTTTCAACGAGCCGGTCGAATCCGTTCTGATCGCCGACACGACGATTGCGGATCTCCAGGTGGTTTCGCCAGACATCGTCTATGTCTTCGGCCTGAAACCGGGCTCGACCAATCTGATCGCCGTCACCGCCGACCAGCGAATCGAGGCGACGGCACATTTCCGGGTTTCGGCCGATGGTCGCGCGGCGGGCGACGCACGAAACAGGTTGCAGCCCACTTCGTCGATAGACCTGACCATATTCGGGGACCGGATGGTGGCGGTCGGCCAGGCGCGGAACGTCGATGAAGCCATCGACGTCGACGAGGTCGCGCGATCCTTCTCTCCCGGGCAGCCGCCGATCAATGCGACCACCATGCAAGGCGGCCAGCAGGTCAACATCCGCGTCCGCTTCGCCGAGGTCTCCCGCAAGGAGCTCCAGTCCTACGGGGTCGACTGGTCGGTGGGATACAAGTCGGGCGGCTTCGAATTCAGCCTCATGCAGAACAACGGCGTGCCGTCCAGCAAGGATGGGGGCCTCGGGGCGGTGCTGGGGCAGGCCACGGGTTTCAATTTCGAGGTCTTCATCGAAGCGCTTCAGCGCAACGGTCTCGTCAAGATCCTGGCGGAGCCGAACCTGACGGCCGTGACCGGTCAGACGGCGAGCTTCCTGGCCGGTGGCGAGATTCCCATCCCGGTCCCGCAAGGGTCCGACACGGTCACCGTTCAGTACAAGTCGTTCGGCGTCTCCCTCACGTTCACGCCGACGCTGATCGGTCGCAACCGGATCGGCCTGCACGTGAAGCCCGAAGTCAGCTCGATTTCCACAAGCGGATCCGCCATCGGCGCCAACGGCTTCAACCTGCCGAGCTTCGTGGTGCGCAAGGCCGACACGATCGTCGAGGTGGCCAGTGGACAGACCTTTGCGATAGCCGGTCTGTTCCAGCAGACATTCACCCGCGATCTGGAGAAGTTTCCCGTGCTGGGCGACGTTCCGGTTCTCGGAGCCCTGTTCCAGTCGCAGCGCTTCCAGAAGGAGGAGACCGAGCTGGTCATCCTGATCACGCCCTATCTCGTCGAGCCAGTCAGCGACACTCTCGCCGCTCCCAGCGATCGCCCTGCGGGAAAAGGTACCCGGAGGCACTCGAAGAACTCGTCGGCCATGGGGCTCATCATCAAGTAGCAAGGGGAGCACGTATTTGGACCGCTCGATCACCACGAAGGCCGCTTTTCTCATCGTCCTGGCGCTGCCCGCCGGCTGCGTTAACGCCAAACCCGACATGCCGGAGCAGGCCTCGGGGTACAGCTATGTCTACGGGCCGCCCTCGAATGCCTCCGCGAAAAGCGTCGGGGGTGGAATGCTGGTTCCCAACGCATGCCTGGCGGAGCCGGCGGACGGCCCTTCTCCGGCCGCAACCGAGCTTACAATCGTTTCCGGCCTGGGCGCCCATCTGCCGCCGGGCTGCGCGAATGCCTACAATCTCCAGCGCATGGTCGAGAGCGAGCGCGACCTTGTCGAAGGGCGGCGCATGGGGCCGGCCGCCGCCGCCCCCGTCGCCCGCGCGGCGAGGCGTTACCTTCATCCCGACGACACGAGCATCCCGGTCGGGGGTGCGGCCGGATCGATGTCGATCGATACGGGATTGTGACGTCGCGACCGGGCAAGGAGCCTCTTGCGGACTTCCTTGCCGTTGTGCCGCCGAGCCGGCTTGCCGCCCTGGCCATGCGACGCCTGGAAGCGGGCGGAATGAGGGGATGCAGGGATGAACGAGCAAGCCGAGGAAAAGCAACTCCCGGCATCCGACAGGAAACTGAGGGAAGGGCGCCGCAAGGGGCAGGTTTCCCATAGCCGCGACCTGATTTCCGGCTTCACGCTGGTCGCCGCTCTGGTTTACCTCTTCTACGCCTGGCCGGGCTTCCTGGAGCGTCTGTATCAGCTCATCGACACGGTCACGTCCTGGCCGGGCGACACGTTCGAGGCGATGGCGGCGCGGTCGGCGCGACATGTCGTTCTGGTGGTGGCGACGGCGGTCGTACCCGTCACCATACTCGTCGTGGTCCTCACCATCGTCTTCAGCGTTCTCGCCACCCGCGGGCCTGTTTTCTCGGTGGAGCCGGTCAAACCCAAGTTCGAGCACATCAATCCCGCAAAGGGGTTCATGCGGATATTCTCCCTGCGCAACGTCGTCGAGTTCGCCAAGGGACTGACGAAGATCGTTCTCCTTACCGGCATTTTCTTGGCGATCTTCCTGACATGGCTCCAGTCCCTTTTCGAAGCGCCTGCATGCGGGGAAACGTGCCTCGAGCAGATCATCAAAGCCGTTCTCATCCCGCTCGGAGCGGCCGCCGCCCTGACATTCGTCGTGACCGGCGTGATCGACCTGTTTCTGCAGCTCTGGCTGTTCCTGCGCGACATGCGGATGACCAAGACGGAGTATAAGCGCGAGCGTAAGGACCTCGAGGGCGATCCCCATATCCGCCAGGAACGCAATCGGCAGAGACAGCAGAATGCCAACGGAACCGAGGAAGGCGTCAAGACCGGCATCCAGAATGCCAATCTGGTCTTCTTCGCCGAGGATCGCCTTGTCGGCCTGCTCTATGTCAAGGACCAGACATCGGTTCCGGTCGTCGTGGCCAAGGGACAGGGCGCCGCGGCACGGGCGCAGCTTGCCGAGGCGAAGCGGCGCGGATTGGCAATCACCGACGACCGAGAGGCGCTGGAGATGCTTTATCCCGGCTCGACCGTCGGCGAATTCATAGGACAGAGCGCGTTTCCGAGCGTCATCAGAAACCTGATCCGCTTCGGCCTGGTATGAATGGAATGTGCCGTATGCGGGACTTGCGGCCCGCCCTATGCCGCCTCTTCGACGACATAGGGGGCTTCGAAGATCCTGCAGATCGTCGTCGCCCTGGCCAGCGCGCGGTCGTCGTCGCCGTGGATCGAAACGTCGATGACCACCTGTTTCTCCGTCCGGTGTGCCACGGTCGCCACGGCATCAACCCGTGTGCCGTAGGGGGCCGACAGGAAGGTCAGGTTGATCTGCGATGTGATGCAGCCGGCAACCTTGTCCTCGTCGCCGATGCCCGACACTGCGGCAACGGTGCCCGCGAACTCCACCAGGGCGGCAATCGCCCCGCTGTGGACATGCTGATCGACGCCGGTGAGTTCCTCGCGAAACGGCAGCCTTATATGTATCCGTTCCGGCACGGCGGAGATCATCTCGATACCCAGAGGCTGTATGAAGGGGGCCTTCAGGAGCAATTCACTGATCCAAGCTTTTGCTACATATTGCATGTACCTGCGGTTCCTGTTCTAAAAGCACGGTGTCCGCCCAAGAACCGATGCTTCCGTGAAGGTTATGGATCGCCCAGGATGAAACTACGGAATAGCCGATGCGGTGGCGATAACCTTGGAGGTCAAGTTTCCGTCGACGATGCAGAAGCCGGAACGCCTGGCCGGCGCGCGCAGACAGCGCCTGTATCGGTGATCGTCCGTCGCTTTTCACGGGCGTTCCGCAACGACCCGGCCCGTGGCATCATGCGGGCTGCCGTTTCCTGTGATCCCCGAAATCCGTGAAACAATGACCAGCACGAAAGTCCACATCAACACAAAAGCACTCACGATCGAGATCGAGGGAGAGGACGATTTCGTGCGCACATATCTGGATCGTCTGTTGCCGATCATCGAGCGGATCGGCTCCGACGACGGGCAGCCGGAGGGCGAACGACCGGCCGGAGACGCGGATCCCGATGACCGTCCTTCCGTGACGGGAAAGTCGCGGCCCGAAAAGGTGCCCGCCGAACCCCGCCAGCCGCGAAAGGCATCGCGTCGTGCCGGTCCCTCGTGCCGCCAGCGCATCAAGGCGTTGCGCGACGAAGGTTTCTTCAACGAGCCGCATGGCATTGCGGAGATCGTCGAGAAACTGCGGCAGGACGGCCATGTCTACAGTTTGAACCAGGTGGGCGCTGCCCTCTCCACCATGTCCGGCAGCAACGAGATCCGGCGCGCCTCCGTCGATGGACGGTACAGATACTTCTTCGGCGATGCCAAGGTGGACGCCGCCGATGAGGCGAAAGCCTCTTAATCCTGCGTCTAGACCGGTTCATCGTTTCACAGAAACGCTGAACCGTTCTAACTCCTTGTTTCTCCGCGTTTATGCGGGCGTCGGGTGATTCCACCCGACTGCAAAACGTTCTAGGTTCTGATCCGGGACGATAAGCGGTTCCGCCTGATGTCGGCCGCCGGCCGGCGGCGCCTGATTGGCTGGTTCCTGCCTCGTGCATGCCGCCAGATTTCCCTCACCAATGCCTTGTCACGCAATGCACCGGGCGGATGTCCTCCCCCGCCAGGCTCTGCATAAATCGTCCGCGCGAATTTCTGTGATAAAATCACATTACAGCGCTTTATCAATATTGTGATGTCTTTTGTAATGGATTTGTGATGTCCTGTGATTATCTGACTCGTCAATAGTTCAACAGCCTCGGCCGGGGGTAGGCGCGATACATGAGGTGTTCTGTGATGTCTGTCGTGGTTTATCAGAATCTGAATGACGGGAATCCACTGGCCGAAGAGCTGCTGCGCTCTTACAACGAGATGTCTCAACAACTGCAGGCGGCTGCGCGTTTCATTCTGGCGCACCCTAAGGACGTGGCTTTGCTGTCGATGCGGGAGCAGGCAGCCAAGGCTGGGGTTTCGCACAGCACGATGGTGCGGCTTGCGCAGTTCGTCGGTTTCGAACGTTTCGAGGAGCTGCGCGAACTCTATATCGACTCGATCCGTCACACCGGGTTTGCGTCGGACGGATGCGATGCGGGCAAGCAAGTCTCCATGGGACGGGTTGCCGAGTGCGGCGAGGCCATTTATGCCGCTGCTGCCCAGATCATGCAACTGGCCGATGAGGGCAGGGTTGCCCAGCTGAAAGCGGTCGCCCGGAACATGGCTGCCGCGCGCGGCATCATATGCGTAGGGCTCGACGCCGATCACGCGGCAGCGCACCATTTCGCGTTCTCGCTGGGGTCGCGCATGCGCGCGGCGATGCCGCCCGAAACAGACAGGGACGGCATGTCCATGCAGCGGGCCAAGACGGGGGATATCGTCTTCGCGGTCGGGCTGGCGCCCGATTGTCCGGAGACCGCCGGAATGCTGCGCAGGGCTGCCGCTGCCGGCGCCACCACGGTGGCGATCGTCGGCGAGAGGGCATCCCCGCTCGCGCGCCTGGCCAATGCCAGCATCACGGTCGCAGAACCCTTCCACGGCGCTCGGTGCGCCGGCATAGCAGCGATCGCCGTGGCCGACGTCCTGGCCGCAATGGTTGCCGAGAAGTTGAAGCCGGATACCAGGATCACCCTGGTCGATCTAAGGCACGAGCAGAATGCGGTGCCCATCGCATGCGAGCGCGTGCCTGCATGAGAGGCGCGGCCGAGCCGCGTTGATCCGGGCAACGGTTTGGCCCTTGGGCTTGGAACGAGCAGTGGTGTCACGCTGCCCGCACAGGCCGGGCACATGGCTACCCCCGGTCAGGCAGACCCGCCGCCAACAGGCCTTGCGCCGGAGGGGCAGGCAACGATAGCGCGCCGGCCCGCCTGCGGGCGTTCGCCACCGTCACTCATCGGCGAACAGTTCGCTTCCCTGCATCGGCTCGAAGCGGGCCTGGAAGAAGCGAAGATGCTTCGGCTCGTGAACGAAGCGCAGGCCACGGAGGATGCGGTGCCGCGACCGATGCACATCGATGATGGAATCCGCGACGAAATCCATGTGGCTGCGCGTATAGACGCGGCGGGGAATGGCGAACCGGACCAGTTCCAGTTTCGGCATGCGATTGGCGCCCGTTTCGGGGTGGCGGCCGGCGGAGATGGCGCCCCGCTCCACGCCGCGGACGCCCGACCGCTCATAAATGGCGGCCGCCAGCGTTTGTGCCGGAAACTCTTCCCTGGGAACATGGCTCAGCGTGGCCGCCGCATCCAGATACACCGCGTGCCCGCCGATCGGCATGACGACCGGAACATCCGCGGCAATCAACCGATTTCCCAGATAGGCGACCTGCTCGACGCGCGCGCGGATGCTGTCTTCCTGAACGGATTCCTCGATCCCCTGCGCGATCGCCTCCATATCGCGGCCGGCCATGCCGCCGTAGGTATGCAGACCCTCATAGAGCAGCACCTTGGAGCGCGCCTGCTCTGCGAGCTCGGCGGACCGGACACCAAGCCAGCCGCCGATGTTCGCGAAGCTGTCTTTCTTTGCCGACATGGTCGCGGCGTCCGTCAGGTCGCACATCGCCAGCAGGATTTCGGCGATGCTCCGGTCGCGCCATTCTTCCTCCCGCGTCTTGATGAACCACGCATTCTCGATCGCCCGCGCCGCGTCGAGGACGACCATGATGCCGTGCTCATTGGCCAGTTCGCGCACCGCCGCCAGGTTCGCCATGCTGATGGGCTGCCCGCCGGCCATGTTCACCGTCGCACCCACGCAAACATACGGGATCGTCGCCGCTCCGAGGCGCTTGATGAGATCTCTCAGCTTGCCGATGTCGAAATTCCCCTTGAAGGGATGGGCCGAGGAGGGGTCGTGCCCTTCATCGATGATCGCATCGTGGAACGTTCCGCCGTTCAGTTCCTGATGAATGCGCGTCGAGGGGAAGTACATGTTTCCCGGCAGATTGCTTCCAGGCCAGACGAGGCATTGAGATATGATGTTCTCGGCCGCGCGTCCCTGATGCACGGGTATGATGTGCTCATAGCCGTAGTACCCTCTGATCGTATCGTGGAAGCGGTAGAAGCTGGTGGCGCCGGCATAGGCTTCGTCCCCGACCATCATGGCCGCCCATTGTGCGGCGGACATCGCATTCGTGCCGGAATCGGTGAAGAGATCGATGTACACGTCCCGCGAATGCAACAGGCAGGTGTTGAACCCGGCCTTGCGCAGCGACGCATGCAGCGTTGCGGGCGCCGGCCTGCTCATCGGCTCAACCGCCTTTATGCGCCAGGGTTCGGGCAGGTAGGCGTGGTCCATCGTTTTCATCTCCTAGGCTCGCATGGTGATGTCGAGTGGGGCGATCGCCGGGCGAACCGTCCCCGGCAGGATCGTGCTTCGTGGGGAGGCCGCTGCTTGTCGCAATTTGGCAGTCCGATGAACCGCGCCAGATCGCGGCAAGGATTGGGTTGAGGATGGTTTGAGCCGCGCGAGGAGCGCGTGACGGAACATAGGATTATTTTGTGAGTATATGCAAGATAAAATTGTGACTTGTTTGTGATATCGAAGAAAGCCGCCCGCGCCGGCTGAACAATAGGAGTATGCCCCTATCGCGATGCTTCGTATCTAAACAGTTGAGTTGCTTGTAATGCCTCAGGGTCGCTATGGCGCGCAGCGCTGCCTGTCGGACGCGTCGGGCAGGGCGGGTGAAGCCACTGATCACAATCAACATGTGATATCTACGCATCCATGCCTCGGGAAACGTTCTTCCGGAGTTCCCGCCAGGTCGAGCAGGGCGACCGGCGTTCCGGACATCGAGCTTTTCGCCATTCCATATGGATTTTGCTCACTTGCGGGGGCGATCTAACTTGAGCGCGAACGTGGCTCGATGAGGGCCTACGCGAGGATTTCATGACCGGACTGCTCGATGAATGTGAAGCGATGCCATCCATGAGGCGAGTTGCAATCATGTGGCCTGACGCGTTGCCCGCGGGCTGGGGTCCGGCGACGGCATTCCGCATCCGCTATGCATGCGATCGGTCGCAGCCGGGTTCTCGCGGTGCGTTTGTCCAATCTTAGAATGAGTTTGGCCGTGGAGCGTTCGGGGTTTCTTCCCTGGGCGTGTGGGCCCTTTATCCGGAGACGCCGATGTCGGTGAACAAGACCCATCAGAAGTCTCCGCTTGATCTTGTCGCCGGGGTGAACCCGTTCGCCAAATTCACCACGACGTTCTCCGACATGGCCAGGTCTGTCGCGCGGCAGGCGTCGGCCGGACATTCGAGGGGCGGTGCTCCGGCGGGGGTGTCTTCGCGCGTTCTGTCCCCCCGGCTCCTGCAATTGAGCTCGTCTCCTGTCGCGCTGTTTCACAAGTCGCCCCTGGAGCTTGGCACCGATCGGCCTCTCGACCGCGCCGCGGAAGACCGGCGGCCGCAGCCCGTTCAGCCGAAGGTGATGGGCCCGCGGCAGAGCGACGTCGCCTTGAAACGGCTGGAGAACGGCGAGACGCTGGAGCACGTCTCCAGCAGCATGGGGCTTGATCAATCCGCGCTGAAGGCCCTTCTGGAATCCGAGAAGAACGTGACGGTGACGGCAACCGCGCCGACCGGAGACAATGGCGATGTGGCCTCCACCACTCTGACAGACCGGCGGAGCGGTAAGGTCACCACCGTCTCTCACGACCATCAGCACGACAGCCGCACCACGATTGTGGAGGATGGAAGCAGGCGGACCACTTCCCGGAAGGACGGCAATGGCCGCACGAGTGATACCGAAACCGATCTCCGGACGGGCAGGAGCACGACCACCATCGTCGATCCAAAGGCGGGAACCGAGCGGAGGATCGTGGAGGACGGCAAGGGCGGGCGTACGGAAACCGTCCGGCGGCTGGACGACAAGGGCTATTGGCGGGACGTCCGACCGGGCGAGCATCTGTCGGGCATATGGGAAGCGGAGGCGAAGCCGCGCGGCATCTCCTGGGATGCCTTCAAGGCCGACAATCCGCACCTCTTCGCCAATCCGCAGAGAGACCCGGATCTGGTCTATGCGGAGACGGATAGCGTCCGAATCGACGGTGGTGGTGGCGAGACGACGCACAAGGTGACGGCCAACGGTCACACACTGACGCGCCATCCCGACGGCAGGCTGACGCTGGGCGACGAGAACGGGGGAAGCGCCATCCCGATCATGCCCGGTAGCGCGCAGGAAGGGCTCGCCATGCTCCTGCTTGGCGCCGACCCTGACAGCACCGACCTGCAGAAAGCCAAGGAAGGCGAGATCATCACGGCAGCGGTTGGAAGCCTGCTCAATGGCGATGCGCTTCCGGCCCTGTCCCAGGCGGTGATGATACGCGCCGCCGCCAAGGACAGGGCGATAGCGGACTACGAGGCCGGACGTCCGGCCCAGGACGCGCTCGATACAAGCGGCGCCGTGATCGGCCCATTCGGCAAACCGCCATCCGATAAGCCGCCGTCGAAGGTCAACTGGACGCCCATGCTGGTCGGCGGCGGCTGGAAATGGTTCGACCCCAAGGTTGCCGATGCGATCACCGCGGAAAACCTCGCTGTCACCCAGTACAACGAGGCCGAGGCGAAAGCGGGACGCTATGATGCGCAGCTCGACGTCTACCTGTTGGATCCGGCGTTCGGCTCGGCGGCGCGAGAAGCCACGCGCAAGGTCCAGAATGTGTTGGCGTTCTACGACAAGCGATTGCCCGCTCGCGCGTCTGGCGGCACGCTTGCGGAGGCGCAGAAACGGCTTGCCTCTGCCGATAGGCGTCTCGATACTGCGCGGCAGGCACGCAGCGCATATGAGCAGGGCCGGGGGGAGTTGCTGGATGCGATCGCCGCACGGGCGCAACTGCCCGGGCTCGAGGCGCCCGATGCGAAGCGCCCTGTGGATCAGGGTATCTCGGCCGAATACTTCGCGGATCCGAATGCATCCGCTCGGCTGGCCCATACCAGGAATGCCAAGTCGTTCACCGCCGCCGCAATGTACATCAGCAAGGGTGACAAGCTTAACGCCGACTATTGGGTCGACCTTGCCGATGAGGATCGGCGGAGGCTCGAACGGGACAAGCCCGGCAGCGCCGAGCATAAGGCGGCGGTGAAGGCGCATGAGGATATGGTCGAGCTGCGGGAGATCGGCATCGGCGAGACGAATCTGGCGGGAGCTTACCACGACTATGCCGAGCGGCAGCATGGCGCGGCCGTTCTGAACTGGCGTGCGGAACCGCTCAAGCAAAGGATTTTGGAGGAGTATTTTGGGAACGATCCGCGTCTTCAGGATCCGAACGGCTTTACCGTTGGGGGCGATGGAGCGGGATATAAGGGGATGGTCTTACGCGGCGAAGGAAAGGGGACCGGCCGGATGGTGGAGGCCGAGCTCAAATACAGCGACGACGGACAGATCAGTCTGCACATCGAATACGAGAACTCCGTCTTCTACGACAGGGAACGGGGCAAGGGCGGCACCAAGGTCCTGGCCCGGACGCTGACCTTCCCTATGAGCGAGGGCGGTGCGACCGTACGCGCCGAATACCGGGACCGACCCGCCAATCGGGAATGGCAAGCGCTGATAGACAGCGCGCGGCCAGTGACCCGCGACATCAAGGCGGAAGCTGACGGTTCTCAATCCGGGCTCAGCGGAGCGAAGGCGCGGATACTGGGTCTTCAGATCCACCAGGTGGACGCCCTTCGCGAGAATGCCAAGTCCCGAAGCGTAGAACTGATGACGGCTCGCAACGATGCGCTCAAGCTATACCAGGGCGGCGCGATGGAGATGCGCGAGGGCGTACCGGAGCCCGGGGAGCAGACCGTCGAGATCAAGATCCAGGGATACACGCTCGGGGTCTCCCCTGAGATCGCTGAACTGTATGAGCGGGACGGCATCCAGGCGCTCGGCGCCAGCGACAAGGTCGTCCGCATCGAGATTGACGGCAGGCCGCGCTGGGTTCATCCGTACGTGGCGGCCGCGGAGCTTGACCGCAAGGCGGCCGAGGACGAGAGCAAGCAATACGAGAAATGGGGAAGGGAAAGCCGCAGCAGTATGGTTGCCGAACAAGGATTGTATCGGCAATCCGCCGCCAGGTTCCGGCTTTTTGGCGGCGGTGGTTCAGTCGACCACGCATCCCGTTCGGAATACATCTACTTCCAGGAGCAGCGCGACAAGGCGCTGGCCCGCTACCGAGGGAACCTGGAGCGGCTGCACGAGGCGGGCGTGGACGGCAAGTTCCGCCTCTACGAGGGCGACGCGCTGGAGAGCCTCGCGGCGGAGGCGCTGAACGTCGATCGGCACAGCGAGATCGTACAGGATGTTGTCGGGGAGATCCGGGATCGAAGCAACGGCGTGCCCGAAGTCAGGGTGGTGCCCATATTTGCTCTCGACGGGGGGATGGCGAGCGGATCGGCGCTGTTTGCCGTGAAGAAGGACGGACGGGAGGTCGGTTACGTCGATGCATCGGGCAAGTACCATGAGCACGAGGCGGACAAAGACAAGTTCGACGGCTTCCAGCACAACAACCGATTGTACAGCGAGCAAGGGCATCTGATCGTCCCCAGGGGCGGTGACATGGCTCTCGGCGATGATGGCGTGTTCAGCCCCGGCGACGTGGAGATGATTGCCGCCCGCAAGGTGTCGACGGGCGAGCGCATCGCCGACGCCACCATCGGCATTGTTGGCGCTGCTGCCGAGGGCGTGGCCCTGCTCTTTCCGTTAGCCAGGCCTCTGGCGCAACCGATCGCCATGGGTACAGGCCTCTATCTCGGCGGCAAGCAGATCAAGGAGGAGTTTGTCGACCATTGGCTTGTCCAGGGCGGGAACCTTGACGAGCAATCGTTCTGGGCCCTGGCCGGCGGGCTCACCATCAGCCTGCCAATGGCGGCAAGCGTCGGGCGCGGCGTCGGATTGCGGCGCACCGGCATGTCATGGGGCCATGCGCTGGCCGGCGGCTTCGACATGGCCAGCGCGAGCGGCCGGGGCCTGATGAGCTTCGGCGGCGCGCTGCCTTCGGAGGCGGCCGTCAGGGAAGCTATGAAGACCATGCGCGGCAGCGGGTCCCGGGCCTTGAACCGGACGATCCTTGGCCTGGATGCCGGCGGCTTGCTGGTCGGGCTTCCCCTGTTGGGCCAGTCGCTGGCCGAACTGATCGAGCGCGGCGGCGACATGTCCCTCGTCGAAATCGCCGACTCCATCGTCGGCCTCAGCATGGGAACCATCGGCACCGGTCTCAGCATCCGCGGTCTGATGCACGACTTCATCGGCGGCGACATACTCAGCCTACATACGCTGACATTCCCGTCGTTCAGCATCGGCGCGTTGCCGCGCCACCACCAGATCTTCAACATGCTAGCCCTTCTCAACGCAGGCATCATCGGCGGTCACCGCAGCCCGGACGATCCCATATCCGACCTCAATGCCCTTGATCCGGACGTCGCCGAACTCGTCCAGCTGCTCGCCGCACGGATCGAGCCCGGCACCGTCTCTCCCGACGAACTCGTCCACTTCCTCAACATTCTATGGATCAGCGCAAACGACCCCACACTCATCAACTTCTCCGAAAGCAACCAAAACCCGCAAAAAGAAAAAACGCGCGAGCCAGAAGGCAATCCGAGACAGCAACCGGTATACGATGGGGTGGAAAAGGCGGCGGAGCCCGTCATGTACGACGCATACCCCGGGCAGCGCGATACCGGGTCGGTGCAGACACTTCATGCCCTGCAGGGGTCGGTACCAGAGGGCGAGGAAGTGGCGAGCCTGCTGATCGAACTGTCTTCCAGGTCAGTGGAAAGGATATCCGAATTCTCTCCCCATGATGGTCGTGCCGAGTACAAGGTCGGCAACTTCCGGGTGCGTGGAAACCCCGTCGAGATCAACTGGTTTCATCAGGCAATCACATATCTGGAAAACAACTCTTCGTATGCTCGAGAGATAATCCGGGAGTCGGAGAGCAACGGTATAGTTAGAATATACATATCGGGTAATATTTCAAGCGTGGACAACGATTTCATAGTTTGGAATCCTTTGGCTGGAATTATGATCGATGATGAGATAATAAGTCCATCAATTATACTAATTCACGAGATCGCTCATTCAAACTTATCAATAAAAAATAGAGATGCGTCAATAAGTCTCCTCAATGCGAAACTCTCGGATGGGAGCTTTAAGAATGCCGAGGAGCTGAGGGCCACCGTAATAGAAGGGATTGTTGCGGAGCAAATCGGAGAAAAAGTAAGAGAAAATTACATGGGAGGTATAATTATACCAGTTTATCATCCCTTAAGCAGGAATAAATTTGATATAATTATATTAAATAATAATGTAGGCAACAATAATTATGAAACGATTTCCATCGAAAATCAAGAGTTCACAGCACATATTATTTTCGCCCTGATTTCAAGGTCGCCTTTAGGGGAGGCATTGCTCAATGAGCTTGCGTACTTTTCCAGTGCTTCTGATGAGCTGACGAGGAGAGTTGCCTCCGCGTTTTTGCATAAAGAGATGGAAAACTCCGACGAGGGCAGCAGATTTACAAATAAGTTCGAGTACATAAGAGATGGACTATCTATCGATTCGGAAATTGGTATAGAAGAATTTTTTGTATATTTCGTAAATTGTTTAATTGAAGGTAACAATTACGACAACGTTAGGGTAAATAACTACACAGATAAGGAATCTTATATTAAAGATTATGTTGATGAGGAGATACTTAGATTTTCAAGAAATTTGTTTTTATCTCACATAATATTTAATGACGTGAAGCGGAATCTGCCCCCTTCGTTTCTAGAAATTTCCTCGCCGCAGATTAGCAGGGCTGTTATGGAGCGGTACCACGATGGAGATATCGGTCCTGAGCAAGCTTTGCGTGAACTCGGACATATGGTCAGAGTGCTCAGGAGCGGGGAAGCCGGCACAGATTTCGAAGGATTTTATCGGGACGTCGCGGAGGACAATTGGGCGAGACACCAGGCATCCATCACCGATCCTGCACGAACTAAAGCAGAGGCCTATGTCGCGGGACAGGAGGGAGTTCATCCTGACTCGCATGAACGCCCGACGATCGAGGAGCCGGGGCCGCATGAAAGGCGTTCCAGCCTCAGCGCGGATCACGTGCCGCAACCTCCGCGGCTTTCGCCTGAAGGCGAACGCCGGCAGGAACTCTGGGATATCCCGGGCCAAAGCCGGCTCGGCCGTTCCAACCCGGATGCGTACGCTCGGGAGGAGGAGGGGTCCCCCCCCGCATCCGACGCCTCGGAACGGAACGACGCCCTCGCGTCCGGCGACGACGACCGCCGGCCCGGACATCGTGCGCTCAGGGGACCGGATGCGGGCAAGGAAGACGCCGGCCAGATCTTTTTCGAGTTTGATGACGGATCGGGAGAGATACTCCAGGCACGCATCGTCGGGCGCCCCCCGCAGCGTGCCGGCGATGTGCGCGTAACACCAGAAAGAGGACCGGCATCATCGGCGGGGTCGCAGGCCGACGCGGGCGCGACACACCAGGTGGTGTGGGAGAACGGCACGCCCTATGTCGTGCCCGTGGCTGGACAAGGGTCGACGGGCTTGCCGGCAAGAGACTTTTCTTCGCCGCCCGCGCAACGGCCGCTTGATCCGCAACCCGGCACAGCCGATGCCGCTCAGGGAGCGCCGGAGACCCGTCGCGTCCACGCCGGTCCAATGGTGCCCGACGAGGTGGCGGCGCGTGTCGATCCCGAATTCGCCGCGCGCGTCAAGGATCGGATCGAGGCCGAAGGCGGTCAGATCACGTTCCGGGATTTCATGGATTACGCTCTCTACGGGATCGATGGCTATGGCGGCTACTACAACTCCGGCGACGTGACGATCAGCGCCGATGCGGCGGACAACGGCATGGCCGACTTCGGTACGTCGCCGGAGGGAAGCAAGTATTTCGGCCATACGGTCGCAAACGCCATCTCCGACATCTATCGTTCGATGGGGAGCCCCGCGCGGTTCGATATCGTCGAGACGGGGGCTGGCAACGGCACGCTTGCGAAGACCGTTCTGGATTGGTTGCGCGAGGCTCACCCGGACGTCTATGCGGCCGTCAACTACGTCATTCTTGAACGCGGTAAGGCGCTGATCGAACGCCAGAAGCAGACGCTGGGAGACCACGAGGTTCAATGGGTGCATGGGAGCGCCTACGAGATGCCTCTGCGGGATGTCCAAGGGGTCTTCCTGTCGAACGAGGTGCCGGATGCTTTTCCGGTCCATCAGGCGGTCGTTCGCGGAGGAACACTCAAGGAGATCTACGTTTCCGTCGATGAAAACGGACAGATCGTCGAGGTGGAAGGTGACCTCAGTCCGGATTTGGAGCAGAACTTGGGCGTTGTCGACCAACTGGTGCCCGGTTGGTCTTCCTTGCCGGACGGGCAGCGCATAACCGTCAACCTCGCGGCGGCCGATTGGATTCGGAAAATGGGAAATGCCTTGCAGAGGGGGGGCGTGATCGCGATAGACTACGGCGCCAACAACGCGGCGCTGCGCGAGCCCTATTCGTTCTTCCGGCAAAAACTCCCCGTCGATGTTGCTTATGCGGCCCCTGGAGCCATCGACATCACATCCTGGGTCGATTTTGAGCATCTGATGGCAACAGGTCGTGAGGTCGGCCTGGAGCCGAGCACATTGCCGCGCCAGAAGGCTTTGTCGGACCAAAATACCTTTTTGAAGGACAACGGTTTTCTCGATCTCATTAAGGATGCGGAACCGACCGAAAAGTCGCGGGCGAAGGGCATGACGATCTTCGGCAGCGCTTTTCAGGTTCTGGTGCAGCAGAAGAATCTTGATCCCTCGAAGGGTGCGATGCCGCGGCGCGAGCCGGTTAGGAATCTTGATGGGGCGACGGAGCAATATCCGGAAGGCACGGAGACTGATTCCGCACCTCAATCGTTACTAGAGGGGCCGGATCGGCTAGCGAGGAAACCGCCTTATGCCGGCGCGGCTCATAACGTCGGGCCGGTGGTCGGTGAGCCGGGCGCTGTGCCCAGGATCGCGGACGGACCGAAAGAGGAAGAGCCGTCGGCGCTGCAAGAGGACGCTTCTTCGCAACAGACGCAGGAACGGTCTCCCGAAGGCGTGGACGCGCTGCGCGTCGATGCTCCCGCGGAGAGCGCGAGCCAGGAAGCATCGCCTGAGGAAACGCCACGGCGAGCAAGCGACGAGCCCACGCCCAGCGTGGACGAGACGATTGGCGCCAAGAGCCGTGACAAAGAATCCGCCGATACTGGCGAGCCCCATTGGCCTGAAGGTGAACGGCAATCGCAACAGCCGACGGCCGTCTTCGATCCCACCACCGGCAAGGTCGAGGTGAGCTTGCCCTCACGCAGCCACGCGGAGCCTGGTTACGTAGGGCAGCCGCGCGCGCCGACCGAATCGGAGGTTAGGGGCTTGACGTCGAGTGAGATCGGAAAGCTGACCGGCCCCGAACTGCGCGCCATCCCGCCTCATCTCCTCGCATTGCTCACGAAAGAGCAGTTCCTTGGGCTGACGCCGGAGCAATTCGCCGAGCTGACGCTCGATCAGCTGCTCGCGCTGCGGAAGAAGCACTGGCGCTGCGTTACGGCCGACCACCTCAACGCGCTCAAGCCCCGGGTGCTGGCCAAGATACCGCCGAGAATGGTGCCATCCATACCCACGGAGGCGGTCGCCGGGCTTTCTGTCGAGCACGTCCGTCATTTGATGCCCGAACAGGTTGCAAAGCTCACGCCGGACCAGTTGGCGGCCATGGACGTTGAGCAGCTGTGGGCCATCGCGGAGAACCTCGACTACGACCTTGGCCCGGCACAGCTTTCGAAGCTCGACGAGGCGCAGAAGACAGCGATCGAGAGCGGGGAGCCTACCCACCGTCGTGCGCCGCCGCTCCTGAATGTTGCGCGGGTGGCGATGTACATCGTCTTGACGCGGGTGTCCGCTGCCACCTTCGGTCACGTTACCGGCGCACAAGGCCCGTTCAATTCCATGAGCGGGCCGGAGGCCTCGACTGCCGCCTATTATCGGTCGGCATTGTCGAAATATGCCTGGTACAAACACAACCACGCAATGATCGATGTGTTCGAACGCGCGGCACAAGGGCGGAAGGATGATGCGCTTGCTCTCCTGGAGAAAATTCTCGACCGCTCCGGTCGACGCGGTGCCCTGCCACTCAACAAGCGAGAAGCTGCCGATCTGCGCAAACTCGTTGCGCAGGTTGCCGATGCAGGCAAGAAATATCAGGAAGCGCTTGCCAAACTCGATCCTGCACAGCGAGGAAAGCTGCCACCGATAAAGATCCGCAAGCTGCCCACGCTCGATGAGTTGTCGAACGTAAAGACTCTTCGCGATCTGGCAAAGGCCGATGGCGTCGCCGAGACGCTAGCTGCGATGGCCGCGGACAGGAACAGCGAGTACTACGGCCAACGTCCCGAGACGATCATCCGCAGCCTCGCTGCCAAGCTCGAAAAGACCGGCAATCAGGAAATGTTGCGGCAGCAGGAAATGCTATCGGACCTGCTACGGACCGCCGAGGCGAAGAAGGCTTACAAGAAACTCCATAAACTGCTCAACGAACGCTTTGCGGATAAAGGCGATCCGAACAAGGTTGACCACAAGGCGACGGAGAAACTGACCGGAAGCTCGATGTCTCCGGACACCTGGCTCGGTTACTTCTTCAAGCTCGGCTCGTTCGGCGGCGCCTTCAACGTATTGCTGGCCTGGGGAAGCAAGGGGATGCCCAAGGACGGCTCGTGGGCCGACTGGGCGGCCTACTCGGCTGATCCGGTGGGCGTGGCGCCTGCCGTTTGGGTCCAGTGGAAATATCTAAAGGCTCTGCGTGAGATCACCGACTACAAGGCCGCTCACCCCTATCCGCGCACGCCCGAGCAGGAGGAAAAGCTGGCCGAGCTCGAGACCAAACGCAGGAAATGGAATACCTTGGCGGACTTTACGAGCCTGGCAAGCGCGGCGCGCAACATCCTGGTTGGCATCGGTTATCTCAAGGCCGGCGACTATGCTCTTGCCAGCGGCTCCTTTACTCAGGCCCTGAGCAGCATCGGCTGGGTTCTCGTACAGCAGACTCCGAAGATGCTGAGCATCAGTCCTAAGACCAAGCTCGTGATGCGATACAGCGCGATCGCGCTTGGCGCAGCCGTCCCTACGGCGATCCTTTTGACGAAACTCCTCAGTGAAGACGAGGAAGAGACCGATCCCAGCGTTTTCGATCGCTTGTTCGACTTCGGCGACGGCGTGCTCGATGATCTCCGTGACCTGCTCGAGCCTTATCCAATCTTGCCGCCATTGGGGGAGACGAAGCGTTTCGATCCGCTGATTGACGATGAGCTTGGCTCGGTCGCGGCCCATGACCCGGCGACCTTGGCTGGTGCCGCCGATGATCCCGATCCCAGCCTCGCGGGTGCCTATAGCCTGGCCTGATCACCGGCTCGAAGCATTGTCTGCCGGGTGGGGCGCCGTGGGAAACAGCATCTCTACGCGCGTGCCCTTCCCTGGACGAGATCGGATGGAAACCGTCCCGCCCGACTGGCGTACGAAGCCGTAGACCACCGCCAGGCCGAGGCCGGTGCCTCCCTCTGCGCGCCGGGTCGTGAAATAGGGCTCGAAGGCCCGGTCGACCACCTCCGCCGCCATGCCGACGCCGCGATCGCGCACCTCCACGGCCAGCACGTCCCGGCGCGCCGAAGCGTCGATCGTGATCTCGCCGCCCTCCGGCATGGCCGCCGCGGCGTTGATGCACAGGTTGAAGACCGCCTGCTCGAACACCGCGGGATCGAGGCAGACGGCGGGCAGAGGCTTCCGCACGTCGAGCCTCACCGTGCAGCGCGGGCCGACGGCCATCTCCAGGATGTCCGCCATGCCGTGGAGCAGCGATCCGACATCCACCCGGGACGGCGCCAGCGCCTGCTGGCTTGCCACCGAAAGCATGCTGCTCGCCAGCGACTTGCCGCGCTCGGCCGCCTTGCGGATGCGGGCGAGGTGGCGCTGCTGGCCGTCGTCGAGCCGGCCCGCCTTCTCCAGCATGCCGAGGCTGCCGGTGATGACGCCGATCATGTTCCCCACCTCGTGGCTCACCTGATGGGTCATCAGCATCAGGCCATCGAGGCGCTGCGCGCGCCGCGCCTCCTGCTCCTGCTGTTCAGCCTCCGTCACGTCGCGCACGAGCATCACCACCCGCTCGCCGGGCTGGCGTGACAGCGAGATCTCGAGCACCCGTGCGCCGGTGCCGCGGCTGCGGATCACGGTCGGCGCGCGCAACGTGCCGGCATCCTCCTCGCCGTGCGGCAGCAATCCGGGGTCGAGCTCGGCGATGCCGGAAACGAAATGGCGCGCCTTGAGCTTGCGCGCCGAGGTCGGTGCCCGCATCAGCGCGATGATGCGGTGGTTCATGGTGATCGGCCGGCCGGTGCGGTCGAAGATGGCGATGCCCTCGTTCATGCTGCGGAACGTCGAGCGGATGGTGCGCGCCGCGGTTTCCGCCGTGCCGCGCAGCCGGCTAACCCGGTCGACGCTGGCCTTGAAAGAGGCGAAGGCGCGGACGAGCTTGCGCAGCTCCGTCTCGCTGCCGTCGAAACGCGGCGGTTCCGCATCCCTGTCGCCGCGCGTCAGGTGCTCCATGCCGTTGGAGATGCGGGTGATGGCCTGCGAGATCCGGACCGCCGAGCGGATCGCATAAACGCTGAGCGCCATCACCAGAAGCAGCGCCAGCACGATCATGCCGCGCAGGCGGTTCAATGTCTGCGAGGTGGTCTCGAAACCGGCGCTCAGCGTCTCGCCGGTCCGTACCGTCTGCGCCTCCATTGCCGCTGCAAGCTGCTGCGAGGCCGAGCGCAGGCGGACAACCGTGGAGCGGATGGCGGACAGCCGTGCGAGATAGCGCTTCCGCATCTCGAAGAGATGCTCGTATGCCGCGAGGAAGCCGGCGCGCCCGGCTTCCGCTTCCGATTGGCCTAGGTCTGCCCGAACGGGCGCGCTCGCCTGCAGGAAGCGGCGGCGCATCTCGCCCAGATGAAGCAGGCTTTCCGATGCCGCGGCCGACAGGGCAATGCGGTGAAAGGCGTCGCCGAGCTGCGGATCCAGATAGCGCTCGTCGCGTTCCGCCTCGATGCGCGCGATCTGGGCGGTGGCCATCGCCTTGTGGTCCTGCGCCTCGTCGGCGATCTCGGCGAGCGACAATGTCTCCCTGCGCAGGACGAGGAGCAGCGCGAGAACCTTTCCGGTCTGCGCTTCCTCCTCCGGATCGGCGGAGCCGCCAGGCGGCCGGCTCCGGATGAAGCCCGTCAGCTCGTCGATCTGCTTCGCCACCTCCAGGCTTTCGCTGGAGAGACGGTAGGGCGAGGTGCTGTTGGGCAGGAAAGGCGCAGCCGACAACAGTGCAGAGATGCGCCGCGAGATCGTCGAGGCCTTGGCGAGGCTGGCAAAGGCGGAAGAACCGTAGGAGGTCATCTCCATGCGCGCGCTGGTCAAGCCGTGTATGGCGATCAGCGACAGGCCGAGGACCAGCCCGCAGATGAAGATGATCACGAACGGCAGGCGGAACGCGATCGAGGAGAAGAACGAGCGATCCTTCAAGCCGGTCCCTCTTCGGCGGCGTCTATCATCAGGACATAGCCCTTGCCGCGTCGCGTCTTGATGTGCCGCGGAAGGTCGGGATTGGGCTCGATCTTGCGGCGCAGGCGCAGCACCAGGACATCGACGTTGCGATCGGCGTAGCGGTCGTCGTCGGCGCCGAGGCGGTTGAGGATGCGGACGCGGTCGACGGCCTCGCCGGGTGCCTCGGCGAGGATTTCGAGAAGGGCGAATTCCGAGCTGGTGAGGGTGAGCGTCGAATTGCTCAGGCAGATCGCCCGCCGCGCTTTCAGGTCGATGTGCCAGTCGCCGATATGCAGCGGCTTCCGGCCATCGCTCCTGATCGTCGCCTCGCGCTCCGGCTCGATCCGCGCATGGCCGTTGAAGCGTCGCAGCAGCGCCTTGATGCGGGCGGTCAGCTCGATCGGCTCGAACGGCTTGACCACATAGTCGTCGGCCGCGGTCTCGAGCCCGAGCACGCGTTCGGCGGGACTGCCCGCTGCCGTCACCATGACGATGCCCATATTGCTTTTCTCGCGCAGGCGCTGCGCGAAGGCGCGTCCGGAAAGGCCGGGCAGATTGTGATCGATGAGCGCGATCGTCATGTCGTTCTCGGCCAGCGCCTGCCACGCCTCCTCGGCCGATGCCGTACAGAAGGGCAGCCAGCCCTCGGATTCGACGAGATCGGATATGAGCTCCGCCATATCCGGGTCGTCCTCGACGATCAGAATTCTTACATCCTTGCCGTCCAACACCGCTTCCTCCCGATGCGACGATAGAACCGCTCACAGAAATATCCAATGAAAGACTTGTGACGATAACAGTCACATTCGCAATAAATGCAATCCGGGCAATTTTTTTGCCGGGCGCAACGCAACGCTTGCAACGGAACCGTTGTTGCGCTGCCTGAAGGTTCCTTCATTCTCTCCTTCAGGGAAGCCTGTCGGGTTGGACGGCCGGCTTCCGTGACAGACGGGAGGAAGGAATGAGGAGAAGGTTTCACTCCGGCGCAGGTGCCGTCGCCTTGCTTGCGATGACTGCGTCCGCGGCGGCCGAAGGCAGGCTGAACGTTTTGTGCGGGGCCGACGAGGCTTGGTGCACGGGGATCGAGGCTGCCTTTGAACGAAAGTCCGGCATCGACGTATCGATGGTGCGCAAGAGCTCGGGCGAGATCCTTGCGCAGATCCGCGCCGAGAAGGACAATCCCAAGGTGGATGTGTGGTGGGGCGGCACCGGCGACCCGCAGCTCCAGGCCGCCGCCGAAGGGCTTCTGGAGGCATATTCCTCCCCGGTCCATTCCGAGCTTCTGCCGTGGGCCCAGAACTTTCACGACATTTCCGGTGGCCGGGCGACGGGCATCTATGCCGGCGCCCTGGGCTTCGCCTACAACACGCAGATCCTCGAGAAGAAGGGGCTGACCGCTCCCTCATGCTGGAAGGACCTAGCGAGCGAGACCTATCGCGGCGAGGTGCAGATCGCCAATCCCAATTCGTCCGGCACCGCGTACACGGCGCTCGCCACGCTGGTGCAGATCTTCGGCGAAGACGAGGCCTATCGCTATCTCGGCGAGCTCAACGAGAACGTCAACAGCTACACCAAGTCCGGCTCCGCGCCGGTCAAGGCTGCGGCGCGCGGCGAGACACTGATCGGCATCGCCTTCATGCACGACGCCGTGACCCAGAAGCAAGCCGGCTTCCCGATCGAGATCGTCGCTCCGTGCGAGGGCACGGGCTACGAGATCGGTGCCGTCAGCGTGATCAAGGGCGCGCGCAACCTCGACAACGCCAAGCTGTTCGTCGACTACGCGCTGAGCGCCGAGGGCCAGGCGACCGGCGCCGCGGCCGGCCAGAACCAGGTGCCGTCGAACGGCAAGGCCACCGTGCCGCCCGAAGCGCCCGACATCGCGACGATCAAGCTCGTCGACTACGATTTCGCCACTTACGGATCGGCGGATATGCGCACGCACCTTCTCTCCCGTTTCGACGGTGAGGTGAAGACGGCGCATTGATGTCGTACTGCCCGGATCGTCGCAGCCCCCCCGGCATCGGGCGGCGATCCGGGCTCTTTCCCCTATCATGGCTTTCCGGGTTCTCGTCCCGGCACGCATCGACCTTACAAATGAACCGGCCCGGCCGGCTCGACAGACAGGCTGTGTCATGCAGAGAGCAGTTTTCACCCTGGCGGCATTCGGACTCCTGGGCTATTGCGCCATGCCCTGGTTCGGTGTCGACTACGGCATCTTCGAGCGCGATTGGATCGACGCCGGCGGTCTTCTCTCCGAGCAGGGCGCGCCAGGACTTCTGCAGACGCTGATCCATGGACGTCCGCTGCTCGCGATCCCCGGTCTGGTGCTTGCCTATGTTCTGTTTTCGGCCTGTGGGATCGGGGGCGTCCCTCGCGGTCCGCGCCTGTTGCTCTGCCTGCTGGTGCTGGGACTTGCCGCCGTCGCCCTGCCGCCTTTCGCCGCCCGTTGGCTGGGTTTCTTCCCCGAGGCCGGCGGCCAGGCGCTGGGCTATGGCGCCATCGTCGTGGCCGCGTCTCTGCTCTTGTGCGCGACGACGCTTTGGGCGCGCATGGGACGCAGCAACCGCGATGCCTTCGCCGTCGGCTCGATCGCCCTTGTGCTGGTGCTGATCGGCCTTTTCGTCTTCTACCCGATCCTCCACGTGCTGACGCAGGCCGTATCCGCTCCCAGCGAGGGCACCGTGATCGGCTCCGTGCTTTCGACGGCGACGGGCAGGGACGTATGGGGGCTTGCCTGTTTCACCGGCGGCCGCCATTGCGGCGTCGCTGTGAACTCGATCCTGCTCGGCGTTCTGACGGCGACGAGCACCACAGTGCTCGGCCTTGCATTCGCGCTCCTGATCACGCGTACCCGCTTCCCCGCCAAGGGGCTCCTGCGCGCGCTGACGATTCTGCCCATCATCACCCCGCCCTTCGTCGTCGGCCTGGCGCTCATCCTGCTCTTCGGCCGGGCCGGCTGGGTGACGACCTTCGCCGCCGATTTCCTCGACGTCGAGGCCGGGCGCTGGCTCTATGGGCTTTGGGGCGTATGGCTGGCCCAGACCCTGGCATTCACGCCCATCGCCTTCCTGGTGCTGATCGGCGTGGTGGAGGGCGTGAGCCCGTCCCTCGAGGAGGCGGCCCAGACGCTGCGCGCCGACCTCTCGGCGACGATGCGCACGGTCTCGCTGCCGCTCTTTCGGCCGGGCCTCGCCAATGCCTTCCTGCTGGGGTTCATCGAAAGCCTGGCGGATTTCGGCAATCCCCTGGTGCTCGGCGGCGCCGACGGTGTGCTTTCGACCGAGATCTATTTTGCCGTGGTCGGCGCGCAGGCCGATCCGGCGCGCGCCGCCGTCCTCGCGATCATCCTGCTGTTCCTGACGCTCGGCGCGTTCCTGGTGCAGCGCATGTGGCTCGGCCGCACCAGCTACGCCACCATCACTGGCAAGGGCGACAACGGGGCCCGCGCGCCGCTGTCGCTTAGGCACAGCGCGGCCGTCCACGGACTGACCATGCCGTGGCTCGCCCTGACGGTGGTGGTCTATGCGATGATCTTCTACGGCAGCTTCGTGAAGCTGTGGGGCTACGACCACACGATCACCCTCGATCACTATCGCACGGCATTCCGCGTCGAGTGGCTCGACGGCGCGGTACTGTGGAGCGGATCGGCGTGGAATTCGTTCTGGACGACGCTCACCATCTCCTCGGTCGCCGCCCCGCTGACGGCGGCCCTCGGCCTGCTGACGGCCTGGCTGCTGATCCGCCAGGAGTTTTTCGGCAAGACGGCCTTCGAGTTCGTGACGATGCTGAGCTTCGCCATTCCCGGAACCGTGGTGGGCCTGAGCTACATCCTCGCCTTCAACGTGCCGCCGATCGAGCTCACCGGGACCGGTGTGATCCTCGTGCTCTGCTTTATCTTCCGCAACATGCCAGTGGGCGTCCGCGGCGGCGTTGCCGCGATCAAGCAGATCGACCGCAGCCTCGACGAAGCGTCGCTGACGCTCGGCGGCGGCAGCTTCCAGACCCTGCGCTACGTTCTGCTGCCGCTCCTGCGGCCGGCCATCGTCGCCGCCGTCGCCTATTCCTTCATCCGCGGCATCACGTCGGTCAGCGCTGTCATCTTCCTCGTCAGCGCCGACCACAACATGGCGACGGCCTACATCATCGGTCTGGTCGAGAACGGCAGCTATGGCGTGGCGATCGCCTACGCGAATGTGCTGATCGTTGTCATGCTGGCGGTGATGCTCGCGGTTCAGTTCGCCTTCGGCGGCCGCCGACTGCGCCGGCAGGAGCGCATCGGAAACGCGCTTCCCGCCCGCGCGAGAAGCTGATCCGCGCGCGACGCAGCCACCATAAAAGTGCAAGGAGGACGTCTCATGCTTCACAATCCCAACGCTGCGACCGCGACCAAGGCCGATCATGGCCGGGTGATCTTCGACCGGGTGTCCAAGAGTTATGGCGCCGTGCGTGCGGTGGAGGCGGTGAGTTTCGACCTGGAACCCGGCACGCTGGTCACGCTGCTCGGCCCGTCGGGCTGCGGCAAGACGACGACGTTGCGCATGATCGCCGGGCTGGAGATGCCCACCGATGGCCGCATATTGATCAGCGACGAGGACGTGTCGACGCTGCCGGCGACCTATCGCAACGTCGCGATGGTGTTCCAGTCCTATGCTCTGTTCCCTCACATGACGGTCATGGGAAACGTGACATATGGCCTGCGCATGTCGGGCATGAAGAATGCGGAAGCGCGTTCGAAGGCCGAGCAGGCGCTGGAGATCGTCGGCCTCGCCGGCTACGGCGAGCGCCTGCCGAGCGAGCTCTCCGGCGGCCAGCAGCAGCGCGTCGCGGTGGCGCGCGCGGTCGTGCTGCAGCCGGAGGTGCTGTTGCTCGACGAGCCGCTCTCCAACCTCGACGCCAAACTGCGCCGGCAGGTGCGCGACGAGATACGGGCGCTGCAGCAGCGCCTCGGCGTCACTACTGTCTACGTGACCCACGACCAGGAAGAGGCGATGGCCGTCTCCGACCGCATCGTCATCATGCAGGGCGGCTGCATCGCCCAGGACGGCACGGCGATGGAGCTCTACGAACAGCCGCGCACCGCCTTCGTGGCGAGCTTCATGGGCGATGCCAATCTGCTCGACTGCGAAGCGCTGCGCAGCAGCGACGGTTCGTGGGTCGCCATGATCGGCGACCACCAGTTTCCGGTGGCCGCGAGCGGCGTCGAGGCGGGCGCCGCGAAGCTCGTCGCCAGGTCGTCGGCGATCAGCATCGGCCCCGCTTCAGAGAGAACCGGAGTGCCCGGCGAGATCAGATCCTGCACTTTTCTTGGCGACCGCGTACTCTACCGCATCGAGACGCCGGTCGGCGAACTCTTCCACATCAAGCACGACACCCTGGCGCACGACGCGTCGGAGAACGAGGTGCGGGTTCATCTCGATCCGGCGAGGCTCCGGCTCGTGGCCCGATGAGGTTGGCGATGTTGCCGGCAGGGGCGTGCTTTCCGGAGGGCGTCGGCGGAGGTGGCGCGTTGCCATGTGCCTTTGGATTCTCACGTTTATGATATTCTATAATCACCAATATGATATTCGGTAATCTTTAATAGGGATGTTGTTTCTATTGCAAAAACCCAATAGCTTATCGGCGTTGAAGTACGATAATCCTATGAAAAACCTGCCCCCTTCTTCTTTTACAAACTCGGCCACTGCTTCCGCCTGTTCGGGGCTCCATTGATTGAAGGTGTCCCTGGCGCGATCTCGCGTGTATTTAAGGTCGCCGAGTGCGCCCATCAGGAGATGGCCGGCGCTCCGTTGGATATCAGGCCCGCCCAGATAGTTTTCGTCCGGGAACAGAAGCGAGGCGAATCCCGGCGCTCCCTGGTCAAGAAAGTCGTTGTGCTCGGCCAGTACCTTTGCGACGTCCGGCTTGACGCCGAGTATTGTTGTCAGGAAGTTGGCATCTGCCTGATCGAACTCGTGTGCTTTGGTCCAGGCTCCACGTGCGGTGACAATGGTCGTACCGACAAGCATGAAGACTGCTGCCCAGCCGGTAAAGAAAGTGCCGCTGCGGCTCAACGCGGCCTTGCTGAATGCATTGTTGCCGACGCCGGTCTTGCCGGTCGCCGCACTCGCCGGGCCAACATTTCGAGCCGCTTGGAACCCGGGACCCGCCATGGCGAAGCCGTCGCTCAACGCGACAAGACCGTAGCCGCCGACGGTAATCCAGTCGCCACGGATACCTGCGACGATAGCGCTGGCAGTGTCAACGAGGAAGTACCCGGCATCCGCCAGGTCTTTTGTGAGAACTGCGGCAGCACTGGACATGAATTTCTTCCAGCCATCGCCCACATTCATCTGTTGGATGCGCTTGTCCGCTGCACTGAAGCGGCGCTGAAACGGTGTGTTTGCGTTGCCGCTCATGTCGACACCGAAGACGGCCGTCTTCCAGTTGTTGGGAAGCAATGCGCCCGCCGTGGCCGAGAGGGCCACGGACGCGTGAAGGGGCACATAGAGCCAGTCGAGCAGTTTGTCGCTTTGGACGAGTTCTCCGATGCTGCGACTGAACAAAAAAGCGCTGAGACCACCGGAGACGCGGCCGATCGCGTATTTGCTGGAATTGTCTTCGCCTCCGGGGACAACCGGACCGATCAGCAACTTGTGGAACGTGGTTTCCTTCGTGCCGCGCTTCAGGGCTTCCACCGTCAGGAATGTCGAAAGTTGTCTGACGGCGCGCTGAAGCCAAGCCGACGAAGGAAGCTCGGGGTGCTCCAGCTTGGAGTTCGCGGGATCGCTGGCATCTCGATGCGTGGGGATTGGCGGGAGCTTTGCGAGCGCCTGGGTGATCGTCATTGGCTCGTGGCCGGTGACGCGCAATTTGACTGGCATGGGAACCCGGTCAAAGCCGGGTGTGTTCTCCAGTTCGCCGCCATACAGTTTGACGGCAAGCTGCATGCTTTCCTGACGTTCCCACTGATGAATCTTCTTCTCGCCGTCCATCCTCAAAGCTTGTGCCGCTTGCGGGTTGATCCGCAGCAGTTTCTGAACGTCTTCCCAGCCCTGCTTCCGGGCCTCTTCCTCGTTCAGAGCATCCGTCAGCCCGCCCCAGGTCGAGACCCCGTGGAAGATGTCGTTGTAGCCTTTCGCAATCTTTCCATCGAGTTTGTTGAGGGCGCCATTAAAGCCTCTGATCCCGCGAACGGCGAAGATGAACGCCGTTTCCCTCATCTCCGGGCTGGCTTTCGCCGCCGTGGCGAGAAGCAGGGTGATGTTCCCGTCGCGCCCTGACCGGGCCAGGATCCCAAGGTAGGTCGTGTCCTGGAAGACACCCCCGCCGGGTGGGTTGAACGTCAACCTGCTCACGATCGTACCGGCGATGTGATCGACGGCGGCCTTGCCCTCCCCGGGCACGTCGCCGTCGCCATACACGACGTTTCGACTGACTTCGGCAAGGTCCCGCAACGCCTGTTCCTGGGGCAACACCTCCGCTGGGTCGTCCCCGAGCGGCATGGGCACGCTGCTCCCGTCATCGGCGAGCACGCCTATCGCTTGATCCATCATCGCAAGGACGCGGGGATCGTTGAGTATCTTGCCGCCGTAACCCGGCAGCGTCGCGGTCGTGCTGGTCAGGGCCTTGGCTTTTGCCATCAGAGCGACGGCGCCGTCCATTCCGCCGTCGCCCCATGCCGTCTGGAGCTCGCCGATCGGCCTTCTCTTGAAGATCTCGTCATGTGCGTCGGCGATGCCCTTGTTGACGGCGCTCAAATACAGGTCGCGGTCTCCGGCGACATAGGTCCGGTAAACGCCGCCGCGTTTCAGCATCGCCGCCGCCTGAGCTTCGGGGATGGCTTGCGTGCCCGGTATGGCTGCCGCATCGTCAGCCGAGGCGACGAGCTGCTTGCTTGTTTGAGCGGACACCTCGGCGTAGTCGCCGCGCTCCGCGGCCGCGATAATGACGCCGAGCTGATCGTTGGTGCGCCCGTCGAGCATCCATTCCCGTTTCTTGATGAGGATCGCCTCGTCGACCGCCGCGACGTAGATCGGGTCGTTGGGCGCCCGGGCAGCAATCGGCTTGACGAGATCCGTCAGTTCGGAGAGCTCCAGCTTGTTGTCCCCGTTCCTGTCGTAGCCGACGAAGGGAACGCCCTGCAGGGTCGCCCCGTAGTCGATCTCCTTCACGATCCCAACCACGAGGTCGCTCTTCGCCGCGTTGCGTTCCTTCTGAGAGAGTTCTAGATTTCCCGCCTTCGCCAGGGCTTCCCGCTGATACTTCAAATACCCGAGGCGCGTTGGATCGAGGACGAACACGATCTCACCGGCACGCAACTTCCGGTCGCTGTCGCCGGACGCGGCCGGCCGGGTTCCGAAAGGACTGGGATCGAGCGAGGGCGTGGCTGCCAGTTGGTCTCGGGTCGCACCGGGGTCGTTGGGATCGATGCCGGCCCTTACATAATGCTCGAAAAGCGTGTCTCCGGGCTTCGCGGCCTGTCCCGCCAGGCCGAGAATCTCGCCGTTCCATGGGGTGGTCATGGAGTTGCCATCGATCACCGTGGTGTTGAAGCGACCTGGCATGATCAGCGGCGACGTCACCGACAGGTCGGGCGGGCCATCGGGATATCCTCCGTCCTCCGGTATGAACAGTTCAATAGGCGTTGGAGGCGGTTGATCCGAAACTGCCGGAATGAGCGGGAACCCGTGGCCGTCGCCAACGCGCCGGTCCGTATATTCGGAGTTGCCGATCGTGGTTCGGACCTTCTTGCCGTCCTCGTTCACCTCCTTCGTCAGGCCGGGCTGCTGGGGATCGTGAAAGACCGTTACCCTTCGGCCGCTCTCATACTCTACGGTAACCGTTCCCACACAGGTACCATCATTCAATTCTTGAGTGGTGTCGCTGAGCGTGACGCCGCTCTCGGCAAGTTTGGACACCAGTTCGGTTTCAGTCATGCCAGTGGCTTGAGCCGCTTTTTTGAGGGTGTTTCCGGCTTCGAGCCAATGAGTGTAGTCGGTGTGGTTCAGCCCCGGGCCTGGCCTGTTGGTGGACAAGTTCGTGTTTTGCCTTGTCTTTGGCGCATTGGACGACTGCCGATCATTGCCGTGCTGCCCATGGAAGTGCGATGTCCAATCGGGTGCGGGCGGTTGCGAATCCGTTTGAAGCAATTGCTGGAGGTTTGGCGGAAGCGGCTTGGCATTGGATGGGCCCGTGGGACCGTGTGCGGCGTGGGTTTTGCTCGCGCCGGCATGTGGTTGGCCAGGCGCCGCACCGACCACTTTGGTAACGCTTTGGGCAAATTGAGCCAGGCGCGCGGCTGGACTTGCCGCGACGAAAAGAAGGAGCGCCTTGTTCTGCTGAATCGGCGGTACGGACATAGAATCCCTCCCATGATGCCAGTGCGCCTTGGTTGATGGAGATCACTCGGCTGCAGTCACCACTCAGCTGCAGTTATGTTGACAAGACTTTCGGTCGCTTAGCGGACAGGTTCATCAGTCACCTTCTTATCCAATCAAGGCTAGGGCTGCCTTTGACAGCGACAAAATCCAAATGGAACCAGGGTGCTTCTTCGTAGTTCTGAGCCGGTAATTGACTCTCGTTGCGAAGAAACGGAACCGTCGGCGGCAAGATGGTCTTTTGAGCTGGTGGTCGATATCCGAATGCGCGGTGCAGTTGCTCGGTGTTGTACAATTCGCCCACGGAACGCCCACGGGACCGATTTTGAGCGCGAGCTTCTTGACCTGCTCCCCTGAATGTACCTGACGTGCTACCCGACTTTGGATCGCCCGGAACCGGAACTTCCGAGGGTGGTATCTCATGCGGCGGAAGC
>NZ_AMRM01000019.1 GCF_000300335.1 Nitratireductor pacificus pht-3B | reverse complement strand
CCCCCCCCGGCCGGCAGCCGGCCGCTTGCCTCGCCCTCGGTGCGCGCCCGCGCCCGCGAGGAAGGCATCGATCTGAGGCGTGTCGCCGGCAGCGGCCCCGGCGGGCGGATCAGCCATGACGATCTCGAGAACTGGACGGATGCCGGCGACAGCGGCCCGTCGGGCGGGAGCCGCCGTGCCAATACCGGGATCGAGGAGGTGCGCGTCATCGGCATGCGCCGCAAGATCGCCGAGAAGATGGCGCAGGCAAAACGCCATATCCCGCACATCACCATCGTCGAGGAGGTGGAGATGGACGCGCTGGAGGATTTGCGCGCGGCCCTCAACCGCAAGCAGGCGGATGGCAGGCCGAAGCTGACGCTTCTGCCGTTCCTGATGCGCGCCATCGTCGAGGCCGTGCGCGAGCAGCCCGAGATGAACGCGATCTATGACGATGAGGCCGGGGTCATCCACCGCCATGGCGGGGTGCATGTGGGCATCGCCACCCAGACACCGCAGGGGCTGACCGTGCCGGTGGTGCGCCATGCGGAGGCGAGCGGCCTCTGGGACAATGCGGCCGAGGTGGCGCGGCTTGCCGATGCGGCGCGCGACGGCTCCATCAAGCTGGAGGAACTCGGTGGCGGGACGATCACGATCACCTCGCTGGGTCCGCTCGGCGCCATCGCGACCACGCCCATCATCAACTATCCGCAGGTGGCCATCGTCGGTGTCAACAAGATGCAGATCCGCCCCGCCTGGGACGGCCAGCAGTTCCGTCCGCGCCGGATGATGAACATTTCCTGCAGCTTCGATCACCGGGTGATCGACGGCTGGGATGCGGCCGTGTTCGTTCAGAAACTGAAAGCGCTCATGGAAACGCCGGCGCTGCTGTTCGTCGAGGGATAGATGTCCGACATCAAGTGCAAGCTTCTGATCATCGGCGCCGGGCCGGGCGGCTATGTCTGCGCCATCAGGGCCGGGCAACTGGGGGTCGACACGGTGATCGTCGATGCGGGCAAGCCGGGCGGCACGTGCCTGAATGTCGGGTGCATCCCGTCGAAGGCCATGATCCACGCCGCCGACGAGTTCCACAAGATCGCTCATGCTTCCGACGGGCCGCTCGGCATCTCTGCTGGCAAGCCGACCATCGACCTTGCCAAAACCGTGTCCTGGAAGGACGGCATCGTCAAACGCCTGAATGCCGGCGTGGCGGGGTTGATGAAAAAGGCCAAGGTGCGCTTCGTCAGCGGCCGGGCGCGTTTTCGCGACGGCAAATCCGTTACGGTTACGGATGGCGATGAGACATTCGTCGTCGAGGCCGAGCATATCGTCATCGCGACCGGCTCGGTGCCGGTGGAACTGCCTTTCCTGCCCTTCGGGGGAGCGATCCTTTCGTCTAGCGAAGCGCTCGCCCTGACGGACCTCCCCGAAAGCCTCGCCGTCGTGGGTGGCGGATATATCGGCCTGGAACTCGGAACCGTGTTCGCCAAGCTCGGCAGTAGGGTGACGGTGGTGGAGGCGGAAGAGCGCATCCTCCCCTCCTACGACAAGGCGCTGACCCGGCCCGTTGCGAAACGGCTGGAGGAACTGGGCGTCACCGTCCTGACCGGCGCGCGGGCGCAGGGCTGGAAGGGCGGAACCCTCACGACCGACCAGGGTGATGTGGAGGCCGAAAAGGTGCTGGTCACGGTCGGCCGGCGCCCGCTCACGCAGGGCTTCGGCATCGAGGAGCTTGCGCTGACGCTCGATGGCGCGTTCATCAAGACGGATGCGCTCTGCCGCACGTCAATGCGCGGTGTCTACGCCATCGGCGACGTGACCGGTGAACCCATGCTGGCGCATCGCGCCATGGCGCAGGGCGAGCTGGTCGCGGCCCATGTCGCAGGCCACAAGGTGGAGTGGGACAAGCGCGCCATACCCGCCGTCTGCTTCACCGATCCGGAGGTCGTGACCTGCGGCGCCCTGCCCGGCGAGATCGAGGGGACGAAGGCGACCGAGTTTCCGTTGCAGGCCAACAGCCGGGCGCTCACCACGGAGCGCGAGGACGGCTTCATCCGCGTGGTGTGGCGCGAGCGCGATCATGCCGTTCTGGGCGTTCAGGCCGTCGGAATGAGCGTCTCGGAACTCTCGGCGGCCTTCTCGCTGGCCATCGAAATGGGTGCTCGTCTCGAAGACATCGGCGCGACCATCCATGCGCATCCGACCCAGTCGGAGGGTTTCCAGGAAGCCTGCCTACGGGCGCTGGGCCACGCGCTGCACATATAACTGACTGCTCTAGATACAAGAACGCCGCGCATACATTCGGGTGCGCGGCGCTTTTCTTGTCGTCTTCCCTGCTACCCGCCGAAATCATCCAGCATGATGTCCTCGCGGTCCACGCCGAGGTCCAGCAGCATGTTGATGACCGACTGGTTCATGATGGGCGGACCGCACATGTAGTACTCGCAGTCCTCGGGCGCGGGGTGGCTCTTGAGATATTCCTCATAGAGCACGTTGTGGATGAAACCCGTATAGCCCTTCCAGTCGTCCTCCGGCAGGGCATCCGAAAGCGCCACATGCCATTCGAAGTTCGGGAATTCGGCGGCCAGTTCGTCGAAATCCTCGACGAAGAACATCTCGCGCTTCGAGCGGGCACCGTACCAGAACGTGATCTTGCGATCCTTGTTCTTCAGCCGCTTGAGCTGGTCGAAGATGTGGCTGCGCATGGGCGCCATGCCGGCGCCGCCGCCGATGAAGACCATTTCCTTCTCGGTCTCGCGGGCGAAGAACTCGCCGAACGGACCCGAGATGGTCACCTTGTCGCCAGGCTTCAGGTTGAAGATGTAGGACGACATCTTGCCCGGCGGCACGCCTTCAGTGCGGGGCGGCGGCGTGGCCACGCGGACGTTGAGCATGATGATGCCCTTTTCCTCGGGATAGTTCGCCATGGAATAGGCGCGCTCCACGGGTTCGTCCACGACGGATTCGAACTGCCACAGATTGAACTTGTCCCAGTCCTCGCGATACTCCTCGGCGACGTCGAAATCGCCGTAGCGGACATGGTGCTTCGGCGCCTCGATCTGGATGTAGCCGCCGGCGCGGAAATCCACGTTCTCGCCTTCGGGCAGTTCCAGAACCAGCGCCTTGATGAAGGTGGCGACATTGTCGTTGGAGCGCACGGTGCACTCCCACTTCTTGACGCCGAACACCTCTTCGGGGACTTCCACATGCATGTCCTGCTTCACCGCCACCTGGCAGGACAGACGGTCGCCGCAGGCGGCCTCGCGCTTGGTGATGTGCGATTCCTCGGTGGGCAGGATCGAGCCGCCGCCTTCGAGCACCCGGACCCGGCACTGGGCGCAGGTGCCGCCGCCGCCGCAGGCGGACGGGACGAAGAGTTTCTCGGCGGCCAGTGTCTGGAGAAGCTTGCCGCCGGCCGGGACCGAAACGGTCCTTTCGCCATTGATCGTGATGTTGACGTTGCCCGTGGAGACGAGCCGCGAGCGCGCGGCCATGATCAGGGCCACGAGCGCGAGCACGATGATGGTGAAGAGGAAAACGCCGAGGCTGAAGGTCTGCATCCTGGCTGTCCCTCAGAGTTTGACGCCGGAGAAGGACATGAAGGCCATCGCCATCAGTCCTGCGCTGATGAAGGTGATCCCGAGGCCCTGAAGCCCGTCGGGAATGTCGGAATATTTGAGCTTCTCTCGCACGCCGGCCATGGCGGTGATCGCCAGCGCCCAGCCCAGGCCGGAGGAGATGCCGTAGACGGTGGATTCGGCGAGGTCGTAGTCTCGTTCCACCATGAACAGCGATCCGCCGAGGATGGCGCAGTTCACCGTGATCAGCGGCAGGAAGACGCCCAGCGCGTTGTAGAGCGGCGGGAAATACTTATCGAGAATCATCTCGAGGATCTGAACCATGGCGGCGATGACGCCGATATAGGAGATCAGCCCGAGGAAGGTGAGGTCCACATCCGGGAACCCCGCCCAGGCAAGCGCTCCCGGCGACAGGAGATGGGTGAGGATCAGATTGTTGGCGGGCACGGTGATGGTCTGCACCAGCGTGACCGAGATGCCGAGGCCGATGGCCGTGGCGATCTTCTTCGACACGGCCAGGAACGTGCACATGCCGAGGAAGAAGGCGAGGGCCATATTCTCAACGAAGATGGCCTTAACGGCGAGCGAAAGAAGCGCTTCCATCAATGGGCCTCCACCGCCCGAATGCGGTACTCGCGGGCCTCGACCTGTCCCGGTTTCCAGGTGCGGAAGGCCCAGATCAGGAGGCCGATCACGAAGAAGGCCGAAGGCGGCAGCAGAAGCAGGCCGTTGGGGACGTACCAGCCGCCATTGTTGACCGTTTCGAGAATGGTGAAGCCGAACAAGCTGCCCGATCCGAACAGCTCGCGGATGAAGCCGACCAGCATCAGGATCAGGCCGTAGCCAAGGCCGTTGCCGACGCCGTCGATGAAGCTCTCGAATGGCGGGTTCTTCATGGCGAACGCTTCCGCCCGGCCCATCACGATGCAGTTGGTGATGATCAGGCCGACGAAGACGGAGAGCGTCTTGGATATCTCGTAGGCATAGGCCTTCAGCACCTGGTCGACCACGATCACCAGGCTGGCGATGATGATCATCTGGACGATGATGCGGATCGAGCCGGGGATCTGGCTGCGGATGACGGAGATGAACATCGACGAGAAGCCGGTCACGAGCGTGACCGCGATGGCCATCACGAACGCCACCTGGAGCGATGAGGTGACGGCCAGCGCCGAACAGATGCCGAGCACCTGAAGCGTGATCGGATTGTTGTCGACCATGGGGTCGACAAGCATGTTCCGGTAGGTCTGAGCCATCACAATTCTCCAGCTCTCACACGTTCCAGAAAGGGTTCGAAGCCGCGCTCGCTCATCCAGAAGCGGACGAGGTTGTCGACGCCGCGCGAGGTCAGCGTCGCGCCGGACAGCGCATCCACAAAATGGTCCCGGCCGGCGGGGGGCGGCGTCTTGGCGACGGTGATGGCGAGATTGCCTTCGCCGTCACGCAGCTTCTTGTCGCGCCACAGGGCCTTCCAGCGGGGGTTGTCCACCTCGGCGCCGAGGCCGGGCGTCTCGGCATGCTCGTAGAACTGCAGACCGTAGATGGTGTTGCCGTCTTCCTCCACGGCGATGAACCCGTAGAGCGTCGACCAGAGCCCGTAGCCGTAGACGGGCAGGATCACCTTGTCGAGCGCCCCGGATTCGTCGCGCAGCAGGTAGACGGTGACGTACTCCGCCTGGCGGCGAATGCCGGCGGGATCGTCATCCAGCGGAGCGGAAAGCGTCATGTCTTCCGCGGCGGCCCGGTCGTCGAACTGGTAGGGATCGAACCGGTCCGTGAACGCGCCGGTGGCCAGTTCCAGGACGTGCGGCTCGAAGGACCGGAAGACCTCCGCGACATCGACCCCGTCTTCGTAGAGGCCCGCGACCTGAACGATGTTGACCTGCTTGTCGAGTGCCGCGTTCTTCTCCTGAAGGGGGCGCAGCGAGACGGCGGCGGCGGAAACGACCATGGACGCCACGAGGCAAAGCAGCAGCGCCACCGTGACGGTCTTGGCGGTGTTGTCCGCCGGCGTGTCGAGAAAGCGGCGGATCGGCCCCTTGCGGATGGTTTCCGCCCTGCTCGGCGCTTCCTCGCGCACGGGCGGGTTCATCTCGGGGGTGAAGTCCGGCCCCTGGTTCTGTTCCTGGCCCTGTTCCTGCTTGTCGATGTCAGGCATTACGGCGCGCCCTCCGTCGGATGTTCGCCTGCACGACGAAGTAGTCGATCAGCGGTGCGAAGACATTGCCGAAGAGGATGGCGAGCATCATTCCTTCGGGAAATGCCGGGTTGAGGACACGGATCATCACGACCATGAAACCGATCAGCGCGCCATAGATGTAGCGGCCGAGATTGGTGTGCGATCCGGAGACGGGCTCGGTCACCATGAAGACCAGGCCGAAGGCGTAGCCGCCGATGACCAGGTGCCAGTACCAGGGCGTCGCGAATGCGGGATTGGTGTCCGAACCGATCATGTTCAGGAGCCAGGAGAAGCCGATCATTCCGGCGAGGCAACCGACCACCATGCGGTAATTGGCGATGCGCGTGGTCAGAAGGAAGGCCAGTCCGATGAGGCAGGCGACGGTGGAGGTTTCGCCCATGCTGCCCTGAATCGTGCCAATGAAGGCGTCCCACCAGGTGATGCCGTAGGAGGGCAGGGCGGCAACGCCTTCCGATGCGGTCACCGATAGCGCGGTGGCGCCGGAGAAGCCGTCGACGGGGGTCCAGATCGTGTCGCCGGACATCTGGGCGGGATAGGCGAAGTACAGGAATGCGCGGCCCACCAGCGCGGGATTGAGGAAGTTCTTGCCTGTGCCGCCGAAGACCTCCTTGCCGATGACCACGCCGAACGAGATGCCGAGCGCGACCTGCCATAGCGGCGTCGAGGCGGGCAGGATCAGTGTGTAGAGCATCGAGGTGACGAGGAAGCCCTCGTTCACCTCATGCCGGCGCACGGTGGCGAACAGCACTTCCCACGCGCCGCCGGCGGCCAGTGTCACGAGATAGATGGGCAGGAAGTAGAGCAGCCCGTGGAACATGTTGGCCAGCGGGTTGTCGGGGTTGAACCCGACCCCGAGGAATTCGACGATCGCCGCACGCCAGCCTTCGGCGCCATGCTGCTGGATCGCCATGTTTGTCTGCAGGCCGGTGTTGTACAGCCCGAACAGAATGCAGGGCACCGTCGCGATCACGACATAGGTCATGATCCGCTTCATATCGACATAGGACCGCGCATGCGGCGCCGCGGTGGTCACGGTCTTCGGTGTGAACAGAAAGCTCTCGACCATCTCGTAGATCGGGAAAAACCGTTCGTACTTGCCGCCCTTGACGAAGTCGGGCTCGATCCTGTCGAAGAAACTGCGCAGACCCATGCCTCAGCCCTCCCTTTCAATCTTGCTGAGGCAATCGCGCAAGGCCATGCCGTATTCGTATTTCGCCGGGCAGGAGAAACCCACGAGGCCCAGATCCTCCTCGTCGAGTTCCAGGGCTCCGAGCGCCTGGGCCTGATCCGTGTCCATGACCAGCAGGGCGCGCAGGAGCTGCGTCGGCAGGAAATCCTGCGGCATCAGCTGCTCGAAGGTGCCGATCGGGACCATCGCCCGCCGGCCGCCATTGAGATTTGTCGTCAGCGCATAGAGCTTCTTTGAGAACGCCGAGCCGAGCACCGGCTGGAAGGCGTATTTCGACGGCATCGGACGAATCCAGCCGAGGGGGATCTGCTTGCGGTCCTCCTCGATCAGCGTGCACTGGCGCGCATAGCGCCCGAGATAGGCGCTCGGGCCTTCGCCGGCACGGCCGCTGAGGATCGAGCCCGAGATCATGCGCACCGGCAGATCGGACAGCAGGTCGTCTCGCGCAAGGTCGGTCATGGAGGCGCCCGCGATGGTCCGGATGAGGCGCGGCCTGGCGCACAGCGGGCCGGTGAGGGCGATGACCCTCGAGGCGTCGTATGTTCCCGTCCGCAGCAGCCGTCCGATGGCGATGACGTCGTGGTAGCCGATCGTCCAGACGACCTTTGCGGCCGTTGGCGGCTCCAGGAAATGCATGTGCGTTCCCGCGAGGCCGGCGGGATGGGGGCCGGAGAACCGTGCCACCGTCACGCCGGGCGTTTCCGCTCCCGGAAGGTCCGCTCCGGCCGCGTGGCACAGATAGGTCGTTCCCTCGCTGAGCGGCGCGATCGCGGCCAGACCCGCGCTGAAGGCATCGGCCTCGCCAGCGATGATCACGGCCGGATCGGCAGCCAGCGGTTCGGTGTCCATGGCAGTGACATAGATCGCCGCAGGCCGTGTCTTCGGGTCCGGTATCTTCGAGAAGGGCCGGGTGCGGAACGATGTCCACAAGCCGGATGCGCAAAGGCGCTCAACCAGGCCTTCCAGGGTCGACGGATCGCCCACCTTCGAGAAGTCCAGCGGCAGCGCGGCCTTTTCGTCGACGTCGATCTCCACGCTGATCAGCCTGCGCCGCGCGCCGCGGTTGATCGCGCGCACGCGGCCGGCGGCCGGCGCGGTCATCAAAACGTCCGGCATGTCCTTGTCGAACAGGATCGGCGATCCGGCCGCAACCACGTCGCCTTCCTGCACGGCCAGTCGCGGCTTCAGGTCGACATAGTCCTCGCCCAGGACCGCAACGGTTGCAACAGCAGGGGCATCGCTGATGCCCTGATCGGGTGCGCCGTGCACTGGTAAGTCCAGACCTTTTTTCAGCGCGAACTGCAGCATGTCAGTGTCTACCCACCTTGATTTTTGCGCCCTTATGCTACGCTTGGGCGCAAGACGAAACCGCTTTTTGGTTCATCCAGAAAGAATATCGTTGAATCGAGCGCGGATGTCCCTCAAAAGGCCCCGGACGGGTGGTACACCGATTGCGGATTGATCAGGAGATGTTGGCCGTGCCCAAGAACAAGTTTGCGTTTTCACGCCGCGGTTTCATGCTTCTGCCGCTGGGGCTGATGGCCTGCAAACCCGGCCCGGCCGCGATCGAGATCTCCGGCGCGACCATGGGGACCACCTACAATGTGACGGCGGTGGACCAGGCTGGGAAGCTCGGCACGTCGGATCTGCGCCAGATGGTCGAGGCCGCGCTGGCCGAGGTCAATTCACAGATGTCGAACTGGGATTCGACCTCTGAGATTTCCCGCTTCAATGCCCGCAGGACAACCGATGCGGTGTCCGTGTCGCCGGAACTCGCCTATGTCATGAACGCCGCGCGCGACGTGCATGCCGCGAGCGGCGGTCAGTTCGACGTCACCGTTGGAACGCTGATCGACCTGTGGGGCTTCGGCGCGGGCAAGGGCGGCGAGCACATGCCGAGCGCAGCGGCGATCGAGACCGCCCTGGCCAGCGCGGGCCAGGAGAAGACGCTGCAGATCGGCGCGGAAACGCTGCGCAAGACCCGGCCTGCCGCGGAAGTCTATCTTTCCGCCATCGGCAAGGGATACGGCGTCGACCGGGTGGCGCGCGCGCTCCAGTCCGCCGGTCTCAAGGATTTCATGATCGAGATCGGCGGCGATCTCTACACGGCGGGCGTCAACGGCGACGGGATGCGCTGGCGGATCGGCATCGAGACGCCGGACGCCCTCGACCGCGGACTGCAGGCCGTGGTCGGCGTCTCCGATCTCGGGATGGCCACTTCGGGCGACTACCGCAACTATTTCGAAAAGGATGGTGCGCGCTATTCGCACATCATCGACCCCGGGACCGGCCGCCCGATCACCCATAACACGGCTTCCGCGACCGTATTGACGGGCAACGCCATGCTGGCCGATGCCTGGGCGACGGCGATGCTCATCATGGGCCGGGAGAAGGGCATGCAGGTCGCCGAGGCGCAAAATCTCGCCGTATTGTTCGTCGAGCGTGCCGAAGGGTCGCAGACCGGGTTCGTGACGACGAAGAATGCACGGTTCACCGAACTCATGGCCTAGTTTGCAGGGCCTGGTTTGCGGTGCGTCCCTCCGGACGCCTGACGGACGGTCTGAGTTACTGACGGAGCATACCCGCTATGTCAACGTTTCTGCTTGCATTCGGCCTTCTGCTGGTCGTCATGCTCGGTATGGCGATCGGCGTGATCCTCAAGGGCAGGACCATCAAGGGGAGCTGCGGCGGCCTCAACGCGATTCCCGGCGCCGATCACTGCCTGGTGTGCAAGAAGGAGATCGATCCCAATTCTCCGCTGCGCGACCGCCTGCAGTGCCCGCGGGCACGCAACATGCTCGAGCAGGGGATGAGCTGAAGGTTCACAAAGCGGCGTGGAAGCCGAACGTCGGCGCCCGGCGCTTCCTGCACAACCGAATGCGCCGGACACAGCCGCGCTCCAGGTGGTCCATCTGACCGCAGAGTTTTCTAAAGAGCTGCCGATAGCGGGATGAAGCTCACGGCAAGCAGGGCGCCGGCCGCCATCAGCCCGTATACCCACAGTTTCCAGGTGGGGCCGTCCGCCTTCCAGACGCGGCGGTACTGATAGCCCATCACGCATCCCAGCACGAAAAGGAGCGTCGCTGTCGTCGAATCGAATGCAAGTCCGGCCAAGAAAACGATGGCTCCTTCATGAACTCATACTATTCTAGATCGCGATGCGTCCTTTCGGGCGTACAAAGGACGATCTGAATCATTGACTGAGCATCGGGATAACCGAAAACAGGATTTCCCTTTTCGGTCCGATGCTCTGGGACGTTTCGCATATCAGCGAAATGGAATGCAAGGAGGAGTGACGCACATGCCCAGTTCGTATCAGCCGCCGCTGAGCAGGGACGAGAAGCGCGAAACGACGCATAGCCAGACTCCTGTGACCAACGTCGCCACGGAACGGGCGACGGTCCGGAACATCCTCGACCGCAAGGGGCGTGAGGTGATCTCCATCCGCCCGCAGGAAACGCTGTACAAGGCCGTCGAGATCCTGCGCGACAAGGGCATTGGCGCACTGATCGCCACGGATGCGAATGGCGGGCTGGTGGGCGTTCTCTCGGAGCGCGACATCGTGCGCAAGCTCGCCGATACGCCGGGCCACACCCTGCCGCAGCGCGTCGAGGACATCATGACGCGGCAGGTGGAAACCTGTACGCCCGATGAGCCACTGGTCTCAGTCCTGCGCCGCATGACGGAAGGGCGTTTCCGGCACATGCCCGTTGTCGATGAAACGGGCCTCTCGGGCATCGTCACGATAGGCGATGTCGTGCACTACCGGCTCAACGAACTCGAATACGAGGCGCTTCAGCTCAAGCAGCTGATCGTCGGGTAGAGCCGGGATCGGCCGGTCCGGAGCGCGGGAACCATCGTTCCCGCGCCGGCTTCCTCCGTTCCCCCTGAAACCGCAAAGACCTGTCGTACTGGTGCGATCGCACGGCTTCACTGCCTGTCGCGATAGAAGTGGTGCAGCGGACCATGCCCTTTTCCGACACTGAGCTCACGGCTCGAGACGAGGGCACCGTGCAGATAGGTCTTGGCTGAACGAACGCTCTCCTCGACGCTGCCCGCCGGCAGAAGCGCCGCTATGGCGGCGGAAAGCGTGCAGCCCGTTCCGTGGAGATTGCGCGTGTTCACGCGCGCCGCCGCCAGTTCGGTCGTGCCCGTCGCGCCGTGCAGGATGTCGATGCTCTGCGGCGATTCCGGCAGATGGCCGCCCTTTAGCACGACCCATTGCGGACCGAGCGTGTGCAGATCGACGACGCGACGACGCATCTCCTCCAGGCTCCAGCGGTTCTCCGCCTTCAGCAGCACGGCCGCCTCGGGCAGGTTCGGCGTGATGACCGTGGATCGCGGCACCAGCAGATCGCGAATGGCCGCGACCGCATCCGGCTTCAGGAGATGGTCTCCGCTCTTGGCGACCATGACCGGATCGAGCACGACATTGGCGGCGCGATGGCGGTCGAGGCGTTCGGCTATGACTTCCGCGATCGCCGCATTCGCCACCATGCCGATCTTGACCGCGTCGACGCGCACGTCCTCGAAGACGGCGTCGATCTGGTCGCCGACGAAGGCGGGATCGAGCGCCACGAAGGAACGCACGCCTTGCGTGTTCTGGGCGACGACGGCTGTGATGGCCGCCATCGCATAGGTGCCCAGGGCCGAGAACGTCTTGATGTCCGCGTGAATGCCGGCGCCGCCCGTCGGGTCGGTTCCGGCTATGCTCAGGACGTTGTGAATCATGATGCCGCGCCTCCGGGGGCGTCCAGCCCCATCTGCCAGAAATCCGCCTCGAGCCGGCTGGCCATCGCGAACGTCCGGGCCAGTTCCTGAAAGCGGATTTCGGTCATTCCCCTGGCCGCGAGCTGGTCGAGCTGCCTGCGCGCGCCGGTGGCGACACCCTGATAGGCTTCCCCCGCATATTCGCCGATCCATTCGCGATAGGGGTGGTCGCCGAGGGCATCGACGCCGTCAGGCGCCAGCCGGCTGCCGATCTCCGCATAGCCGATCACGCAGGGCGCCAGTGCGACCTGCAGGTCGAGCAGGTCTCCCGCGGCGCCGCAATCGAGAACGAAGCGCGTGTAGGCGACGGTCGCCTGATGTTCCGGCGTGGCTTCGAGGGCATCGCGCGAGATGCCCCACCGCCCGCACAGTTCCACATGCAACTCGGTTTCCTGGAGAATGCCGGCCAGCCCATCCTGCGCAGCGCGGATATCGGCGACGGTGCGGCTCTTGTACGCCGCCAGCGCCCAGGCGCGCGCAAACTGAATCAGGAACAGATAGTCCTGCACCAGATAGGCGCGGAAGGCCGGCTGCGGCAGCGTGCCGTCGCCCAGTTGCCGGACGAAGGCATGATCCACGTAGCTTTCCCAGTCGGAAGCGGCGGCGTGCCTGAGGCGATCGAAGATGTCCACGGGCCTACTCCCCGATCTCGAACGCGGAATCGAAGAAATCGCGTTCCAGCGTCACGGTTCGCAGGAAGAAATCCGTGCATGTCTTTTCCTCGGACGGCCCGACCCGGTCCAGTTCCTCGCGCAGGAAGGCAACGAAATCGCGGAAGAACGGATTGTCGTGCAGCGTGATCCATTCCGCATGGACGAAGTTCCCGGGGAGCGGCTGCGGCGCCCGGGCGGCCCAGTCGAGGTAGAGCCATTCGACCACGTTGAGGACGGCGAGCACGGCCGGGTAGGAGCGCGTTTCCGCGGCTTGGCGCATGATCGCCTTGAAGCCTTCGGTCGGCTTCGTGTCGGAGATCGCCGCCCTGGCTTCCTCCGTGACGCCCAGCGCATCGAAGGCGCGCAGGAAGTATGTGTTCTCCTCGCCGGAGACCATTCCCGCGAACCGGCCGAAGCGCAGCCGGGCCTCGAAGGTGTCGGCCGTCGCGATCGCGGCGCCGAGCAGGGTCAGGAAACTGTCGAGAAAACGATGGTCCTGGACCAGATAGGCGGCCATGACCCTGTCGGAAACGCTGCCTTCGTGAAGCTCGCGGACGAAGCGGTGTCCGACGGCGGCGCTCCACGTCGGCTCGCTGGCGTTCTTCAGTGTTTCGGTGAAACGTTCGGTCATGACGCTGCCCTTTCGTGGCTGGCTGCGAGACCGATGTCTTCTGTCATGGTACGGCCTCGCAAAGAGGCCGGCAAAAGGCAGGTTTCCGTTCCCATCCCTTCGCCGGCATGATCCGGATCAGGTTCGAAGGGTCACCGCGCGCGAAGTGCCAGCGGTATCTCAGCCCCTTGTCGGGACTCCCCTTGGTGCTGTCTTCAATAAACGCACCGGCCCGCCTTGTCACCAGAGCCAAGGCGTTCGGGTGCGGAAAGATCCAGGTCCGCTGCCCTACCGTCCCTCCGGTCACGCGGATCGGAAGGCAGGCGGAAGCTCCCCGCACGCTTCGGGACCGGCGCCCGGACTGTACGCATGCGGCTATCGGGCACTCGGCGCGGTGAGCGGATCCGGGGCGCCGGGAAGTCGTTTTCCTGACGAGATGCCGTCACGCTTGCCGGGCATCACCCGCCGGACTATCTATGATCCATGAGCGCATCCGACGAAACCCTCGCCAAGAAGATCGAAACCGCGCTGACCGGACGCATCGTGTCGGGTCGCCTGCAACCCGGAGCGCGCCTGCGGCAGGACCGCATTGCCGAGGAGTTCGGCGCGAGCCACGTGCCCGTCCGGGAGGCGTTCCGCCGGCTTGAGGCCAGGGGGCTGGCGTTCAGCGAGCCTCACAAGGGCGTCCGGGTGACGTCCTTCGACGTGGCGGAGCTTCGCGAGGTGGCCGAGATGCGGGCATCGCTGGAGGCGCTTGCGCTTAGGCATGCCGCGCCGCATGTCACCGCCACACTTCTCAGGGAGGCCGAGCGTGCCACCGAACGGGCCGAAAAAGCCCGGGACGTGGGCGAATGGGAAGAAGCGAACCGCGCCTTTCACCGGATGCTGCTCGAGCCGTGCGGCATGCCGCGCCTGCTGGCCGCCATAGACGATCTTCACCTTGCCAGCGCGCGGTTTCTCTTCGCGGCGTGGCGCTCCGACTGGGAGGCGCGCACGGACCATGACCATCGCGCCATCCTTGCCGCTCTACGGCGCGGGCAGGTGGATGCCGCGTGCGACGTGCTTGCCCGGCATGTGGGGTGGATGGGCCGTCGCGGCGGCGCGCGCCAGAGCGTCGAGATCGAGGTCGCGGAAAAGCTTCTCGATTGATTATCTATAATCTCTATTGCGTTGAATGATCTAGCCTTGCTGTTATAGATTAAATCCAACAGCAGGAGATTTTCCGATGCAAGAACTGGCGACCACCCATCGCTTTCCATCCAGCCTGGTCAGGAATTGCGGCCTCGTCGTCGGGGCCGCGGCCCTGATCGCCGCCAGCGCCAAGGTCCAGATTCCGTTCTGGCCCGTTCCCATGACGCTGCATACATTGGCGGTCCTGACGCTGTCGGTTGCGCTGGGGTCGCGGCTCGGCCTGGCAGCGATGGCGGCCTATCTCGGCGCAGGCCTTGCGGGCATGCCGGTCTTTGCCGGTTCGCCGGAGCGCGGCATCGGAATGGCCTACGCGCTCGGACCGACCGGCGGCTATCTGGCGGGCTATCTGGTGGCGAGCTGGCTGACCGGCTTCCTGGCCGCGGGCGGGGGAGCGCTGCGGATCGCGGCGGCGATGCTGGCGGGCCTGGCCGTCGTCTACGCAGCGGGGCTTGCATGGCTTGCGGGGTTCGTTCCGGCGGAGGCGCTGATCGCCACCGGCATGGCCCCCTTCGTGCCGGGCGATCTCCTCAAGATCGGGCTCGGCGTCGCCATGATCTGCGGCTGGCGCAGCCTGCGGAGCGGGGCCGCCCGATGATCCGCACCGACTGGACCGTTCAGGAGGCGCGCGCCATCCACGCGCTTCCCTTTCCCGACATCATCCACCGCGCGCAGGAGGTCCACCGCCGCAACTTCGACCCGACCGTCATCGAGACGGCGAGCCTGCTCTCCATCAAGACCGGTGGCTGCCCGGAGGATTGCGGCTACTGTTCGCAAAGCGTTCATCACGACACGGGGGTGAAGGCGACCAAGCTGATGGAGCTCGACGAGGTCCTGCAGGCGGCGCGGCGGGCCAAGGCGGCCGGCGCCCAGCGGTTCTGCATGGGGGCGGCCTGGCGAAGCCCGAAGGACCGCGACATGGACAAGCTCTGCGCCATGGTGAAGGGCGTCCGGGAAATGGGGCTGGAAACCTGCATGACGCTCGGCATGCTTTCCCCGGAACAGGTCGGCCGCCTCAAGGCGGCCGGTCTTGACTTCTACAACCACAACATCGACACGTCGCCCGAATACTACCGGGAAATCGCCACCACGCGGACGATGGATGATCGTCTCGAAACCGTCGAGCGCGTGCGCCAGGGCGGGATCAGGGTCTGCTGCGGCGGCATCCTCGGAATGGGCGAGGAGGTCGAAGACCGGATCTCCATGCTGGTGACGCTGGCGACGCTGCCCAGCCATCCCGACAGTGTGCCCATCAACATGTGGAACGAGATCGGCAACACGCCGGTCCAGAAGCGGGCGAAGCCCATCGACCCGTTCGCGCTCGCGAGGACGGTGGCGCTGGCGCGGATCCTGATGCCGCAAAGCGTCGTGCGCCTGTCGGCCGGCCGGACCGGCATGAGCGAGGAGCTTCAGGCGCTCTGCTTCCTTGCGGGAGCGAACTCCATATTCGTCGGAGACGTGCTGCTGACCACGGGCAATCCGGCCGCATGGCAGGATCAGTCCCTGGTCGAGCGACTGGGCATGCGCTTTGCGCCGGCGCGGGAGCAGGGGATGTCCCAGGCGGCCGAGTGACGAGGTGATCCTGGGCAGTACTGCCGCCTGGAACCGATGTGGCCCATCTTGGCTGCATCGAAGGGGCAGGGCACCCGGGGCGCCGAATCGACCTCGCGCCAGCGTCCCCGAGAGCGCTTGCGTTCTTCCGACGATCGATGATGAAGGGCGCGCAAGCAGAAAGCGCCCCGAAGGGCGCCTGCTGTGCATTCGACTTTTCAGTAAAACTGGAGCGGGCGATGAGATTCGAACTCACGACCCCAACCTTGGCAAGGTTGTGCTCTACCCCTGAGCTACGCCCGCTCGCGATGTCGTTTCCGACGGCGCGCTTATAGTCTCAACTCGGCGGCAATTGCAACAGGAAATCGCCTGCGGCAAAAATGCTTTTTCGGCAGAGGGTCTCGGCTGTGGGAAACGCCGCATTCGCGCCCTGCGGGATTGCCGTGGGACGCGACTGGCGCGTACAGCCTGTCGCGACCGGACAGAAGAAGGCTGAACGACCGTGCCCAAGTCACCGGAAGAACTGCTCGACCACCTCAAGGCCCTCGGCATCGAGACGGCAACCCATCGCCATGAGCCGCTGTTCACAGTTGCCGATTCGCAGTCCCTGCGCGGTGCGATCGATGGCGGGCACACCAAGAATCTTTTCCTGAAGGACAAGAAGGACAGGTTTTTCCTGGTGACCGTCGAGGAGGATGCCGTGGTCGACCTGAAGTCGATCCATCACAAGATCGGCGCCTCCGGCCGCGTGTCCTTCGGCAAGCCGGACAAGCTGATGGAACTGCTCGGCGTGGCTCCGGGCTCGGTCACCGCGTTCGGCGTGATCAACGATGTTGGCGGTCAGGTAACGGTGGTGCTCGACGCCGCTTTGCTGGAGAATGAGACGATCAACGCGCACCCGCTGACCAATGCGGCGACGACATCGATCCGGCGGGACGACCTGCTGCGTTTCCTGGAGAGTACGCGGCATGAGCCGCTCGTCTTGAAAGTCACCGAGTGATCGCCACATTGTGGGCAAATTATGCGAGGCTCGACGCCGCCCTTGAGGTGGTGAGCCCGGGATCGAAGAAGGGGCACAGATGACCAACCGCGACAATCCGTACGACAAGTCCGAGGCCTATGGCGGCGGCTCCCAGTACACGGCTAATGTCGAGTTCTCTGCGCCCGGCGCTGCCGCTTCGGCGGCGACACCGGCCTTCACGCTCGCGGACGCGCCGCCCGCTCCGGCCGGCGACCTCATCAAGGACACGACGACCGCGGCGTTCGCGAAGGATGTGATCGAGGAATCGCGTCGCCAGCCGGTTCTGGTCGATTTCTGGGCGCCCTGGTGCGGCCCCTGCAAGCAGCTGACGCCGATCATCGAAAAGGCGGTCCGCGAGGCGGGCGGCAAGGTGAAGCTCGTCAAGATGAACATCGACGAGCACCCGGCCATCGCCGGGCAGCTCGGCGTCCAGTCAATCCCCGCCGTGTTCGCGTTCAAGGACGGGCAGCCGGTGGACGGCTTCATGGGCGCGCTGCCCGAAAGCCAGGTCAAGGAGTTCATCGCCCGGCTCGGCGGCAAGGCCGGCCCTGGAGCCGAGATCGAGGAGGCGCTCGCCGCCGCCGCCGAAGCGCGGGAGGCCGGCGACCAGCAGCGGGCTGCGCAGATCTATTCAGCGGTCCTGCAGCGCGTGCCGGACAATGTCGAAGCGCTGGCCGGTTTCGCCGACCTGATGTTCGAGGCGGGCCAGGTGGAGCAGGCGAGCGCTTTGCTCGAGCAGGTGCCGCCCGAGAAGACCGATGCGGCTCCCGTGGCCGCCCTCCGGGCGAAGATGGCACTTGCTGAGCAGGTGGCCGGCCTCGGCGACAGTGCGGCTCTCGAAGGCCGTCTTGCGGCAGATCCGGCCGATCACCAGGCCCGGTTCGACCTGGCACTGTTGCAGAATGCGAAGGGCGACCGTGGCGCGGCGGCGGAAAGCCTGCTGTCGATCGTGCGCGCCGACCGCACGTGGCAGGAGGATGGCGCGCGCGCGCAGCTGTTGAAGTTCTTCGAGGCCTGGGGACCGGCCGATCCCGCCACGCTTGCGGCGCGGCGGCGCCTGTCTTCGCTGCTGTTCTCCTGAGGCAGGGCCGATTATTTGCCTATTCGCGGGGCTGCTCCGGATAACGGGAACATCCCGGGAGAAGTTGGGTGAAGGCAGGCAATCAATCCTATCGGCACGCGGGCGACATCGACAGCGTGATTCCGGTCCTTCCGATGGCGGCTACCCTGCTGCTCCCCGGCGGTCGGCTGTCCCTGACCGTCCTCGAGCCGCGCTATCTGGCGATGACCGACTACGTGCTCTCCGGCCGTCGCCTCATCGGCATGGTGCAGCCGCGGCTCGACGGCGGCAGGCGTGGCGACGGCGAGCCGGAGTTGTGCCAGGTGGGCTGCGTCGGCCGGCTCGCCTCGGTCTCTGAAACCGGAGACGGGCGATACCTGATCACGCTGAACGGCATCTGCAGGTTCAGGCTGGCCGAGGAGCTGACTGTCTCCACGCCGTTCCGGCAGTGCCGCGTCACCCCTTTCGAGCGGGATCTCCACGACGACGTGGACGAGGAGCGGGCCGACAGGCCGGCCCTGCTCAGGGCGTTTCGCGCCTATCACGAGGCCAACAACCTCGAAGCCGACTGGGACAGCGTCAACCAGACGGCGACGGCCAGCCTGGTCAACCGGCTTTCGATGATGGTGCCCTACGGGGCCGCCGAGAAGCAGGCCTTGCTGGAAGCGCCCGACCTTAAGACGCGGGCGGAAACGCTCATCGCTATCACCGAAATCACACTGGCGGCGCGGCGGCGGCTGTCATCGCTTTTGTTTTCCTGAGATGGGCAGAATATTGCCTATTCGCGGGGCTGCTCCAGATAACGGGAAGATACCGGGAGAAGTTGAGTGAAGGCAGGCAATCAATCCTATCGGCACGCGGACGACATCGACAGCGTGATACCGGTCTTTCCGCTGGCGGCCGCGTTGCTGCTTCCCGGCGGCAGGCTGCCCCTGAACATATTCGAGCCGCGCTATCTGGCGATGACGGATTATGCGCTTTCCGGCCACCGCCTGATCGGTATGGTGCAGCCGCGGCTCGACGGGGCGCGGCGCGGCGATGGCGAGCCGGAGCTGTGCCAGGTGGGTTGCGTCGGCCGGCTCGCCTCGGTCTCGGAAACCGGAGACGGGCGATATTTGATCACGCTGAACGGCATCTGCCGGTTCAGACTGGCGGAGGAACTGGCCGTCTCCACGCCGTTTCGTCAGTGCCGCATTACGCCGTTCGAGAGCGACCTGCACAGCGACACGGATGAGGAACGGATCGACAGGGCGGCGCTGCTCAAGGCGTTTCGCGCCTATCTGGACGCCAACAATCTGGAAGCCGACTGGGACAGCGTCAACCAGGCGGAGACCGCTAGCCTCGTCAACGCGCTGTCGATGATGGTGCCCTACGGCGCGGCCGAGAAGCAGGCCTTGCTGGAAGCCCCCGATCTGAAGACGCGGGCGGAAACGCTCATCGCCATTACCGAAATCACACTGGCGCAGGGCGACAACAACGCCGGCCTGCATCTGCAATAGGCGAGGGAGAGGCATGACGGACGGCCAACGAATAGACCGGAAGCTCCTCGAGCTGCTTGTCTGCCCGCTCACCAAGGGACCCCTGCGCTGGAACGGGGAGACCAGCGAGTTGATCTCGGCCAAGGCGCAGCTCGCCTATCCGGTGCGCGACGGAATCCCGATCATGCTGCCTTCGGAGGCGCGCGCCCTCGATGAAGCGCGCACCGGGCCGCGCTAGAGTATTTTGCAGTCAGGTGGGATCACCTGATGTCCGCATAAACGCTCCAGGGCGTGCCTATTCGCGGAAGCTCTCCCGCGCGGCGGCGGCCTGCCGTCCTCCCGCGCCGCGCAGGGTCGGCAGGGCCAGCATCAGCAGGACGAAGGCGCCGGTCGCCAGCTTCAGATCGGGCGGGGGCATGCCCGCCGCAAGGCACAGGGACACGAGCTGGTAGTAGACGATGGCGCCGGCGAAGGGCGCCAGAAGCTGTCGCCAGACCGTTTTCTTGCCGACGATGGCCTCGCCGATCATCAGCGCCGCCAGCCCGTTGATCAGGATGCCGAGCCCCATATTGACGTCGGCGAAGCCCTGCGACTGGACCATCAGGGCGCCGGAGAGCGCCGAGAATCCGCCGGCCAGCCCCACGCCGCCGATGGTCGCCGCCCAGACATTGATGCCCTGCGCCTCGGCCATCGCCGGATTGGCGCCGACCGCGCGCACGGCGGTCCCCTTCTCCGTGGTGAAGAAGAAGTTCAGCAGGAGGAAGACCAGCAGCGAGATCGCGCCGACGACGACGATCTTGGCGACGGGAAAGCCGGGCTGGGCGAAGGGCACCCAGTCGAAGATCGTCGTCGAGCCGAACACCGAGAGATTGGAGCGCCCCATGATGCGCAGGTTGACGCTGTAGAGCATGGTCATCACCAGGATGCCGGCCAGCAGCGTGTGGATGCGGAACCGCAGATGAATGAACGCCGTGCAGCAGCCGGCGATGAAGCCGAAGAGCAGCGCCAGCCCGATGGAGGTGACCGGCGACAGGCCGGCGGCCAGCGCCACGCCGCAGACGCAGCCGCCGAGCGGGAAGGCACCCTCACTGGTGAGGTCGGGAAAGCTCAGCATGCGGAAGGGGATCATGATGCCGGCGACGACGAAGCCGAGGATCAGGCTTTGCGCCAGCGTCACCGGGATGAGAGCGATGAAACTCGTCAGGGTTGTTTGCAGGAAATCCATGGGTCAGCTCGCCAGCAGCATGCGGTCGGTCTTCGTCGCGAAATGGCCGATCAGGTCGGAGACGGTGATGTCGGCCTTCTCGTCGCCGCCGATCTCCAGATGGACATGCCCGGAATCCAGCATCACCACCCGATGGCCGTAGTCGACGGCGTGCTGCATGTTGTGCGTCACCATCAGCGTGGTCAGCTTGAGCGCCTCGACGGCGCGCACCGTGGCGCTCATGACGATGTCCGCCGTGCGCGGATCGAGGGCCGCCGTGTGCTCGTCGAGCAAAAGCAGGTCCGGCGAGCCGCCGACCGCCATGATCAGCGACAGCGACTGCCGCTGGCCCCCCGACAGGAGCTCGACGCGCGTGTCGAGCCGGTCCTCCAGGCCGAGGCCGAGGATAGACAGGCGCTCGCGATAGGTCGAAAGGCGCTTCGCATTGAGGCCGGGGCGCAGGGTGCGCCGCCTGCTGCGCAGATCCGCCAGCAACATGTTCTCCGCGACCGTCATGCTGGCGGCGGTGCCCAGCATGGGGTCCTGGAAGACACGCGCGATGCGTGCCGCGCGCTTGTGGACGGGCATCGCGGTGATGTCGTCGCCATTGATGACGATGCTGCCCGAATCGAGCGCCAGCGAGCCCGAGACGGCATTGAGCATGCTGCTCTTGCCCGCCCCGTTCGAGCCGATGACGACGGCGAACTCGCCGGTCGCCAGTGTCAGGTCGAGGCCGTTGAGGGCAACCTTCTCGTCAGGCTGTCCACGGTAGAATGTCTTTCGCGCGGCACGGATTTCCAGCACCGGCACCTCCCTTGAATGGAACACGGCGCCCCGTCAGGGGCGCCGCGACCGTTCTTCCAACTGTTCAATCGACGACGCAGTCGCAGTTTGCGAACTCTTCCGGGATTTCGAGGCCGAAGGCGGCCATGGCCTTCTTCGAAATGCGCGGCGCGTGGTCTTCATAGGCGGGGTTGATCGGCGCGATCGTCTTCGGATCTGCGCCCTTGAGGATCTCCAGCGCGATCTTGCCGGCATTGACGCCGACCTGCTGGTAGTTGACCGCGAAGCTGGCCGGCACGACGCCGTCGGACACCGCGCCGTCATCGGAATTGATGATCGGGATGCCGGCCTGGCGGGCAGCGGCGGAAACCGCAGCGATCGCCGGCTGTAGCAGGTTCGAGGCGGGCGTGTAGATCACATCGGCCTTGCCGGCCAGCGACGCGATGCGCTGCTGGATGTCGTTGACGTTGTCGACGCCGACCTCGACCACCTCGAAGCCCGCGGCGGGCGCGGCTTCCTTGACCTTGTCGAGGATCGCCACGTCGTTCGCCTCGCCTGGATTGTAGGGCTGGCCGAAACGCTTGGCGTCCGGAACGAGCTTCTTGGCGAATTCCATCACGGCGGCCACGTCCTGCAGGTCGGTCGCGCCGGTCATGCCTTCGTCACCGGCCTCCCAGCCGGGAACGAGCTTGGCGGCGACCGGATCGGTGACGGCCGAGAAGACGATGGGGATGCCGGATCCGGCCAGCGCCTTCTTGGCGATCTGCGAAACCGGGGTGGTGACGGTGTACATCAGCTTCGGATTTTCGGCCTGCAGCTTGGCGATCATCTGCGGCACCAGCGAGGCGTCGAAATTGGTATGGCTTACCGAATAAACGACATCCTTGCCTTCCACATAGCCGCCGTCGGTCAGGGCCTGCTTGAAGCCCTCGATCGCCGTGTTCAGCTGCGGGTGCTCGCCGAAATTGGCGATGCCGATGCGGATCGGCTCGGCCATCGCCGATCCCAGGCCAAGGGCCAGAGCACCGGCAACGGCAATGCCGCACAGCGATAAGCTTGTCTTTCCAGTCATCTCATTCCTCCCAGGGGCTGGGCATGACACGCGGCTGGACGAGGGCCGGCCGCGCCTCCCATTCTACAATAACGATCGAAGGTTTGCGGGTAGCCCGTTCCTCCGCCGGATGGATGTTGCACACGGCAGCGTCTGCATCCTCCCCACCCAGTGCAGAGGGCATCATATCGCCGGGGTGCAGACTGTCAAATACTATATATAATTGTTGAATGGCGCAGAAATTATATATAATCATGCGTGGAGGAGGAGCGTTGCTTGCTGCATACCGCTATTGACGAAGAAGAGCCGCGCACCAAGACCGAGGCGGCCTATCTGAAGCTCAGGAAGGATATCCTGGCGACGCGGCTGATGCCCGGAGCGCCGTTGCGCATCGGGGCCCTGCGCGAAACCTACGGCCTCGGCTGGACACCGCTGCGCGAGGCGCTTTCGCGGCTCGAGGCCGAACGCCTCGTCACGGCGGTCAGCAATCGCGGCTTTGCCGTTGCGCCTGTCTCGCGTGGTGAACTGGAGGATCTGTCGAAAGCGCGCCTGGCGGTCGAGACGACCTTGCTCGAGGAGGCGATCCGCACGGGCGGCGGCGCCTGGGAAGAAGCCGTGGTGACCGCGCACTATCGCCTGTCGCGTTGCACCAATCCCGGCAGAACGCTTTCCGAGGCCGCCCTGCTCGACTGGGTTCAGAAGCACCAGGAGTTCCACGAGGCGCTGCTTTCGGCGGCGGATTCGGAGTGGCTGAAGCATTTCTATGCGCAGATCTGGGGGCAGCTCTGCCGGCATCACATCTTCCTGACGGTGCGGCCGACCCTGCGCGCCGCGGCTGGGCACGAGACCGGCCATGAAGCGGCGCTTGCCGCATTGCACGACGCGATGTCGCTTGACCAGCACACCCGCCTGATGGAGCTATCGCTCGACCGGGACCTGGAGGGAGCGATGGCGCTGATGAAGCAACATGTCGGGCTGACCGTCGATGTCTACACGCTGGCCGATGCGCCGGGCATGGAGGACGGTGGGGAGGACGGCGGGGCGGCCGCGTGACCGGCCGGATCGCGCGCTGCGGCGCTGCGGCATTCGCGGCATGCGCCCTGGCCGCTTCAGGCGGCCCGGCATGGGCGCACGCGTCCGACCGCGGGCATGTGCTTCTCCTGCCGACCCACTATTATCTCTTCGGTGGCATGCTTGCCGTCGCGCTCAGTTTCCTGATCCTCGTGTTCCTGCCCGGCGAAGGTCTGGGCAGGCTGGCGGGGCGCCGGATTCGACTGGTCCGGCTGCCCTTCGACGGCAGGGCAGGGGTGAGCTTCCTGTCCTTCCTCTGTCTTGCGGGCCTGGTGCTTGCCGGCTTGCTGGGCAGCCGCGATCCGCTGTCGAACCCGCTGCCGCTGGTGATCTGGACCCTGATGTGGGTCGGCCTGACGCTCGCGCAGGGCGTGCTGGGCAATCTCTGGGCATGGCTCAATCCCTGGTATGGCATCTGGCGGCTCCTTCTGCGCGCCGGCCTTCCCGAAAGCGGCTGGCTGCGCCTACCCGAGGGGCTGGGAATGGGGCCGGCCGTCGTCCTCCTCTTCGCCTTCGCGTGGTTCGAGCTGGTTTATCCCGCTCCCGACGATCCGGCGCGGCTGGCATTGGCAGTCGCCGCCTACTGGCTGTTCAGCATGATCGGCATGGCGCTGTTCGGCTACCCTGCGTGGAGCCGCCGGGTCGAGTTCCTGTCGGTGTTCTTCGGCATGGTCGCCCGCCTCTCGCCGTTCGAAGCGGTGCGCCGGGGGCAGGGAAGCGTGGTGCTCTACGCCGGCCTGCCGGGGCACAAGCTGCGCGGCAGCGCGGCTCTTCCGGTGTCGGGCGTCGCGTTCCTTCTGCTCGCGCTGAGCTCCGTCTCGTTCGACGGTTTCATGCGCACGTTCTTCTGGCTAGACCTGATCGGGGTGAACCCGCTGGAGTTCCCCGGCCGTTCGGCGCTGGTCGGGGCCAACACGGCAGGACTGTTCGGCATGTTCCTGCTCCTGTGCGGGGCGTTCCTCGGCTGCGTCCGGCTCGGCGAAGTCCTGGCCGGCGGCACGCCGGTGCGCAATGCTCCGGGGATGCTGGTCTGGTCGATCGTCCCGATCGCGCTCGCCTATCACTTCTCGCACTATCTGGTGGTCTTCCTCATCAACGGCCAGTATGCGCTCGCGGCACTCTCGGACCCGCTGGTGCGCGGCTGGGACCTCTTCGGCACGGCGGGTCTGTACGTTCAGGCCGGCGTCGCCCTCGGCGCCCAATCGGCCTGGATCATCTGGAACGCGCAGGCATTCGCCATCATCGGGGCGCATGTGCTGGCCGTCATCATCGCGCATCTGATCGCCCACCATCTGTTCGGCTCCGCCCGGAGGGCGAGCCTCAGCCAGGTGCCGCTGGCGATCCTGATGATCGCCTATACGGTTTTCGGCCTGTGGCTCCTTTCCGCGCCAACGGCAGGTTAGAAAGCGCCTGAAAAGAGAAACCAAATTCCGCGTAGTTGCCGATTTTTGTAACTCTTTGTTTCTTCGTGTTTTTGTTCGGGTTTGGTGATTTCGCTCGTGGGCAAAATACTCTAAAAGACAGGCGCGTTTCCCTTGGGGCATGTCCTGTTGCCAAGGGGTTGGATTGGTGATTTAGTTTGTACACAAGTGATTTTTCCAACGCTGGAAAAAGTCTCCAACCGTTGGAATTGCTCGGTCAAACGATCACAACAATGGGGAACCGGCATGAGTGAAAATCGCAAGCTTCAGATGAATTCAGCCAGCGGCGTCAGCCGCCGCACGACGCTCAAGGGGCTTGGCGCCGCCGCCGGGCTGATCGCCGCGCCGGGCTTCGTCCGCTACGGCCAGGCCCAGTCCTCCGAGCCGATCAGGATCGGCTTCCAGTGCCACCGCACCGGCATCGGCGCGGCCTACGGCCGCTGGTACGAACGCACGACCACGGCCGCCGCGAAGCGGATCAACGACGCCGGCGGCATCAACGGGCGGCCGCTCGAGATCGTCATCGAGGATGACGGCACCGATCCGAAGCGCGGCGCGGAAGTGGTCGAGAAGTTCGCCAACCAGCACAAGGTAGACCTCGTCTACGGGACCCTGTTCAGCCATGTGGTCGTCGGCTCGGCGCCCGCGGCGGGCGAACTGAAGATCCCCTACTACGTGGTCAGCGAGGGCTATCACGTCGCCTCGGGCAAGTTGAACCGCTACTGCGTTCAGCCGGGCATCACCGACGTGAAGGCGCAGGCGCGCTCGATGGCGCCGTGGATCGCCGACAATCTCGGCAAGAAGGTCACGCTGGTCTATCCCGACTACGCTTTCGGTCACGATCACCGGGATTTCTTCACGCCGGCGATCGAGGCGCAGGGTGGCCAGGTTGTCGCGAAGGTGCCGATCCCGCCGACCGAAACCTCCTTTACCCGCTACTTCCCGCAGATCCCCTCCGAGACCGAGGTCATCTACCACGTGATGGTCGGGCCGGCGGTGCTCACCTTCGTCAAGGAGATGGGCGAGTTCTTCGGCAATTCCGGACCAAAGCTGTTCGGCTTCATCGACTCGCTCGAGGCGGTCGACATCAAGAGCCCGGGCCTGGAGTTCCTCGAGGGCAGCCATTTCTGGGAGGGCATGCCGCGCTATGCGCAGCCCGACCAGGCGGATTACGTCACCGCCTATCGCGAGGCCGTCGGCATCGATGAAAACGGCGCCAGCACGCAGGACGCCAAGGACGTGTCGACCGCGGCCCACATGTTCGGCTGCTGGGAGACGCTCAACATCATCAAGGCCGCGATGGAAGCCTGCGACTACAAGGGCACGGACGACCGCGCCGCGATGATCGAGGCCACCGAGGCGATGACCGACATGGAGGCCGGCGCCGATCATCCGCAGGGCAAGAAGCGCTTCAACGGCAAGACCCATCAGGTCTTCGGCGAGCAGAGCATCAGCCAGGTGGTCGACGGCAAGCTGAAGGTCGTGCACCGGACCTCCATTGAGGACGGCGCCTACGAGCCGGAGGCCGACTATACGGCGATGTCGTTCTGATTCGTCGGCTCTATCGCCCCTCAGCCTTACCCTCTCCCCGCCAGCGGGGAGAGGGGCCATCAACGTCGCGGCCATCCTCCTTGTCCCCGTTCACGGGGAGAAGGATGCGAAGCACGCAGGCGGATGAGGGGCGGGCGCCGACAGATGATCAGGAAAAATCGTGGCATCCCTTCCGCCCCGTTCATGAAAGCGCATCCCTGAATGGCCTTCGGTCCCTATTTCCTCCTCGCCTCGCTTGAAGGGCTGGTGACGGCGGCCGTCCTGTCGCTGATGGCGCTCGGCCTGTCGCTCGTCTTCGGCGTCATGCGGGTGGTGAACGTCGCCCATGGCGAGTTCTACATGCTGGGCGCGGTACTCGCCTGGTGGTTCTCCACGCTGGTCGGCGGACACCCCGCCGTCGGCTTCCTTCTGGCGCTGGTGCTCAGCCCGCTGGTGGTGGCAGCCATCGCCTTCGTCGCCGAACGACTGGTGCTGAGCCGGCTCAAATACGAGCCGGAAGCGACCATCGTCGCGACGATCGGCCTGCTCTACATCGTCCAGCAACTGGCGCTCACCTTCTACGGGCCGGAGGCGCGGCCGGTGGAGGCGCCGTTCAACTATCGCATCAGCCTGCCTTGGTTCGGCTATTCCGCCTACAAGCTCGCGGTGATCGGCTTCTCGATCCTCATGATGATCGCCACCTGGTTCGTGCTGACGCGGACGAAGATCGGCCTCGTCATGCGCGCCACCCAGTTCGACCGCGAGACGGCACAGGCCTTCGGCATCCCGGTCGGGCGCGTCTATGCCGGCGTCTTCGCGCTGGGGGCGGGGCTGGCGGCGGTGGCTGCCGTGCTGATCGTGCCGATCCAGCAGGCGCACTACCTGATGGGGCACGATCCGCTGCTCCTGTCCTTCATCGTCGTCATCATCGGGGGCCTCGGCTCGCTGCGCGGCACGGTCGTCGCCGCCGTGCTGATCGGCCTGTCGGACGGCATCATCTCCATGTTCTTCTCGCCGACGCTCGCCAAGATGCTGGCGACGCTGGCGGTCGCCATGGTGCTGGTCTTCCGCCCGCAGGGCCTGTTCGGGACGGTGGCGCGATGAGCGGATTTCATGTTGCTACCCCCCTCTGCCCTGCCGGGCATCTCCCCCTCAAGGGGGGAGAATGTCTCGTCATCGAACTCTCGCAAGCACGTTCCGGGGTGGGCGCCTTCGGACATGACAGCCAATCTCCCCCCTTGAGGGGGAGATGCCCGGCAGGGCAGAGGGGGGTGTGACGCGCGCCATGGCCAATCGCATCAAACTCACACCTTCCGCAAAGAGCCTGGCGCTGCATGCCGGCGTCGTCCTCCTTCTCCTGGCGCTCAACTTCCTGCTGCCGGAGTACCATCGCGGCGTGTTCGCCCGCGTGCTGGTGCTCGCCGTGTTCGCGATGGGCTACAACCTCGCCTTCGGCTATACGGGGCTGCTCAGCCTCGGCCACGCCATGTTCTTCGCCGCCGGGCTCTACGGCGCGGGGCTGACCGTCTATCATCTGGAATGGAGCGTCTGGCCGGCATTCGCCGCAGGGTTAGCAGCGGGCACTGGACTGGCGCTGGTCGTCGGCTTCCTGGCGCTCAGGACCACGGGCGTCGCCTTCATGATCGTCACGCTGATGTTCGCGCAGGTCTTCTATCTGACGACGCTGTACTTCACGACCTATACGCGCGGCGAGGAGGGGCTGGTGCTGCCGCAGTCGAGCCGCGTTCTTGCCTTTCCGGGCGGCGCGCTCAACCTCTCCGATCCGTCGACGCGCTACCTGGTGGCGCTGACGCTGTTCACGCTCGTCCTGACGGTGATCCTGTTCCTGGTCCGTGCGCCGTTCGGGCGCTCTCTGGTCGCCATCCGGGAGAACGACGAGCGGATGCGCATGCTGGGTTACAATGTGTTCGCCAACAAGCTCGCTTCGGTGGTTCTGTCGGGCCTCTTCTGCGCCGCGTCGGGGGCTGCCTATGCGGTGCTGTTCGGCTATGTCGGCTCTGGCTTCGCGGCGATCCAGTACTCGATCCTGCCGCTGTTATGGGTGCTGGTCGGAGGGGCTGCCACCACGCTGGGGCCGCTGATCGGTACGCTGTTCATGTTCTACGTCATCGACACCGCGTCGAGCTACACGACGGCGCATCTCCTGGTGGTCGGTCTCGTCCTGATCGGCGTCATCCTGTTCTTTCCCAAGGGCATCGCCGGCACGGTGCGCGGAAGGTGGTTGCCATGGCTGCCGTGACCCCGCTGCTGGTGACCCGGGATCTCTGCCGCACCTTCGGGGGACTCAGGGCCGTCGACCAGGTGAGTTTCTCGCTGCCCGAGGGCGAGACGCACGCCATCATCGGACCCAACGGGGCGGGCAAGACGACCTTCGTGAGCCTGATCTGCGGCCGCGTCGCGCCCAGTTCGGGCAGCGTCGTCTTCGCCGGCGACGAGATCTCGCGCATGCCTGCCCACCGCAGGGTGCGCGCGGGCATCGCCTATACGTTCCAGATCACCAGCGTCTTCGCCAACCTGACGGCGTTCGACAATGTGGCGCTGGCCGTCCAGCGGCGGCTGATCGACGATCGCGCGCGCGGCCTTTCGGCCCGGGCGCTGACGGAGCAGGGCATGGATGCGCTGACCAGGGTCGGGCTGGCCGAGCATGCCGGCAAGGTCGCCGGCAATCTCTCCTACGGTCACCAGAGGCTGCTCGAGGTGGCGATGGGGCTGGCGCTGAAGCCGCGCCTTCTGATCCTCGACGAACCGACGCAGGGGCTTTCGGACGGCGAGATCGACAACTTCATCGCGCTCGTTCGGCAGATCGGCGCGGAGGCGACGGTGCTCCTGATCGAGCACAACATGGATGTGGTGATGGCGCTCGCCGAGCGCATCACGGTGATGGAGCAGGGCCGCATTCTCGCGCAGGGCACGCCGGACGAAATCCGTGCCGACAACGCCGTCCAGCAGGCCTATCTGGGAGGGTGAGATGACGGCAGCGCTGAAAATGGAAGGCGTCGACAGCTCCTACGGCCATGTGCAGGTGCTGCGCGGCTTCGATCTGGAACTGCAGGCCGGCGAGGTGCTCTGCCTGCTCGGCCGCAACGGGGCGGGCAAGACCACAGCGCTGAAGACCATCATGGGCCTGGTGCCGGCGACGGCCGGCCGCATCCTTCTCGGGGACACGGATCTGGCGAAGCTCGCCCCGCACGAGGTGCCGCGGGCGGGCGTCGCCTATGTGCCGCAGGGCCGCCGGCTGTTCTCCGAACTCACGGTCGGCGAGAACATCGAGATCGGCCTAATGACGCGCGGCAAGGGAGCGGCGACGCGCGACGGCGTGCTCGAGCTGTTCCCTGTCCTGCGCGAAAGGCTGAAGCAACGCTCCGGAACGCTTTCGGGCGGCGAGCAGCAGATGCTCGCCATGGCGCGGGCGCTCTGCCTGGAGCCGGATGTGCTTCTGCTGGACGAGCCGACGGAAGGGCTGATGCCGTCGATGATCGCCCGCATCCGCGAGACGGTGGCGGCGTTGCGGACGCGCGGCGTGTCGACCATCCTGGTCGAGCAGCGCGTCGATGCGGTCCTGCCCGTCGCCGACCGTGTCGCCTTCATCGAGAACGGGCGCAACCGCGAAACCGTGGATGTCGAGCGCCTGCGCGCCGATCCGGGCATGGTGCACCGCTATGTGGGTGTGGGGTGAGCGGGGCCTGGCGCCTGCTTGCCCGCCGGTCCACTCAAACCAGCGCCACCCCGGCGTCCTTCATCATCGCCGTCATCGCTGCGAGCGAGCCGCCAAGGTCGATCGCCCGGCTGCCTTCCAGAACCACACTCGCCTCAAAGCCCAGCCGGCGGGCGTCGAGCGCTGAATAGGCGACGCAGAAGTCCGTCGCCAGCCCGGCCAGCGTCACCTTCGAAACGCCCCGCTCACGCAGATAGCCGCCGAGCCCTGTCGGCGTCTCGTGGTCGTTCTCGAAAAAGGCCGAGTAGCTGTCGATTGCCTGGCGGAAGCCCTTGCGGATGACAAGCTCGGCACTCGTCCATTCAAGGCCGGGATGGAAGTCCGCCCCTTTCGTCCCCTGGACGCAATGGTCCGGCCACAGCGTCTGCTCGCCATAGGGCATCGTCACCGCCTGGAACGGCGCCTTTCCGGGGTGCGAGGACGCGAAGCTCGAATGGCCGGCCGGATGCCAGTCCTGCGTCAGCACAACGTGCTCGAAGCGTCGGATCAGCCCGTTCACCACCGGCACCACCCGGTCGCCATCGGCGACGGCCAGCGCCCCGCCCGGGCAAAAATCATTCTGCACATCGATGACGATCAGCGCCTCGTCCGCCATGTTCGTTCCCTCGCTTTCCCAAAGATCGGCGCGACGTTGGACCGAATGTTCCCCTTTGACAAGCGGGCCAACCGGCGTATCATTTGTATACGAATGAAATAACGTGCCGCCGCAAACCGGAAAGGCACGGGGAACGACATCGCCATCACGGCAGGCAGGCGCAGCATGGACTATGCCAGACCGACCGAACTGGAGGGGGCGCTCGAGCTCTTACGCTCGAAGCGCTGGACGATCCTTGCCGGCGGCACGGATTTCTATCCGGTGCTGGGTTCCGGGCCAGTGAGGGACGACGTGCTCGACATCAACGGACTGTCCGCGCTGGAGGGCCTCGCCGAGACGGAGACGCATCTCGTCATCGGCGCGCGCACCACCTGGAGCGCGCTTGTCCGCGCTCCGTTGCCGCCCGCCTTCGACATGCTGAAGCAGGCGGCTCGCGAGGTGGGCTCGGTGCAGATCCAGAACACCGGCACCGTCGCCGGCAATCTGTGCAATGCATCCCCGGCCGCCGACGGCGTGCCGCCATTGCTGGCCCTCGATGCCGAGGTCGAGCTGCGCTCCGCCGAAGGCGTCCGCCATCTTCCGCTCTCCGCCTTCATCCTCGGAAACCGGAAAACGGCACGTGCGGACCATGAACTCGTCACCGCGGTCCGCGTGCCGAAGGCATCCGCCACCGGGCGGTCTGGCTTCGTCAAGCTGGGCGCGCGGCGCTATCTGGTGATCTCCATCGCCATGGCCGCCGCCCGGCTGGTCCTCGACGGCAAGAAGATCGTGGACGCCGCCATCGCCGTCGGTTCCTGCTCTGCCGTGGCGCAGCGCCTCACGGGGCTGGAGACCCGGCTTCGCGGCAAGGATGCGGCAGCCTGTGCGGCGCTGATCGAAGCCTATGATTTTCCCGAACTCGCCCCGATCGACGATGTGCGCGGCAGTGCCGCCTACCGGCGGGACGCGGCGCGGGAGATCGTCGCCCGCGCGGTGGCGCTCGCAGGCGGGGAAGACACGCGCGGAGGGCTGGCGGCATGAGCGAAACGCGCGTCAGGCTTTCCTTCGAGGTCAACGGCCATCCCGTCGAGGCGAAGGTCGCGCCGCTGCAGCGGCTGTCTTCCGTGCTGCGCGACGAGCTCGGCCTGACGGGCACAAAGGTCGGCTGCGACGCGGGCGATTGCGGGGCCTGTTCCGTGCTGGTCGACGGCGAGGTCGTATGCGCGTGCCTGATGCCGGCAGCGAGTCTTTCGGGCCGCCGTGTGCGCACGGTGGAGGGGTTGTCGAACGGCAGCCTGTCGGCTCTGCAGGAATCCTTCCTGCGCCACGGCGCCGCGCAATGCGGCATCTGCACGCCCGGCGCGCTGGTCAGCGCCGCGGCCCTTCTAGAAACCAATCCCTCTCCCTCGGAGGAGGAGGTGAAGGACGCGCTGGGCGGCGTGCTCTGCCGCTGCACCGGCTACCGCAAGATCATCGACGCGGTGATCAACGCCAACCGCTCGGTCGCCGTCGATCCGGCGCTGGTCGGGCGGGGCGAAGCCGTTGGCGCCTCGCCGATCCGCCTCGACGGTCTGCGCAAGGTCATGGGCAGCGAGGTTTTCGGCGCCGACGAGCGTCCGGCCGATGCGCTTTCGGTGGCGGTGGTCCGTTCGCCGCACTGGCATGCGGCGTTCGAGATCGGCGATACGGATGCCTTCGTCGCCGCCCATCCCGGCATTGTCGCCGTCTTCACTGCAGCCGACATTCCGGGCGAAAACCGCTTCGGCGTCATTCCGCCCTTCGCCGACCAGCCGGCGCTGGCCGAAGGCCGGGCGCGCTTTCGCGGCGAGGCGGTGGCGCTTGTCGCCGGCGAGCGCGAAGCGATCGAGGCGCTGGATCTCGAAACCTTCCCCGTCACGTGGAGCGAGCTGCCCCATGCGCTGACGCCGGATGCGGCGCGGCAGGGCGGCTTCGCCGACCTGCATGCGGGGCGGGCCGGCAACCAGTTGACCCAGGGTTTCGTCGAGCGCGGCGATCCGGAAGCGGCGATCGCGGGCGCCTTCGCCGCCGTCAGCGGCACGATCGAGACCTCCTATGTGGAGCATGCCTATATCGAGCCCGAGGCCGGCTACGCCGTCATGGAGGGCGACACGCTGGTCATCAAGGCCTGCACCCAGGCGCCTTTCATGGACCGCGACGACACGGCCAGGGTGCTTGGCCTGCCGCCGGAAAAGGTGCGCGTCGTGCCGCTCGCCACCGGCGGCGGTTTCGGCTCGAAGCTCGACATCTCGCTACAGCCGCTGGTCGGCCTGGTCGCACTGAAGACCGGCCGCCCGGCGGCCATCGTCTTCTCGCGGGCGGAGTCCATGCGCTCGACCACCAAGCGCCACCCGGCCGCCATGCAGGCGACCATCGCCGCCGACGAGGCCGGCCGCGTCACCGGCATGGTCTTCGAGGGCGATTTCAACACCGGCGCCTATGCAAGCTGGGGGCCGACCGTCGCCAACCGCGTACCGGTCCATGCCTCCGGCCCCTACCGGACACCCAACTATCGCGCCACCGGGCGGGCGATCCATACCAATGGCCCGATCGCGGGCGCCTTCCGCGGTTTCGGCGTGCCGCAGGCGACCATCATGCAGGAAGTGCTCTATGACCGGCTGGCCGAAAAGCTCGGACGCGACCGGCTGGCGTTCCGCATCGACAATGCGCTGGTCGACGGCGACCGCACCACCTGCGGCCAGCAGCTTTCCGGCGTCGGCATCCGGGCCTGCCTCGAGGCCCTGCAGCCGCACTGGAGCCGCGCGCTCGCCGAGGCAGAGACCTTCAACGCGCGCGGCGGCAAGCTGCGGCGCGGGGTGGGGGTCGCCTCCTGCTGGTATGGCTGCGGCAACACGGCCCTGCCCAACCCGTCGACCATCCGCGTCGGCATCGCCGCGTCCGGTGCAGTGATGCTGCACCAGGGGGCGGTCGATATCGGCCAGGGGTCGAACACGGTCATCGCGCAGATCTGCGCCGATGCCGCCGGCCTGCCGCTTTCCGCCTTCACGCTGGTTTCGGGCGACACGGCGCTGACGCCCGACGCCGGCAAGACCTCTGCCTCGCGCCAAACCTACGTCACCGGCAAGGCGGCCGAGAAAGCCGGCCGGGCGCTGCGCGAGGCGATCTTGCGCTTCGCCAATGTTTCGGATGCGGCCGAGATCGGCATCGAGGACAGGGCGCTCGTCATCCGCGAGGGCGATGTGCGGCGGCGTCTGCCGCTGGCGGACATCGCGCCCGACGCGCGCGGCTATGCCTTCTCGGCGGAAGAGAGCTACGACCCGCCGACGACGGCGCTGGACGCGAAGGGGCAGGGAACGCCGTATGCCGTCTATGGCTACGGCGCGCAGCTGGTGGAGCTGGAGGTGGACACGACGCTCGGCACGGTGAAGCCGCTCGGCATCACCGCCGCCCACGATGTGGGCCGCGCCATCAATCCGCTGCTGGCCGAAGGGCAGATCGAGGGCGGCATCGCGCAGGGCATCGGCCTTGCGCTGATGGAGGAATATGTCCCGGGGCGCACGGAGAACCTGCACGACTACCTGATCCCCACCATCGGCGACGTGCCGCCGGTGACGACAATCTTGATCGAGGTGCCGGACCCGGAAGGGCCATTCGGCGCCAAGGGGCTGGGCGAGCATGTGCTGATCCCCACCGCGCCGGCCATCCTCAACGCGATCCGCCACGCCACCGGCGCCGAGATCGCCAAGGTTCCAGCAACGCCGAGCCGCGTTCTGGAGGCCATCCGGGCGCGGGGGGAGGCTGGGAGATGAGTAGGGTGATATTGCCTGCCTTTCTGGGGAGCGAAACGGAGCGCGCGTGTTGCCGCTTTTCCTTCTCCCCGCTCGCGGGGAGAAGGTGGCCCGAAGGGCCGGATGAGGGGCGGGCGCCAAACCTAAAATACTGGCTCTTCGTCGCACGCCCGCCGCGTCAATCCTTGAGGTCGCAATCGTCCCTCATCCGTCTGCCGGCACCTTCTCCCCGTTTTACGGGGAGAAGGAGGATGGCCGCCATGCTGACGCCTCTCTCCGTTGCCGTATCGCGGGAGCGGGTGAGATGAACGAGCTCACCGAGCGTTTCGAGGTAACGCCGCCGGACAAGCCGGCCGGCGAGAAGCTACGTTGCGATGCCTGTCCGGTGATGTGCTACATCGCCGAGGGCCGCACCGGCGCCTGCGACCGCTATGGCAATTTCGGGGGTCGCATCACCCGCTGCGATCCCGTGACGATCCTCGAACATGCGGCGGAGGAGGGGGACGCCATCGTTGCCTTCGAGGGCGAGGCGCCATGGGACGGTGAGCTCGTCAGCACGAAGCGCCGCTTCGTCAGCGCCGTCGGCGCCGGCACCACCTATCCCGATTACAAGCCGGCGCCCTTCATCGTCAGCCAGGAGGTGGAGGGTGTCGACCTGGTCACCGTGGTGACGGAAGGCATCTTTTCCTACTGTGGCGTCAAGGTGAAGATCGACACGGATCGCTTCCTCGGACCGGAAACGGCAGCCGTGCGCGCCGGGGGCGAGGCGGTCGGGCACGTGACCACCGCCGAATATGGCAGCCAGATGCTGTCGCTGGGCGGCGTGCATCACCTGACGGGCGGCTCCAAGGGCGAGGGCCGCGTCACCTGCCAGGCGCTGCTCGACCTGTGCAACAAGAAGCCGGTCGAGCTCGCCATAGACGGCGGCGCGACCGTCATCGTCCAGGCTGGCCAGCCGCCCATCATCGACGGCAAGCGCGAGGAGCGCATGCGCGTCGGCTGCGGCTCGGCGGCGATCGGCATGTTCGCCACCCAGTGGAAGGGGCTGGTGGACGAGGTGGTGGTGGTCGACGATCACATCACCGGCGTGGTCTCCGAGCATCAGGCCGGCAAGGTACTCGGTTGGGAGGAGACGGGCATCAAGATCGTCGGACGGCGCTCGACGCCGGGGCGCTATTTCCGCGTTTCCGAGCCGGGGCTCGGCTGGGGCGGAACGGTGATCGACGATCCGCTGGAGATCCTCGGCCCCTTCAACGACAAGAAGGGCGCCCGGCCCGGCCTGTCGCTGCTGATGGTCTCGACCACCGGCGAGCAGTTCGCCTATTACGAGCTCGACGCGGCGCTCGCGCCGGTCAGGAAGCCGTTCCCCGAGCGCCTGCTCAAATCCGTCGAACTCATCGAGGAGAATTGCGAGCCGGCATTGTGCACGGTGCTGTTCATGGGCGGTGCGGGCGGTTCGCTGCGCGCCGGCGTGACGGAGAACCCGGTCAACCTCACCCGCTCCGTGCAGGGACTGAGGACCTATGTCACGGTGGGCGGCGCGCCGGTCTATGTCTGGCCGGGCGGCGGCATCACCATCATGGTCGATGTGATGCGCACGCCCGAGAACGCCTTCGGCTACGTGCCGACGCCTGCGCTCGTCGCGCCCATCGAATTCACCCTGCGCCGCGACGACTATATCCGCCTCGGCGGTTATGCCGACGAGATCCGCGGCGTCGAGGACGTCCTGGAAAAGGGCGGTGAGTACTTCAACACGCGCCAGATGCAGGGCGCTGCACCGGAAAATCCCTGGCCGCCGCTCCAGCAACTGCGTCGCGAGCCGAAGCGATGACCGGTCCCGCCGTCTCCTGGCTGCCGGATGGCCGGCGCCTGCACCTGAACCATGGGCCGATCGACCTGATTGTCGAGGCGTTCGGCCCGGAAGCCGAGCGCCGTACCGCCTATCGCCAGGCGGTCGCCCGCTTCCGCGCGGTGCTCGACGAACTGGTGGCAGAGCTTGCCGCGCTGCGCAGCCCGGCCGCCACCACCCCGCGCGCGTTCTTGTCCTCCACCGCCCGGCGCATGGAACAGGCCGTCTTTCCGCACGCACCGCTCTTCGTCACGCCCATGGCGGCGGTGGCCGGCAGCGTGGCCGACGAGGTGCTGGGCAGCCTCGTCGCGGGCCGGTCGCTGGAGCGCGCCTATGTCAACAATGGCGGCGACATCGCCCTTCACCTCGCCCCCGGTCAGGCGTTCCACGCGGCGATCGCCGGCATAGGCCATGGCTTTGCCGACCGTCTCACCATCCGTGCGGACGATGCCGTGCGAGGCATCGCCACCAGCGGCTGGCGCGGGCGCAGCCATTCGCTCGGCATCGCCGATGCGGTCACCGTCCTGGCGCGGAGCGCTGCCGCCGCCGATGCTGCCGCGACGCTGATCGCCAATGCCGTCGACCTGCCCGGTCATCCGGCCATCGCACGCGTCGCCGCCTGTGCGCTCGATCCAGACAGCGATCTGGGCGACCGTCTTGTGACCCGGGAGGTCGGCATTCTTTCGCCCGACGACATCCGGGCTGCGCTCGAGAGCGGCCTCGCCACTGCCGAATCCATGCGGCGGCGCGGCCTCATCGAGGGTGCTGCCCTGTTCCTCGGAGGCAAAAGCCGCCTCTGCGGCGGCTCCCTGCTCCGGCAGGAGGTGACGACCGCGATCCCGCCTTTGCCTCCCGCAACACCCTCCTGTAAAGGTTTCGCCCATGCCTGAATTCGCGCTGCGCAAGATCGCCCTTCTGACCGAGGAAATCCGCCACGAAGGCGGCCCGGCGCCGGCCGTGCCGCGTCGTCGCGCCGCCGCCATGGCGCTGGTGAAGAACCCCTTCGCCGGCCGCTATGTGGACGAACTCGAGAGCGCGATGGACGATCTGAAGCCACTCGGGCTGGAGATGACCGACCGGCTGATCGCGGCACTCGGCGGCGACGCATCCGTCATCGACGGGTTCGGCAAGGGGGCGATCGTCGGCACGGCGGGCGAGTTGGAGCATGGTGCGCTGTGGCACGTGCCGGGCGGCTACGCCATGCGCGAGCGGCTGGGCGATTCGAAGGCCATCGTGCCGTCGGCGAAGAAGGTCGGCGCCTTCGGCGCGCGCATCGACATTCCGCTCGGCCACATCAACGCCGCCTATGTGCGCAGCCATTTCGATGCGATGGAGGTGGGGTTGTCGGACGGGCCGCGGCCCGACGAGATCCTGTTCGTGCTTGCGATGGCCTGCGGCCCGCGCGTGCACAACCGCATGGGCGGTCTCAGGGCCGGGGACGTGAAGGGCGAGGACGGCCTCCGATGAACGGCGCAGCCGACAAGAAGCTGAAGCTCATGCCGGCGGGCAGGTCGGCCGACGCCTACGACCTGCAGGAGCAGGTGGGCTTCATCCTGCGCAAGGCCAACCAGCGGCATCTCGCCATCTTCGCCGCGCGCATCAGCGACCTGACGACGCCGCAATTCGCCGCGCTCGCCAAGCTCAACGAAGTGGGCCCCACCTCGCAGAACCAGCTCGGCCAGATGGTGGCGATGGACGCGGCGACCATCAAGGGCGTCATCGACCGCCTGAAGGCGCGCGGGCTTGTCGTTGCCGAACCGCACGGGCGCGACCGGCGACGGCTGGTGGTGAGCTTGAGCGGCACGGGGCGGGAACTGGTCGAGGCGCTCCTGCCGGAGGCGCTGGAGGTTTCGGAGGAGACGCTTGCGCCGTTGACGCAGCGCGAGACGGCGACTTTCCTGCGGCTGCTTTCGAAGCTGGCGGAGGGATAGGGCGCGCTATTTTACCCCTCACTTGCGATTTCTAGCACTTAGCCTTCGGCTAAGATGTTGAAATCGCTTTCTCTCCCGCAAGGGGAGAGATACGCCGTCATCGACGAAGTCGCTCCTATCTCTCCCCTTGCGGGAGAGAAAGCAAATTCCCGGGCTTAGCGAAGCTAAGTCCTTGGAATTTGCAAGAGAGGGGTTCTCAACCTCCGCCTAACCCCGCCCCGCCACAGCCCCCGGCCTGAGCACGGAAAGCAGCGCGCCATAGGGCGCCAGCATCAGAAGCCCGATCAGCACCTTGACGGCGAAGTCGCCGAGCGCCAGCGACAGCCAGAGCGGCGCCTCGATGCCGGTGCCGAACAGCGACACGGGAAAGGCCAGCGAGCCGTCCTCGCGGCCGAGCGCCGTATCGAGGAAGGCGAAGACCTGCGCGAAGGCGATCGAGAAGAACAGCACCGTGTCGAGAACCGAGCCGATCAGCGTGGAGATCAGCGGCGCGCGCCACCAGGCGCTCGTCCGCAGCCGGTCGAAGACGGCCACGTCGAGAAGCTGGGCGAGGAGAAACGCCGTGCCGGACGCCACCGCCAGGCGCGGGCTGGCCAGCCAGATCGACAGGAGGACGGCGATGGCGAAACCGGACAGGACGACGCGCCGCGCCGCGGCGGGGCCGAAACGCCGGTTGGTCAGGTCGTTGACCAGAAACGCGACCGGATAGGTGAAGGCGCCCCAGGTGAGGAGTTCACCGAGACCCAGATGCCGGAAAGGATACTGAACGAGGATGTTCGAGGCGACGACGATTGCCGCCATGGCGGCCATGAAAGGCCAGATCGCAAATGTGCGCGTCATTTTTTTATCCTGGGTGATGGAACCAGAAGCCCGCCATGCGGCGGGCTGATAGGATGTGTTCAGGTGAGCGCCCGGAGAACCGGGGAAAGCCTCAGGCGGCCTGCTGCTCGGCCAGCTTCTTCTCGACCTGCCGCTTCAGCAGACGGGCGCGCTGGGAGAGCTCGTTGTCCTTCGCCTTGACGAGGAAAGCGTCGAGGCCGCCGCGGTGCTCGACCGAGCGCAGGGCGTTGGCCGAAACGCGCAGACGAACGTTCTGGTTCAGCGCCTCGGACTGCAGCGTCACATGGCACAGATTCGGCAGGAAGCGGCGGCGCGTCTTGTTGTTCGCGTGGCTCACATTGTTGCCGGTCAGGACGGCTTTGCCGGTCAGTTCGCAAGCGCGGGACATATCTCAAACCTTCATCGTGTTGGCTTTGCCATAATCCCGCTGCCGCACCTGAAACTGGCGGCGCGCGGTCGATCTTTGGCGGCCTAATGGAAAAGTTGCCGTTCCATAGAGATATTTGGCGCATCGGTCAAGCACCTGAGCGGCATTGCGCGGCTGCGTCGCCCGCGGCGCGTCATGTACATTCTCCAGCAAGGGCCCGCGCATCGGCGGCCTCCAAAGATTTGACGCAATATCGGGTGTAAAGATGCGCGAGGGACATGGCCGGCCACGCCGGCCCTTGCTGGAGAATGTACATGACGCGCCATGGCTGCGTTGGTTTCTGTCTCGCATCCCTGCTGTTCGCCGGCGTTTCGCCGGTCGAGGCCGAAACCGAGATCTACCGCTTGCGCTACGACGCATCGCTGCTCGGCCTGCACATCGGCCAGGCCGACTTCACGAGCCGCATCGACGACAGGGCGTTCGACGTTTCGGGCCGGTTTGCCAGCGCCGGGCTGGCCCGCCTGTTCGACCGGACGGACGGGATCGTCTCTTCCCAGGGCGCCTTGAACGGCGGGGCGGTGGTGCCGGCGCTTTATGCGCTCGAGTACAAGAGCGGCAGGAAGCGCGAAACGACCTCGATCCGCTTTGCCAGGGGGAAGATCGTCGAGACGGTGGTCCTGCCGAAGCCGAAGAAGCGCGGCAAGGACTGGGTCAGCGTGAGCGAAAGCGATCTCGTCGGCGCGATGGACCCGTTGTCGGCGCTTCTGTCACCGGCGCTCGACGCCGATCAGGTCTGCAAGCGCCGTTTCAAGGTCTTCGATGGCGAGATGCGCGCCGACATCCAGTTCAGCCCGGCGGGCGAGCGGGAGCAGATCAGCAAGGACACGATCACCTGCAAGGCCCGCTTCGTGCCCGTGTCGGGTTACCGCAAGGGCCGCTCCACCATCGACTTCCTGCGCGACCGGGCGCGCATACTGGTCGCATTCAGGCCGCTTGGCTCCAAGGGACACCACACGCCTGTCGCCGCCCGTATCGGCACCAAGATCGGCACCGTCCATATTCGCAGCCAGCCATTGAAATAGTGGCGCATGCATGGTTGAACCGTAGATCATCGACCGACGTAGGAACAACCGAAAATCGGCTTCCACTTTTCGCTCCGATGTTTTAGTTGCGCGTTCGAGGGCTTTCGGCGCTGCGCGCCAGGAGGGGTTATGGCGCGCGCCACACTGGTCGGTTTCTCCGCGGTCGTCATGTGGGCGCTGCTGGCGCTGCTCACCGCCGGGACCGGCGCCGTGCCGCCGTTTCTCCTGTCGGCCCTTTCATTCTCCATCGCCACGGCGATCGGCCTGGCGATGCGCGCGGTAATGCCTGTTCCCACCTCGCCACAACGGATTCCGCCGGTGGTCTGGCTGGTCGGCATCGCCGGCCTGTTCGGTTACCACTTCTTCTATTTCACCGCGCTGCGCAATGCGCCGGCGGTCGAGGCGAGCCTGATCGCCTATCTCTGGCCGCTGCTGATCGTGCTTGGCTCGGCGCTGATGCCGGGCGAGCGGCTCGGCTGGCATCACATTGCCGGCGCGCTTCTGGGGCTTGCCGGCACGGCGCTGATCATCACCAAGGGCAGCGGCTTCTCCTTCGAGAGCCGCTACGCGCTGGGCTATGCGATGGCCGGCGTCTGCGCGCTGTTCTGGTCGGGATATTCGCTGCTGTCGCGCCGCTTCCAGGCGGTGCCGACCAGCACGGTCACCTGGTTCTGCGCGGCGACGGCGGTGCTTTCCGCGCTTTGCCATCTGGCGCTGGAACGGACGGTCTGGCCCGCCTCCGCCGGCGAATGGCTGGCGGTCGCCGCGCTCGGCCTGATGCCGGTCGGCGCCGCATTCTACGCCTGGGACTACGGCGTCAAGCGCGGCAACATCCAGGTCCTGGGCGCTGCGAGCTATGCCGCGCCGCTGTTGTCGACGCTGATCCTGATCGCGGCGGGGGCAGCCGAGCCATCAGCCAACATCATCGCCGCCTGCCTGCTGATCACCTTCGGCGCGGCGCTGGCGGCAAAGAACATGATCCTCGGGACGAGGCGGCGATAGAAGCCCCTGGGGGCGTGCCTTCCCGCTCAGGAAAGATCCTTCCGCTTGCGGATCTCGGCGAACACAGCCTCGTCCGGGGCGTCCTCCATGCCGAGATTGCGGCGGATGACGGGGTCGTGCCAGCGGAGGAAGGGATTGGTCGCCATCTCCACGGCCAGCGTGGTCGGAAGGGTCGGCCTGCCTTCTGCCCGAAGACGGCCGATCTCGGCGGCGCGCTCCTTCAGCGCCGAGTTGGTCGGGTCGATGGAGAGGGCGAAGCGGGCGTTCGCTTCGGTGTATTCGTGCCCGCAATAGATCACAGTGTCGAGCGGCAGGGCGGCCAGCTTCTGGAGCGAGGCCAGCATCACCGGCGGCTTGCATTCGAACAGGCGGCCGCAGCCGAGCGCAAACAGCGTGTCGGCGGTGAAGGCGATTCCGGCTCCGGCGAAATGATAGGAGATGTGTCCTGCCGTGTGGCCCGGCGTCTCGATCACGATCGCCTCGTGTGCGCCGACGCGGACCGTGTCCCCCTCGCGCACCTGCCGGTCGATGCCGGGAATGCGTTCCGCCTCCGTGGCGGGGCCGGTGATGGTCAGCCCGAAACGCTCCTTCAGCGCCAGATTGGCCTCGACATGATCGGGATGATGATGGGTCGTCAGGATCATGTCCGGCCGCCAGCCGGTGCGTTCCACGGCTTTGAGGATCGCGCGTTCCTCGGGCGCATCGATCAGGGCGGTCTCGCCCGTCTCGCTGTCGTGGACGAGGATGCCGAAATTGTCGCTTCGGCACATGAACTGTTCGATCTCAAGCGGCATCGTCCGCGCCTCCATTTTTCGCGCGGACGATAGGGCCGGGGCGGCGGCTTGTCACGCCGGGTGCGACAATTCTTGCCGTCCTCCGCGCAGCCGGATACCGTTCGCCCATGATTTCGGACATCGTCGCTCTCAGGGCATTCTATTCCTCGCTGATCGGCCGCCTGGCCGAGCGGTCCATCGCCATGGCCCTGTCGTCCATCTGGTCGAAGGGCAGCAAGGAGAGGCTGGTGGGGCTGGGCTACACGCTGCCCTGGCTCGACCGTTTCGGGGCGGATGCCGAACGCAGCTTCGCCTTCATGCCGGCGGTTCAGGGGGCTGTCGCTTGGCCGGCCGGCGGCGCCTGCGCGACCGCCCTGGTGTTCGAGGAGGAGCTGCCATTGCCCGATTCCTCAATCGACCGCGTCCTGATGGTTCACTCGCTTGAACATGCGGAAAACCCGCAGCAGACCCTGCTGGAGATTTGGCGCGTGCTGGCACCGGGTGGGCGGCTGGTGATCGCCGTGCCGAACAGGCGCGGCATGTGGGCCCGCTTCGAGCACACCCCCTTCGGCACGGGCCGCCCGTTCTCGCGTGCGCAGCTCGCCGAGGCGTTGCGCGAGGTCAATTTCACGGCCACCGCGTGGGGCGATGCGCTGCATTTCCCGCCCTCGGAGCGGCGCTTCATGCTGCGCCTGCACCAACTCTTGGAACAGGCGGGACGCCGGTTCTGGCCGATTTTCGCCGGTGTGCTTGTGGTGGAAGCTGAGAAGCGGCTTTATCAGGGGCTTCCTGTTACGGCCCGCGCTTCGCGCCGCGTCTTCGTACCGGCGCTTTCGCCACAGGGCGCCACCCGCATCGGCGCGGTGCGCCGCATCGGAGAAGGAGGACAGTGAGCATGGCGATGGACACGGCCATAACGAGGCTTTTCGGCATCGAGCGTCCGATCCTTCTGGCGCCGATGGCCGGATCGGCCGGCTCCGAACTGGCGATCGCGGTCTGTGAGGCGGGCGGACTCGGCTCCCTGCCCTGCGCGATGCTGACGCCGGAGAAGATCCGCACCGAGATGGGGGTCATCCGGCAGCGCACCAATCGTCCGGTCAATCTCAATTTCTTCTGCCATGTACCGCCCGTGCCCGACGCGGCGCGCGAGGCGGGCTGGCGACAGAGGTTGCGGCCCTACTATTCGGAATTCGGCATCGACCCCGATGCGGCGCCACCCGGTGCCGGGCGCAACCCGTTCAGCGAGGAGAGCTGCGCCATCGTCGAGGAATTCCGCCCCGAGGTGGTGAGCTTTCATTTCGGCCTGCCCGAACCCGCGCTCGTGCGGCGGGTCAAGGAGACGGGCGCCAAGGTGATCGCCTCGGCGACGACCGTTGCCGAAGCGCGCTTCCTGGAGGAGCGTGGCTGCGACGCCATCATCGCCCAGGGGGCGGAAGCCGGCGGCCATCGCGGCGTGTTCCTGGAGGAGGGGATCGCCACCCAGCCCGGCACGCTGGCGCTGGTTCCGCAGGTGGTCGATGCGGTCTCGGTGCCGGTCATCGCCACGGGCGGCGTTTCGGACGGTCGCGGCGTGGCGGCCTGCTTCATGCTGGGCGCCTCGGCCGTCCAGGTGGGGACCGCCTATCTGCAATCGCCGGAGGCGCTCACCAGCGCCGGCCACCGGGCGGCGCTCGCCACGGCGCGCGACGACCGGACGGTGCTGACCAACGTCTTCACCGGTCGCCCGGCACGCGGGCTTCTGAACCGCTTTGTCGGCGAGGTGGGGCCGATGAGCGATGCGGCCCCCGAATTCCCGCTGGCGACCGCCGCCGTCGGGCCTTTGCGCGCCAAGGCGGAAGCCGCCGGCATCAGCGATTTTTCTCCGCTCTGGGCAGGGCAGGCCGCCGCGCTCGCCGCACCCATGCCGGCCGGGGAGCTGACGGTGAAGCTGATGCGCGACGCCGAGACGCTGTTGCACGGGCGAGGTGCCTCACAAGGGTGAACGATTACCTCTGATGTAATTGTTCCAATTCAGCAGGCGACGCATGGTCTTTGTATGGTTTATGCGAAGAGAGGAAAGACCATGAAAGCCTATGCCGTCGGCCATCTGCACAGCGTGACGATGGGGCCCGCGATCGTCGAGTATGTAGAGCGCATCGAAGCGACGCTCGCGCCTTTCGGCGGCCGCTATATCGTTCACGGTGCCCGTCCCGAGGTGAAGGAAGGTTCCTGGCACGGCGACCTGATCGTCATCGAGTTCCCCGACCGGACTGCCGCCGGCGCCTGGTACGCCTCGCCCGCCTACCAGGCGATCAAGCCGCTGCGCGCCGACAATTCCGAAGGCGAGATCCTGCTGATCGACGGCGTCGGGGCGGGCCACAAGGCGCTCGACGTGCTCGCCTGAGCGACGTCATCGCCCGCCTATATCCTCCAGCTCGTAGGGCGTCGTCTGGTAGACCTGGTTGATCCAGTTGCCGAAGAGCAAATGCGCGTGCGAGCGCCAGCGGTTGAGCGGCGGGCGGCTCGGGTCATCCCTGGGATAGTACTCATGCGGCACCGCCACCGGCGTTCCGGCGGCGACGTCGCGGTCGTACTCTTCCTTCAGCGAGGTGGAATCGTATTCGATATGGTTCAGCATGTAGAGCCGGTTGCCCTTCGCCTCGGTGAGCAGGCAGGGGCCTGTCTCGTCCGATTCCATCAGCACTTCCAGGCCCGAGCCGGACGGGATCTCCGCGCCCCGCACCTCGGTCCAGCGCGAGACGGGGATGGCGAAATCGTCCGAGAAACCCGCCAGATAGGGCGAGGCGGGATTGTTGTTGCGGTGCCGGTAGACGCCGAAGGCCTTCTTTTCCAGCGTGTGCTTGGGAACGCCATGGAAATGCCATGCGGCGGCCATGGCGCCCCAGCAGATGAAGTGCGAGGAGTGGACGTTGGTGGTGGTCCAGTCAAGGATCTGCCGGAGCTCGTCCCAGTAGGTGACCTCCTCGAAGGGCAGGAGTTCCACCGGCGCGCCGGTGATGATGAAGCCGTCGAACTTGCGCGCGCTGACCTCTTCCCACGTCTGGTAGAAGGCGATGAGATGATCCTCGGGCGTGTTCTTGGCCTTGTGATTGCCGATGCGCACGAGCGTCAGCTCGACCTGCAGGGGCGTCGCACCCATCAGGCGGGCGAACTGAGTTTCCGTGCGGATCTTGTTTGGCATGAGGTTCAGAAGCCCGATCTGCAGCGGGCGAACGTCCTGGCGCAGCGCCGTCTGTTCGTCCATGACGGAAACACCCTCACGCACGAGAACTTCGCGGGCGGGAAGCTGATCGGGGATCTTGATCGGCATCGGCAGGCTCCAAATAAAAAGACCGGCGGCGAAATCGCGGCCGGTCTCAGCAAATCTGCTTCGTTCGGCCTTTTTAGCGAGTTGTTTTACGTGGCTGCAAGCCGACCGGCCAAATCACCACGGATCGAAGGTGGTTTTTACGGCGGGGTTCTCTTTGCGTCAATCGCCGTCTTGGTCTAAAGCAACCGACGGCCTGTCGCTCCCCGATCGGGAAGACAAGGCGTAACTGGAAATCCGTTCGTCGTTTCTCCCAACACAGGACCATTCAATGAGCGCGTCTGTCCGTCCCGAACCGAAGCCCGGCGTCATGGATATCGCCGCCTATGTGCCCGGCCGCGAAGGCGCGCCCGGCGTGGCGAAGGTGTGGAAGCTCTCCTCCAATGAATCGCCGCTCGGCCCTTCGCCGAAGGCACTGGAGGCCATTTCCAGGGCGGCGGAACATCTGGAACTCTATCCCGACGGCTCGGCGACGAGGCTGCGCAACGCCATTGCCGATGCGCATGGGCTGAACCCGGCCAACATTCTCTGCTCGAACGGTTCCGACGAACTGCTCGGCCTCCTGGCGCAGACCTATATCAAGCCGGGCGACGAAGCCGTCTTCACCGAGCACGGGTTCCTGGTCTACCGCATCCAGACGCTGGCGGCGGGCGGCAAGCCGGTGGTTGTGAAGGAGAACAACGAGCGCGCCGAGGTCGATGCGATCCTCGCCGCCGTCACGCCCAAAACGCGCCTCGTCTTCCTCGCCAATCCGAACAATCCGACGGGCACCTACATCCCCGTCGACGAGGTGCGCCGCCTGCAGGCGGGCCTGCCCGGCAACGTGCTTCTGGTGCTCGATGCGGCGTATGCGGAGTATGTGCGCCGGAACGACTACGAGTCGGGGATTGAGCTGGTGTCCTCGAGCGAGAACGTGGTGATGACGCGCACCTTCTCGAAGATCCACGGCATGGCCGCCCTGCGCATCGGCTGGATGTATGCACCGGCGCATGTGGTCGACGCGGTCAACCGGGTGCGCGGGCCGTTCAACGTCAACGCGCTTGCCATCGAGGCCGGCGCGGCGGCGATCCGCGACAAGGCGCATGTGCAGCAGGCGGTGGAGCACAACGAGAAGTGGCTCGCCTGGCTGACGCATGAACTGTCGAAGCTCGGCCTGCGCGTGACCCCCAGCGTCGGCAATTTCCTGCTCATCCACTTCCCCGACAATGGCGGCAAGTCGGCGGAGGATGCCGATACGTTCTTGAGCGCGCGGGGCTTCGTCCTGCGGCGCGTGGTGCCCTACGGCTTCCCCAACGCCCTGCGCCTCAGCGTCGGGCTCGAGGAAGCCAATCGCGGCGTCGTTGCGGCGCTTGCCGAGTTCATGGAAGCCTGATCGTGCCTGAACCGCTTTTCGACAAGGTCGCGCTGATCGGCATCGGCCTGATCGGCTCGTCCCTGGCGCATGCCATCCGCAGGGCAGGGCTGGCCGGCTCAGTGACGGTCTCCACCCGCAGCGGCGAGACACTGGAACGCGCTCGCGTTCTCGGCCTCGGCGACCGCTATGAGAGCGATGCGTCGGAAGCGGTGCGCGACGCGGACCTCGTGATCGTCTCGGTGCCGGTCGGCGCCTCCGGCGCGGTGGCGTCGGCGATCGCCCCTGCGCTGAAGCCGGGCGCCATCGTCACCGATGTGGGCTCGACCAAGGCGTCGGTCATCGCGCAGATGCAGCCGCATCTGCCGGAGAGCGTCCAGTTTATCCCGGGACACCCGATCGCCGGCACGGAGAACTCGGGTCCGGATGCGGGGTTTGCCGAGCTGTTCGACGGCCGCTGGTGCATCCTGACGCCGCTCGAGGGCACTGATCCCGCCGCGCTTTCCCGCCTGACGGCGTTCTGGGAACGCTGCGGGGCGATGGTCGACACGATGGACCCGGGCCATCACGACATGGTGCTCGCCATCGTCTCGCACCTGCCGCACATCATCGCCTACAACATCGTCGGCACCGCCGATGACCTGGAGGCGGTCACCAAATCCGAAGTGATCAAGTATTCGGCCTCCGGCTTCCGCGACTTCACGCGCCTCGCCGCCTCCGACCCGACCATGTGGCGGGACGTGTGCCTGCACAACAGCGAGGCGATCCTCGAGATGCTGGCGCGGTTCTCGGAAGACCTGTCGGCGTTGCAGCGGGCGATCCGCTGGGGCGACGGCGACAAGCTATTCGACATGTTCACCCGCACACGGGCCATTCGCCGCTCGATCATCGAGGCCGGCCAGGACATCGACGTGCCGGACTTCGGCCGCCACGCCCTGGCGCATCCCGAGAAGCAGTAGGCGTCAATCGACGGGAGGAATGTCGCCGAGCGGCAGGAAACCCACCGATACCCGGCCATTGCGGATCGTCACCGGCAGGGTCGGGTTGGAGCCAAGGCTGGACAGGGCGGCCGTGACCGAACGGATCCGGTCGGTCTGTTCGGGGAAAGCCTCGGTTGCAAGCCGGGCGATCGCCTGCGGCTGGGTCAGCGTGACCTTCAGCTCGGCGCTGATCAGGCCGTCTTCGCCGATCTCCACGGGGCCGCGCACCGTTATCCCCGCAGCGCCGTCGGTTGCCCTCAGCTGCATATTCTGGATCGTTCCAGAGCGTCCACGCAGCCGCAGGCTCCCTTCGTCGAGCATCGCGACGCCATCATCGACGGTGAACACGACGTCGCCCGTCAGCGGCGGAACGGCGACATTGTCCGTGACTTCCGGTGCCAGCGAGAGCGCGTCAACCACGAGCGCCACGTCGAGCTCCGCCGCGTTGCGGCGCATATGCGCCTGCAGCGTTTCGGCCCGGGCGAAGGGCTGCGCCGAGGCTTCGTCGGAAACGATGACCAGCTCCCGCGCTTCGCCGGAGATGCGCTGCGGCAGCTTCTCCGTCAGGCGGGCGCTGAGGCGCATGTTCTGCCATTCGGCCCTGAGGGCGGGGAGGAAGGGCAGGGCGATGCGCGCCGGGCTGTCGAGCTCGCCGACCGTGCGCATGGGCTGGTAGACCTGCGCGGCGGTGCGGAACGCGCCGGCGCTGAGCGAGACGCCGTTCCCGGCGTCCTCGTAGAAGACGCTGCGGCAGAAGAGGCCGATGCGGAACGGATAGCCGCGCGCCGTGGGTTCCTCGCAGCTCACCCGGCGCTGGTTGCCGTTCAACCCGCCGATCAGGGTGGCAGTGCGGGTTTCAAGCAGGTTGGCGGCATAGAACCACGCGCCGGTGTAGGCGAGGATCGCCAGGACGATCGACATGAGGAGCCAGAAGAAGCGGCGGCTGTAGCTGCGCCTGGCGGGCTTTCTTGACGGCATGCGGTTCCTCCGGCTAACCCGGTCGTTGAGGCGACGGGCCGATCCCGACACGATAAGCGAGCATTTCCGTTATTCCCAACTCAGGGAAATCCCGGATTGCTCTGACAAGCATTGGGCAGGCGATATGGACGATTTTTGGGTCTTTGGCTACGGATCGCTGATGTGGCGGCCGGGTTTCGCCCATGTGGAGACGCGGAAGGCACGCCTTCACGGCTACCGGCGCGCCCTGTGCGTCTATTCTCACGTGCACCGGGGCACGCCGGACCGGCCGGGCCTGGTGCTGGGGCTGGACCGCGGCGGCTCCTGCCTCGGGATGGCTTTCCGCGTGCCGGGCGAGCTGCGCGAGGAGGCGGTGGCCTATCTGCGCGAGCGGGAACTGGTCACCAATGTCTATCTCGAACGCCATCTTCCGGTGCGCCTGGAGGACGGGCGACCGGTCGCGGCGCTCGCCTATGTGGTGGACAGGACGCATCAGCAATATGCAGGCGGCATCGACGTCGCCCATGCGGCGGAGCGCGTCAACGGTTCGGTCGGGCAGTCGGGGCGCAACGAGGACTATGTGCTCAACACGATCGAGCACCTGAAGGCACTCGGCATCCGCGACCATTGGCTCGAGGCGGTGGCGGCGCGGATCGGGCGGAGCGTCGATGAGACCGGTTCAACGTCTCGATGAGGCGCTGAACCGGCCATCTTCTCGCTTCTCCGCATTAATGCGGATGTGGGGTGTTTCCACCTGACTGATGAACGCTAGCGCTTCCCGACGCCGAGTTCGGACAGCCGCTTGCGCGCCGTTTCGGGCATGGGCGGCGGGTTTTCTGTGTTGGCGACTTCCACAAGCATGGCATCGCACGCCGCTTCGGTCTCGCGCACCAGCCTTTCCTGAAACACCTCGCGGGGCAGGCCTGGCTCGATGGGCGGCAGGAAGCGGGCGTGGATGACGCCCGGATAACGCATGAACTTGCGGCGGGGCCAGAACAGCCCCGCGACATGGGCGACCGGCACGACCGGAACGCCGAGCTGCGCGTAGAGTTCGACGATGCCGTATTTGTAGGACGGCTCGGCGCCGGGCGGGCGGCGCGTGCCCTCCGGATAGATGATCAGCTGGCGATTGTCCCGCATCAGGACATGGGCGACGCGGACGGCCTTCTTCAGCGCCTTGGTGCGGCTGCCGCGATCGATGGGGATCATGCGCATCTTGGCGACGTACCAGCCGAAGAACGGAATCCACATCAGCTCGCGCTTGAGAATGTAGAGCGCGTCCGGAATGTGCGGCAGGAAGGCGATCGTGTCCCAGAACGACTGGTGTTTCGGGGCGATGATGCAGGGGCCGTCGGGCAGGTTCTCCAGGCCAGAGATCTCGCTCTGCCCGCCCGTGATCACCCGCTGCAGCCAGAGGCTGGACGCGGCCCAGAATTTCGGAACGATCCAGGCTTTCTTGCGCGGCGCCAGGAAGAAGTAGGGCGTCCAAAGCAGCATCTGGACGATCAGGTTCAGGTAGAAGACCACATTGAACAGGGTGGAACGAAGAAAGAGCATCAAGCGGGTCCGTTGCTTTCGGCACAGGCAGGAAGGCTCTTACAGCATGCCCGCGCGAAGACAAAGCGTCGCTTCAGGACGCACCGGCGGCGGCGGCCTTCGGCTGCTGCGTCTCGCCGTGCGCCACGCGCCGGCGTAGCGGCACCACCTCGCGGACCAGCGCGCCGATGTACTTGGCGTATTCGGTTGCCAGCACGCGCAGCGCGTCCGGCTTGGCAAGCCAGGCGCCGTTGTCGAGCGGGGTGTTCACCACCGGATAGGGCTGCACGCGCGCCTTCGGCAGGATGCGGCGTATTTCCAGCAGGCTGCGCGGCATGTGGTAGTTGTTGGTCACCAGGATGATGCTGCCATAGGTGTTCGCGTGCACCCATTTGGCGCTTTCCTCGGCATTGCCGATGGTGTCGAGCGCGGCGTGGTCGATGTCGACGCAGCATTCGAACAGCGCCTTGTCGCCGCCCGTGGCGGCCCGCAGATCGTCGGCGCGGGCGATGGGGTTGACCCCGCTGATCAGCAGCCGCTTGCCCTTGCCCGCCTTGAGGAGCCCGATGGCGGCGTCGATGCGCGACTGGCCGCCCGTCAGCACGATGATGCCGTCGGCGTCCTCGACGTCGCGCGGCGCGGCCAGATGGCCGATGTGGTCCGCGAACAGGCCGAAACCGGCAAGAAAGGCGATCGCCGTGAGGAGGGCCGCCAGTGCGGCGATGCGGAGTGCGAGACGCGCGCCGGACCGGTTCCGGCGGCGACGCAACGGCTTTCCCTGGCCATTTCGACCGTGCTGGGTTTCCTGCATCATGCGTCGATGGTTAGCCGCAAATTGCGGCGATGGATAGTCGGCTGAAGCCCCTATGACAAAAAGCCTGTGGCCATCCTCAACGCTAGATTCCGTCGGGATGGCTGGCGTCGACTTTCTTCAGGTAGGACAGCACCGTGAAGTGCGATGTCGCGGCCGTCAGGGCGGCGATGAGGACGACCACCACCCCGACCCCGAGATAACCCGATGGGCCGATCGCGAAATTGCCGAACAACGCCGTGGCCTGGTCGGCTTCCGGCGTCGCCATGTTGCGCGACGACCACCAGTAGAAGCCGATGAAGACGATGATCGCGCCCAGGCCACCGGCTGCCGCGCCCTTCATGCCGGCGAGCAGGAAGTGACGGCGGAACTGCGAGGCGATGAAGGACGCCTCCGCACCGACGAAATGCAGCACCTCGATGATGTGTCCGTTGCCGGACATCGCGCCCCGCGTGGCGAAGATCACCGTCAGCGCCGTGGCGGACAGCATCAGGCCGAGGACGGTCACGCCGATGGTGACGGTGGTGCGCGCCATGGCGACCAGCCGGTCCACCCATGTGCGGTGGTCGTCGAGCGTGGCGCTCGGCACCGCCTCCTGCAGCGCGGCGCGCATGGCCGTGAAATCAGGCCGTGATGCCGGGTCCAGTGTCACGATGACCAGTCGCGGAACGGGCAGGCTCTCGATGTCGAGGCCGGTTCCGAGCCATGGCTCCAGCAGCCGGGCGGTGGCCTGGGCGTCGACGATGTTCGCGCCGCTGACGCCCGTGAAACCGCTGGCGATGTCGCGGGCCGTGGCAAGGGCCTCCGCCATGTCGAGGCCGTCCTCCGGCTTGATCTGAATGGTCGCCTCGCGGGAGATCTGGGTCTGCCAGGTGGCCGCGGTGTCGCGCACCAGGGTCACCGCGCCCAGCGTCAGGCAGGACAGGAAGGTCATGATCGCGATGACCAGCACCATGGCGCGTCCGGCGACATTGTCCGACGGCACGATGGGCATCTGCTTCCTGGCGGTCGCGCCACGGGCGCCGGAACCGAGCCGCGCACCGAGATTCCTGAGCAGGCGGCTGGTGTCAGTCATAGATTTCGAGCCTTCCGGCAGACAGGACCATGCGGCGTGCGTCCACCTGGTCCATCAGGCCGAGATCGTGGGTAGCGATCATCACTGCCGTGCCCAGCCGGTTGAGCTCGATCAGCAGGCGCAGCAGCCGGCGGGCGAGCTGCGGATCGACGTTGCCGGTCGGCTCGTCGGCCAGCAGGATGCGCGGTTGCTCGATCAGGGCGCGGGCGATGGCGGCGCGCTGCTTCTCGCCGCCCGAGAGGATCGGCGGCAGCACATGCATGCGCTCGCCCAGCCCGACCCATTTCAGCAGCTCGATCACGTCGGCCCGGTAGCTCGCCTCCTCGCGGCCACGCACCCGCAGCGGAAGCGCGACATTCTCGTAGGTGGTCAGGTGGTCGAGCAGGCGGAAATCCTGAAATACGACGCCGATGTTGCGGCGCATGAGCGGCAGCTCGGCGCGCGTGATCTTCGACCGGTCCTTGCCGAAAATGGTGATCAGTCCGCGCGTTGGCTTGAGCGACATGAACAGGAGGCGCAGCAATGTCGTCTTGCCCGCGCCGGACGGGCCGCTGAGAAACTGAAACGAACGTTCCGGCAGGGAGAACGACACGTCACGGAGGATCTCCGGACCCATCCCGTATCTATGGCCGACATTCTCAAACCGAATCACGAAAAACCTGCGTTCTCTCAGTGGCGGGCGCCGCTCCGGGCGCGCCGGGCCAGACCATCGGCGCGCATGGTTAATTGCAAGTTAACGCCCGCTATTGGCGCGGTGATGGCGAAAGCATTAACCATTTCCATTTACCCCGGAACGGCGGGGCGCGAAAGGACGGCTTGGCCGCATGATTCGATTGGAAGGCGAACGCCCGGTCTCGGGCGAAATCATGCTACCCGGCGCGCCGCAGGCGCGGCCGCAGGCGGTTGGGCGCACGGGCGATGCGGTCGAGGCGGAATACGAGACGGTTCCGCGTGGCGGTGGTCGCGATCCGGCGCGGGACAATGCGCCTTCAGACAAATCTGTGACGAACAATGTCGGCGGGCTGGAAATGCTGCGGCCGGGAAGCCGCGCGCATGACGGGCCGGGCCGAGGCGGGCCGCTGTTCTGGCTGTGCGGCGCCCTTCTTGTCTCCGGCGCCTTCTGGATCGCGGGCGGACACAGCCTCGTCCATGGGATGACCCTTTTCTCTTCGAGCGCGCCGGCGCAGGCGCTGCGCCTCGTGGACGTGAACAGCCGCGTCGAGATGCGCGGCGAGCGGGCGCTGCTTCTGGTGGACGGCGCGGCGCTGAACGAGAGCGATCGGGTGGTCGTCGTTCCCGGCCTGTCCATCGAGGTGCTGGCGCGCGACGGCTCGACGACGCGTTATTTTCTGGGGACAAACGATCAACAGCTCGAACCCGGCACACGCTTTCCCTTCTCCAGCCGCCTTGTCGCGCCTAGTGAAGGGGTCAAATCCGTATCCGTGACATTCAGACCGTCATAAGTGGCAGGCCGTCATGACCGGCGGACCGTCATAACTGGGAGCGTAGCGCGATGCCCGTGGTTCGCGGCAAGGAAATCGAGGTGCTGTTCTCCGCCTCGACCATCGCCAGGAGAAATCTCGAACTGGCCAAAGAGATCGCGGATCGCAAGTACGAGGATCTGCTGGTCATCTCCGTCCTGAAGGGCTCATTCATCTTCGCCGCGGATCTCATCCGCGCGATGCACGATGTGGGCATCACGCCGGAAGTCGAGTTCATCATGATCTCGAGCTACGGCGCGGGAACGGAAAGCGGTTCGGTCAAGGTGTTGCGCGACATCGACAATGATGTCGCCGGGCGCGATGTCCTGCTGATCGACGATATCCTCGAATCGGGCAAGACGCTGAAGCACACGCGCGAACTGATGCTGTCGCGCGGTGCCAGGTCGGTCTCGATCGCCGTCCTTCTCGACAAGCACTCGCGCCGGCAGATCACGGTCGATGCGGATTTCGTCGGCTTCGAGTGTCCCGACTATTTCGTGGTCGGCTATGGCATGGACGTGGCGCACGCCTTTCGGGAACTGCCTTTCGTCGGCGTGGTCAAGGGCGATGCCTGACGTATCGACAGGCAGACCGTGATCATGGGCAGGGCGTTTACCGAAGCGTAATCTGATCGGGTGAAAACAGGCCATGGCTAAGCTTCTGATCGTCGAGGACGACGAATCCGTCCGAACTTTTACGGCACGCGCACTGAGTGCGGCGGGGCACAGCGTGGAAACGGCGGGCGACGGGCTGGAGGGGCTTGAGCGGATCACTGCCATGTCCGGCGGCTACGATCTCGTCCTTTCCGATATCCGCATGCCGGCCATGGACGGCATCGAGATGGCGCGCGCCGCGGCGCTCGCCTTTCCCCAACTGCGTCTTCTCCTGATGACGGGCTATGCCGACCAGCGCGAGCGCGCCGCCGAACTGGACGGGACGGTGTCGGGCGTCGTCAACAAGCCCTTTACGCTGAGCGAGCTGCGCAAGCGGGTCGGCGAGGTGCTGGCCGCCTGATTTCCGGATTGCCGTGCGTCCGAACGGGCGCGCAAAGGACATTCCAGACCGACGTCCCCGGTTGCGGTCAGCGCATGTCCAGAAGCCGCTCCAGATATTCCTTCTCGAGGGCAGGGCTCAGGGCATCGCCCAGCCGCTTGCGGATGGCGTCGAGAATCTGGCGCGCCCGCTGGGTATCGATCTCGTCAGGCACCTGAACTGAATCGCCGAAATCCGGCCCGGTGGTCGCCTGCGGCCGGCCGAGCGGGTCGCGGCCGTTATTGCTCTCGCGGAAGCCCTGTTCGCCGCCGCCCTGCTCGCCACGCATGGCCTGCTGCATCTGGTTCATCATATCCTGGGCGCCACGGCGCAGCGCTTCCAGCGCCCGGCCCTGTTCGCCGACGGCCTGTTCGCCCTGGCCCTCGCCGAGCGAACCCTCGGCCTGCCCCATGGCTTCGCCGGCTTCCCCGAAACCCTCGCCGGGCTTGATGCCCAGGCCCTCAAGGCCTTTCAGCAGGCTTTCGAGATCGCCGCGCAGACCGCCCTGACCCTGCTGCAACCCACGCATGGCTTCGGCGAACTCCTCCGAGGTCATTCCCTGCTGACCTTGCCCGGGTTCCTGCCCTTGCTGACCCTGGCCTTGTTGGCCCTGCTGGCCTTCACCCTGCTGCCCTCGCTGGCCGCGCTGCATCTGGTCCATGCGGAAGGTCTCGTTCATCAGCTCCTGCTGGCGGCGCATCAGATTGCCCAGTTCGTCCATCTGGCGGCGCATTTCGGATTGCTGGCCGCCCTGCTGGCCCTGCTGCGAGCGGCCCGCCTGGAGGTTGTTCATCATGTTCTCGAGCTGGGACAGGAGGTCGCGTGCCTGCTCGTGCGCACCGGATTTCGCCAGATCCTCGATCTGGTCGAGCATGCGCTCCAGATCGTTCTGGCTCAGCATCTGGCCGTTCTGCGGCATCTGTTCTGCAAGATCGGGATTCTGCTGGGCGCGCTCGGCGAACTCGCGCAGGAACTCCTGCATGGCGCTGCGCAACTCATCCATCAGCCTGGCGATCTCTTCCTCGCTCGCGCCGTTCTCGAGCGCCTGCTTGAGCGCTTCCTGGGCCTGGCGCAGGCGCCGTTCGGCGGCGGTGAGATCGCCGTCCTCGATGACCAGCGCGATCTCCCAGAGATAATCGACCACGCCGCGCAACTGGTCGTCCGTCTCGGCCATATCGAGCCTGGTGCGCGCACCGGAGACGCCCAGGAAATGCGACAGGTTCTGCAGCGTTTCCTCGGGCCAGGTGAGGACGGCATCCATCAGCGCCAGGACGCGGGGCTTCCTGTTGGCATCGAGCGCGAGGATGCGGCGCTGTTCGACGAGCGCCTTGGCGAGCGGGTTCGTGAAGATGCGCTCCGGCATCACGAGGTCCTTGACCTCGCTTCGGGCTTCCTGGCCCGCGGCGTCGGTCGCCTTCAATGTCAGCGCGACGGCGCTGCCGGCCCACGGGTGCTCCGTCAGATCGCGTGACGTCTTGGCGGCGATGGACCTGCCGTCGCGGCGGGGCAGCGACAACGGCAGATCGGGCGCCTCGTAGAGCGGTCGGGCATCCGGCGCGGCAATCTTCTGCTCGAACAGGGCTTCGGCGGAGGCGGCGCCGTAGTCGTCCTCGATCTCGTAGGCAAGTTCCAGCGTGCCGTTGACGGCCCGCTTGGGATCCTCGCTGAAGCGGATTTGAGGGGGTGCATCGGGCGTGATCGCAAACAGCCAGCCCTCGATCTCCGTATCGCCGCGCTTCAGGGTCAGTTCGCCGTCGCTGTCGAGGGTCCGCGAGAAGCGCCGCGCCGCATTCGCCGTGGAGGCCGCTTCGGCCTGCGACGCGCCTTCCGGTTCGATCAAGGTTTCGCCACCCGTCGCATCGGTGAGCGAGAGGGTCTCCGTTCCCGTGCCGCCGGTGATCCGCAGGGCGAGGATGCTGCCCTGGGGCACGGTGAAGTGCTCCGTCTGCCGATTGGCCTCCGCCGTCAGGTAGATCGGCGCGCGGCCCGTATAGGCCGGCGGTGTCACCCAGGCGTCGATGCGCGGCGGGACGATCTCGGCGCCGCCATGGGTGCGAAAAGCGTCCAGAAGGGTGCCGCCATAGGGGCCGGTGGAGAACGCCGCCGCAGTCACCAGGAACAAGGCCGCCGCTGCGCGCAGACCCCACGGATCGCGTTCGGGAACGCGCGTCTGCGGCAGATCGCCGTGCAGATTGTCGAGCCTGTCGGCCATGCGCTTCTGGTGTTCGCGCCAAAGAGCTGTTGCGAAGCCGTCGGCCTGGCCGGCGGGCCGGTCGGTCTGGGTCGCGACCGGTTCATGCTCCAGCCGGTTCGTGCGCTCGATGCGCCGGTCGATCTCGACGGAGGTGGGGCGGCGGAACCGGCGCAGGGGCCAGAGAGCGGCAAGGCCGGCGACGCCGAGGCCAGCCAGAACGCCGAGCCGCAGCCCGTCCGGCATCAGGCGGAACAGGCCGAACCACGAAAGGGAGAGAAACACGCTGGCAACGACCAGAACGGGCAGGACCAACGGCCAGAGGCGCTCGACCAGCATCACCACGCGCGTCGCAAGGCGCGTCCGCGCAAGCCTGGCGAACCGCCTGCCGGGGAGTGTCTGCCGTTCGGGTGTTTCAGCCATCGGCACTCTCAGCACCTCGCTGTGGCCGGCGCTGAATCACGCCAACCCCAGTCGCAAGGATAGCAGCAAACGCGGCGAAGGCGAGGCAGCGCGCGAAATTGTTACCGCGAGACGCTTTCAGTCGGCCAGCCAGTCGGGCAGCGAATCGAGCGCCAGGAGCTGTTCATAGGTCGGTCGGGCCCGCACCACATGGAAGCGGTCGCCGCTGACCAGGACTTCCGGCACCAGGGGGCGCGAATTGTAGGTGCTGGCCTGCACCGCGCCATAGGCGCCCGCCGTGCCGATGGCGATGAGATCGCCCGGGCGCAGCTCGGGCAGGGTGCGATCGAGCGCCAGATAGTCGCCGGTCTCGCAAACGGGGCCGACCACGTCCGCTGTCATGCGCGGCGCATCGGCCGCCGCCTGCCGGACCGGGCGGATCGTATGAAAAGCCTCGTACAGGGTCGGGCGGATCAGATCGTTCATTGCCGCATCGACGATGACGAAGTTCTTCGCCTCGCCGTCCTTGCGGAACAGCACCTCGGAAACGAGAATGCCGGCATTCGCCGCGATCAGGCGGCCCGGCTCGAGCATCACCTTCAGTCCGAGCTTGGTGACGTGCTTGCGGACGACCGCCGCATAGGCTTCCGGCAGGGGCGGCTGGTCGCCGTCCTCCGCGTAGGGCACGCCCAGCCCGCCGCCGAGATCGACATGCTCGATGGCATGGCCATCGGCGCGCAGCGTCTCCGTCAGCTCGGTCAGCAGCGCGAAGGCGTCGTCAAAGGGCTGAAGCTCGGTGATCTGGCTGCCGATATGCATGTCGATCCCGCTGACCTTGAGGCCGGGCAGTTCCGCGGCCCGCGCATAGGCCGCGCGGGCCTCCTTCCAGGCGATGCCGAACTTGTTTTCCGCCTTGCCGGTGGAAATCTTGCGATGGGTCCGGGCGTCGACATCAGGATTGATGCGCAGCGAGACATTGGCGGTCAGGCCGAGCGCGGTGGCGCGGGCCGACAGCAGTTCCAGCTCCGGCTTCGATTCGACGTTGAAGCAGAGAATGCCCGCCCGCAGGGCGAAGTCCATCTCGGAAGCGGTCTTGCCGACGCCGGAGAACAGGATCCTGTCCGCGGGAACGCCGGCGGCCAGCGCACGGCGCAGCTCGCCCTCCGAGACCACGTCCATGCCGGCGCCGAGCCGGGCCAGGGTCTTCAGGACGGCCTGGTTGGAATTGGCCTTCATGGCGTAGCAGACAAGAGCGTCAAGCCCGGAGAACGCCTCCGAGAAGATGCGGTAATGGCGGGTTAGGGTCGCGGTGGAATAGCAGTAGAACGGCGTCCCGACCGCGGCCGCAATGGCCTGCACCGATACATCCTCGGCGTGCAGGACGCCGTCGCGATACTCGAAATGGTTCACGGAAACGTGCTTTCGAAAGAAGGTTAGAGCAGGCGGTCCAGAACGAACGGACGGTCGGCGACCGGCTTCTTCGGCTCTGGCGGCACGGGTTCGTCGTTCTGCTCAGCCTGTTTTCGCGCATCGACGGCGGCCTCGTAGGGCGAATCGAGCGCGGCCTTGCGGCCGCAGGCGGCGAGGCCGACGAGCAGGCCGAGCATGAGGAGGGTGAGCGTTCTGCGGGCCGTCATGAGGCGTTCCGTTCCTTGAAAGTGCGTGCGCTGCGTTTTAGCGGTTTTTTGACGGCGTTGCATCCCGTTTCAGCCGCTTCTTCCATGCGCGAATCTGTCGCCGCACCTCGGAAGGGGCCGTGCCGCCATAGGAGGTGCGGCTCCTGACCGAATTGGCGACGGACAGGACCGAGTAGACGCCTTCGGTGATGGAGGGGTTGATGGCCTGAAGTTCCTCCAGCGGCAGTTTCTCCAGGCCGCACTTCTTCTCCTCGGCAAGGGCAACGGCGCGACCGGTGGCGTGATGCGCTTCACGGAAGGGCAGGCCGGCCTCGCGCACCAGCCAGTCGGCGAGGTCCGTGGCCGTCGAGAAGCCGGCGCCCGCGGCCTTCTTCATCGCATCCCTGTTGACCTCGAGGTCGCCGATCATGCCGGTCATGGCCGCCAGCATCAGATCGAGCGTCTCGGCAGCGTCGAAGACGGCTTCCTTGTCCTCCTGCATGTCCTTCGAATAGGCAAGCGGCAGGCCCTTCATCACCGTGAGAAGGGCGATGAGGTCGCCATTGATACGGCCCGTCTTGGCGCGGATCAGCTCCGCCGCATCGGGGTTCTTCTTCTGCGGCATGATGGAGGAGCCGGTGGAGAAGGAATCGGACAGGCGCACGAAGCCGAATTGCGGCGTCGACCAGATGACGATCTCCTCGGCCAGACGCGACAGGTGGATGGCGCAGATGGCGGAGACGGACAGGAACTCGAGCGCGAAATCGCGATCCGAAACGGTGTCGATGGAGTTGCGCGTCGGCTCGCGGAAGCCGAGCGCCTTCGCCGTCATGTGGCGGTCGATGGGGAACCCGGTGCCGGCGAGCGCGGCGGCGCCGATCGGGCTTTCATCCAGCCGCTCGATGGCGTCGCGCACGCGCGAGCGGTCGCGGCCGAACATTTCCACATAGGCCATGAGGTGATGGCCGAAGGTGACGGGCTGCGCCGACTGCAGATGCGTGAAGCCCGGCATGACGCTTGCCGCGTGCTCCTCGGCCCGGGCGACGAAGGCTTCGAGAAGGCCGCCGAGCGCATTGTCGACGCGCTGCAGTTCCTCCTTGACCCAGAGGCGGAAGTCGAGCGCGACCTGATCGTTGCGCGAGCGCGCCGTGTGCAGGCGGCCGGCGGCCGGGCCGATCAGCTCGGCCAGCCGCGCTTCCACATTCATGTGGATGTCCTCGAGCCGGGTGGAGAAGGTGAATGTACCGGCCTCGATCTCTGACAGGATCGTGTTCAATCCGTGAGCGATCTTTTTCTGGTCGTCCGTCGAAATTATGCCAGTCTTTGCCAGCATCTCGGCATGCGCCAGGCTGCCGCGAATGTCCTGGGCGTAGAGTTTCCTGTCGAAGCCGATGGAGGCGTTGATCGCTTCCATGACGGCATCGGGTCCTGAGGCAAAACGTCCGCCCCACATACGGTTGCTGGCTTGGTCTTCGCTCATCATGATAACCGGGTGGTTCGTGTGGAAAGAAAAATGTCGAAGCAGAAACGGAAATTCCCGGCACTCCGCCTGATCGTCCTTGCCGTCGCCGCAGGCGCCGTCGGAGGTGCGATTGCGGTATACGTGAAGGGCGCCCCGGATGGCAACATCGCCGCCCTGTCGGAGAAGGCGGGTGCGGCGGATGCGCAATGCGCCGCCAACGACGCGCTGGCCCGCGCCACCGGGCAGGCGGCGACCGGAGAGGTTGCCGCGATGCTCGCGGCGCATCCGCCGCGGTCGATGAACGGCCTGTCGTTCAACGGACCGGACGGTCAGGCGATGTCCATCGCCGATTTTGGCGGCAAGGTCGTGCTGCTGAACCTCTGGGCAACCTGGTGCGCGCCCTGCCGCGAGGAGATGCCGGCGCTCGACACGCTGCAGGAGGAGAAGGGTTCCGACCGGTTCGAAGTCGTTGCCGTCAACGTCGATCGCGGCGATGACACGAAGCCGAAAGCCTTTCTCGAGGAAACGGGAATAGAATCCCTCGGCTACTATCGCGACAGCTCGATGAAGATATTCAATGACTTGAAGGGCCAGAGCCTGGCGCTGGGGCTGCCGGCGACCCTCCTGATCGGGACCGATGGCTGCCTGCTCGCGCATATGAACGGACCCGCCGAATGGGCAAGCCCTGATGCCTTCCGGCTGATCGACTCGGCCTTGCTGGCAGGAAACTAGGTTTTTTCAGCCGGACCGACGCCCTGCGCGACCTGAACGTCATTGCGCAGGGCTGCCTTGCCTGTGCGGTCCTCAAGCCGCTTCGCGGCGGCGATAGATGCAGCCTTCGGCCTGGCCTTCCGCGCCCCGCTTCAGCTCGACCCGGTCGAGCGCCGGGGATTTTTCCGCCAGCTTGTCGAAGATCCACTTTGCCAGGTTTTCCAGCGACGGAACCGAAAGCCCCTCGATATCGTTAAGATATGTATGGTCCAGAATGCCGTGGATGGCATCGATCTGCTTTTCGACCTCGTACAGGTTGGCAGCCCAGCCGAAGACGGGGTCCGGCTCGCCTACAAGATGCACGGAGACTTTGAAGGAATGGCCATGCAGCCCGGAATAAGGTTCCAGCTTGTGCGCCGCTTCGAACGTGAATTCCTTGTATGTTTCCATTGCATTCACTCCCAGAACGAAGGTCCGCGGCCTCGTTTCAGGCCGCAAATGCCAGGTGGGTATGTGTTTCCACCGGAAACCGGACCCGCTGAATCAGCAGTACCACCGTTGATGCGGTTCGATGTATGATCGCTGCGGGATGGAGGTTTGGCACCACGGTTTATACCTGTCAATGCGCCGTCCCGGCCAAGCCCGTTTCTTTCGGAACGGGCATGTGACATTAACTTCTTGTTGGTTAGCCGGCGATTACGATGCGGGCATTCTCCAGTAAATCCAGCAGAGAGGCTTCACGATGTCGACAACACAGAAGTTCATACGAGGCTGGACGGCGGCTCTGGCCGCGTTGATGCTGCTCGCCGCCCCGGTGCTGGCGCAGGATGCAACGCTGCCCAATCCCGAAGGCGACGTCATTCTCACCATCGACGGGAAAGTGGGCGCCACCAACGGGGAAGGGGTGGCGGATTTCGACCTGGCGATGCTCGAAAATCTGAAGTCCGGAAAGATCACGACGACCACGCCTTGGTTCAACGGTCCCGTCGAGTTCGAAGGGGTCCTTCTCGCCGACCTGATGGAGAGCGTGAAGGCGGACGGGCAGGAAGTGGTCGTGACGGCGCTCAACGATTACCAGGCGCCCGTGCCGATCGCCGATTTTGCGCAGTATGGCGCCATTCTCGCCTACAAGCGCGATGGGAACTACATGCCCGTCAGCGACAAGGGACCGTTGTTCATCATCTATCCCTACGATTCCGACGTCGAGCTGAGCACGCAGAAATTCTACTCGCGCTCGGTATGGCAAGTCCGACGACTGACGGTGCGATAGGCTTGGGGCAGGCCTGAACCATGTCTGCCTCCGCCGCGGAGACCTCGGGGCGCCGCACAGCCTCGCGCGTGGTTCAGACGGTGCTGACCATCTGCATCGTCGCGCTCGCCGTTTCGGCGCTCTACATCTCCGTCCTGGCCTTCAAGCGCCAGGAGGCACTAAGCCAGATCTTCCGCTACAACATCGCCTTCAGTGCCAGTCAGGGGATGAACGAGCTCCTGCGGTTCAGGCAAAGGCTTGCCGGGATGCTCGTGGATCCCCCGCAGGCCACCAAGCAGGACGTCAGTCTGCGCTACCAGATCCTGGTGAGCCGTATGGACCTGTTCCAGAGCGGCGAATTCCTGGGATTCGTTACGGAAGTCCCTGACAGCCGGGAAGCCGTCGAGGAGATGGCATCCGTGGTGCGCCGCATCGGCACGTTCATCGACGACATCGACAAACCCGAGAACGCGCAGCTGGCGCTCGAACTGACCGAGCCTCTCGAGCGCAAGATGATCGCGCTGGCGTCGCAGTCCAACGAATACGGCGCCACAGCGCAGGCGCGCGACCAGCGCGAGCTGCTGAGGCTGCACTGGATCTTTTCCATTCTTGCGCTCGGTCTGGTGCTGAGCGGCTTCATCTTCGTCGCCATGCTGCGCTGGCAGCACCGGCTTCAGATCAGCGTGCAGCGGCGCCTGAAGGCGACGAACGAGGACCTGTTGCGCACCAGAGCGGAGCTGGCCGAGAGCGCGGCAGCAGCGCGGCGCGCCAATGAGGAACTGATCACCCAGAACCTGTTGTTCAACACGGCCCTGAACAACATGTCGCACGGCCTCTGCATGTTCGACGCGCATCAGAAGCTGATCGTCAGCAATCAGAAGATGGAGAGCATCTACGGCCTTTCCAGCGACCAGCTGAAGCCCGGGCTGTCCTTCCCGGACCTGCTCGACAGCATGGTCGCGGCGGGCGCGCATGACCGGGACGAGGCCGAGCGGATATCGGCACTCCAGTCCGCCCTGATACGGCAGAACCGTTCGAACACGCTCATCCAGGAGCTGGACGACGGGCGGACGATCCTCATCTCGCACCAGCCGATGAAGGGCGGCGGCTGGGTTGCGACCTACGAGGACATCACCGAGCGCCACAAGGCACAGGCCCAGGTGGCCTACATGGCGCGCCACGATACCCTGACGGACCTTCCGAACCGGCTGATGATGCGCGAGCGCCTGGAGGAGATCCTGCGGCTCAGCAGCGAACGCGCGCTCTCGACCGCGGTGATGTGCATCGATCTGGACAATTTCAAGGGCATCAACGACACGCTCGGCCATCCGGCCGGGGATGCGCTTCTGCGCGAAGTCGCCCGCCGCATCAAGGCCACCGTGCGCGAGACGGATGTCGTCGCGCGGCTCGGCGGCGACGAGTTCGTCGTCGTTCAGGGCAATCTCGACGGCTCCGATCAGGCGGTCAATCTCGTCAAGCGGCTGATCGCGGTGATAGACGAGCCCTATCTGATCGACGGACACCAGGTGCTGACTGGTGCCAGCATCGGCATCGTGGCGACCACCGGCGGCGAGGAGGCGGACGACCTCCTGATGCAGGCCGATGTCGCCCTCTACCAGGCAAAGGCCGACGGGCGCGGCGTCTACCGCTTCTACGAGCCGGACATGAACAAGCGCCTGCAGCGGCGCAGGACGCTGGAAACGGAGCTTCGGGCCGCCAATCTCGACGAGCAGTTCTATCTGGTGTTCCAGCCGATCATCGACCTCGACGCCAACAAGGTGACGACGTTCGAGGCCTTGCTGCGCTGGAGGCATCCCGTTCACGGGGAGGTTTCGCCGGACGAGTTCATTCCGATCGCCGAGGATACGGGCGCCATCGTGCCGCTGGGCGAATGGGTCTTGCGGCAGGTCTGCCTGGAACTGAAGTCATTGCCGGAAAGCATCTGCATCGCCGCGAACCTCTCTCCGATGCAGTTCAAGCGTGACGACATCGTCGAGACGGTGGCCCGGGTTCTCGTCGAGACGGACACGCCCGCCCATCGGCTGGAGCTGGAGATCACCGAAACGCTGCTGCTGGAAGACAATCGCAAGCTGCATGTCGACCTAAAGCGCCTGCGCAAGCTGGGGTCGCGCATCTCCCTCGACGATTTCGGCACCGGCTATTCGTCGCTCAGCTATCTGCAGAGATTCGCATTCGACAAGGTGAAGATCGACCGGCTCTTCATCAAGGACATCGCAAAGAGCGCCGACCAGGCCGCGATCGTGCAGACCATCGTCAACCTGGCCTTCACGCTCGGCATGACGACGGTGGTCGAGGGCGTCGAAACCGAGGAACAGCTGCGCATCATCCGCGCCATGGGATGTGACGAGGCGCAGGGCCACCTGTTCAGCAAACCGATCCCGTCGGATGCCATCGTCGGCTATCTGGCCGAGCACGAGCGCAAGCGCACGGCGGCCTGAACCCGGGGCCGCCGGAACCGAAAGCGCGCCGCGGCCGTTCGCCCTGCAACACCATGCCTGCTATAGTGCACGCAACAATGGAGGCCGGCCATGAGCTTCAGGACATTCCGTCGCGACCGTATTTCCAAGCCGGTCTTCAACTGGGCGCGCAAGATCATGCCGCCCATTTCCGACACCGAGCGCGAAGCCATCGATGCCGGCACGGTCTGGTGGGACGGCGAGCTGTTCACCGGCAACCCGGACTGGGACGCCTTCCTTTCCATGGCGCCGGCCCGCCTGTCGGGCGAGGAGCAGGCGTTCATGGAGGGGCCGGTGCGCGAGTTGTGCGGCATGCTCGAGGACTGGACGCTCAACTGGCGCGACCGGGACCTGTCGCCGGCGGTGTGGGAGTTCATGCGCCGGAAGAAATTCTTCGGCATGATCATTCCCAAACGCTACGGCGGGCTGGGTTTTTCCAACACCGCCCATTCGGAAGTCGTCCGCATGGTTTCGTCCGCCAGCATCGTCGCCGGGGTCACGGTGATGGTGCCGAACTCGCTCGGACCGGGCGAGCTGCTGATGCATTTCGGCACGGACGAGCAGCGGGATTACTGGCTGCCAAGGCTCGCCGACGGGCGGGAGATTCCGTGTTTCGGGCTGACCTCGGCGCATGCGGGCTCCGACGCGGCGGCGATGACCGATACGGGCGTTGTGGAGTACGGAACCTGGAAAGGGCGGAAGGTCCTCGGCCTGCGGCTCAATTTCTCCAAGCGCTACATCACGCTCGGCCCCGTCGCGACGGTGATGGGCCTGGCGTTCAAGATGCGCGATCCGGAAAACCATCTGGGGCGCGGCGAGGAGCTGGGTATCACGGTGGCGCTGCTGCCGACCGACACGAAGGGTGTTCGCCACGGCGACCGGCACATCCCGCAGTTCACCTTCTTCCAGAACGGGCCGCTCCATGGCGAGGACGTGTTCGTGCCGCTCGATCATATTCTCGGCGGCGAGGCGCAGATCGGCCAGGGCTGGACCATGCTGATGACGGCATTGGCGGCGGGACGCAGCATATCGCTGCCGTCGCAATCGGCGGCATCCGCCGCGATGTGCGCGCGCGCCACGGGCGCCTATGCGCGGGTGCGCACGCAGTTCAACGTGCCGATCGGCCTGTTCGAGGGCATCCAGGAGCCGCTCGCCGAACTGTGCGGCAACGCCTATCTGATCGACGCGGCGCGACGGGTGACGCTGGCGGCGCTCGACGAAGGGCACAAGCCCTCGGTTCTCTCGGCGATCATGAAATACCATGCCACGGAACGGATGCGCCGCTCGGTCGAGCATGCGATGGATATTCACGGCGGCAAGGCGATCATCGACGGGCCGAAGAACTATATGGGGGCAGCCTACCGGGCCGTGCCTGTCGGCATAACCGTCGAGGGCGCCAACATCCTGACGCGCAATCTGATGATCTTCGGCCAGGGGGCAATCCGCTCGCATCCCTATATGCTCGACGAGCTGCTCGCCCTGTCGGACGAGGACCGCGAGGCGGGGCTCGACCGTTTCGACGAGACCTTCTGGAAGCATGTCGGGCATGCGTTCAAGACGGCCGGGCGCGCCTTTCTGCGCGGCTGGACCGGCGGGCTTCTCAGTCCCGCGCCCAGGAAGGCGGCGATGCCCGGCCATTGGCGGCGTCTGTCGCGCCATGCGGCGGCGTTCGCTCTCCTTTCCGATTTCGCGCTGCTGACGCTCGGCGGAGCGCTGAAGCGGAAGGAGATGATCTCGGCGCGCCTCGGCGACATCCTGGCCGAACTCTATTTGCTCGGGGCTGTGCTCAAGCGTTACGAAACCGAGGGCCGCCAGGCCGCGGACAAGCCGATCGTGGATTACCTGATGCTGGCCGGGGAAGCGCGGATCGGCACGGCGTTTCGCGGCGTCCTCGACAATCTGCCGAGCCGGCCGGCTGCCTGGCTGGTGCGCTTGATCGCATTTCCGCTCGGCGTGCCCAACCCCGCCCCGTCCGACCGCCTGAGCAGCAAGGTGGCGGAGATCCTGCTCAAGCCCTCGGCCCAGCGCGACCGGCTGACGCCCGATCTCTATCTGGGCGGCGGGCATGACGAACACCCGCTGAAGGATCTGGAAAAGGCTTTCCGGCTGGTGGTCGACGCCGCGCCGATCGAGAAGAAGATGCGCGCCAAGGACGTTCGTGACGCACGGGAAGCGCTGGATATGGGGCTGATCACCGAAGGTGAGTATGCAGAGCTCGCGGAAGTTCAGGCGGCGGTCGAGCGGGTGATCGCGGTGGATGCGTTCAGCATGGAGGACATTTCGGCAACGGCGTCGCAGCACAAACCCGCGAGGCCGGCCACGCGGAGGAAATCCGCGCGGCAGGAAGCCGCCGAATAGGGGACATAAGACCCGTTCAACGTTTCACAGAAACGCCGAGCGGGTCCATCTCTTCTTTTTTGCGTTTATGCGGACGTCAGGTGATTCCACCTGACTGCAAAACGCTAGCGCGTCGGAACGGGGGTCTCGCCGCGATAGTCGTAGAAGCCGCGTCCGGCCTTGCGGCCGAGCCAGCCGGCCTCGACATATTTCACCAGCAGCGGGCAGGGCCTGTACTTGGAGTCGGCTAAACCCTCGTAGAGCACCTGCATGATCGACAGGCAGGTGTCGAGGCCGATGAAGTCGGCGAGCTGCAGCGGGCCCATCGGATGGTTGGCGCCGAGCTTCATGGCCGTGTCGATGGCCTCGACCGATCCGACGCCCTCATACAGGGTGTAGATCGCCTCGTTGATCATCGGCAGGAGGATGCGGTTGACGATGAAGGCGGGAAAATCTTCCGCGACGGTCGTCGTCTTGTCGAGGCTCTGGACGAAGGCGCGGGCTTTCTCGAACGTGTCGTCCTCGGTGGCGATGCCGCGCACCAGCTCGACCAGCTTCATCACCGGAACCGGGTTCATGAAATGGATGCCGATGAAGCGTTCGGGACGATCTGTCTGCGCCGCCAGCCGCGTGATGGAGATCGACGAGGTGTTCGTGGCGACCAGCGCTTCCGGGTTGAGCACCGGGCAGAGCTGGGCGAAGATCTTGCGCTTGACGGTCTCGTCTTCCGTGGCCGCCTCGATCACAAGATCCATGTTGGCGAGCGCTTCCATGGTGGTCGCCGGAGAAATGCGGTCCAACGCCTCCTGGCGCACCTTGTCTTCCAGCTTTCCCGACGAGACCTGACGCGCCATATTGCCGGAAATCGTCGCGATGCCGGCCTCGATCCGTTCGGCCGAAAGGTCGTAGAGCTTGACCTCATAGCCCGAGAGCGCCGCCACATGTGCGATGCCGCTGCCCATCTGGCCGGCGCCGATCACACCCACTTTCTCAATCTTGCCTGTCATGTCGAAAATCCCGTGGGGTGCTACCGGCACCCTTCGTCACTCGTGTTGCAGTGCAACCTAGTTTGGCCGGCGGGTGACGTCCAGTCCGAACAGCAAGATTTTGCGCAGTCCTGGGGCTGGCGCCTTGGAGACGAAAAAGCCCCGCTTCGCGGACGAAGGCGGGGCTTTTGAACGTGCTTTCCTGCCGGACGCGCGTCAGAGCGCCTTTTCGAGTTCCGGGAGGACGTCGAAGAGGTCGGCGACGAGGCCATAGTCCGCGACCTGGAAGATCGGCGCTTCCTCGTCCTTGTTGATGGCGACGATGACCTTGGAGTCCTTCATGCCGGCGAGGTGCTGGATGGCGCCGGAGATGCCGCAGGCGATGTAGAGCTCGGGCGCGACCACCTTGCCGGTCTGGCCGACCTGCCAGTCGTTCGGAGCATAGCCGGCATCGACCGCGGCGCGCGAGGCACCGACGGCGGCGCCCAGCTTGTCGGCGACCGGAAGGATCACCTCCTCGAACTTCTCCGCCGAGCCGAGCGCCCGGCCGCCGGAGATGATCACCCGTGCCGAGGTCAGCTCGGGACGGTCGCTTTCGGCGATGCGGTTCTCGACGAAGCGCGACAGGCCGGCATCGGCCGGCGCGGCGGTGTTCTCGACAGGGACGGAGCCACCTTCGCCGGCCGCCTGGAACGTGGCCGTGCGGATGGTCAGCACGCGCTTCGCGTCGGTCGCCTCGACCGTCTGGATGGCGTTGCCGGCATAGATCGGGCGCTTGAAGGTCTTGGCGTCCACCACCTCGATCACGTCAGAAACCTGCATCACGTCGAGCAGGGCGGCGACGCGCGGCATCACGTTCTTGCCGGTGGTGGTGGCGGGGGCGACGAAGGTGTCGTAGCCGTCGGCGAGTGCCACGACGAGGTCGGCCAGCGGCTCGGCCAGCTGTTCGGCAAGCGCGTCGTTCTCGGCGAGCAGCACCTTGCGCACGTCGGCAAGCTTCGCCGCCGCGTCGGCAGCGGCTTTCGCGCCCTTGCCGGCGACCAGCACGTCGATGTCGGAGCCGATCTTGCCGGCAGCGGAAAGCGCCTTGGCGGTCTGGTCGGAAAGGCTCTTGTTGTCGTGTTCGGCAATCAGGAGAATGGCCATGATCTCTATCCCTTCCGCTTAAAGCACGCCGGCTTCGTTCTTGAGCTTGTCGACCAGTTCGGCGACCGAACCCACCTTGACACCCGCCTTGCGGCCCGCCGGCTCCTCCGTCTTCAGCACCTTCAGGCGCGGCTTGACGGTGACGCCGTAGTCGCCGGGCGCCTTCGCGTCGAGCGGCTTCTTCTTCGCCTTCATGATGTTGGGCAGCGACGCATAGCGCGGCTCGTTGAGGCGCAGATCGGTGGTGACGATGGCCGGCAGCTTCAGTTCGACCACCTGCAGGCCGCCATCCACCTCGCGCGTCACCTTGGCCTTGCCGCCATCGATCTCCACCTTCGAGGCGAAGGTGCCTTGGCTCCAGCCGAGCAGGGCGGCGAGCATCTGGCCGGTCTGGTTGCTGTCGTCGTCGATCGCCTGCTTGCCGAGGATGACGATCTCCGGCTTTTCCTCGTCGACAACGCCCTTCAGGATCTTCGCCACGTCGAGCGGCTCCACCAGATCGTCGGTCTTGACGAGGATCGCCCGGTCGGCCCCCATGGCAAGCCCCGTGCGCAGGGTCTCCTGCGCCTTGTCCGGGCCGATCGAGACAACCACGATCTCTTCCACCTTGCCCGCTTCCTTCAGACGGATCGCTTCTTCAACCGCAATCTCGCAGAACGGGTTCATCGCCATCTTGACGTTGGCAAGCTCAACGCCCGAGCCGTCAGCCTTGACGCGCGGCTTCACGTTGGCGTCGATGACCCGCTTGACCGGAACAAGGACTTTCATGCGCATTCACCTTCCGTGATGGGAACTTCGGTTCGATTGCTGGCGACCAGCAAATGCACCGGTCGGTAGGCCTGGTGCCGACATGAGCGGGGCGTTGCCAGCCCCCTCTCTCGACGCGGCTTGCCGCCGGAGTTGGCGGGACCGTAGAGAGGCCCAACGTTCAGGTCAATATGTGGATGCCTATTGCCTGCCCCAGCGGGGCTGGCTGCCTTCCATGGGCTTCGCCATGTTGGGCTTTTCGAGCTCGACAGCCTCCGGGGTCTGGAGGCGGCGGTCGAGCAGCGGCACGTCGCGCCGCCGCAGGATGAGGACCAGAACGGCGCCGGCGAGGATGCCTCCCGCATGGGCCGCCCAGGAGACCTGATTTTCGGTATCGACGAAGAGCATCAGGAACTGGAAACCGATCCAGAAGGCCAGAGCCACGAAGGCGGGAATGCGCAGCGGGATGCGGGCGAAGGCCAGAACCCAGACTTTGACGCGGGGATGCAGGATCAGATAGGCGGCGACGATGCCGGCGATCGCGCCCGAGGCGCCGATCAGGGGAGAGCTGGAAGCCGGCTCGATGAAACCGTGCAGATAGGCGCCGGCAACGGCGCAGGCGAGATAGAAGACCAGATAGCGGAAGTGGCCGAGCGCGTCCTCGACATTGTCGCCGAACACCCAGAGGAACAGCATGTTGCCGCCGAGATGGAGCAGGTCGCCATGCAGGAAGGAATAGGTGATGTAGGTGAAGGGCTCGGGCACCCAGTCCAGTTCCGGGGGGAGCACCGCCAGATCGTGCGAAACGGACGGGATATAGCCAAGCCCCAGGGCCGCGGCGAAGGCGAGGTCCTCGCCGGCAACGACGGTCGCCAGATACATGATCACGTTGAGCGCGATCAGCGCCAGTGTCACATATTGCCGCTTGATGTGCCGCAGGCTGTTGGCGTCGTGCAGCGGTATGAACATCGGAGCCCTCGTTTCGGACCCCGATAGCGGTCCGCGAATCCTATCGGTTCTGTCCGGGAACCCATAGCACGTCCCGCGCGCCATTGTCATTGACGGCGCGGGAGGCGACGAAGAGGAAGTCCGAGACGCGGTTGATGTAGCGAAGCGCCTCGCCGCCGACCACTTCGCCCGGCTTCTCCTTCAGTTCCACCATCAGCCGCTCGGCGCGGCGCGCAACGGTTCGGGCGAGATGCAGCGCGGCGGCGGCCGGCGTCCCGCCCGGAAGCACGAAAGAGCGCAGGGGCGCGAGGTGTTCGTTCAGGGCATCGATGTCGCGTTCGAGCCGGTCGACCTGGCTCTGGACGATGCGCAGCGGCTCGTATTCGGGCTTCTCGTCCGTTTCCAGCGTCGCCAGGTCGGCGCCCAGATCGAACAGGTCGTTCTGGATCGCTGCCAGCATCGCGTCGATCCCGGGATTGTCGCGGGCGGTGTGGAGGCGTGCCATGCCGATGCAGGCATTGGCTTCGTCGACGGTCCCGAAGGCGGCGATGCGCAGGTCGCTCTTCAGGCGCCGCTCCCGCGTGCCGAGGCCGGTGGTGCCCCTGTCGCCGGTGCGGGTGTAGATCTTGTTGAGCTTGACCATGGAACCCTCAGCCGCCGCGCGACTTGGCATAGTACATGGCGAGGACGATGAAGACGATCGCGACCGCCTGCAGGATGACGCGCGCCTGCATCAACTTGTTGGACGTGTTGGCGGAGCCGCCGCGCATCATGTTGATGAGGCCGCGGATCAGCACGATGACGACCGCCATCATGACCAGGATCGCGAGGATGTTGAAGAGTGTTTCCATGACGGTTTTCTTTGGCGGCTTTCTTTGTTCGGGTCAGCCCTTGTCGGACAGGAAGCGGTACAGCATGCGCGCCGGCAGGAGGCGTTTCAATGCGACACCGATGCGCGCCGGCGTGGTCACCACATAGTGCGGGCGCGGCGCAGGCGAAACAAGCGCGTGGCGCAGCCTGGCGTATACGGCTTCCGGGCCGAGCTTGAAACGCGACTTCACGCCGCCCTGCCGCAGCCGTGCGAGCTGCGCCCGGTAGGCTTCGCGATGCACCGAATTCTCGTGGTCGATGTAGCGCTCGAACCAGGGCAGGCCGTTGCTGGCGATCTTCGAGGCGATCGGACCGGGTTCGATCAGCGAGACATGGATGCCGGAGCCCTGCAGTTCGGCGCGCTGGCACAGCATCAGGCCCTCGATGGCGTGTTTCGAAGCGGCATAGGCGCCGCGAAACCGGATCGGCACGAGGCCGAGAATGGAGGAGCAATGGACGATCCGGCCGTGTCCCTGCGCCCGCATGGCGGGAACGATGCGCCGGGTCAGATCGTGCCAGCCGAAGACGTTGACCTCGAACTGATGACGCAGGGCCTCGACCGGCAGATCCTCGACCGCCCCCGCCTGGGCGTAGGCACCGTTGTTGAACAAGGCGTCGAGCGTGCCGCCGGTGCGCTGCAGGACCTCGTCGGCGAGGGCGGCGATGGAGGCGGGCTCGGCATAATCGAGGTAGAGCGCCTCGATGCCATCCGCTTCCAGAGAGGCGAGATCCCGTTCGGTGCGCGCCGTTGCGAAGACGCGCCAGCCGTCGCGGCGCAGGGCGCGGGCGCAATGGGCGCCGATGCCCGAGGACGCTCCGGTCAGGAGAATGGTGCGGTCGTGGGTCTGTCGCTCGGCCAAGAAAACAATCGCTCCCCTTGTGTATAAGCGGAACGGTTTCACATATTGGCGGGGACGAGACAATAAGAAGGCGTGTGAGGAATGAAGCAGGAGGTGACGCCGTGCACGGATTGAGGGCCGCGAGACGCGTCCTGGGCGACGCGTTCGGCCATTTCAACACGGATGACGGCTGGGCGATGTCCAGCCATGTGGCGATCTCCGCGCTGATGGCGCTGTTTCCCTTCCTCATCTTCGCAACCGCTCTGGCGAGCTTCCTGGGTGCCGATGCCTTCTCGCAGCAGGCGATCGACCTGATCTTCGACACCTGGCCGAAGGAGGTGGCTGAGCCGATCGCCAACGAGGTGCACAATGTCCTCGGGGTCCGGCGGGGCGGTCTGCTCACCTTCGGCGTGGTGCTGGCCGGCGTGTTCGCCTCGAACGGCGTCGAGGCGCTGCGCCTGTCGCTCAACCGCGCCTACCGGGTCACCGAACAACGCTCGATTTTCCGGCTCAGAGCGCAGAGCCTGGTGTTCGTTCTCGTGGCGACGATGGGGTTCCTGGCGATCAGCCTGCTGCTCGTGGTGGCGCCGATCGCGCTCAGCATCGCGGCCAACAATCTGGAGTGGATCGCGCCCTATGTCGGCACGATCACCTTCTGGCGCTATGTCATCGCCCTGACCGTGCTGGTGCTGGCGCTGATCGCGGTGCATCTGTGGCTGCCGGCCGGAAGGCGCAGCCTCTGGGACGTGCTGCCCGGCGTTGCGTTCACCCTGTTCGGGTCGTTTGCCGGGTCGAGCCTCTTCGCGGCCTATCTGGGGCGCTTCAGCAACTATGCCAGCACCTATGCGGGACTGGCCTCGATCATGATCGCGGTGGTGTTCCTGTACATCCTGTCGGCGGTGTTCATCCTCGGCGGCGAGATGAACGCCTCGATCAAGCGCTACCGGGAGGCTGACGCGGTCGCCGAAGCCTGATCCGGCGGCTTTCTGGTCGCCAGCGCGACGCCGAAGGTGGTGATCGCCATGCCGGCGAGCTGCACGAGGTTCAGGGTCTCGCCAAAGAGAAGCCAGGCCAGCAGCGCGGTCACGGCGGGCACGAGATAGAACAGCGAGGCAACCTTGGCGACCTCGCCCTCCCGGATGAGAATCATCAGCAGGAAGATGGCGCCCAGCGACAGGACGAGCACCAGCCAGGCCATGGCGAAGACCAGCTCGCCGTTGATGGTGAACTCCTGGTTTTCGAACGCCAGGGAGGCGCAGAAGGCGACGAGCCAGCCGCCGGCATACTGGTAAAGCGTGACTGTCACGAGGTCGGCGCGCGAGACGAAATGCTTCTGCCAGACGGTGCCGGCGCTCATGGCGATGACGGCGAAGGTCGCCGCGCCGACGGTCGCCATGGTCACGCCGCCGCTGATCTGGTTGAACTTCGGGGAGAGCACGATGGCGACGCCGACCAGGCCGACGACCAGGCCGAACCAGTGCTTGCGGGTGACCGTCTCGCCGATGAACGCGCCGGCCATGACCGCCGTCAGCATGGGTTGCAACCCGACGATGAGGCCGGCGAAGCCTGCCGGCAGGCCGTGCTTCACCGCCCAGAAGACGCCGCCGAGATACAGCGTATGCATCAGGACGCCGGCAATGCTCGCATGCATGGCGTTGCGCCGGCCGATCGGCTTCGCGCCGAGGATCGGCACCAGGACGAGGAGCAGCGCGAAGGACAGCGCGAAACGCACCCACAGGAAGGTGAAGGGTTCAGCCCAGGGCATCGCATAGCGCGCGCCGATGAAGCCGGTCGCCCAGAGGACGACGAAAAGGGCAGGGATGACCCGGGTGGAGTTCAGCATCGGACTGGCCGTCGGAATTCTTGGAAAGAGGGGATACGGTGAGCGCTGTACCCGCTCTGCAACGGCAAGAAAAGCGAAACATTTCCACGCTATCATCAATTGCCCTGAACTTTGGTGCCGCCAGGCGCAAGTCATCGCCTGAACCGGCCGGGAGTGCGCGCATGCTGATGAAACTGGACACGAGCTGGCTTCTGTTCGCCGTCGCGGCGGTGACGATCCTGTCCTATCTGCTGTCGCTGGCGCTGGATTCCGTCATGCGCGAGGACGGTTTCGGTGCAATGGGCAATGCGGGCATCATCACCATTGCGTTCTTCGCGACGATCTATCTGGCGAACGGCCAGGGCATCCGCTTCGCAAGCCTCACGGAGGGCGCGTTCGCCGGTCTCGGCGGGGCCTTTGCGACGCTGCTGGTGATGACCTTCGTCAAGGCCATTCTGAGGCGCGTCATCTAGCCAGCCCGATCAGGCGGGTTATGTCGGCCGGCGTCATGCCGCCGGCGCGCAGGGCCGCCAGACTGGTGTCGCCGCGGCTCTTGGAAAGCTTGTGGCCGTCGGCATCGACGATCAGCTCGTGATGATGGTAGCAGGGCGCCGCGAGGCCCAGCAGCTCCTGCAGCAGGCGGTGAACGGCGGTGGCGTAGAACAGGTCGCGTCCGCGCACCACATGGGTCACGCCCTGAAGCGCATCGTCCACCGTGACCGACAGGTGATAGCTCGCCGGCATCTCCTTGCGGGCAATCACCACGTCTCCCCAGGCTTCCGGTGCGGCCGCGACCACACCGGTTTCTTCCTTCGGTCCCAGACCCGTTTCGTCCCAGCGCGGAGGGGCGCCCGCATGCGCCATGGCGCGCCGCATGTCGAGCCGCCAGGCGAACGGCGCTCCTCCGGCGATGCGGCTTCGCCGTTCCGCTTCCGTCAGATGCCTGTCGTCGCCGGGATAGTGCGGCGTGCCGTCCGGGTCGCGGGGCCAGGAGCGACCCGCCGCCTCTTCGTCCGCAATCCGCGCCCGTACCTCGCCACGGCTCATGAAGGCGGGATAGACCAGATCCGCATCAATGAGGCGCTCGAGCGCGTCGCGGTAGTCGTCAAAATGGTCGGACTGGCGGCGCACGGGCTCTTCCCATTCCAGTCCCAGCCAGGCGAGATCGCGGTAGATGCTCCGTTCCAGCTCCGGCGTGCAGCGCGTGGTGTCGATGTCCTCAATGCGCAGCAGGAAGCGGCCGCCGGCGGCGTTCGCCATGCCCCAGTTGACCAGCGCCGAATAGGCATGGCCGAGATGCAGCTCGCCATTCGGGCTCGGAGCGAAGCGAAAGACCGGCTTTGTCATGAGTGTTCGGCGAATCGGGTTGCGGTCGGCATGGGACGATTGCTACGGATTTCCCCCGCCGACAGCAAGAATGGGACGCGTTCTTCCATGCAGCGCATCGACACCGACGACCACATCACGGCAGGCCTGGACGCCCTTGTCGCGGCTGATCCGCGGCTGGTGGCGGTCAGGGCGTTTGCCGGCGACGTGCCGTTGCGGCGGACGCAGCCGGGCTTTGCCAGCCTTGCTTCGGTGATCGTCTCGCAGCAGGTCTCGCGGGCCAGCGCCGACGCGATCTTCGGCCGGCTGACGGCCTCCCTGACACCCCTGACGCCGGAGACGGTGCTCTCGGCTGGGGAAGCGCCGCTGATCGCCGCCGGCCTGTCGCGGGCGAAGCAGCGGGCGCTGACGGCAGTGGCCGAGGCCGCCGGCGCCGGCATCCTCGATCTGGAGGCGCTGTGCATGCTGGAGGCCGATGACGCCGTCAGCCGCATGACGGTGATCCCGGGCATCGGCCCTTGGACCGCGGAGGTGTATCTGCTGGTTTCCGCCGGGCACCCGGACGTGTTTCCCGCGCGCGACGTGGCGCTGCAGGCCGCCGTCGCCCACGCCTTCGCGCTCGACGCGCGTCCCGACGCGCGGGCGCTTGCCGCGATGGCCGAATCATGGACGCCGTTCCGGGCGGTCGCGGCGCGGCTGTTCTGGGCCTATTATCGCGAGATGAAGGGGCGGGAGGCCGCTCCGCTGGCCTGACGGGGCGAAAAAGCTGCGAAAATCCCGGTGTTTAGCCCGTCACAAAGCAAAATATCCGCTTCACATTCCTGTCACCGCGGGCTTACAGTATCCGCATCGAACGACTTGAGCATCTGGCAGGCAAGCGGAACGATCTGCCCCTGCGCGGTGTGGAGAACAACGGAATAGCGTGTGCACGGCCTTCGGGCACTGCCTGCGCTGGGCCAGTGAAGGAGCTCCTGGGACGTGACGATCGCTGCTTCGCCGGACGGCATGCCCGCTCTGGTGCTGAATGCGGACTACCGGCCGCTGAGTTATTACCCGCTGTCGTTGTGGTCGTGGCAGGACGCCATCAAGGCGGTCTTCCTCGACCGGGTGAATATTGTCGCCGAGTACGAACACCAGGTCTCCTCGCCCTCGTTCTCGATGCGGCTGCCGAGCGTCATCTGCCTGAAAACCTATGTGAAGCCGTCGCGCTATCCCGCCTTCACGCGATTCAATGTCTTCCTGCGCGACAGGTTCCAATGCCAGTATTGCGGTACGCGCGAGGACCTGACATTCGACCATGTGATCCCCCGCCGCTCCGGCGGGGTTACTTCCTGGGAGAATGTCGTGGCCGCCTGCTCGCCCTGCAATCTCAAGAAGGGCGGACTGATGCCGGCGCGCGCAAAGATGTGGCCGCAGCAGAAGCCGTTTCGGCCGACCGTGCACGATCTGCACAATAACGGCAGGCTTTTCCCGCCCAACCATCTCCATGAGAGCTGGATGGACTATCTCTACTGGGACGTCGAATTGGAACCCTAGACCCCTTCAACGTTTCACTGAAACGCGGAATGGATCAATTCTCCTGTTTTTACGCGTTTCTGCGGACGTCAGGTGATTCCACCTGATTGCAAAAGGCTTCAGCGCCGGAACGCGGCGCGCAGGGCGATGGCCGCCCACAACGCGCTTGCCAGCACGTTCCAGCCGGCGAAGGAGAGGCCAAGGAAGCGTCCGGCCGCCTGGCTGCAGGACGGCGGTATCACGGCGTTGAGCTGATCGAGCAGGTTGCCGCCGGCCCTGCTGCTGGGCATGACGGCGACGCCGCAATCGGCCGGGCCCTCCCACCAGCCCCATTCGACGCCGGCATGATAGGCGCCGAGCCCCATCCCGTAGAGCATCAGTGCGCCGCCGACGGCCAGCAGCCCGCGCGTGACGACCGGGGGCGCCTTCAGCCAGGAGGCGAGGAAGGCCAGCAGCATCAGCGGTGCGCCGATGTAATAGGGCGTGCGCTGCTCGATGCACAGCAGGCAGGGCAGGTAGCCGCCGATATGCTCGAAGCCGAGCGCGGTGCCGACGGTCGCCGCCATGCCGAGGGCAAGGAGTGCTGCGCCAAAAGTCTGGGTCTTGCCGGTCGGCGCGCTCAGGGACATGAAAAACCTCTAGAAAACAAAGCGAATGGCGACGAAGCCGCCGATCAGCAAAACCATGAAAAGGGTGAAAAGAAGGCCGAGATTCTTCTCGATGAAGATGCGGATCGGCGGTCCGAAATGGTAGAGGAGCCAGGAGACCAGGAAAAAGCGCAGGCCGCGGCCGATGATCGACACGACGACGAAGGTCATGAGGTTCAGCCCGGTGGCGCCGGAGAAGATCGTCAGCACCTTGTAGGGGAATGGCGTCACCGCGGCGAACAGCACGCCCCAGCCGCCCCAGGTGTTGTACCAGCCGGCCACCTGCTCGAAGGCGTTCTCCTTGCCGTAGAACGCAAGGATCGGCTGGCCGATGGTTTCGTAGAGAAAAGCGCCGATGACATAGCCGAGCAGCGCCCCCAGCACGGAGCTGAGGGTGCAGATGAGCGCGTAGCGCAGCCATTTCGCCCGTTGGGACAGCACCATCGGGATGAGCAGCACGTCCGGCGGGATCGGAAAGAACGAGCTTTCGATGAAGGAGACCGAGGCAAGCGCCTTCTCCGCGTGTCGCGTCGCGGCGAGCGACATGGTCCAGTCGTACAGTCTTCGAAGCATGGGGTGCCCTCGGTGAGGGCTTTTGTCTAGCGGCAGTCGCCGGTCTGCGCAACGGCGCTTGTAAATCAGGAGGCCACCGTGAGAATTGCGGCGGCGACGTGTTGACGGGAACAGGCTTCACCGTATAGTCCGCTGCCTGTCCGGCCGTTCGGCGGGGCCCCTGTGGCGGAATTGGTAGACGCGCTCGACTCAAAATCGAGTTCCGCAAGGAGTGCTGGTTCGATCCCGGCCAGGGGCACCATTTCTCTTCTTCGTGGATGACAGACATGCCGATGAACGGCGATGCCGGTTTGTGGTTGCGCCCTTTTGGCGCAGACGACCTTTCGATTCTGCGGGAATGGTTTCGCGACAGGGAGTTGTCCCGCCGCCTTTCCTATCCGACCGACGCCTGGTTCGCCCATATACAGGGACCTAAGTCGCAATGCTGGATCGTGTGCCAGGAAGACGGGCAGGCGATTGCAGCGATTCAGGTCGATCGCGAGGATGACGGGGTGGGGTTCATAGATTTGGCTGTGAAACCAGATCTGCGCGGCAAGGGCATTGGGACGGCCAGTCTGCGGCACTTCCTGCAAACCGAAGCGCCGGCATTCCGTGTTCTGAGTGGGAGCATCGAACCGGATAATCGGGCCAGCATCGGTTGCGCACAGAAAGCCGGCTTTGTGGTTGCTGACGCGCTTGACGATGACGGGCTGCTTCCGGTTATCTGGACGCGAGACTGACCAGACGCTCCGGCGGCCCATTGCCGCCGAAAGCCGCGTACCACCGATATAGCGCCAGCTTCAATCCGCAAGCGTGTATGTTACAACGATTTGCGATCATGCTGACCGGTGCCGGGAGGAGGGCCTGTATTCATGCTTGAGCGGCGTGAGACTTATCAGGCGCTCTATGAGGGATTCCGCTGGGACATCCCGCGGCGCTTCAACATCGGGACGGCCATTTCTGACGCCTGGGCGGCGCAGGCGCCGGAGCGGATAGCGCTCTACGAGTATCGTGCGGACGGAGCCGCAGCAACGCTGACCTATGGCGCGCTCGCGGCGCAGTCGGACGCGCTGGCCGGCAGCCTGAGACGGAGCGGCGTTGCGCGCGGCGACCGGGTGGCGCTGCTGCTGCCGCAGTCCTTCGAAACCGCGATCGCCCATGCGGCGATCTACAAGCTCGGCGCGATCGCGGTGCCGCTGGCGCTGCTGTTCGGCATGGAGGCGCTGGAATACCGGCTGTTCACCGCCGGCGCGAAGGCCGTCATCACCAATGAGGCGGGGCTGGCGAAGCTGACGCCGATCCGCGGGCGTCTTCCCGCCCTGGAGCTTGCCGTGTCCGTGGACGGCGCGGATCGGGGCGCGGTCGATTTCCGGCGCCTCGTCGCCGATCATACGGGGCAGTTCGCGGCGGAGGATACCGGCCCCGACGATCCGGCGATGATGATCTTCACATCCGGCACCACCGGCCCTCCGAAGGGCGCCCTGCACGGCCATCGCGTGCTGCTCGGTCATCTGCCGGGGGTTCAGTTCCACCACGAATTCCTGCCGCAGGACAGGGATCTGCTTTGGACACCCGCCGACTGGGCCTGGGCCGGCGGACTGCTGAACGTGCTGCTGCCGGGTCTCTATCTCGGCGTGCCGGTGGTTGCCGGCCGGTTCGAAAAGTTCGATCCCGAGACGGCGCTCGGACTGATGGAGAAGATGAAGGTGCGGAATGCCTTCATCCCGCCAACGGCGCTTCGCATGCTGAAGGCGGTGCCCGACATTCCCCGCCGCTTCGCCCTTTCGCTGCGCACGGTCGGCTCGGGCGGCGAGGCGCTCGGCCGGGAGACGTTCGAATGGGCGCGCGCGGAACTCGGGCTGGCGATCAACGAGTTCTACGGCCAGACCGAGTGCAATCTGGTCCTGTCGTCCTGCCATGCGCTCGGCGTGGGCCGGCCGGGCGCGATCGGACTGCCGGTGCCGGGGCATCGGGTGGCGGTGATCGACGGCGAGGGACGACCCGCAAGGACGGGCGAGGCGGGCGACATCGCCGTCCGGCGTCCGGACCCGGTGATGTTCCTGCAATACTGGCAGAACGAGAAGGCGACGCGCGAGAAATTCGTCGGTGACTGGATGACGACCGGCGACCAGGGCGTCCGCGACGACGACGGATATGTGCACTTCGTCGGGCGCGACGACGACGTGATCACCTCGTCGGGCTACCGCATCGGCCCGACCGAGATCGAGGATTGCCTGACGGGCCATCCGCAGGTGGCGCTCGCCGCCGCCGTCGGCAAGCCGGATCCGATGCGCACGGAGATCGTCAAGGCCTACATCGTCCTGCGCGCCGGGGTGGAACCCAGCGACGCGCTGGCGGAGGAGATCCGCCTGTGGGTCCGCGACCGGCTTTCCGCGCATGAGTATCCGCGCGAGGTGGCATTCGTCGAATCGATGCCCCTGACGACGACCGGCAAGGTCATCCGCCGCATCTTCCGCGATCAGGCACGGCGTGAGGCCGATGCGGAGTAGCGGGCTGCGATCCATCCGGGTCGGAAGCGACCGCGCGGGAAGATGGGCCGCGCCGTCGCGACCGGCGCGGCATGCCTTCCCGGTGCTCCCGACCGCCTGGAATCCGTCCCGAAGTGACTGCAATCGCTTATGATTCTCTGATCATCGCGTTGCCTGCGGCGCTGGCCGCACTTCTTCAGTTCAAGGACTGAGACATTGCATACATCCATTCGCCTCCGGCTCGCCGCCGGGGTTTTCGCGCTGTGCGTCAGCTGGGACATTCCCGCGCCATTGGCCGACCCCCTCCAGCCGTTGCCGAGCGATTTCGTCGCCGGCGTGCTCGACCTGTTCGGGATGGGAGACGTTCCGGGGCCATCGGACAATCCCCTCGACTTCCTCACGGACGAGTATCACAGCAGCTGGTTCCTCGAGCACATCGATGCCGCCGAAGCCTATGCGCGCGGCTATACCGGCAAGGACATAGTGGTCGGGGTCCTCGACACCGGGCTGGATGTCACGCATCCCGAGTTTCAGGGCCGGGTGTCGCCGTTCTCCTATTCCTTTGCCGATTTCAGCCGGGATGTGAGCGACCGCAATCATCACGGCACGCACGTCGCCGGGATCATCGGCGCTGCACGCAACGGCCGAGGCATGATGGGGGTGGCATATGACGCGACGATCATGGCGTTGAAGAACGACAAGGAACTGACCACGATGAACGCGCTTTTGAGCTACGCCGGGATGCACGGTGTCGATGTGGTCAATGTCAGCGCCAGCATCGGCTTCAACGCGCCGAAACCCTACGGTTCCAACAACGTGATTCTGGACACGGCCGTCGTCCCCCTGCAACTCGCGCCGCTTGCCTATGCGGCGATGGAGCAGGCGGCCGACAAGGATATCGTGATGGTCTTCTCGGCTGGCAACGATTACCAGGACCAGCCTCTTCTGGCGGCCCATCCCTCGGGGCATGGCCTGTTGCCTCTGGTGACGCCCGAGAACACGCGGAAGAACATCTATGCCTTCCTGGACGTGGATGCCACCAAGGACATCGCGAACCCCAACACGTATGTCTACGTCTCGCGCGCGGACCCGCGGGTCGCCAGGCTGGACTGGTCGGATCTGGAGGGCAGCCTGATCTCGGTCGTGGCGACGGACCGGAATGGGGATCTGGCGAGCTACAGCAATGGCTGCGGCCTGGCCTGGCGGTGGTGCCTCGCAGCGCCGGGAGGCGATGCGCCGACATCGCAGCAGACCGCCGAGGACGCCGCCATCCTCTCCACGGAGCCGGGCGGCGGGTACAAGGTTCGCCGCGGGACGTCGCAGGCGGCGCCGGTCGTTGCCGGGGGTATCGCGGTTCTGCGCCAGGCCTTTCCCTACATGACCGCGCGGCAGGTGATCGAACTGGCGCTGACAACGACGCAGAAATCCGGCCGGCAGCGCGATTTCGGCCGCGGAAAGTTCGATCTCGGGCGCGCCATTCAAGGTCCCCAGACTTTCGGCGCCAAGGGGTTCCCCATGGACTTTGACGTCGATACGCGCGGGTACGATTCGCTCTGGGAAGGCGACATCGGGGGACCGGGAGGGTTGGTCAAGCGTGGCGCGGGCAACCTGACCCTGACGGGTAACAGCTACTACAAGGGCGACACGAGGGTTTTTGGCGGGACGGTGAGCATCGACGGCACCATCACCTCCCCCGTGGCCGTCAGCCATGGCGCCACGCTGCGCGGCACCGGCGCCGTGTTCGGCACCGTCACGCTCGCCGGCACCCTCGACCCAGGCCCCTCAACCGGCAATGCGGTCGGTGAATTCTTTGTGACCAAGACCCTCTTGGCCCTGCCGAACGCCAGTTTTGTGATCGACGTGGCGGGTGGTGAGCATGACAAGATCAATGTCCTGCAGAATGCGGTGATCCTCGGCGGGGTCCTGCATGTGCGGATCCAGGAGGGGACCGTGCCGGCAAAAGCGCCGATGACGATCATCACGGCCAACAGCAGCTATGGAAAGTTCGACAGGATCGAGACCAGCGGGCTCCCGGATTCTCTCGAACCCGTCGTGACCTACGGGAAAGGACTGGTTCTCGCCTTCAAGAGCAAGGACGACGGTTCTCCCGGCACGGTCGAAGGCGGAGATAAGCCCGCTGTTCTTCAAGACATGGTCGAAGGCGGGTCCGATGGCGTGGTCCAGCAGTCGTCCTCCACGGCATCGCAGTCGGTCCACAGTGCGGGCGGCGAGATACATGCCGATGTGACGAGCGGGATGATCGAGGAAGGCCGACATCTGCGCAGCGCGACGATGATGCGCCTGAACGCGGCATTCGACGGCGTTGGAGACCCTGAGACCGCCTTCATGGCCTATGGCCCGGGCGGGATCGAACCGGTGGCGGCGTCGAGCGAGAAACTGGTCTTCTGGGGCGACGCCTTCGGGGCCATGGGGCGCTCGACCGGTGGCGCGGACGATGGCGTCCTGAAACACGCGACGGCCGGTTTTGCCATGGGTGCCGACGCGCCGGTGTCGGACCAATGGCGCTTCGGCGTCCTGGCCGGTTTCAGCCGATCAACCTACCGGGACAAGGTCCGTGGTTCCAGGGCTGAGAGCTGGAACTACCATGCGGGCGCCTATGCTGGCGCGCGGTGGGGAGCATTGTTGCTGCGGGGCGGGCTTGTCGCCAGCCTGCACGACGTCGTCACCCATCGACGGGCAGCGCCCGGCACTGGCTTCACAGCCGGCGCTACGGCGCGCTATGCGGGGCGCGGGCTGCAGGGTTTTGGTGAACTGGGCTACCGGTTCGATGCGCAGAATGTCTCGGTGGAGCCGTTCGCGGGTCTCGCCCATTCCAGACTATGGACCGACGACTATCGGGAAGCCGGCGATGCCGCCTTGTCCGGCCGCGCTTCGCGGTTCGAGACGACGTTTGCCTCGCTGGGCGTGAAAGCCGCGATCGAGACGGTGGTCGTCGACCGGCCGGCGCGTTTCAGTGCGATGGCCGGCTGGCGCTCGGCTTTCGGGGAGGCACGCCCCGGCGTACCCGACCCTGCGGGAGGTCCGGCATTCTCGGTGCCCGGCGCGCGGGTCACCGATAACGCCCTCCTGCTCGGACTGGGTGCCGATCTCGATTTCGGCGAGCGCGCCAGCCTGCGGCTGACCTATAACGGCGTTGTCGCCGCCCGGATGCGCGAGCACAGCCTGTCCGCCCGACTGGGCGTGCAGTTCTAGATCTGCCGGAACGCGGTCAGCCGGGTTTGCGCCGTAGGCGGTTGCGCAGGATCCGAAGCGTGTTGCGGGTGCGACGGTAAAGGCTCAGTTGCGCCGTCGCCTTGCGCACCTGACGGTCCGCGTCCGGCGTTAGCCCGACGACGATCGTGCCGAGCGGGCGGCGCTCGCTCCACAGGCGGCTCATGACGGGGTGGTCGGGAACCGCACAGGAATCGGTCACCACGATGTTCGGGTCCTCGAGATGGTTCCTGGTCACCTCGATCATCAGCAGCGTCCCCGGCGAGAACGCCGACAGGGTCTCGTCATAGGCAGTCTTCCAGGTGTAGGCCGTGCCGTTCTCGATGAAGACGATGAGGCAGGCGATCACGGTTCCGTCGAGGGTCAGCATGTGGACGCGGCACAGGTCGCGTTCGGCGAGACGATGGACGGCCTCACGGGCAAAGGCCGCGCGGTAGCGGTCGATGGCCATGGCGGTGCGTTCGCGCCCCTTCCAGCCGGCGGCCTCCAGGGTGAGGAAAGCCTCGACCCCCTCGCGGATCTCGTCCGGATGGCGGGCGATGCTGTATTCCAGCCTGCCCTTTTCGCCGAGGCGGCGCTTGAGGCGGCGGAACTCGCGATAGTGATGGGCGCGCAGGGACGCCTTGAGATAGGTGTCGCCGTCGTCCTGGCTCTGCAGAATCGGTCGTTCGATCCGGTTGGTGATCTGGAACGGCAGGTTGCGCGCCTCGGCGACGGCGCGCAGCATCGCGGTGAAGGGGCCGTCCAGCCGAACATCCGGCAGGACGAAGACCTTCGGCAGGTTCAGGTGCGGCCGGGCGAGCATTGCGAAGAAATCCTCGATCACGCCGCTCGGGTCGTCGAAATCGACCAGGGGGGTGCCGAGCGGGCCGAAAGGATTGGCCCAGGTGCGCAGCACCGGCGTGCTGAAAGGAAGCGTCGAGCGCTCAATGGAGAACGGCACGAGAAGCCGCAGGCGGCTCTTGATCTCGGTGCCGTCCCGGATGACGGCCAGCCGCACTTCGCGATCTTCAAGGCGCGGCATCGCCGGTGCGAGAAAGCGCGGGTTGAAGAAGATGTTCGCTTCGATGGAGCGCGCCGCCAGATAGTCGAGTTCCTCTACCAGGTCGAAACCGGCCGCAGCGGGGTAGATGGCGAGCTTGCGCTCCGGCCGCTGGCTTGCCAGCAGCTCAAGCTGTGCCCGGTCGGCGTTCTCCGCCAGACCGGCGAACTCGTCGATCATCGCGCCGGACGCGCTGCCGCTCAGTTCTTCCAGCAGGGGAGGTATGCTCATGACCCGGTCCCGGTTTTCTTGAAGGGAAGGAAGATCAGCATGACGATGCCGAGCTTGCGCCATACGGTGACGAACAGGATCGCCGCCTCGAACAGCATGGCGACGCCGGTCGCCAGCGCTGCCCCCCACAGGCCGTATTGGGGGATCAGGACCATGTTGAGTCCGACATTGATCGCCAGCGTCGCCGCGTAGACGGCGGCACAGATCTTCTGGTGGCCGCTCATGGTCAGGAGGCTCTCGGCAGGGCCGACCGCGGAGCGCGCGACGATGCACGTCACCAGCAGGAAGAGAAGCGGATAGCCCTCGGTGAAGGCCGGGCCGAACAGCATCAGCATCGGCTTGCCGGCGAGAAGCACGACAACGCCCATGGCCAGCGAAGGCCAGAAGGTCCAGCTCACGGTCTCGCGGGCGAAGGTTTCCAGCCCGGCATGGTCACCGCCGTGCATGAAGGACGCATAGCGCTGGGCGACCGCGGCCTTGACCGCGAAATAGACGAAATGGACGAGGGCGAGCGTCTTCACGGTGGCGAAGTAGACGGCGACGTCGGTCGGCGCCATGTAGCGCCCGACCATCAGGACATCCGCGTTGGTGAGCAGGAAGAAGAAGCTCTCGACGAGGAAGATGGGCAGCGACACCGCCGTCCACTCCCGCATGCGGAAGCTCGGCTTGCCGGCCGGCATCTTGCGGTCCACCCGTGTCGTGACGCTGACGAACTGCAGCAGCGTCGTCAGGTAGGTGGCGAGGATCGCGGCAATGATCGCCGTCTTCGCGTCGGCCGGATAGCCGGCGAAAAGCGCGATCGCCATGAACAGAAGGATCAGCAGCGGCCGCACGAAATAGGTGGGCAGCAGCGCCCAGATGACCCAGGCATTGGCCCGCGAGACGCCCTGCATCAGGTCGCTCAGTGCCGCCATCGGCAGGCAGATCAGGCCGAGATAGAACGGGACGACATAGTAGGTCTCGACGGAGGGAGCGAAGTACCACAGGCCCGCGATGCCGACGGCCGCGAACAGCGTCGAGGAGCCGAGCACGAAGAGCCGACTTGCAAGGTTGATGCCGCGCAGGGCATCGAACTCGCCCTTGGCGCGGTATTCGGGAATGAAGCGGATGACCGAGGTGTGAAAGCCGAGGCAGGAAATGTTGCCCAGAATGATCATCGTCACCCAGACGAGGACGAAGATCCCGTATTCGAACTCACCCATCCATCGGGCGAGCAGGACCTGGCTGAAGAAGGCGATCGCGGCGTTGAGGATGCGGATGGCGAAGGCGATCAGTGCGTTGCGTCCGGCTTCGCCGCGTGCGTCGCGCGCGGAAATCAGCGAGTCTATGCGTGCCAGAACCGGTTGCGCACGCGCCGAAAGCCGCTCCGGAAGGAGGCGTTCACCAGCCGTTGTAACCGAAAAGCGCACGCAACCACACTCCGCCGTGACCCTGGCCGCGAAGCGTCCGCGTGTGCGCGGAACTCCGGCGCCCCTACATGGCGAGCGCCCGCGCCGGGAACGCTGTGCTCCCGCGCGGACGCCGCTTGATGCTGCGGGACGCTAGCCCAAAGTCTTTAAGAAACGGTTGGACGCCGTGGTTGCCGCCGGCGCGCAAGGCGTCGGCGCCGTCAGGCAAAAGCCCCGTGGCAGTGCTTGTACTTCTTGCCGGAGCCGCAGGGGCAGGCCTCGTTGCGCCCGACCTTGCCCCAGGTGGCGGGATCGTCGGGATTGCGGTCCTCGGCGGCGACGATCCGGTTTTCGGCGCGGGCGAGGGTCATCGTGTCGGCGCCGAACTCGTCCTCGCCGGTGAAGCCGTCCACATGATGGGCTTCCATCTGCGGGGCCTCGGGCGGCGGGGCGTCGGCCGCCTCGCGGACCAGCTCGACGCGCATCAGCTGCGACGTGACCACCTGGCGTAGATTGCCGAGCATGGCCTGGAACATCTCGAAGGCTTCGGACTTGTACTCGTTCAGCGGATCGCGCTGGGCGTAGCCCCGAAAGCCGACCACGGAGCGCAGGTGGTCGAGATTGACCAGGTGCTCGCGCCACAGGTGATCGAGCGTCTGCAGGAGGATCGATTTCTCGACATAGTTCATGATGTCCGGTCCGAAACGCTCGGCCCGATCTTTGGCTGCGGCCTCCGTCGCCTCGGTGATCCGCTCGCGGATATCGTCCTCAGCGATGCCTTCCTCGCGCGCCCATTCCTCAATCGGCAGATCGAGATTGAGCGAGGTCTGCACGCCTTCCTTCAGCTCGGCGATCTTCCACTGTTCGGCATAGGCCCGTTCGGGGATGCTGCGCTCGACCAGATCGTCGATCACGTCGCGGCGCATCTCGGCAACCGTTTCCGACAGGTTCTCGCCGTCCATCAGCTCAAGGCGCTGGTCGAAGACCACCTTGCGCTGGTCGTTCATCACGTCGTCGAACTTCAAGAGGTTTTTGCGGATGTCGAAGTTGCGCGCCTCGACCTTCTTCTGCGCCTTCTCGAGCGCCTTGTTGATCCAGGGATGGACGATCGCCTCGTCTTCCTTGAGGCCGAGCTTCTGCAGCATGCCGTCCATGCGGTCGGAGCCGAAAATGCGCATCAGGTCGTCCTGCAACGACAGGAAGAACTTCGAGCGCCCCGGATCGCCCTGTCGGCCCGAGCGGCCGCGCAGCTGGTTGTCGATGCGGCGGCTTTCGTGGCGTTCGGTCGCCAGCACGTAGAGACCGCCGGCGGCGATCGCCTGTTCCTTCAGGCGCTGCACGTCCTCGCGGATCGCCTTTTCCTTCGCCTCGCGCTCGGCGCCCGGCTCCATGCCGCCCAGTTCGTCGGCGATGCGCATTTCGGGGTTGCCGCCGAGCTGGATGTCGGTGCCGCGGCCGGCCATGTTAGTGGCGATGGTGATGGCACCCGGCTTGCCGGCCTGTGCGACGATGGACGCCTCGCGCTCGTGATGGCGTGCGTTCAGCACCTCGAATGTCTTGATGCCTTCCTTGCGCAGGTGCTCGGCCAGGAACTCGGATTTCTCGATCGAGGTGGTTCCGACCAGGATCGGCTGGTTCTTGGCGTTGGCTTCCTTGATCTCGCGAACGATGGCGCGGAACTTTTCCTCGACGGTGCGATAGACCTCGTCGTCCTCGTCGAGACGCTGGATCGGCAGGTTGGTCGGAACCTCGACGACATCCAGATTGTAGATGTTGCCGAATTCCTCGGCTTCGGTCGAAGCCGTGCCGGTCATGCCCGCCAGCTTGCCGTACATGCGGAAATAGTTCTGGAAGGTGATCGAGGCCAGCGTCTGGTTTTCCGGCTGGATCGACACACGTTCCTTGGCTTCGAGGGACTGGTGCAGCCCCTCGGAGAAGCGGCGGCCGGGCATCATGCGGCCGGTGAACTCGTCGATGATGACGATCTCGTCATTGCGGACGATGTAATCCTTGTCGCGCTGGAAGAGCCGGTGCGCTTTCAGAGCGTTGTTCAGGTGGTGCACGATGGCGACGTTCTCGATGTCGTAGAGCGAATCCCCCTTGAAGAGGTTCGCCTCGCGCAGCATGTTTTCGATCTTCTCGGTGCCTTCCTCGGTGAAGGTGGCGGTGCGCTGCTTCTCGTCGACTTCGTAATCGGCCTCTTCCAGCTTCGGGATGAAGGAATCGATGGTGGTGTAGAGCTCCGAGCGGTCGTCGAGCGGGCCGGAAATGATCAGCGGCGTGCGGGCCTCGTCGATCAGGATCGAATCCACCTCGTCGACGATGGCGTAGGCATGATCGCGCTGCACCATCTGGTCGCGCTCATACTTCATGTTGTCGCGCAGATAGTCGAAGCCGAGCTCGTTGTTGGTGCCGTAGGTCACGTCGCAGGCATAGGCCGCGCGGCGCTCCTCGTCGGACATGCCGTGAACGATGACGCCGGTGGTGAGGCCGAGGAAGCCGTAGAGGCGCGCCATCCAGGCGGAGTCGCGCTGCGCCAGGTAGTCGTTGACAGTGACGACGTGGACGCCCCGGCCGGTCAGCGCGTTCAGATAGACGGGGAGGGTGGCGACCAGCGTCTTGCCTTCGCCGGTCTTCATCTCCGCGATGGAGCCTTCATGCAGGACCATGCCGCCGATGAGCTGCACGTCGAAGGGACGCATGCCCAGCGCCCGGCGGGAAGCCTCACGCACGGTCGCGAAGGCCGGGATCAGCAGGTCGTCGAGGGACGCACCGTGGGCAAGCTGCTTGCGGAACTCCTCGGTGCGTCCGCGCAAGGCGTCGTCGGAGAGCGCCTTGATCTCCTCCTCGAGCGCGTTGATGGCGGCCACGCGCGGGCGCATGCCCTTGACGCGGCGATCGTTGGAGGAGCCGAAAACCTTGCGGGCGAGACCGCCGAGACTGACCATCGAGTGGTCCTTTCACTTCCTGACAAGCGGCACTTCAAGAGCCGGGATGATTCCGCTCATGCTAAGCTGAGGCGGTGATACGACAATAACGCCCGGAAATGGGTTCTGGACGCAAGACCACTGGACAGATAAGAGGGGCCAAGAGTGATGTCAACGCCGCGTTAAACATGGGTCGGCGCGCAAAATTCCGCCATATTCCTAGGTGGTTTGAACAAATTCTGAATCTTGATCGGAGAGTTCAATGCTGAAATCGTTTCGCCGTTTCCTCGCAGTTCAGGTCGGCGCAGGCCTGACATTGGCTGCGGTGGGCGTCATGTCTGCGCCCGCGGCGGACACCGACGTTCTCGCCACCGTTAACGGCCTGGAAATCACCGAAGGTGACCTGAACATCGCCGCCGGCGAGTATGGCGCGCAGTTCGGCAATCTGCAGGGCGACCAGCGCCGCGCCGCGCTGCTGTCGGCGCTGATCGAGATCCGCCTGCTTTCCTCCGAGGCGGAGAAGGCGAAACTCGACCAGGGCGAGGCGTTCGAGCGGCGTCTGGCTTTCCTGCGTCAGCAGGCGTTGCACACGGCCTTCATCGACAAGGTGGTCAACGAGGCGGTGACCGACGAGCAGGTGCGCGCGAGCTACGACAAGCAGGTCGCCGACGCGCCCGCCGTCAACGAGATCCGCGCGCGGCACATCCTGGTCAAGACCAAGGAAGAGGCCGAGGCGATCATCAAGCAGCTCGGCGAAGGCGGCGATTTCGAAGTCATCGCCAAGGAAAAGTCGACCGACGGCGCTGCCGCCAATGGCGGCGATCTCGGTTATTTCAGCGCGGGCCAGATGGTGCCCGAGTTTGAGACCGCGGCCTTCGCGCTGACCCCCGGCGACTATTCGAAGGAGCCCGTAGAGACCCAGTTCGGTTTCCACGTCATCAAGGTCGAGGACAAGCGCGTCCAGCAGCCGCCGGCCTTCGATGCGGTCAAGGACCGCGTGCGCTCGGTGCTGATCCGCGACAAGTATGTCGAGGAGGTCACCGCGCTGCGCGATTCCGCCGAGATCGAAGTGAAGGAACCGGCGCTGAAGGAAATCATCGACGGTATCGAGAAACAGCGCGCAGGCGCTGCCGAGGAAAAGACCGAGGAGCCGGCAGCGGCCCAATAGCGGGATCACGCTCGATCCGATGAAAGGCGGGTGCATCGCACCCGCCTTTTTTGTTGTCTGCAAGAGATGCCTCGCCGGTCTCTGGCTGGTATACGATCCCGTGCTCCCCTCGGCCCGAAACCGCATGGCTCATCGCGGTTTCGACTTGCGTCACTGGCAATTCTCGGGCAGATCGGCGGCAATCTCGCTTTCGTTCATGAATGTTGTTGGCCATGTCCGTCGCAATTTCTCCCCTTGCTCCGAAGAAACAACCGAAGATGCCCGCTCTCGACGGCGTGCGCATCGCAACGGCCCAGGCTGGCGTCAAATACAAGGGGCGCACCGACGTCCTCGCGATGGTGTTCGACGAAGGCACCACGGCAGCCGGCGTCTTCACACGCTCCAAATGTCCCTCGGCACCGGTCGAGTTCTGCCGAAACAATCTCGCCGGCGGTGCGGCGCGCATCCTGGTGGTCAACTCCGGGAATGCCAATGCCTTCACGGGCAGGAAAGGGCGGGAAACGACGACCAAGGTCGGAGAGGCCGCCTCAAAGGCGGTCGGGGCCAGCGTCGGCGAGGTCTTCATGGCTTCCACCGGGGTCATTGGCGAGCCGCTGCCGGCCGAGCGCATCACGGCGTCGCTCGACGGCATGGTGAAGGCCGCGCGCCCGGAAGGCTGGCTCGAGGCGGCGCAGGCCATCATGACGACGGACACCTATCCGAAGGTCGCCACCGCGATGGTGAAACTGGGCGAGGTCGACGTGACGATCAACGGCATCGCCAAGGGCGCCGGGATGATCGCGCCGGACATGGCCACCATGCTGTCTTTCGTCGTGACCGATGCGCCGATCGCGGCGCCGGTCCTGCAGGAACTCCTGTCGAAGGGAACGGGCAAGACCTTCAATGCCGTGACCGTGGACAGCGACACCTCGACAAGCGACACGCTGATGATGTTTGCCACCGGTGCCGCGGCCAGGCGCGGCGCGCCGGTCATCGAAGATGCCAGGGATGCGCGGCTTTCCGGCCTGCGTCGCGCCCTGAATCGCGTGCTGAAGAATCTTGCCCTGCAGGTGGTGCGCGACGGCGAGGGCGCTCGCAAGCAGGTGGAGATCACGGTGACCGGCGCCAAGTCGGCCCGCTCGGCCAAGAAGATCGCCCTGTCGATCGCGAACTCGCCGCTGGTCAAGACGGCCGTCGCCGGCGAGGACGCCAATTGGGGCCGCGTGGTGATGGCGGTCGGCAAGGCGGGCGAGCCCGCGGACCGCGACCTGATCTCCATCTGGTTCGGCGACATCCGGGTCGCCCATGAGGGCGAGCGCGACGCCGCCTATTCCGAAGAGGCCGCCTCGGCCTATATGAAGCGGGACGAGATCGTCCTGCGCGTCGACCTCGGCATCGGTCGGGGCAAGGCCACGGTCTGGACCTGCGACCTGACGAAGGAGTATGTCGCCATCAATGGCGATTACAGGAGCTAGGGTGCCGGGGCGCGTGGGGCAGGACCAGGGCAGGGATCTCGCCACCATCCGCCGTTTCGAGGCGGCGGGGCTGCGTGCGTGGCCGGCCGAAACCGTAGCCTATGACGGCACCTGGGTGGTTCGCCTGACCGCGGGGCACCCGGCCAAGCGGCTCAACTCCATCAATCCGCTCGATCCGGGCGACGACCGCGATCTGGAGCAGCGGATCGGCAAGGCTGCCGGCCAGTTCGAGGCCTATGGCCGGGTGCCGACCTTCCGCATCTCTCCCCTTTCGGCCCCCGCGATATCGCGACACCTCGACCAGGCGGGCTGGAGCACGTTCGGCCAGTCCCTGGTGATGGCGCTGGATCTGGAGGCTGCGAGCCTGGCCGAGGCGATGGACCAGATCCCGCTGAAGGACCGCAGGCGGTTCGTCAACGCGACGCTTCAGGTGCACGGCTACGAGGACAAGCTGCGCGCCGGCCTTTCGCGCGTGATCGGAGCGATCAGACCCGACACCGGGCTTTTCGTGCTCGAGGACGGCGACGAGCCGGTGGCGACCGCCATCTGCGTGCGGGACGGCACGCTCGCGGGTCTGTTCGAGATCGCGACGAGACCGGACTGGCGGGGCAGGGGCTTCGGCCGGCGGGTACTGCTTTCAGCGCTGAAATGGGCGCGCTCGCACGGCGCGGAGAGGGCCTGGCTCCAGGTCGAGGCAGACAATGAGGCGGCCGTCGGTCTCTACAAGGCGCTCGGGTTCCGCGAGATCTACCGCTATCACTACCGCCAGCCACCCGGCGCGGGCGCGCACACGAAAGGTGAATGACGATGGCTCCAAAACCGGTCCTGTTCGTCGCAGCCTGCGCTCTGGTCGATGCGGATGGCCGCGTGCTGATCGCCCAGCGGCCGGAGGGGAAGGCGCTTGCGGGCCTTTGGGAGTTTCCGGGCGGCAAGGTCGAACCCGGTGAAACGCCCGAGGAGACGGTCATTCGCGAGCTGCAGGAGGAGCTCGGCATCGAGACCAAGACTGCCTGCCTCGCGCCCCTGACCTTCGCCAGCCACAGCTATGAGGCCTTCCATCTGCTGATGCCGCTGTTCGTCTGCCGCCGTTTCTGGGGAACGCCGCAGCCGCGCGAGGGGCAGGGGCTGAAATGGGTCCGGCCGCGCGACATGCGCGATTATCCCATGCCGCCGGCCGATGCGCCGTTGATTCCGTTCCTCATCGACCTCTTGTAGCCGCCGATCGGGCGGTCATCGTTAAGCATTCCTTTACGCAACAATGAAAATTTGAATCGGGGCAGGATCGCCCGGTTCATCGGCGATCCACAATACGGACAGGGGATCGGTCATGGTTTCTGAAGCGGATTGGGAAACGGGGCGCAGCGCGTGGTCCACGCGCGTGAACAATGCCGGGATCGGCGCACTGCGCGTGGCCCTGCTGTTCGGCTCCGCGGCGGTCGCCCTGGCGCTGGTGCTGACGCCCATCGCGGAGAAACGCAGCAGGCCGACGGTCGCCCAGTTCGGCGCGCCATTCGGCATCGATCCCATCACCACATCGTCGACCAAGCGCAGCGGCGGCACCTATACGCTTCGGCGCAGTGTCCTGCAGCCGGGGCGCGACGCGGTCTGCATCATCCGTGAGAACGGCCAGCGCAGCGGCGCCTGCTAGCCCGCTTGCGGCGGTTCGGTGACCAGGCCGTTTCGTGCTGCCCGCGAACTGCCGGCGCCGATCTTAAGGAATCTTAACGGTTTCCCGTTACCGTCAAACGAAGCAACAGGGACGCGCAGGCCGATGTTCAAGCAGTTTCTCGCCAACAGATCGGGCGCCACGGCAATCGAGTATGCGCTGCTGGCAGGGCTGATCGCCCTGGTCATCATCGGGGGGATCCGGGGGATGGGTACCTCGTTGCAGGGTACCATGGAGGACGTGGCCAGCCAGACCAGCGAAGTCATGAAGCAGTGAAGCGTTAGACCTAACTCTTCTTCTGCAGCACGTCCTTCAGGGATATCTTCGCACTGCCGGGCACCAGCGGTTTCTGCTGCGATTCATGCGGCGCCCAGCCGGACATCCACACGAGGTTGAACGTTGCCCTGATGCGTCCGTCGGGATCGGCGAAGCGCTCCGCGTAGATTTCGGCGGCACGCAGGAAGAGGGCACGGGTCGCGGGCCGCCGGCTGCGCGCCGCGAGCGCGCTGGTCGCGCCCATGGCGCGGAGGTCGCGCATCAGATCGAACATGGTGTCGTAGCGGACCGTAACGCTCTCGAGGTCCGTCACCGGCAGGGCAAAGCCGGCACGCTGGAGAAGCGCGCCCACGTCCCGCACATCGGCGAACGGGCTGACGCGGGGGGCGGCGCCCTCGGTGAGTTCGGTCTCGGCCTCCAGCAGGGACTGGCGCAGTTCGTGCAGCGTGCCGGCGCCGGCCATGGCCCCGAGGAACAGGCCGTCCGGCCTGAGCGCCCGGCGAATCTGGGCAAGGAGGCCCGGCGTGTCGTTGGTTTCGTGCAGGGTCAGCAGCGAGACGGCGAGGTCGAGGCTCGCGGCTTCGAGGGGTACGGTTTCCGGGGATGCGAGGACGTCGCCATCCTCGATAAGTCCGGGATGCGTTTCGACGCGGACGACTGTGCCGACCTTGTCGCTTGCGCGCAGCACCGCCGCCGCGTCGTCGGTCAGGCAGAACAGCGTGGCGGCGCTGTCGAAACGGCGCTCGACGGTCGCCAGCCGTTCTCCGAGATCGGCGGCGGCGCGCTTCATCAGGAAGCGGGCGCCGGCGTCGCCCTGGCGCAGCGCCCGCAGCTTGTGGGCCATCAGTAGCTCGATATCGAATAGCGGTTCCATGCATCATCCATGATTGTCAGGTGCGCAATCGCACAAAACCGATATGCTGGCAAAGAGGCAAAGGGCGAATGCTGGGGGCAGCAGCGATGTTCAGCGTTGCGCAGGGGATGAGCGCGGCGGTGCGGTGGACGGCGGGCGTGCTGTTCCCGCCCGTGTGCCTGGGCTGTGCCAACCATGTCACCCAGCCCGGCACGCTGTGCGCCTCCTGCTGGCCGCGCCTGCATTTCCTGGAACGCCCCTGGTGCGCCGTGATGGGAACGCCCTTTTCGATCGAGATGGGAGAAGAGATCGTCTCGGCGGATGCCATCGCCAACCCGCCGCCATTCGCGCGAGCACGCTCGGCGGTTCTCTACCAGGGCATCGCCCGGCAGATGGTGCAGGGGCTGAAGTTTCGAGACCGCACCGACCTCGCGCCCTGGATGGCGCGCTGGATGCTGCGCGCGGGCGCGGAGCTGACGGCGGATGCGGATGCGGTGATCCCGGTTCCGCTGCACCGTGCCCGCCTCCTGACGAGGCGGTTCAACCAGTCCGCCGAGCTTGCGCGCGCCGTGGCCCGGCAGGGCGGGCTCGACTATGCGCCGGAGGCCCTGCTGCGGGTCAAGAAGACACGACAGCAAGTCGGGCTCGGCGCGCGCGAGCGGGAAGCGAATGTGCGGGGTGCGTTTCGCGTGCCGGAAGAGCGCCTGTCCGCCGTCAGCGGGCGGCGCATCATCCTGATCGACGACGTCTACACGACCGGCGCCACTGTTTCGGCGGCAGCACGCGTCCTGAAGCGGGCCGGCGCGCGGCGCGTGGATGTCCTGACGTTTGCCCGCGTGCTGCCGGGGGACTTCCGGCCCGATGAAGGAGACCCTATATAGGCTGGAAGAGTTTTTGGGACAGACGAATGGCTGATGTCACGATCTACACCCGCATGATGTGCGGATACTGCGCGGCGGCGAAACGCCTGCTGGAGCGTAAGGGCGTTTCTTTCACGGAGCACGATGCGAGCTTCTCGCCGGAGCTGCGGCAGGAGATGATCCAGCGCGCCAACGGGCGCTCCACCTTCCCGCAGATTTTCATCGGTTCGGTGCATGTGGGCGGTTCCGACGAGTTGCACGCGCTCGAGCGCGAGGGCCGGCTGGACACCCTTTTGGCGGGAGCGAACGCATGAGCACGCTGCGCGTCGCCGCCCTGCAGATGCGTTCGGGCACCGAGCCCGAGGCCAATGCGGACGCGCTCGAGGCGCTGGTGCGCGAAGCCGCCGCGCAGGGTGCGGCCTACGTGCAAAGTCCCGAAATGACCGGCGTGCTCGTGCGTGGAAGCGACGCGTTGCGGGAACGGATCGCCGGCGAGCGCGGCGCCGTCGTGGTCGAGCGCGCCCGGGCGCTGGCGCGCGAGCTGTCGATCCACGTGCATCTGGGATCCACGGCCGTGGCGCTGGAAGGCGGGAAGGTCGCAAACCGGGCATTCCTGTTCGGACCCGATGGCGACCTGATCGCCAATTACGACAAGCTGCACATGTTCGACGTGGATCTGGACCATGGCGAAAGTTGGCGCGAATCGGCGACCTATGCGCCGGGCGACCGGGCGGTCGTGGCGGACCTGCCCTTCGGCCGGCTCGGCTTTGCCATCTGCTATGATCTGCGCTTCCCGCAACTGTTCCGGGCGCTGGCTCTGGACGGTGCAGCGGTCCTGACGGCGCCGGCCGCCTTCACTCGCCAGACGGGCGAAGCGCACTGGCATGTGCTGGTTCGGGCGCGCGCCATCGAGAACGGCGCCTTCATGATCGCCGCGGCGCAGGGCGGCCTGCATGAAGACGGCCGCGAGACCTACGGTCATTCGCTGATCGTCGATCCGTGGGGCAGGGTGCTGGCGGAGGCGGCGCATGACGAACCGGGCGTGATCGTGGCCGATCTCGATCTGGCGCAGGTTTCGGCCGCGCGCGCCAAGATCCCCAACCTCAAGAACGCCCGCGATTTCGCAGTCGTCCGCGCGGGCGCGGCAGGGCAAGCGGCAAGGCGGGCTTCATGATCAGCTACAATCTGATCTGCGAAGAAGCGCATTCCTTCGAAGCCTGGTTCCGCAACAGCAGCGATTTCGACAGGCAGAAGGAACGGCAGCTCATCGCCTGCCCGCAATGCGGGTCGCAGCACGTGGACAAGGCGCTGATGGCGCCGGCCGTGTCGACCAGCCGCCGGAAGGCGCAGGTGGCGCTGGCGCTCGGCGAGGAGCAGAAGAAGGTTCTGGCCCAGCTCAAGGAAATGTCGAAGGCGGTGCGCGAGAACGCCGACTATGTCGGCGACCGGTTCGCCGAGGAGGCGCGCAAGATCCATTTCGGCGAGACCGAAGCGCGCGGCATCTACGGCGAGGCCTCCGCCGATGACGCCAAGGCGCTGATCGAGGAGGGCGTGGAGTTCATGCCCCTGCCGATGCTTCCCGAGGATCAGAACTGAGACCAGTAGGTCAGGGCGGCTTTCAGGGCGCCTTCGAGCCAACCACCATGTAGTTGACGTCCATGTCGCGCGAGCGCTGCCAGCGGTCGGCGAGCGGGTTGTAGACCACGCCGGTGCGGTCGGTGATGGCGACCTGCGCAGCAGAGAGGGCGCGCTCCAGCTCCTGCGGGCGCACCAGCTTGTCGTACTGATGCGTTCCGCGTGGCAGCCATCCCAGAACATATTCTGCGCCGATGATGGCCAGGCCCCAGGCCTTCAGCGTCCGGTTGATGGTGGCGACGAAGATCAGGCCGCCGGGTTTCAGCATGGCGCCGCATTTGGCGATGAAGAGATCGACATCCGAGACATGCTCGACCACCTCCATGTTGAGGATGACGTCAAATTTCTCGCCGTCGTCGGCGAGGGATTCCGCCGTCGTCGCCCGGTAGTCGATCGCCAGTCCGCCCTCGGCGGCGTGCAGTTTTGCGACCTCGATATTGGTTTCGGATGCATCGGCCCCGACCACATCCGCGCCGAGGCGGGCCATCGGCTCGCAGAGCAGTCCGCCCCCACAGCCGATGTCGAGCAGACGCAGGCCGGCGAACGGTTTCACCGCGTGGGGATCGCGCCCGAAATGGGCGGCGACATGGTCGCGGATATAGGCGAGCCGTACCGGATTGAACTTGTGGAGGGTGCCGAACTTGCCTGCCGGGTTCCACCACTCGGCGGCCAACGCCGAGAAATGCTCGATCTCGCGCACGTCGATCGTCGTTTGGCGTGCTTCCTGCATGGGCTGGCCTGTGGTCATTGTTACAGCTCCGTCTGGGCTGACATGAAGTCGGGTCGCGGCGGCCAATTGTCAAGGAAGGAATTGTCTCAGCGCGTCAGGCGGCGCGACCCGCGGCGAGGTTGTCCGGTCGCTTAAGCCTGGGGGCTGAGCGAGCCAACGCATACGGCGGACCGACGGGTATCGCGCTTCCCGCCGCTTTTCACATTGCTTGCAGATGCGTGGCGTTTTGGGTAATGAAGCCGCGATGCACGGCCTTGTGCGGCTGATGTGTCGGTTGGTTTCCGCCCTCCCGGGGCGGTTGGAATTTCCCAGAAAAGGCACTCCGTTCCCATGGCGCGCATCGTGATGAAGTTCGGCGGAACCTCCGTCGCCGATTTGGATCGCATCCACAATGTGGCGCGTCACGTCAAACGGGAAACGGATGCGGGTCACGAGGTGGCCGTCGTGGTCTCGGCGATGGCCGGCAAGACCAACGAACTCGTCGCCTGGGTGCAGAACATGCCGAAGGTGGCCGGCTCCAACGCACCCGTCTACGATGCCCGCGAATATGATGCTATCGTCGCTTCCGGCGAGCAGGTGACGAGCGGCCTTCTTGCCATCGCCCTTCAGTCGATGGGGGTCGATGCGCGCTCCTGGCATGGCTGGCAGATCCCGATCCGCACCGACAACGCGCATGGCGCGGCGCGCATCCTCGACATCGACGGCGCCGAGATCGTGCGCCGCATGGGCATGGGCCAGGTGGCCGTGGTGGCCGGTTTCCAGGGGATCGGCCCGGACAACCGCATCGCGACGCTCGGGCGCGGCGGCTCCGACACCAGCGCCGTCGCCGTTGCGGCGGCGGTCAAGGCCGACCGCTGCGACATCTATACGGACGTCGACGGCGTCTACACGACCGACCCGCGCATCGAGCCGAAGGCGCGCCGCCTGCCCAAGATCTCCTTCGAGGAAATGCTGGAAATGGCGTCGCTCGGCGCCAAGGTGCTGCAGGTGCGCTCGGTCGAGCTCGCCATGGTGCACAAGGTCAGAACCTTTGTAAGATCGTCGTTCGAGGATCCGGACGCGCCGGGCATGGGGGATTTCGACAACCCGCCCGGAACTCTCATTTGCGATGAGGATGAAATCGTGGAACAGCAAGTCGTCACCGGCATCGCCTACGCCAAGGACGAGGCTCAGATATCGCTGCGCCGCGTCGCTGACCGGCCGGGCGTCTCCGCCGGCATCTTTGGTCCCCTGGCCGAGGCCAACATCAATGTCGACATGATCGTGCAGAACATCTCGGAAGACGGTTCGCGCACCGATATGACGTTCACGGTTCCCTCCGGCGACCTCGACAAGGCGCGGGCCGTGCTCGACCGGGTCCGTGACACGGTCGGCTTCGATGCCATCCAGTCGGAGGCGGGGCTGGTCAAGGTTTCCGTCATCGGCATCGGCATGCGCAGCCATGCAGGCGTCGCCGCCACCGCCTTCAAGGCGCTGGCCGAGAAGGGCATCAACATCCGGGCCATCACGACGTCGGAGATCAAGATCTCGATCCTGATCGACGGTCCCTACGCCGAACTGGCGGTGCGTACTTTGCATTCCGTCTACGGTCTCGATAAGCAGTAGTCTAAGAAAAACCCGAATCTGGCTTTTGCTCCGTATCTCCGTGCGGGTAGCATGGTGCCAATGGAGAGGGGTTCGATGCGAGATACCGCCGGTGGTCCACGTGTGCTGTTGAGGCGTCTGCGCGAGCTGATGGCCGAAGCGCTGGATCCGCAGGCGCGTCTGGACCGCATCGTGCGCGAGATCGCCCAGAACATGGTCGCCGAGGTGTGCTCGCTCTACGTGCTGCGCGCCGACTCGGTTCTCGAGCTCTACGCCACCGAGGGTCTCAATCCCGGAGCCGTGCATCTGGCGCAACTGCGCCTCGGCCAGGGCCTGGTCGGCACCATCGCCGCCAGCGCGCGGCCGCTGAACCTCTCCGACGCGCAGAAGCACCCGGCCTTCGCCTATCTGCCGGAGACGGGGGAGGAAGTGTACCACTCCTTCCTCGGCGTGCCGGTGCTGAGGGCGGGGCGGACGCTCGGCGTCCTGGTCGTCCAGAACCGCACCATGCGGCATTACCGCGACGACGAGCTGGAAGCGCTCGAGACGGTCGCGATGGTGATCGCCGAGATGATCGCCACGGGCGATCTGGCGCGGCTCACGCGGCCCGGCATCGAACTCGACCTCAGCCGCCCGGTCAGCCTGACGGGCCTGCCGTTCAACGACGGCGTCGGACTCGGACACGTGGTGCTGCACGAGCCGCGCATCGTCGTCACCGCGCTGTTCAACGAAGACAGCGACCAGGAACTGGTCCGGCTGGAGACGGCGCTCGATTCGCTCCGGCTGTCGATCGACGACATGCTCTCGCGCCGCGAGGTGGCGTTCGAGGGCGAGCACCGCGCCGTGCTCGAAGCCTATCGCATGTTCGCCAACGACCGCGGCTGGGTGCGCCGCCTGCAGGAGGCGGTCAACAACGGGCTGACGGCGGAAGCGGCGGTCGAGAAGGTGCAGAGCGACATGCGCGCGCGCATGATGCACATGACCGACCCCTATCTGCGCGAGCGGATGAGCGATTTCGACGATCTGGCGAATCGCCTGCTGCGCCAGCTCATGGGACGTGGGCCGGAAGCGCTTGCGGAAATCCTGCCGAAGGACGCCATCGTCGTCGCGCGCTCGATGGGAGCAGCCGAACTCCTCGACTATCCGCGCCAGAAGCTGCGCGGACTGGTGCTGGAGGAGGGCGCGCCGACGAGCCATATCGTCATTGTCGCCCGCGCCATCGGCCTGCCGACCGTCGGCCAGGTCAAGGGCGCGGTGTCCATGTCGGAGAACGGCGATGCGATCATCGTCGATGGCGAGGACGGCCAGGTGCATCTGCGTCCGCAGGCGGACGTGGAAGCGGCCTATGCGGAGAAGGTGCGCTTCCGCGCCCGGCGCCAGAAACACTATCAGGAACTGCGCGAGCGGCCGGCCGAAACCCGGGACGGCACGCCCGTCGACCTGATGATGAATGCCGGCCTCGCGGTCGATCTGCCGCAGCTTGCACAGTCGGGCGCCGCGGGCATCGGGCTTTTCCGCACCGAGTTGCAGTTCATGGTGGCGGCGGCGTTTCCGCGCGTCGAGGCGCAGGAGCGGCTCTACCGCGAGGTGCTGGATGCGGCGGACGGCAAGCCGGTCACGTTCCGCACCATCGATATCGGCGGCGACAAGGTGCTTCCCTATTTCAAGGGCGCGCAGCAGGAGGAGAACCCGGCGCTCGGCTGGCGCGCGATCCGCCTGACGCTCGACCGGCCGGGGCTGTTGCGGACGCAGATCAGGGCGCTGCTGAAGGCGGCAGGCGGGCGGGAACTGCGCCTGATGCTGCCGATGGTCACCGAGGTGGCCGAAGTGCGCCAGGCGCGCGAGATCATCGACCGCGAGGTGCGCCACCTGTCGCGCTTCGCCCACCACCTGCCGACGCGGCTGAAGCTCGGCGCGATGGTGGAGGTGCCCGCGCTGCTGTGGCAGCTCGACGAATTGATGCAGGCCGTGGACTTCGTCTCTGTCGGATCGAACGACCTGTTCCAGTTCGTCACGGCGACCGACCGGGGCAATACGCGCATTTCCGAGCGTTTCGACCCGCTGAGCGTGCCGTTCCTGCGGCTGCTGCGCCAGATCGTGCGCGCGGGCGATGCGGCAAGGACACCGGTGACGCTGTGCGGCGAACTGGCCGGACGACCGATCTCGGCAATGGCGCTTCTCGGCATTGGCTATCGCTCGATCTCGATGGCGCCGGCGGCGATCGGCCCGGTCAAGTCGATGCTCTGCGACCTGCCCCTCGCCGACCTGACGGCGCTGATGGACGAGGCCCTTGCCAATCACAGCGCGTCCACCGATATTCGCGCGCTGCTTCGGCAATTCGCCGAAACCCATGACGTTCCCCTCTGACCTGACAGGCTTTCCTTCCCGATGACCGAACTGCCGCGCGATCGCATGGATCAGGTGCTCAAGCGTTTCGAGCTGATCGAAACGCAGATGGCGGCCGGGCCGGAGCCTGATGTCTATGTGAAGCTTGCCTCGGAATATGCCGAGCTGCAGGAGGTTGCGGCCAAGATCCGCGAGTTGCGCCAGGCCGAGGCGGAGCTGTCCGACCTGGAGACGATGCTCGCAGACCCGTCGACCGACCGCGAGATGCGCGAGCTGGCCGAAGCCGATCTCGGCGACGTCGAGGAACGGATCGATGCCCTGCAGGCGGAAATGCAGATCCTGCTCCTGCCGAAAGACGAGGCCGACGAGAAAAATGCGATTCTCGAAATCCGCGCCGGCACGGGCGGCGACGAAGCGGCGCTTTTCGCCGGCGACCTCTTCCGCATGTATGAGCGCTACGCTTCCGAAAAGAGCTGGCGGGTGGAGGTGGTCTCGGCGAGCGAGGGCGAGGCCGGCGGCTACAAGGAAATCATCGCGACGGTTTCCGGCCGCGGCGTGTTCTCGCGCCTGAAGTTCGAGTCCGGCGTGCACCGGGTGCAGCGCGTTCCGGCGACGGAAGCGCAGGGGCGCATCCATACCTCGGCGGCGACGGTGGCGGTGCTGCCGGAGGCGGAAGAGATCGACGTCGAGATCAGGAACGAGGATATCCGCATCGACACGATGCGTGCCTCTGGCGCGGGCGGCCAGCACGTCAACACCACGGATTCGGCCGTGCGCATCACCCACATCCCGTCCGGCATCGTGGTGGTTCAGGCGGAAAAATCCCAGCACCAGAACCGCGCCCGGGCGATGCAGATCCTGCGCGCCCGGCTGTTCGACGCGCAGCGCTCGAAGGCGGCGGACGAACGGTCGGAGGCGCGGCGCCTGCAGGTCGGCTCGGGCGACCGCTCGGAGCGCATCCGCACCTACAATTTCCCGCAGGGCCGCCTGACGGATCACCGGATCAATCTCACCCTGTACAAGCTCGACCGGATCATCGAGGGCGATCTGGACGAGGTGGTCGACGCCCTGATCTCCGATCATCAGGCGAAGCTCCTTGCGGAAACCGGAGCGGATGGCTGATCAGGCGATCACGCTCGGCGCCCTGCTGGCGGCGGCGCGGGAACGTCTGAAGCAGGCGCGGATTCCCGACGCGGCGCTCGACGCGCGGCTTCTGGTGGAGCATTTCACGGAAACGACGCAGGCGGACGCGATCGCGCGTCCCGAGCAACTCATCGAAGCGGGGCGGCGCGACGCCGTCGAAAAGGCTCTGGAGCAGCGGCTCGAGGGCAAACCGGTTCACCGGATCATCGGCCGGCGCGCCTTCTACGGCCTCGAACTCACGCTCTCGCCGGAGACGCTGGAGCCGCGTCCCGACACGGAGGCGCTGGTCGATCTCGTTCTCGAATATGCACGCCGGGACAATGGGGACGACCGGCCCTGGCGCCTTCTCGATCTCGGGACAGGAACGGGCGCGGTGGCGCTGGCGCTGCTGAGCGTCCTGCCGAATGCGCAGGCCGTCGGCGTGGATGTTTCTGCCGACGCCCTTGCAACGGCCGCTTCGAATGCCGATATCAACGGATATGGAAGCCGGTTCACGGCCTGTCGGTCCGACTGGTTCGCCGGGGTCGAGGGGCGCTTCGATTTCATCGTGTCGAACCCGCCCTATATCCGCGACGGCGACTGGCCGGGCCTGTCGCGCGAGGTTCGCGCATTCGATCCGCGGATTGCGCTGGTCGCCGGGCCTGACGGGCTCGATGCCTACAGGGCAATCGCCGCTGGCGTCGCGCTGCATCTCGCCTCCGGCGGTATGGTTGCCGTCGAGATCGGATTCGACCAGAAGGATATGGTCTCCGAAGTGTTCGCGGCGAACGGATTCGATCTGGCCGATGCCGTGCGCGATCTGGCCGGACATGACAGAGCGTTGATTTTCAGGACTAAAACGGCACGGTAAGCCGGTTGAAAAAAAACTTGGCATCGCGCCGGAATGCGGATAGTTTCCGGCTACCGGATGGGACGAAGCAGACAGCACCGTTATCGATTCGGTTCCCGAGGACTGGCTGTCATGAAGGGCGTTCAGACGCCTCTGCTTCATTACGGGGATTGTCCGGCAACTGACATGAAGCGGAACAGGATGGCATTCGCGCCCGCGTCTCGCGGCGCAGCAAATGGCTAAGGGGATATCAGAGACTGCTGGCTTCCCGCCATTCTCCGCCGGCTAGTGGGTATTGTTTCAACGAACCGTATCAACCGAGCAGTCTCAAGCAAGCAGTCTCGAAACCAAGAGAGTCGAATGAGGCCACAACAGCAGAACAGGCGCATGCGCGGGCGCGGCAACAATAATAACAACAACAATAACAACAACCGCAAAGGGCCCAACCCGCTTACGCGCAGCTATGAGAGCAACGGCCCGGATGTGAAGATCCGCGGGACCGCGCAGCAGGTCGCAGAGAAATACGCCGCGCTGGCGCGTGATTCGCAAAGCTCCGGCGACCGCGTGATGGCTGAAAACTATTTACAGCACGCCGAACACTACAACCGCATCATCGCCGCCGCGCAGGCCCAGCAGCAACAGCAGCAGCAGAGCGCCCGCGAGAGCCGCGACGATGACGACGATGCCGACGAGCGGGACGCCGCCGAGAGCCATGCCGGCAATGGCAGCGGCAACGGAAACGGCGCCCAGGAACGCAAGCAGCGCCAGTCGCGTGTCGAGGACGGGTCCGGCCCGCAGCCCGAGATCGAGGGCATTCCGGCCGAACTGGCGCTGAAGGGCGGTCATCACAACCAGCCGAACGGCAACGTAAACGGCCATGCGGCGGAGGAAGGCTCCGCGCGCGAGGATGGCGAAGCCTCCGCCAAGCCGGCGGCTGCCAGGCGCACGCGCCGCGCCTCCGTGGCGAAGACCGCCGACGAAGCGGCACCGTCCGCCGAGGCTCCGGCGGAGGAGAAGGCGCCGCGGCGTCCCCGCCGCCCTCGCGTCCGCAAGGCCGATGAGGCCGAAGCGGCGGCGCCCGCCGACGACGCCGTACTGCCCGGCTGACGGCGCCAGCTTCTCAGATCGAATATCGACAATGGCGGCGGGTTCCACCCGCC